>CAVSKC010000001.1:0-195997 GCA_963728425.1 uncultured Actinomycetota bacterium
CGACGACTGATCGCCCATAAGTGCCGCTCTGCGACGACTCCGCTTCGGCATGCTCCATCCGACGCAGATCCGCTCGGTAGTCCCAGCTCCGAGGCGCCCGCGATGTTGTCCGGCGCGCGGGAGCGGCATTCCCGAACGCTTCTCTCGAGGAGGTGGCGCAACATAGGGGTGGAGCAAGGGCAGCGGCGGCAGGTCCAGGCAGGCAGACGGACTACAGGGACCTCAAGCAAGTGGTGGTGGAGTTCAACAAGGGTGGACACTGCGGGGTCATCGATTTCGAGGCGCTCGTCGCTGCCGACATCGTGAACCATCAGCCGGACACAGAACCGGCGCGAGGCAGAGCCCTCTTTCAGGCGGCCGTGGCGGGCGTCATGGCGGCTGTGCCGGACCCGCGCTGGGCAGATCTCGGACCTCATGGCCGAAGGTGACCGCGTCGCGATTCGCGTCTACGTGGAGCGGCACATACCAGGGAGGGCAATTCCGCGGCTTCGACATCCCGGGTCCCAAGCCGTTCTCCGTGGACCAATTCACATCTACCGCGGAGGAAGGAGAAGCTCGCGAGCACTGGGTGGTGCGAGAGACTGGCCATCTGCGCAGTCGGGTGACCTTGGACGTCGTAGCCGGCAGCCCCCGAACAACGAAAAGGCCGCTCTGGAATCGTTTGCAGCAGCGCCGGAGCAGAGAGGCAGCGCCGAGGTCGGGTGGAAGTCGGCACCGACTCGATCGCCTGGCTGGTTCGGGTCAGGTGAAGAACGCGGCCTCGACCGTCGATGGCCAGAAGGCGAGCAGACGCCCGCCTTGGGGCCCGGTTCGGAACCCGTGTACGGCGCCCGGAGGGATGAACACGAACGTTCCCGGCCCACGCCTTCTGCCGGAGCCGCGTCGGTGTAGAAGGTGTAGGAGCCCTCGAGGACGTAGAAGGCCTCTGCCTCGTCGTGCGTGTGCGGGGGATTGTCGAACCCGCCGTCCTGCGACGCCTCCCCGACCGCCCAGTGCCCACCGGTCTCGGTACGGGCTGCCTTGCGTGTGATGTGCGCTTGGTGCTCACCCATCGGCAGGATGATGGTTCTCCCTCGCCTGGCCCGCGCAGGACTACCTTCGGTCCCTCGTGCTCAGCCATTGCCCAACCTCCCGGCCGCCGAACAGGCCTCGGCGAGTTCTCCGAGCATGGCGCTGTTCCGTGAGAGACAGAAGCCTCCAACGGACAGTGTCCCTTCAATCCGTTCGGTCGGGTAGCGCCATTCCTGAACGGGGTGGGGCCGTCACTGGTTGGTGTGAGCGTGTCTTCGGGGGGGCCGGCGGTTTTGGAGCAGCGTCGGGCGCGGGGCGGGGTCAACACGCAGCGCCCGGAGCGCGGAGCGCGAGGACGAACGGTGTTGAGGCCGTCTCGGGTCGACGCAAGACTTGCTCGCCGGCGTCGTCGACTCTGCGGTTGTGGTGGTCGGCTTCAGATCGGGGAACCGAGGGGGGCAGGCGGGCTGCCAGCCATTCCTTCGCGATGGTGCTGCATGAAGCCGTGCGGAGGCCCCCGCCCGGGCCGGGGCCGTGAGGCCCACTCAGCTCCTCGACCGCACCGGTGGGTGGGTCATGGTACTACCCGGCCTGCACGAAGTCCTGGACTCGTCACGCCGCTGCCCTGCCGCTGCTGTCAGACAGCGGGCTTGGCCGTCGCGGAGCACGTAGTAGACGACCTCGAGCATCCTGCCGGCGGCGGCGACCTTTGCGATGTTGCGGGTGTTCTTGCCGCGACGGGCGATGATGGATCGTGCTCGTCGGCCACTCCTACGGCGGCAATGTGATCTCGGCCGCCGCCATCGGAAACGAGCAAGTCCGGGCGCTTGTCGACTTGAACGGCTGGATGTGCGACGAGGGCGAGAGCCAGCAGTCGCTCCTCGAAAAGTTCGAGGGCAGCCTGGTGGGGCCTTCGATCAGGCCCGTTCCGTTCACCAACTCGACGGGCGCGAGGGCACCGACCTCTACCTCGCCCCCGAGGCGTTCCGCGAAGCCTTCGCCGCCGACGTCGACCCTGAGACGGCCGCAGTGATGGCCGCGGCACAACGGCCCTACGCCGTCGCCGCGTTCGCAGCGACGCCGTCGGCCCCGCCAGCGTGGAAGACACTGCCGTGCTGGTATTTGCTCGGTACCGAGGACAAGGCGATCCCGCCGGAGCTCCAGCGGTTCATGGCCGAGCGCGCGAACGCGACGATCGTGGAGGTCCCGGCTTCGCACGTCTCGTTCGTGTCCCAGCCCGAGGCCGCGACCCAACTCATCCTGCAGGCCGTCGAGGCGACAGCCGCAGCCGGCTGACCAGCGCGCCTGACGATCGTCTCGCCGGCGCGACGATGTCGGGCTGGCCGATGCGCTAGTGCTAGCTCACGACGGCCGAGTTCCGTCACTTCCGGTAGCTGCCGTGGCGGAACTCGTCGGCCAGTCCGGGATGGTCCCGGGGACCATCCGAGTTCTGTTCGAGCCTTGGTCGCGGAGGTGGCCTGGTCGAGCAGGAGGACGTCGGCAAAGTAGTCGCCGAAGGCGGGCCCCGGCCTCATTGTCGGAACCGGGCACGGCCCCTGGAGCGCCGACCGCGACGGCGGCCGCCGCGGTCAGCTCTGCAACTGTCGAGTTGGTCTTCGTCGCCGATGACGTAGTAGCCGCGGGCCGATCCGTACTCCAGCGCGCGGCGAAAGAAGTCCGCCAGGTCCGCCACATGGACGGTCGGCCAGTGCCGTCGCCCCGTGCCGATCATGATCAGGTTGCCGGCGTCGTCTCGGGGTGAGCCAGCAGGACTCCAGGCACCCTCCGCCACCGTCCCCGTAGGCGACACCGGACACGATCACGACTCCGCGCATGCCTGTCGCGTCGAGAATCGACGTTCGATGGTTTCCGCCACGACACCAGCGCAGGCGGTTGAACGGGCGACTGCTCGGTGATGGACGGGTTGGTGCCGAACACCCACCCACCGCTGATGTGGAGGTAAGGCTTGCCGGTGCCTGCGAAGGCATCGATCGCGGCATCCGCGACGGCCGCACAAGGCTGCGCTGGTTTCGTCGCGCGGGCTGGCCGAGTGGATGGCTCCGTCGGCATTTCCGAGAAGGCCACGACTCGGCCGGTCATAGAGGTCGACTACGTGCGGCTCGCGCACGGGTCGCGATGACGTCCGCCAGAGTGTCGTCGTGGACGAGCGCGGTCACCTCATGACCTTGCCGTGAAGTTCTGTGAGTATGTGGGATCCGATGAACCCGGTTGCGCCGGTGAGTGCCACATTCATGACCGGTGATCCTCCTGTCTGGGGGAGTCGTTGATGTCAGGCGGCGCGACTAGATTGGCGGAGCGGCGCCAGTGCGTCGCTCCAGGCGATGACCTGGTGAGCAGCGTGTCCAGCGCCTCGATCTGGTACGCGCCAGGGTTGAGGTCGGTGAAGTTCTCGAAGTCGGTGAAGAGCGACAGCGCGACCTGCGAGCGCACGTCTGCGACCTGCAGCTCGCCAGCGACCAGCCGCAGGTGCTCGACCGCCCGCGTGCCGCCCGCGCCGCCGTAGCTGACGAAGCCGGCGGCCTTGTTGTTCCACTCGGCGTACAGGTAGTCGATCGCGTTCTTCAGCACGCCCGAGGTGGAGTGGTTGTACTCGGGCGTGACGAAGACGAAGCCGTCGAAGCGCCGCGATCGTCGCCGCCCAGCGCCTGCGTGTGCGGGTTGCTGTACTGCCCAGGATCGGCGGGCAGCGGCTCGTCGAGGCGCGGCAGCGCGTAGTCGGCGAGGTCGACGAGCTCGAACTCGGCGTCGCTGCGGCCGACTGGCGATCGTCCATCACCCAGTCGGGCGACATGCTCGACCCCGCTCGACGGGACCAGCGCGCTTCCGAGAACGACGCCGATCCGGGGCACGTCGTCTGCCTCCATTCCAGTCCGGCACGTCCAGCAGGTCCGGCTCCACAGCGACCTATTGATCACTACGGCTACGCCAGTTGCTTTGGAAGTAAGTATTGCGTGGATCCGATGTGGTGGCCTCGGGCTGACAGGGAGGCGCTCGAGCCTTTCCGCATCTTCGCTGTGCCGGAGGGCTCATCCCCCAGCTCAGCCGCTCGACGCCCGACATGGCCTGCGGCGTCGCTTCGACCGCGGCGGAGCTCGATGTGGTCGAACACCCGACGGCGCACGCTGGCCAGATGTGCCGGCCAGGCGGACTTCAGCTTCGCAAAGCCCTGCGGCGCGAGTCTTCGCGACGTCGCCTCGGCATCGCCGGCGCTGACTCGCTTGACCACGAAACCTCGGGAACGTAGGTCGTCGACCAGATGCGTCATCGGCTCGCCGAGAAACCGGTGGCGTTGGCGAGCACAGCCATCCTCAGTCTCGCGGCGAGGTACCTTGGACAGCGCCATCAAGGTCTGGTATCGTTTGCCGTCAGTCCGGCGGCGCACCAAGTCGCTGTCCAGTCCGCGAGGCAGGGCTACGACAAATGCGCATCAGCGCACGCCAGAGCACCTCTTCCTCGGCGGCAAGCGGCTCATCCTTCGGGCACAGGCCAGCGCAACTGCTTTCATAAGCATTGATGCGGTGCAACGCCAGCCACAGCGCGCGAGGGGGATGGTTAATCTGCCGGTCGGCCACGTTCCCGGATAGGCGAGCTCGATGATGTTTCCAGGTTGTCAGCGACGAATGCGATGCGCTGTCCAATCTCGGGCACGTCCATCGGCCCACCGATCAAAGCGACGTCGCGTTCCTGAAGTTCGGCCACGACGGCATTCAGGTCGTCGACAGCGAAGCAGAAGTGGTGGAGACGCTGGAGGCCCATGCTGGACAGGACGTCCGTGGTGGGGGCCTGTCGCTGGATGCGCCAGCAAGCAGTTCGACCTTGATGTCGCCGGCGACGATGTAGACGAAGCTCGTGCCATGGGATTCGAACCGCTGGTCGACGGCGAAACCGAGGTTGCGTATGTACCAGTCGATGGTGGGTCGAAGATCTTCAGGTGGTACCGGTGATGCCCACGTGGTCGTGGGAGATGTTGATAGCCATGCGTTCACGTTCGCGTCGGCTATGCCGGGCAACAAGACACGGGTGACGGGTAGGAAGAGCCGTACCACCCAGGGCCGCCTCCAGAGGGGTGAGAATCGAATTATGGCTCGTCTTCTCGCCACCACCCTCTGGTCCGACGCCGCGCGCTCGGCGAGACCGTCTTCCGCCGGCAGCTGTCGGCTTGCCGACGGGGGCGGCGCGCCAGGGCAGCAGGGCTGCGTCGGGGAATAGGTTGCCGACCTCGCCGGATCTTGGTCCACTACGTGGTCAGACCGGAAAGAGGTCGTGTCGCGACTCCGTCCGTGCAGGTGGTTGCGGCGCTGGCGCGGGCACTGCAATTGAATGACAGCGAACGAGACCATCTGTACCTGCTGGCAGGTCACGCGCCACCGGGCCGTCCGGCGACACAACCGAAAACATCCCCACCGGGCCTTCGCCGTGTGCTCACCCGGGCTTGGCGACACCTGTCGGTCGCTGTGTTCGCCGCCGACTGGCAGTTGATTTGGTGAAGCCGTGGCTGGGCAGCTCTTTGCTCGGCGACCCCTCGTCCACCCCGGTCGAGCTACGCAACTTCGCGCGTGACACGTTTCTGGTAGGCGATGAGGGCGCCCAGCCTTTCGAAAGTGGCCGGTGAGATCGCTGCGGCCGCGGAGACGGTGGAGACCGCGGTGGTGTCCGACCTCCGACGGGCTACGGGGCGGTTCCCGATACAGCGTCCGGTTGACCAATCTGATACAGGATCTCGAGGAACCGGAGCGGGAGGTTTGGCTTAACTCCGGGCTGCGGGTGCCGTGGGGGCACACCGTGAGGATCACAAGCTGGTCCAGCACCCTTCGGTCGGCACGATCGCCGTGGACTGCGACGTGATGAACGGACGGAGACGCGGAGCGCAAAATATCGTCCTGCTGACAGCTGCTCCACGATAGCGAAGACGAGTCCAAGTTGCAACAGTTCCTCGCCATCGTCTCCGGCACGTCGGAGATACAGCCGTCGCGGGTCTCAACCGCCCGAACCGAAATCCGGAAGCGCGGACTAGCGCATCCGCCCGCCCGCTGGCCGCTCACAGCTCGGGGAACACCCGGTCGGACCGCTCCCCGTGCTCGATCACGGTGGTCGCCGGGCCGACAATCCGGCCGTCCGGCGTCCTGACCAGGGCCTCGTCCTTGCCGTCGTAGGGGAACAGGTTCAACACGTGTCGCATGGCCTCGACCCGGCCGCGCTTCTTGTCGTTGCTCTTGATCACCGTCCACGGCGCCGCGGCCGTGTCGGTGTAGAAGAACATCGCCTCCTTGGCCTCGGTGTAGTCGCCCCACCGGTCCAGCGACGCCAGGTCGGTCGCGGACAGCTTCCACTGGCGGACCGGGTCGACCTGCCGGATCACGAACCGCGTGTGCTGCTCGTTCTGCGACACCGAGAACCACAGCTTGACCAGGTGGATCCCGGAGCCGACCCACATCTCCTCGAGCCGCGGCGCCTCGCGGAGGAACTCGGCGTACTCCTCGTCGCTGCAGTAGCCCATCACCCGCTCGACGCCGGCGCGGTTGTACCAGGACCGGTCGAACAGCACGATCTCCCCGGCGGAGGGCAGGTGCCGGACGTAGCGCTGGAAGTACCACTGGCCGCGCTCGCGCTCGTTCGGCTTGGCCAGCGCGACCACCCGGGCGCCGCGCGGGTTGAGGTGCTCCATGAAGCGCTTGATGGTGCCGCCCTTGCCGGCCGCGTCCCGTCCCTCGAAGACGATCACCAGCCGCTCGCCGGTCTCCTTGATCCACTCCTGCAGCTTGAGCAGCTCGATCTGCAGCAGCCGCTTGAACCGCTCGTAGTCCTCCCGGGCCATCCGCTCCGGGTAGGGATATCCCTCCCGCCAGGTGTCCACCGGCGTGCCGTCGATCCGCAGCAGCACCGGGTCGTCGTCGGCGTCGTCGAACACCTGGAACTGGGTGAGGTCGAGAGGTCGAGTCCGGCCTGGCACGGCAACTCCTCGTCGAGATCAGGCGATCCGTCCGATTCGGCGGCCCCGCCCATCGTGCACCGAGCGCCCGTCACCCGCACCATTGGCAACCTGGTGTTCACCCGCACCGGATAAGGTCCGGCCACCATGACTGCCGGTACCCGCACGCTGCAGCCGGCGGACGGCGAGGGCCTCGACGTCGACCGGGTCGTCGCGGCGCTCGGTCGCCGGTTCACCGTCGAGCCGGGATCCCGCCGGGCAGTCACGCGCACCCACGTGGACACGTTCGACCGGAGGTTGCGCGCCGCCGGGCTCGCCCTCGAGCACGACGTCACCGCCCGACGGCAGGCGCTGGTCCTGACCCGGGCCGACGGACCCGGTGCGACCGCGCCTGCGACCGGGCTGCGCTGGCCGGCCTTCCCGGACGCCCTGCCGGACGGCGTCCTGCGGCAGACGGTGGCCGCCCCGGCAGGGATCCGGGCCCTGACCGCCATCGGGCAGGAGAAGCGCCGACTCCAGCTCCTCGAGCTGCGCAACGCCGACGACAAGGTCGTGGTCCGGGTGGAGCTCGACGAGCCGGACGAGAGTGCTCCCGCGCGGCCGCCGACGGTGACCGTGCGCGAGCTGCGGGGTTACGCCGACGAGGCGACCCGGGCGGTCAAGGCGCTGGTCGCCACGGGGCTCCGCCCGGCTCCGGACCGGATCGCGGTCGACGACGACCAGGGACGTACGCCGGTCGCCGACCGCCGGCAGCCGGCTCACGTCCTGCTGGCGGCCGCCCTCGGCGGGTTCGCGACCGCCCTGGACGACAATCTGCCGGGCCTGCTGGACGACGTGGACACCGAGTTCCTGCACGACTTCCGGGTCGCGGTGCGGCGAACCCGGGCGACCCTGAAGATCGGCCGTCCAGCGCTGCCCGCACCCGATGCGCAGCCGAGTGGGAACCCGCGTTCAAGTGGCTGGGGGACCTCACGACGCCGGTGCGCGACCTCGACGTCTACGAGCTCGAGCTGCCCACGATGGGCGAGCTGGCTGGTGGCCGCCGACGCGGCGGACCTGGCGGCGTTCGCCACCCACCTCCGGCGTCGGCGCACCGCCGCGCGGCGTGCACTGGTGCGCGGGCTGCGCTCGCAGCGCTACCGCCGGCTGCGCGCGGACTGGGACCTGGCTCTGGACCGGCTCGGAGACGACGACCGCGGCAGCGGGCTCACCGCGGCGGGAGCTGGCCGACCAGGCGATCCGCCGGGCGGCCCGGCGGGTGGTCCGCGGCGGCAGGTCGGTGTCGGCCGACTCGCCAGCCACCGACCTGCACGACCTGCGCAAGCGGTGCAAGGAGCTGCGCTACGCGCTGGAGGTGTTCGCCCCCGTGGTCGACACCGCCATCGCGGAAGAAGGTCGTCGGCGACCTCAAGGACCTCCAGGACGTGCTCGGCCGGTTCCAGGACACCGAGGTCCAGCGCCGGGCCCTGCGCGGCTTCGCGGAGGAGATGATGGCCGACGGCACCTCCGCCGAGGCCGTGCTGGCGATGGGAGAGCTCATCGGCCATCTCGACAGCCGAGCAGGACCGCGCCCGGGCCGAGTTCGACACCGCCTTCGCGACGTTCGCCCGCCCGGCCGGGGTCCAGCGCCTCCTGCACCTCGGAGGCCACCGGTGAGGGTCATCGCCTGCTACAACATCAAGGGTGGCGTCGGGAAGACGTCGACCGCGGTCAACCTCGCCTACCTCGCGGCTCGCGAGGGCAGGCGCACCCTGCTCTGGGACCTCGACCCGCAGGCGGCCGCCACGTTCCTGTTCCGGGTGCGGCCGCGGGTCAAGGGCGGCAGCCGTGGCCTGGTCACTCGCCGCCGCCCGGTCGAGGACGCGGTGAAGGCCACCGACTTCGACAACCTCGACCTGCTGCCCGCGGACTTCAGCTACCGCAACATGGACCTCGACCTCGACGACACCAAGAAGCGCACCCGGCGGCTGAGCCAGCTGCTGAAGGAGCTCGCCGCCGACTACGACATGGTGTTCCTCGACTGCCCGCCGAGCGTCTCGCTGGTGTCGGAGAACGTGCTGCGGGCCTCCGACATACTGCTGGTGCCGCTGATCCCCGCCACCCTGTCGCTGCGCACCTACGACCAGCTGACCCGGTTCGTGGCCGATGCCGAGGGCAACCGCGCCCGAGGTGGTGGCGTTCTTCTCGATGGCCGACCGTCGCAAGAGGCTGCACCGCGACGTGATCGAGGCCATCCCTCGGGACCGGGGCCGGGTGGCGAACACCGTCGTCCCGTCGCTGTCGGTGATCGAGCAGATGGCCGAGCGGCGCGCACCGGTCCCGGCGTTCGCACCGACCAGCCGGGCCGCGCTCTGCTACGAGCAGCTGTGGGCCGAGGTGCGCGAGCCATGACGCCGGCCGCTCGTGCTGGCCGCCGGCGGCGTCCTCTGGCGGGGCGACCCGGAGGAACCCGAGCTGGCCGTCGTGCACCGACCGGCGTACGACGACTGGTCGTTGCCGAAGGGGAAGGCCAAGCCCGGCGAGCACCTTCTCGTCACGGCGCTGCGCGAGGTAGCCGAGGAGACGGGGCAGCAGGCCGTGATCGGCCCGCTGCTCACGACGGTGCGCTACCGGGTGACCGTCGGCCGGCCGACCGGCGGACAAGGCGGTCACCTACTGGTCGATGCGGCGGGCCGGCGGCACCTTTGCCACCAACAAGGAGGTGGACGAGATGCGCTGGCTCGGGCTGTCTGCCGCTCGCCGGCGACTCACCTCGGCGTCGGACCGGGCAGTGCTCGATGCCTTCGTGCGCTCGGCGCGGGACACCAGGCCGTTGGTACTGGTGCGCAATGCGGCCAGCGACGACCAGGCCGACGCCTTGGTGCCGGTGCTGCAGGGACTCGGGGTGACGGCGCTGGTCAGCGCCGGCCTCGCGTCCTGCCTCGAGACCTTCGCTCCGACGGCCGTGGCGAGTGGGCTGCGGGTGCGCGAGGAGCCGGGACTCACCAGGGCCGAGTTCGAGGGGAACGAGGCAGCGGTCGCGGCCGACCTGCGCCGTGCGACCCGCACCGAGGAGACCGTTGCGGTCTGCGCCCAGCAGCAGGTGATCTCCGGCCTGCTCGAGCACCTCGGCCGCGGCGACGGGGTCCGCCCGCCGGCAGAGACCTCTCTGCGCAAGGGCGGCTGGTGGTTGCTGCACGTGCGCGACGGCGCCGTCAGCGCCTACGAGCGCCACGAACCCGCCGCCTGAGAGGAGGACGATGACCACCCACCTGGAGATCGAGTCGAAGTTCGACGCCGAGCCCGGGCAGGCGCTGCCCGACCTCGTCGGGGTCGCGGGCGTCGTCGCCACCACCGCCTCGGCTGAGATGGTGCTGACCGCGAGCTACTTCGACACCGAGTCGCTGGCGCTCGGCTCTGCGGGGGCCACGCTGCGCCGGCGTACGGGAGGAACGGATGACGGGTGGCACCTCAAGCTCCCGGTGGCGGACGGCGAGCGGCTGGAGGTGCACCGCGCGCTCGGTCGGCAGCGGCACGCCACCGGCCGCCCTGACGTCACTGGTCAGGGCCATGACCCGCGGTGACGCGCTGGTCCCGGTGGCCACGCTGGTCACCCGGCGGGTGGTGCACCGGTTGCTCGATGCGAACGGGCGCGTTCTCGCCGAGATCGCCGACGACCAGGTGACCGGCGAGCGGGCGGGCAACGACGAGACCGTGACCTGGCGCGAGATCGAGGCCGAGCTCGTCGACGGTGACCGGCCGCTGCTCGGCGCCGTGACGAAGTCCTTGATCGATGCCGGCCTCACGGTCGCGACGGGGTCGTCCAAGGTCGGCCGGGTGCTCGGATCGCCGCCGGCTGCCGCCGCCAAGGCCCGGCGCAAGGACCCAGCCGTCGAGGTGCTGGACGCCGGGCGCCGCGCCGCGCTGCGCGAGCTGCTCACCGCCGACCCGTTGCTGCGGGTCGACCGCCCCGGCGCGGCAAGCCGGATGCGAGCGGCCATCCGCCGGGTCCGGGCGGCCCTGGCCGTCGGGGCCGAGATCGCGTCCCGCCCGCCAGGCGACCCCGTGCGGGCCGAGCTCGGCTGGCTCGACGACGTGGTCGCCCCACTGGAACGCGCCGAGACGCTGCCGCCGCGGCTGCGGGAGGCGCTCGCACGCGAGCCCCGCGACCTCGTCCTCGGCCCGGTGCTGCGCCGCCTCGACCGGGAGCTGGCGGCGACCCGGAAAGCTGCTCTCGCCGAGGTGCGCGCGACGCTGGACTCGCCCCGCTACCTGGGCCTGCTGGCCGCGCTGGCGCCGACCGAGACGGCGGCCGGTCCGGAGGCCGCGCGGGGCCGCGCCGGCGACCTGCTGCCCGACCTGGCCGACCGAAACGCGCGCCGCGCCGAGCGCCGGCTCGCCCAACTGCGTCGGGCCCAGTCGGACGAGGAACGTCGGTGGCTGCTCGTGGGCGCGCGGCGGGCCGTCGAGCGGGCACGGTACGCCGGCTCGCTGCACCCCGGTGGCTCGCTCGCGCAGCACCCCCTTGACGAGGCAGCAGACCTGCTCGCCGAGCTGGCCGCCGTCCTGAGCAGCCAGGACGCCCTGCGCGCGATCGCCGGGCAGGCGCATCGTGCCGGGGAGAACACCTTCACCTTCGGTCGGCTGCACGGCCTCGAGGAAGTCCGGGCCGAGGACGTCCGGCGACGACTGAACGCCGTCCGCAAGGACCTGAAGCGGGCGCGCCAGCCCTGACTGGGATGTCCTCTGCCCACCGATCGTTATTGACAGGCGTCGATCAGAAGCTCGGCCGAGCGAGTCCGGTGGCGCGGCTCTACGCTTGCGGAGCATGAGCCGGATCTTCACCACCAGTTTCGCGTCCGTGTATCCCCACTATGTGGCGAAGGTGGAGAAGAAGGGACGCACGAACGAGGAACTGGACCAAGTGATCCGCTGGCTCACTGGCTTCGACGAATCGGCGTTGGGCGAGCATCTCGCCGAGGGCACGACATTCGAGGACTTCTTCGCCGACGCGCGCCTCAATCCGAAAGCTCCGCTGATCACGGGAGTTGTCTGCGGGGTGCGCGTCGAAGACCTCGACGATCCACTGATGCAGAAGATCCGCTACCTCGACAAGCTGGTCGACGAGCTGGCCAAGGGAAAGCCGATGGAAAAGATCTTGCGGGCGTGATCCCGCGCTAGCCGCGCCAGGCGGCCATCATCGCGTCTCGAACGTCGACCGCCAGCCCGACCTCGGTGTTGAGCAGCACCACGAGGTGCACGTCCTCCTCGGGCCAGCGATGGACCAGTGCCTCGACGCCAGGGTCGCCGCCGCCGTGCCCGTAACGGCCATCGGGGTACAGGTGCACGCCGTATCCCTCCCCGAAGCCGTCGCCAGCGTCGACGTGCCTGGTCAGGACGACCTCCCGCAGCGGTCCGAGCAACGTGCCGTCGGCATACGCACGCATGAACCGGTCAAGGTCCCGGGCAGTGCACATCGCGCCACCGTCGGCGCCGCCGATGACCGGGATCGAGTAGACGTTGCTGCGCCACGGCCCGTCGGGTGACGCGCGGCGGTAGCCGATCGCCACGTCGGGGACCGGTTCGTCGAGCCGGAAGAAGCCGCTCTCCGACATGCCGGCCGGTCGAAGACGCGTTGCTGCACGACGTCGGTGAAGGTTCGGCCGGTCAGCATCTCGACGACCAGCCCGAGGACGATGTAGCCGGCGTTGGAGTACTGGAAGCGTTCGCCTGGCGGGCGGTACGGAGGCAGATCGGCAAACAGTGGCAGGAAGTCAGCCGGCCGGGTCAGGGAGTACGAGGGCAGGACGGACCACAGGTCGGCGTAGTCGGCGAGGTAGGCCGGGGAGTCCTCGTCCTCCTCGCAGTAGTCGGCGATGCCCGAGGTGTGGCAGAGCAGGTGGTGCACCGTGACCGCGGGCAGCAGGGTGCTGGGCCTGCGGTCCGCAGGCAACACGTCCACGACTGGAGTCTCGAAGGCCACCAGCCCGTCACGGACGAGGCTGACCACCGCGCAGGCGGTGAACATCTTGGTCACCGACGCGGTTCCGAACCTGGTGGCCGGCGTGATCGGGGTCCGGGTCGCACGGTCGGCGTACCCGACGCAGGTCTCGAGGACCCGCTCACCGCCCCGGGTCAGCAGCATCGCACCGGACAAGTCGCGGGTCTCGCCCCACGAGCTCAGCGCGTGGGCGAACGCCTCCAGTCGATCTGCCTCTGCCGGCACCCCGCGAGCGTGTCACCACTCCGGAGGTGCCGCCACTGAGTTCGCTCCCAGTGTGTTGTCACCCGGAGGGCGGAGCTGGCCCGTCGACGTTGGTGGTGACCGGACCGGTGCCGGAACGGGTGACCACCTCTTGTGAAGGGGTCGATCCCGAATTGATCTCTCGGTGCACGACGTGTTTGGGAATGTGGAGGAAGTCACCGGGTCCGGCGTCGACGGCTTGGGCGCCGCCGGGGCCGAACTCGATGCGGACGGTGCCGTCGACGACGTACACGGAGGTGTCGTGGTCGCCGTGGTGGTGCCAGCCGGAGGTCGCCCCGGGGTCGGTGCGCACCAGCCCAGACCAGAGCCCGTGGACGTCGATGGCCTGCTCGCGCATCTTTCCCGGAGTCGGGTCAGCGAAGCGACGGTCCTGGGGATGGACGCAACTGACGTCGTCCGGTTCGCTCATCGCACTTTCCTCCCTCGCGGTGGGCTTGCAGGCTATGCGTGCGACTACCTTGCGGCGGCGTCGGCTAGTACTGAGCGCCCAATGGCGAGTCGGCTGGCACATCGGTCTGGCATCGTGCGCCAGTAGTATGGAAACGTCATCAAGGCCAACGCCAGCGCCCAGGCCCGTCCCGCCAGCCAGGACTGCTCGTCAACTCCGATGGCGTGCCGGAAAACCTCGCGCGAGGGATCGTCCAGGACCTCCCACGCGACGATGAGGTCGACCGTTGGATCACCTACCGCCAGCCCGCCGAAGTCCAGGACCGCGGCCAGGCGACCCTCACGCACCAGCAGGTTCTCGGCCAGCAGGTCACCGTGGAACCAGCGCGGACTCGCCGCTTGCGTGATGCCGGGAAGAGTCATGGCCTCGTGCCAGACCCGGCTTGCCGTATCGAGGTCGAGGTCAAGGTCGGTAATGCTTCTGCAGGCTTCGATGGCCTGTCGGGTTCGCTCATCCTGGGTTCCAAGCGGGTCGCCTCGGTACCACCGAAGCACAGGCTCAGTCAGCGCGCTGGTGGGCACCTCGATGTTGCGCAGCGCGGTGACCACGGCGGCCAGGTCCAGCGCAAGTGATCGGCGCGACAACACCACGTCCGATCTGGGATCGACAACCGTGGGGACGTTCCCCTCGATCCAGCGAACGACCGACCATCGTTCGGGATAGCCGAAACCGGGATCTCCGACGGCGACAACATCCGGGACCGACACTGGCAGCCGCGGTCCGATCTGAGGCAGCCAGCGCGCCTCCTTCTCAATGGTTGCCGATCCCCCGGGTTGACGGGGGAGCCGGACCAAGAGATTCCGACCGAGCCTGAACAGGGCGTTACTGGATCCACCAGATCGCAACGGGCTCAGCGGCAGAGCCTCATATTCGGGTAGAGCGCGGTCAACAAGGGCCCGAACGAGACCTACGTCGATCGGCAACTCGTCCTCGTGGAGTGGACCGGTCACGGTCCCGATGCCATCGTGAATCCGAGCCCGGTGTCGAGCGGAATCAGCCGCGACCTTGACGACTGCTGCCCGAGGCAACGAACTGACGATCGTCGAATTGGCGGAATGACGGCCATCGGACCGCGACCGTCACGGCCACCGCGCCCGGTGGTGTGGTCGTTGTTCGGTACGTCGTTCCGCGCTCGGAGCCCGCCTAGGGCGAAGCCCGGCGATCGCTACTCTGACGGCCATGGCCGACAAAGCCCTTGGCCCCTTCAAGCGCTGGTTTCTACGTCCACCCAGGCCGCACGGCGAGACGATTGTGGCCGTATGCCTGCTCGCCCTCGCCCAACGCACCCTGGTCGATGCCCAGCGGTTCGAAGTCGTCTACCGACCCCTCAGCTTTGCGATGATTGCGGGGGCGGCCGCCGCGCTCGTCGTCGGCTGGGCCCGACCCGCGCCGTGGCTTCTTGCTCTGCTCCTCGTGGTGATCCTCAGCATGATCTGGTGCTTCGCCGTCAGCCGTTTCCTACGCGCCGACTCGTGGGGAGGGGAGCTGGCCAGTGCCGACTGAGCCACGCGATCCCAACAGCCCCGACGTATTTGACGTCTACACGGTCGTGGTCCTGCGGCGGCCGGCCGATGCGCCGGAGATGTCGGACGACGAGCTCGACGCGCTCCAGGCACGCCACCTCGCCTACCGCGCCGAGCTGAGGCGGGAGGGCGTGCTGGTAGTGAACGGGCCGTTCGACGAGCAGACCGACCCCTCGTATCGCGGGATGGCGATCTTTGCCTGCGACGCCGCCGAAGCCGCATGGCTGTCGGATGGTGACCCATCCGTCGCGGCGGGTCGGCTCGCTTACGACGTGCTGGAGTGGTGGGTCCGCGCCGGCTCGCTCGACTTCCCGCTCGCCGACCGCCCCGTCGGCGACCGCCGCTCGATGCCCGACGATTGACCGGAGATCACAGTTGGGAGAGATCGAGATGACGACGATGGGGAACCTGCCCGAGGTGGTGTCGCGCGAGGAGTGGCTCGCCGCCCGCAAGGAGCTGCTGGCTGAAGGAGAAGGAGCTCACCCGGGCCCGTGACCGGGTCAACGCCGACCGCCGGCGGTTGCCGATGGTCCGCGTGGACAAGCCGTACACGTTCGAGGGCCCGGACGGGACGGTGGGCCTGCTCGACCTGTTCGAGGGCCGGCCGCAGCTGGTGATGCACCACTTCATGTTCGGCCCGGACTGGGACCAGGGCTGCCCGAGCTGCTCCTCCGCCGCCGACGGGATCGGCAGGCTGCGGCAGCTGCACGTCCGCAACACCACGCTCGTCGCGGTGTCGCGGGCGCCGTACGAGAAGCTCGCCGCGTTCCGCGAGCGGATGGGCTGGACCTTCCCCTGGTACTCCTCGTACGGCAGCGACTTCAACTACGACTTCCACGCCACCCTCGACGACCGGGTCGCGCCGGTGCTGCTCCACTTCCGCACCGAGGCCGAACTCGCCGAGGCCGGAACACCGTGGACGGGCGGGCCGTGGACGGAGAGCATGCGCGGCGAGGAGATGCCGGGCATCAGCGCGTTCCTGCGGGTCGGCGAGGAGGTCTTCCACACCTACTCCACGTTCGGCCGCGGCATCGAGGAGTTCCACAACGGCTACCAGTACCTCGACCTCACCGCCCTCGGCCGCCAGGAGGCGTGGGAGGAACCGAAGGGACGCGCGGTCCCGCTCGGCCTGCAGGTCGGCGGTCCCGCGATGCGCCTGCCCGACGAGTACGACACCCCTGACCCAAGGAGTCCATGAGTGCACGTCAGCATGGCGACCAGCGCCGGCAGTGCAGGCCAGCCGAACCAGGACTTCGCCGGCGCAGTCCCCGGCGCTGTTGTACTGCTGGACGGCGCCGGCATCCCGGGAACCGAGTCGATCTGCTCGCACGGTGTCGCTTGGTACACGCACCGTCTCGGCGGTGCCCTGCTCGGACGGCTGTCGCGCGACGACGGGCGCGACCTCGCAGCGATCCTCGCCACCACGATCGACGAGATCGCCGACGATCACCGAGGCACCTGCGACATCACGAACCCCAGCAGCCCGCAGGCGACCGTGCTGATGGTCCGAGCCCACCGCGACCGCCTGGACTATCTGCTGCTCGCGGACTCCTTCCTCGTCCTCGACGAGGTCGGCGGTGACCAGCAGGTCATCACCGACGAGCGTGAGGTCGCCGCCAGGCGCACCTGCACCGCGCCCTTGGATGGCGTGCCCCGGGGAACGCCGGAGTACGACCGCGTGCGCGACTCGTGCATCGAGGCGCTGCGGGCTCGCCGGAACCAGCCGGGCGGCTACTGGATCGCCAAGGATGATCCGCAAGCTGCCGAGGAAGCGGTAGCCGGCAGTCGGTCCCTTGATGACCTGGCCAGCGTGGCGCTGCTCAGCAATGGAGCCAGCCGCATCGTCAGCCCGTATGGCCTCACCGACTGGCGCCGCGTCCTGGAACTGCTCGGCGCGGACGGGCCGGCAGCCGTCATTCGCCGCGTCCGGCAAGCCGAAGCCGGCATGTCCGCACGGCCCGATCCTCCGGTCCCAGACGACGCCACGGTTGCCCACTGCGGCTGGTCGTAGCCAGGGCCATCGGCGACCGCTCAGACCGTGCGGCCCGCGAAGGCGGCTATCCGCGTGTAGGCGTCGGCCTCCGCCGGCGCCTGCACTTCCGGTCCGAACGCGGGGGATCGGTTGTCGTCGTTCAGCGAGGCCACCATGAACGTTCGGCCGCGCTCGGCGACCTCGGGGTCGAGGGTGTCGGTGGACCGGCCAAGCGCCGTCGCGAGATCCCAGGTGTGCACGGCGATCTCCGCGCACTGCCAGTCGGGGCCGGGTTGCGCATCCGGATGCTCCGCCCAGGCGGCGCGCAGAGCCTGCGCGTTCTCCTGGTACGTCGCGACCGGATCGTCCGCGTGCGGCCTTGGTGCCGCCCAGTCGACCTGCTGACCGCGAACCATCGTGGCGAACTTCGCCGGCGTTTGGACCACGTGGTCGACCAGGTCGGACACGGTCCAGTCCGAACACGGCGTCGGACGCCCATGGTCGTCCTGGCCCACCGAACGGATCAGAGTCTCCAGCTGGTCCAGACCTCGAACCAGGACCGGGTCGGCGGTGTCGGAGGACATACCGCCACACAACCATTGATCCGGTTCGACCGCCAGCAGGCGGTCGGGCGCGCTCAGCGGGCTGACTGAGCATTCAGTAGGATCCCGGCAAAGGTTCGTGGTCCCGGCAGGAGACAGGTCGGCGATGATCAACAAGACTCCGTTCCACGAACGGCTCGAGCAGCTCAACACCACGCAACGGTGGGGTCACTGGTCCGGCTACCTGTCGGCGCTCAAGTACGTGCATGTCGCCGAAGCACGAGTACTTCGCGGTGCGGAACAGCGCCGGCTTCTTCGACACCTCGCCGCTGTACAAGTTCCGGATCGCCGGCCGCGACTCGGAGCGGCTGCTCGCCGGCGTGATGACCCGCGACATCCGGACCTGCCGTCCCGGCCGGGCGCAGTACACGGTCTGGTGCGACGACCGCGGGTTCGTCCTCGAGGACGGCGTGCTGTTCCGGCACTCGGCGACCGACTTCCTGCTCACCGCGGCGGAGCCGAACCTCGGCTACTTCAGCGACCTGATCGGCCGGCTCGACGTGACGATCGAGGACGTGACGGACGAGTTCGGCATGCTCGCCGTGCAGGGGCCGCGGTCCCGCGAGATCCTCGCGAAGGTCGCACCCGGGGTCGAGGGGCTGGCGTACTTCGAGCACACCGACACCAAGATCGGCAATGCGCCGGTGACGATCTCGCGCACGGGCTACACCGGCGACCTCGGGTACGAGGTCCGGGTGGCGCGGGACGAGGCGCTCGGCGTCCTCGACGCGGTGATCGAGGCCGGGGAGGGTCACGGCTTCCGGCCCTTCGGCGAGGAGGCGCTCCTGATGACGCGGATCGAGGCGGGCCTGGTCCTCATCAACGTCGAGTTCTCCTCGAGCCGGTTCGCCTACACCGACCACGACCGCATCACGCCCAAGGAGCTCGGGTTCGGCTGGATGCTCAAGGGCATCGACGACGACGACCGCCCGTTCATCGGGCGCAACGCCCTCCGCCGCGAGCTCGCCGACAAGACCTCGCGATGGGCAACCGTGGGCCTCGTCCTCGACTGGGCCGACTACGACCGGGTCTACAACGAGGCGGGCCTCATCCCGCCGAAGGACGAGACGCCGCTGGACTACGAGTCGATGCTGTACGACGACGACGGCGAGCGGGTCGGCTACGCCACGAGCCTGATGTACTCACCCGATGCTCCAGCGCCACATCGCGATGGCGCGGGTCCGACCGGACCTCGCCGCCTCCGGCACGCGGGTGAACCTCGAGCTCACCATCAACCACCACTACGAGACGGTCGCGGCCGAAGTCACCCGGCTGCCGTTCTTCAACCCACCCCGAAAGACGGCCTGACCATGGCATCGACGGACAAGAACTACGACGCGATCATCGTCGGCGGCGGGCACAACGGGCTCGTCAACGGCGCCTACCTCGCGAAGGCCGGCCTGAAGGTGCTCATCGTCGAGCGCCGCCACCTCGTCGGCGGGGCCGCCATCACCGAGGAGCTGCGACCGGGGTTCCACTTCACGTCGTTCTCCTACGCCCTGAGCCTGCTCCGGCCGGACATCGTCCAGGAGCTCGACCTGGTCAAGCACGGCTTCATGCCGATCCTCATGCCGTCGTCGTTCGCCCCGATGGAGAACGGCGACTACCTCCTGCTCGGCCAGGACCGCGACGAGAACATCAAGGAGATCATGCGGCACTCGTCGCACGACGCCGACGCGATGGACCGCTACGAGTACGACGTCGAGCGGGTCTGCCAGGTCGTCAAGCCGCTGCTGGACAAGGTCCCGCCGAACATCTTCGGCAAGTCGCCGGAGGACCTCGCGGAGACCGCAGAGCTGGTGAAGCACCTCGGTGGTGTCGACCAGAAGGTGATCCACGACCTGGTCCGGCTCCTCACCGGCAGCGCCGCCGACTTCCTCGACGACTACTTCGAGAGCGACATCCTCAAGGGCTACATCGCGTCCTCGGGCATCATCGGGACCAAGGTCGGACCGATGTCCCAGGGCTCCGGGCTGGTGCTGCTCTACCACTCCCTCGGGGAGCACGACGGGCACTTCGGCGCCTGGTCGTTCCACAAGGGCGGCAACGGCGGCTTCACCCAGGTGCTCGCGCGGGCGGCCCAGGCGTACGGCGCCGAGATCATGCTCAACGCCCCGGTCGCCTCGGTCATCACCAAGCACGGCGCCGCGGTGGGTGTCGCCCTCGAGGACGGCACCGAGCTCACCGCGAAGACCGTCGTCAGCGCGCTGGACCCGCGGCGCACGTTCACCGAGCTGGTCGAGCCCCGCGAGCTGCCCAGCGACCTGGTCGAGAACATCAACCGGATGCGGTTCCAGGGCACCTCCGCGAAGGTCAACTTCGCGCTCGACGGCGCACCGCGCTACCCGGCGCTCGGTGACCGCACCGACCAGTACCTCGGCTTCGTCAACATCGGGCCGTCCATGGAGTACCTCGAGCGAGCCTTCGACGACGCGAAGTACGGCTGGTACAGCCAGCGCCCCTACATCGACTGCGCCATCCAGTCGTTCGTCGACCCCGACATGGCACCGCCCGGCAAGCACGTCATGTCGTGCTTCGTGCAGTACGCGCCGTACCACCTCAAGGGCAGCGACTGGGACACCGAGCGGGAGAGGTTCGCCGACACGGTGCAGGCCACCTTCGAGTCGTTCTTCCCCGGCTTCGGCGACCTCGTGCTGCAGCGCGAGGTCCAGACCCCGCTCGACATCGAGCGCACCGTCGGGCTGACCGAGGGCAACATCTTCGCCGGCGAGTTCTTCGCCCCGCAGATGTACTTCTTCCGGCCGGCACCGGGGTGGAGCCAGTACCGCACCCCGATCGACGGCTACTACCAGTGCGGCTCGGGCACCCATCCCGGCGGCTGCGTCATGGGCGCGCCCGGCAAGCTCGCCAGCCAGCAGATCCTCCGGGACCTGAAGACCCAGCGCGACGGTCCAGACTGAGCAGCGGCGCTAGGCACCCTCGGCCCCACATGGCACGATCTCGCAGGTGACCAGCAGACCCGCCGCGGCGCAGCGCCTGCGCGACCTCGCGCGGCTGCGCCGGGTCCGCGACCGGATCGACCGGGAGTACGCGCAGCCGCTGGACGTCGAGGCGCTCGCCCGCGGCGCGCACATGTCGGCCGGGCACCTCAGCCGCGAGTTCCGGCTCGCGTACGGCGAGTCGCCGTACGGCTATCTGATGACCCGGCGGATCGAGCGCGCGATGGCGCTGCTGCGGCGCGGCGACCTCAGCGTCACCGACGTCTGCTTCGCGGTCGGCTGCTCGTCGCTGGGCACCTTCAGCACCCGCTTCACCGAGCTGGTCGGCATGCCGCCCAGCACCTATCGGCGCGAGGCGGCCCGGGCGACTGCGGGGATGCCGTCGTGCGTCGCGAAGCAGGTGACCAGACCGATCAGGAATCGAGAAGCCCGGTCCCCGAGCCGCACCTAGCCTGACCGCCATGGACATCACCATTCACACGAGCGTCCTCCCGCACGACGACCCGGACGCCTCCCTGGCGTTCTACCGCGACATCCTCGGCTTCGAGGTCCGCACCGACGTCGGAACCGGCACGATGCGCTGGATCACGGTCGGCCCCGTCGACCAGCCCGGCACGTCCATCCTCCTGGCGCCGCCGGCCGCCGACCCGGGCATCACCGACGACGAGCGCCGCACCATCGCCGAGATGATGGCCAAGGGCACCTACGGCTGGATCCTGCTGGCCACCAAGGACCTCGACGGCACCTTCGAGAAGGTGCAGGCCAGCGACGCCGAGGTCGTCCAGGAGCCGACCGAGCAGCCGTACGGCGTTCGCGACTGCGCCTTCCGCGACCCCGCGGGCAACATGGTCCGCATCCAGGAGCTGCGCTGAGCGTCCCGTCGCGGCCTGACCGACGGTGATCTCCGGCGCATGGATTCCGAGCTCGCGCCTACCGGCCGGTGCTCGCCAACCGGGTGTTCCGTCGACTGATCCTCGGCTTCGCGGTCTCCTACCTCGGGGACGGGATGAGCTTCCTGCCGTGGCTGGCTCGCCATCGAGCTCGCGCCGCAGGCGACCGTGGCTGTGGGTCGGCGGCGCGGTGGCCGCTACACGTTGCCGGGCGTGGTCGGTGCCCTGGTGCTCGGTCGCCGGCTGCGCCGGGTGCCGGCCAGGCGGCTGCTGCTGGCCGACAACGTCCTGCGCGGCGTGTTTCTCGGCGCCATACCGCTCGCCTGGCTGGTCGGAGTGCTGACGCTGCCGCTGTACGTCGTGCTGCTCGCGGTCTCGTCGCTGCTGCACGCGTGGGGCAGCGCGGGCCAGTACACCCTGCTGGCCGAGCTGCTGCCCGGCGAGCAGCGGCTCGCCGCGAACACCCTCGTCGGCTCGCTCAACTTCGCCGGCACGATCGCCGGGCCGGCGATCGCCGGTGTGCTGGTGACGTACGTCAGCTCCGCGCTCGTGCTCGGCCTGGACGCGCTCACCTACGTGTTCCTCGCCGTGCTCGTCGCACGGCTGCGGCTGCCGGAGTCGGGGCACGTCTCGCCCGTCGACCAGGCGGCTGCCCGCGGCGGGCTCGCGTTGCTGCGGTCCCATCCCGAGCTGCTCGGGCTGCTGACGCTCACCTGGTTCTTCAACCTGCTGTACGGCCCGGTCGAGGTCGCGCTGCCGCTGCACGTGACCGACGACCTGCACGCACCGGGCACGCTGCTCGGCCTCTACTGGATGCTGTTCGGCATCGGCGCGGTGCTCGGCGGGCTCGCGGTCGGCGCGCTGCGGCAGCTGCCGCTCTGGCCGGTGACGGTCGGCATCGTGGTCGCCTGGGGGCTCGCGCTGCTGCCGTTCGGGTTCGACGTGCCGACGGCCGTCACCGTCGCGTGCTTCACGCTCGGCGGCGCGATCTACGGACCGTTCGTCGCGCTCTCGGTGACGCTGATGCAGGCGAAGTCGCCACCGCAGCACCTGGCCGCGATGCTCGCAGCCCGCAGCGCGGTGCTGCTCACCGCCTCCCCGCTCGGCACCGCGCTCGGCGGACCGCTCACCACGGCGCTGGGCCCGCGCGCGACGCTCGGCGGCTCGGGACTCGCCACCGTGGTGCTCGGCGCCATCGCGTGCGTCCTGCTGCTGGCCCGACGCAGGAACCGAGCGCTGAGCGGCCAGACCGGTCAGGAATCGAGAAGCGCCGCTCACCGAGCCGCACCTAGCGTGACCGCCATGGACATCACGACCACCACGTCAGGAGTGACCATGACCGGCTCGACGACCCAGGGAATCAAGACCGTGCTGCATCCCGTCTCCGACCTGGCGGGGCCAAGGCGGTGTACTCCGCCCTGCTCGGCATAGCGCCGCAGGACGACGCGCCCTACTACGTCGGCTACGAGGCCGAGGGCCAGCACATCGAAGGACTGGTGCCAGTGGTGACGAAACGCACAGGGCATGACGTTGACCGGAGATGCAACGGCAGGTGGAAGAACCCGAGGCGAGGCATGGGGTGTACCGGAGCAGGCGCAAGCGTGCACGAGGCTGTGCATGACTCTGTGCGGAAGGCTGAGGTGACCACGAGCCGACCGCGAAGGCAGTTCCCGCCGCAGCACAAGGAGAAGTGATGAGCAAGAGCCAACACCCGATCTGCCTGCGCGACACGGTGCCGACAGCCACGACCTGATCCGCGTGCAGGGCGCGCGCGTGAACAACCTCAAGGACGTCAGCGTCGAGCTCCCGAAGCGCCGGCTGACGGTGTTCACCGGCGTCTCCGGCTCGGGCAAGAGCTCGCTGGTGTTCGGCACGATCGCCGCGGAGTCGCAGCGGCTGATCAACGAGACCTACAGCGCCTTCGTGCAGGGCTTCATGCCGACGCTGTCGCGGCCGGAGGTCGATCTCCTCGGAGGGCCTGACGACGGCGATCATCGTCGACCAGGAGCGGATGGGCTCGAACCCACGGTCCACCGTCGGCACCGCCACCGACGCCTACGCGATGCTGCGCATCCTCTTCAGCCGGCTCGGGAAGCCGCACATCGGCTCGCCGACGGCGTTCTCGTTCAACGTCCCGACGCGGACGGCGAGCGGGGTGATGAGCACCGAGAAGTCCGGCGGCCGGGTCGAGAAGAACGTGGTGCGCAACGTCGTCTACCAGGGCGGCATGTGCCCGCGCTGCGAGGGCATGGGCTCCGTCTCCGACTTCGACCTCACCGCGCTGTACGACGACAGCAAGTCGCTCAGCGAGGGCGCGCTGACGGTCCCCGGCTACAGCATGGACGGCTGGTACGGCCGCATCTTCAGCGGAGCCGGCCTGCCCATGGACAAGCCGATCGGGAAGTACACCAAGAAGGAGCTCGACAAGCTGCTGTACGAGGAGCCGACCAAGATCAAGGTCGAGGGGATCAACCTCACCTACGAGGGCCTCATCCCGAAGATCCAGAAGTCGATGCTGTCGAAGGACGTCGACGCGCATGCAGCCGCACGTCCGCGCCTTCGTCGAGCGGGCGATCACGTTCACGACCTGCCCCGAGTGCGACGGCACCCGGCTCAGCAAGGCGGCCCGGTCGTCGAAGATCAAGGGGAAGAACATCGCCGACGTCTGCGCCATGCAGATCAGCGACCTGGCCGACTGGGTCAGGACGCTCGACGAGCCGTCGGTGGCCCCGCTGCTCGCCGGGCTGCAGCACCTGCTCGACTCGTTCGCGGAGATCGGGCTCGGCTACCTCTCGCTCGACCGGCCGGCGGGAACGCTGTCCGGGGGAGAGGCGCAGCGCACCAAGATGATCCGCCACCTCGGGTCGTCGCTCACCGACGTCACCTACGTCTTCGACGAGCCGACGATCGGCCTGCACCCGCACGACATCGAGCGGATGAACCAGCTGCTGCTGCAGCTGCGCGACAAGGGCAACACCGTGCTCGTCGTGGAGCACAAGCCGGAGACCATCGCGATCGCCGACCACGTCGTCGACCTCGGTCCCGGCGCCGGGACGGCGGGCGGCACGGTCTGCTTCGAGGGCACCGTCGCGGGGCTGCGGAAGAGCGACACCATCGACCGGCCGCCACCTCGACGACCGGGCGTCGCTGAAGGACTCGGTGCGCCCGGCGTCCGGCGCGCTGGAGGTCCGCGGCGCGTCGACCCACAACCTGCAGGACGTCGACGTCGACATTCCGCTCGGGGTGCTCTGCGTCCTCACCGGCGTCGCCGGCTCCGGCAAGAGCTCGTTGATCCAGGGCTCGGTCGCCGGCCGCGACGGCGTGGTCGTCGTCGACCAGGGCGCGATCCGCGGCTCGCGACGGAGCAACCCGGCGACGTACAGCGGGTTGCTCGAGCCGGTGCGCAAGGCGTTCGCGAAGGCCAACGGCGTGAAGCCGGCGCTGTTCAGCTCCAACTCCGAGGGCGCCTGCCCGGCCTGCAACGGCGCCGGTGTCATCTACACGGAGCTCGGCGTGATGGCCACCGTGGCGACCACCTGCGAGGAGTGCGAGGGCAAGCGGTTCCAGGCGTCGGTGCTGGAGTACACGCTGGGCGGCCGGAACATCGCCGAGGTGCTGGCGATGTCGGTGACCGAGGCGAGGGAGTTCTTCGGCGACGGCGAGGCGGCGACACCGGCCGCGGCCAAGGTCCTCGACCGGCTGGCCGACGTCGGGCTCGGCTACCTCACCCTGGGCCAGCCGCTGACCACGCTGTCCGGCGGTGAGCGGCAGCGGCTCAAGCTGGCCGCCCAGATGGCGGAGAAGGGCGACGTGTACGTCCTCGACGAGCCGACCACCGGCCTGCACCTCGCCGATGTCGAGAACCTGCTCGCGATGCTGGACCGACTGGTGGACTCGGGCAAGTCGGTCGTCGTCATCGAGCACCACCAGGCGGTCATGGCGCACGCGGACTGGCTCGTCGACCTCGGGCCGGGCGCCGGCCACGACGGCGGCCGGATCGTCTTCGAGGGCACACCCGCCGACCTGGTCGCCGCCAGGAAGAAGACCCTCACCGGCGAGCACCTCGCGGCCTACGTCGGCGCCTGAGCCCGCTGTTCAGAAGGGGGCCGGGCTCACCTGGCAGGCTGGCACCGGACCATCGAGCGCTGACCTGGCCTGACGCCGCCGTGTCCCAACAGATGCACCTCGACGTGATGGTCGACGACCTCGCCGCTGGCGACACCGAGGTGCTGGCCCTGGGCGCCCGCCCGCTGGGCGGCGAGCACCTCACGGCGTACGTCACCTGCGTTCTCATCTGGCTCTTAGTCGGCGCGGCGCAAGGTCGAGGCCACACCGCGTGGAAGCGGGCTGACCATGCTAGGAGGCGACCATGACGTCACGCGCGATCACGCGGACGGCCGGGGTATGCGGGTTGTTGTTGCTGTTGGCTGCGTGCGGCGGCAGCTCGGGCGGCTCGTCGACCGGCGCACAACCCACGGGGACACCGACCAACGGCGGCACGCTGAAGCTGTTGGGCAGCGGTGACGTCGACCACCTCGACCCGGCCAGCGCGTACTACACCGTGAGCTACACCCTGGAACGGGCGTTCACCCGCCAGCTGGTGAGCTATCCCGCGTCGTCGGACATCACCACCGCGACTACGGTCGCGGCCGACCTGGCCACCAGCGTGCCGACTACGGCCAACGGCGGGATCACCAACGGGGACAAGACCTACACGTTCCATCTGCGCACCGACGCACAGTGGAACACCTCGCCGGCCGCGCGCCGTGACGGCGCAGGACGTCGTCCGGGGGCTGCAGCGCATCTGCAACCCGGCCAGCCCGTCAGGCGGCCTCACGTACTACGAGGACACCATCGCCGGCTTCACCCAGTTCTGCGACGGCTTCGCCAAGGTGAACGCAGCCGACCCGGCCGCGATGGCGAGCTACATGAACGGCCACCAGATCTCCGGGGTGACGACACCGGACTCGTCCACCGTGGTGATCAACCTGACCCAGCCGGCCAGCGACTTCCTCAACATCCTGGCCCTGCCGTTCGCGTCGGCGGCGCCGGTGGAGTACCTGAAGTACGTCCCGGACGGCGCGGCCTTCCGGCAGCACACGCTGTCCGACGGCCCGTACGCGATCACCACCTACCAGCCCGGTCGGCACATCGTCCTGGACCGGAACCCGGCCTGGACCCAGGCGTCCGACCCGCTGCGGCACCAGCACGTGACCAGCATCGACGTCACCCAGGGACAGGGCTCGGACCAGGCGGTGCAGCAGCAGCTGCAGGCCGGGACCGCTGACCTGAGCTGGGACCTGCCGGTGCCGACGGCGGCCCTCCCCGGCCTGCGGGCGTCGAACAACCCGAACCTCAAGATCTTCCCGAGCGCCAGCAACAACCCGTACCTGGTGTTCAACCTGCTCAGCCCCAACAACAAGGGCGCGCTGGCGAACGCTGAAGGTGCGGCAGGCGCTCGAGTACGCGATCGACAAGACGGCCATCGGCAAGATCTACGGCGGCCCGACCCTGAACACGCCGCTGGACCAGGTGATCCCTCCCGGCCAGGCCGGCTACCAGCAGTTCGACCTCTACCCGACGACCGGCCACAACGGGTGACCCCGCCACCTGCAAGTCGATGCTCGCAGCGGCCGGCTACCCCAACGGCCTGACGTTGACCGACGTCGCGCGCAACTCCGGCAACCACCCGGCGGTCGCGCAGTCGGTGCAGGCGGACTTCGCCAACTGCGGCGTGAAGACCAAGATCGTGTCGGTCAGCCAGGGCGACTACTACGGCAAGTACCTGAACTCGCCCTCCGCCACCAAGGCCGGTACCTGGGACATCTCCGAGCCCGGCTGGGTCGCCGACTGGTACGGCAACAACGGCCGGTCGTTCATCGCCGTCCTGTTCGACGGTCGCAAGTACGGCCCCAACACCGTCGACTACGGCGACTACAACAGCCCCAAGGTCAACGCGCTGATCGACCAGGCGGAGAGCGCTCCGACCGCAGTCCCAGGCAGCGACGTTCTGGGCACCAGGCAGACAAGCAGATCATGACGGACGCCGCGTTCATCCCGTTCCAGACCCAGAAGGTGCCGGTCGTTCCACTCCGCCAGGGTGAAGAACGCGATGTGGTCGCCGTTCGCCCAGTCGTACGACGTGACGAACCTCTGGCTCAGTCCGACATCGTGAGCGTCACTGTTCTGGACGCAGCGCTCGGCGGAGGCGAGGACGACGCCTTCGCCGGGCGCAGCCCCTGGCGTCAGCCTGGGTCCGCCTCCGCCGGGACCGGGTGGCCATGGTGTCCGTCGGCGGTGCTCGTCGCCCTGGTGATCCTCGCGGTCGCGGCTCCCCTGATCGCCCACGCCGTCGGGTGGACGCCGACGCAGCAGGACCGGGCGCACGGGCTCACCCCCGACGGGCTGCCCGTAGGGCCCGAGCATGCGGCACCTGCTGGGCACCGACAACCTCGGCCGGGACATCCTCGTGCGTACCGTCTACGGCGCCCGGGTCTCGCTGCTCGTCGGGCGTCGTCGCCACCGGCCTGGCGACCATCATCGGCGTCGTCGTCGGCGTGCTGGCGGGGTACGCCAGCGGTGCCGTCGACACCAGCGCTGTCACGGCTGATGGATGTGGTCCTCTCCTTCCCCTTCCTGCTGTTCGCCATCGCGCTGGTCTCCATCGTCGGACCCGGCCTGTCCATCTCGGTCGTGGTCATCGCCTTCTTCTCCTGGGCGGGGATCGGACGCGTGGTGCGCGGCCAGACGCTGTCCCTGCGGGAGAAGGAGTTCGTCGAGGCAGCCCGGTCGACGGGGGCCGGCAGCGCTGCGCATCATCGTCGTCGAGATCCTGCCCAACCTGATCTCACCGATGCTGGTGCTGGCGACGCTGCTCGTCCCGACAGCGATCGTGTTCGAGGCCACGCTGTCGTTCCTGGGCCTCGGTGTCGCGCCCCCGACCCCGACCTGGGGAAACATGATCAGCGACTCGCTGCCCTACTACAGCGTCGCCTGGTGGTTCACCCTCGTGCCCGGGCGCGGCACTGCTGCTCATCACCCTGGCGTTCAACCTGCTCGGCGACGCGGTCCGCGATGCCGTGGACCCGGCCGCCCAACGGACCGTCACCGAGGGGGCGAACGGCTCGTGATCAGCTTCCTGGTCCGGCGGACGCTGTTCGGCTTGCTGGTGCTCTGGATCATCAGCGTCGCGACCTTCGCTGCTGTTCTTCGTCGCACCCCACGACCCGGCGAAGGTCATCGCCGGCCGGCTTGCCACACCGCAGACCATCGCGCTGGTGCGGCACCGGCTCGGGCTGGACCAGCCGGTGCTCACGCAGTACTGGCACTTCGTGACGGGCCTGCTGCACGGCAATCTCGGCTACTCGTTCTACAGCTCGTACCTCGGTCAACTCGCTGCTGCTGTCCAGGTTGCCGGTGACCGTGTCGCTGGCGGCCGGAGCGGCCGTCATCTGGCTCATCTCCGGCGTCCTGATCGGCGTGCTCAGCGCGTCTCACCCGCGAAGCAGGGTCGACCGCGGCGCCACCGTCTTCGTGCTGACCGGACTCTCGACGCCGACCTTCCTGCTCGGCATCCTGCTGATCTACGCCTTCTTCTACCGCCTGCACCTGATCGGCATCGGCTGGTTCCCTGCCGGGGGCTACGTGCCGCTTCACCCAGAGCCCGTACGAGCTGGGTCCGCCACCTCGTGCTGCCCTGGGTGACGCTGGCCCTGGTGAGCGCCGCGGTCTACTCCCGGCTGACCCGGAGCTCGTTGCTCGACACGATGGCCGAGGACTACATCCGGACGGCCAGGGCGAAGGGCCTGAGCGAGCGGCAGGTGCTCTATCCGGCACGGCCTGCGCAGCTCGCTGACGCCCGTCGTGACGCAGTTCGGCATCGACGTCGGCACCCTGCTCGGCGGCGCGATCGTCACCGAGAGCGTGTTCGGCCTGCCCGGGCTGGGGCAGCTGGCGGTGCAGTCGGTCACCAACCAGGACCTGCCGGTCATCATCGGCATCGTGCTGGTGGCCGCCGCGTTCATCGTCGTCGCCAACATCGTCGTCGACGCCGTGTACGCCGTGCTGGACCCGCGCGGTCCGGTCTGGGCTGAGGCGGCGGCCAGGCCTAGCCGGGCAGCCGCACCTGGACTCGCGCGCCCGCCCAGCGCGGAGTCGTTGTCCGCCGTCACCGTGCCGCCGTGCGCGTCCACGAGTGCGGCAACGATCGCGAGACCGAGGCCCGCGCCGGACTGCCTCGGCCGAGGTCCGAGCGGCCGCGCTCGGCCCGGGCGAAGCGCTCGAAGGCCCGAGGCAGGATGGCCGGGTCGAAGCCGGGCCCGTCGTCCGCCACCTCGATCACGGTCGTCTCTGCCGGCCGGCATCTCCTCGAGCTGGCCGTTCGACGAGACGCGCGGATCCGCACCCGCTCTGCTCCGGCCGCGACCGCGTTGTTGAGCAGGTTGATCAGCACCCGCTCCATCCGCGACGCTGTCGATCGACGCGCTGATGTCGTCGGCGACGTCGACGGCGACGTCGAGGTCGCAGCGCTGCCTGCAGGCCGTTGATCGAGGCGGCGAGCCAGCCGGCCAGCTGCACGTCGGTCCGGTCCAGGGTGAGCCCGCCGCCGCGTTGCCGCGCGAGCACGAGCAGGTCGCTCGCGAGCGCCGAGAGCCGCTCCGCCTCGATCAGCGCGGCCTGGACGCCCCGCCGGCACGCTGGCCGGGTCCGGGTCCTCGAGCGCGAGCTCCAGCTCGCCCCGCAGCACGGTGAGCGGCGTGCGGAGCTCGTGGCTGGCGTCGTCCAGGAACGCTCGTTCCCGGTCGAGGAGCGCTCCGATGCGGTCGAGCAGCCCGTTCAGCGTGCGGCTGAGCAGCGCGAGCTCGTCGTGGCCCCGCGCCTCCGGTAGCTGCCCGTGGGGGTCGCTCATCGCCTCCGCGGCCAGGCTCATCCGGGCGACCGGGCGCAGGGCGGCCCCGACCAGGAACCATGCGCCGGCCGTGAGCAGGGCGACCAGCACCACGAGCGAGCCGCCGAGCACGACCAGCGAACCGGCGGCGGGCGGAGTCGAACTCGGCGAGGCCGGTGCCCACGACGACGACGTACGGTCCGGCCCGCTGGGCGCGAAGCCGGGCGGCGCCCCGCAGCGACCGGCACGTTCGACATCCACGGTGAGCGGCCGCCGGGACGCCGCTCGCAGCTCGTCGGCATCGAGCACCGATGTGGAGGGGGCGTTCACCGAACCCGCGACGACGCGACCGCCGGAGGCGACCACCTGTGCGAACGGGTCGTGGTGCGAGGCGGTCAGGTCGCCGTCGACGGTGGCGGCGACGAGGTCGTCGGCCCGAGCCCGCAACCCTTCGTCGACGGCGGCGTCGAGCTGGTGGCCGAGGACGAGCACGAGAGCGCCGAGGGCGGCCGCTGCCACGACGGTTCCGGTCGCCGCGACCAGGGCGGCGAGGCGAGGGCGCAGGCCCCATCCCATGTCCACGCCCCGACGCTAAGTGACGGGTCAGCGCGTCTGCAGATCGAGGCCGGCGCGTTCGTACGCTGGTCAGGTGCGGTTGCTCGTGGTCGAGGACGAGGAGCGGCTCGCCGGGTTGCTGAGACGGGCCCTGGAGCGCGAGGGCTACGCCGTCGACGTGGCACCGAACGGGCTGGAGGCGCTGTGGTACGGCCGCGAGAACGAGTACGACGCCATCGTCCTCGACGTGATGATTCCCGCCGCCGGACGGTTTCGAGGTGGTCCGGCAGCTGCGCGGCGGCGACCGGTGGGCCCCCGTGCTGATGCTCACGGCTCGTGACCAGGTCGACGACCGGGTCGCAGGGCCTGGACGCCGGTGCCGACGACTACCTGACCAAGCCCTTCGCCCTGCGGGAGCTGGCGGCGCGCGTACGGGCGCTCACGCGGCGGGCGCATGCCGGCGCGCCCGACCGTCCTGCGGGTGGACGACCTGAGCGTCGATCAGGCCACTCATCAGGTCCGGCGCGGCGACCAGGAGATCCGGCTGTCCCCCAAGGAGTACGCGCTGCTCCTCGAGCTGATGCGACACCCGGGTCAGCCGCTCACCCGGGCACAGCTCATCGAGCACGTCTGGGACTTCGCCTTCGACTCCGGGTCCAACGTGGTCGACGTCTACATCGGGTACCTGCGCGACAAGCTGGACCGTCCCTTCGGCAGCGCACACCATCGAGACGGTCCGAGGGGTCGGCTACCGCGTCGGAGCCGCAGACTCCACCACTCCCTCCGCGGCTCGTCACAGCTCAGGGCCCAAGCCGGTAGCCGGACTCCTCGACCCGCTGGATCACGTGCCGCCCGAACGGCCGGTCGAGCTTGTCCTGCAGCCGATCGATGTAGAACGCGACGACGTCACGACCGGGCTGCCCCAGCCGCCCGAAGACGTGGTCGGCCAGGTACGTGTCCGCCAGCACCTCGCCCGGATGCCGGACCAGCTCGGCGAGCAGGTCGAACTCCCGGGTCGACAACGGGACCGCGACCGTTCCGAGGCGGGCCTCCCGGGTGGCCGGGTCGAGCTGGATGTCGCCGGCCTGGAGCACGTTCGGCCGGTCGAAGGAGGCCCGACGGCTCAAGGCGTGCAGCCGTGCGGTCAGCTCGCGCACGGAGAACGGCTTGCCGAGGTAGTCGTCGGCCCCCGCGTACAGCCCCGCGATGCGGTCCTCGATGCGGTCCCGGGCGGTCAGCATCAGGATCGGCACCCACGACCCGTGTCTGCGCAGCTGGCGGGCGACGGCCAGGCCGTCGGGCTCGGGGATCATGACGTCGAGCACGATCGCGACGTAGGTGTTCTCCAGGCCCAGGGCGAGCGCCTCGTTGCCGTCGACGGCAACGTCGACCGAGTAGCCGTCGCGTTCCAGGCCCCGCTGCAGCAGCGAGGCCACCGACGGGTTGTCCTCGACGACCAGGACGGCCATCCGCGGGAGCGGTGGGTCGGCGTTCACCCACCGAGCGTGCGGCGGAACGCCTAAGAACTCGATGAGTCGGCTAGGTCCCTGGCTTGGCGAGGCCGTGCTCGTAGGCGTAGACGACCACCTGGACGCGGTCGCGCAGACCCAGCTTCATGAGGATCCGGGCGACGTGGGTCTTCACGGTCGGCTCGCTCACGAACGCCTGCGCGGCGATCTCGGCGTTGGACAGCCCGCGGGCCACCAGCGTCATGATCTCGGCCTTCTACCGCGAACAACGTTCGCTGCGAGGACACGGTCCTCGGTGAGGAGCTGCTCTTCCGTGGCCTGCTGCTGCCCCGGATGCAGGGCGCGTCGGTCGGTGGGACTGGGCCGCCAACGGTGTCCTCTTTGCCGTCTACCACCTGCACGTCCCGTGGGAGATCCCGCGGGCCTTCGTGGACATCTGCGTCCCGTGGGCCTCCAAGCGGTACCAGAGCGCTCTGGTCGGGATCGCGGTGCACAGTGTGCAGTCCGTCTTCTTCACGGTCCTCGTGCTGGCCCTGGTGCTCAAATAAGGGTCTCAGCGAGGAGGACGCCATGTCGGTCTGGCCAGATGGAGCGCCGAAGGTCGGTGACCGCGCCTCGATGACGCGCACCGTGACCGCCGAGGACATCGTCAGGTTCACCGACCTCAGCGGGGACCGCAACCCGCTGCACTACGACCAGGAGCTCGCCGCGAGCACGCGGTTCGGCGGCATCGTGGTGCAGGGCGGCGTGACCTCGGCGATCCTCAACGCCGTGGTGGCCGAACGGCTCCCCGGGCCCGGCACGGTCTTCCTCGAGGTCAGCTGGCGGTTCACCGCACCCGTCCGGCCGGGCGACGAGATCACCGGCGAGGTCGAGGTGACCGGCGTACGGGAGGACAAGCCGATCACCACCCTGGCCACCAGGGTCGTCCGCGGCGACGGGGTCGTCGCCATCGAGGGAACAGCGGCCTGCTACACGATGGGCCTCACCTGACAAGCCGCGGCCCGGCCGTCGCGCACGAGGCGGGACGGCCGGGCCGCGGCGTCGACGTCAGTAGCGCGTCGAGCCGTTGCCCGTGACGTCGTGCTTCGCGGCCGACGCCTCGTCCTTGACCGTCGCGGTGGCCTCGGTCGCGGTGCCCTTGACCGACTGCACAGCCTCCTCCGCCGGCCCTCGCAGGTTCTCCTTGGCGTTGCCCGCCGCTTCCTTGATCGGCGCGGTCAACGTGTCGGAGTGCTCGCTCGCCTTGTCCCTGACCGCGGTGGCAGCCTCCTGCTCCTTCTCGGTCGCCGGCAGCAGCGACGAGGCCAGCCAGCCGACACCGAAGGCGATCATGCCCGCGGCCAGCGGGTTGCCCTGGGTCTTCTGCCGCGCAGTCGCCGGCGCCGAGGTGACGGTGTCGCCCATGACCTTCTCCCTGACCGAGCCGACCGCGTCCTTGGCCCGGTCGACCTTGCGCCCGACCACGCGGGACGGGCTGACCTTCTCCGTCAGCGCGTCCACGTTCCGGCTGAGGTCGGCGCGGGTCGACTCGATGTCGCGGCGGATGACCTCGGGGTCGTCGGTGCGGGTGGTCGTCGCGCCGGTGGTGGTGTCGTTCGAGTAGGTGCTCATGTCGTCCTCTCAGTTGCCCTTGAGGGCGTCGGGAACTTCCTTCAGGGTCTGCACCGTGCGCTCCGGCTTGGGGTGCACGGCCTTGAGCCGGGACCGGCCGAGCGAGTAGAGGACTGCGCCGATGACGGCCCAGAGCGCGGCCACGATCAACGCGGCCCAGCCCTCGTCCATGCCGTTGGCCAGCGCCCACCACAGTGCGATCGAGGTGAACAACGCGACCATGTACCCCGCGAGCCCGGCGCCGCCGAGCATGCCGGCGGCCTTGCCCGTCTTCGTGGCCTCCGCCTTGACCTCGGCCTTGGCCAGCGCCAGCTCCTGGCGCATCAACGTGCTGAGGTCGCTGCTCACCTCGCCGATGAGCTCGCCCACGGATCGACCGTGCACCTCGGGGTGCTCGGGCCGGGTCGCCTGCTCGTCGGCGTACGTGCCGCTCACCGGTAGCCGCCGGCGGTCGCGCTGCTGTACTCCCCGGCGGGCACGTCGAGCCGCTCCTCCGGCAGCACGGTGGTCTCGGTGCCCACCATCGAGTCGTACGTCGGTGTGGCTGACCCGTCGGTGGCGGAACCCTCGCCGGAGTCCGACCGGGTCGCGTCGACCGCGCCGCGGGTGAGCCGGCCGGCGACGACGCCTGCGGCCAGCGCGCCGAGCAGGAACGTGCCGGGCTTACGGCGGGCCAGTGCACGCACCTCGTCGAGCAGCTCGCCCGGGTCACGCTGGTCCAGCCAACCGGCCAGGTCCTGCACCTTGACGGAGGCCTGCTGGGCCAGGTCCGTGGCGAGACCGGACTGGCCGCCCTGGGCGGCGGCCATGCTCTGCAGCTCGGCGCCGAGTGACCGCAGCCCGGAGGCCGCCTTGTCCTTCTGCACCCTCGACTGCTCGTGCGCCTGCTGACCCACCTCGTGGGTCAGGTTGCGGGCCTGAGCCTTGCCCTCGTCGAGGACGTTCTTGCCCTGCTCGGCCGCGGTGCTGGCGACTCGCTGGCCGGACTCCTTGGCCGCGTCGGTGGTGCTGGTGCCCTCCAACGGGCGGTCGGCGGCCGGATCGCCGCCGTACGGTGCGTCGGTCATGACGCGACTCCCTCCAGATCGTCTGTGAACCTCTCCGCGCGGTGTAGCCCAGGCCAGGCGCGCCAAACCACCCCGGCGTGCGGGTTCGCGGCCGGGGCCGCGTCATGAGCCCGGCGGGTCTGGCAGGCTGGCGCCCATGAGCATGAGCACGGCAATGGCCAGCCGCGAGACCGCTGTCGTCGCGGACGTCCCGAAGGGTCTCTGGATCGGCGGCGGCACGGCCGCCGCCACGGACAAAGCGGTGCTGCCGGTGCACGACCCGTCGACCGGCGAGATGCTGGCCGAGGTGGCCGACGCCTCGCCCGGCGGATGGCGTCGCGGCCCTCGACGTCGCGGTCGCGACCCAGGAGAGTTGGGCTGCGACCGCCCCGCGGGAGCGCGGCGAGATCCTGCGCGCGCGCGTTCGAGCTGATGACCGCGCGGGCCGACGACCTCGCGCTGCTGATGACCCTGGAGATGGGCAAGCCGCTGGTCGAGTCCCGTGGCGAGGTCACCTACGCGGCGGAGTTCTTCCGCTGGTTCAGCGAGGAGGCGGTGCGCATCTCGGGCCGCTGGTCGACCTCGCCGGACGGCGCGACCCGGCTGATGACGATGAAGCGCCCGGTCGGCCCGACCCTGATGATCACGCCGTGGAACTTCCCGCTGGCGATGGGCACCCGCAAGATCGGGCCGGCTGTCGCGGCCGGCTGCACGATGGTGGTCAAGCCGGCGGCCCAGACGCCGCTGTCGATGTACGCGCTGGCCGCCATCTTGCGCGAGGCCGGGCCTGCCCGACGGCGTGCTCAACGTGGTCACCACCACGCACAGCGGGGCAGGTGATGGAGCCGCTGATCCGCGACCCGCGGCTGCGCAAGCTCACCTTCACCGGCTCCACCGCGGTGGGCCGCCGGCTGGTCGAGCAGTCGGCCGAGCAGCTGCTGCGGGTGTCGATGGAGCTCGGCGGCAACGCGCCGTTCCTGGTGATGGCCGACGCCGACCTGGACGCGGCGGTCGACGGCGCGATGCTGGCCAAGATGCGCAACATGGGCGAGGCGTGCACCGCGGCCAACCGGTTCATCGTGCACGAGAGCGTCGCCGACGAGTTCGCCGCGGCGCATGGCCGAGCGGATGGGCGCGCTGCGCGTCGGCCGCGGGACCGAGGACGGCGTGCAGGTCGGCCCGCTGGTCGACGAGACGTCGCGGGACAAGGTGGCCGAGCTGGTCGCAGGACGCGGTCGGCGGCGGCGCGCGGGTGCTCACCGGCGCGCGACACGCGTCGGCGACGCGCGGCTGGTTCTACGCGCCGACCGTGCTCGCCGACGTCCCGGACGACGCCGCGCTGCTGCGCGAGGAGATCTTCGGCCCGGTCGCGCCGGTCACGACGTTCGCGACCGACGACGAGGCCATCGCGCAAGGCGAACGACACCGAGTACGGCCTGGTCGCCTACGCCTTCACCCGCGACCTGTCGACCGCTACTCGCCGCTCGCCGAGCGGCTCGACACCGGGATGGTCGGCATCAACCAGGGCGTCGTGTCGAACCCGGCCGCGCCGTTCGGCGGCGTCAAGCACTCCGGGCTTCGGCCGCGAGGGCGGCCGCGAGGGCATCGAGGAGTACCTCGAGACCCGGTACGTCGGCATCCGCCCCGCCTGAGCGCTGCTCGCTTCGGCTCCGTTCTGCCACGACGCGGAGCACCTGCGGTCGACGCCGGCGTCGAGGTGGTCCTGGTGACCGGCGCCCCCGGCGTCGGCAAGTCCCGGCTGGCCCGCGAGCTGCTCACCCGGGTGGAGCGCCCTGGCCCACGTGTTGCCGCAGGTGGCGCCCACCGACCCGGTGGCGCTGCTCGCCCAGGTGCGGACCGCCCTCGGCCGGGACGACCCGGACGCGGACCTCGTGGTGGCGTTGGACGACGCGCACCTGCTCGATCACACGACGCTGACCCTGCTCGGACCGCTCCTCGAGGGCGGCCGGGCGGCACCTGCAGGCCGCCGTGCCCGACCTCGCGGGTGCACCGGCGCCGCTGATGGACATGTGGCGGGCCGGCCGCGCGTACGTCGTGGAGCTCGGGCCGCTGGACGACTTCGCGGTGGACACCCTGCTGGACCGCGCACTCGGCGGCCCGGTCGACGGCGCAGCGATGCTGGCGCTGCTGGACCCAGCGGCGGGAACGCGCTGTTCCTCCGGACTTCACCCAGGCGGACCGGCAGTCGTGGGAGCTCGCGTTCAACCTGCTCGCCGAGATCATGCTCGAGGGCGCCGAGCTGGCCGGATGAGCTGGCCGACAGATGCCGCTATTCGACAGTCAGGTCGGACTGCTTGCGGACGCGGAAGCGGAGGATGGTGGCGTCGCCCGACCGCGTGCTGCTGATCGGTTCCAGTTCCGTCCTGGCTAGGCCCGGGGCCGAGAAGCGGATGCCGTCGCCGAGCAGCATCGGCAGTACGTACACCAGGATCTCGTCGACGAGTCCCCGCTGCAGGCACTGGCCGGCCACGTCGGCGCCGAGGATCTCGAGGTTCTTGCCGCCCGCGGCGTCCAGTGCCGTGGCGACCGCTTCGCCGATGTCCCCGGTGAGGATCGTGACGTCCGGGTCCGGCCGCTCCAGCGGCCGGTGGGTGAGAAGGAACATGGGTCCGGAGAAGGGGTAGTCGACACTGCCCGGCTCCTCGGCCTCCATCCGGTCGCCTACCTCCCAGGTCCGGCGGCCGACGAGCATGGCGCCGGTGGCCGCTGCGACCTCCGCGAAGTCGTCCCGCGCCAAGAAGTCGGCAAGAGCGCGACCACCGCCCCAGTCCATCGCATGGCCGGGACCGGCGATGAAGCCGTCAAGTGACATCGCCCGGTTCACGACCACCTTGCCGAGTCAGACTGTCACAGGTCAGATCTTCACGCCGATCGGGGAATTCGGGAAGTGCCGTAAACCGAAGCGCCGCGCCGTGGCAAAGGAGCAGAGTGTCTGAGTCCGCCTCATTCGTGCCCGCCGATTTCGTCCCTCCGACCGGCCTCACGGCTGGGGACTTCCGCCTTGAGCCTCTCGGCCCGGAACACAATGAGCGCGATTTCGCAGCCTGGACGTCGAGCATGGAACACATTCGACGCTCCCCGGGCTTCCCCGATGGGACCTGGCCTCGGGAGATGAGCCTGGACGAGAACCGCGCTGATCTGGAGCGGCATGCCCGCGACTTCGTCGATCGGACCGGCTTTACGTTCACCGTTCTCAATTCGAGCGACGACGTTGTCGGCTGCGTCTACGTGTACCCGGCTCGCGACGGCGTACATGACGCCAACGTGCAGTCGTGGGTGCGGGAGTCCGAGGCAGCCCGCGACGACGCCCTCAGACAGGCGATCGCCGACTGGCTCACCAGCGAAGCGTGGCCGTTCGAGCGGCCTCACTATGCGCCGTTGCTGACCTGAGGTTGAGCAACGGCTACTCACGCCAGCAGGCGCCGGTGCGGCGACCTTGGTCCCATGACGATCACACCTACCCAGATCGACCTCGTCCAGCAGTCTGCGGCGGGGGCCGTCCTGCTGGCCACCTTCGCCGACCAGCTGGGCGACGCCTTCACCCCCGAGCTGCACGACGCCTGGGCGGCGGCCTACGGCACCATCGCCGCGCTGATGATCGAGGCCCAGCAGGCCGCGGCCCTGGAGATGGCGTCATGACCTGCTTCCCGGTGACCATGACGCGCTACCGCCGGCACCTGGTCTACCTGCTCGGCGAGCCGGGGCTCAGCGAGGTTTCCCCGCGGCTCATCCAAGCTTTCCCAAGCCGAGGGTCAAGGAATGGCCTCGGGCTGCCGATGGTCAGCCCATGACCGCCTTCCAGCCGATCGTCCGAACCAGCAACACCTGGCTGCACCTGGCGGGTGCTGCCGACTACACCGGGGCGTCGAGAGCCGAGCTGATGCACGCCATCGAGCACGGTGAGCTGGACGCGGAGGGCTCGCTGGTCCGGATGCACGACGTCGAGGCCTGGCTCGAGCGCCGCCTTGCCGTAGCCGTCTGACCCCGGCTGCTCGCAGAGACGCAGAACGGCCGGCGTGGTCTCCCACGCCGGCCGCTCCTATGAATGGGTGCCTCAGCAGCTGGTGGCACCCGGCGGGGTCGACGGGCTCGAGCAGGTGTCGTCGCCCGCGCCGCCCTTGATGGTGTCCGAGCCGGGACCGCCGACGAGCTTGTCGTCGCCACCGCGACCCTTGAGCAGGTCGTCGCCGTAGCCGCCGTAGTAGGTGTCGGCGTCGATTGAGGTGAGCTTGTCGCGCAGGTCGTCGTTGCCCTGGTTGCCAGTTCCGGAGTCGGCACCGGTGTAACCGCGGACGATGTCGTCGCCCGGCCCGGCGGCCATCTTGTCGTCGCCCTGACGCCCGTAGAGCCGGTCCTTGTCGACGCCACCCAGCGAGGGTGTCGTTGCCGTAGCTGCCCCAGAGCGTGTTCAGCCCCGAGCCGCCACGCAGCGTGTCGTTACCGGGACCGCCATGCAGGAACTCGGCCGGCGCGGTGACCTCTGCTGTCGGCCGCGGGGTCGCTCGACGTTGGTGCCGCCCAACAGCAGGTCGTCGCCGTCGTCGCCGTACAGCTTGTCGACGCCGCCCTGGCCGTCGATGCGGTCGTTGCCGTTGTTGCCGTGCACCACGTCGAAGCCCTCGATCGCGGAGTTCGGGCTGGCGTCGTGCGCCTTCAGCGTGTTCTCCCGGCGCAGATCACGTCGTCGCCGTCGAGCCCGTTGATGGTGTCCGCGCCGCCGAGGCCGACGATCACGTCGTTGCCCGCGGTGCCCTGGATCGTGTCGTCACCGGGGGTGCCGACGATCGTGGGCACCAGGTCGAAGCAGGAGCAGCGGCACCGGCGTACCGGTCGCCGTCGGGGTGGTGGTGGCAGTGCCCGTTGCCGTCGACCGGTGGCGGTGGTGGTCGGCGGTAGCTGCCGGGCTGCTCGGTGCGGGTCATCAGCAGCGCGGCGGCGCCGAGAGTGCTGCCGCGGCGGTGGCCAGCGAGGGCCGAGCGCAGCGATGCGTTGAGCTGTCGAGACATCGGGTTGGTTCCCCGCTCTCGTCGGAGTTGGTGGACGAGGCGAGGACGTGCGGACGGCACGACGGGTTCACGACAGATGCCGCATTCGGCAGACGTCCACCCGGGCGGCAACTCTGAGGCGGCGCGTGCGAAGGTGGCGCCATGACCTCAGCGGACCCTGCCGTGCGACCCTCGTCCTGGGTGGTCGTCGGCATCGACAACGGCGGCACCACCAACAACGGCACTGTCCTCACAGCCGCCGGTGACTTCCTGCGTCGACCACGCTGGTCGAGGTCCCGAGCCGGGTGGTCGAGGGACCCGAGATCGCGGTCGAGGCGATGGTCGACGCGCTGGAGACTGTGCTCACGGCCACCGGGACCCAGCGTCCGCGGTGCGCGCGGTCGGCCTGGACACGCCCGGCCCGGCGAGCGCCGACGGCGTGATCTCGTCCCGCGGCGCCACCAACTTCTCCGCCCCGGAGTGGTGGGGCTTCGACATCCGCGGGCGCTCTCGAGGACCGGCTGGGGCTGCCCGTCGTCTACAACAACGACGGGAACGCTGCGGCCCTCTACGCTCACCACGAGCACTTCGGTGCCGAGTCCATCCGCAGCGTCGTCGGTCTCGGCGATCGTCGGGACCGGTCTCGGCGGCGGTGTCGTCGAGCGCGGTCAGGTGGTGCGCGGCGCGGCCGGGATGGCCGGCGAGCTGGGGCACGTGCAGATCCCGATGGACGGCCTGCTCGAGCGACGGTCAGCCGACGCCGCTGTGCAACTGCGGGAACGCCGGCGACGTGGAGAGCGTCGCCTCGCTCACCGGCATCGTCAAGAACCTGCTGCCCTACTGGCTGTCCCGATACCCCGACCACGAGCTGGCCGCGCTGCCCATCGGGCAGGCTGCCAAGGCGGTGCGCGGGCCTCGCCGGCGCAGGGGGACGAGCTCGCGCTCAAGGTGTTCGGCCAGCAGGCCATGGCGCTGGGGCGACTGTTCACGCTGGCCGCGAACTTCACCGACCCGCACGCGTACTTCGTCGGCGGCGGGGTGGTGGAGGCCGACCCGGCCTTCCGGGACTGGTTCGTCGGCCAGGTGGTCGCGGCCACCACGCTGCGTGCCGAGCAGAAGGCAGTGGCCGAGGTCGCGTTGATCCCGCACCTCGACATGGCCGGTGCCCGCGGTGCCGCCGTGGCGGCGCTCGCGGTGGCGGCCCGCCAGTCGGCCGACGGCCCGTGACCCGGGGCAACGAGAAGCGCCAGCACCCGGGAGAGTCGCGCTACCCCGCGACCGCGGCCATCGTCGTGGCGATCCTGCTGTACGCCGCGCTGCCGAGCACGCTGGTGATCCTCGGCCCGCGGTTCTTGATCCCGCTGCTGGAGCTCGCCCTGCTGGTGCCGCTGCTCATCGGCAACCCGCGCCGGATGACCCGGCAGACCCGGGTGCTGCAGTGGATCTCGATCGGGCTGATCCTGCTCATCGCGCTGGCCAACGCCACGTCACTCGTGCTGCTCGTCGACGCCCTGGTCAACGGCTCGACGAAGGACGGCTCGTCACTGCTGATCGGTGCGGCGCAGGTCTGGCTCACCAACATCATCGTGTTCGCGCTCGCGTTCTGGGAGATCGACCGCGGCGGACCGGTGGTGCGCACCCGGGTCGCCGCGGGCGCAGCTGCCGCCGGCGGACTTCCGGTTCCCGCAGGACGAGGACTACGACGCGATCGACGAGGTGGCGGCGAGGTCGGCCGCGCAGTCCGACTGGTCGCCGGCCTTCCTCGACTACTTCTACGTGTCGGTGACGAACTCCTCGGCGTTCAGCCCGACCGACACGATGCCCTTGTCGCACCGGGCCAAGATGCTGATGGCGACCGAGTCGGTGTCCGCGCTGATGCTGTCGGTCATCGTCATCGCCCGCGGGGTCAGCCTGCTGAAGTGACGTGGATGCTCACGGCGTAGCCGCCGCCGTCGTACGGGCTGACCGTCCCAGGTGGCCAGCCGCCGGACCGGCTCGAGACCCGCGGCGGCGCACCACTCGTCGTACTCGGGGAGGGAGACCAGGGCCGCGGCAGGCGGGAGGTGGGCGCGGTCCAGCCCGAAGCCGACGACGAGCAGGCCACCGGGCCGCAGGTGGGCGGCCGCGCGGGCCACCGACGCCGCCTCGGTGCCCGGCGCGACGAGGGGCACCACGTTCCCGGCCAGCACCACCAGGTCGTACGCCGGGTCGCCGTCCGCCAGCAGGTCGAGGCTGCTGAGGTCCGCCTCGACCCAGCGCAGGCCCGGGGCGCGCTCACGGGCCACCGCGAGCATCGAGGGGTCGACGTCGGTGCCGGTGACGTCGTAGCCGAGCTCGGCCAGCCTGATCGCGACCCGGCCGGTGCCGCAGCCGGCGTCGAGGACCCGGGAGCCGACCGGCACCAGCGCCGCGCAGAGAGCGGCCTCGCCGTGCACGTCCTCGCCGGCAGCCGCGAGCGCGTCGAACCGGGCCGCGTAGTCGGGGTCCGGCGCCACCTCCCGTGGCGTCGCTCCACCGGGTCACGAGATGCTCCTTCCATGGCTCCGTCGACCTCGACCGACCTCCGGGCGGCCTTCGCCCGCCGGCTGTCGGACATGTACGGCGGTGAGGTGCCGGCGTACACCACGCTGGTCGAGGTGGCCCACGAGGTGAACGCCGAGGTCCTCGAGCGCGAGGGTAGTGCGGCCGAGCGGCTCGGCAGCATCGACCGGGTCACCGCGGAGCGGCACGGCGCGATCCGGGTCGGCAGCCCGGCCGAGCTCGAGCAGGTCGGCCGGGTCTTCGCGGCGATGGGCATGCACCCGGTCGGCTGCTACGACCTGCGCGACGCCGAGCCGGCGCCGTTGCCGGTGGTGTCCACGGCGTTCCGGCCGGTCGACCCCGAGGAGCTGGCCCGCAACCCGTTCCGGGTCTTCACCTCCGTCCTGGTCCCCGAGGACCGGCGGTTCTTCGCCGCGGACCTGCAGGAGCGGGTGCAGCGCGTTCCTCGCGGCGCGCACGCTGTTCCCGCCGGAGCTGCTCGAGCTGGCCGACCGCGCCGTCGCTGACGGCAGCCTGGCGCCGGGCGACGCGGCCCGGTTCCTCGACCTGGCCACGGCGGCCTTCGCGCTCTCGCCGGAACCCATCGACCAGGCCTGGTACGACGAGCTCGTCCGCGTGTCCGGGGTCGCGGCCGACATCGCGGGTGTGACGAGCGACGCACGTCAACCACCTCACGCCGCGGGTGCTCGACATCGACCTGCTCTACCGCCGGATGCAGGACCGGGGCGTCGAGATGATCGACGAGATCCAGGGGCCGCCGCGCTGGGCCGGGCCGGACGTGCTGCTGCGGCAGACGTCGTTCCGGGCGCTCGCCGAGCCGCGGCCGATGCGGTCCGCCTCGGGTGCGGTGGCTCCCGGCGAGCTGCGGGTCCGGTTCGGCGAGGTCGAGGCACGCGGCATCGCGCTGACCCCGGCCGGCCGCGACGTCGTCGACGCGCTGCCGCCCGACGCCGCCGCCTGGGCCGCTGCGCTGTCCCCGGCCCGAGCGCGGGCTGGCCGAGGCCGGGCTGGCGTGGTTCAGCGCCTCTCGCCCCGGCGGCCGACGACGCTGCGCGCGGCCGGCGGGCCGGCCGCCGACGTCGGACAGGACGAGCTGGTCGACGACGGCTGGGTGCGGCTGGACCCGGTGGTCTACGAGGACTTCCTGCCGCGCTCGGCGGCCGGCATCTTCCGCTCCAACCTGGCCGACGACGGCAGCCCGGGACCGGCTGAGGCCGGGGTGTAGTCGCGACGCGGCGTGGCTGGCCGGCGTGCTGGGCCGCGAGGTGCACGACCCGATGGACCTGTACGCCGCGCAGGTCGAGCGGTCCTGGGCCGCTGCCCGGTCCGCGCTGGGGGTGGCGTCGTGACCGTGGACGCGGCCGCACTTGCCGCGTTGGTCGCCGAGCTGCCGGCTGGCACGGTGCTCGGGCCGGGACGACGACCTCTCGGCCTACGAGCGGCCGTGGCGCGGGCCGGCCGGGCGGCGCGGCGTTCGTCGCGCTGCCGGCCGACCTGGAGCAGCTGCGCACGGTCGTCCGGTGGGCGGTGCGGCACCGGGTGCCGCTGGTGCCGCAGGGCGCGAACACCGGGCTGGTCGGCGGCTCGGTGCCCGGCCCGGACGCCGTGGCCGGCGTGCTGTCAGACGGCGCGGCTCACCGCGCCGCTCGACCTCCACGTCGACGACCGGGCGGTCACCGCCGGCGGCCGGGGTGCTGCTCTCGCAGGTGCAGGCCGCGGCCGCACCGCACGGGCTTGGGCTGCCGATCGACCTGTCGTCCGACCCGAGCGTCGGCGGTCTCGTCGCGACCAACGCCGGCGGCTGCCGGGTGCTGCGGCACGGCGACGTACGGCAACGGCTGCTCGGGGTGCAGGTCGTGCTCGCCGACGAGGACGCGACCGTGCTCGGTGACCTGCGACCGTTGCGGAAGAAGAACGACGCACCGCGGCTGACCGACCTGGCCGTCGGCTCGGCCGGGCTGCTCGGGCGTGGTCACGGCGGCGACGCTGGAGCTCGCGCACCTGCCCGGTCGACCGCGCCACCGCGCTGGTGCTGCCGGCCGGCCCGCTGCCGGAGCTGGCCGCCCGGCTGGAGCGCGGGCTCGGTTCGGCGCTGGGCGCGCTCGAGCTGGTCTCGGGGGCGGCGCTGCGGCTGACCGTGCAGCACCTCGACGGCGTGGCCGACCCGTTCCCCGGGCAGTCGGCCGAGCTGTGCTGCTGGTCGAGACCGAGGGCGAGGACGCGGAGAGCCTGCTGCTGGACGTGCTCGGCGACCTGGAGGACGTGGTCGACCGACGCGGTGGTGCTGCCGCCGGCGCGGGCCTGGGGGCTGCGGCACGGGGTGAGCGAGGCGCTGGCGCTGGCCGGGCCGGTGCTGGGCCTGGACGTGTCGGTGCCGCGGGCCACCCTGGAGGCCGTGCGGACCGGTGCGCCGACGTCGTACGGCGTCGGGTGCCCGGTGCGGTGCTCGCCGACTTCGGTCACGTGGGGGACGGCGGGCTGCACCTGAACGTCGTGCTGCCGCCGGACACCGACCCGCCGCGGTGGACAAGCTGCGCACCGACGTCTACCGGTGGTGGGCCGGCACGGTGGCTCGTTCTCGGCCGAGCACGGGCTCGGGCCGGCCAACGTGGGCTGGTGGGTGACGCACGAGCCGGTCGCGGCTCGGGCGGCACTGGCCGCGGTGAAGCGGGTGCTGGACCCGTACGGTCTGCTGGGGACCGAGGCGCTGCGAGCGGCGATGACACAGGAGGCAACACCATGACCGACGCTGCCGACCGCCGACGAGCTGCGCGACCTGGCCACCCGGGCGCTCACGCGCTGCGGCGTCGACGTCGCGGCGCTCAAGGGCGACGCGACCTCCCGTACGCCGGTGCTGGGCACCGACCTGCTTCCCGTGCCGTGGCCGGCGCCGACGACGTCGACCGGGCCGTCGACGGCGGCGCACGAGGCGTTCCTCACCTGGCGGGTGACGCCCGCGCCGGTGCGCGGGGCGCTGGTCAAGCGGCTCGGCCAGCTGCTCACCGAGAACCTCGACGACCTCGCCGACCTGGTGTCGCTCGAAGTCGGCAAGATCCGCTCGGAGGCGCGCGGCGAGGTGCAGGAGATGGTCGACATCTGCGACTTCGCGGTCGGCCTGTCGCGGCAGCTCTACGGGCAGACGATGCCCTCGGAGCGGCCCGGCCACCGGCTGATGGAGACCTGGCACCCGCTCGGGGTCGTGGGCGTCATCAGCGCGTTCAACTTCCCGGTCGCGGTGTGGTCGTGGAACACCGCGGTGGCGCTGGTCTGCGGCGACACCGTCGTGTGGAAGCCGTCCGAGCTGACACCGCTGACCGCGCTGGCCTGCAGCGCGCTGCTGGACCGGGCCGCTGTGGACGTCGGTGCGCCGGACGGTCTCGGCCAGCTCGTGCTCGGTGACGCGTCGGTGGCCGAGCGCATCGTCGACAACCCGCTGGTGCCCCTGGTCAGCGCGACCGGCTCGGTGCGGATGGGCGCGGCCGTCGGGCCGCGGGTGGCCGCGCGGTTCGGCCAGAGCCTGCTCGAGCTGGGCGGGAACAACGCCACCGTCGTCGCGCCGTCGGCCGACCTGGACCTTGCGGTGCGCGGCATCGTCTTCGCGGCGGCGGGCACCGCAGGGCAGAGGTGCACGTCGCTGCGCCGGATGATCGTGCACGAGAGCATCGCGGACCCGTTGCTGGACAAGGTGGTCGCGGCGTACCGACGGCTTCCCGTGGGCAACCCGTTCGAGGCCGGAACGCTGGTCGGGCCGCTGGTCAACGGCCGCGCGTTCGCCGCTCTGCAGAGCGCGCTGGACGACGTGCGCGCCGACGGCGGTGAGGTGCTCGTCGGCGGCGACCGGCAGCTGGCGGACGTGGCGCCGGACGCCTTCTACGCCTCACCCGCCGTGGCGCGAGCGGCCCGGCAAGGCGACGTCGTACGCCGGGAGACGTTCGCGCCGCTGCTGCACGTCCTTACCTACAGCGACCTGGACGAGGCGATCGCGCTACAGAACGCCGTGCCGCAGGGGCTGTCGTCGTCGATCTTCACGCAGGACCAGGCCGAGGCGGAGCGGTTCATGGCCGCCGACGGGTCGGACTGCGGCATCGTCAACGTGAACATCGGCACGTCGGGCGCCGAGATCGGCGGCGCGTTCGGCGGCCAGAAGGAGACCGGCGGCGGCCGCGAGTCCGGCTCCGACTCGTGGAAGGCGTACATGCGCCGCGCGACGAACACCGTGAACTACAGCGGCGAGCTGCCGCTCGCCCAGGGCGTCGACTTCACGGTCTGAGTCGGCCACCGGCCGTGGGTCCCGGCGGTGTCGTGGTGACATGCGAACCTTGACCCATGGTGACGAGGCAGGGTGGACGCTTCGACGGCGCGGCAGCGCTGGTGACTGGTGGCGCTCATGGCATCGGCCGTGCCTGTGCAGTTCGTCTCGCGGCCGAAGGCGCACGGGTCGCTGTGATGGACGTCGACGAGGGTGCGGCTCGGGACGTAGTTGTCGCAGCTTGCGCAGATCGATCAGCGCCCGCACCTCGCCATGCAGATGGACGTGACCGACCCGTCCTCGGTCGAGCAGGCGACACGTCGCTCTGCAAGTGAGTTTGGTCAGATAGACACTCTGGTCAATGTTGCCGGTGGCGATACCGAGCACGGCACGTTCGAAGACTCGAGCGATGAGGTGTGGACCCACATGCTCGAGCTCAATCTCCTCGGCGTTGTCCGCTGTTGCCGCTCGGCCATTCCCTACCTGCGTCGCAGCACCATGAGCCCGGCCATCGTGACCGTCAGCTCGATCAACGCCTTCACCGCGCTAGGCAGTGAGCCGTACTCCGCGGCGAAGGCCGGGCTCACGTCGCTGACAGGCAATCTCGCCGCCAGCCTCGCGCACGACGGCATCCGGGTGAACGCTGTGGCGCCGGGAACGATCAGGACCCGGGTCTGGGACTCTCAAGTTGGTGGGGCTGATCGCCTCGCGCCGTTATATCCGCTCGGGCGCGTCGGCGAACCAGAAGACATAGCCGGCGCCGTCGCCTTCCTCGCCTCAAGCGATGCGGCCTGGATCACCGGCCACACCCTCCCGGTCGACGGGGGTCTGCTGACCGGCGGCGGCGGCCGGATGGACGTGCGGTGACTTGCCAGCGGGTTACTGCTCATAGCCAGCGACGCACCCGCCGCGTGTAGTCGTCGTACGGCGCACCGAACCGCTCGTGCAGGAACCGCTCCTCGGGCTGGATCGCGCCCCAGAGGACGAGCAGCACCGCGGCCGGGAACAGCACGAGCCCCCAGAACGTGGGTGCCAGCAACGCCAGCCCGAGGTAGAGCGCGAGCAGGCCGACGTACAACGGGTTGCGGGACAGGCGGTACGGCCCCTCCTCGATCATCGTGTGCGTCGCCTGCCCCGGCAGCAGCCCGGTCTCGTGCCGGCCGAACAGCCACAGTGACCAGCCGTTCCACCCGACGAACAACAGCACCAGCGCCCAGCCGAGCGGAACCCGCCACCCGCCGAGGTCGACCGGGTCACCCCAGAGCTGCGTGACCAGCCAGCCGACCAGCAGGGGCGCGCCGATCGCGACCGGCGGCCAGAGCCGGAACGCGACGGTGTCCTCGGGACCGTGCACCATGCCCTCATTGTCGCGGGCTTCATCGCGGGACCTGACGATGACATGGGATCGTTCTTTGGCGTCGACGGCGGGGTCCGGAGACAGAGCCGATGAGGTGGTCCGATCGACGGGAACGCGGCTGGTCGGCCGGACCTTCTGGACGAGATCATCGTGCACATCGCACCGGTCCTCGTCGGAGAGGGTGTTCGCTCTATTCGAGAGCGCCGGTGGGGCTCCGATCAGACTCGATGGCGATCTCTTCCCGTGAAGAGGGCGGAGACCACGGTGCTGCTTTTCGCGGTGCGTCAGACGCCAGAGGAACAAGGCTGAGGCAAGCCCAGTTGCGCATCGGCACTAGGGCGCTGCGATGACGTTGGGCAGCCTAGATACCGCCTCGGGCACTGCCACCAGGCAAGTCGCGGCGATGGGACAACCCGGCAGAAACCGAACAGTGTGGCCGAAAACTTAACGTACCGTCTCAAAAGGCACAAAAACGGTTCGTCCGGATGCGTAAATCGGCCGATCGTCTGACGCCCGTCGGGTGAATCGTTACGGAAAAAGCTCTCACATCGCTTTACCTCGGCGTCTTCGCGTCGATCAACGTCTCGTGGGGCGGGGGCCCTCCGGAGCCTGCGTCGCCGGCTCCGACAGATGTTCTCGAGGAGCCCGCTGTGCGTTTCCCCTTCCGCCTCCGGTCGGTGGCAGCGGTCGCTGCGGCCGTCGTCGTCGTCGGCGTCGCCGGGGCGGCCCCGGCGTCCGCAGCGCCCAAGCCGCGGCTGCCGATCACCGTGACGGCCGGCCCGACCAACCCCAGCGCGTCGGCCAGCGCCGCCTTCACCTGGAACGTCGTCGCGGGCGTCTCGTACACCTGCGTGCTGGACGGGGTGTCGACCAGCGGCTGCACGTCACCGAAGACCTACACCGGGCTCGCCGACGGGTCGCACACCTTCGTCGTCAAGGGCAAGAAGCCGGGCAGCTACCGCCCCGGCCAGGCCACCTTCCGCTGGGTCGTCGACAGCGTGCCGCCCGGGGCCCCGACCATCGCTCCGGTCGCCACCCCCACCAAGACCACCGCGGCCAGCATCTCGTTCGTCAACCCGGACGTCTCGACGGTGTCGCACCGCTGCTCGCTCGACGGCGCGCCGGCCACCACCTGCACCAGCCCGTGGTCCGTCGCCGGGCCGCTGGCCGAAGGCCCGCACACCGTCACGGTCCAGGCCCTCGGGCTCGGCGGCAACCTCGGCGGCACCGCCTCGGTCACGTGGGTCGTCGACCTCACCGCGCCCGCCTCGGTGCTGCTGGCCGGACCGGCCAGCCCGACGAACGTGACCACCGCGCACTTCACGTTCAGCTCCGCAGGTGCCACCTCGTTCGCGTGCTCCCTGGACGGCGCCCCGGCCGTGGCCTGCGTCAGTCCGCTCGACCTCCCCGGCATCGCCGAGGGACCGCACACCCTGACGGTCTCCGCCTCCGACGGCGCCGGCAACGCCGCCCTGCCGGGTACGGCGCTGTGGGTCGTGGACACGACGGCGCCGCCGACGCCGGCGATCCTCACCGGCCCGGCCACCACCACCAACCAGACCGGCGTGGACTTCCTCGTCGACAACCCCGACACCTCCGCGACCCTCGAGTGCAACCGCGACTCCGCCGGATGGGCTGCCTGCCCGACGCCCCTGCACCTGAGCGTCACGACCCCGGGCGCTCACACCCTGGCCGTGCGCAGCACCGACCACGGCCGGCAACCACAGCAGCCCGACCGCGCCGTTCGGCTGGACGCTGGACACCAGTGCACCGGAGCCGGCGCAGTTCCTCAGCGGGCCGCCCAGCCCGACCAACGAGACGACGGCGGACTTCGACTTCGCCCCCAGCGACCCGACGGACGTCACGTTCGACGGCTTCCTCTGCTCGTTCGACGGCGGCGCGTTCGCGACATGCGACATCGACACCGTCCCGTTGGGCTCGGGACCGCTGGCTGAGGGCGCGCACACGCTCCGGGTCAAGACGGTCGACACCGCGACGAACGCCAGCGCGCCGGCGACCTGGTCCTGGGTCGTCGACCTGACCCCGCCGGCGATGCCCATCTTCGGCCAGGCCCCGGCCTCGTCCACCACCAGCACCACGGCCACGTTCGCGTTCAGCTCCGAGGCCGACGCGGCGTACACCTGCACGCTCGACGCCTCCGCGCCGGTGCCGTGCTCGAGCCCGTACGTCGTCACCGGGCTCGCGCTCGGGGCGCACTCGTTCACGGTGGCCGTGTCCGACTCGGCAGGCAACACCAGCCAGTCCGGCGTGGGCTGGACGGTCGTCGCCCCGATCCCCGACCACGCCGCCGACCACCCGCCGACCACCCCGCCGACCACGCCGCCGACCACCCCGCCGACGCCGCACCGCCGCGGCCGCACGACGGCCACCGTCGCCGCCGGCACCGCGCTGCTGGGCCGCAGCGTGGTCACGTTCTCGGCGGACGTGCACCTGACGGCGTCCTCCACGGTGACCCTGCGTCCGGCCGGCGGCTCAGACGCCGCCGTGACGCGGCGCTGCGCGAACGCCGCCGGCAGCGCCGTCGCCTGCACGCTGGACTTCCGGACGATGTCCGTCACGCCGGTCGTGCCGCTGGTGCCGGGCCAGACGTACACGCTGGCCGTGGCGAACGTTCTCGACGGCGCCGGCAGCCCGGTCTCGGCGAGCGCGAGCTTCCGGGCGTCGACCGCCGAGCAGGAGACCAGCCTCGCGGCCGCGCCCCGCTGGCGGACGGCGCGCGCGCCAGGTGCGTACGGCCACCGGTACCTGGTCGCCGACCGCAAGGGCGCGGCGGTGACTTACCGCTTCACCGGCCGGACCAGGTCACGTGGTTCACCACGACAGGGTCCCGCGCAGGGTCGCGCCAAGGTCTATGTCGACGGCGTGCGCAAGGCACGGGTCAACAACTGGAGCGCGACCACCGCCTGGCACGTCGGCCGGTCCGTCACCGGCCTCAAGGCCGGCACCCACGTCCTCCGCGTCGTCGTTACCGGCCGCAAAGGAGCTATCTCGGCGACCGGCACGGCAGTGGCGTTCGACGCCGTCCGGGTCGACGCCCGCAAGGTCGTCAAGCAACCCCGCCGTCAGGCCAGCCGTGGCGCCGCGCTCCCGGCGTCGTCGGCTTCCGGTGGGGCGTACGCCATGGAGCACCTGCGCCGGCGCCGCCATGTCGTTCACCTTCAGGGGCACCTCCCTCACCTGGGTGACTGCTACCGGCCCGTCGATGGGCAAGGCGCGCGTGTTCGTCGACGGCGCCCTGCGGACGACGGTCGACAACTACGCGGCCCGCGCCCGGTGGGGTGTCCGCCGTACGGTCACCGGGCTCTCCGCGGCGACGCACACGGTCGTCATGGTGGTCACCGGCAGCAAGCGCAAGGCGTCGACGGGCACGGACGTCGTCGATCGACAGGTGGCTGGTCGGCTGAGCGACCGACCGACGACCGGCCGGCCGGCCGCCGACGACGTAGCGCGCGTCAGGTGGAGTCCGGGTCGTCGCAGGCCGGCGGCGTGAGGGCCTGGCTGTGGTCCCGATCTGTAGTGGCCAGCTCTGACGGTTCTGGTGGATCCGTTCATAGTCGGATCAGAGCCGCCTCACTTCGTCCAGAAACGGGCGTCACGAGCTGACCTACCTGTCGAATATCTACCGGTCCGGACGCGCGTGCCGAGCGGGGATACGGTTGGGGACATGGCCGATGACCCGTACGCCGGCTGGGCACTGATCGTCGTGGACGCCCAGCAGGGCTTCGACGACCCGGCCTGGGGCGCGCGTAACAACCCGGCCTGTGACGACAACATCGCGGCCCTCGTCGATGACTGGTCGAGCCACGACCGGCCGCTCGTCTACGTCCGTCACGACGCCACCGAGGAGGGTTCGGTCCTCACCCCGGGCACGCCGGGCAACGAGTTCCGCGACTACCTGGGCAGGGCCGAACCCCACCTGCTGGTGTCCAAGCAAGTCAACTCGGCGTTCCACGGAAGCCCGGACCTGCATGCCTGGCTGCTCGGCCAGCAGACGGCGGGCATCGTCGTGTGCGGCATCACGACCAACCACTGCGGCGAGACGACCGTCCGGGTGGGCGCCAACCTTGGTCACGACGTGCTGTTCCCCATCGACGCGACCTTCTGCCACGACCGGCGTCACCCAGACGGCATCACGCTGTCGGCCGACGAGCTCACCCGGGCGACTGCGGCGAGCCTGCACGATGAGTTCGCCAACGTGACCACGACCGAGGAGATCCTCGCCGGGCGCGCCCGGCCGATCGACTGACGCGAGGACAGACCGACCGCCCAGCGGAGCGCAACACGCGGGAAACGTGTGGTTATCAGCCTGGCTAACGGTGACGGCCGCGGTTAAACGGCCCGGACTCGTGTGTCTGCGTCGAGAAGATCTCCACGGGTGGTCCGCGGGGACTGTCGATCAGGGCAGGCGTCGGATCAGCTTCTTGTTGACGAACTCGTCCATGCCGTAGCGGCCCAGCTCGCGGCCGAAGCCGGAGCGCTTGATGCCGCCGAACGGAAGCTCGGCGCCGTCCAGCAGCACGCCGTTGACGAACACCATGCCGGCGTCGATCTCGTCGGCCACCCGTGCGGCCTGCTCGGCGTCGGTGGTGAAGAGGTAGGAGCCGAGGCCGAACGGGGTGTCGTTCGCGATGGTGACGGCATCCTCCTCGGAAGAGGTCTTGAACACCATCGCGATCGGGCCGAACAGCTCCTCGCGGTAGACGTCGTTGTCGGGGGTGACGCCGGTCAGCACCCCGGTCGGGAAGAACGCGCCGTGGCGTTCGCCAGAGGTGACGAGCGACGCACCTTGCGCGACGGCGCGGTCGACTTGCTCCTGCAGCCGCTCGGCGGCGGCGACCGACGACAGCGGTGCGATGCCGTCGGCGTGCGCGAGGACGGCCGCGGTGAACTTCTCGACGAACTCGTCGTAGAGGTCGTCTGCGACGATGAACCGCTTGGCGGCGTTGCAGGACTGCCCGGTGTTGTCCATCCGCGCCGCGACGCCTCGCTCGACGACCGCGTCGACGTCGTCGGTGGAAAGAAGGATGAACGGGTCGGAGCCGCCGAGCTCGAGCACGACCTTCTTGAGGTTGCGGCCGGCGACCTCGGCGACTGCGGCGCCGGCGCGCTCGGAGCCGGTCAGCGACACGCCGGCGACCCGCGGGTCGGCGATGATGGCGGCGGCCTGCTCGTTGGTGGCGTAGACGTTGACGTAGGCGCCTTCGGGGAAGCCGGCGTCGTCGAAGATCTGTTGGATCGCCGCAGCCGACTCGGGACACTGCGGTGCGTGCTTCAGCAGGATCGTGTTGCCGATGCACAGATTCGGCCCCGCGAACCGCGCCACCTGGTAGTAGGGGAAGTTCCACGGCATGATCCCCAGCAGGACGCCGAACGGCGACCTCCGGATCACCGCGTCGCCCTCTCCGTCTAGCAGCGCGATCGGCTCGTCGGCCAGCCAATCCTCGGCGTTGTCGGCGTAGTACTCGTTGATCGCGGCGCTGAACGCGACCTCGCCGATGGCGTCCTCCATCGGCTTGCCCATCTCGCCGACGATGATCTCGGCGAGCTCGCCCTTGCGCTCGGTGTGCAGCTCCGCGACCCGTCGGACCAGCGCGGCCCGCTCGGCGACGGTCGTCGTGCGCGCCCAGCCCATCGCAGCCGCCGCGGCGGCTGCGATGGCGGCCTGAATCTCGGCGTCGGTGGCGGTCGCGTATTCCTTGACGACCTCACCGGTCGCCGGGTTGGTCACTGCATAGACGGTCACGCTCGTCGCCTCATCTCGTCCGTGAGTCGGTGAAGCGAGATTACGGCAAGGGATGGCCGGGGCGGAACGAGCGGGTCGCGACCACTGAGCGTGCCGCACGCCACTGCCTCCGGATGCATACCGAGCGATTCAACCCATCGAGGTCTGGTCGCCAGAGACGCGCGCTCCGATACGGCACCGGGGCTTCCACGTCATCGACGCGCCGCGTTCCGAGCGCTCCGCTGACGTCGATGGGAGGTGGTGCCTCCGGCGCTGGGCTCCGTCACCCCGGTCGAGGTGCCGCGTCAGCATGGCGAGAGCAGCGGCGACGCGTGGCCCGGGTAGATCGACTCGATGTTCGTCGTCTGGTGGGTGGTCCGGCTGCGTCATTCCGCCGCGATTGACGTGGGACAGCAACTGCCATCCTGCGCCACGCCACGATCGCCCGATCCTCGGCCAAGCGAGCGACAGTAGTGATGCAGCTACTGAATAAGATTTGAGAGGCAAGCGGTCGCTGACGAGACCGAGCTGATCCGGCTACCGAGCGCTGTGAAGGCCCGATCATGCGAATGTGGGGTAGTCCGGGTTCGAACTGGGCGCTGTCAGGATCCGTAGATGGAGGAAGTCCTGATGGACGAAAAGCGGTTGTGGTGGTTGGCTGCCTGGCAGTTGATTGGAACCGCCGCCTGCCGATCTAACGGAAATTTCTTTGAATTCGACCTCGGTATCGCCCGCTGGCATCGCGTACGACCGCGCCGGTCCGCGCGGTGACCTGCCCGTTGTCCTCATCCATGCAGGCATCGCCGATCGCCGCATGTGGGACCCGCAATGGTCGGCACTCACCGCCGTACGCGATGTTGTCCGGCTGGACCTTCGTGGTTTCGGTGAGTCCGCTGAACGACCGCATGGGCAGCTTGCCCCAGTTGATGACGTGCTCGACGAGTTGGCCGGCCTCGGTGTCGGGCGCTGTCACTTGGTCGGTGCATCGTTCGGGGCGGGCGTAGCCGTGGAGAGTTGCGCTCACCAGTCCCGAGCAGGTCGACTCGCTGCTCCTGGCTGCGCCCGGTGGATCACTCATCGCCGAGGCCACCCCGGACTTGCGGGCGTTCTTCGACGCCGAACGATCCGCAATGGCGCGAGACGACCTGGCCGAGGCGGTCGAAGCGAATCTGACCTGGTGGGTGGATGGTCCCGGCGAGACGCCCGGGCGGTGGAACCGACGGTCCGTGATTCGGTTCGGCGGATGCAGCGGCGGGCGTTCGAGCTCACTGCCGACTGGGATGACGTTGAGGAGAAGGAGCTCGATCCACCAGCGCTCGATCGGCTTGAGGAGATCCGCGTGCCCACACTTGTCCTGGTCGGTGCATACGATCTCGATGCGATCGCAGACAAACAGCAGGACGGGTGACAGAGGGAATCGCCGGGGCGCGCCGCGTCGACTGGCCGGACGCCGCGCATCTACCGTCGATGGAGCGCCCCGCCGACTTCCTGGTGCTGCTACGCGACTGGTTGACGTCCTGAGCACAGCTGGCTCCACATCTGGATCAAGTGAGCCGCGATGCGGGCGATCGGTAGGTGCTTCTCTGGGCAGTCCGCCGGCGGCTTGCCCAAACCGAGCGGTAGTAGCCAGCTCAGACGCGCACTGCGCCTGACGCCGCCCCGTGGAACCGGCAGCATGGCACGTGTGAGGATCGCCCGGAATCCCAATCTGTTGGCGCTTGCCCTCGTTTCTGGCGTGAGCCCGTTCGCGACGGACACCTACATCGCCGCGCTTCCGGCGGTGCAGGACAGACCTGGACACGACGGCGAGTGCTGCGCAACTGACGATGACGGCTTTCCTCGTTGGGTTCGCCGTGGGCCAGCTTTGTGTGTGGTCCGGTCAGCGATGCGACCGGCAGGCGGCGCATCCTGATCGTCTTCTCGGCGGCGTTCGCTTTCCTCTCCGTTGTTTGTGCCGCTGCCCCGAACGCAGCTCTGCTCATCGCGGCGCGCGGCCTGCAGGGCTTTGCAGGCGGCTGCGGCCTTGCGGTCGGACGCGCTGTAGTCAGCGACCGACACACGGGCGGCGATGCGGCGGTCCGCTATGGCGCGCTTGCCTCGATCATGTTGCTCGCGCCTGTGGTCGCCCCGGCCATCGGCGGCGTGATTCTGCTAGTCGGCGACTGGCGCACGATCTTCCTGTTCCTTGCCGGGCTTGGTGTCGTGATGACAGCCGCCGTGGTAATCGGGATTACGGAGACGTTGCCCGTCGGCGCCCGCTCCCCGGCAGGTCTCGCGGAGACCCGCACGTCGGATGGCTGGTCTGCTTCGCCAGCGCCCCTACTTGGGGGCGGTCGAGCGTGCAGTGCCTGGCCATCGCAGGATTCTTCACATACATCGGGGGCTCGTCCTTCGTCCTGCAGGATTGACTTGGGGCTGAGCGCGTCCGAGTACTCGTTGCTGTTCGCCAGTAATGCTGCGGCGATGGCCCTCGTCAGTGTCGTCTTCACCGCCACGGTGCGGCGGGTGGGATTGATCCGGTGGCGGGCCATCGGACTGGTTACCTCAACCGCGGCGGCTGTCGCACTGGCTGCCTATGCCATCGCGGTGGATGAGGTGCACCTGGCTGCCGTCTGGGTCGTTGCTCGCTGTCGCTGTTGCTGGCATGGGCGTGACCATCCCGGCCTCCATCGCCATCGCGCAAGGGCTCGGCCGCTCTGTCGGCGGAACCGCGTCGGCATTGCAGGGCGGACTTAGCTTCGCCATCGGGGCGGCGGCCACACCGCTGACCGGACTCACCGGCCAGACCAGCGTCGCAGGAATGTCGCTCCTGATGGCCACCTTCTTCATGTGCAGTGCGGTCTTGCTCATCGCCACGCGCGCACCCACCTGGGCACCCACGTCATCGCGTCCGACGGACTAGCCCTGCGAGCTTCAAGCCGAGCGTCAGGGAAACGTCGGCAGCCGAGGTCACCAGGGTCCGGTGGTCACCGCATCGCGGCCGGTCGACAGCGGCCCGGTGGCGAGCTCCTTGGTGGCGGCGCGCAGCTCGTCCAGCTGGTCCCTCAGGCCGTCCAGGACGATGCCCCGCTCGGCGAGACGTTTCTCCACCTGGCGGCCGGCGGCGAGCGACGCGCGCACGGCCGTCTGGGCCGCAGCCGTCGTGCGCAGCAAGTGCGAGCGGCCGTCCACCGGGTTCGGAACGCGCTCGACCAGCCCGGCGGCGACCAGCTCGTTGAGCCGGTTGCGGAGCGTCGTCGACGGCACACCCATCACGGCCTGCAGGTCCGAAGGGGTCACCGGCTGCTCGCGGTGCAGCATCATCAAGGTCCCGCTCTGGAACGGCGCGACGCCGCGCTTCTGCAGCTCCTGGTCGAACAGCTGGCTCACCCAGGCGTTGGTGATCGCGATGTTGAGCGCGAACGGCAGCGGACCGGGCCGGCGGGTCATGCGCCGATGTTACGACTGGATAACGGTCCCGCTCGACCCCTCAGCGCTCGAGCAGCAACGAGATTCCCTGGCCGACGCCGATGCACATCGTCGCCACCGCGCGCCGCGCGTCGCGGTGACCGAGCTCCCGGGCCGCCGCCAGCGCCAGCCGGGCGCCGGTCATGCCGAGCGGGTGCCCCAGAGCGATCGCGCCACCGTGCGGGTTCACGTGCTCGGCGTCGTCGGGCAGCCCGAGGTCGCGCAGCACCGCGAGCGCCTGGGCGGCGAACGCCTCGTTCAGCTCCACCACGTCGATGTCGGCCACCGCGAGCCCGGCCCGGTCCAGCAGCTCCGGGTCGCGGGCAACGGTCCCAGGCCCATCACCCGGGGCGGTACGCCGGCCGTCGCCGACCCCGTCACTCGCGCCAGCGGCACCAGCCCGTACCGCGCGACCGCCGCCTCCGACGCGACCAGCACCGCTGCGGCCCCGTCGTTGATGCCGGCCGAGTTCCCGGCCGTGACGCTGCCGCCGGCCCGGAACGCGGGCTTCAGTCCGGCCAGCGCCTCGAGGCTGGTCGTCCGCGGGTGCTCGTCCTGCTCGACCACCGTCGGGTCGCCCCGGCGAGCGGGCACCGTCGACCGGCACGATGTCCTCCGCCAGCCGCCCGGACGCCACCGCCTTGGCCGTCCGCTCCTGCGACCGCAGCGCGAAGGCGTCCTGGTCGGCCCGCGACACGTCCCGCTCGGTGGCAACGTTCTCGGCGGTCTCGCCCATCGAGTCCGTGCCGTAGAGCCGCTCCATCTCCGGGTTCACGAACCGCCAGCCCAGGGTGGAGTCGTGCACCGCTACCGACCGGTCGTACGCCGACTGCGCCTTCGCCGTCACGAACGGCGCCCGGCTCATGCTCTCGACACCGCCGGCGACCACGAGGTCGGCCTCGCCGGCCCGCACCGCGCGCGCCGCGATCGCCACCGCGTCGGCGCCCGAGCCGCACAACCGGTTCACGGTCGTGCCGGACACCGTCTCCGGCAGCCCCGCCAGCAGCAGCGCCATCCGCGCGACGTCGCGGTTGTCCTCGCCGGCCTGGTTGGCACAGCCGAGCACGACGTCGTCGACAGTCGCCCAGTCCACCGACGGCAGCCGCTGGGTGAGCGCGCGCAGGACGTGCGCCGCCAGGTCGTCGGGCCGTACGCCGGCCAGCGCACCGCCGTACCTGCCGATCGGTGTGCGGACGCCGTCGACGAGGAACGCCTCGGTCATGTCCGGTCCTCCTCCTGCGGCACCAGGGTGCCCTTGATGGTGCGGCTGCGGCCGCGCAGCTCGGCCACGACGGTGCCGTCCTCCCGGCGTACCGAGACGTCGTAGATGCCGCTGCGACCCCCTCGGTGCGTCTCGCGGGCCTCGGCCGTCAGGCGGTCGCCCGCGTGCACCGGCGCGAGGAACGCAATGTCGCAGCCGGCCGCGACCGTGGTCTGGCCATAGCTGTTGCAGGCCACCGCGAACGCGGTGTCGGCGAGCAGGAACACGTAGCCGCCGTGGGCGATGTCGTGGCCGTTGACCATGTCGGTGCGCACCGTCATCGTCGCGGTGGCCGTGCCCGGCCCTACAGCGACCAGCTCGACCCCGGCGCTGAGCGACGCCTGATCGCCGGCCAGCATCGCCTCGGCACTGCGGCGCGCCGTCTCGTCCGGGGTCAGCACCCGGTCAGCCTATGCAGCCTGTGACGCCGTTCACGGGACGGGCCGGTCCGTCCAGGGTGTGACACTCGACGCGCCATTGCGTGGACTCCTGTCACAGATCAGCCTAGACTCCGCCCTGTGACCGACGACAGCACCGAACCATGCAGGCCGGCTTCGACGCGCTGATCGCGGGCGACGAGCGGGTCGAGCCGCGCGACTGGATGCCGGAGGGCTACCGCAAGACCCTGATCCGCCAGATCGCCCAGCACGCGCACTCGGAGATCATCGGGATGCAGCCGGAGGGCAACTGGATCACCCGGGCGCCGAGCCTGCGCCGCAAGGCGATCCTGATGGCCAAGGTGCAGGACGAGGCCGGCCACGGGCTCTACCTGTACTCGGCCGCCGAGACCCTGGGCGTCGACCGCGCCGAGCTGCTCGACCTGCTGCACGCCGGCCGGCAGAAGTACTCCTCGATCTTCAACTACCCGACCCTGACCTGGGCCGACATGGGCGCGATCGGCTGGCTGGTCGACGGCGCCGCGATCGTCAACCAGGTGCCGCATCTGCCGCTGCTCCTACGGGCCTTACGCCCGGGCGATGGTGCGGATCTGCAAGGAGGAGTCGTTCCACCAGCGGCAGGGCTTCGAGATCCTGCACACGCTGTCGCACGGCACCGACGCGCAGAAGGCGATGGCGCAGGACGCCGTCGACCGCTGGTGGTGGCCGTCGCTGATGATGTTCGGGCCGCCTGACGACGAGTCGCCCAACTCCGCGCAGTCGATGGCGTGGGGGATCAAGCGGTTCTCCAACGACGAGCTGCGGCAGAGGTTCGTCGACATGACCGTGCCGCAGTCGGAGGTGCTCGGGCTCACGCTGCCCGACCCCGACCTGCGCCTCGACGAGACCACCGGGCACTACACCTTCGGCGACATCGACTGGTCGGAGTTCTTCGAGGTGCTCAAGGGCAACGGGCCGTGCAACGCCGAGCGGATCGAGCACCGCAGGCGCGCGCACGACGAAGGTGCCTGGGTGCGCGACGCGGCGGTCGCCTACGCCGACAAGCAAGCCACCCGGCGTACGTCGGTCGGTGCGGCATGAGCGAGCGCGACTGGCCGCTGTGGGAGGTCTTCGTCCGGTCCCGGCGCGGCCTCAACCACCAGCACGTCGGCAGCCTGCACGCGCCGGACGCGGCGATGGCGCTGCGCAACGCCCGCGACGTCTACACCCGCCGGTCCGAGGGCGTCTCGCTCTGGGTCGTGCCCGCGGCCGCGATCGTCGCGTCCAGCCCGGACGAGAAGGACTCGTTCTTCGACCCCGCGGCCGACAAGGCCTACCGGCACCCCACGTTCTACGAGATCCCGGCCGAGGTGCAGCACCTATGACGATGCCCGCGCTCGCCACCTACGCGCTGCGGCTCGGCGACGACGCGCTGGTGCTGTCCCACCGGCTCGGCGAGTGGGTCACCAACGCCCCCCAGCTCGAGGAGGACGTCGCGCTGGCCAACATCGGCCTCGACCTGCTCGGCCAGGCGCGCGCGCTGCTCTCGTACGCCGGTGAGGTGGAGGCCGCGGGCCGCACCGAGGACGACCTGGCCTACCTGCGCGACGAGCGGGAGTTCCTCAACGTGCACCTCGTCGAACGGCCGAACGAGGACTTCGCGGTGTCGATGGCCCGGCAGCTGCTGTTCTCGACCTACCAGCTCGCGCTCTACGAGCGGCTGCAGGACAGCGCCGACCCGACGCTGGCCGGGATGGCGGCGAAGGCCGTCAAGGAGGTCGACTACCACCGCGACCACGCGACCCAGTGGGTGCTGCGGCTCGGCGACGGCACCGACGAGTCGCACCGGCGGATGCAGGCCGGCCTCGAGCGGCTCTGGCCCTACGTCGACGAGCTGTTCGGCACCGACGACCTCGAGCAGTCGCTGGTCGCCGACAGCATCGCAGTCGACGCGTCCACCTTGCGCGCCGGCTGGGACGGCTACGTCGACGGCGTGCTGGCCGAGGCCACGCTGACCCGGCCGGAGGGGACGCGCACCCCGCCCGGCGGCGGCCGGCGCGGCATCCACACCGAGCCGATGGGCTTCCTCCTCGCCGAGATGCAGCACCTGCACCGCGCCCACCCCGGTGCATCGTGGTGAGCATCGCGATGCTCTCGGTCGACGAGGCTCGGACCGCAGCCGCTGCCGTGCTCGACCCGGAGCTGCCGGTGCTGAGCATCGCCGACCTCGGGATCCTGCGGGACGTCGCGATGGCTGACGACGGCGGCGTCGTCGTCACCATCACGCCGACCTACTCCGGCTGCCCGGCCATGGACGTGATCCGCCGCGACGTCGAGGACGCGGTGCGCGCCGCCGGCTTCGACCGGGTCGAGGTACGCACGGTGCTCTCGCCGGCCTGGACGACCGACTGGCTCACCGAGTCGGGCCGGCGCGCCCTGCAGGACTACGGCATCGCGCCCCCTTCCCGGCGTACGACGTCGAGTGGACCGGTTGCGCTGTCACTGTCGGTGCGCTGCCCGCAGTGCGGCAGCCCGGACACCCGTGAGTCCAGCCGGTTCGGCTCGACGGCGTGCAAGTCGCTCTGGGTGTGCAACGCCTGCCGCGAGCCGTTCGACCACATGAAGGCGATCTGACGGTGACCACCGACCTCTCGGCTACGACGACCGTCGTGGACACCGGGCGCCGGCACGGCACCTTCCATCCGCTGCGGGTCGGTGCGGTCGAGCCACTGACCGATGACGCGGTCGCGATCACCTTCGAGGTGCCCGACGACCTGCAGGCCGACTACGCGTTCGACCCCGGCCAGCACCTGACGCTGCGCACCGACCTCGGTGGCACCGAGGTGCGCCGGAACTACTCGATCTGCGCGCCCGCGCCCAGCGGCCGGCTCCGGATCGGCGTGAAGCGGCTGGCCGGCGGCGTCTTCTCCGGCCATGCCACCTCGACGCTGAAAGTCGGCGACGTGGTCGACGTGATGACGCCGACCGGTCGGTTCACCCCGCACCTCGAGCCCGCACAGGCCCGGCACTACTGCGCGATCGCGGCCGGCAGCGGCATCACGCCGGTGCTGTCGATCGTCGCGTCGGTGCTCGAGGTCGAGCCGGCGAGCACGGTCACCCTGGTCTACGGCAACCGGACCGTGGCGTCGGTGATGTTCCTCGAGGAGCTCGCCGACCTGAAGGACCGCTACCCGGGACGGTTCCGGCTGCTGCACGTGCTGTCCCGCGAGCGGCAGGAGGCCGAGCTGCTCAGCGGCCGGCTCGACCCGCCGCGGCTGCGCCGGCTGCTCGAGATGCTGCTGCCGGCCGACACCGTCGACGAGTGGTTCCTGTGCGGGCCGTTCGAGATGGTCGAGGGTGCCCGTGAGGTGCTGCTCGAGGCCGGCGTCGGGGCGAACCATGTGCACGCGGAGCTGTTCCACGTCGAGGGCGAGGCGCCGCGGGTGTCGGTGACCCCCGAGGAGGTCCGGGCCGCCGGGACCAGCACCGTGGTCGCGACCCTGGACGGCCGCGCCACCACGGTGCAGGTGCCGCGCACCGGCGAGCGGGTGCTCGACGCGCTGCTCGCGGTCCGGGCCGACGCGCCCTACGCCTGCAAGGGCGGGGTCTGCGGCACCTGCCGCGCCAAGATCGTCTCCGGCGAGGTGTCGATGGCCCGCAACTACGCGCTCGACGCCGAGGAGATGGCGGCCGGGTTCGTGCTGGCGTGTCAGTCGGTCCCGGTGTCCGACGAGGTCGAGCTCGACTTCGACGCCTGAGGCCGGATGCAGCAACCTGCAGCGTGCCGGATGCCGGACTCCGGGGGCGTTGCTGAGAGAGTGTCGCCATGCGCGTGACAGCCAGGGTCGACTACGCCGTGCGGGCGCTGGTCCAGCTCGCGTCGGACGCGTCGGTCGAGCCGGTCAAGGCCGAGCAGCTGGCGACGGCTCAGCAGATCCCGCTGAAGTTCCTGCTCGAGATCCTCCGCCAGCTCAAGCAGCACAAGCTGCTGGTCAGCCGCCGCGGCCCCGAGGGTGGTTACACGCTGGCCAAGCCGGCTGCCCAGATCGCGATCGCGGACGTGATCCGCGCCGTCGAGGGGCCGCTGGCCACCGTCCGCGACACCAGCCCCGCGTCCCTCGCGTACGTCGGGCCGACCGAGCCGTTGCGCACCGTCTGGATCGCGGTCCGGGGCAGCCTGCGGCACGTGCTCGAGGACGTCACCCTCGAGGACGTCCTCACCGGCAAGCTGCCGAAGCACGTGGTGGCGATCGCCGAGAAGTACGGCGTCGACGAGCGGCCCTAGCGCCGGTGTCCGGAGTACACCGTCGTGCCGGCCAACGTCGCGAGCTGGGCGGACCTGCGTGCTGTGTTCGGAACCCGCGGCCCGACCTCGCGGTGCTACTGCCAGCGGTTCAAGCTGCAGCCACGGGAGTCGTTCGCGTCGTACCCGGCCGAGGACCGGGCCCACCGGCTGCGCGAGCAGGCCGACTGCGGTCATCCGGAGTCGGGCACGACCAGCGGCCTGGTCGCCTACCTCGACGGCGAGCCGGTCGGCTGGTGCGCCGTCGAGCCGCGTACCGCCTACGGCGGCCTGCTGCGCTTCGGCCGAGTCGCGTGGGCGGACCGGGCGGAGGACAAGTCCGACGACGGCGTCTGGGCGGTGACCTGCTTCGTCACCCGCACCGGCTTCCGGAAGCGCGGCGTCAGCCGAGCACTCGCCCGAGCCGCAGTGGACTTTGCCCGCGAGCGCGGCGCGCGGGCCCTCGAGGGCTACCCCATCACCACCAAGAACGTGATCCTGGAGGAGCTCGGCGTCGGCACCGAGGGCGTCTTCGCGGCCGCCGGGTTCACCGAGGTCAGCCGGCCGACGCTGCGCCGGGTAGTGATGCGGATCGACTTCTGACGCCGCGTGTTGGCGAGCGGACCGGGTCCGCACGACCTGTTGTGCCACCCAGCCGGTCCACTTCGGGTCCAGCGGCCCCCGGTGGCATAGATCCGGGCTGCCGCGGGCGTGTTCCTGAGTAGCAAGATGAGCAGGAATGCACGAGGGCAGGCGGTGACGACGTGCAGCTGGGCAACCGGGACGACGCGGCGTTCGCCGAGTTCGTGCGGGCCCGGACGCCGGCGCTGCTGCGCACGGCGTACCTGCTGACGGGGGACCAGGGAGCGGCCGAGGACCTCGTGCAGGCGGCCCTGGTCAAGGTCGCCGGGCGCTGGGCCCGGATCTCCTCCCGCGGCGACCCGGAGCCTTACGTCCGGACCGTCCTGTACCGCGAGCACGTCTCCCGGTGGCGGCACCACCGGGTCGACGAGGTGCAGCTGGTCGACGAGGAGCCGGCGACCAGCGGTCACGACGACCGGGTCGCGGTGGCCCTCACCCTCGAAGCCGCTCTTGCCCAGCTGGCGCCGCGGCAGCGGGCGGTCGTGGTGCTGCGGTACTTCGACGACCTGAGCGAGACCGGGGCCGCGGAGGCTCTCGGCTGCTCGGTGGGGACGGTCCGGAGCCAGACGTTCAAGGCCATCGCCAGGTTGCGCGCTCTGGCACCCGAGCTGCTCGAGGAGGTGCGGTCATGACTCCCACCGAGGCGCCGCTGCGGCGCGCCCTGTCGACGATGGCGGAGCAGGTGGAGGTCGTCGACCTGGCCGGCCGGGTCGACGCGCAGCTGCGGCGCCGGCGTCGGCGGGCCCAAGTCGCCGCCCTGCTCGCCGCGGCCTGCCTGGTGTCGGTCGTCGCGGGTGTGCTGCTGCAGTCCCGCGACGACGAGCGGGCCCTGCCGGCCCAGCCGGGGCCCCTGGTTCGCCTGGACGAGGTCCCGCTGGGCTTTCCCGAGTCGGCGCGCCTGGTGGTCTCGGGCTACGACGCGGGGGCCTGGGCTCTGAGCCCCCACGGGCAGTGGATCCGGCTGGCGTCGTTCGGGGTGACGGGGCCGTGCCGGACCCTGTCGAGCGACGGGCGCACCGTCGCTGCGGTGCACCCGGCCGGGTCGGACCGGGTCGACGTCCGGCTCGAGTCGGTCGCCGGGCCGAAGCGCACGGTCACCGTCGCGGCCCGCCGGGTGGGTCCGGCCTGCTGGGCGGCGCCGGCGCCCGGCGGTGGGCTGGCCGTCGCGTTCGACGACGCCGGCCCGGGACCGGGAACGATCCCGGTGCTCCGGCTGGTCCCCGCCGACCCCACCCAGGCGCCCCGCGCCGTGCCCCTGGCCGGGCACATCGGACGGGCCTTCGGAGCGTTCCTGCCGGACGGCCGGCTGGTCGTCGTCAGCGGGACGCCGAGTGGGACCACCGGCCCACCGGGGCTCCGGGTCGGCGTGCTGGACACCGCGACGGGCCTGGGCGGCGCCGTGCAGGCCACCGACGGCTCGCTGGCCGACGGCTGGGCCGTGTCGCCGCGCGACGCCGAGGCAGTCGTGAGTGTGGGTGTCCTGGACGGCCAGGGCCGCCGCATCTGGGCCCGGTTCGGCCTGGACGGCGAGCCGCACGACCTCGGTCACTTCGCGGCGCCGAGCACCGACCACCTGATCGGGTGGTCGCGGGCCGATCGACTGGTCTGGTTCCGGACCGTGTCCGACAGCAGGGGTCGGTACGACGTGGTGGAGACCGGTCTGGACGGCGGCAACCCGCGGGTGCTGTGCCGCCTGTCGGTGCCGGGACCGACCGCGTGGGTGGCCTTCGCCCCGTCGGCCGCCCGGTGACGGGCCCGGCCTAGGACACGGCTGCCGCGGCCCGCACGGGAGCCGACCGGCGTACGAACAACGTCTGGCCCTCGACGAGACCGAGCTGCTCGGACGAGCCGCGGGTGACCTGGGCCCAGAGCTCGTCGCCGTCGATCTCGAGGTCGACCCGCACCTCGAAGCCCAGCCGGGTGACCCGGGTGACCTTCGCGGTGACGGTCTCCGGCCGCGGCTCGACCGAGAGCTCGAGGTCGTGCGGGCGCACCAGCTGACCGCCGAGCTTGGTGACCGGGCCGAGGAAGCTCATGACGAAGTCGTTGGCCGGGTTCTCGTAGAGCTCGTCGGGGGACCCGATCTGCTCGACCTTGCCGTCGGCCATCACGACGATCGAGTCGGCGACCTCCATGGCCTCCTCCTGGTCGTGCGTGACGAAGACCGTCGTGACGTGCACCTGGTCGTGCAGGCGGCGCAGCCAGGCCCGCAGCTCCTTGCGCACCTGCGCGTCCAGCGCGCCGAACGGCTCGTCGAGCAGCAGCACCTGGGGCTCGACGGCCAGCGCCCGGGCCAGCGCCATGCGCTGCCGCTGCCCGCCGGAGAGCTGCGCCGGGTAGCGGTGGGCGAACTGCTCGAGGTGCACGAGCTCGAGCAGCTCGTCGACCTGCTTCTTGATCTCGGCCTTGGGCCGCTTGCGGATCTCCAGGCCGAACGCGACGTTGCGAGAGACCGACAGGTGCTTGAACGCCGCGTAGTGCTGGAACACGAAGCCGACGCCGCGCTGCTGCGCCGGCAGCTTGGTGGCGTCCTTGCCCTCGATCTCGACCAGGCCGCTGTCCGGCTGCTCGAGGCCGGCGATGACGCGCAGCAGGGTCGACTTGCCGCCGCCGCTGGGGCCGAGCAGCGCCGTCAGCGAGCCGGAGGGGATCTCGACGGACACGTCGTTGAGCGCGGCGAAGTCGCCGAAGCTCTTGTTGACGTTGCGGACGATGATGCTCATGACTTCAGTTCCTTCGGGCGCAGGAGTGCGGCTGACCAGCAGGGCGATGACGGCGGTGAGCGACGAGGAGAACCGCGCAGGCGTACGCCGCCTGCTGGTCGAAGTTCTGGTAGCGCTCCTGCACGAACAGCGTCAGGGTCTGGGTGCGGCCGACGAGCCGGCCGGAGACGACGGCGACCGCGCCGTACTCGCCGAGCGAGCGGGCCAGGGCCAGCACGACGCCGTAGGCGAGAGCGCCGCGGATGGACGGCAGCGTGATGCGCCGGAAGGTCTGCACCGGGCCGGCGCCGAGCGTGGAGGCCGCCTGCTCCTGGTCGTCGCCGATCTCCTCGAGCACGGGCGCGACGGCGCGCACGACGAGCGGGATGCAGACGAAGACCGTCGCCATCACCATGCCCGGGATCGAGAAGATGACGTTGATGCCGATGCCCAGCCAGGGCCCGGCCGACGCCGGTCATCCGGCCGTAGACCAGCACCAGCGCCAGGCCGACCACGACCGGCGACACGGCGAGCGGCAGGTCGATCAGCGCGTTGAGCATGCGCTTGCCGGGGAACGTGTGGCGCACCAGCAGCAGCGCGGCAGTGACGCCGAAGATGGTGTTGGCGACCACCGCCCAGAACGCCACGACGACCGTGATCTGGAAGGCGTGCATGCGTCGACGGCGTCGTCAGGCTGTCGAGGACCGGCGCGAGGCCGTTCTCGAAGGTCTTGAACAGCACGAGCGCGACCGGGAACACCAGGAGCAGCGGTCAGGTAGACCAGCACGACGGTGCGCAAGCCGACGCGGACGCCTGCTCGGCGGACGGTCGCCGCTGTCTGGCTAGCCACGACGGGCCGCCCATCGCTGCAGCACGTCCAGGCCGACCAGCACGACGAGCGACACGATCAGCAGCACCGTGGACACCGCGGCCGCGCCGGTGACGTTGTCGCTCTCGAGCTGGTTGTAGATGTGCACCGAGGCCACCTGCGTCTTGAACGGGATGTTGCCGGAGATGAGGACCGTCGAGCCGAACTCGCTCATCGCCCGGGCGAACGCCAGCGCCGTTCCCGCGGCCATGGCCGGGAACATGTTCGGCAGGATGATCCGGAGGAAGGTCGTCGCTTGGCCTGGCGCCCAGGGACGCCGCGGCCTGCTCCATCTCGGTGTCGAGCTCCAGCAGGACCGGCTGCACGGTGCGCACGACGAACGGCAGGGTCACGAACAGCAGCGCCACGACGACGCCCGCGCGCTGATAGGCGAGGTCGATGCCCAGCGGGCTGTTCGGGCCGTACACCGTCAGCAGTGCGAGGCCGGCGACGATCGTGGGCAGGGCGAACGGCAGGTCGATGAGCGTGTCGAGAACCGTGCGGCCCGGCAGCTTGTCGCGCACCAGCACCCAGGCGATCGCCGTGCCCATCACCATGTTGATCGCCGCGACGAGCAGCGACGAGCCGATGGTGAGCTTCAGGGTCGACGCGGCTTCGGGCGTGGTGATCGCGTGGACGAAGCCGCTGAAGCCGTTGGCCTGCGAGTCGCCACACCACGGCGGCCAACGGGATCAGCACGATGATGCTCAGGTAGGTCATCACCAGGCTCAGGCCGACGGCCTTGCCCTTGCCGTGCAGCGGGACGCCGGCGCGACGGGGACGCCGGCGGCGCGGGCGGGGCCTCGAGGAGGCTCACGCCCGCGCCACCCGCGGTGGTGCTGCTCGCCACGGTTGTCCCTACTTCTCGACCGAGACCCCGAGCTTGCGCTCGATGTCGGTGACGATGCCCTTGTCCGGGTCGAAGAACTTCGTCGCGACGTCGGCCCAGCCGCCCAGGTCCTGGATGGTGAACAGGCCGGGCGGGGTCGGGAAGTCCTGGCCCGCCGTGTCAGCGGACTCCGACACCGGGCGGTAGCCGTTCTCGGCGAAGATCTTCTGGGCCTCGTCCGAGCGGACGAAGTCGAGGAAGGCCTTGGCCTCCTTCGGGTGCTTGCTGGTGCTGGTGACCGCGGCCGGGTTCTCGATCAGCAGGGTGTTGTCCGGGACGACGTAGTCGACGTCCTGGCCGTTCTGCTGGGCGAAGATGGCCTCGTTCTCGTAGGAGATGAGGACGTCGCCCTTGCCGCCGGTGAAGGTCTGCAGGGCCGCGCGGCCGCTGTCGTCCTGCACCGCGACGTTGCCGAGCAGGTCGGCGAGGAACTTGGTGGCGTCGGCCTCGGACTTGCCGGTCTGGGTCTGCGAGCCGTAGGCACCCATGATGTTCCAGCGGGCGGCGCCCGAAGAGAACGGGTTGGGCGTGATGACCTCGACGCCGGGCTTGACCAGGTCGTCGAAGCCCTTGATGCTTCTTCGGGTTGCCCTTGCGGGTCACCAGCGAGACGACCGAGTCGGTGACCATGCCCTTGTGCTCGTCGGCGTTCCACGAGGCGTCGACCAGGCCGGCGTCGACCAGCCGGGTCATGTCGGTCTCGAGGGAGAAGGCGACGTAGTCGGCGGGCAGGCCGGCGGCGACCGCGCGGCTCTGGTCGCCGGAGGCGCCGTAGGACTGGGTGAACTTCACGTTCTTGCCGGCGTCCGTCTTCTGGAACGCGGCGATGATCTTCTCGTAGGCGGCCTGCGGCGTCGAGTACGCGACCAGGGAGAGCGTCACCTCTTTACCGCCGCCGGAGCCGGTCGAGCCGGCCGCCGGCTCGTCGGTGCTGGCGCACGCGGCGAGAGCAAGGGTGGACACAAGTCCCGCGGCCACGAGGGCGGCGGCTCGCCGAGTGGGCTTGAACCCCATGAGTTCGCCTTTCTCCATCAAGAAACTGTTGTTGGTGGACTATAGGCGGTTCCCTGTGGAAGGGGGAAATGTCCCGCGTGTCGAGACAGCCGACGCGCCATCCCCCCTGCCCGGAGCTGGCCCGGACCGATCGGGGGACGCTCCATCGGGCTCAGCGACGGCCGCCTCGCAAGGCGCACGGACCCGACAGCACGCCTGCACACGTGATGTCGCGTCCGCCGGCGTGCTTTAGGTGGTCGACTCCCGACCGCGGGGGGGCTAGTGGTGGGCGGGGATGGTGCCGAGCTTGCCGGCCTGGAAGTCGGCGAAGGCCTGTCGCAGCTCGGACTCGTTGTTCATGACGAACGGGCCGTACCACGCGACCGGCTCCCGGATCGGCCGGCCGCCGAGGACCAGCACGTCCAGCTCGGGGCTGCGGCTCTCCTGGGCCGCGTCGGCCCGCACCGTGACGGTGTCGCCGGCGCCGAGCACCGCGAGCTGGCCGGCCCGCAGCGGCCGGGCTCCGCCGCCGGTGCCCACCGCCCCGGAGCCGCCCAGGGCGTAGACGAGCGCGTTGAAGTCGGGCTGCCACGGCAGGGTCAGCTCGGCACCCGGCTGCAGGGTCGCGTGCGCCAGCGTGATCGGTGTGTACGTCGAGCCCGGGCCGGCCAGGTCGACTCCCGGCAGCGAGCCGGCGATCACGCGAACCAGAGCACCGCCGTCGGTAGAGGCCAGCAGCCCGACCTTGGCGCCGCGGATGTCCTGGTACCTCGGCGGCGCCCACTTCTTGTCGCTCGGCAGGTTCACCCACAGCTGGAAGCCGTGGAACAGGCCGCCGCTCATCACCAGTGCCTCGGGCGGGGTCTCGATGTGCAGGATGCCGGACCCCGCGGTCATCCACTGGGTGTCGCCGTTGCTGATCAGGCCACCACCACCGTTGGAGTCCTGGTGGGCCATCTCCCCGTCGATCATGTAGGTGACGGTCTCGAAGCCGCGGTGCGGGTGCCAAGGCGTGCCCTTGGGCTCGCCCGGCGCGTACTCCACCTCACCCATCTGGTCGAGGTGCACGAACGGGTCCAGGTCGGCGAGATCCACCCCGGCGAACGCCCGGCGCACCGGGAAGCCCTCACCCTCGAAGCCGCGCGGCGCGGTGGTGACCGAGCGCACCGGCCGGTCGACGGCAGCGAGGTCGGTGGCCGGGATGCGGGGGAGGGACAGGACGTCGTCGACGGTCACGGCAGGCATGCCGTCCACAACGTGGCCGTCGGGGCCTGCGATTCCCTGCGTGAGAGCGTGGCCGGGTGACGCGAGACGGGCTGGTCGGCGTGGTGCTGGCCGCAGGTGCCGGCACCCGGCTCCGGCCGCTGACCGACGTACGGCCCAAGCCGCTGTGCCCGGTGGGTGACCGCACCCTGCTGGACCTGGCCCTGGACCGGGTGACACCGCACGTCGCCCGTACGGCGGTCAACGCGCACCACCGGGCCGAGCAGCTGGTGGCCGCCCTGGCCGGCCGGGACATCCACGTCTCGCTCGAGCAGCCGGCCGCGCTGGGCACGGCGGGCGCGCTGGGGGCCCTGCGCGACTGGGTCGACGGCCGGCCGGTGCTGGTCAGCAACGCGGACGCCTACTACGGGGCCGGCGACCCGATCGGCGAGCTGGTGGCCGGCTGGGACGGCGACCGGCCCCGCCTGCTCTGCGTGCGCACCAGCGCTGCCAGCGACTTCGGCGAGCTGCACTACGTCGGGACCGCGCTGCTGCCCTGGTGGACGGTCCGGGACCTCGCACCGGTGCCCAGTGGGCTGTACGAGGTGTCCTGGCGCGACCTGCACGCCGCGGGGCGACTCGATCTGGCGGTCACCGAGGCCACGGCGGTCGACTGCGGGACGCCGGCCGACTACCTGCGGGCGAACATGCTGGCCTCCGGCGGCGCCGCGGTCGTCGAGCCGGGCGCCGTCGTCGAGGGCGAGGTGGTGCGCTCGGTGGTCTGGGCCGGCGAGCGGGTCGGGCCGGGCGAACGCCTGGTGGACGCGGTACGGGCCGCAGGAGTCACGCTGCAGCCGTTCGCGACCGGCCCGGGTGGGTGAATGACACGGGTGTGATTCACCCGTACGATGACGCCGGACAGCCCAGTGACGACGCGCGTGACCCACAGGAGTGCCATGGACGCCGCCAACGCCTTCCGGCCGACCGAGGCCGGAGCCGGGGCGCAGCTGAGCGCGCGCGACCAGGAGATCCTGGCGTTCGAGCGGCAGTGGTGGAAGTACGCGGGCGCCAAGGAGCAGGCGATCCGCGAGCTGTTCGACATGTCGGCCACGCGCTACTACCAGGTGCTCAACGCACTGATCGACCGGCCCGAGGCGCTGGCCACCGATCCGATGCTGGTCAAGCGCCTGCGCCGCCTTCGCTCGGCGCGCCAGCGCGCCCGCTCGGCCCGCCGGTTGCGGCATCGAGGTCTGACCGGCGCTACCGTCGGCGCCCGTCATGAACTCTCCGACCTCCTGCCCGGCGCCAGGGCGCCCACCGCTCCGGCCGTGGCCTCGTCTCGGCCGTGATGCCCTCTCTGCTGGCCGTCGTCGCGGTGGCCGCGCTGATCACCTCGCTGGCCGTCTGGCGCGGCGAGGACCCGGTCCAGCCGAAGGCCGCCGCCGACACGACCACAAGCACCCCCGCGTCGCGGGAGGCGCTCAGCCTGGCGCCCAACCCAGCGAGCACCAAGACGAGCCCCGAGCACGCTCACCACTGTCCCGGTCACGACCGCGCCGGTGACCACGGCCCCGGCCCGCTCCACCCTGCGGGACGTGCAGGTCGTGGTCCTCAACCAGACCAGCCGGGCCGGGCTGGCGTCCCGCGTCGCTGACACCCTGCGCGCGGACGGCTGGACCGTCGCCGCGGTCGGGAACTTCCACGGCATCGTCCCGGCGACCACCGTCTACTACCCGCCGGGGGAGGAGCTCGCCGCGCAGACCGCGGCCGAGGACCTGCAGGCGACGCCGCGGATCCGGCCGCGGTTCGGCAACCTCTCCACCAGCCGGCTGACCGTCGTCGTCACCGACTCCTACCCCGGCTGACCGGTCGCGGTGACGGGCCTTCCCGGGCCGCCGCCCGACTGGTCGGACTGGTCCGGCCGGCAGCACTGCTCGCCGGCCCGGGTGCTGCGGCCCGCCACCGAGGACGAGCTCGCCGCGGGTGTCCGGGCGGCCGCCTCCGACGGGCTGGTGGTGCGCCCGGTCGGCTCCGGGCACTCGTTCACGCCGCTCTGCGTCACCGACGGCGTGCAGGTGGACGTGTCGCGGCTGGACCGGCTGCTCGACGTCGACGAGACGGGTGTCGCCACGGCCCAGGCCGGCATCACTCTGCACGCGCTGTCGGCCGCCCTGCACCAGCGCGGCCGGGCGCTGGAGAACCTGGGGGACGTCGACACCCAGACCCTGTCAGGGGCCCTGGCGACCGGGACGCACGGCACCGGCGAGGCGTTCGGCAACCTCTCGGCCCAGATGGTCGGCGGCCGCCTGGTGACCGCAGCCGGAACGGTCCTAGACGTCGGCGACGACGCGGATGCCGACGCCGACCTGCTGCGCGCAGCCCGGGTCTCGCTCGGCGCCCTCGGCGTCATGTCGGAGGTGCGGGTGCAGACGGTGCCGGCGTTCCGGCTGCACAAGGTGGAGGAGGTGCGGCCGCTCGCCGAGGTGCTCGAGGACCTCGACGAGCTGGTCGCCGGCCACGACCACGTGGAGCTCTACGCGCTGCCGTGGTCGAGCCGGTCGCTGCTGCTGCGCAGCCGCCGGACCGACGAGCCGGCGGCACCGCCGCCGCGCTGGCGCACCTGGCTGACCGACGAGCTGGTCAGCAACACCGGCCTCGGCCTGCTGCAGCGCACCGGCCTTCGGTTCCCGGCAGCCAACCCGGCCCTCGGGCGGCTGACCGGGCTGCTGGCCTCCGGCAGCTCCCGGCTCGACGACAGCCACCGCGTGTTCGCCAGCAACCGCCGGGTGCGGTTCACCGAGTCCGAGTGGGCCCTGCCGCGGGCTGCTGTTGCCGAGGCGCTGCGCGCGGTGCTCGCCCTGATCGAGCGGGACCGGCTGCCGGTCACGTTCCCCATCGAGGTCCGGGTGGCGGCCGAGGACGACGCGCTGCTGTCCACCGCGTCCGGTCGGCCGTCGGCGTACGTTGCGGTGCACCAGTTCGCCGGTGCGGACGACACGGCGTACTTCCGGGAGGTCGAGCGGGTGATGCTGGCCATGGACGGACGGCCGCACTGGGGCAAGAAGCACCGGGCCGGCGCCGACGTGCTCGCCCCGCGCTACCCCGGGTGGGACCGGTTCCAGGCGGTGCGCGACCGGTTGGACCCGGTCGGTGTCTTCACCAACGACCACCTGGCCCACGTGCTGGGCCCGCCGGCCGCTCTGCGCGGTGCGCCATGACCGCCGAGCGGTGCCTACAAGCGGCTCGAGGCCGCGGTCGGCGACCGGGACGCCCCGTTCGCCGTGGTCGACCTCGACGCGCTGCGACGCCAACGCGGCGCAGCTCGTTGGTCAGGCCGGTGGGCTCCCGGTCCGGGTGGCGTCGAAGTCGGTGCGCTGCGTGGACATCCTGCTGCGGGTGCTGGGCGACCCCCGGCTGGCAAGGGGTGCTCGCGTTCACGCCGGCCGAGGCGTGCCACCTCGCCGACGCGGGCGTCCACGACCTGCTCGTCGCCTACCCCAGCGCCGACCGGGAGGCGTTACGAGCCGTCGCCCGGCGAGCATGCGGACGGCCGGCCCGAGCGGATCGTGCTGATGGTCGACTCGCGTCGAGGGCGCGGAGCTGGTGTCGGCGGCCGGCCGGTGGGCCGATGTGCGGCTGCCGGTCGCGATCGACGTGGACACGTCCTGGCGGCCCGCGCCACGGCGTGGTGGCCGGCGTGCTCCGGTCGCCGGTGCGCACCCCGGAGCAGGCCGCGGCGCTGGCCCGAACGCTGGTCGACGACCCGCACCTCGAGCTGGTCGGGCCTGATGGCGTACGACGCCCAGGTCGCCGGGGTCGGCGACGACGTGGCGGGGCACCCGGTGCGCAGCCGGGCGGTCCGCGCCATGCAGGCCGGCTCGCTGCGCGAGCTCGCCGACCGGCTGCCGCGGGTCGTCGCGGCCGTGCGGGACGTCGTCGAGCGGCGCCGGTGGGTCGCTCGAGCTGGTCAACGGCGGCGGCACCGGCAGCCTGGCCCGCACCGCGGCCACCGGGGCGGTCACCGAGCTGGCCGCCGGCTCCGGGCTGTTCGCGCCGACGCTGTTCGACTCCTACCGGTCCCTCGACCTGCGGCCGGCGGCGCTGTTCGCCCTGCCCGTCGTCCGCCGGCCCGGCGCCGATGTCGTCACGGTGCTCGGCGGCGGGCTACGTCGCATCCGGCCCGCCCGGCGCGGACCGGCTGCCCACCCCGGTGCTGCCGACCGGCCTGCGGCTCACCGGCCTCGAGGGTGCCGGCGAGGTGCAGACCCCGGTGCGCGGCGCTGTCGGCGAACGCGTTGGCGATCGGCGACCGCGTCTGGTTCCGGCACGCCAAGGCCGGCGAGCTGTGCGAGCGGTTCGACCACGCTGCTGCTGATCGAGGGCGACGCGGTGGTGGACGAGGTGCCGACCTACCGCGGCGAGGGCAAGACCTTCGCATGACACGCGCCGCGCTGCCCGAACCCACCACCGCCGCCGGCCGGGCCGGGCTGGCCGCACTGCTCGCCGAGCCGGGCGCAGCGCTGCTCGGGCTGGACTTCGACGGCACGCTGGCGCCGATCGTGCCCGATCCCGACGCGGCCCGCGGCCACCCCGACGTCCCGGGCGTGCTGACCCGGCTGGCGGGGCGCGGCATCCGGGTCGCTGTCGTCACCGGCCGGCCGGCCGGCACCGCGGTGGAGTACGCCGGCATCGCCGACGTCCCGGGCCTGGTGGTGCTCGGGCACTACGGGCTGGAGCGCTGGGAGGCGGGCACCCTGACCGCGCCCGAGGACCTGTCGGCGGTGGCGGAGGCGCGCCGCCGACTGCCCGACGTGCTGTCGGCTGCCGGCGCCCCGGAGGGGACGTACGTCGAGGACAAGGGCGCCGCGGTGGCGGTGCACACCCGGCGTACGGCCGACCCGTCGGCAGCCTTCGCGCTGCTGCGCGACCCGCTGACCGAGCTGGCCGACGAGGTCGGGCTGGTCGTCGAGCCGGGCCGGTTCGTGCTCGAGCTGCGGCCGGCCGGGGGTGACAAGGGCGACGCACTGCGGATCCTGGTCGATCAGGCCGTCGGTGCGGGCGCTCCCCTCGGTTGTCGTCTTCGTCGGCGACGACCTCGGCGACCTGGCGGCCTTCGACGCGGTCGACCGGCTGCGCGCCGACGGGACGCCAGGCCTTCTTGTCTGTAGTGGGTCGACCGAGGTGACCGCGCTCGCCGACCGGGCCGACCTCGTGGTCGACGGCCCGGACGGGGTGGTGGCCCTGCTCTCGGCCGTCGCGAAAACCCTGGACGGCTGACCGGCCGGCGCGATGATGGGCAGAGCCCGCCGCCGCAGGAGGTCCCGATGTCGTCCGAACACCCGATGCCGCCGGTCCAGAGCCGACCGGTCACCGACGTCCCGGGCGAGGTGCCGGGCCGGCGTCCGCGCGCAGCTGCTCGCCACCGAGCACTGGAGCTTGCTGGCCACCCGGGGCACGACGTGGTCGGAGGTGATGAGCAGGATCACCATCCACCTCACGGTGTCGTCGGCGTCGCTGGTCGTGCTCGCCCTCGTGGTGCAGGCGTCCGGCTTCAGCACCGCGTTCGACATCATGTCGATCGGCCTCGCCGCGGCGATCCTGGTCCTCGGCACCCTGACAGCGATCCGGGTGCACAACGCCAGCAACGACGACGCGGCAATGATCATTGGGATGAACCGGCTGCGTGCCGCGTACGTCGACATGGACCCGTCGATCGCTCCGTACCTGGTCACCTCCTGGCACGACGACCTGGCCGGCCTCTCGCGGACCTACACGATGGGCTTCCCGAGGACGACCGTGAGTCAGGTCGTCGGCAGCACCGCGCTGTTCTTGGTCGTCGTCAACTCGATCGTCGCCGGGACCCTCGGCGCTCTCGTCGCCCACGCTGCCGGTGCCCCGGTGGCCCTTGTCTCGGTGCTTGGCTCCGCTGCCGGGCTCGGCTACCTCGGGGTGATGCTCGAGATCGCCCGCCGGTCGGTCGGCTTCGGGCCGACCGACGTCCGGTTCCCCACGCCGGGCTAGTGCTCCAGCACGGCGGAGGCCAGAGCGTCCATCAGCAGATCCGCCCGGCCGCCATCGTCGTTCGCCAGGACCGCGACGGAGAGGGCGTTGTCCCGCTGGACGCCGAGTGCAGTGCTGTACCCGGGAAGCTCGCCTTGGTGACCGACCGCCCTCAGGGCGTGGTACGTCAGCCGCGTCGAGCCGGTGCCCAGGCCGTACCCACCGGTGGATGTCGGGAGCATCGCGCGCAGCGAGGCAGGCCCCAACAGGAGGCCGCCGTAGAGCAGGTAGCCCCACCGAGCGACGCTCTCTGCGTCCGCGGCCATTCCACCTGCGGCGCCGGCGGCAGTGGCGAGGGCCCGGTTGGGCAGGAAGGGTGTCCTGCCCGGGACGTCTGCCCGCGCCACCGGCATCCGCGGTCTCTTCGGGTCCTGCACCACGATCCGCGTCTCCAGCTGAACGGACCGGTCAGGCCAAGAGCCGAGGCATCGGCGAAGGACTCGACCGGTCACCTGCTCGACGAGTTGCCCGAGCAACAGGTAGTTGGTGTTCGAGTAGTCGAACACGACGTTCGGCCGGCTGGGCTCGCCCGGGACGAGGCCGAGCATCTCTGCGGTCGGCACGCGCCGGTCCGGATGTCGGAGCTGATCGCGTACGACTCGAATGCTGAAAAAGTCGGGGATGCCGCTGCGCATACCGAGGGCGTCTCGCACGGTCGGGCCCGAGATCGGTGACCGGCAGCTCGACGTACGACGACAGCGGCCCGTCCAGATCCACCAGTCCTTGCTCGGAGAGGAGCAACACCATCGCCGCCGTGAACGTCTTGGTGATGTCCGCGATGGCGAACGTGCGCGTGCGGCTTGAGCGTGCGCCGCTGACGCTGCGCCCCGCACTACCGGCCCAGATTCCGCCGGCTGATACGACCGCGCCGGTCACCCCCGGTGTGTCACCGGCCTCGACGGCGTCGTCCAACACCTGTTGGAGACTGGCCACCAGGTCGGGGGGCAGTTGCCTATCGGTCGGTTCGGGGAAGGCCGGGTCAGTGGGACCCCCGGTGGCCGCCGACGGGCCGCCGGCTGTGTGGAGCTCCGGTTCCGATCGCGGGCCGGGTCGGCTGGTGTCGTTCCCCGGGCTGCAAGCGCAGACGGTCAGCAGAACGCTCGTGACGCCGATGACGATCGACCGAACGGGCGTGAACACAGCAGTCGTCCTTCGTCCCCGTGGCTGCGCGGTCCCCTCACCATGCTCTGGCTCGAGGGGCCCGGCAAGGCCGAGTGTCAGTCCAGCGCGTCGACCTGTGTCGGCCAGCCAGGCGCTCGGGCGGCAGCCGGCCGACGACCTCGGCCAGCCGGTCGGTGCGGGCCCGGCGCTCCTCGTCGCGGCATCGACAGGGCGCGGTCGCAGCGCGTCGGCGGTGCCGGACACGTCGAACGGGTTGACCAGCAGCGCGTCCTCGCCGAACTCGTCGGCGACGCCGGCCTCGGTCGAGAGCACCACGGCGCAGCCGTTCTCGGACAGCACCGGCACCTCCTTGGCGACCAGGTTCATCCCGTCGCGCACCGGGTTGACCAGCAGCACGTCGCCGAACCGGTAGAGCGCCAGCGAGCGCGCGTAGTCGTCGGTCACGTCGAGCACGATCGGCCGCCAGTCGTCGGTGCCGAACTCGTCCTCGATCTCGGCGGCCAGCCGCTGCACCTGCGCGGTGTACTCGCGGTACTCCGGCAGGTCGTGCCGGCTCGGGTAGGCCGAGGCCAGGTGGGTCACCTTCCCGCGCCACTGCGGGTAGCGCCGGAGCAGCTCGCGGTAGGCCAGCAGGCCGCGGCCGATGTTCTTGCTCAGCTCGGTGCGGTCGACCCGGATGATCGCCTGCCGGTCGCCGAGCTTGTCCCGCAGGGCGCCGCAGTCGCGACTCGACGTCGTGCCCGGCCGCCCGCTCGCGCAGCGCCTCGGCGTCGACCCCGAGCGGGTGCACGCCCAGCCGGGTGGTGCGCCCGGCGTACCGTCACCTGCGTCTCGTCGCCCTCGGCTCCGAGGAACTCCACGCAGCACGCCGCGAACGCGCGCGCCCAGCGCGGCGAGTGGAAGCCCGCGTGGTCGGCGCCCAGCATGCCGAGCAGGGTCTCGCGGGCCACGTCGTCGGGCAGCAGCCGGAAGTAGTCGACGGCGGCGCCCACGGCGTGTGCGAGAAGTGCGCGATCCGCAGGTCCGGCCGCAGGTCGCGCAGCAGCCTGCGGCACCAGGGTGAGGTGGTAGTCCTGCACCAGCACCTTCGCGCCCTCGGCGGCCTCCTCGGCCAGCGCCTCGGCGAAGGCCCGGTTGTACGCCTCGTAGGACGCCCACTCGCGGCGGAAGCTGGCGTCGAAGGCGGGCGCGGTGGGCATCGCGTAGAGCAGGTGGTGGACGAACCACAGCGTCGAGTTGGCGATCGCGTTGTAGGCGCGGTGGAACGTCGCCGGGTCGATGTCGAGCATCCGCACCGCCATGCCGCCGGTGTCGTGCCCGTCCCGGTCCAGCCGGCCGCCCGCGACCTTGCGGGCCGCCGCCCGGTCACCGTCGGAGAGCGCCGCGCACACCCAGACCACCCCGTCGCTGCCCAGCCCGGACAGCCCGGAGACCAGCCCGCCCCCGCCGCGGCTGGCCTCGAGCGTGCCCGTCGTCGCGCTCGGTGAACGACAGCGGTCCGCGGTTGGACGCGACGAGCAGGGATGCGGATGCCATGAGCGGCACCCTCCCGCCGTCCGGGGTGATCAAGCAACTCCCCGCCGTCTGCGGTCGGCATAACCGCCGTCCTCGAGCCCGGCGCGGACCTCGAAGATGTTGTACGACGACGCGTCGCGGCACCGCAGCCACGACCATGCTGCGGCCAGTCCGTAGAGGGGGAGCATCAGCGGCCCGACGCAGCAGGCGTACTGGGTGGCGTGCCGTGCCTCGTGCACCAACAGCCTGGGCCGGCGGGCCAGGGCGGCGTCGTCCAGCCGTAGCAGCACCACGTTGCCCACCGTGAACGCCGGCGCCCGGGCCGGCAGCCGGACCGAGCGCGCGAGCAGCAGCCCGTCCGGGCCGCGCCGGAGGGTGCCGCGGCCGGCCAGCGCGAGCGCCAGGCCCAGCGGGGTCGAGAGGTTGACGACGTTGGCGACCTGCCGCAGCCGCCACCGTGTCTCCACGCCGCCATGCTGCCTGCCCATTTCCCTGCATCGGATAGCAAAGCGGTTGCTCAGTGACCGAATGCCTATCCGATGCTCGGGAAAGGCGGGCCGTCTCAGGGCGCGGAACCGGGTGTCCAGCGGGTGGGCGGCCGACCTACAGTGGTCGGCACAACTGAAGACCGCTCATCCAGAGGGGCAGAGGGAACGGCCCGACGAAGCCCCGGCAACCGCATCGCGCAGTGCGTCATGACTGCGCGGTCACGGTGCCAACTCCGGCCTGAGTGACGCACAGCCTTCGCGTCACCGGGACAGATGAGGAAGGACCTCCCCCATGACTTCCGGTGCCGTCACCACGCCCACCGCCCCCACCATCACCCGCACCGGCCCCGACCTCGGCCCGGCCCGCCACCTGTCCTGTCGGGAGTGCGGCGCCACGACCGAGCTCGGCCCGTTCTACGCCTGCGGCGAGTGCTTCGGCCCGCTCGAGGTCGCCTACGAGTTCGGCGCCGACCAGCCGGTCACCCGGGCCTCGATCGAGGCCGGCCCGCAGAACATCTGGCGCTACCAGGGGTTGCTCCCGGTGCCGACGACCGTGCGCGATGTCCCGAACCTCGAGCCCGGCTGCACCCCGCTGGTCCCGGCGCACAACCTGGCCAAGGCACTCGGGATGCGAGCGCTGTGGGTGAAGGACGACAGCGCCAACCCGACCCACTCGTTCAAGGACCGGGTCGTGGCGGTGGCCCTGGCGGCCGCCCGGGAGCTCGGCTTCACCACCCTGGCCTGCCCGTCGACGGGCAACCTGGCCAACGCCACGGCCGCTGCGGCGGCCCGGGCCGGGATCCGCTCGGTGGTGCTGGTGCCCGCCGACCTGGAGCAGCAGAAGATCGTGGCCACCGCGGTCTACGGCGGCACCCTGGTCGCGGTCGAGGGCACCTACGACGACGTGAACCGGGTGGCCTCCGAGCTGGCCGGCGACCACGAGGACTGGGCGTTCGTCAACGTCAACGTCCGGCCCTACTACGCCGAGGGCTCCAAGACGCTGGGCTACGAGGTGGCCGAGGGGCTCGGCTGGCGGCTGCCCGAGCAGGTCGTGATCCCGGTGGCGTCGGGGTCGCAGCTGACCAAGGTGGACAAGGCGTTCCGCGAGCTGGTGTCGCTCGGACTGGTCGACGACACGCCGTACAAGATCTTCGGTGCCCAGGCGACCGGCTGCTCGCCGGTGTCGGCGGCGTTCAAGGCCGGGTACGACGTGGTGCGCCCGGTCCGGCCGGACACGATCGCCAAGTCCCTGGCGATCGGGAACCCGGCCGACGGCCCGTACGTGCTGGACACCTGCCGGCGCACCGGCGGCCTGGTCGAGGACGTCACCGACGAGGAGATCGTCGAGGGCATCCGGCTGCTGGCCCGGACCGAGGGCATCTTCGCCGAGACCGCCGGCGGGGTCACGGTGGCCACGCTGACCAAGCTGCTCGCGGCCGGACAGCTCGATCCGGACGCCGACACCGTCGTCTTCAACACCGGCGAGGGCCTCAAGACCCTGGACGCGGTCTCGGGCGTGGTTCGGCCCGGCGCCACCATCGCGGCCTCGGCTGCCGCCTTCGAGGCGGCCGGGCTCGCCTGACCGGCGTACCGCCTGGTGTTGCTGCGTCCGGGGGATGTCACGAACCGATGTCAGAGAACTCCTGACCTGGGGATACGCGTCGCACTACGCTGCCGCACGGTCGATCGAAGCCGACCCGGGTCCCTGCGTGGTGCGGGACTTGTCACCCAGCACAGCAGGAGTAGAACGATGGCCCAGGGTGCCGTGAAGTGGTTCAACAGCGAGAAGGGGTACGGCTTCATCGCCGTCGACGAGGGCGAGGACGTGTTCGTCCACTACAGCGCCATCCAGATGGACGGCTACCGTTCCCTCGAGGAGGGCCAGCGGGTGGAGTTCGAGATCTCGCAGGGCCAGAAGGGTCCCCAGGCCGACGCGGTGCGGGCGGTCTGACCCCTCACGCGGTCACCGACGGCCCGGTCCCCCGCACGGGGGCCGGGCCGTCGTCGTTCTCGCGCCCGGCCCGCAGGTCGGCCCGGGCCAGGGTGGCGAGCACCACGGCGACCGCCGTGACGAGGCCGAGCTCGCCCAGCCCCGAGACCAGCAGCGACCGGTAGCCCGCGAAGCCGTTCGAGCCGCGGAACACGTCGGCGATCGAGACCGCCCGCTGCAGGGCCACCGCTGCGCAGGCGAGCGCGAGCGCCAGGGTCCCCGAACGGGGGCCGGGTCGTTGGGCAATCCCGTGATCGTCCCCAGGCCCCACAGTGCCACCGCTTCGCTGCGTCCTCTGCGGATCGCCGAGCGTGCACGCGCTCACCGGCAGGCCGCACTGTGGGGCCGGGGGACGATCATGCTCCGAGGCTCGAGAACTCCGGCAGGCGGGACGGAGGCCGCGGATTCCCGGCGCGGGAGGGTCCACGACGAGGTCCGATCGCTTGCACTCACCAGGGGTGAGTGCTAATCATGGGGTTAGCACTCTGACTACGAGAGTGACAGAACCACCGGATCCGGCCAGGTGAGGCCGGTGCGGTCCCGGCGCAGACGCCGCCCGCACCGACCGTCCGTCGCGGGCACCCCCGGATCCTCATCCACCCCGACCGGGAGGACCGGAACCGCATGTCAAAGATCATCGCGTTCGACGAGGAAGCCCGGCGCGGCCTCGAGCGAGGCATGAACCAGCTCGCCGACGCCGTCAAGGTCACCCTCGGCCCACGTGGTCGCAACGTCGTGCTGGAGAAGAAGTGGGGCGCCCCCACGATCACCAACGACGGCGTCTCGATCGCCAAGGAGATCGAGCTCGAGGACCCGTACGAGAAGATCGGGGCCGAGCTGGTCAAGGAGGTCGCCAAGAAGACCGACGACGTCGCCGGCGACGGCACGACCACCGCAACCGTGCTCGCCCAGGCGCTGGTCCGCGAGGGCCTGCGCAACGTGGCCGCCGGCGCGAACCCGATGGCGCTCAAGCGCGGCATCGAGAAGGCCGTGGAGCGAGTGAGCGAGCAGCTCCTCAACATGGCCAAGCCGGTCGAGACCAAGGAGCAGATCGCGGCCACCGCCTCGATCTCCGCCGCGGACCCGATGATCGGCGAGATGATCGCCGAGGCCATGGACAAGGTCGGCAAGGAAGGCGTCATCACCGTCGAGGAGAGCAACACCTTCGGCCTCGAGCTCGAGCTCACCGAGGGCATGCGCTTCGACAAGGGCTACATCTCCGGCTACTTCGTCACCGACCCGGAGCGGATGGAGGCCGTGCTCGAGGACCCCTACATCCTCATCGCGAACTCCAAGATCTCCGCGGTCAAGGACCTTCTGCCGCTGCTCGAGAAGGTCATGCAGAGCGGCAAGCCGCTCGTCATCATCGCCGAGGACGTCGACGGCGAGGCCCTCTCGACCCTGGTGGTCAACAAGATCCGTGGCACCTTCCGCTCGGTGGCCGTCAAGGCTCCCGGCTTCGGCGACCGCCGCAAGGCCATGCTCCAGGACATCGCGATCCTGGCCGGTGGACAGGTCATCTCCGAGGAGGTCGGCCTCAAGCTGGAGAACGCCGGGATCGACCTGCTGGGTCGCGCCCGCAAGGTCGTCATCACCAAGGACGAGACGACGATCGTCGAGGGTGCCGGTGACGCCGAGCAGATCGCCGGCCGGGTCAACCAGATCCGCGCCGAGATCGAGAAGTCGGACTCCGACTACGACCGCGAGAAGCTCCAGGAGCGCCTCGCCAAGCTGGCCGGCGGCGTCGCCGTCATCAAGGCCGGCGCGGCGACCGAGGTCGAGCTCAAGGAGCGCAAGCACCGCATCGAGGACGCGGTGCGCAACGCCAAGGCCGCCGTCGAGGAGGGCATCGTCGCCGGTGGTGGCGTCGCGCTCCTGCAGGCGTCGACCACGGCGTTCGAGAAGCTCGACCTGGAGGCCGACGAGCTGACCGGTGCCAACATCGTGAAGATCGCGCTGGAGGCCCCGCTCAAGCAGATCGCCATCAACGCCGGCCTCGAGGGCGGCGTCGTGGTCGAGAAGGTGCGCAACCTCGAGGTCGGCCACGGCCTCGACGCGGCCACCGGTGAGTACAAGGACATGATCAAGGCCGGCATCATCGACCCGGCCAAGGTCACCCGCTCGGCGCTGCAGAACGCGGCCTCGATCGCGGCCCTGTTCCTCACCACCGAGGCCGTCATCGCCGACAAGCCGGAGAAGGCTCCGGCGGGCCAGATGGGTGGCGGCGACGGCGGCATGGGCGGCATGGACTTCTAGTCGGGCCGGAAAGGCACGCACCACCGCAGCACAGCACGATCCGGAGGGGCGGTTCCCGACAGGGAGCCGCCCCTCCGGCGTACGCCGGTCGGTCAGGCCTAGGCGACCGACTGCGACTCGCCGGTGCCGACCTCGTGTAGGTGGCTGATCGCCTGGCGGTACGAGCCGACCAGCCCGCACTCGACGTACGGGATGCCGGTCTCGGCGCAGAACGCCCGCACCATCGGCTGCGCCAGGCGCAGCGACGGGCGGGGCATGCTCGGGAACAGGTGGTGCTCGATCTGGTAGTTCAAGCCGCCGAGCACCAGGTCGACGACCGGGTTCCCGCGGATGTTGCGTGAGGTGATGACCTGCCGGCGCAGGTAGTCCCAGTTGTCCTCGGGGCGCTCCATCGGCATCCCCTTGTGGTTCGGCGCGAACGAGACGCCCATGTAGAGACCGAAGACGCCCTGCTGCACGGCCACGAACGCCAGCGCCTGCCCGACCGGCAGCACCAGCGCGACCACCGCGACGTACGCCGACACGTGCAGCAGCAGCAGTGACCCCTCGAGCCAACGCGATCGGACCGGGCCGCTGCGCAGGGCTCGCGCACTTGCCAGGTGCAGATGCAGGCCCTCCAGCAACAGCATCGGGATGAACAGGAAGGCCTGGATCGACGTCAGCAGCCGAGCGAAGCCGCGACGGGTGCCGGCCTGGCGGGCGTCGAAGACCAGGGCACCGGCACGCACGTCGGGATCGCGGTCCAGGTCGTTCGGGTGCGCGTGGTGCCGGCTGTGCTTGTCCATCCACCAGCCGTAGCTCAGGCCGATGCCCGCGTTGCCGGCGATCAGGCCGAAGGCGTAGGTGGCCCGCCGGGTCCGGAACACCTGCTTGTGGCCGGAGTCGTGCCCGAGGAAGCCGACCTGGGTGAACATCACGCCGAGGAAGGCAGCCGTGAGGAGCTGCCACCAGGTCTGGCCGAGCACCACGAACAGAACCCACCCGGACGCGAGCAGCGCAGCAGTCGCGGCGATCTTCCAGCGGTAGTAGCCGGGACGGCGGCGCAGCAGGCCGGCGGCCTTGACCCGCCGGGAGAGCTCGGAGTAGTCGCTGCCCGGCCGATCCGCGACCGGGGCGTCGACAGGCTGGAACGAGATCTGAGCCGTCATGAGCGGCGCCTGCTTCCCTTGAGGCCTGACGCGCGATCGCCGAGGTCTGGGACGGCCCGCTTTGCTGTTCCCCCGAGAGTACGCCCCCTTCGATCGTCAGGTGAGGGGTCGCACCCAGGTGGCCTCGCCCGCGTCCAGGTGCAGCTCGGCGTCGCACTCGGCCGCGGCATCGGGGTCGTGGGTGGCGAGCACGACGGCGGCGCCACGGTCGGCCTCGGCGCGCAGGAGCAGCACCACCCTGGCCCGGTTCACGGCGTCCAGCTCGCTGGTCGGCTCGTCCGCGAGCACCGCGCTGCCCCGCTGCGCGAGGCCGCGGGCCACCGCCACGCGCTGCTGCTGCCCGCCGGAGAGCTCCTCGATCAGCTGGCTGCCGGCGGCACCGAGCCCGACCGACTCGAGCGCCTCCTCGGCCCGCTCTGCCGCCTCGGCCGGCGGCACCCCTGCGGCGAGCAACGGGACGATGACGTTCTCGCTGGCCGTCAGGACGCTGGCCAGCGCGTTGTCCTGGGGGATGAGCACCACCCCGGCCGCGCTGGTCTCGTCGCGGTCCTGCGGCACGGCGCCGTCGATCTCGACCTTGCCCTGCGCGGGGCGGACGAGACCGGCCAGGGTCCACAGCAGGGTCGTCTTCCCGGCGCCGGACGGGCCGGTCACCGCGACCATCCGGCCGGGCCGGGCATGCAGGTCGACACCGATGAGGACCTCGTGCCCGTCGTAGTCGACATGCACGTCGCGCGCGACGATCTCGGTCATGAGGCAACCCCGTCCCGGTCCGGCTTGTCGGTGCGGTCCAGCCGCACCGCGTCCTCGTCGACGATCGTCACCCGCAGCAGCGAGCCGGGCGGGACGCGCTCCAGCACGTCCGGCGGCAGCGTCAGCGAGCCGTCCCGGGCGACCACCGCGAAGTCCTCGCCGCGGCGGCCCTCGGCACCCACCCGGCCGTCCCGGATGGTGACGGTCCGCGGCAGCCGCTGCGCCACGTCCGGGTCGTGCGTCACGGCGACCACCGTGGTGCCCAGGTCGCGGTTGATGTCGCTGACGGCGGCGAGCACCTCGTCGCGACCCTCGTGGTCGAGCTGGCTGGTGGGCTCGTCGAGCAGCAGCAGCCCGGGCCGGGCGGCCAGCCCGACGCCGACCGCCAGTCGCTGGCGCTGCCCTGGCGACAGAGCGCTTAGCGAGGTGTGCGCGTGCTCGCCGAGGCCGACCAGCCCGAGCACCTCGCCCGGCTCGGGCAGCAGGGCGGCGTCCATCTCGTTGTCCCCGCCGCGGCCGAGCTTGCGCGCGCCGCGCTGGGCGAACCGAACGTTGTCGATCGGTGTCGCGTAGGGGAGCAGGTTGCGCATCGCCCCCTGCAGCACCACGCCGACGTCGCCGGCGCGCATCCGGGCCAGGCCGCGCTCGTCCATCCGGGCGATCTCGTGCGACCCGACGGTGAGCCGGCCGGCGCTCGGCCGCAGCAGCCCGGCGAACAGGTTGAGCAGCGTCGACTTGCCTGACCCAGACGGGCCGAGCAGGCCGACCACCTCACCGGCAGCGACGTCGAGGTCGACGCCGGACAGCGCGACGACGTCGTTGCCCTCGAGCCGGTAGATGTGCACCAGGCCGTGGGCGGAGACGGGGATCCCGCTCATCTGACTCCTTCCCGCAGGCGGTCGGGGCGACCGCTGCGCAGCTGCAGGGCGGCGACCGCGAGGCCGACCGCGACGAGAAGCAGACCGAGACCGCCCACGGCCGCCCAGGCCGAGGCCGCGTCGGGCGTGTACCGCACCGGGACGAACTCCGACGGGTCGTCGAACTGGGGCAACGCCGGCAGCACCACCCAGCTCGCGACGATGGCGGCCACGGCGCCCGACGCGAGCGCGACGACGACCGTGCCGACGTTCTCGCGCAGCAGCAGCGCGCGCACGGTACGACGTCGCATCCCGACGACGCGCAGCGCCGCAACCTCGTACGCACGCTGGCGGCGCCCGACGTAGGCCGCGACGAGCAGCGCCCCGACCGCGACCACGACCGCAGCCGCGCCGCAGACGAGAAGCAGCCGCAGGGCCAGCACGGCGCCGTCGCCGGCGTACACGCGTTCCAGCTCCCCGCTGGTCTCCCGCGCGAGGACGTCGATGTCCGCCTTGGCCAGCCGGGCCTGCAGCACCCGTTCGTCCCCCTGGTCGTCCCGCGACAGCCAGATCTCGCGGTCACCGAGGGTCGCCTCGTCGGACAGCCGCAGCGCCAGCCCGAGGTCGACGATGACGGCGCCCTGTCCGAGGCGGGGGACGTAGGGCTGGGTGCCCGCGACCAGGAACCGCAACGGTGTGCCGGCGAGGCCGGTGGTCTCGCCGAGCGGCACGCCGCCCTCACTCGCCGCGGGGCCGGCCGCGTCGGCCCCCGCGATGGCCGGCAGCGGCTCCGGCGAGTCGCCGTGCACGATCTCGGCGAACGGCCCGCCGGGTGCGCGCAGCTCGACCCGCAACGACTGCCCCGGGCGCAGCTGGACGTCCGGGCCGCCGACCGTGGGCGCGCCGGGCCGCCACGCCTGCGGCACCCGGAACGACCGGACGAGCGGCTGGCCGGCACCGGACCCCTCCGGCGCCAGGGCGATGGACTCGAGCAGCAACGTGGCGCTCGCGCTCTCGATGTCGGCACCGGGGTGGTCGACGGCCACGGCGGCCAGCCGGCAGGACCCTGCTGCGCAGCCTGGCGGCAGCTGACCGGCGTACGTGTGCCGGCCGCGCCGGAGCTCGCCGAGGGTGACGCGCTCCGAGCGCCCGCCCTCGTCCAGCCGGACGGTGAGGCGCAGCGGGGAGGGGGACTGCACCTGCTGGAGGTCGACGGTCACCTCGAGCCGGCCCGGCCGCAGCCGCAGCGGCGGGGGCAGCTGCGGGTGCAGGGTCTCGCTGACCCGGTGAGACGGCACGGCGTCGGGGGCACCCCAGTCGAGCACCTGGTCGGCACGGCTGGCATCGACCGCCAGCAGCTGGGTCGCCTGGTTGTCTGAGGAGACCTGCACCGCCGCCATCGCGTAGCGACCGGACGGGTCGGCCGCACGGACCGCGGCGAGCAGCGCCTGCGAGCTCGGCGCGCGCACCTGCAGCACCACCGCGGCGCCGGTCTCGGCGCCGGACCGCTCGGCCCGGTTGCGCTCGGCCACCGTCCAGGCCTGCACCCCGACGATGAGCAGGCAGGTGGCCACCGCGAGCACCGAGGCGATCCTGGCCGTGCCGGGGCGGCGCGCGACGCCGGCCCAGCCGGCCACCCCCGCCGCGCGGCCGCGTTCCATCGACACGGTTGTACGCCGCCGCGCCACCCGCACCAGGATCCGGGCGGCCAGCAGCCCGCCGGCCACCGCCACCATGCCCGGCCCCAGCAGGGCCACCGGACTCGGCCGGCCGCCGCGGTCGCTCACCAGCTGCACGACCCCCGCGGCGGCGAGCACCACCACCACGCCGTCGACCAGCCCGGCACCGCGCCCGGCGCGCCGCGGCGGCACCCGGCGCAGCAGCTCGGACACCGGCCGTCGGAACACCTGCCGCGAGGACAGCGCGGCCGTGACGAGTCCACCTGCCACGGCGACCAGCACGGTGAGCAGTACCGGCCAGCTGAAGACCACCTCGGTCCCGGGGGCGAAGACCCGGTCGGCCGAGCCGCGCACCGCCAGATAGCCCGCGACGGTGCCGAGCGGCGCGGCCACCACCAGGAGCAGGAAGACCTCCGCGAGGCCGAACCGCCGGGTCTGACGCGCGGTGAGACCGCGCAGCTTGGCCAGCCCGAGCTCGGGCGAGCGCTCCTCGGTGGCCGACCCGACCACCAGGAAAAGGGTCCACCAGCTGAGCAGCACCAGCTGGGTGACGGCCAGGGGTGCCGCGATCCGCACCAGCTCACGGCCGTCGTCGGCGCGGCCCAGCGCCGCGGGGAGCTGTGAGTCGGTGGTCAGCAGGTAGGCGACGTTGGCGTCCCGGAGCTTGCGCACCTGGCGCTGCAGCAGCGGCGCGTCGTCGAGGCGCACCCGGTCCGGCAGCACGGGGACGTCGACCGTGTACGTCGTGATGCGGGCAAGCCGCGCGGCCCCGGGGCCGACGAAGACCGGATCGGCGACCGGCGGCACTGACTCGAGGCTACGCACGACCGCCTGCGGGTAGTAGGCGCTGAAGTAAGGGCGGCCGGCCCAGTAGGGCGACTGCACCGGCACCGGGTCGAACGTGCCCACCACCCGCAGCGTCAGGACCGGAGGGATGGCCCCGGTGTTGACGTCCACCGACTCGGGCAGCTCGACCTGCACGGTCCCGCCCAGCTTGCCGCCCACCAGTTGCAGGCTGCGCCGGGTGAACAGCGCCTCGGTGGCGGACCTCGGGCAGCGCCCGGCCGCGAGTGTCAGGTGCTCGCAGAGACCGGCGCGCTCGACCACCTGGCCGTCCACCTCGGAACCCTTGAAGGCCCCGGCGGCCGGCGTGTACTTCCCGCGGCCGGTGTAGGCCAGCCGGGGTGTCCCGAAGGCCGGGTTGGTCAGGTGTTGGTTCGCCACCTGCACCGCGAAGTTGCCGTCGGAGGCCGGGCCCAGGCCCACCTGGGACCCGCCCTGCGGCACCGAGACCTGGACCGCAAGCGTGGACGCGTCGGCCCGGGCCAGGGTGTCCCGGACGATCGACTCCTCGGCCGCGCGCGAGTACAGCGGCGCGACTACCGATGCCGCGCTGGCCACCGTGGCGAGGACCAGCACGATCAGGGCGGTGCTGCGCCGGAACCAGAGCCCGGCCAGCGCGAGCCGCAGCGAGGTGGCCCAGCCCGCCCTCATCGGCCCTCCTGCAGCCGGGCCGGGACGGCCGCGTGAGCCAGGGCCCGACCGACCGCGACCGACACCGTGCAGAGCAGCAGCAGGCAGCCGAGGGCGGTGACAGCGACCGCCGACCAGGCTGGGCTGAGATCGAGCGGGAGAGCCCTGTTCGGGGTAGCGAACAGTGGGATGTCGGGCAGCGCGGCCTGCGCGGCGACCAGGCCCAGTGCGGTGCCGGCGAGCACGCCGAGCACGGCGACGACGAGGTGCTCACGCACCGACGCCTCCCGCACGGTCCGGGCGGGGACGCCGACCAGCCGCAGCCCGGCGAGGTCGCGGGCCCGGCTGGCGCCCGAGGTGGCGACGCCGACCACAAGGGTCGCGCCGGCGAGCAGCACGGAGACCAGCCCGGCCAGCAGTGACAGCCGCAGCGCGAGCGACGGGCCCTCGCTCTCGAACGCGACCGCGTGGGCGCCGGTCGTGTCGCGGGCGGTGACACGCAGGCCGTGGGCGGCGAGTTGGCGGCGCAGGGTCCGCTCCCGGGCTGGGTCGTCGCTGGCCAGCCACACGTCGTACGACGTGGTGCCCGCCCCGGCGACCGGGCCGGTGGCGACTCCGGCCAGGTCGACGAGCAGGGCGCGGGTGCCGGCCCGGGGTATCTGCGGGACCGTGCCGACCACCTGGAAGACGACCTGGCCGCCTAGGAGGTCCGGCCCGACGACCGCGCCGAGCGGTGCGCTGCCGTTGGTGGACAGCGGCTTGGGCAGGTTGCCGGCGGTGATGGCGTTCGCAAGGGTCGGCCGGTCGGCGCGCTGCACGGTGAGCGGCGGCCCATAGGAGTTCCCGCCGAACACCAGGGCGGGGCCTTGGACCACCGAGGCGTCACCGGACGCGTCGCCGGGCAGTGGCAGCGGCTGCCACGCGTCGGAGGTCGTGGCGTCGAGATCGACTGGCATGAGGTCGGTCCCGGTGCCGGCCGACAGGTCAGACATGACGACCTTGACGCTGGCGTCGGCGAAGTCGCCGAACGTGCGGGCGACGGTCACGGTGCGCAGGCGGCAGCCCTCGCTGCACGGGACCGCGGCCCGGTAGGTGGCCAGGCCCGAACGGGTCACGCCCAGCGACACGGGGTGGACCAGCCCGTCCTGGGTCTCGACCCCCAGCACCAGCCGGATCGGTGCGAGCTCGGGTATCGGATCACGACTGAACCTCGGGATGCCTTGGGCCGTGACCCTCGCATGCACCTCGACCCGGTCGCCGGTGAGCCGGACCGGGGCGACCGGCGGCGGCCTGAGCTGGGCCAGGTCGTCCGGCTTGGGGACGCCGGCGGCGCCGGCCCACCGGGCGATGCGGGCGAAGGCGTCCGGCTCGACCGCGGTGGTGCGCGGGCCGGCCGCTGTGACCGACGACACCGTGACGACCGGTGTCGCGAACCGACCCTTCGGGTCGAGGTCGAGGACGGCGTCGCGCAGCGCGTTCGGGCTGGTGGCGTCCACGCCGAGCACGACCGGTGCGCCGGCCTCGACCTCGGCCCGGGCGGTCCGGTTGCGCCCGGCCACGGTCCAGGCGTCCACCGCGAAGACCAGCAGCGCGCAGGCCACCGTGATGATGGCGATCAGCCGGCGCAGTGCCGGCCGGCGGGAGATCTGCAAGCCGGCGAGCGCCCATGGCAGCCGGCCGCGCCGGAGCGCCAGGCGGGCGAGCGGCCCGGCCGTCGGGATGGTCGCCTGCGCGAGGAGCAGGCCGCCGGCGATGGCCAGCAGGCCGGGTGCGAGCAGGGCGATCGGCCCGCCGTCGCCGGTCAGCAGGGTGACCACGCCGGCCGCGGCGGCCGCCACCACGGCGCCCTCGACCAGCCCGACCTGCAGCGTCGACGCCCGTGGCGGCACCCGGCGCAGCAGCGATGTGAGCGGCTGGCGGAGCGTGGGTGTGCCGGCGGCGAGGATGGCGAGCAGCCCCGCGACCAGCGAGGCCAGGACCGCGCCGCCCACTGGCCAGCGGGCCTCCACCGTTACCAATGGCTGCAGCCAGAGCTCGGTGCTGACCACGGCGGTCAGCCAGCCCAGGCCGGTGCCGATCACGGCCCCGGCGAACACGAGCACCCCGAGCTCGCGCAGCAGCATCACCGCGGCCCCGCGGCTGCCGTGGCCGCGCAGACGGGCCAGCGCGATCTCGGGTCGCCGCTGCTCGGTGGCCGCGGCACAGACGAACGCCAGCACCACGATGCCGAGCACGGCGAGCTGCACCGCCAGCAGCGGGATGACGCTGCGCGACTGCTCCCGCTGCTCGATGGTCGAGTCGAGCAGCGGGCCGATCGAGCTTGCCGCCGAGCCGCCGACCGTGCCGGCCCGCTCGTCGACGGCCGCCGTGGCCGCGCGCACGGTCGGCAGGCCTTGCAGGTCGATCCGGTCCGCCAGCAGGGGGATGTCCAGGTGGGTGGTCAGGTCAGGCCATGGCTGCGCGGCCAGAGTCGCCCACACCGTGAACACGTCGTCGACGGCCACCGTGCTCTGCTCCTCGGGCGCGGCCCGGGCGACTGCGGGCGGCGCCCCGCGCCCGGCCCAGTACCGCCCGGCGGTATCGGCCAGGTCGTAGACACCGACCACGGTGGCGGGCGCCGAGATCCGGCTCCCGTCGGCCTCGGCAGCCCCGCGCAGGGTGACCGCGGTGCCTGGGCGCAGCCCGACGGTCGCCGCGGTCCGGCCGCTGACGAGCAGCTCACCTTCCGTCCGGGGGCAGCGGCCGGCGCTGACGGTGATGTGCCGGCAGAGGCCGTCCCGGCTGGTCAACAGGGTCCGCACCGGATCGCCGGCACCGGCCGGGTCCAGCTGCAGCGGCGCCTCGGCACCACCGATGGGTGCGCCGAACTGCGGCGGCACAGCCCCGCGGACGGTGCGGGCCAGCTCGACCGGGGAGGCGGGCGGGTCGGCCCGGTCGGTGACGACCAGGGTGCTGCTGGCGGGTGGTGCGTCGTCGACGACGTTGCGCACCACCGACTGCTCGACGGCGCGGGCGTACAGCGGACCGAGGGCGGCAGCGCCGGTGACCACCGCGGCGAGGACCACGACGAGCACGGCTTGCCGCGGCCGGTGCCGCAGAGCGGCCACGGTCACCGACCCTGCCGCCATGTGCGAGAGCCTCCTCGAGTCCGCGTGACGCCCCGGGTCGGGCGTGCGCGGCCCGGTGAGCAAGTGCGGGGCCCAACCTGCCGCAGTGCCGCAGGCCCTGCCGAGCCCCGCGCCCTGATCGTGACGGAATCGTTGCCGCCAAGATCGTCGGCGTCACACAGGAAACGAGGGCTGGGGGTCAGCGACCCGCGAAGCTCCCGGCAATCCGGCGCTCGGCCTCGTCGTAGGACTGCCCGGCCTGCGAGAGGAGCTGGCTGATTCCGGCCAGGGCCTGCTGGAGGCCCTGCGCACTGCGGTTCCACTCGTCGTACAGGGCCTGGAACCGGTCCTGGGCCTGCCCGGTCCAGGTGCCGCTGATAGGCAGGACCCGGCTGCGCAGGCCGCCGAGCTCGGACTCGATCGAGCCGGCCGTGCCGTGCACCTGCTGCGACAGGCTCATCAGCTCGGCGGGGGTGACGCGGAACGCGGTCATGCTGACCTCCATCGGGGTGTCGTCTGCTGTCCCGACGAACCTATGAAAGTCCGCGTCGGCCGCCGCCGAGTTGTCCACAGCCTCTGCTTTCGACCACGTAAAGCACGCGCGCACCCGCTTCGCTGGGCGTGCACACGTGGCGAAGCGGGCGTGGGCGTGGCGAGGCGGGCGTCCACAGATGCGCGGACGTTTCCGCGGAAAGGTCTCTTGCACTGGATCGTGCAATCGCCACGGGCGCGTCGTACTGGTTCCTGGTGCGGATTGCGGCGACGACCGATGTCGCACGTCAGTGGTGCCGCCACGAAGGAGTGACGAGGTCGGACCGGTCTGCCGCCCGCGTGACGCAGGTCGGCAATTGACGCATCTCCTCCATGACGGCACCGCGCAGTCGGTGGGGCCCTGAGGTCAGGGTGTCCAGGCGGGGTCGCGGCCAGCGAAGCCGAGCGCCCGGTCGAACACCGGCGCGTCGTCGGCGACCGGGACGACCGGGCCGAACAGCCCGGTGCGCATCGCTGCCTGGTCGGGCTGGGCCGAGCGCTCGGTGAACCCGTGCACGGCTTCGGCGTTGGCAGGGTCGCAGCGGAACTCCTGGCCGGTCGCCCGGGCCAGGTCCCAGCCGTGCAGCACGACCTCGTCCAGTGCCACCACGCCCGCCACCTCGCCGGGCAACGTGACGCCCCCCGCCTCGGTCATGCCCTCCCAGGCCGACGGCTTGCTCCAGGCGTCGGCCAGCGCGTCCAGCCGGCCGGGCAGCACCGACCGCCAGTTCGGGTCGAGGTTTTCCCCGGAGGACGTTGGGGGCCCGCTGGCCTCTGGCGGGGTCGACTTCTCGGCCGCCCAGGTGAAGGCCATCGTGAGCCCCATCAGGTGGTCGAGCAGGGTGGCGACGTCGCAGTCCGACGGGCTGGGAGCCGACAGCTGGTCGTCGGTGACGCCCTCGAGCAGGCGGGCGACCTCTCGGGTCGCGGGGTGGAGGTCGAGCACGGGCGCTCCTCTGGTCGGGCTGGGTCCGTCAGGGGTGCTGACCGGCGTAACGACCGAAAATCATCGGATCAAACCCGGTGCAGCGCCCCGACCGGCGCGACAACCACGCCGCCCGCCTCGCAGACCCAATGCGGGTCCTCGCCCAGGTCGGGCGCGACGCGCAGCTCGTGCGGGGACGGCTCGTCCTCGTCCGGGTCGTGCACCACCGGGCACAGCGGCCACCGGCCGACCTGGTCGAGCAGCGCCTCCTGGACGTCCTGCGCGACCAGGCAGGTGACGAACGCCGCGCCGTCGGGCCACTCGTCGACCCACCACTGCCGGGCCGTGACGACCTCATCGACGACCGAGACCACCGCCGCATTGTCGAGCCCGCGCGCCGCGAGGTCGTGCAGCACCCGGGCGCGCGCCTCGAACAGGACGTCGGTCACGGGCACCATTGTCCGCTGCGACACCATGCAGGGATGGCGATCCTGGTCGATACGCCCATCTGGCCGTTCCGTGGCCGGCTCTGGTGCCACCTGGTCAGCGACACGTCGTACGACGAGCTGCACGTGCTGGCCGAGGCGCTGGGCATCCCGCGGCGCGGCTTCCAGGGCGACCACTACGACCTGCCCGCGGAGATGCGGGACGCGGCGATCGCCCTCGGGGCGCATCCCGTCAGCGGCCGGGAGCTGATCACCCGGCTGCGCGCCTCCGGCCTGCGCCGCCCGCACCGCCACTGACGGGCGCGGATCGCTCGGTCGTGCCAGGCTGCGGGCGTGGATCTCGTACGCCGGCTGGTCGTCCGCCCGACCGACGACTCGCACCGCGTCACGACCCTCGAGCTGTTCTTCGACCTGGTCTTCGTCTTCGCGCTGACCCAGGTCACCGCGCTGATGGCCGAAGACCCGACGGTGCGCGGCCTCGGTCGCGGGCTGGTGCTGCTGGCCCTGCTGTGGTTCGGCTGGTCGTCGTACGCGTGGCTGGGCAACCAGGCGCGGGCCGACGAGGGTCTGCTGCGGGTGGCGATGATCGCCGCGATGGGCGCGCTGTTCGTCGTCGCCCTGGCGATCCCCGAGTCGTACGACGACAAGCCCGGTGGCCTGTTCGCGCCGTTCGTGCTCGCCGCCTGCTACGCCACGGTGCGGATCGCGCACCTGGTGGTGTACCTCGTGGCGGCCGGCGACGACCGCGAGCTTCGGCGCCAGCTGCTCGTCACCGCCGTCCCGACGACGGTGGCCCTGCTGCTGCTCGTCGCGGGCGGTGCGGCGGGCCCGCCGTGGCAGTCGGTGCTGTGGGTGCTGGCCCTCGTCGTGGACTACGTCGGCGTCTTCGCCGGCGGCACCCAGGGCTGGCGGGTCTACAGCGCGGCGCACTTCGCCGAACGACACGGGCTCATCATCATCGTCGCCCTCGGTGAGTCGGTCGTGGCCGTCGGCGCGGGGATCGCAGCGGAGCCGGTGACCGCTGCCGTCGTGCTCGCCGCACTGCTCGGCCTCGGCGTCTCGGTCGCCCTGTGGTGGGTCTACTTCGACGTTGTCGCGCTGGTCGCCGAACGTGTCCTGTCCAGGCTCGACGGCGAGCCGCGCAGCCGGCTGGCCCGCGACTCGTTCACCTACCTGCACTTCCCGATGCTGGTCGGCATCGTCTACCTGGCGCTCGGCATGAAGAAGGTCCTCACGTACGTCGCCGACCCGGAGCACCACGACCTCGGCGACGCGCTGCCCTGGGTGCCGCTCGTGGCGCTGTTCGGCGGAGCCGTGCTCTACCTCGTCGCGCTGTCCGCGCTGCGCCGGCGCAACATCGGCGGCTGGAACGTGCAGCGCCTCGTAGCCGCCGCGGTGCTGCTGCTCCTGCTGCCCGTCGGGGCGCAGCTCCCTGCGGTCGCGGCGCTCGGGGTGCTCCTCGCGGTGCTGGCCGGACTGATCGGCTACGAGGCCGTAGTGCTCGCCACCGAGCGCGACCGGGTCCGGCACGCCGGCCCGCACTGAGCCTCGGTATCCGGCACGCTCCCCGCTACGTGCTCGTCGTGCTCGTGGCCACCCACCACGCCGCGATCTGTGCCCGGGATCGGACTCCCAGCCTGACGCGGATTCGTTCCACGTGACCTTCGGCCGACCGTTCGCTGATCACCAAGCCGTTCACCGATCTCGCGGTTCGTCAGGCCGTCGGTCACCAATGCCGCGACCTGTCGCTGCCGGCCGGTCAGCTGCATCGAGGGTCGGGGGCGAAGGCTTGGCAGGCCGAGGAACTGTCCTGATGGTCATGAGCAGCGTGTCGACATCGCCGATGTACGGCAGGTGCGAGCGTCCGGGAAGGACGGTGAGCTGGGCTCCGGGGATCGAGGCGGCGATCAACCGCGACTGCTCGACCGGCGCGGCCCGGTCATGCTCCCGGTGCACGACCAGGGTGGGGGTGCGCACGCGCGGCAGCGAGTCGGTGACGTCGATGAGATAGCAGAGCCCGAGCAGGCCGGCGGCAGTCGCCGCAGACGATGCTTGCCGTTGATAGTCGGCGAACGCGGCCCGCATGCCTGCCGACGCATCGGGGGCAAAGATGTCGGTGATCACGTCGGAACCAAGGCCCCAGTGGCTGGCGACAAGCCCGACGACGTGCTCGCGCACCGCTGCCGGTGCGATGTCGGATCCGCGCGCCCATCCGCCGTAGAGCACCAGCCGGTCGACGGTTTCGGGATGCCGGGCCACCCACTCGATCGCCACGGGGACGCCGAGCGAGCTGCCGATCACGTCGAGACGCGTGACGCCGGCAGCAGCGACGACCGCCTCGATCGTGTCGATCTCGTCGTCGAGCGACCAGTCAAGATGTGACGGTCGTTCGGACAGCCCGCACCCCGGGCGGTCGTACCGGATCAAGGTGCGTCCGTGAGCGAGGACTTCGCACAGGTGGCGTTCCGGCGGCAGCGCCCAGCTGAGCTCGAGGTGGCTGAGCCAGCCGCCGATGAGCAGCAACGGCGGACCGGCACCTGCCGTCGCGTAAACCACCTTCATGCCACCTGCAAGGTGGGTCGAGCTCAGCTGCTGCTCCAACCGACCATCCCCTTCTCTCGACGTACGTCGCGGGGACAGCCTCCTGCAGTCGGACCCGTCGCGCCACCGGTCTGCTCTTCGTCTGGCGGTGCGAACTGGGGTAGTTCTACGCCTGACACCAAGGGCGGCCCGGGCGACGATTGCCGGTCGGCAGCGATGGCGAGGAGGCAAGGGTGAGTACGACATCGAGTCGGGCGCAGGGTGTCCTCTGCAGTCGCCGCGGCCTACGCGGGCGTGGCCTACCTGGCATTCCTGGTGGCGCTCCTCTATGCGTGTTCTTCCTAGCGGGCGTGCTCGTGCCGCGCACCGTCGACGGCGGCGGACCCGCCTCCGGCACCGCCGCGGCGGTCGTGATCGACGTGCTGCTCCTCGCATTGTTCGCCGTCCAGCACAGCGTCATGGCCCGTCCGGCGGTCAAGCTTCGGCTGACGAAGATCGTGCCGAAGCACCTCGAGCGCTCGACGTACGTCCTCGCGACGGCCGGTGTCCTGGCGCTGGTGTTCTGGCAGTGGCGGCCCATCCCAACCGCGCTCTGGCGGGTCGACGACCGGCTGCCCAAGCCGTGCTGTGGGCGCTGTTCGCCGCCGGCTGGACGTTACGTCATCGCGATGACGTTCGCGATCGACCACTGCGACATGTTCGGGCTACGTCAGGTCGCCCGACGCATCCGTGGGCTGGGCGAGAGCGCGCCGGGATTTAGCCTTCCGTGGCCGCACCGGCTCGTTCGCCATCCGATGATGCTGGGCTTCTTCCCGGCGTTCCTTGCCACGCCGACCATGACCGCCAGCCACCTGCTGTTCGCGATCCTCGGCTGCGGCTACATCCTCGTCGGCGTCCGGCTCGAGGAACGCGACCTCGTGAAGGCGTTCCCGCAATACTGCGCCTACGCCGCGGCCACGCCCAGGTTCGTCCCTCGACCTACCGCGTTGCGTCGCCGCGCGGGGTGACCGTGGCGGGCGATCAGTCACCGCACGTCCATCCGGCTGCCGTCGCCGGTCAAGAGGCCCCCGTCGACCGGGAGCGTGTGACCCGTGATCCAAGCTGCGTCGCTCGAAGCGAGGAAGGCAATGGCGCCGGCCACGTCCTCGGGCTCGCCAACGCGCCCGAGCGGATACAACGGCTCGAGACGATCCGCCCCGCCAACTTGAGCGTCCCAGACCCGGGTCCTGATCGTTCCCGGCGCCACAGCGTTCACCCGGATGCCGTCGTGAGCGAGGCTGGCGGCGAGATTGCCCGTCAGTGACGTGAGCCCAGCCTTCGCCGAGGAGTACGCCTCACTCCCCAGCGCGGTGAAGGCGTTGATCGAGCTGACGGTCACGATGGCCGGGCTCAAGGTGCTTCGCCGAAGGTAAGGAATCGCGGAGCGGCAACAGCGGACAACGCCGAGGAGATTGAGCTCGAGTACGCGTGTCCACACCTCGTCGTTCGTGACTTCGAACGCGCCGTGCTCGACATCTCCACCGGCAACGTTGACCAGGGTGTCTATCTGACCAAGCGCGCTAGCAGCGCGATCTACTGCCTGTTCAACCGACGACCCGTCGGTCACGTCCATGTGCACCGCAAGGTGCGGACGCTCACCGAGCTGTGCAAGCTGGGACGCCACGTCCTGAGCAGCCCCCTCGTCGAGGTCCAGGACAGCGACCCGCGCGCCTTCGTCCGCGAGGCGAACTGCGCAGGCCCGTCCGATGCCATGTGCTCCGCCAGTCACCAACGCTGCCGCACCGTCGAAGCGCCCGCCCGGTCTGAGAACCATTCGTCAAGGTTCGCACGTCAGGCCGGCCATCAGGGCGCGCGCAGCCGGCCCAGCTCGGCGGTGACGTTCGCGCGGGCCCGCTGCTCCCAAGCCGACCGGCCGTGCGCGGTGCGGAACAGCGCCGGCCGGTCCAGCAGTCTCGACAGCACCTGGGCGCGGCCCGTGGCGAACGCGGCGTCGTCGACGTGGGCGTACTCGCGGCGGACGCCTTCGACGTACGACGAGTAGCGCAGGTCGTCGGAGGCGAGCACCGCTAGGTCGGCGTCGCACAGCACGGCACCGTCGCGGTCGTTGTCGGCGACCTCGTGGGTGACGGTGAGGTGCACCAGCCGGGACACCTCAGCCAGGAGCGGCTCGTCGAGCCCGAGCCGCCGCAGGGTGGTGATCGCGAGGGCAGCGCTGCGCTCCTCGTTGTCCTCGGCGGTGGGGTCGTAGACCGCGTCGTGGAACCAAGCCGCCAATCGCACCGTGTCCGGCCGGTCGGCCTCGGCGGCCAGCAGGTCGACCCGCTCCAGCACCTCGGCCAGGTGCGCGAGGTCGTGGTAGGCACGGTGCGGCTCGGCCCAGCGGCCGAGCAGGGCGGCGCCGGCGCCGGCGACGTCGTCCCGCGCACCGACCCGCCGGCCGAGCGCCAGCCAGTCGACCGCGAGGTGCCGCACCCCGCTCATGCTGCCAGCTCGTCGGGCAGCGGCTGTGCGTGCACGACGGACAAGCCGGACACCGCCCGGGTGAGCACGACGTAGAGCCGCCGCAGCCCTTGGAACTCGGACGGCTCGCCGGCCACGATCGCGGCCGGCTCGACCACCACGACGTGGTCGTACTCCAGGCCCTTGGCCAGCGAGGCCGGCACCAGGGTCACCCGCTCGTCGGGCTGCTCGGGACCGTCGTCGCGGCCGAGCACGACGTGTGCGACGCCGAGCGCCCGGCTGACTCCCTCGACGTCGGTGTCGGCCACCACGACCCCGACCGAGCCCGGCTCGGCGAGCACCCGACGTACCTCCGATGACACCGCCGTGACCACGTCGCCGGTCGGCAACAGGTCGAGGCGGCCGAGGTTCTCGCGCACCGGCTCGGGCGCCTCGATCCCGGCCGCGATGAACGGGAGCAGCCGCGCGGCGAACTCGATCACTGCCGCGGGCACCCGGTAGCCGCGGCGCAACACCTCGACGTGCGCGGCCGGCTTGCCCAGGTGACGCAGCGACTCGGCCCAGTCGTCGGTGGCCCACGGCGTGGTGCCCTGGGCGATGTCGCCCAGCACGGTGGCCGAGCCGGTGGAGCAACGGCGGCCGACCGCGCGCAGCTGCATCGGGGACAGGTCCTGGGCCTCGTCGAGCACGACGTGACCGAGGCTCGGCTCGCGCTCGACCAGGTCGGCGGCCTCGTCGACGAGCACGGCGTCGGCCAGCGTCCACGGCGCGGACTTCGGCCCGCGGGGCGGCTTGGGCCACAGCAGCAGCGCCTGCTCGTCCGGGTCGAGGACCCCGTCGGCGGCACGGGCCAGCACAGCCGGGTCGGACAGCAGCGCCATCACCACCCGCACCGGGTCGACCGCGGGCCACAGGCGGTCGACCGCCCGGCGCACCGGCGCGCTGCGGGCCACGGCGTCCTGGGTCCGGTCGTCGGGGGACTCGCCGGCCGCCTCCATCTTGGTCAGCAGCAGGTGCGCCAGCCGCTGCGCGAGCATCGCCCGGGCCGCGCCGTAGCGCACGTCCCGGGCGGTCAGCTCGGCGACCACCTCGCGCAGCTCGTGGGTCGGGACCCGCCAGCGGTGCGACCCCCGCGGCAGCACCAGCGGCTCGGTCGGCGGGAGCAGGCCGGCATGGACCGCCCGGCTCAGGACCGTCGCCATCCGGGGGTCGCCCTTGAGCACCGCGAGCGGCGCGGGGTCGACCGCACGCACCTCGACCCGGTGGCCGACCATCTCCTCGAGCGTCACCTGCCGCACGTCGACCTCGCCGAGCGCCGGCAGCACCGCCGAGATGTAGGACAGGAAGGCCGAGTTGGGTCCCACCACCAGCACGCCACCCCGCCGCAGCCGGTCCCGGTGGGTGTAGAGCAGGTACGCCGCCCGGTGCAGCCCGACCGCGGTCTTCCCGGTGCCGGGTGCGCCCTGCACACAGAGCGTCTCGGTGACGTCGGCCCGCACGATCACGTCCTGCTCCGGCTGGATGGTGGCCACGATGTCGCGCATCGGGCCGACCCGCGGGCGCTCGATCTCGCCGGCGAGAATGGCGGACCGCCGCTCGGCCTCGGTCCGGTCCTGCAGGTGCTCGTCCTCGTAGGCGGTGATCACGCCGCGCTCGAAGCCGAACCGGCGGCGCAGCTTCACGCGCATCGGCTCGGTGCGGGTCGCGCGGTAGAACGCGGTCGAGACGTCGGCCCGCCAGTCGATGACCACGGGGTCGCCGGCGTCGTCGTGGACGTGCCGGCGCCCGACGTAGTAGCGCTCGTCGTCGAGGTCCAGCCGGCCGAAGAACAGCGGCGTCTCCGGGTCGTCGGTCAGGGCCAGCACCCGCCGGTGCAGCGACGCCGCGAGGTACGCCTCGCTGACCGCGTCGCCGCCGCGGGCGTTCAGCGCCAGGGTCGCGTCGCGCATCGCCAGCAGGTCGGCGCGGGCCGCCGCGAGGTAGGCGCGCTCGGCGGCGAGGGTGGGATCGGGAGGCGCAGACACGGGTCCGCGAGCGTACCCCGACGAGCGCCGGGCGTCAGCCCTCCGCGACGACGACCAGCGCGCGACGCAGCCGGGCCAGCCGCACGTGCAGCAGCGTGGGCGACGTCGGGCCGCTGGACAGCACCAGGCGAGCCACCAGGACCTGGGCGTGCCGCAGGGCACGGTGACCGCCGTCCTCGGAGCGCGGCAGGCTGACCGGCGGGCCGGCCACCAGCCCGTCGACGTGGGCGAGCAGGGACGTCGTGGCGGCGTCGACCTCGGCGATGGCGTCCGCCGGGGCGGCCAGCAGGCTCGCGCGGAGCGCGTCGGTGACCCGCCACCAGACCGGGAACGGCACCGGGTCGATCACGCTCTTGCGGACCAGCGCGTTGGCCACGAGGTGCTGGGCGAGCCGGCCGGTCAGCTCGTCGCTCTCGGCCGCGGCAGCCGCGGTCGAGGTGAGGGCCAGCTCCAGCGGGGGGTGTTGCAGCGTCGTCATCGTCGCTCCTGGTGTCGGTACCGCTGGTGGTGGGCCCACCGTCGTGAACGAACCTGTCAACCAGGTGTGAGTCGCCTGCGCGCTTCCTGATACGTCCCGGACGAAGAAACTTCTACCGGCGCCGGCGCTCTCGCGCTCCCGCACGGGCGGGAGCAGGATGACCGGCATGGCCACCCCCCAGCTCTCGTCCTACGCCAGCGGCACCTCCGAGCTCCCGCTGCTCGGCGACACGATCGGGGCCAACCTGGAGCGCACCGTGGCCCGGTTCGCCGACCGGGACGCGCTGATCGACTACCCGAGCGGCCGCCGGTGGACCTACGCCGAGCTGGACGGGGCCGTCGACCGGGTTGCCCGCGGGCTGCTCGCCCTCGGTGTCGACCAGGGCGACCGGGTCGGCATCTGGGCGCCGAACTGCGCCGAGTGGGTGCTGGTGCAGTACGCCACCGCCAAGATCGGTGCCGTGCTGGTCAACGTCAACCCGGCGTACCGCACCCATGAGCTGTCCTACGTGCTCACCCAGGCCGGGGTGACCGTCCTGGTCATCGCGGAGTCGTTCAAGACCAGCGACTACGTCGCCATGGTCGAGGAGGTGCGCGGCGACTGCCCGGCGCTGGCGCACGTGGTGGTCATCGGCAGCCCGTCTTGGGACGAGCTGCTCGCCGGTGGCGAGGCAGTCGACCAGGCCGCCCTCCAGGAGCGGTCGGCCGCGCTGTCGTGTGACGACCCGATCAACATCCAGTACACGTCGGGCACCACCGGCTTCCCGAAGGGCGCGACGCTCTCGCACCACAACATCCTCAACAACGGCTACTTCGTGGCGGGCGTCTGCGGCTTCACCGAGGAGGACACGGTGGTGCTGCCGGTGCCGTTCTACCACTGCTTCGGGATGGTGATGGGCAACCTCGGCGCCACCTCGCACGGCGCCACGATCGTGATCCCGTCGCCCGGCTTCGACCCGGCCGCGACGCTCGCAGCCGTGCAGGAGACGGGGGCGACGGTGCTCTACGGGGTGCCCACCATGTTCATCGCCGAGCTGGCGCTGGCCGACTTCCCGTCGTACGACCTGTCGACCCTGCGGACCGGGATCATGGCCGGCTCGCCCTGCCCGGTCGAGGTGATGAAGCGGGTCGTGGCCGAGATGCACATGGCCGAGGTGACGATCGCGTACGGCATGACGGAGACGTCGCCGGTGTCCACCCAGACCCGGCGCGACGACGACCTCGAGCGGCGGGTGTCGACGGTGGGGTCGGTGCACCCGCACGTCGAGGTCAAGGTGGTCGACCCGGTCTCCGGGCTGACGCTGCCACGCGGCGAGGCCGGTGAGCTGTGCACCCGCGGCTATTCGGTGATGGTCGGCTACTGGGACGAGCCCGAGAAGACCGCCGACGTGCTCGACCGTGCGGGATGGATGCACACCGGCGACCTGGCCACCATGGACGGCGACGGCTACCTCAACATCGTCGGCCGGATCAAGGACCTGGTGATCCGCGGCGGCGAGAACGTCTACCCGCGCGAGATCGAGGAGTTCCTCTACTCCCACCCGGACATCGCGGACGTGCAGGTCGTCGGCGTCCCGGATGCAAAGTACGGCGAGGAGCTGTGCGCCTGGATCCGGATGCGTGACGGGGCCGAGCCGCTCGACGCCGCGGCGGTGCGGGCCTTCTGCGAGGGGAAACTGGCGCACTACAAGGTGCCCCGCTACGTGCAGGTGGTCGACGAGTTCCCGATGACTGTCACTGGCAAGATCCGCAAGGTCGAGATGCGGGAGCGCTCGGTCGAGCTGCTCGACCTGCAGTCCGTCGCCGCCGAGCGGCACGCGTGAGCGGGTCCGACCGGGTCGAGGTAATCGGCACCGGGACGGCACAGGTGCGGCCGGACCTGTTCGTGGCGCAGCTCGGCGCCGAGGCCACCGGGCCGGACGTCGCGACCGTCCTCGAGGCGGCCGAGCTGGCCGTCGCGGCGATGGCGGGGGCGGCTCGGGCGGGCGGCGCGGCCGACGCCGACGTGCGCACGACCGACGTCACGGTGTCCACCAACTACACCCAGACGGGTCCGGAGGGCTACCGGGCGGCTATCGGGCTGGGCCTGACACTGCATGACCTCGAGTCCGCGGGGAGGGTGCTGGCCGAGGTGGTCGCGGCCGGCGGCGACGCCAGCCGGGTGAACGCGGTCTCGATGACGGTGGCCGACCCGCACCCGGCCCTGGACGCCGCCCGCGAGGCCGCCTTCGCCGACGCGCGACACCAGGCGGAGCAGCTTGCCGGGCTCGCGGGCCGCACGCTGGGTGGTGTCCGCCGGGTCACGCCGCAGCAGGTGTTCAACACCTTCGCCCGGACGGCGGCGTTCCAGGAGCAGTCGAAGCCGCTGGCCGCGATGCCGATCGAGGCCGGGGCGGCGACCCTGACCGTGTCGCTGCAGGTCCGGTTCGACCTGGACTGAGCCGCAAACCAGCGGATGGGGTTACACAGGTCCCGGTGAGGCGGCATGCTGCCCGGCATGACCTGTGCCTCGTGCGGGACTGCCGCCGGCCCGGGCGCGAAGTTCTGCGCCGAGTGCGGGTCCCCGCTGGCGTCCGGGTGCCCGGGGTGCGGTGCCGACGTCACGCCCGGCGCGAAGTTCTGCCCCAGCTGCGGGACCTCACTGCAAGCAGCCGCTGCGTCCCTGCAGGGCACCGAGCCGACCGGCGACCACGGTGAGGCGGACCGCCCGGCCCCGGTGGCCGAGCGGCGGCTGGTGTCCGTCCTTTTTGCGGACCTGGTGGGCTTCACCGGGCTGTCCGAGTCGCGCGACGCCGAAGAGGTGCGCGAGCTGCTCACCCGGTACTTCGACGTGTGCCGGACGCTGGTCGCGCGTCATGGCGGGGTCGTGGAGAAGTTCATCGGCGATGCTGTCATGGCGGTCTGGGGAGCTCCCGTCGCCAACGAGGACGACGCCGAGCGCGCGGTGCGCACCGCCCTGGAGCTGGTGACGGCGGTGGCGGCTCTCGGTGAGGACGTCGGGGCAGTCGCCCTGCAGGTACGGGCCGGCGTGCTCACGGGGGAGGCGGCGGTCACCCTCGGCGCGACCGGCGAGGGCCTCGTCGCGGGCGACCTGGTCAACACGGCCAGCAGGATCCAATCTGCGGCCCAGCCGGGGACGGTCCTCGTGGGTGAGACGACCCGTCGGGCGACCGACGCCGCCGTCCACTACGAGCCAGCGGGGACGCACGACGTCAAGGGCAAGGCCGAACCGATTGTCCTCTTCCGGGCGATGCAGGTCGTCGCGGGCCGGAGCGGGTCGATGCGGGTCGGAGCGGCTTGAGGCCCCCTTCGTGGGCCGCGACCGCGAGCTGCGGATGCTCAAGGACCTGTTCCACGCGACGGTCGACCACCGGACGCCGCAGCTGGTCACAGTCAGCGGTGTCGCCGGGGTCGGCAAGTCGAGGCTGTCCTGGGAGTTCGAGAAGTACGTCGATGGGCTGATCGAGGACGTCTGGTGGCACCGCGGTCGGTGCCTCTCCTACGGCGAAGGCGTCACCTACTGGGCTCTGGCGGACATGATGCGGATGCGGGTGGGATCCGTCGAGGGGGAGGCCTCGGACGCGGTCGCCACCAAGCTCGCAGCGACGCTGGCCGAGTTCGTGCCCGACGCCGAGGAACGCCGGTGGATCGAGCCGCGGCTCGGCCAGCTGCTCGGACTTGACGACAGTGCACCGACCACCGGCCAGGACGACCAGTTCGCCGCCTGGCGCCTTTTCGTGGAGCGGATGGCCGATGCCGGGCCCGTCATGCTGGTCTTCGAGGACCTGCAGTGGGCCGACACGTCACTGCTGGACTTCGTCGACTACCTGCTGGAGTGGTCGCGCAACCATCCCATCTTCGTGCTCGCCCTGACCCGGCCGGAGCTCGTCGAGCGGCGACCCACCTGGGGTTCTGGTCGGCGCAACTTCAGCTCGCTCTACCTCGAGCCACTCGGACCGGAGGCGATGCACCGCCTCCTCGACGGGTTGGTGCCCGGCCTGCCGGCTCCGGTGACCAGCGCGATCCTCGACCGGGCCGAGGGCATCCCCCTCTACGCGGTCGAGACCGTCCGCATGCTGCTGGACCAAGGGCAGCTCGAGCAGGTCGGCGGCGAGTACCGACAGACCGGTCCGATCACCGACCTGCAGGTGCCGGAGACCTTGCACGGTCTCATCGCCGCCCGGCTGGACGGGCTGGGCCGCAGGGAGCGGCTGCTCGTGGAGGACGCCGCCGTGCTCGGCAAGTCGTTTCCGCCCGAGGTGCTCGCGGCCGTGACCGGCACACCGGTCGCCGACCTGCTGGAGCCGCTGGCGGTGCTGGTTCGCCGGGAGATCCTCACGGTCAGCAACGACCCGCGCTCCCCCGACCGAGGGCAGTACGAGTTCGTCCAGGACTTGCTGCAGAAGGTGGCCTACGACACGCTGTCCCGCCACGATCGCCGGGCGAAGCACCTCGCCGTCGCCGCGCATCTCGAGGCCGACCAGGCAGTCGACGACGACGAAGTTGTCGAGCTGATCGCAGCCCACTACATCGAGGCTCTGCACGCGGTGCCAGACGCGCCGGACGCCGCCCAGACAAGGGCACGAGCCCGCGAGATGTTGCTGCGGGCGGGGGAGCGGGCCACCGGGCTCGCTGCGCCGGTGGAGTCGTTGCGCTACTTCACCCAGGCTCTGGAGCTGACCGACGACGTGCTGGGGAGGGCCCGGCTCGACGAGCGCGCGGGTACGGCTGCCGCAACGGCCGGGCGCGCCGTGGAGGCCCGCGCCCACCTGGACCGGGCCATCGCGACGTACGAGACCGAAGGCCAGACGCATGCTGCGGCCCGCGTGTCCGCGGAGCTGGCCGAGGTCGACTTCTACGAGGGCAGCCTGCACGCAGCGATCGCCCGGATGCAGGCCGCTCTCGAAGTGCTGTCGTCGGATCAGCCGGACGCCGACGTCGCCGAGGTCTCCGCGCAGTTGGGCCGACTGTTGTTCTTCGTCGGGCGCGCCGAGGAAGCGCTCCCGCACCTCGAACGTGCCCTCGAGGTGGCCGAGCTCTTGCTGCTGCCGGAGGTCCTGGCCCAGGCTCTGAACACCAAGAGCCTGGTCCTGCTCTCGTTGCGGCGCCCCGTCGAGTCCGACGCCCTCATCGAGAAGGCGCTGTCGGTCGCCCTGGCTGCCGACCAGCACAGCGCAGCGCTGCGGGCCTACTTCAACCGCGCCGAGCGGCAGTCCGACGTCCTGCGGATCGACGAGTCGTTGGAGACGTACCGGGTCGGTCTGGCCTATGCCAGGCGCGTCGGGGACAAGTTCTACGACCTGTCCATGCAGGCCGGCTCCATCTCAGTCTTGCTCACCCTGGGGCGCTGGGACGAGGCACTGGCGATCGCTCAGACCGTCACCGCCGACGAGCACCTCACGAACCTTCAGCTCATCGTCGTCGAGCTGGTGCCGGCCGCGGGGGCGTTGGTCCGGCGGGGCGACGTCCAGGGCGCCAAGGACTACCTCGAGCGGCTGCCTGACGCCGCCGACTCGGAGAACGTGCAGAACCGCGCGGCCCAGCATGCTGTGCTGGCCGCGATCGCGAGAGCCGAGGGGCGCCCGCGGGACGCGCTGGAGCTCGCCAGGCACGCCCTCGAGTCGCAGTCGACGCTCGGCCTGATCGCACGGGGGCCGACCGAGGGAATGATCGAGTGCCTCGAAGCCGCGTTCGCCCTCGGGGACGACGACACGATCGACGAGCTGCTCGAGCTGGCCGCCCGCCGCCCGCCGGGGGAGGTCTCTCCGATGATCGACGGCCACCGGTTGCGCTTCACGGCGCGGCGGAGCTCCTCGCGCGGTGACGACGAGAAGGCCGCGACCACGTTCGCCGCCGCCATGACGATGTTCGAGGAGACGCGCAACGTGTTCTGGCAGGCCACGGTCCGGCTCGAGGCAGCGGAGCACCACGCGGCGCAGGGTCGCCACGTCGAGGCCATGCGGCTCGTCGCCGCGGCCCGACCCATCTTCGAGCGGATCGGGGCTCGACCCAGCCTGGACCGGGCTGACCGCGTCGAGGCGGTCACGAACGCAGCGGCGTCGATCGGCTGAGCCGTGCCCGCGGCCGGGTCAGGGCAGGTTGTTGGCCTCGGCCTCGGCGATGCGGGTGAGGGCCGCGTCGAGGTACGGCCGGTACGAGCGGCCGCCGGCCACCAGCAGGTCGGCGACCACCAGCGGCGCGTGCCGGGCGACGGCCAGCGGCGTCACCGGCACCGGCTCGTCCTCGTCCGGGTGCACGCCCAGTGCTCCGCCGAGCACCAGCACCATCGCGTTGACGTCGACCTCGGGGTACCAGCCGGCCGCGGCAGTGGCGCAGCGCACGATCACGTCGTGCACCTCGTCGCCGGTCAGCCCGTCGGGATGCAGGTCCTCAAGCAGCGCCCGCAGCAGCGCGCCGAGCACCAGCCCGACCTGCTCCGCGTCGAGGCCGGCCAGCCGCTCCGTCGCGAGCAGGAACTCGTCGCGGTTCGCCGCCACGGCCGCCGCGACCGCCGACGCCGAGCAGTCGGCGAGCGCCCGGACGCGCGGGGGGTACGCCGGCACCGCTAGCTGGCGTCGAGGGTGGGCAGGTCGTCGGCGTCGACGATCCGGTAGGCGTAGCCCTGCTCCGCGAGGAACCGCTGCCGGTGCGCGGCGAAGTCCTGGTCCACGGTGTCCCGCGCGGTCACGGCGTAGAACCGGGCAGTCCGCCCGTCGGACTTGGGCCGCAGGATCCGGCCCAGCCGCTGTGCCTCCTCCTGGCGCGAGCCGAAGGTGCCCGACACCTGGATCGCGACCGCGGCCTCCGGCAGGTCGATGGAGAAGTTCGCCACCTTGGACACGACGAGCAGCGAGACCTCACCGACCCGGAACGCCTGGAACAGCCGCTCCCGCTCCTTGACCGTGGTGTCGCCCTTGATGACCGGCGCCTCGAGCCGCTCTCCGAGGTCGTCGAGCTGGTCGAGGTACTGGCCGATCACGAGCACCTGGTCGCTGCGGTGCCGCTCGACCAGTTCCTGCACCACCCGGGTCTTGGACGGGGTCGACGACGCGAACCGGTAGCGCTCCTCCGGCTCAGCAACGGCGTAGGCGAGCCGCTCCGACTCGGTCAGCGTCACCCGCACCTCGACGCAGTCGGCGGGCGCGATGTAGCCCTGCGACTCGATGTCCTTCCACGGCGCGTCGTAGCGCTTCGGCCCGATCAGCGAGAACACGTCGCCCTCGCGGCCGTCCTCGCGCACCAGCGTCGCGGTCAGGCCGAGCCGGCGCCGGGCCTGCAGGTCGGCGGTCATCCGGAAGATCGGCGCGGGCAGCAGGTGCACCTCGTCGTAGACCACGAGCCCCCAGTCGCGGGCGTCGAGCAGCTCGAGGTGGGTGTAGACGCCCTTCCGCCGGGTCGTCATCACCTGGTACGTCGCGATGGTGACCGGCCGCACTTCCTTCCGCGCCCCGGAGTACTCACCGATCTCGTCCTCCGTCAGCGTCGTGCGCTTGAGCAGCTCGTGCCGCCACTGCCGGGCCGCGACCGTGTTCGTGACGAGGATCAGCGTGGTCGCCTTGGCCTCGGCCATCGCGGCCGCGCCGACAATCGTCTTGCCGGCGCCGCAGGGCAGCACGACGACACCGGAGCCGCCGTGCCAGAAGCCCTCGACCGCCTCGCGCTGGTAGGCACGCATCTCCCAGCCGTCCTGCACCAGGTCGATCTTGTGCGCCTCACCGTCGACGTAGCCGGCGAAGTCCTCGGCCGGCCAGCCCAGCTTGAGCAGCACCTGCTTGACGTGTCCGCGCTCCGACGGGTGCACGGCCACGGTGTCGGCGTCGACCCGCTCGCCGAGGAGCGGCGCAATCTTCTTCGACCGGACGACCTCCTCGAGCACCGCCCGGTCGGTGGTCACCAGCACCAGTCCGTGCACCGGGTGCTTCTCCAGCCGCAGCCGGCCGTAGCGGGCCATCGTGTCGACGACGTCGACGAGCAGGGCGTGCGGTACGGCGTAGCGGCTGTACTTGAGCAGCACGTCCACCACCTGCTCGGCGTCGTGCCCGGCCGCGCGGGCGTTCCACAGCCCCAGCGGGGTGAGCCGGTAGGTGTGGACGTGCTCCGGCGAGCGCTCCAGCTCGGCGAACGGCGCGATCGCGCGGCGGCACTCACCGGCCAGCTCGTGGTCGACCTCGAGCAGGAGGGTCTTGTCGGACTGCACGATCAGGGGGCCGTCGGTCACCTGTCCAGTGTGACTGACCGAGGCAAACCGGCCCGCCATCGTGGGTCAGGTCACGTCGCGCGGGACCGAGACGACCGTGGCCACGACGACCAGACCCACCGCGTACGCCGTGAAGAGCGCGCCGCCCTGCCAGGCCGGGAGCGCCCCGTCCGCGGTGTGGTGGCCCAGCCGGACCAGCGAGCTGACGGCTCCCCCCGGCAGGTAGGTCGGCAGGCTCGGCGCCCGCAGCACCACCGGCAGGATCCCCTCCACCACGAACTGCCAGACCAGCGCGGACACCAGCGCCGCGGTCTGGTTGCGCAGCAGCAGGCCGAGCGCCACGCCGATCACGCCGTACCCGGCCGAGGTAGCGACCATGGCGAGGACACCGGCCGGGAGGTCGGCCAGGTGCTGCGCCGGCGCGTCGTGCGCCGCGAGCATCGGCACCGACACCGCTGCCATGAGAGCGGCCACCACCAGGGCGGCAACCGCCCCCAGCCCGGCGACGGCGGCGACCTTCGCGGCCACCACCCGGTGCCGCCGCGGCTCGGCCAGCAGGGTCGGCACCACGGTGTGGTGGCGGTGCTCCCCGGCGGCGGAGAGCACCCCGATGAGGAGGAGCACGAAGCCGAGCACCTTGGCGGGGGCGCGGACCGCATCGTCGAGGGTGTGCGCGGTCAGCGGACCGTTCTCCTGGTGGCCGGCGAGCAGGACGGTCGCCACCGCGATCAGGGCGGTGAAGGCGAGCACGATGAGCAGGCTGATGGTGGTCGAGCGGGTGGCGCGCAGCCGGCGCACCTCAGCGGTGAGAGTGGTGTGCACGAAGGTCGACATGACGGGACGCCTTTCCGGCTCAGGAGGTCAGGTCGAGGAAGAGCTCCTCGAGGTCGGTCTGGTGATGGGAGGCGAGCAGGTCGCTCATGCCGCCGGCCGTGACCAGCCGGCCGCGCGCGATGATCACGACGTCGTCGACGCTCTGCGCGAGCTCGGCCAGGACGTGGCTGGAGACGAGCACCGTGCGGCCCTCATCGGCCAGCCGCCGGAGGAAGCCGCGCAGCCAGCGCATCCCCTCCGGGTCGAGCCCGTTGGCGGGTTCGTCGAGGACCAGGGTCTCCGGGTCGCCCAGCAGAGCGCCGGCGAGTGCGAGTCGTTGCCGCATCCCCATCGAGTAGCCCCCGACCCGGCGCCGGGCCACATCGGTGAGGCCGACCACGTCGAGAACCTCGTCGACCCGGCTGTCCGGGACGCCGCTGCTCGCGGCTGCGATCCGGAGCGCGGACCGGCCGCGGTGGCCGGGATGGAAGACGCCGGGGTCGAGCAGCGCGCCGACCGTGCGGGCGGGGTGCGGCAGGGCGGCGTACGGGACGCCGTCGAAGGTGGCGTTGCCACCGGTCGGCCGCACCAGACCCAGCAGCATCCGCATCGTGGTCGACTTCCCGGCACCGTTCGGGCCGATGAACCCGGTCACGGCGCCGGCGCGCACGGCGAGGCTGAGGTGGTCGACCGCGGTCACGTCGCGGTACCGCTTGGTCAGGTCGTGCAGGGTGATCGTCGTCATGCTTTCGACGGTAGGAACGCCGCCGGCTCTTGACGTCGGCCGCGAGAGCCCATGCCCGCCTACCTCTCGCGGCCGACGACTACATCGCAGGATGTACGCCGGTCAGCTCCCGCCCGGCACCACCAGCCCGCTCTCGTAGGCGATCGCCACCAGCTGGGCCCGGTCCCGCGCCGCCAGCTTGGTGAGGATCCGGCTGACGTGCGTCTTCGTCGTCGCCGGGCTGAGGAACAGCCGGCCGGAGATCTCGGCGTTGGAAAGACCCTGCGCGACCAGCACCAGCACCTCGACCTCGCGCGGCGTCGAGCTCGTCGAGACCACGCTGCGCGCCCGGGGCGCCCGGTCGGCGAACCAGCTCGGCCAGCAGCCGCTTGGTGACCGCCGGTGCGATCACCGCGTCGCCAGCCGCGCAGGACCGGATCGCCTCGTGCAGCGCTGTCGCCGTGACGTCCTTGAGCAGGTAGCCGGTGGCCCCGGCCCGGATCGCCGCGTAGACCTGCTCGTCCTCGTCGAAGGTCGTGAGCACCACGATCTTCACCGTCTCGGTTGCGGGGTCGGAGCAGATCTGCCGGGTCGCCTCGATGCCGTCCAGCTCGGGCATCCGCACGTCCATCAGCATCACGTCGGGGACGGTACGTCGGGCCAGCGCGACCGCTTGCACACCGGTCGAGGCCTCGCCGACGACCTCCAGGTCGGGCACCAGCCCTAGCTGCACCCGCAGCCCGTCGCGCACCAGGGCCTGGTCGTCGGCGACAGCGACCCGGATCGTCATGTCGTCCCCCGTCCGGTCGTCGGGCAGCTCGACCCGGACCCGCCAGCCTGCGCCGGAGTCCGGTCCGGCCGCCATCGTGCCGCCCGCCGCCGTGACCCGCTCGCGCATCCCGACCAGCCCGTGCCCCGGCGGGCCGTTCCGGCCACCCGTTGGCGAGCCTCGTCCCTCGTCGACGACCTCCACCGCGAGCAGGCTCGCGGTGCGGCGCACCGCGACCTGCACCCGGCCGGGGCCGGCGTGCTTCGCGGAGTTGGTCAGAGCCTCCTGCAGGACCCGGTACGCCGTGCGGCTGGTGTCCGGGGGCAGCCCGCGCAGGTCGCCGTGCCGGGCTACCTCGACCGTCAGGCCGGCGGCCCGCGAGGTGCCGATGAGGTCGTCCAGCGCCTCCAGGCCGGGGGCTCCCGAGTCGCGCAGCATCCCGAGCACCTCGCGAACCTCCCGCATGGACTCGCGGCTGGCCGACTCGATCGCGACCAGCGCGTCCCGGGCGGCGTCCGGCGCGCCGGCCTCGAGGGCCAGCCGCCCGGTGCTCGACTGCACCGCGATGCCACCGAGGCTGTGACCGAGGACGTCGTGCAGGTCCCGGGCGATGCGCAGCCGCTCCTCGGCTGCCACTCGCTGGGCCTGCGCGTCGGCGCGGGCCCGTCGCTCGCGGACGAGCTGGGCCGTCACCCCGACCCCCACGGCCGCGACGGCGGGCAGGAACATGTCGTCGGCCGGGCCCGGCGGCGGCAGGTAGGCCAGCGCGCAGGCAGCGACGAGCAGGGCGGTGGCGGCCGCGGCGGCGCGGGCCTCCCGGCGTACGGCCACGGTGGCCAGGGCCACCAGCGCGCCGTAGGGCGGCACCGGGACGAGCAGCAGCGCGTAGGCGACGAAGGCTGCCGTGGTGACGCCGAGCACCGCCAGCGGGTGGGTCCGGCGCCAGAGCAGCGGCAGTCCCTGCGCCAGCGACAGCAGCAGGCCGAGGGTGCCGAGCGCGGCCGACGGGGTGGGCTCCTCGGGCCCGGTGCGCAGGCCGAGCAGCTCGACGAGGGTGACAACCCCCGCGACCAGCAGGTCGCGCCGCTGCCACGATCGGGTCAGGCGCGGCGTGATCATGGCAAGGGTGACGCTAGCGCCGCGAGCGGTGCGTGGTCAGGCGGTGGCGAGCACCTCGTCGATGTCCCTGAGCACCCGGGTGGCCAGCTCGGCCACCCGGCGCAGCCGGGCGGGCGGCGGCTGCTCGGCCGCGAACTCCGCTCCGACCGTGCGGGCGGTGCGCCGACGTACTTGCTGCTGACGCACGGGGCCTCCTCGGGCTACCGGTGCACGACCCCGTAACTGGTGGGGAGTTACCGCCGTCAGGCGATTCCCAAACCGACAAATGGGGACCGGTTCAGGAGGCCGTGTCCTCGTCCAGCGGGGAGACGCCCGTGATCCGGTGGATGGCGAACGACCGGGTTGCGCCGCGGAGGTGGTCGTAGGCGTTGACGTAGCCGCCCTCGACGGCAACCGGTTCCACCACCCGCTGCGTGGACCGCCCCTCCGCGTCGACGTAGCCGATCCACAGCGCCTCGCCGGAGCCGGCCGCCTGGGTGAGCATGGCCAGCACGTCCGCGGTGGGCCGCGAGGTGCGCAGGGCACCGACCAGCCGGGACCGGTCGCCGCCCCGGATCGCCCGCACCGCCGCGTCCAGCAGCGTGTCCCCGGGCAGCGGCTGGGTCCGCACCGCCCGGGCGGGTGGGCGGCGAGGGGTGGTTCGCCGGGACTCCGGCCGCCGGACGACGATGTCGCCGTCGGGCCCCTCGGCCGCTGGTGCGAACCCCATCGCGCGCAAGCGATCCAGGGTCACGTCCGGTGGCGCCGCGGACGCGAGCACCGACGGAGCCAGTCGGCGCAGCCGAAGGGTGGCGGCCCGCTTGTCGGTGAGCAGCACCTCGAGGGTGGACTCGTCGTCGCAGCGCACGAAGGCCGCGGCCGAGCCCACCCGGACCCGGCCGTGCCGTCGCGCGACGTCCTCGACCAGGTAGGCCAGCGGTTGCGGCACCGGCGTCCGGGAGTGCCGGCCGAGCAGCCCGGTCACGTCACCCGCGGTCCACCCGGCGTCGAAGGCCCGGCGCACGGTCGCCTCGGTGAAGCGGTAGACGGTGGCGCCGCCGGTGGACTCCACGTCGGCCACCAGCCGCAGCGAGCGGGCCAGCGCGGGGTCCAGCGGCCCGGGCGCCACCGCCGTGAGATCGGCCTGCAGCAGCACGTGGTCCAGCGGCTCCGGCAGCACCCGCTGGAGGGCGGCCGCCGCGCCGTCGCCGTCGCCCGCGGCGAGCAGCCGGCCGTGGCCCGCGAGCGCGCCGCCGGTCGCCAGCCCCAGGGTCTGTGCCTCGGTCATGGTCCAGGTCACCAGGTCGTCCTGCAGCCGGCCGCCACGGCGCGGTGCCTGCCAGCGGAGCCGGGCCGACAGCGACGCGGTGGTCGACGCGACCCCCTGGGGCAGCGCGGCCAGGTCGGCGAGGACGGCGGCCCGGACCAGGGGTGCGACCGTGCGGTCCAGGTCGGGGCCGAGGGTGGTGAAGGTGCGGTCCCGCTGGTCCCGGGTCCCGACCAGGCCGGGCACCCGCGTCGACGTCAGCCAGGCGCGGGCCAGCACCAGCCAGCGGGTCGCGACCGGCTCGTCCAGCCATCCGTCGTACGCCGGTGTGGGCAGCCAGACCTCGGCCGAGTCGCTGCTGTCGTCGCCGGGGGCCAGCAGTCCGGCGGCGTGCGCGGTCTCGACCAACAGCGCCAGCCGGGGCTCGTCGGCGTCCAGCGCCTGGGCCGCGCGGGCCCGTTCCCGCACGCCGATGCCGCCGGCCCGCAGCACCCGGGGCGGCTCGGCGGCCCACAGCTCCAGCAGCTCCTCGACCAGCCGGACGGCGTCCGCCGCCGCCCCGGCCGCCGCCCGGTCGACGTGGTTCGGGTCGGCCGGCGACGTGTCGAGCTCCGGCAGGGTCGGCTCGACCGACCGGTGCACCCGGCCGCCCCGCAGGTGCAGCGCCACCTCACGCGGCAGTACCACCGTGGCCGTGTCGGTGGCCACCAGCAACGCGTGGGCGAGCAGCCACTCGACCGGGCTGGCCGCGCTGGCCCCGTCGACGTCGCGCCGGGCTCGCTCGAGATGACCGGTCGGCGGTCCCCACACCATGGTGGCCAGCGCCTCGGCCGCGCCCGCAGGTGCGGCGGCCAGCAGGTCGGTCAGCTTGGCCGCGTCGCCGAGGACGGCGGCGATCTCGTGCGCGGTGGTGACCGGGTCACCGGTGGCGGTCGCGCCCACGTCAGCGGCGATCCGGGCCAGCCGGGCCGGGCCGTAGGTGTGCAGGGCCTGCTCGAGGGCCGGGCCCAGCCCGTCCGGCGGACCGACCACCTCGACGACGGTGCGCGGCACGACGATGCCGCCTTCGTCGTCCCGGTAGACCAGTGCCTGCAGGTGCAAGAGGTCCAGCACCGCGGCCGGGTCGGCGCCGAGCAACCGGCGTACGTCCTCGGCCGTGCTCCGGTCCGGCAGCGCGCAGAGGACCTCGACGACCTGCAGGGCGAACCGGTCCAGCTGGTCCAGCGCGCGCGAGACCGACGGCCGGGTGGTCGCCCGGGCGGCCAGCGAGGCGAGGTCGGAGGGCACCGGCGAGAGCAGGTCCGGCCGGGCGCGCAGCAGCGCGACGAGCGCGGCGTCGTCGCGCGCCCGCAGGTCGTCGGCCAGGCTGCGCGGCCGGGAGGTGGACATCCGCTCCACGGTACGCGGTGCGGGGCGCAGGTCGCGGTCGGTCTAATCTCGCTCATCGGTGCACATGAACGGGACGTCAACGGCCCAGGGAGGCAGCACAGTGAGCAGCGACCGGCCGATCTTCGTCGTCGGCTGCCCGAGGTCGGGCACCACCATGCTGTCGCTGATGATCCACGCGCACCCGCGGCTGGCCATGCCGCCGGAGTCGCGGTTCCTGCTCAAGGTGTGGCGGGCCCGGGAGAAGTTCGGTGACCTCTCGACGCCGGAGCAGCGGCTGGCGCTGGGCAAGGCCTGCGTGCGCACCGGGTCCAAGGTGCGCGACCTCGGCCTGGACCCGCAGGAGACGCTGGACGCGATCCTCGCGGCGCCGCCGACGCTCGGCTCGGCCTTCGGCACCGTGTTCAAGATGTTCGCCGACAAGCACGGAGCCGCCCGCTGGGGGGACAAGCGACCGGCGTACTACGCCGAGGTCGACGTCCTGCTCCGGCTGTTCCCGGACGCGCAGATCGTGCACATCGTGCGGGACGGCCGGGCCAACGTGGCGTCGCTGAAGAAGATGCCGTGGTGGCCCTACGACTCGATCGGATCGATGGCCGCCTGGTCGCAGGCGGAGTACTGCTCGCAGCGCAACACCGGTCGGCTGCCCGACGACACCTTCCACGTCATCCGGTACGAGTCGCTGGTGGGCGACCCGGAGCCGGTACTGCGCGAGCTGTGCCGGTTCCTGGACGAGGACTTCGACAAAGCGATGCTCGAGCCCAGCGAGGTGCGCGACGTGGTGCCCGAGAAGAAGATCTGGCACACCAACCTCAACAACTCGGTCAGCACCGACCGGGTCGAGTCCTGGCGCAAGGGCCTGGAGCCGTGGGAGCTCGGCCTGATGGAGACCGTGCTGCGCCGCAAGCTCAAGCGGTGGGACTACGCGATCTCCGGCGCCGGCGAGCGCCCGTCGCCGAAGCTGGTGGCGAAGTACGCGAAGGACGCGTTCGAGCGGCGCTCGGCGATGCGCAAGCGATGGGCCGAGGAGAGCAGGGACGCGGCGACCTCGACCTTGCCGGTCGCCGCCCAGCTGACCTCCCGTCAGCTGGAGCTTGCTGCGCATCAGCCCGCTTCCCCTAGCCGTCGGAACCGTGATCATTCGGCAGACTGAGTCATTCCTGAGCGAAGCGAGGCTGGGTGGACGACGCGGTCAGCGGTGACCGGCTGGTCAGCGAGTACCTGAGCCAGCTGCACGCAGCCGCCTGGGTGCTCCCCGCCGACCGGCGGACCGCGCTGGTCGACGGTGCCCGGCGTCGCCTCTACGCCGAGATCGGCGACGACGCGGACCCGGCTCGGACCCGCTCGGCGATCGACTCGCTCGGCCCGCCGGAGGAGGCGGTGCGCCGGGAGGCGGAGACGCTCGGCCCATCGGCGCCGGTGGCACCCAGGCCGCTCTCGGTCTGGGGCAGCCGCGAGGTCGCGGCGGTCCTGCTGCTGGCCGTCGGAGGGCTCGCCCTGCCGATCGTCGGACCTGTCGTCGGGCTGGTGCTGGCGTGGCTGTCGGACCGCTGGACCACCGCGCAGCGGCTGGTGGCCACCGTGCTGGCGGTGGTGCCCCTCGTGCTGCTGGCCATCGCGTCGGCGGCCCTGGGCGGCGGCCGCTGGATCATCACGCTGCGTGACTCTCCTGGTGCCGCTGGCCGGGCTGGTGCCGGCCGCCTACCTGGCCGCCTTGCTCCGCCGGCAGGCGGCCTTAATGACGGCGCATGGGAGCGACCAGGTCGGGTAGGTGTCTGGTCCTGTCCCGAGGAGGAACCATGACGACCGCCGTCATCCTGATCGTTCTCGTCCTGCTGGTCGCGGCCGCGCTGGCCGTGTTCTACGTCAACCGGCGCAAGCAGGAGCGAGCGGCGCTGCGCAAGCGATTCGGCCCGGAGTACGACCGGGCGGTCGAGGAGCGCGGTGACCGCCGCGAGGCAGAGCACCACCTCTCCGACGTCGCGTCGAGCCGGGACAAGGCCGAGATCCGCGAGCTGCGGCCGGAGGAGCGGGAGCGCTACTCGACCCGGTGGACCGACGTGCAGGCCGCCTTCGTGGACGACCCGGTCACGGCTACCCGGGACGCCGACGACCTGGTCGGCAAGGTGATGCGGGACCGCGGCTACCCGCTGGACGACGTGGAGAACCGGGCCGACCTGGTGGCCACCGACCACGCCGAGCTGGCCGGGCACTACCGGGCCGCGCACGAGGTCGGCCGGCGCGCCGACGACGCCTCGACCGAGGAGCTGCGCCAGGCGTTCATGCACTACCGGGCCCTGTTCGTCGAGCTGCTCGCCGAGCCGTCCGGCCGGCACGAGGTGGTCGACCTGACCGAGCGCGAGCGCACCCAGCAGACCCCGCCGGCCTGACCCGCACCTACCCTGGGACGGGTGCGCCCCCTCGTCGTCGGGTTCGACCTCGACATGACCCTGATCGACACCCGGCCGGGCATCGCGGCCGTCTGGGACGCGCTGTCCGCCGAGACCGGGGTCGCGATCGACTCCGCTGCCGCCGTGGCCCGGCTCGGTCCGCCACTGGACGAGGAGCTCGCGGTCTGGTTCGCCGAGGGGGACCGGGCGGCCGCCGGCGACCGGTTCCGCGCGCTCTACCCGTCGCTGGCGGTCGCGACCGTCCCGGTCCTGGCCGGAGCGCGTGAGGCGGTGGCGGCGGTACGCCGGCACGGCGGCACCGTCGTGGTCGTCACCGGCAAGTACGAGCCGAACGCCCGGCTGCACGTCGAGCACCTGGGACTCGACGTCGACCACGTGGTGGGCTGGCTGTGGGGCCCGGGCAAGGCCGAGGCCCTGCTCGAGCACGGCGCGACCGTCTACGTCGGTGACCACGTCGGCGACATCGAGGGGGCGCGGGCCGCGGGAGCGCTCAGCGTCGCCGTCCCGACCGGCCCGGTCGGCGCGGACGAGCTCCGCCGGGCCGGTGCCGACGTCGTCCTCGACGACCTGACCGCGTTCCCGGCCTGGCTGGACGGCTACGTGCTGCGACGCCGGCTGGCCGACCTGCACGAGCACCTCGTGTCCCTCGGCTCGGTCGCGGTCGCGTTCTCCGGCGGCGCCGACTCGGCCTTCCTGCTGGCGGCGGCGGTGCGGGCGCTCGGCACCGAGAACGTCGTCGCCGCGACCGCGGTGAGCGCCAGCCTCCCGGTGGCGGAGCTCGACGCGGCCGCTCGGTTCGCGGCCGACCTGGGTGTCCGGCACGTGTTCCCCGCGACGGACGAGCTGTCCCGTGAGGGCTACCGGGCCAACGCCGGCGACCGGTGCTACTTCTGCAAGGCCGAGCTGCTCGACGTGGTGGGGCCGCTCGCCGCCGAGCTCGGCGTGGCGTACGTCGCCACCGGCACCAACGCCGACGACGCACGGGCCGGCTTCCGGCCCGGCATCGCAGCCGCCGCGGAGCGGGCCGCGGTGACCCCGCTGCTGGATGCGGGGCTCACCAAGGAGCAGGTACGCGCGGCCAGCCGGGCCTGGGGCCTCGCGACCTGGGACAAGCCGGCCGCAGCCTGCCTGTCCAGCCGGGTCGCGTTCGGGCTGGAGATCACCCCCGCCCGGCTCGCGCGGGTCGAGCGGGCCGAGGCGGCGGTCCGCGCCGCCCTGGCCGACCAGGCGATCGCGGCACCCGACGTACGGGTCAGGGACCTCGGTGAGCGGGCCCGCGTCGAGGTCACCTCCTCGGCGGTGGCCGCGGTCGCCGCCAGCGAGAGCGTGCTCGACGCGGTGCGGGCGGCGGGCTTCGCCGAGGTCGAGGTCGACCCGCGGGGCTTCCGGTCCGGGGCGATGAACGAGCTGCTGCCCGACCCCGAGCGCTACCGCTGACGAAAGGCACTGGGGCCCCGCGCCCACCGCGGGTATCCTGGACGGCCGCGCTCCGCGCGTGCTGTTAGACACCCCACCGACACGATCACGAGGTCTCCCGTGCCCACCGGCAAGGTCAAGTGGTACGACACCGACAAGGGCTTCGGCTTCCTCTCCCGCGACGACGGCGGGGAGGTCTTCGTCCACTCCTCCGCACTGCCCGCGGGGGTGCCCGCGCTCAAGCCGGGTGCCCGGGTGGAGTTCGGCATCGTCGACGGCCGCCGCGGCGAGCAGGCCCTGTCGGTCACGCTGCTCGACCCGCTGCCGTCGGTCGCGGCCGGCACGCGCAAGCCGGCCGACGACATGGCGGTGATCGTCGAGGACGTGATCAAGCTGCTCGACAACGTCGGCAACTCGCTGCGCCGGGGCCGCTACCCCGACAAGTCGACCGCCGCCAAGACCGCCGCGGTGCTGCGCGCCGTCGCGACCGACCTCGAGGGCTAGCAACAAGCCCTGCTCCGAATGATCACGGAACCGTGATCGCTGGTGCCCGACTGCGCTGAATTCGGCGCGGATAGGTCGTGTCGATCAGGGAACCGTGATCATTTCGAGGCAGGCGGGGCCAACCTACGATGGTGCCGTGGGCAGCGCCGGGCACCGGGGCCGCGTCGCGACGGTGCTCGCGGTCGCGGCGCTGTCCGTCGCCGGCTGCACCGGGAGTTCCGGCTCGGACGTCGAGGTCGCCGACGTCGGCCGGGCCACCGTGGTCGAGGTCGTCGAGGCGCCGGCCATCGTCTCGGCCCGGGCCACGGCCACCGTGACCTCGCCGGCCGACGGGACGGTGGCGGCGCTGCGGGTCCGCGAGGGTCAGCAGGTGCACGCCGGCCAGGTGCTGCTGCGGGTGGAGTCGCCCGACTCCAGGCGCCGGCTCCGGCAGGCGCTCCGGGCCGACGCGGAGGCAGCATCGGCCGGTACGCCGGGCAGCGCCGGCGCCGTCGACCTGTCCTCGGCCGACCGGGCCGACGCGGCAGCCCAGCGTGCCTTCGCCCGGGCCCGCCAGGCCGCGCAGCGGATCCCGCCCGGTCCCGCGCGGCAGCAGGCCCTGTCCGCGCTGCGCGTCTCGCAGTCGCAGTACGAGGCGGCCCGGGCCAGCGCCGACCAGGCCGCGCGGGCCCTGGCCGCCGGACTCGGCAGCCTGTCCGACGCCGTCACGGCCCTGTCGGCGGCCCAGCGGGTGCAGACCCGGGCCGCTGTGGACGCGGCCCGGCGCGAGGTGGCCGCCCTCACGGTCCGGGCACCGGTCGCCGGCACCGTCTCGCTGTCGCCGCCCGCCGCGTCGAGCGCGGCGACCGACCCCTCCGCCCTGCTGGACCAGCTGCCGGAGAACCTGCAGGGCCAGGCCGGCGACCTGCTCGGCTCGGGCTCGGGTTCGAGCGGCTCGGTCGACGCGGTGCTGGCCCAGGGCCGTCCGGTCTCCTCCGGGCAGCCGGTGCTCACCGTGACCGACACCTCGACGCTCTCGCTCACCGCGCAGGTCGACGAGACCGACGTCCTGCTCGTCCGGCCCGGCGTGCCCGCCTCGGCCGAGCTGGACGCCGTCCCCGACGCGCAGTACGAGGCGGCCGTGACCACCATCGACCCCGCGCCCACCAGCTCCACCCGCGGCGGCGTCACCTACGTGGTGCGCCTGTCCCTCGGCCGGGGCAGCGCCGCGGACGGGTCGACGGCGCCGACCCCGCGGCCCGGCATGAGTGCGGTGGTCGACCTGCAGGTGCGGACCGCCCGGGACGCCGTGGCCGTCCCTGCCGCCGGCGGTGTTCCGGGACGGCCGCCGTGACGCCGTCTGGGTCGTCGTGCACGACGTGGCCCGGGAGCGGCGGGTCCGGCTCGGCGCCCAGGGCAAGGCGCGGGTGCAGGTCCTCGAGGGCCTCAAGGTCGGTGAGCGCGTGGTCGTCCGCGGGGCCGACCAGGTGCACGACGGCCAGCACCTGCCGTGAGCAGTCCTGCCGTCGAAGCCGTCGACGTTCGCCGCAGCTACCAGCTCGACGGGGTCTCGGTGGAGGCGCTGCGGGGCGTGAGCCTGCGCATCGACCCCGGCGAGTACGTCGCGGTGGTCGGCCCCTCGGGCTCAGGCAAGTCGACCCTGATGCACCTGCTCGGCTGCCTCGACCGGCCGACGTCGGGGGTGCTGCGGGTGGGCGACCGGGACGTCGCCACGCTGGGCGACGGAGAGCTCGCCGGCCTGCGCAACCGCACCATCGGCTTCGTGTTCCAGTCATTCCAGCTACTGGGCCGCACCACCGCGCTGGACAACGTGGCATTGCCGCTGGTCTACCGCGGTGTACGCCGGGCCGAGCGGCGCGAACGGGCCGAGGCCGCGCTCACCGCCGTCGGGCTGGCACACCGGCTGGGCCACCGCCCCGGCCAGCTCTCCGGCGGCGAGCAGCAGCGGGTGGCCATCGCGCGCGCCCTGGTGGGGGAGCCCGGCCTGCTGCTCGCCGACGAGCCGACCGGGAACCTGGACACCGGCAGCGGGGCCGAGATCTTGGCCCTGCTGGACGGCCTGGTGCGGGACCGCGGCGTCGCCGTCGTCGTGGTCACCCACGACCCCGACGTCGCTGCGATGGCCCGCCGCCGGGTCCGCATGCGGGACGGCCTGATCGAATGAGAGCAGGAGAGGCGTTCCGGGTCGCGCTGGGGGCGCTGGTTGCCAACAAGCTGCGCAGCAGTCTGACCATGCTCGGGGTCGTCATCGGCGTCGCGGCCGTTGTCGTCCTGGTGGCCCTCGGCTCCGGTGCCAAGCACGAAGTGGAGCAGCAGGTCGAGGGCCTCGGCTCGAACATCATCATCGTGGTGCCGGGGAAGTTCGAGCTCGGGTCGGCCCCGTCGATCAGCCGGCTCACCCTCGACGATGTCGACCTGCTCGGCCGAGTCGTCGGCGACGAGCGTCGGGTCGCGGTCTCGGTCGCCTCGGGTGAAACCGTGAGCGTCGGCCGCCGCGAGACGTTCGTCACCGTGAACGGCGTCAACGAGAACGTGCCTAACGTCTTCGACCGGCCGCTGGCGCGGGGGGAGTACATCACCAGCTCCGACGTCGACACCCGTCGCCGGGTCGCGGTGCTCGGCTCGACGGTCGTGCGCCGCCTCTTCGGCGATGTCGACCCACTCGGCCGTCAGGTGTCGATCGCCGGCGTCCGGTTCCGGGTCATCGGTGTCTTCGCACCGGTCGGCTCGACCTTCGGCGTCGACCGCGACTCCGAGGTTCACATCCCGGTGACCGCTGCGCAGCGGCTGTTCGGTGTCGACCGGATCGACGGGCTGGCCGTGAAGGCGCCGCGGGCCGACGACGTCGAGCCGCTGCAGCGCAAGCTGACCGCCGCGCTGCGGGACAAGTACGACGGGGAGGAGTTCTCGGCCGTCACGCAGACCCAGATCCTCGGCACCATCGGGCGGATCCTCGGCCTGCTGACGCTGGTCCTCGCGGCGATCGCCGCGATCTCGCTGCTGGTCGGCGGAGTGGGCGTCTCGAACATCATGCTGGTCAGCGTCCGGGAGCGGACCCGCGAGATCGGGCTGCGCAAGGCGCTGGGCGCCCGGCAGCGCGACATCCTGCTCCAGTTCCTGATCGAGGCCGTGCTGCTCTGCGTCGTCGGCGGCCTGATCGGCATCGGCCTCGGGGTCGGGTCGTCACTGCTGGTGGCCGCGGTCTCGCCGCTGCCCGCCGTCATCGCCTGGTGGTCCCCGGCGCTGGCCTTCACGGTGTCGGCAGCGGTCGGCGTCTTCTTCGGGGTCGCACCGGCCCGGCGGGCCGGTCGGCTGGACCCGGTGGTCGCTCTGCGCACCGAGTGATCGGCTGGTACGCCGGGTAGCGTGCCCGCATGAGCGCGTCGGTCTGTGTGCCGTGGGACGAGGCACTGGTCGCCTACGACTTCGGCCCGGACCACCCCCTCAACCCGCTGCGGGTCGACCTCACCATGCGTCTCGCCCGCGACCTCGGCGTGCTGGACCTGCCGAACGTGTCGATGGTGCGGCCCGAGCCGGCGACCGACGACGAGCTGCTGCTGGTGCATGAGAAGGAGTACGTCGAGGCGGTCAAGACCGCCGGCGCCGACCCGCGCCACGCCGACCTGGCCCGCGGCATCGGCACCTCGGACACCCCGGCCTTCCCCGGGATGCACGAGGCCGCCGCGCTGGTGGCGGGTGCCACCCTGGCAGCTGCCCGCGCGGTCTGGACCGGCGCCGCCGAGCACGGTGTCAACGTGGCCGGCGGGCTGCACCACGCGATGCCCGGAGCGGGCAGCGGGTTCTGCATCTACAACGACCCCGCGATCGCCATCGCCTGGCTGCTCGAGCAGGGTGCCGAGCGGGTTGCCTACGTCGACGTCGACGTGCACCACGGGGACGGCGTGGAGCGCGCCTTCTGGGACGAGCCACGGGTGCTCACCATCTCGGTGCACGAGAGCGGCCGCTACCTCTTCCCCGGCACCGGCTTCCCCGAGGACACCGGCGGCCCCGGCGCAGCCGGTCACGCGGTCAACCTGGCACTGCCGCCCGGCACCGCCGACGCGGCCTGGCTGCGAGCCTTCCACGCCGTCGTGCCGCCGCTGGTGGCCGAGTTCCAGCCGCAGGTGCTGGTCACCCAGCACGGCTGCGACAGCCACGTGCTCGACCCGCTGGCCCACCTGGGCCTGACCGTCGACGCCCAGCGCACGTCGTACGCCGTTCTGCACGACCTGGCCCACCGGCACGCCGGCGGACGGTGGCTGGCCACCGGCGGCGGCGGCTACGAGCTCGCCGAGGTGGTGCCACGGGCCTGGACGCACCTGCTGGCCGAGGCTGCTGATGCCCCGATCGCCCCGGAGACCGCGGTGCCCGAGGGCTGGCGCGAGTATGTCGTGGAGCGCTACGGCCTGGCCGCGCCGGCCCGGATGACCGACGGCGGGACGACGACCTGGCGGGACTGGTCCGAGGGCTTCGACCCGGCCGACCCCGTCGACCGGGCGGTGCTCGCGACCCAGCGCGCGGTCTTCCCGGCCAACGGGCTCGGCGGGCTGCTCCACCTGTGAGCGCCCCGGACCGGGCCGCGCTGCGCGCCCACCTCGTCGCCAGCCGGATCGCCGGCGACGTCGACACGTCGCGCGAGGACAACCTGCTCAAGTACGGCATGCTCGCGGCTCGGCTGCCCAAGGCCATGTTCGGCCTCGAGCCGGTCGGGCGGTGGAACCTCGCGGACATCCTGGCGCTGATGGCCGACCGGGTCGGCGTCTCGCCGGACCCCGCGCACCTGCGGGGCAGGGATCGGATCGACCCCGACCGCACCATCGACGCGCTGGACCGGATGGCCGAGCACCTGGCCCGGGCTGCCCGAGACCGGTCCCGGGTGCTGCTCGCGACCGGCCACCCGGCCGGGCTGCTGGTCGTGCACCAGGCCGTCGCCGCCGCGCTCCAGACCGCCGGGGCCACCGTGCTCGCCCCCGGCGACGGGTTCGCCTGGCAGTCGATGACCCGCTGGGGCAAGGTCGACCGGCACATCCGGTACGTCGGCGGGGTGGCCGTCGCCAGCGACATGGGCAACCTCAACCACACCCACTCCGCCCAGCCGATGCGCGGTCTGCTCGCTGCCCTGCGGGACTCCGGCGAGGCGCTGCCCGACCTGGTGGTCGCCGACCACGGCTGGGCGGGCGCCGCCGGGCAGGCCGGCGTGACCGCGGTCGGCTTCGCGGACTGCAACGACCCGGCGCTGTTCGTCGGCGAGGCCGAGGGCCTGGTGGCCGTGTCCGTACCGCTGGACGACAACGTGCCCCCGCACCGCTACGCCCCGATGACGGCCCACCTGCTCGACGCGGCCGGGCTCGCAGCCTGACCTCGGCGCCGCCGCGTCGTCGGACCCCCGACGTACGGTGACGTGGTGACCGAGGTGGGCCTGCAGGGGTCGCTGTTCGACGGCGGCGAGCCGGTGGTCGACCACGGCTTCGCCGGCCTGCGCCGCATCCCGCTGGACGAGCGCTCGTGGGTCGACCACGCGCCGGGCTGGCTGCGCGGGTCGGACGAGCTGTTCACGCTGCTGCACCGCACCGGCCGGTTCAGCCAGCGCACCGTGCAGGTCTGGGACCGCACCGTGCCGGAGCCGAGGCTGACCGCGGGCTGGTCCACCGAGGTCGCCGGCGACGACGTCCCCGCCCCGCTGCGGGAGCTCGCGTCAGCCCTGTCCCGGCACTACGACATCGCCTTCGACCGGATCTGGGTCAACCTCTACCGCGACGGGCGGGACAGCGTGGCCTGGCACGGCGACCGGAACCGGCACACCCACCGCAACCCGCTGGTCGCCACGGTGTCGCTGGGTGCCCGGCGGCGGTTCCGGCTCCGGCCGGTCGGTGGCCGGCCGGCCCTCGAGCTGCGCCCCGGCCACGGCGACCTGGTGGTGATGGGCGGAGCCTGCCAGCACGAGTGGGAGCACACGGTCCCGAAGGAGGCAGCGCCCGCCGGCCCCCGGATGAGCATCACCCTGCGGCACAGCGCCCAGCTCGGCTGAGGGGCGATCGGCGTCGACGTTCGCCCGTTCGGGTGATCGAGCCGCACGCTTTCCTGTCGACGTTCAGCTGTGGGCTCCCTCCGAACGCGCGTGCGTGGCGCCAGCCTGCTCGTGCGGTTCGCCGTCGTGAGCCTGGTGCTGGTCGTGCTGCTCGGTGTCCTGATGGCCAAGCTGCTGGCGTCGATGATCGCCGCGCGCGGCTTGCAGTCGGCCACCGACGCCGCCGTGCTCACGACAACGATCGCGGTGCAGCCCCTGCTCACGGCGGACGACCTCACCCACGAGCTGCCAGCCGACAAGGTGGCCGCGCTGGACCGGGTGATGCAGGGTTCCCGCGCCGGCACCGAGATCGCCCGGATCAAGATCTGGTCCGGCAAGAAGCTGCTCTACACGGCGGACCCGCACACCCGGACGCCCGCCCGCACCGGCGCCGAGACCTCGGACGAGCTGGCCGAGGCGCTGGCCGGCGAGATCGAGGCAGAGGTGATCAGCGACAGCTCGGAGCCGGAGAACGCGGCGCTGATCGAGCGCTACGGCAAGCTGCTCGAGGTCTACGTGCCGATCCTGTACGACGGTCAGGCCCGCCCCGCGGGCGTGTTCGAGCTGTACCTCCCCTACCAGCCGGTGCAGGCGAGCATCCGGGCCGACACCACCCGGGCGGCTGCGCTGCTCGTCCTCGGCCTCGTGGTCCTCTGGCTGGGGCTGTTCCGGGTCGTGGCGACCGCCTCGCGGCGGCTGCGGGTGGAGTCGTCGCGCAACGAGCACCAGGCGCGGCACGACGCCCTCACCGGCCTGGCCAACCGGGCCCAGCTGGACGTCGAGCTGGCGGCAGCGACCGGCAGGCCGGTGCCGAGCGGCGTGGCCCTCGTGCTGCTCGACCTGGACCGGTTCCGCGAGGTGAACGACACCCTGGGGCACGCGTGCGGTGACGAGGTCGTGCTCGAGATGGCGCACCGGCTGACCCGGCTGGCGGGTCCGCATGACCTGGTGGCCCGGCTCGGCGGCGACGAGTTCGCCGTGCTCCTGCCCGACGTCGACGGCGTCCAGGCCGCGCTGCTGCACGCGGAGGCGTTGCGGTCGGCGCTGCGCGCGCCGGTCTGGGTCGGCGGGGTCGACGTCGTCCTGGACGCGCGGGCCGGTGTCTCGGTGCACCCGCTGGACGCGGAGGACGGCCCGGCCCTGCTGCGGCACGCCGACGTCGCGGCCGAGCAGGCGAAGCGCACCCACGTCGGCGTCTGCGCCTACGACGGCGCGCTGGACCGGCACAGCACCGAGCGGCTGGGGCTGCTGGCCGACCTGGCCCGGGCCATCGCCGACGGTGAGCTGGTCCTGCACTACCAGCCCAAGTGCGACCTGTCCGGCCGGGTGCTCGGCGTCGAGGCACTGGTCCGCTGGGCCCACCCGCAGCGCGGCCTGCTGCCGCCGGCGGAGTTCGTCCAGGTCGCCGAGCGCACCGGGCTGGTGCACCCGCTGACCGAGACGGTGCTGGACCAGGCCCTGGCCCAGGTCCGCCGATGGATGGACGACGGGCGCGAGCTGCCGGTGGCGGTCAACATCTCGACCCGCAGCCTGCTGCAGCCGGGCTTCGCCGAGCGGGTGCTCACCGCGCTGGGGACGCATGGCGTGCCGGCCCGCCTGCTCGGGCTGGAGATCACCGAGACCACGATCATGGAGGACCCCGACCGGGCGCTGGTGGTCCTGACCCAGCTGGCCGACGCCGGGATCCGGCTGTCCATCGACGACTTCGGCACCGGCTACTCGTCGCTGGCCTATCTCAAGGTGCTGCCGGTGCACGAGCTGAAGATCGACCGGGTGTTCGTCGCGGCGCTCACCACCAGCGAGCGGGACCGGGTGATCGTGGACTCGACGATCGCGCTCGGCGCCCGGCTCGGGCTGGACGTCGTGGCCGAGGGGGTGGAGGACGAGCCGACCCTGACAGCGCTCGCCTCGCTCGGCTGCCAGCACGCTCAGGGCTACTACTTCAGCCGGCCGGTCCCCGCGGAGATGCTCCGTCTTGAGGGGTCCGACCGGGTGAGCTGAGCGTCCCCCCTTTCCCACGAGGCACATCCGCACCTACCCTGTCGGCAGAGCGCGTACGCCCTGTTGTGCTCCGGTGGGGAAGCCGGCGCCCGTCACGTGCTGAAGGTTCGGTGCGTCATGGCTGCTCAAGGTCCCAAGGATCGTCCCCTGTCCGAGGTCACGTTCCTCACCGTCGCCGAGGTCGCCTCGGTGATGCGGGTGTCGAAGATGACCGTCTACCGCCTCGTGCACGCGGGCACGTTGCCCGCCGTCCGCGTCGGCCGCTCCTTCCGGGTGCCGGAGCAGGCCGTGCACGACTACCTCGACCACGCCTACGTCGAGACGGCGTAGCCGCTCACCCCTCAGCCGGCGTCGGTCGCCGTCAACGTGAACGGAACGTCCGCACCGGTGTAGAGGTGGGTGAGGACGTACGCCGTCCCGCCCGGGACGACGCCGGACTCGTCCGGGCCTGACGTGGCGATCGACCCCAGCAGCGTGCAGTCCGCCGCGTAGAAGTAGAGGTCGAGGTCGTGCCCGGCCGGCGTCTCCTCGCCGGTCACCGTGATCGCGTGGGTCCCGTCCCCGAAGCCCGTGGGCAGGGTCGACACCCAGCCGTCCACGCCCTGCGACGCTGGCGGCGCCGTGCAGGTCTGCTCGAACTCGTTGCCCGTCACGCCGCTGACGTTCTGCAGCCCGGTCGGGTCGCCGGCGCTCGGGTTGCCGACGGCGATCGTCCCGCTGTCGGTGAAGGTCGGGTCGGCCGGCGGTGCGACGGGCGACACGCCCTTCGCGCTGCCGAAGACCTGCAGCTCGGCCGCCTCGGCGTGGTCGAGCGTCTCGCCCTGCACCGAGTCGGCGAAGAACCGGACGTAGGTCGCCTTCACCGGCTTGTCCAGCGTGAACGTCTTGTAGTTGAGGTCCGGCGCGGTCGGTCGCGGGGTCTGGTAGCCGAAGCCACCGGTCTTCACGGTCTTCCACAGCACGCCGTCGGAGGACACCTGGAAGGTGAAGTCCTTGAGAGCCGAGAAGCGGCTCGACGTCGTGTTCTTGAAGGCGCTCACCTGCAGCCGGTCGATCGTCGACGGCTTGGCCAGCTGGACGGTCACCCGCTCGTCCGGGCCGTTGTTGTACGGCGTCGCACTCTTCTTCGTCGCCCACACGCTGGCTGCGGTGTCGTCGAGCAGGAACTCGGCCGGCAGGCCGGCGTCCTCGCTCGACACGTTGACCAGCTTGGCGCCGGCCGCGGTCGAGGTGAGGTTGGGCGCGACGGTGAAGGCGAGCGACGTGGTCCGCCCGGCGGTGACTGCGACGCCGCGGAACTGCTGCGCGCCGAAGCCCGGTGCCGTGATGAGCAGGTCGTAGGTGCCCGCGGCCATCTTGGCCCCGAAGCCACCACTGTCCGAGGTGCGCGCCAGCGGTGTCACCCGGGCCTCGAACTCGCCCACGATCACCTTGGCGCCCTGGACCGGCTCGCCGGTCGCCCCGTTGACGACCCGGCCGACCAGCAGCCCGTTGCTCGCGTCCGCCGCGTGGTCGAACGCGGGCGTCGGGTTGGTGTCGTCACCGGTCGCGCTCGACGCGGAGGCGCCGGCGCCGCGGTGCGCGAACACCGTCCAGATCGTGTCGGTGTTGTCGCCGTGGTAGCGGTCGGTGTCGGCCGCCAGGATCGCGTCGCGCATGTCGAGGAAGGACGGGTCCGGTGCCGACAGCGGCATCGCGTCGGTCACCAAACGAGCAGCCACATCGGAGCCCTGCGCCTGGCCGTACTGCGCGACCAGCTTCTTGCGCAGCTCCCACAGCGTCGCCGTCCAGATCTCGCCGTCGGCGTGCACCTCGGGGCCGGTCAGGTCATAGCCGATGTCGCCGAAGTTCGTCGGGTTCTGGTCGTAGGCCCAGTTGCGGATGCCACGGATCGGGTTGCCGGTGGCGTACTCGCCGACGACCGACTTCGAGTAGAGACCCTCGCGGTGCAGGTAGTTGAGGCCGTACCAGTCGCCCCAGCCCTCGCCCATCGAGCCGGACTGGTGCGAGCCGAGCGCCTCGCCGCCAGCGACGTAGCGCGTCGACAGGCCGTGGGCGTACTCGTGCTCGATCACGCTCGCGTCGAAGTTGCCGTCGGAGTACGGCCCCTCGAACGCGTCGTTGATCGGCTCCCACAGGAACATCCCGCTCCACGACGGGACGCCGTCCGGCAGCGTGAGGAAGTAGGCGTTGTCGCGCCCGGTGTAGGTGGGCGCACCGCCGCTCGCGGCGCCGGCGTGCACCAGGCCGAGGACCGGGTCGCCGCCGTCGGTCTGGAAGTTGCCGGCCGACTCGGTGAAACCGAAGTCGTAGAACTCGTCGTGGATCCGGTTGTGCTGCCAGAAGAGGTTGGTCGCCGCCGGGTTCAGGTCCAGTGCGTAGGACGGGGGCACGATCGCGCCCTTCGTCTTCTGCCAGTTCATGTCGTAGGTGTAGTTGAACTGGCTGGTCGGCGAGACCGGGCGGGGACCCTCGTCCGCAGGCACCAGGAAGTTCGAGTAGTTGGCGTAGGTGTTGGCGTTGTTGCCGAAGGTCGTCGGGCCACCGAGGCCGGCCAGACCGGTCGGGTCGGTGTAGCCGGACGGCGACTCGGCGGTCGGCCCGAAGGACTTCACGACCGGCTGGCCGCCCTTGGGGGCGCCGGGGAAGTTCTCGTAGACGGTGCCCTCGCTGTCGTTCTTCACCAGGCTCTGCTTCCAGAGCACTGCTCCGGTCTGTGCATCGACCACGGTGTCCCAGGCGCGGTCGAGCTTCTCGACGAGCAGCACCCGGTAGGCGGCGCGGGCCCCGTCGGCGGTCGGGAAGACCGCCTTCTTCGCGTACGACGGCGCGGCGAACGGACCCTTCGCGAACGCGGTGTACCCGGCCACGTCACCCGTGGCGCTCGGCGTGATCGAGGTGCCCGCCAGCTGCTGCGCGGCCGACGCCAGCGTCTGGCCGGCGGACATCGACCAGGAGCCGGTCAGCTGCGACCCGCGGGTCGGGTTGCCGCCGTAGGACAGCACCTTGCCGTCCTGGGTGACGGCGATGTTCAGCCGGCCGCCCTGGACCGCCTCGACGCCGTCGAAGACCTGGGTGAGGGTGACGACCCGGGTACCGGTGCCGGGCAGCGCGTGGTTGCGGCTGACCGCAAGCGCGTCGACCTGCGCTGCGCTCAGGCCGAAGGCCTCTTGGTTGTCGGCCACCCAGGAGCGGGCCACGTCGACGGCGGAGCCGCTGCGGGCGCCGGTCAGGTAGCCGCCGGTGCCGGTCGCGGTGCGCGGCGTGCCGAAGCGCTCGTCCCAGGTGACCCGGGCGCCCTTCGGTGCGTCGGCGACCAGGGCCCGCGCGGCCACCAGCTGGGCGGTGGTGGGGGCCAGTGCGGCGGTCACGTCGCGGGTGTCGGTCGCGGCCGAGCCGCTGCCGGTCGCGAGGACCGGCGAGATGGTGGCGGACGCCGGGGGCAGCATCGCCGCTGTCAGGGCGAGCGTCGCCACGGCGGTGGCGCTGGCGAGAGCGCGTCGGGTGGTGAGGGGTCTCGGCATCGGGCGGGTCCTTCCGCGGGCCGGGCCCGGCGGCCCGATGCCGCCGAGCGGAGGGGCTCGTCACCCCGTCGAACGAGCGGACGTGACCGAGGTCACGGTTTGATCTGACGCCATTACTCCCGAAAACGCCATATTTGTCACATTGATCTTGCCGGTGCGGCCGCCCGCCCGGCCGCCCGGTAGAGTTCCCTGCGGGTCGTGCGGGGCGAGAACTCGCCCGCCCGCGCCGACAGGTCAGTCCTCGCACCGCCATCGAACGAAGGTTCTCCGTGGGTTCCGTCATCAAGAAGCGCCGCAAGCGCATGGCCAAGAAGAAGCACCGCAAGCTGCTGAAGAAGACGCGCGTCCAGCGCCGCAACAAGAAGTAGCCGCGGGTCCGGGCAGAGCGCTGCGGGAGGTCGGTCGTGGGGCGGGTCGTCATGGTCACCGGGGTGTCGCGATACCTGGGCGGCAGGTTCACCCAGCTGCTGCAGGCGGACCCCGACATCTCCCGGGTCATCGGTGTCGACGTGGTCCCCCCGAAGGCCGATCTCGGTGACGCCGAGTTCGTGCGGGCCGACATCCGCAACCCGGTGATCGGGAAGGTCATCGCCCAGGCCGAGGTCGACACCGTCGTGCACATGGCGGTGCTCGCCACCCCGCTCGACGCGGGCGGCCGGGCGATGATGAAGGAGATCAACGTCATCGGCACCATGCAGCTGCTGGCCGCCTGTCAGAAGGCTCCCAGCGTGCGCAAGCTGGTGGTGAAGTCCTCGACCGCCGTCTACGGCTCCTCGCCGCAGGACCCGGCGCTGTTCACCGAGGATCTCGAGCCCAACGCGATGGCCCGCAGCGGCTACGCCAAGGACTCGGTCGAGGTCGAGGGCTACGTGCGCGGGTTCGCCCGTCGCCGCCCGGACGTCGCGGTCACCACGCTGCGGTTCGCCAACTTCGTCGGCCCGAAGGTGACCACCCCGCTGACGTCCTACTTCTCCCTCCCCGTCGTGCCGACGGTGCTGGGCTTCGACCCACGGATGCAGTTCGTGCACGAGCGGGACGGCCTCGAGGTGCTCTGGCGGGTCACGCTCGGCGACCACGGCGGCACCTTCAACATCGCCGGCGACGGCGTGGTGACGCTGTCCCAGGCCATCCGCCGGGCCGGCCGACCGTCGATCCCGCTGCCGCAGCCCGCGGCACCGTGGATCGGCCAGGTCCTGCGCCGCCTCGGCATCGCCGACTTCTCCTCCGAGCAGCTGCGCTTCCTGTCCTACGGCCGGGTCGTCGACACCACCCGGATGAAGGACGTGCTCGGCTTCACCCCCCGCTACTCGACTCGCGAGGCCTTCGACGACTTCGTGGCCCGGCAGGGGCTGCACGGCCCGCTGTCGGCCGACGTCGTGGGTGCCGTCGAGGAGAAGGTCGTCGACGTGCTCGGGTCCGTGACGAGCAGGTCCGGCGGGACGAGGGCGGCGGTCTCGGATGCCTGACGCCAGGGTGATCCCCATCGGCGGCGACGACCGGCCACCGCGCCGGGCCTCGGCCGCCGACGCGGTGGCCGCGGGTGCGTCCCGCGCCTCCGGTGAACGGGCTCGCCGCCGCTCCGGCTCACCGCTGCTCGGCGGTACGCCGGCCCCGGCCGAGGCCGCCGCACCCGCGCGGCCGGCCCGCCGGCGTACCGCGAAGAAGACGCCACCGCCGCCGGCGACCCCTCCGCCGGAGCCGGTCGAGACCGTCCTCGACGAGCCGGAGACCGGCGCACCCCCGGTCGCCCCTCGGTGCTGCCCGAGTGGGAGCGCAAGGTGGCGGCGAGCCTGGCCTTCGTCCGGCGCCGGCTGACCGGTGACGTCGAGGTCGACGAGTTCGGCTTCGACCCCGAGCTCACCGACCACGTGCTGCTGGCGCTGCTGCGACCGCTCTACGAGCACTACTTCCGGGTCGAGGTCCGGGGGATCGAGAACGTTCCGGCCGAGGGCGGTGCGCTGGTGGTCGCCAACCACTCGGGCACCGTGCCGCTGGACTCCCTGATGACCCAGATCGCGCTGCTCGACCATCACCCGGCGCACCGGCACCTGCGGATGCTCGGCGCCGACCTGGTGTTCCAGACCCCGGTGATCAGCGAGCTGGCGCGCAAGAGCGGCACCACGCTGGCGTGCAACGCCGATGCCGAGCGGCTGCTCGGCAAGGGCGAGCTGGTCGGTGTCTGGCCCGAGGGCTTCAAGGGCATCGGGAAGCCGTTCTCGGAGCGGTACAAGCTGCAGCGGTTCGGCCGGGGCGGCTTCGTGTCGGCCGCGCTGAAGGCCGGGGTGCCGATCGTGCCGTGCTCGATCATCGGCGCGGAGGAGATCTACCCGATCCTCGGCAACGTGAAGACGCTGGCCCGGCTGCTGGGCCTGCCCTACGTGCCGGTCACGCCGACGTTCCCTTGGCTGGGTCCGCTCGGCGCGATCCCGCTGCCGAGCAAGTGGATCATCGAGTTCGGCGAGCCGGTGCCCACCGACGGCTACGGGCCCGGCTCGGCCGACGACCCGATGCTCGTCTTCAACCTCACCGACCAGGTGCGCGAGACGATCCAGCACACGCTCTACCGGCTGCTGATGGCCCGCCGCTCGATCTTCTTCTGATCGGGAGCGTGGCCCTCCCCATGATCGTGAGGGGAATCGGCAGTCAGTAGCGACCGAATCCCCTCACGATCATGGTTCTTCGGCGATGTCGCCAACCGCTCCCGCCGCATCTCCAGCACCGCGAGGCCGCGATCCGTCCAGCCCGGTCCCTTCACGCACCCTGGCGGTGGCGGTGCCGTCAGCAAGGAGAAGCGCGCCGGACCGGTTTCCACCACGTTGGGGAGGCAGCGAGGCTCGGTGCTGTTCCTTCCTGACGGCACCGCTGCCCTGCGGCCAGACCGCGGCACAGCCGTCTGTGGCGACAGCCCCGTGGATCCTTCCGATCACGATTGAGCAAGAGGTAGGTGCCCAGCTCACCCTCGTTGCCTTGATAGCGCGGGTAACGGCACCTACGGCGTGGTTGTCCACAGCAGCGTTTCCGCGGGAACGCTTGGCTTCGCCGCGGCACCTACCGAGTCGGCTGTCCACAGAGACGTTCCCGCGGGAACGCTTCCGCGATCAGAAGGGCACCGATGCGCGGCGGAGTGCCTCCACGAGGCGCTCGCGGACGGCCAAGCAGGGCGACCGGTCGCACCGGATACCGAGCGGTTCGACCTACCAACATCACGCGACGGATTTATACCCACGCACCTCAGCCTGCTGCCGCAACTCAGCAGGCGGTGAGCGGCGGCACGGGGACGCACAGGCTGACGCTGGGCAGGGCGCTGGACGACGGCAGCGGCACCGCGCTGGTCACCGAACCCACCGGGTCGGTCACCAGCGGGCTGCTGGTCGGCAGCGGCGCGACCGACACCGTCGGGAGCGGGGACGGCAACAGCCGCGGGGGGTCGGAGCTCGAGCTGGTGGCCCCGCCGGTCAGGCCGCCGACCACACCACCCACCAACCCCCCGCTGGACGTGCTGCCGGTGCCGCCCCCGGTCGAGGTGTCGCCGCCGCCGACGGTGCCGCCGGTGACGTCGCCGACCGTGTCCAGGACGCCCCCGACCGGTGCGGTGGCGCCGTCGGCCGCTGCGGCCTTGGTCGCGTCCAGCCGCCGGCTGACCGCCCATCCGTCACCGTCGGCCGTGAGCGCGTTCGCAGGCAGCGCTGTCCCCCGGGTCACCGCGGTGGCCTGCGCGTCGAGCTGGGTCAGCTGGTCGACCAGCGCCCGGGCGAGCGGCCGCAGGCTCGGGTCGAGCAGGCCCATGAGGTCCTGGAGCCGCTCGCGCTGGTCGAGCACGAACCGGTCGAGCAGGATCATCGCCTCCTCGTCGCCGGTCTCCTCGTAGGCCTCGGACAGGTCAGCGGCGCCGGCGGTCACGGCCGCGGCCATGTCCCGCAGGGCCTGCCCCACCAGGGCCCGGGTCTCCGGGTCGCTGCCGTCCTCACCTGCGGTCAGTCGCTCGGCCTCGGTGAGCCGGGCGTCGGCCTGCTCGAGCAGCTCGCGACCATGACCCAGGTCACCCCGGGCCAGGGCGAGCTGGCCGGCCTCGATCTGGCGCTTCAGGCCGTAGAGCGTGTCGCCGGGCAGCGCCCGGGTGCTCGCCGCGGCCGCGCCGACACCGGCCACGACGGAGGCGACCGCCACCGTCGCCACCAGCTGGCGCAGCCGGGACGGGGCGCTCGGCCTGGCCCGTGCAGCCGGTACGACGGGTGGGGTCACCCGCGCGGCCGCCTCGGTGACCAGCCGGTCCCGCAACGCGGCCCGGAAGGCGTCGTCAGGGGCGTGCTCGACCGGCGACAGCGCTCGGGCGAGCGACACCAGGTCGGCGAGCTCCGCGGCCGATGCGGGCGAGCTGGCCCGGCCGCCGTCGAGCAGCGCCTGCAGGTCGTCCGCCTGCCGCCGGCGGGCCGCCATCACGATGGTCATCGGTCGGCCCCCCTCCGGTCGTCGCCCACGATGCCGACCTGACAACGACCCCGACGGGCGGGGGTTACGGCACGGCGGCTCATCGCGCGTGCTCCGGCAGCAGCTTGGCCAGGGTCCGCACGGCCCGCAGCTGCAGCTGCTTGACCGCGCCCTCGGACCGGCCCATGACCCCCGACGTCTCGGCCACCGACAGGCCCTGTAGGAACCGCAGCACGATGCACTCCTGCTGCTCCGGCTTGAGCTGGCGCACCGCGTCGAGCAGGGCGGCGTCCCGTAGCTTCTCGATAACCTGGGTCTCGACGCCGTCGTCGCCTGGCGACGACTGGTCGGCGTCGAGCATGTCGGCCGTGCTCACCTCGAGCTTGAACCGGCTGGACTTCACGTGGTCGGTGACCAGGTTGCGGGCGATGGTGGTGAACCAGGCGCCGATGTCCTTGCCGGTGTAGGTGAACGAGTCGATCCGGCGCAGGGCGCGCAGGAACGTCTCGGACGTCAGGTCCTCGGCCAGCGCGTGGGAGCCCACCCGGTAGTAGAGGTAGCGGTAGATCTGGTCGACGTACCGGTCGTAGACGAGCCCGAAGGCCTCGGCGTCGCCCTGCTGGGCCAGCGTGACCAGGGCGTTGACGCGGTCCCGCTCCGGGTCGTCCGGCTGGTGACTGCCGTCGTGGGCGCCGCCGGGGGCCGGCACCGTCCCCGTGCCGCCCGCCGTCGCCATCGCCAGCACGAGCCCGCGCAGGCTCGGGCAGCGCGACGGGCGCGAGCAAGGCGCGCACGGCGTCCCCCTTCGTGGCGGCAGCGGGTGTGACGCGGCACCTACCCGGACGCGGGACGTGACGAACGTCTCGGGCGGCTACCCGACGGTAACCTGAGGGTGCAGCAGGGGCCAAATCCGACTCGAACCGTCTCAGCGGGACTTGCGCCGGGCCGACGGCGGCGGCCAGCGCGCCGGCCAGGGCGCCCGCGGCCGCGGCGGTGGGCACGCCGACCTTCACCGCCTTGCGGCCGGTGCGGTAGTCACGGACCCGCCAGCCGTTCTCCCGCGCGTGCGCCCGCAGCCGGGCGTCCGGGTTGATCGCGCACGGGTGCCCGACCAGGGACAGCATCGGGATGTCGTTCGCCGAGTCGGAGTACGCCGAGCAGGCGCCGAGGTCGAGGCCCTCGCGGCGGGCCAGGGCCGTGACCGCCTCGGCCTTCGCCTCGCCGTGCAGGATCTCGCCGACCAGGCGACCGGTGTAGACGCCGTCCTCGGTCTCCGCGACGGTGCCCAGTGCGCCGGTGAGACCCAGCCGGGTGGCGATCACGGTGGCCACCTCGACCGGCGTGGCCGTCACCAGCCAGACCCGCTGGCCGGCGTCGAGGTGCATCTGGGCCAGGGCCCGGGTGCCCGGCCACACCTTGGTGGCCATCACCTCGTCGAAGACCTCCTCGCCGATGGTCGTCAGCTCGGCCACCGTGTGCCCGGCCGCGAAGGACAGCGCCGTCTCGCGGGCCTCGTGCACGTTGCCCATGTCCTCGCGGCCCACGACCCGGAACTTGGTCTGCTGCCAGGCGAACCGGCCGATGTCGCGAGCGGTGAAGAAGTCTCGCGCGTACAGACCGCGGGCCAGGTGGAAGATCGACGCGCCCTGCATCACCGTGTTGTCCACGTCGAAGAAGGCCGCCGCGCGCGGGTCCAGCGGCACCAGCAGCGCTGCCTCGACCTGCGCCGCGGCCGCCGACGCCTCGCCCGCGACGACCGCGTCGGGGTCCGGGCCGGAGGTCGCGTCCCGGGACCGCCGCAGCCGCACCATGGGCCGCAGCCTAGGGGCTCCGCTGTGCCAGACTTCGGCAGTGGCCAACGTCGCGGACCTGGTGCGGGCGGCAGCGGCCCGCCGGCCGGGCGGCGTCGCCCTCGTGCACCTGCCCACCGTCGGTGCCCGGACCGCGACGACCTGGTCGGCCCTCGACGCGGACGTGGACGCCACCGCGGCCGGCCTGCGCACTGCCCTCGGCCTGCACGAAGGCGACCGGGTGGCCCTCGCGATGGCGAACACGCCGGCTTTCGTCACGTCGTACTTCGCGGCGCTGCGGGCCGGTCTGGTGGCGGTGCCGCTGAACATCGGCTACACCGCGCCGGAGACCGCACGGCTGCTCGCCGAGGCCGACGTCAAGGTCGTGCTCTGCGACGACTCCACCCTCACCGTGGTGGAGGAGGCCGTGGCGGGCAGCCACCGGGTGCACGTCGACCCGGCCGGCCTGGACGCGGTGACCGCCGCCGGGCGCGGCTCGGCTGCGCCCACCGCTGACCGCGGCGGCGAGGACCTCGCGGTGCTGATGTTCACCTCCGGCACCAGCGGCCGGCCGCGGGCGGCGATGCTCACCCATCGGGCGCTGCTGACGAACCTCGAGCAGTGCCAGGCCCTCGAGCCCACCCCGATGGGCGAGGACGACGTGGTGCTGCTCGTGCTGCCGCTGTTCCACATCTACGGGCTGAACACCGGGCTCGGCATGGTGGCCGCCACGGCCGCCACCGGGGTCCTGGTCGAGCGGTTCGACCCGGTCGGCACGGCCGCGCCTGGTGCGGGCCGAGGGCGTGACCAACATCCCCGGTGCCCCGCCGATGTACGTCGCCTGGGCGGGAGCCGAGGCCTACGACGAGCTGCGCGGCGTCCGGATGCTGGCATCCGGGGCGTCCTCGCTGCCGCCCGCCGTGCTCGAGCAGGTGCAGACCGCGGTGGGCATCACGATCCGCGAGGGGTACGGCCTGACCGAGACCGCTCCGGTGGTCACCAGCACGCTGGCCTCCCCGGTCGTCAAGGCCGGGTCGATCGGCCGGCCGATCCCCGGCGTCGAGGTCCGGCTGGTCGACGAGGGCGGCACCGACGTCCTGGACGACGACGCCGGCGAGGTCTGGGTCCGCGGCGCGAACCTGTTCTCGGGCTACTGGCCGGACGGCAGCGGCGGGCCGGACCCGGACGGCTGGTGGGCGACCGGGGACGTCGCGTACGCCGACAACGACGGCGACCTGTTCCTCGTCGACCGGCGCAAGGAGCTGGTCATCGTCAGCGGCTTCAACGTCTACCCGCGTGAGGTGGAGGACGCGCTGGCCGAGCACCCGGACGTCGCCGAGGTCGCCGTGATCGCCGTACCGCACCCGTACACCGGCGAGGCGGTGAAGGCGTTCGTGGTGCCGCGGGACGGTGCCGCCCTGCAGCCGGAGGACGTCACCGCGCACGCGGCCACCCGCCTGGCCCGGTTCAAGCGTCCGACGATCGTCACCCTGGTGGCGGCGCTGCCGCACTCGGCCACCGGCAAGGTCGCCAAGGGCAAGCTGCGCGAGAGCGAGCAGCGGTGACCGCCCGGGTCACCTTGATCGGGAAGCCCGGCTGCCACCTCTGCGACGAGGCGCGGGCGGTCGTGGCCAAGGTCACCGCCGAGCTCGGCCTGGAGTTCGACGAGCTGAGCATCCTGGACGACCCCGACCTGCAGGCGCGCTACTGGGAGCAGGTCCCGGTGACGCTGGTGGACGGCGAGCAGCACGACTTCTGGCGGGTCTCCGAGAGCAGGTTGCGGGCCGCGCTGGGTGCCTGACCGGGTGGGCCGGATCGCTCACTTTGTGCTCACGTTCACAAGCGCCTAACCTGGCTGGCGCCACCGTGGCACCCGGTCACTGGCGAGTGGGGAGTCCCGTGACGAGCCCTGAGACGAGTCCGCAGCGCGCCGCTGCTGGTGCTCCTCGCGCGCGCCGCCAGGGGAATGGGCGCCAGGGCGTGCCGGACGCCACCGTGGCCCGGCTGCCGCTCTACCTGCGGGCCCTGGGCTCGCTGGCCGAGGACGGCGTCTCGACCGTGTCCTCGGAGGAGCTCGCCGCCGCGGCCGGGGTCAACTCCGCGAAGCTGCGCAAGGACCTCTCCTACCTCGGTTCCTACGGCACCCGGGGGGTCGGCTACGACGTGGAGTACCTGGTCTTCCAGGTCTCCCGCGAGCTGGGGCTGACCCAGGACTGGCCGGTCGTCATCGTCGGGGTCGGGTCACCTCGGGCACGCGCTGGCGAACTACGGCGGGTTCGCCTCGCGCGGGTTCGCGATCCGGGCGCTGGTCGACGCCGATCCGGCGATCGTGGGCACCGAGATCGCCGGCCTGCCGGTGATGCCGCTGGAGCGGTTGGAAGCGGTCGTGGGCGACCTCGGCGTCGCGATCGGCGTGATCGCGACGCCCGCGCAGGTGGCCCAGGAGGTCTGCGACCGGCTGGTCGCGGCCGGGGTCAGCAGCATCCTCAACTTCGCGCCCAGCGTGCTGTCGGTGCCCGACCACGTCGAGGTGCGCAAGGTGGACATGTCCATCGAGCTGCAGATCCTCGCCTTCCACGAGCAGCGCAAGGTCGCCCCCCGCCTCGCCGAGGTGGTGAACACGTGAGCGTCCTGGTCGTGGGCCTGTCCCACCGCAGTGCCCCGGTGGACCTGCTCGAGCGGGTCGCGCTGCCCGCCGAAGGCGTCACCAAGCTGCTCGCCGACGTGCTCGCCAGCGACCACGCGACCGAGGCGTTCGTGCTGTCCACCTGCAACCGGGTCGAGGTCTACGCCGAGGTCGACAAGTTCCACGGCGGCCTCGCGCAGGCCTCCGAGCTGCTCGCCCGGCGGGCCGGGATCGACCTGGACGAGCTCACCCCGCACCTCTACGTGCACTACGAGGACCGGGCCGTCTCGCACCTGTTCTCCGTCGCCTGCGGGCTGGACTCGATGGTCGTCGGCGAGAGCCAGGTGCTCGGCCAGGTCCGGGTCGCCCTGCGCACCGCGCAGGACGCCGGGGCAGCCGGCCGTCAGCTCGGCGCGCTCGCCCAGCAGGCCCTGCGGGTCGGCAAGCGGGCCCGGACCGAGACCGGCATCGACCGGGCCGGTCGCTCGCTGGTCACCGCGGGGCTCGAGGTGGCCGGGCAGGTGCTCGGGCCGCTGGACGGCACCGAGGTGCTGGTCGTCGGCGCCGGTGCGATGAGCGCGCTGGCCGCCACCGTGGTCGCCCAGGGGGGCGCGGCCCGGGTGGTGGTGGCCAACCGCACCCTCGAGCGTGCGGAGCGGGTCGCCGCAGCGGTGGGCGGCGAGGCCGTGCCGCCTCGACTCGTTGCCGGCCGCGCTGGCGTCGGCCGACCTGGTCGTGTCCTGCACCGGAGCGGTCGGGCACGTCCTGGACGCCGCGATGATGACCGCCGCCGTCGCGGACCGGCCGGACCGCCCGCTCGTCGTGCTCGACCTGGCCCTGCCGCGCGACGTCGACCCGGGCGCCCACGACCTGCCCGGCGTGACCGTGGTCGACCTCGAGACGCTGGCGAGCGCCCTGGCCACCAGCGAGCACGCGGCCGACGTCGAGGCGACCCGCGAGATCGTGGTCGAGGAGGTCGCCGCGTTCCTGGGCTGGCAGCGAGCCGTCAGCGTGGCGCCCACCGTGGTCGCCCTGCGCGACATGGCCGACTCCGTGGTGCGCGCCGAGCTGGTCCGGCTGACCGGCCGGCTGCCGGGCCTGGACCCGCACGCCCGGGCCGAGATCGAGCAGACCGTGTCGCGGGTCGTCGACAAGCTGCTGCACGCCCCGACCGTGCGGGTGAAGCAGCTCGCCGAGGAGCCGGGCGGCCAGTCGTACGCCGATGCGCTGAACAAGCTGTTCGGGCTGGACCCCAAGGCGGTCGAGGCCGTCACCCGGGCCGACGTCGCGACCGACCCCACCCCCGGCGGTGCGTCGTGACCGCGGCCCTGCGGCTCGGCACCCGCCGCAGCGCGCTGGCCACCGCCCAGTCCGAGCGGGTCGCCGCCGACCTCACGGCCCGCACCGGCCGGCCGGTCGAGCTGGTCCCGGTGACGACGTACGGCGACACCTCCCGCGAGGCGCTCGCCCAGATCGGCGGCACCGGCGTCTTCGTCTCGGCGCTGCGCGACGCGCTGCTCGCCGGCGACGTCGACCTCGCGGTGCACTCCCTCAAGGACCTGCCGACCGCCGACGCCGACGGCATCCTGCTCGCGGCGGTCCCGCCGCGCGAGGACCCGCGCGACGTGCTGGTGGCCCGCGACGGGCTCGGCCTGGCCGAGCTGCCTGCCGGCTCCCGGGTCGGCACCGGCTCGCCGCGGCGGGCCGCCCAGCTGCGCGCCCTCGGCTTCGGCCTCGAGGTCGTGGCCGTCCGGGGCAACGTCGACACCCGGCTCCGGCTGGTCGAGCACGGCGAGGTCGACGCGGTCGTCCTGGCCCGCGCCGGTCTCGCCCGGCTGGGGCGCCTCGACGCCGTCACCGAGGCGATCGACCCCCTCCAGATGCTTCCCGCCCCCGGCCAGGGGGCGCTGGCGATCGAGTGCCGCAGCCCGCACGACCCAGGCTCGACCGAGATCGCCGACCTGCTCCACGTGCTCGACGACGCCGCAACCCGGCACGTCGTGACCGCGGAGCGCACCCTGCTCGCCGTACTGGAAGCCGGTTGCTCGGCCCCTGTCGGGGCCCTCGGAGAAGCAGCCGACGGCGAGCACCACCCCGAGCTGTACCTGCGTGCGGTCGTCAGTGCTGCTGACGGCTCGGCCAGCGTGCGGCTGTCCGCCACCGGACCTCTCGACGAGGCTGCACGGATCGGCCGCGACCTCGCGGCTGACCTGCTCGCCGAGGGTGCGGCCGATCTGATGTGGGAGCGCGTCCCGTGACCCGCCCGAAGACAACCAGCAAGAGCACGACCTCGCGGAAGAGCCGGCCGCTGGGCTGCGTCGCCTTCGTCGGCGCCGGCCCCGGCGACCCCGAGCTGCTGACGGTGCGAGCCGTCGAGCTGCTCGCGAAGGCCGACGTCGTCGTCACCGAGTCGCAGGACGCGGACTTCGTCCGACGGTTCTGCCGCGACGACGTCGAGGTCGTCGACGGCTCGCTCGGCGACGACGGCCAGCCGCTCAGCCACGCGGTGCGTGCCCGCCTCGTCGTGAAGGCAGCGAAGAGCGGCGGCAACGTCGTCCGGCTGCTCGACGGCGACCCGTTCCTCTACGCCACCGGCTCCGAGGAGGCGGTGGGGTGCGCGAAGGCGGGGATTCCGTTCGAGGTGGTGCCCGGTGTCTCCTCGATCACGGCGGTCCCGGCGTACGCCGGTATCCCGCTGACGTCGGCCAAGCACCGCGAGGTGCGGGTGGTCAACGTGGCCGAGGGCATCCGGAGCTCAGCGGACTGGTCCTCCATCGCCGCGGGGACGGCGACGTTGGTGCTGCTGTCGGCGACCCAGGTCATCGGTGACGTCGCGAAGGCGCTGATCGCCGCCGGCCGCTCGACCCGAGACGCCGGTCGCGATGACCCAGCTCGGCACGACGACGTCCCAGCGCACGGTCACCTCGACGCTCGAGCGGATCGCCGCCGACGTGAAGGCAGCCAAGCTGGCCCCGCCGACCATCACCGTCGTCGGGGACACGGTGGTCCTGCGCGAGACGCTGAGCTGGTTCGAGACGAAGTCGCTGTTCGGCTGGCGGGTGCTGGTGCCGCGGACCAAGGAGCAGGCCGGTGCGCTGTCCGACCGGCTGCGTGCCTACGGCGCGGTGCCCGAGGAGGTGCCGACCATCGCGGTCGAGCCGCCGCGGACCCCGCAGCAGATGGAGCGGGCCATCAAGGGCCTGGTGACCGGACGCTACGAGTGGGTCGCGTTCACCTCGCGCAACGCGGTCAAGGCCGTCCGCGAGCGGTTCGAGGAGTACGGCCTGGACGCCCGCGCCTTCGCCGGCATCAAGGTGGCGGCCGTGGGCGACCAGACCGCTGCGGACCTGCTCGCGTGGGGCATCAAGCCCGACCTCGTGCCGAGCGGCGAGCAGTCGGCCGCCGGCCTGCTCGAGGACTGGCCGCCCTACGACGCCGTCTTCGACCCGATCGACCGGGTCTTCCTGCCGCGGGCGGACATCGCCACCGAGAACCTGGTGGCCGGCCTGGTCGAGCGCGGCTGGGAGGTCGACGACGTCACCGCCTACCGCACCGTGCGCGCCGCGCCGCCGGCCGCACCCATCCGGGAAGCCATCAAGAGCGGCGGGTACGACGCGGTGGTCTTCACCTCGTCCTCGACGGTGCGCAACCTGGTCGGCATCGCGGGCAAGCCGCACCCGTCCACGGTGATCGCGTGCATCGGCCCGGCCACCGCGAAGACGGCGGAGGAGCACGGCCTGCGGGTCGACGTCCTCGCGCCGTCGCCGTCGGTGCCGGACCTCGCCGCGGCGCTGTCGGAGTACGGCGCGTCGGTGCGCGCCGCCGCCGTGGCCGCCGGCGAGCCGGTGCTGCGCCCGTCCCAGAAGCGCGCCACCGCCCGCCGCAAGGCCACCTGAGGTCGGCGTGCCCACCGCTGCCCCCTTCCCGGCCGGCCGGCCGCGGCGGCTGCGCACGACGCCCGCGCTGCGGGCTCTCGTGGCGCAGACCCGGCCCGCGCGCGGCTGACCTGGTGCTGCCGCTGTTCGTCCGGGAGGGCCTGGCCGAGCCGGCGCCGATCGCCTCGATGCCCGGGGTCGTACAGCACTCGCGCGACTCGCTGCGCAAGGCGGCGGTCGAGGCCGTGCAGGCCGGCGTCGGCGGGCTGATGCTCTTCGGCGTCCCGTCGACCCGGGACGCCACCGGCACCGGCGCGACCGACGACGACGGCATCCTCAACGTCGCGATCCGCGACGTGGTGGCGGAGGTGGGCGACGCCACGGTCGTCATGAGCGACCTCTGCCTGGACGAGTTCACCGACCACGGCCACTGCGGCGTCCTGGACGCCGACGGCCGCGTGGACAATGACGCCACCCTGGTGCGCTACGCCGAGATGGGCCTCGCGCAGGCCGCGGCCGGTGCGCACGTGCTCGGGCTGTCCGGGATGATGGACGGCCAGGTCGGAGTGGTGCGCGCGGCGCTGGACGCTGACCGGCTGACCGACACCGCGATCCTGGCCTACACCGCGAAGTACGCCTCCGCCTTCTTCGGCCCGTTCCGGGAGGCCGTCGAGTCGACGCTGCAGGGCGACCGGCGCACCTACCAGCAGGACCCGGCCAACGCCGACGAGGCGCTGCGCGAGCTCGCGCTGGACCTGGCCGAGGGCGCCGACATCGTGATGGTCAAGCCGGCCCTGCCCTACCTCGACGTCCTGCGCCGGGTGGCCGACGAGGCTGCCCGGCACGGCGTACCGGTGGCTGCCTACCAGGTGTCCGGCGAGTACGCGATGGCCGAGGCGGCGTTCGAGCGCGGCTGGCTGGACCGCGAGCGCACCATCGTCGAGACGTTGACGTCGGTACGCCGGGCAGGCGCGGGTGTGGTGCTCACCTACTGGGCGGTCGAGGCCGCGCGGCTGCTGGAGCACGGCACCCGCGCATGACCAGCTACCCCTACGAGGCACCGGAGTCGGCCGCGTTGATGGAGCGCGCCCTCTCGGTGACGCCGGGCGGGGTGAACTCGCCGGTGCGCGCCTTCCGGGCCGTGGGCGGGACGCCGCGGTTCATGGCCAGCGGGCACGGCCCCTACGTCGTGGACGTCGACGGCCGCGACTACGTCGACCTGGTCTGCTCGTGGGGGCCGCTGCTGCTCGGCCACGCCCACCCGGTTGTGGTGGACGCGGTGCGGGCCGCGGTGTCGCGCGGCACGTCGTTCGGCACGCCGACCCAGGGCGAGGTCGAGCTGGCCGAGGAGATCGTGGCCCGGGTCGGCCCGGTCGAGCAGGTGCGGCTGGTGTCCAGCGGCACCGAGGCCACCATGTCCGCGATCCGGCTGGCCCGCGGCTTCACCGGCCGGACCAAGGTGGTGAAGTTCGCCGGCTGCTACCACGGCCACGTCGACTCGCTGCTGGCCGCCGCCGGCTCCGGCGTCGCGACCCTGGGCCTGCCGGACACCCCCGGCGTGACCGGGGCGTCGGCCGCCGACACGGTCGTCGTCCCCTACAACGACCTGGCCGCGGTGGCCGAGGCGTTCCGGGTGCACGACGGGCAGATCGCCTGTGTCATCACCGAGGCGGCGGCCGGCAACATGGGCGTGGTGCCGCCGGCACCGGGCTTCAACGCCGGGCTGGCGCAGCTGTGCCGCGACAACGGCGCGCTGTTCGTCAGCGACGAGGTGATGACCGGCTTCCGGGTGCACCGGGCCGGCTGGTTCGGCCTCGAGGGCGTCCGGCCCGACCTGATGACGTTCGGCAAGGTGATGGGCGGCGGCTTCCCGGCCGCGGCGTTCGGCGGCCGGGCCGACGTGATGGCCCGGCTGGCGCCGGCCGGCCCCGTCTACCAGGCGGGCACTCTCTCCGGGAACCCGGTCGCCACCGCGGCCGGCCTGGCCACCCTGCGGGCGGCCGACGACGACGTCTACGCATGGGTCGACAAGGCGGCGGGCGAGCTGAGCGCGCTGGCCGGCGACGCGCTCACGGCCGCCGGCGTGGCGCACCGGGTACAGCACGCGGGCAGCATGTTCTCGGTCTTCTTCGGTCCGGACGAGGTGACCGACTACGACGGCGCCCGACGTCAGGACACCTTTCGCTACACCGGTTTCTTCCACGCGATGCTGGAGCGCGGCGTCTACCTGCCGCCGTCGGCGTTCGAGTCGTGGTTCCTCTCCGCCGCGCACGACGACGCGGCGCTGGAGCGTGTCGCCGACGCACTGCCCCATGCCGCGCGCGCCGCGGCGGCCGCCACCCCGCCGGAGTCGACGGCATGAGTGAGGACAGGTCCATGACGGAGACCACGGTGGTGCACGTGCTGCGCCACGGCGAGGTGCACAACCCGACCAAGATCCTCTACGGCCGGCTGCCCGACTTCCACCTGTCCGAGCTCGGCGTCGCGATGGCCGAGCGGATTGCCGAGCGGATGCGCGGCGAGGACGTCACCTACCTCGTGTCGTCCCCGCTCGAGCGGGCCCGGGAGACGGCGGCTCCCAGCGCCGAGGCGCTCGGGCTCCCGATGGCCGTCGACGACCGGCTGATCGAGGCCGGGAACGTGTTCGAGGGGCTCACGTTCGGCGTCGGCGACGGGTCGCTGCGCCGCCCCAAGCACTGGGTGCACCTGCGCAACCCGATGCGTCCGTCCTGGGGCGAGCCCTACGTCGAGATCGCCGAGCGGATGCTGGCCGCCATCGCCGCCGCCCGGGACGCGGCCCGCGGCCACCAGGCCCTGGCCGTCAGCCACCAGCTGCCGATCTGGACGGCCCGGTCGTTCGCGACCGGCCGGCACCTCTGGCACGACCCGCGCAAGCGGCAGTGCTCGCTGGCGTCGCTCACGTCGTTCACCTACTCCGGGGACGACCTGGTGTCGGTGTCCTACGAGGAGCCGGCCCGTGACCTCCTCCCCGTGCCGGCGCCCGGCACCGCCAAGAAGTTCGTCGCCGGGGCCTGATGACCCTGCGGCCCGCCCGACGCGCCACCGTGGCCCTGGTCGCGGCGGTCCTGCTCGCGCTGCCGGCGTGCTCCAACCGGTCGACGGCGAGCGTCGCCGACCAGGGCTTCATCTCGGGGGACGGCACGGTGACCCAGCTCGCCGTCAGCAAGCGGAAGGACCCGGTCGAGTTCCGCGGCACCACGCTGGAGGGCAGGCCCTTCAACCTCCGGGCGCTGCGCGGGGACGTCGTGGTGGTGAACGTGTGGGCGTCCTGGTGCGCGCCGTGCATCGCCGAGGCCCCCGGGCTGCAGAAGGTGCACGAGCAGACCGAGGCCGAGGGCGTGCGTTTCATCGGCATCAACACCGAGGCGGACCAGGCCGCGGCCCGGGCGCACGAGCGCCGGTTCGGGGTGACCTACCCCAGCCTCGCCGACGACGGTGGGCGGGTCCTGCTGCGGCTGCGCGGCTCGCTCCCACCGACCGCCACGCCGTCCACCCTGGTGCTGGACCGGAACGGCCGGGTCGCCGCCCGGGTGATCGGGCGGGTCGACCCGTCGACGCTGCAGTCGCTGGTGGACGACGCGCGCGCGGAGCCGGCCGCATGAGCACCGGCGCCACCATCGCCGACGGGTCGCTGCTGCTGGCGGTGCCGCTCGCGACGGCGGCCGGGCTGGTGTCGTTCCTCTCGCCGTGCGTGCTGCCGCTCGTGCCCGGCTACCTGGCCTATACCACCGGGCTCTCCGCCGCCGAGGTGTTCGACGAGGCACCGACGCGGCGCGGCCGGCTGGTCGCCGGCGCCCTGCTGTTCGTGGCCGGCTTCACCTTCGTGTTCGTCAGCGCGGGCGTGCTGCTGGGCGGCCTGGGCGGATTCCTGCTGGAGAACCAGGAGGTGCTCCAGCGCTGGCTCGGCGGCGCCACCATCGTGCTCGGACTGGCGTTCATCGGCTTCGTGCCGTGGATGCAGCGCGACGTCCGGCTGGACCGCAGGCCTTCGGTCGGGCTGGCCGGCGCCCCGGTGCTCGGGGCGCTGTTCGGGCTCGGCTGGACCCCGTGCGTCGGCCCGACGCTCGGCGCGGTGATGGCGCTCGGGATCAACGAGGGCACTGCTGCCCGTGGTGGGGTGCTCGCGGTGGCGTACTGCATCGGGCTCGGGCTGCCCTTCGTCCTGACCGCGCTCGCCTTCAGCCGCGCGATGACCACGTTCGGCTGGGTGAAGCGGCACTACCTGGCCATCATGCGCACCGGCGGCGCGCTGCTGGTGGTCATCGGCGTGCTGCTCGTGACCGGCGCCTGGAACGACATCGTGGTCGGGCTGCAGATCTGGGCCAACGGCTTCGTCCCGGCGGTGTAGTCGTGGTCGACCAGACGCTGACCAGCGCCCCCGCCCGGGACCAGCCGCCGGAGCCCCGGCCGCCGGCGCTCAAGCCGCTCGAGCTGGCCCGGTGGGCCTGGCGGCAGCTCACCTCGATGCGCACGGCGCTGGTGCTGCTGTTCCTGCTGGCGCTGGCCGCCGTGCCCGGCTCCCTGGTGCCGCAGCGCAGCATCGACGCGGCCCGGGCCGCGCAGTTCGCCGCCGAGCACCCGCACCTCGCGCCCTGGTACGACCGGTTCTCGCTGTTCTCCGTCTACTCCTCGCCGTGGTTCGCGGCGACCTACCTGCTGCTGTTCGTCTCGCTGGTGGGCTGCGTCCTGCCGCGCAGCCGGGCCCACCTGCGCGCGTCCCTCGCGCGACCGCCCCGCGCACCGCGCAACCTCGGCCGCCTGCCCGTGCACGAGGCGACAACGAGCACGCACACGCCGGACGAGGTGCTGGCCGAGGCCCGCGCCGCTGTTGCGGGCGCAGCGGTTCCGGGTCGACGTCGTGGACGGGGCGCTGTCGGCCGAGAAGGGCTACCTGCGCGAGACGGGCAACCTCGTCTTCCACCTGTCGCTGCTGCTGCTCCTGCTCGTCGGTGGCTCTCGGGCACCTGCTCGGCTACAAGGCCAACGTCCTGCTCATCGAGGGCGAGGCGTTCTCCAACACGGTGACGGCGTACGACACCTGGACCCCCGGCCCGCTCGCCGACGAGTCGTCGCTGGCGCCGTTCACGGTGACGCTGGACGACCTGAAGGTGCGCTACCAACCGAGCGGGCAGCAACGTGGTGCCCCGCGGGACTTCGAGGCGTCGGTCCGCTACACGTCGTCCCCCGACGCGCCGGAGAAGTCGTACGTGGTCCGCGTCAACCACCCGCTGAAGGTCGACGGCGTGAAGGTCTTCCTGCTCGGCAACGGCTACGCGCCGGTCTTCACGGTGCGCGACCGCGACGGCCAGGTCGTGTCACGCGGCGCGGTGCCGTTCCTGCCGCGGGACGGGAACAACACGTCGGTCGGCGTTATCAAGGTCACCGGCATGACGCCGCAGATCGGCTTCGACGGCTTCTTCCTGCCCACCGCGGTGATCGACCAGGCCGGGCCGCACTCCCTCTACCCGGGGCTCAAGCTGCCGCGGGCACTGCTGAGCGTCTACGCAGGCGACCTCGGGGTCGACGACGGGACGCCGCAGTCGGTGTACAGCCTGGACAAGAACGGGCCTGACCCAGGTGCTGGGGAAGGACGGCCGCAAGCTGGTCGTCGGGCTGGCCCCGCACACGTCGGTGACGCTGCCGACGGGGGAGACGATCACGATGGACGGTGTACGGCGCTGGACGTCGCTGTCGATCGCCCGCGACCCGGGGGCCGGGCCGGCGCTGGGGTCCGCCCTGCTCGCGCTGGCCGGCCTGATGATGTCCCTGTTCGTGCGGCGCCGGCGGGTCTGGGTACGGGCTGCTGCGGGTGACGACGGGCGTACGCTCGTCGAGGTGGCGGGGCTGGCGCGCACCGAGGCCGAGGGCGGCGAGGGCCTGACCGACGAGGTCCGCCAGCTGGCCGAGCAGATCGGGACGACGAGATGACCGACGACGAGACGACGGGTGCCTGCCTGTGACCAGTGAAGCGCTGGCCCACCTCAGCAACAACCTGCTCTACTCCGCGATGGCGGTCTACGCCGTCGCGATGTACTGCTACGCCGCCGAGCTCGCGTTCGGCACGCCCCGCCGCCGCAGCGCGGAGCAGCCGGACCGGGAGCTCGTCGCAGCCGGTGCCGCACCGGCGTACGACGTGCCGGTCTCGACTGCCACAACCGACGAGGACGCGGCCCGCCTGGGCAAGGCCAGTCGGCTGGGCCGGGTGGCGGTCTCGCTGACGGTGCTGGCCTTCGCGCTGCACGCGTCGTCGGTGCTGACCCGCGGGCTGTCGGCGGGTCGGCCGCCGTGGGGCAACATGTTCGAGTTCTCCACGACCGGGGCATTGGCGGTGACCGGCGTCTTCCTGGTGCTGCTGACCCGCAAGGACGTCCGGTACCTCGGCGTCTTCGTCATCCTGCCGGTGCTGCTGACGCTCGGGCTCGCGGTCGCGGTGCTCTACACCGAGTCGGCCCAGCTGGTGCCGGCGCTCAAGTCGGTGTGGCTGCTCATCCACGTCACGGCCGCGATCATCGCGTCCGGCATCTTCACGATCGGGTTCTGCCAGTCGGTCTGCTACCTGGTGCAGGAGCGGCGCGAGCGGGTGCCAGAACCAGGACGTCGTCCATCATTCATGGACCGGCTACCGGCTGCCGCCGTGCTGGACCGGTCGGCGTACAAGATGCACGCGTTCGCCTACCCGATCTGGACGTTCGCGGTGATCGCGGGCGCCATCTGGGCGGAGAACGCGTGGGGGCGCTACTGGGGCTGGGACCCGAAGGAGACCTGGGCGTTCATCACCTGGCTGGTCTACACGTGCTACCTGCACGCCCGGGCCACGGCGGGCTGGAAGGGTCGTCGGGCCGCCTACCTCGCCGGGCTGGGCTACGCGACGTTCCTGTTCAACTACCTCGTCGTGAACATCTGGCTGGTCGGGTTCCACTCGTACGCCGGCGTGGGTTAGGCGTCGTCGTCCTTTGGAGGAGGCCGGGGGCGGTTGAGGCCGCGGAGGAAGTCGGGGTCGTCGTCGGGGGCCGTCGGGCGGCCGGGCCCGTTGTTCGGGCCGGCCAGCCGCGGCGGGAGTCCGGGCAGGCCGCGGCCGCGACGCCCGGCGATCAGCCAGGCGATCGGGCCGACCACCCAGCCGAACAGGATCACGAGCACCCAGACGAGCTTGGGCAGCCCCTGGACGTCCTCGTCCTTGGTCTGGACGAGGTCGACCATGGCGTAGACCGCCAGGATCAGCGGCGCGGCGTACAGCAGAACCTTCAGCATGGGGTGTGGGCGCTCCTCTGCCGTCAGCCTACGTCCGCCGAGCGGGCGCCTTGCGGGCTTAGCGCCGGCGGGCGGCCCGGCGGGCCTTGCGGGCCTCGTGCCGGTCGGACCGGCGGGAGTCGTCGGCGGCGCGCTGGAGCTCACGGATGTGTGCGCGGGCCAGATCGAGGGAGAACACGGTGGTGCCTCTACTTTCGTGGTGATGTGGTGGGTGTTGCCTACGATACTAAGGTCACAACGATTGTGGATCAAGTTTTCTTCCCTCAGGAGGGCCGATGGCCATGGATGACATCGACCGGGTGCTGATCGACGCCCTCCGGCGGGACGGCCGGGCCAGCTGGGCCGAGCTCGGCCGGCTGGTCGGGCTGTCCGGGCCCAGCGTCACCGAGCGGGTGTCCCGGCTGGAGGCGGCGGGAGTGATCACCGGCTACCACGCTGCGGTCGACCAGGTGGCCCTGGGCCGGTCGGTGGCCGCGCTGGTGGGCGTGCACCTGTCGGACACCTCGGACCAGGACGCGGTGACCGTGTCGCTGCAGCGGCTCGAGGAGATCGAGGACTGCTGGTTCGTCGCCGGGGACGAGAGCTTCCTGGTGAAGGTCCGGGTGCCCGACGTGGCCGGCCTGGAGCGGACGCTCTCGCGGCTGCGCCGGATCCGCGGGGTGGCCCGGACCCGGACCACGGTCGTGCTGTCGACCAAGTGGGAGGGCCGGACCGCTCCGCCGGAGGAGGGTCTGCGCCGTTAGCCCCGCAGTCCCCGGCGTACGACGGTCAGGGCCCGGCTGACGAGCTCCAGCTCGGTCGGCGTGGCCCCGTGCAGGACTTTGGCGAGCGTCTCGACCCGCGCGCGCCGGGCCTCTTCCATGGCCGCCCGCCCAGCCCTCGTGGCGGTGACGAGCGTGGACCGGCGGTCCCCCGCGACCTGGGCTCGCTCGGCCAGCCCGGCGTCCTCCAGGGCGGTCACGATGCGGGTGATGGCCGGCCGGGAGACTTGCTCGGCCCGGGCCAGCTGGCCCATCGTGCGCGGCCCGGCGTAGACCAGGACCGAGAGCAGCGAGAGGCGCTCCGGGCTGAGGCCGCTGGTGGCGTCAGCGCTGCGAGCCAGGCGCAAGGTGTGGATGGCCGTGGTGTTCAGCTCGTTGGCGACCCGGCGGCGAGGGGTCGAGCGAAGGCCGGGGGGCAGCGGAGGGACGTCGTGGACGGGCACAGTGACAGTTAACCCCATGAAGCACTAGAATGCTTCACACCCTGAACTCTTGGAGGCGTCGTGTCGTCACCGCTCACCGGGATCGGTCAGCTGCACATCACGGTGGCCGACCTGGAGACGTCGGTGGCCTTCTACCGTGACGTGCTCGGTCTGCCGCACCTGTTCACGGTCGAGGGCCAGCCGATGGCGTTCTTCCAGGCAGGCACGGTGCGGCTCTACCTCGGTGAGACGTTGGACGAGCGGTTCCGCTCCCGGCCGGTGGTCTACTACTCAGTCGACGACCTCGAGGCGGCCTACGCCGAGGTGACTGGGCGCGGTGCGCCGTCGATGGCGCGGCCGCACCTCGTGCACCGGGACGGCGGGACCGAGCTGTGGATGGCCTTCGTCAGCGATCCCGACGGCACGCCGGTGGGCCTGATGGTCGAGCGCCCGGCCGGCTGACCTGGATGGTCAGACGGGCACGTTGAGGCTGACCGCCATCCCGGTGTCGACGTCGCCGGTGACCTTGCCGAGCTGCAGTGACCAGCCGTCGCTGAAGACCATGTCCGTCTGCAGCGAGGTCTGGGCCAGGTTGCCGAGGCTGGCGTCGTAGCCGTCGGTCGCGTAGACCAGCTTGCTGGGCTTCTCCGGCAGCGCGAGCTGGGAGGTGCGCAGCTTGCCGCTGGCCCTGGTGGCGTCGGCGAGGCTCGGGTAGACCTCGAAGTGGATGTGCGGCCAGCGGCCGGAGTAGGCAGCCGGGTAGATGCTGGTGAAGGTGACGGTGCCGTCCGCCGTGGCCGCCTGCACGCCGCGCAGGTAGTTCTCGTTCGTCACGCCGTCGGAGTACAGCGAGTAGCGCCCGCTCTGGTCGCAGTGCCAGAGGTAGACGGCCGCCCCCTCGAGCGGTGCGGACCCGTTGGCCGTGTCGAGCACCTTGAGGGTGATCGTCAGCTGGGACGCCGGCGGCGACACCGGAGGCGGTGCCGAAGCTGCTGGTGATGTCGCTGCGGACGATGCCGCTCTCGGTCAGCACGTTCACGCCGTTCGAGCCGTCGCCCGGATAGGGGCCGGCGGTCTCCTCGGGGATCTCCGTTCCGGCCGCGGCGGCCGTGCTCGCCTCGGTGGTGGGGGTTGCTGCACTGCTGCTCGCCGCGGTCGTGCCAGTGGTCGCGCCGTCCGAGCTGCACGCCGCCAGCGCCGCCGCGAGACCGGCACCCGTGAGGAGGCCGAGCGCGCGACGCCGGTTCAGCAGGGTCGGCAGGTCGTGCGAGAGACCGAGGTCATGGTCGTGCAGCTCGTCGTTGTCGTGGTGGTGGTTCGGGGGCATCGGGTCTCCCTGGGCGGGTCGGCGTGCGCGGCTCCGTCGGCCGGTGCTGGAACCAGCCTGACGTCGGTGCCTGCGCGGTCGCTGTGAGCCCGCTGACAGGTCGCCGTACGCCGGAAGGCGGGCCGCTGCGCCCGCGGAAACGCGTCGGCGCTCGAAATTGGCACGTCGCGCCGGGGCTAGACAGCAGCGGTGACGAGCCACGATGACGCAGCGAGCAGGACACCGTCGGGGGTGGCGTGCCGGTTGAGCACTTCCAGGTCGACCGCCGCCCGGTCGAAAGGATGCACCTGCGCGTCCGCTCGCTCGAATCGGACGTTCGTCAACCCCTCTTGCGCTCCGCGCGAGCGAGCCACCGCCAACATGGCCGATGACAGGTCAACGCCGGTCGCAGCACCTGATATCGGGACCAGTTCGAGGAACCGCCGCCATTGTGACCATTCGCGCGCTCGTAGCTCGTCGCGTGGGTGGCCCACTGTTCACCTTCCGGGCCGTCCCACGCCCGCGCCATCTCCACATTGACCACGCCCACGGCGGCTCCCTTCTCCGCAGAGTCAACCATCTACGCCGACACGGACCCACAGATCCTGGCCCGCCCGCTGCTGTGCATGCGTACGTCCCCGGTGACATGGGCCCAGCCCCGGCGGGGTAGTGCTAAGCCATGCCGCGTGTTGTCGTTGACTTGGATTCCGATGTTCCGGCCGAACGGGTGCTAGCGGCTGCGATCGATTTCAGCGAGCGGCGACCGGAGTGGTGGCCGAACATCTCGCGCGAGTTCTGGCGCCTCCACGATCACGGCGAGAACTGGGCCGAAGCGACCGAGGGCAGCCCATCCGTCTGGGCGCGTGAGCGTTACGACTGGGCCGGCAACAGCGTCGTGGGTACCACGCAGGACTCCAACGTGTGGCAGCCCGGTGGCACCTGGACGTTGACCGCGGAGCCGCGCGACGGCGGCAGTCACGTCCGGGTCGTCCTCGAACGACGCTTCAAGGGCAGAGGATGGATCTTCTACCCGATGGTTGCGCTCTTCGGGCGGCAGATGTTCGAGCGGAATCTGTTGAAGACACTGAAAGTTCTGCGCAGCTCGAAGCAGCCCCCGATAGCACGGTAGGTGCCCCTACGTGCCCCCACGCGCTGCACCTGGCAGATCAACCCGAGCGATCCAGCAGGCGCCGATCTGGAACGCGTACCACGCGAGCCGAACGCCGAGGTTCTCCAGGCCAAGCAGCAGGCCGGCCGCGACCAACAGGGCCAGCGACATCAGCGTGATGGCCTGGCGCCCGAAAATTCCCGCTTCGCCGAATTCTCGATCGGATCGCCATGGCAGGCTCCACGTCGACTGCACGGACCACCTCCGTTCCGCCAAGCCTCAAGGGAACTACTCGGGGCCGGCCAGGTAAACGCCTCAGTTAGCCCCGATAGCCGGTCCCAGGAACACGGCGCTCGTACTCGTCGCAGAGGTAGGTCTCGGGGACGTCTTCCGTCACCGGGACGCCCCAGTAGTCCGCCTTCGTGCGGACGGCGAGGTACTGAGTCTTCGCGTCGCGGTGGCACTGCATACCGGTCAACCCGTGTCCGCCCGGTGGGTAGTCCGAGTAGAGGCAGGTCAGGCACGCGACCAACTGATGGTCGGGAGGGAAGGACCGCTCTAGCCGGAGCAGGCCGTCCTCGAACCAGGTGCCGGAGACGGCGTACGTCGCTCCGTCGATCTCACACGCAAGGGTCAGGTTCGCCAGGCTTGGATCCAGAGGAGGGCTTAGGTCCAAGACGAATCGGATCGTGCTCGGTCGAGTCACCCCCGACACAGTCACGGTGCAAGGGAGATCGCCACTCAGCACGCAGTTCGACAGCTCATCGACTTGATTGAGAGCCAGCCGTGATCCGGCGTCTGCGGTGCCTTCGGCATCTAGTCCGTCGAAATCGGCTCCCCAGACGTGCACGCCTCGGATCTCCGCATGGATCTCGAACCGTCGATCCCAACCAGGCCGACTGGACGGGACGATGCGCCACTCGACGGGCTCCGTCCCGGAGGCGTCTTCGTACTGTCCCGGGAAGACGATGGGCTGCACTCGGCCTCCCGCTGCGTTCGCTGACTCCTCGGAGACTACGACCTCTGCCGAACAGGAGTGCCCTTCCCGGGCGCCCCGGCGGCTGACGCGACCGCACGGAACCAGCACTACTCGACCTCGCCGCGACCCCTCGCTGACTCCTGGACACATCTGGTGCCAACGCGCCTGATGAGACGAGCTCAACGCTTGTGGTGCCGCATCAGTCGCAAATGTGTCTGGGAGTCAGCCACGACGTTCCCGCGGGAACGGTGTTCGCGGGTGCGGTTCATCGGTGGGATGAACGTCTCGGGCCCGAGCGCGTCGGCACCGAGCAGAGCGCTGCCCGGTGCCGACGCGCGAGCCCCTACATCGGCAGGAGCTCGAAGATCTCCACCGCGTGCCGGCCGTTGCCCTCGGACAGGAACGGGTGCTTCTCGGTGAGCCCGCGGGCGGCGTCGAGGCTCTCCGCCTCCACGATCGTGTAGCCGTTCAGGTCGCTGGGAGCCGGGGTCGACCCGTCGTCGCCGACCGACGTACGCGCACCGAACGGCGACCCGAAGTCGGTCAGGGCAGCCCCCGCGCGCTCGCCCCACTCGCCCCAGGCGCGCATCTGCTCGGCGCTCTGCTCCTCGGTGAAGCTCTCCATCGGCGTCGCCGGACCGCGGTACAGGAAGATGTACTTGCTCATCGGTCTCTCCTCCCGAAGGGCGCCCGGTGCGCCCTCCACCCCTCCGACGAAGGGCACCGGGCCGGATCGACAGCCGCCGAAGACCTGGTTCAGGACAGCGCGAGCGTGACGCCGAGCACCACGCCGTACACGAGAAGGAGCAGGCCGGTCTCCTTGAGCACCGGCACCAGGTCGCGTCCCCGGGCACCGAAGACCACACCCAGCGTCGGCCGCACGGCGGGCAGGGCGGTGCCGAGCGTGACGATCACCAGGAGGTGGTCGAGGGCGATCAGAACCACGACCGCGTACGCCGTGAAGACGAGCCCCACGTAGAGCAGCCGGGTCCGCCGGTCCCCGAGCCGGACCGCGAGGGTCCGCTTGCCTGTTGCAGTGTCGGTCGGGATGTCCCGCAGGTTGTTGGCGACCAGGATCGCGCAGGCCAGGGCGCCGCAGCCGACCCCGGCGAGCACCGACGCGGCGGTGACCTCGCGGGCCTGCACGTAGGTCGTGCCGGCCGTCGCCACCAGCCCGAAGAAGACGAACACGGAGATCTCGCCCAGGCCGCGGTAGCCGTAGGGCGACCGGCCGCCGGTGTAGTACCAGGCGGCGACCATGCAGGCGGCACCCACCAGCACCAGCCACCAGGCGACGAGCAGCGCCAGCACCAGGCCGGCGGCAGCAGCCACGAGGAACGAGAGCACCGCGGCCCGGCGCACCGCGGCGGGCGCCGCAACGCCCGAGCCGACCAGTCGCAGCGGGCCGACCCGGTCGGCGTCGGTGCCGCGCACCCCGTCGCTGTAGTCGTTGGCATAGTTCACCGCGACCTGCAGCGAGACCGCGACCAGCAGCGCGAGCAGGGCGTGGCTCACACAGAGGCCGTCGACGGCAGCGGCGGCGCCGGTGCCGGCGGCGACCGGCGCGACGGCCGCGGGCAGGGTGCGTGGGCGGGCGCCCTCGAGCCACTGGGCGGGCGTGGCCATCGGCGGTCGGTCCTCCGGGAGCTGGGTCGGCAGGGCGGCAGGTCACGAGCGGTCGCGCAGGAGCGTACGCACCGCGACCTTGTCCGGCTTGCCCGAGTCCAGGACCGGCAGCAGCCCGAGCGTCACAACCTCGCGGGGCAGGGCGGCCGGCTCGAGGGCGTCGGCCGCGAACGCCCGCAGCGACTCGACGTCAGGCGCCGACGACCAGTCCACCGGCTGCACGACCGCCACCACCCGCTCACCCCACTCCGGGTCGGGCCGCCCGACCACCGCGCACGCGACCACACCGGGGTGCCCCGCGACGACCCGCTCCACCAGCGCGGCGGGCACGTTCACGCCACCGGAGACGATCACGTCGTCGGCCCGGCCCAGCACCTCGAGCCGCCCGTCGGCACTCCACCGGCCGAGGTCCTGCGTCACGTGCCGGCCGTCCACCAGGGCGGCCGCGGTGAGGTCGGGCCGCAACCGGTACCCGGCGAACACCACCGGACCACCGAGCTCGACCCGGCCGTCGTCGCGCAACCGCACCGTCACGCCGTCCAGCGGCTCGCCGTCGTAGACACACCCGCCGCAGGTCTCCGACATCCCGTACGTCGTCACGACGCGCACCCCCGCCTCGACTGCCGTGCGGTGCAACGTCGGGGCCAGCGCCGCCCCGCCGACCAGCACACCGTCGTACGTCGAGAGGTCCGCCCCGGCGTCGAGCAGCCGGCGCAGCTGGGTCGGTACCAGCGACGTGTAGTGCCGGACTCCCGGCGCCAGCCGCGCCGTCGCGGCGGCGAACGCCGCCACCGAGAAGCCGCCATAGAGGTCGAGGACCTCCGGCCGGGTGCGAGCCTCGAGCGAGCGCACCAGCACGGTGAGCCCGGCCACGTGGGTGACTGGCAGCGCAAGCAGCCACTGGCCGGGGCCGCCGAGCCGGTCGTGCGTCGCCCGCGCCGAGTGGCGCAGCGCGGCGGCGGTGAGCATCGCTCCCTTCGGCTCGCCGGTCGAGCCCGACGTCGGCACGACCAGCGCCACGTCGTCGCGCTCGAGCGGTTGCGCCGGGTCGAGCGCCGCAAGCACGGCTCCTCGGCCACCGCCGGTCGGCAGTGGCAGCAGGGCCGGCCCCGCGCCGTCCAGGGCAGCGGCCAGGGCAGGCACCACCGTGGTCAGGACAGCCTCGCCGGTCGGGGCGCTGAGCCCGCGCAGCTCGCGGCTCAGGTCGGCTCCTCGAGCGGTTTGCTCTTCTGGATGGTGTCGGTCCGGTAGCCCAGCGATCGGTAGAGCGCCTGGGCGCTGGTGTTCCACCCGAAGACGTTGAGGCGCACGAACCGATGGCCCGCGGCCCGGGCCACGTCCTCGGCAGCGAGCATCGTCGCCCGGCCCAGGCCACGCCCGCGGTGCGGCTCGTCGATCTCGATGTCGTACACGAACAGGCTGTCGGCCCCTGCCGGGGCGAGCCACAGCCAGCCCACCGGCTCGTCACCGGTCAGGACCCGGGAGATCGAGGCGCCCTCGTCGACCAGGACGTCGGCCACCGTCGCGGGGAAGGTGCTGGCCGACTGCTTCTCCGCCTCCTCGGGGGAGAGCCCGCGGGACCGCACCAGCTCGTCGGCGTACGGGGATACCGCCCGGGCCCGGTAGCCGGCGTACTCCTCGTCGGTCAGCTGCCGCAGCGTGACGGTGGTCATGGGCTCAGTAGTACCAGGGGTAGCTCGACCAGTCCGGCGGCCGCTTCTCCAGGAACGCGTCCCGTCCCTCGACCGCCTCGTCGGTCATGTAGGCCAGCCGGGTCGCCTCGCCCGCGAAGACCTGTTGCCCCATCAGCCCGTCGTCCACCAGGTTGAAGGCGAACTTCAGCATCCGCTGGGCGGTCGGGCTCTTGCTGTTGACCTCGGCGGCCACCTCGAGCGCGACCGCCTCCAGCGACGCGTGGTCGGCCACGATGTTCACCGCGCCCATCCGGTGCATGTCCTCGGCGGTGTAGGTGCGGCCGAGGAAGAAGATCTCGCGGGCGTTCTTCTGGCCCACCATCTTCGCCAGGTACGCCGACCCGTAGCCGCCGTCGAAGGACCCGACGTCGGCGTCGGTCTGCTTGAACCGCGCGTGCTCGCGGCTGGCGATCGTCAGGTCGCACACGACGTGCAGCGAGTGCCCACCTCCGGCGGCCCAGCCGTTGACGACGGCGACGACGACCTTGGGCATGGTGCGGATCAGGCGCTGCACCTCGAGGATGTGCAGCCGGCCGCCGGCCGCCTTGACCCGGGCCCGATCGACGGTGTCGGCGGTCTCGCCGTCGGCGTACTGGTAGCCGCTGCGGCCGCGGATCCGCTGGTCGCCGCCGGAGCAGAACGCCCGGCCGCCGTCCTTGGCCGACGGCCCGTTGCCGGTGAGCAGCACGCAGCCGACGTCCGGCGTCATCCGGGCGTGGTCGAGCACCCGGTAGAGCTCGTCGACCGTGTGCGGGCGGAACGCGTTGCGCACCTCGGGCCGGTCGAAGGCGATCCGCACCGTGCCACCGGCCGGCCCCTCGACGACGGACCGGTGGTAGGTCACGTCGGTCAGCTCGAACCCCTCGACCGGAGCCCAGGCTGCACTGTCGAAGAGCTCCGAGATCACATCGGCGAGGATAGGCGCATGGCGGACGGGCCCGGCACGCTGCTCGACCAGGCGATGCCCGCCTGGGACGTCGCCGAGCACCACCAGCGACGAGTGGCCGCCGACCTCGACGCGGTCTGGGCCGCCTTGCTCGCCACTCCGATGAGCGACCTGCCTGTCACCCGGGCGCTGATGCGGGCCCGGACCTTCGGTCGCGGGACGCCAGAGCCGTCGGAGCGCAGCGTGGTCGAGGCGCTGCCGCCGGGCGAGATCAGCCGGCAGGCACCACGGCAGCTGCTGCTCGGGCTGGTCGCTCCGGTCCGGCTGCGCTACTCCTCTGCCGACCTGCCGGTCCTGCGGGCTGCCACCGTTGCCGAGCTGCAGCGACCGCTGCCGGACGGCTGGGTCCGGATCGCCACCGACTTCCGGCTGGTGGGCGGCGTCGCGGGGACCACGACCCTCAGCACCGACACCCGGGTGCAGGCCACTGGGCCGCGGGCCAGGCGCGCCTTCCGGGCGTACTGGCTCGCGGTCGGCTGGGGCAGCGGGCTGGTCCGCCGCGAGCTGTTGCGCGCCGTCGCCCGCCGGGCGGAGGCCAGCAGTGGCTGAGCCCGAGGCCCTGGTCTTCTCGATCCCGATGCGCACCAGGTTCCGCGGCATCGACGTGCGCGAGGGCGTGCTGCTCCGCGGCGCAGCCGGCTGGGGCGAGTGGTCACCGTTCTGGGACTACGACGACGCCGAGGGCGTGCCGTGGCTGGCCGCCGCCCGCGAGGCCGCGGAGGTCGGCTGGCCCGCCCCGGTCCGTACGTCGGTCCCCGTGAACGTGACGGTCCCTGCGGTCGGCCCCGAGCATGCCGTGCAGATCGTGCAGGCCTCCGCCGGCTGCCGCACCGCCAAGGTCAAGGTGGCCGAGCCGGGCCAGACCGAGGCGGACGACCTGGCCCGGGTCGAGGCCGTCCGCGACGCCCTCGGCCCCGCCGGCCGGGTGCGGGTCGACGCCAACGGCGGCTGGGACGTCGACACCGCCGTGCGGATGGTGCGGCTGCTCGACCGGGTCGCGGCCTCGAGTACGTCGAGCAGCCCTGCCGCACGGTCGAGGAGCTCGCGGCGGTGCGCCGCCGCGTCGACGTGCCGGTTGCCGCCGACGAGTCGATCCGCCGGGCCGAGGACCCGCTGCGGGTCGTCCGGCTGGACGCGGCCGACATCGCCGTCCTCAAGGTGCAGCCGCTCGGTGGCGTCGCGGCCTGCCTGCGGATCGCCGAGCAGATCGGCCTGCCGGTGGTCGTGTCCTCGGCCCTGGAGTCCTCGGTCGGCATCGCCGCCGGGATCGCGCTGGCCGCAGCCCTGCCCGAGCTGCCGTACGCCTGCGGGCTGGCGACGCTGCAGCTGCTGGCCGGCGACGTGACCACGGCGCCGCTGCGGGTCGTCGACGGGGAGCTCCCCGTCGTCCGGCCGGTGCCCGACGCCGCCGCGGCCGTGGCGGCCGACCCGGAGACCGACGGATCGCTGGCTGGGCCGGCTGCGAGCCGTCGAGGCGCGGCTAGGGTCCCGGCCGTGAACCCGTCGACGGCGCTGGCGACCGTGCTCGTCGACGAGCTGGTGCGCGGCGGGGTCCGCGAGGCCGTGCTCTGCCCCGGGTCGCGCAACGCCCCGCTGTCGTTCGCGCTGCACGAGGCCGACCGCGACGGCCGGCTGCGGCTGCACGTCCGGATCGACGAGCGGACGGCGGGCTTCCTCGCCCTCGGCCTGGCCAAGGCCTCCGGCCTGCCGGTGCCGGTGGTGACGACGTCGGGCACGGCCGCGGTCAACCTGCACCCCGCGGTCGTCGAGGCCGACTACTCACGGGTCCGGCTGGTCGTGCTGACCGCGGACCGGCCGGCCGAGATGCGCGGCACCGGCGCCAACCAGACCATCGACCAGGTCGGGCTGTACGGCGACTCGGTGCGCTGGTTCCACGACTCTCGGCCGACGCAGGCGCGTCGGTGGCCGGCTGGCGCGGCGTGGTCGACCGCGCCCTCGCCGAGGGGCAGGGCGGCCCGGTGCACCTCAACGTCGCGCTCCGCGAGCCGCTGGTGCCGGACGGGACGCGTCCTGGGTGCGAGCCCCTGGACGCCGAGATCGACCGGCTGGACAAGGGCGGCCGGCTGCTCTGGGGCTACGCCGACCGTCGTCGCCGGAGGCCAGCACCGTCGTGGTGGCCGGGGACCAGGCGCTGGCCGACGCCCGCGGGCTGGCCGAGGCGGGCGGCTGGCCGCTGCTCGCGGAGCCGTCGTCCGGGCACCGGGCCGGGCCGAACGCGCTGGCCGCCTACCGGCTGCTGCTCGGCCACCTCGGCGACGACGTCCAGCGAGTGATCGTGGCCGGCCGGCCCACCCTGTCCCGGCCGGTGACCCGTCTGCTCGCTCGCACCGACCTCGAGGTGCTCCGGCTCCGCGACGACCCGCGCACCCCGGACGTCATCGGCGACCCCGGACCCCGCGTGGCTGCGCCGCTGGCAGGACGCCGACCGCGCCGCCGGCGATGCGGTCGACCGGGTGCTCGCGGCCGAGCCGCTCACCGGCCTCGTCGGTGGCCCGGCTGCTGGCCGCGTCGGTGCCGCGCCGACGGGCTGCTGGTTGCCGGCTCGTCGAGCAGCATCCGCGACCTGGACCTGGCCGAGCCGTGGGTCGACCCGCCGCTGGTGCTCGCCAACCGCGGCGCCTCCGGCATCGACGGCACGGTGTCGACAGCGGTCGGCGCCGCTCTCGCGCACGGCGGCGGACCGGCGTACGCGCTGATGGGTGACCTGACGTTCCTGCACGACAGCACCGGGCTGGTGATCGGGCCGGGCGAGCCGCGGCCCGACCTCACGATCGTGGTCGTCAACGACGACGGCGGCGGCCTGTTCACCCTGCTCGAGCAGGGCGCGCCCGAGCACGCCGCGGTGTTCGAGCGGGTCTTCGGCACCCCGCACGGCGCCGACCTCGCTGCGCTCTGCGCGGCCACGGCCACCCCGCACAGCCTGGTGGGCTCGCTGGAGGACTTGGCCGAACAGCTCGAGCCTCCCTCCGGCCTGCGGGTGGTCGAGGTGCGCACCGACCGGGCCCGCGGCCGCGACCTGCACGCCCGCCTGAGTGCCGCTGTGGCGGAGGCGCTGGCATGACCGAGATCCGTCGACTCGGACCGGGCGACGATGCACTGGTGGTCGCCGCGGAGCACCTCTTCGACGGCCCCGCGCGACCGGACGCGACGGCGCGGTTCCTGGCCGAGCCGGGCCACCACCTCCTGGTGGCGTACGACGGTGAGCGGCCGGTCGGGATGGTCACCGGCGTCGAGACCACCCACCCGGACAAGGGAACCGAGATGTTCCTCTACGAGCTCGCCGTGGACGACGCGGCGCGCGGTCGCGGCATCGGCCGGGCGCTGGTCCGGCGCTGGCCGACCTGGCCCGGGACGCGGGCTGCTATGGCATGTGGGTGCTCACCGACGACGACAACCCGGCCGCGGTCCGCGCCTACACCGCGGCCGGCGGCACGCCGGAGCCGTTGACCCGCCTGATCGCCTGGACCTTCCGGGCATGAACGAGGTCGTGGTCCACCTGGACGGTCAGGACGTCGCCGTCCGCGACCTGGGTGGTGCCGGTCCGGACGTCCTGCTGCTGCACGGGCTGGGCACCAACCTCGCTCTCCTGGGACCGGGTGGTCCGCGTTGGTGCGCGACCAGTTCCGGCTGGTCCTCGTCGACCTGCCCGGGCACGGCCGCTCGACGGTTCCTGACCGCACTCGTTCGACGGCGACATGGCGGCGGTCGACGCGGTGCGGAGCACGCTCGACCTGCGGACGCCCGCCGTCGTCGGGCACTCCTACGGCGGCATGCTCGCCGTGGCCCTCGCCGCCGACCGGCCGGGGAGCTACCGCGTCGCGGTGAACATCGACGGGACGGGCTTCGCGCACCCCGACACCCCGGCCGCGCTGCGGGCGGTATGGGAGGCGGAAGCGGAGGAGGACCCCTGGCCCGACGTCGGCGACGCGGACTGGATGGCGGCGGAGATCGCTGCGGACCAGCAGGAGCTGGCGGCTGCCGGCGTGCCGACCGACGTCGTCCCGGTCGACTTCCTCCGCCGTGGGTTCGCTGTCGGTCCTGACGGCCGTGGAGCCGGCGGCCACCGGCTGCGCACTACCTCGCGGTGGCCCGGGGACTGCGCGACCTCGACCTGCTCACTCGCTACGCCCGGGCCGCCTGCCCTACCGTCACCGGGTTTGCCGACCGCCGGGACCAGCCCACCCCGGAGCTGGCGGCCGCCACGGCCGTTCACGTCGAGGCGGTCCGGCGCGATCTGCAGCGGCTCCCGACGGCGCGCGTGGTCGCCCTGCCGGGCGGCCACTACGGCCTGCTGGAGGAACCCGCGGCGGTGGCGGACACTCCTGCTGGACGTCTGCACCTGACCGTCGCGGGTCAATCGTCAGGTGTGGCGGTGGGATCTACAGGCCGCACATCGCGGCACCGACGGCTCCGAAGTTGGCGCCTCCCTGCTTTTCATCGTTCCCTCCTGGCGCTCAGGCGTTGCGAGGGTCCCGGCTGACGCCCTCGAGTGCGTCGCGCACTGGCACCAGCTTGGCCTGCGCCTCGAGCACCTCGTCGTCGGGGTCCGAGCCCGCGACGATGCCGCAACCGGCGAACAGCCGCGCGGTCCTGCCGTCCAGCTGGGCGCAGCGCAGCGCGATGCACCACTCGCCGTCGCCGCGGGCGTCGACCCAGCCGACCGGCCCGGTGTAGCGGCCGCGGTTCATGGTCTCGAGGTCGCCCAGCAGCTCGAGGGCGGCCGGCCGCGGGGTGCCACCGACAGCCGCCGTCGGGTGCAGTGCACCGAGCAGGTCGAGCACGTCCGAACCGTCCTGCACGGTGGCCGTCACGTCGGTCGCGAGGTGCGTGACGTTGGACAGCTCGAGCACGTGCGGGATCGTCGGCACGTCGAGGTCGCGCACGTGCGGCACCAGGGCCTCGACCAGCGACTCCACCGCGTACCGGTGCTCCTCCTGGTCCTTGGCCGAGTGCAGCAGGGCGTCCACCCGCGACTGGTCGTCGGCCGGGTCGCCGCCGCGCGCCGTCGTACCGGCAAGGACCCGGGAGACGACCCGGTCACCGGTGCGGCGCACCAGCAGCTCCGGCGACGCACCCACCAGCCCGCCGACCGCGAAGGACCAGCAGTCGGGATTGCCCGCGGCCAGCCCGGCCAACACCGCGCGGACGTCGATGTCGTCCTCGGCGACCGCCAGCAGGTCGTGGGCGAGCACGACCTTCTCCAGGTGGCCCGCGGCGATCGTGGCCACCGCCGTCGCGACCGCCGCGCGGAAGCCGGTGACCGGGACGTCGCCCTGGGCGTAGCGCAGACCGCGGGTCGCCCGCACCGGCTCGGGCGCCGCCAGCCGGGGCGGGTCGCCGATCGTGGTCAGCCAGGTCTGCCCGTCGCGGCGTCCCAGCACGACCTCGGGGACGACGAGCAGCGACGGCTCGTCGTCGCGGAAGGCGAACGAGCCGAAGGCGACCAACCCGCTGCCGGGGACCCCGACCTCGTCGTCCACGTCCGCGTGCGCGACGAGCTCGCGCCACCAGTCCCGGGCCCGGGCGAAGCGGTCCGGGCCGGAGATCTCGAGTCGGGCCGCCTCCCCCCAGCCCACCAGGCCCTGCCCGTCGCGGACCCAGGCGAGCGCGTCACCGGCGTGCGGGAGGCGCTGCAGCAGGGTGCCGACGAGGTCGACCGGCTGGGACCGCACGGTCCGGTGCTCGCGGGCCGACGCCGGGACGGCCTGGCCGGACACCGTGCTCATGACGGACGAGCGTACGTCGGGCGCCGGCACCCGCTAGAGCCGGTCCAGGATCTCCTCGGCGTACTCGGGCACCGCCCGGCCGATCTCGTCGAGGTCGAACCGTTCCGGCACGGCGGCGGGCGCGCGCTCCATCAGGTAGGTCAGCGAGGCCCGCACCAGCAGCGGCTCCTGCGCGGCCGAGAGACCCAGCTCGGCCATCAGCGACTCGGGCACCGTCACGCAGTGGTGCGTGGTGGCCCCGGAGTCGTGGGTCAGGACGACGTCGTAGACGTGCGGGTCGGACGCGGTGATCGACAGGGCCGGCATGGCTGCTCCCTACCCAGGGTAGGTCCAGGTCATGACGAGCAGCGAGGACCGGTGGGTCTACCCGGCCGACGGCGAGGACCCGCGCGAGGCCGACCGCGCGCAGCAGGACGGCGACGCGATGGCCGAGCGGGAGGCGACCCGGCCGGTGAGCCACGACCAGGACGTCGAGCGCGAGCAGGGCCTCAGCGCCGACCGGCCCGGGATCGACCCGTCCGACCGGGAGCGGGACGGACAGGGCGGGCAACCCACCACCTGAGCAACAGCGAGCACCCGTTGTACTACCTGGCTGCCCGAGGTACCTTGTGAACCGTGGTAGTCACCGCCGACGTGCTCAGCCAGCTCCGGCGCGGAGCCCTGGAGTACTGCGTGCTCGGCCTGCTGGCCCATGAGGAGCGCTACGGCTTCGACCTGGTCCGCAGCCTCGGCGCGATGGACGGCATGGTGACCGGTGAGGGGACGGTGTACCCGCTCCTGTCCCGGTTGCAGAAGGACGGCCGGGTCGCCAGCACCTGGCGCGACTCGGACTCGGGCGGGCCGCCGCGGAAGTACTACGCGATCACCGAGCAGGGCCACCGGGCGCTCGGCGACTTCACCACCGAGTGGCGTCGCTTCCGTGACACGGTCGACCACATCCTCGCGACGGGGACGGCATGAACACGACCCTGCCCCCGCTCGCCGAGGACTACCTGGTGCGCCTCGACCGAGCTGCGTATGCCCTGCCGCCGCAGGACCGTGATGAGCTGCTGGCCGAGCTGCGCAGCCACCTGCAGAGCGGCCTGCCGCCGGCTGCCACCGACGCCGACGTGCTGAACCTCCTGCACGAGCTGGGCTCGCCCGAGGACATCGTCGCGGCCGCGCAGCCCGAGCGCGCCACCCCGATGGCGGCGCCGAGCCGCCCGCCAAGTCCATGGGGAGTGCTCGAAGTGATCGCGGTGCTCGCCCTGACGGTGGGCACGTTCGTCCTGCCCGTCGTCGGCCCGTTGGTGGGCATCGTGCTGGTGTGGGGGTCGACCCGGTGGACCCGCCGTGAGAAGGGGATCGCCACGGTGCTGACCGCCCTGCCGGTCGTCGCGCTCGTGCTTGGAGCGTCGATGTTGGTGGCCGTCGGCGGCAACGCAGACCCCAGCCAGCCGGTGCCCGAGCCAGTCATCTCCACGGAGGGCACCCCATGAGCCTGCTCGTGATCCTGGTCGCCGTTCTCGGCGTGGTCGGGTTGTTCGGCTCGGTGATCGCCGGGGCGTACCTCGCCACCCGCCTCAACCGTCGCGAGCTCCCGTAGGCATGCTGGGGCAGTGACCAGAGCCGACCAGCACGTCGCCGACCTGGACAAGCAGCCGCACGAGGTTGCGGCCATGTTCGACGACGTCGCCGAGCGCTACGACCTCACCAACGACGTCCTGTCTCTGGGCCAGACCCGGCTCTGGCGCCGGGCCGTGGCGCAGGCCGTGGCGGCGCGACCGGGCGAGCGCGTGCTGGACCTGGCCGCCGGCACCGGGTCCTCGTCGCTGCCCTTTGCCGCCGCCGGGGCGCAGGTGGTGGCGGCCGACTTCTCCCTGGGCATGCTCCGGGTCGGCAAGCGCGCACACCCCGGGCTCGACCTGCTGGCCGGTGACGCGCTGCGGCTGCCGTTCGCCGACGCCGCGTTCGACGCCGTCACGATCTCGTTCGGGCTGCGCAACGTCTCCGACGTCGACGCGGCGCTCACCGAGATGGCCCGGGTGACCAAGCCGGGCGGGCGGCTGGTGGTCTGCGAGTTCAGCCACCCGACCTGGGCGCCGTTCCGGACGGTCTACACCGAGTACCTGATGCGGGCGTTGCCCTCGGTGGCCCGACGGGTGTCCAGCAACCCGGAGGCCTACGTCTACCTGGCCGAGTCGATCCGGGCCTGGCCGGACCAGCCGGCGCTGTCCCGCCGGGTGGCGGCCAGCGGGTGGACGGGCGTCGGCTGGCGCAACCTCACCGGCGGCATCGTGGCCCTGCACCGCGCGCACAAGCCATGAGGTGGTTTCGGCGCCGTAGTCGCGGCTAGGGGTTGACCAGCAAGCGACCCTGACGTCGATGAGGAACGGGAGGCCCCCATGGGTGCCGACGACAAGACCAAGAACAAGGTCGAGGAGATCGCCGGAGACGCCAAGGAGCGCATCGGTGGCGCGACCGGCGACGACGAGCTGCGCCGCGAGGGCAAGCGGGACCAGACCGAGGCCAACCTCAAGCAGGCCGGCGAGAACGTGAAGGACGCCTTCAAGAACTGAGTGTTCCGACGCACGATCCGAGGGGCCCGTCCGCTGGACGGGCCCCTCGGCAGGTCCCGGTCCGGACCCGTAGACTGGCGCCGCTCCGCCCTCGTGAATCAATTCACAAGCGCACCCAGACCCGTCCGTAGAGGTGGCCACCGTGCAGCCTGCAGCGAGCCGAGACGCCGACGTCATCGTCGTCGGTGCCGGACCTGCCGGCTCCGCGACAGCGCACCACCTGGCCCGGGCCGGCCACGACGTGCTGCTGCTGGAGAAGACCTCGTTCCCGCGGGAGAAGGTCTGCGGCGACGGCCTCACTCCGCGCGCCGTCCGGTCGCTGGTGTCGATGGGCATCGACACCTCCGAGCAGGCCGGCTGGCTGCACAACAAGGGGCTGCGGATCATCGGCGGCGGCATGCGGCTGGAGATCCCGTGGCCGGAGCTCGCGAGCTACCCGGCGTACGGCCTGGTCCGGCCGCGCAGCGACTTCGACGACCTGCTGGCCCGCCAGGCGGTCAAGTCCGGCGCGGTGCTGCGGGAGAACACCACAGTCACCGGCCCGGTGCTGGACAAGGCCGGCCGGATCACCGGGGTGACCACCAAGGGCGAGAACGGTGCGGTCACCTACTCGGCACCACTGGTCGTGGCCGCGGACGGCAACTCCAGCCGGCTGTCGCTGGCGATGGGGCTGGAGAAGCGCGACGACCGGCCGATGGGCGTGGCGGTGCGCACCTACTACCGCAGCCCCCGGCACGACGACGACTGGCTCGAGTCCTGGCTGGAGCTGTGGGACCGCGGCGACGATGGCAGAGAGCGTCTGCTGCCCGGCTACGGCTGGATCTTCGGCGTCGGCGACGGCACCTCGAACGTCGGGCTCGGCATCCTCAACACCAGTACGGCGTGGGGCAAGGTCGACTACAAGGACCTGCTCAAGCGCTGGCTGGACCAGACGCCGGAGGAGTGGGGCTTCCGGGACGAGAACCGCACCCAGCCGGTGCGCGGTGCTGCGCTGCCGATGGGCTTCAACCGCCAGCCGCACTACGCCGACGGCATGCTGCTGGTGGGGGACTCGGGCGGCATGGTCAACCCGTTCAACGGCGAGGGCATCGCGTACGCGATGGAGTCCGGCGAGATCGCTGCGCAGGTCATCGGCCAGGCGCTGGCCCGGCCGACCGCCGACGCCCGCGAGCGCGCGTTGCAGGCCTATCCCCAGACGCTCAAGCAGACCTACGGCGGCTACTACACGGTCGGCCGGCTGTTCGTGAAGGCGATCGGCGACGACCGGGTGATGAAGCTGGCGACCCGGCACGGCCTGCCGCACCCGGTGCTCATGCGCTTCGTGCTCAAGCTGATGGCGAACCTCACCGACCCGCGCGGCGGGGACGCCATGGACAAGGTCATCAACGCGCTGTCGCGACTGGCTCCGGCGGCGTGAGGCCCGTGCCGACCCGCGTGGAGCGACCCTCCGGAGCGCTCCTAGGATGGCAAGCCCGGTCGCCGGCCGCCCGGGCTGGAGCGAAGAGGGGAGTGACATAGGCAGTGCATTCCTACGCCCCGATCCTCGTGCTCGCTGCCCTGTCGTTCGGGTTCGCCGTGTTCTCCATCGGCGCCGGCGCGCTCACCGGGCCCAAGCGGTTCAACCGGGCCAAGCTGGACGCCTACGAGTGCGGTATCGAACCGACCCCCCAGCCGGTGGGCGGCGGCCGCTTCCCGGTGAAGTACTACCTCACAGCGATGCTGTTCATCGTCTTCGACATCGAGATCGTCTTTCTCTACCCGTGGGCCGTGGCGTTCGACTCGCTCGGCATCTTCGGGCTGGTCGAGATGGTCCTGTTCATCCTGACCCTGCTGGCCGCCTACGCATACGTGTGGCGCCGCGGCGGGCTCGAGTGGGACTGACGCGCGTGCGAGCGAAGGAGGTGACCGCCTGATGGGCATCGAGGAGAAGCTCCCCAGCGGAGTGCTGCTGACCAGCGTCGAGAAGCTTGCGGGCTACATGCGCAAGGGCTCGTTGTGGCCGGCCACGTTCGGACTCGCGTGCTGCGCGATCGAGATGATGGCCTCCGGCGGCCCCCGCTACGACCTGGCCAGGTTCGGCATGGAGGTCTTCCGCGCCTCCCCGCGCCAGGCCGACCTGATGATCGTGGCCGGCCGGGTGAGCCAGAAGATGGCCCCGGTGCTGCGCCAGATCTACGACCAGATGCCGAACCCCAAGTGGGTCCTCTCGATGGGCGTCTGCGCGTCCAGCGGCGGCATGTTCAACAACTACGCCATCGTCCAGGGCGTCGACCACGTCGTGCCCGTCGACATCTACCTGCCCGGCTGCCCGCCGCGCCCGGAGATGCTCATCGACGCGATCCTCAAGCTGCACGAGCAGATCGGCTCCTCGCCGCTGGGCGTCAACCGCGTCAACGCGGCCCGCGAGGCCGAGACCGCGGCGCTGACCGCGAAGCCGACCGCGCAGATGAAGGGCCTGCTCCGGTGAGCGAGATCCAGCACACCGGTGCCGAGGAAGACGTCACCCACGCCCCGCAGGTCGAGGGCGACACGGTCGAGGTCCGGCACGGGATGTTCGGCGCCGACGGCACCGGCGACACGAGCGGCTACGGCGGCCTGGTCCGGCCGGTGCAGCTCCCGGGTGGCACGGCGCGGCCGTACGGCGGCTGGTTCGACGAGGCGGCCGACCGCCTGGCCGACCTCGTCCCGGCGTACGACCAAGCGGTCGAACGGGTCGTCGTCGACCGCGACGAGGTCACCTTCCACGTCCACCGCGACCACCTGGTCGGCGTGGTGCAGGCGTTCCGCGACGACCCCGCCCTGCGGTTCGAGATGTGCATGGGCGTGTCCGGCGCGCACTACCCGCACGAGACCGGTCGCGAGCTGCATGCCGTCTACCCGCTGATGTCGATCACGCACAACCGCCGGGTGCGCCTCGAGGTCACCTGCCCCGACGACGACCCGCACATCCCGTCCATCGTCTCGGTCCACCCGGGCAACGACTGGCACGAGCGGGAGACCTTCGACTTCTTCGGGATCATCTTCGACGGTCACCCCGGCCTGACCCGGATCGAGATGCCCGACGACTGGCCGGGCCACCCGCAGCGCAAGGACTACCCCCTGGGTGGCATCCCGGTGGAGTACAAGGGCGCGCAAATCCCACCGCCCGACGAGCGGAGGTCCTACTCGTGACCGACACGACCGATGCGACCAACGCGACCACCGGTACCCCTCGCGAGACGACCGAGGGCACGGTCTACACCGTGACCGGCCAGGACTGGGACTCGCTGACGGAGGGTCTCGGCGAGGCGGCCGAGGAGCGGATCGTCGTCAACATGGGCCCGCAGCACCCGTCGACGCACGGCGTGCTCCGGCTCATCCTCGAGCTCGACGGCGAGACCGTCACCGAGTGCCGGCTGGGCATCGGCTACCTGCACACCGGCATCGAGAAGAACTGCGAGTACCGCACCTGGACCCAGGGCGTCACGTTCGTGACCCGGATGGACTACCTGGCCCCGCTGTTCAACGAGTACGCCTACGTCCGCGGCATCGAGCGGCTGCTGGACATCGAGGACCAGATCCCGGAGCGGGCCAACGTCATCCGGGTGATGATGATGGAGCTGAACCGGATCTCCTCGCACCTGGTGGCACTGGCCACCGGCGGCATGGAGCTCGGCGCCCTGACGCCGATGACCTTCGGCTTCCGCGAGCGCGAGCTGGTCCTCGACGTGTTCGAGATGATCACCGGCCTGCGGATGAACCACGCGTACATCCGTCCCGGTGGCGTGTCCCAGGACCTCCCCAACGGAGCCGTCGACAAGGTCCGCGACCTGCTCAAGCTGATGCCCAAGCGGCTCTCCGACATGGAGAACCTGCTGATCGGCAACGCGATCTGGATGGGCCGCACCGTCGGCGTCGGTTACCTCGACCTCACCGGCTGTATGGCGCTTGGCATCACCGGCCCGATCCTGCGGGCGACCGGCCTGCCGCACGACCTGCGCAAGTCGCAGCCGTACGCCGGGTACGAGACCTACGAGTTCGACGTGCCGACCGAGACGACCTGCGACGCGTACGGCCGCTTCCTCATCCGGATCCGGGAGATGAAGGAGTCGCTGAAGATCGTCGAGCAGTGCCTCGACCGACTGCAGCCCGGACCGGTGATGGTCGAGGACAAGAAGATCGCCTGGCCGGCGCAGCTCGCACTGGGCGGCGACGGCCTCGGCAACTCCCTCGACCACATCAAGCACATCATGGGCCAGTCGATGGAAGCCCTGATCCACCACTTCAAGCTGGTCACCGAGGGGTTCCGGGTGCCGGCCGGCCAGGTCTACACGGCGATCGAGTCGCCGCGGGGCGAGATGGGCGTGCACCTGGTCAGCGACGGCGGAACCCGGCCCTACCGGGTGCACTTCCGGGACCCGTCGTTCAACAACCTGCAGTCGGCCCCGGCGATGTCCGAGGGCAGCATGGTCGCCGACGTCATCGCGGCGATCGCCTCCATCGACCCGGTCATGGGCGGAGTGGACCGTTGAGCCAGCACACGTCCCGGGCTACCGGCTTCGACAGCGCGACCCTCACTCGGCTCGAGGCCGACGCCGCGGAGATCGTCGCCCGCTACCCGCAGGCGCGCTCGGCGCTGCTCCCGCTGCTGCACCTGGTGCAGTCGGAGGAGGGCTACGTGAGCCCGCACGGCATCGAGTTCTGCGCCGACCTGCTCGACCTCACCGCCGCCGAGGTCGCCGCGGTCGCGACGTTCTACACCCAGTACAAGCGCCGCCCCAACGGCGAGTACACGGTCGGTGTCTGCACCAACACGTTGTGCGCGATCATGGGTGGGGACCAGATCTTCGCCACCCTCAAGGACCACCTCGGCGTCGGCCATGACGAGACGACCGACGACGGCACGATCACCCTCGAGCACCTCGAGTGCAACGCGGCCTGCGACTACGCCCCGGTCGTGATGGTGAACTGGGAGTTCTTCGACAACCAGACGCCCGAGTCGGCCACCGCCCTGGTCGACGGTTTGCGCTCCGGCGACCTGCCCACCCCCACCCGCGGCGCCTCGCTGTGCACGTTCAAGCAGGTCTCCCGGGTGCTGGCCGGCTTCTACGACGGCCGGGCGGACGAGGGCCCGGCCGCAGGGCCCGCGACGCTCGCCGGGGCTGGAGATCTACCGCGAGCAGCAGGAGGCGGAGCGGGAGGGCCGGCACTCGGCTCCGAAGTCCCCCACGACCGAGAAGGACGGCGACGCATGACGATGGCCCTGACGCCGGTCCTCAGCCGGATCTGGGACGAGCCCCGGTCGTGGACGCTGCCCGTGTACGAGCGCAACGAGGGCTACCAGGGCCTGCGCGCGGCGCTGCAGAAGGCACCGGGCGACGTGACCCAGATGGTGAAGGACTCCGAGCTGCGTGGGCGTGGCGGAGCCGGCTTCGCCACCGGCATGAAGTGGGGGTTCATCCCGCAGGGCGGCGACAAGCCGGTCTACCTGGTCGTGAACGCGGACGAGTCCGAGCCGGGCACCTGCAAGGACATCCCGCTGATGATGGCCAACCCGCACGAGCTGCTGGAGGGCGTCGTCATCGCCTCCTACGCCATCCGTGCGTCGCACGCGTTCATCTACATCCGCGGCGAGGTGGTGCACGTCCTGCGCCGGCTGCAGGCGGCGGTCGCCGAGGCGTACGAGGCGGGCTACGCCGGCAAGGACATCCTCGGGTCAGGATATCGACCTCGAGATCATCGTGCACGCCGGCGCCGGCGCCTACATCTGCGGTGAGGAGACGGCCCTGCTCGACTCGCTCGAGGGCCGCCGCGGCCAGCCCCGGCTGCGCCCGCCGTTCCCTGCCATCGCCGGGCTCTACGCGTCGCCCACGGTCATCAACAACGTGGAGTCGATCGCCAGCGTCCCGTCGATCCTGCGCCACGGGGCCGACTGGTTCCGCGCGATGGGCACCGAGGCCCGCGAGGACGTCGCGGACAAGGACAAGCCGCGGTTCCGCTCCAAAGGGATGACGCTGTTCTCGCTGTCCGGCCACGTGAACCGGCCCGGTCAGTACGAGGCCCCGATGGGCATCACGCTGCGCGAGCTGCTGGACCTTTCCGGCGGTGTCCGGACCGGCCACCAACTCAAGTTCTGGACGCCAGGCGGCTCCTCGACGCCGATCCTGACGGCGGAGCACCTCGACGTACCGATGTCCTACGAAGGCATCGCCGGCGCCAAGTCGATGCTCGGCACCAAGGCGCTGCAGATCTTCGACGAGACGACCTGCGTCGTCCGGGCCGTGCTGCGGTGGACCGAGTTCTACGCCCACGAGTCGTGCGGCAAGTGCACGCCGTGCCGCGAGGGCACGTTCTGGCTGGTGCAGATCCTGCGCCGGCTGGAGCAGGGACAGGGGGACACCGAGGACTTCGAGAAGCTCGAGGACATCTGCGACAACATCCTCGGTCGCGCCTTCTGCGCTCTCGGTGACGGGGCGACCAGCCCCATCACCTCGTCGCTGGAGTACTTCAAGGACGAGTACCTCGCCCACTTCGAGCACGGCGGCTGCCCGTTCGACCCGGCCGCCGCCACGCTGTTCCAGCCGTCGGCCGCGCAGGGCGCAGGGGGAAGGACCCGATGACCGTGACCAGCGCCCCGGGCGCCGCCGTCGAGAAGCGGGACGACCTGGTCGGCCTGACCATCGACGGCTTCGAGATCAGGGTGCCCAAGGGCACCTTGGTGATCCGGGCCGCCGAGCTGATCGGCATCCAGGTGCCGAGGTTCTGCGACCACCCGCTGCTCGACCCGGTGGGCGCCTGCCGCCAGTGCCTGGTGGAGGTCCAGGGCCAGCCCAAGCCGCTCGCGTCCTGCACCACCACCGTCACCGACGGCATGGTCGTCAAGACCCAGCTCACCTCGCCGGTCGCGGACAAGGCGCAGCGCGGCGTGATGGAGATGCTGCTCATCAACCACCCGCTGGACTGCCCGGTCTGCGACAAGGGCGGCGAGTGCCCGCTGCAGAACCAGGCGATGAGCAACGGCCGCGGCGAGAGCCGGTTCACCGACGTCAAGCGCACCTTCCCCAAGCCGATCAACATCTCCTCCCAGGTGCTGCTCGACCGCGAGCGTTGCGTGCTGTGCGCCCGCTGCACCCGGTTCTCCAGCCAGGTGGCCGGTGACCCGTTCATCGAGATGCTCGAGCGCGGCGCGCTCCAGCAGGTCGGCATCTACGAGTCCGAGCCGTTCCAGTCCTACTTCTCCGGCAACACCGTGCAGATCTGCCCGGTCGGGGCGCTCACCGGTGCGGCCTACCGGTTCCGGTCCCGCCCGTTCGACCTGGTGTCCTCGCCGGGCGTCTGCGAGCACTGCGCGTCCGGCTGCGCGATCCGCACCGACCACCGCCGCGGCAAGGTCCTGCGCCGGCTCGCCGGCGACGACCCCGAGGTCAACGAGGAGTGGAACTGCGACAAGGGGCGCTGGGCCTTCCAGTACGCCACCGCGCAGGACCGCCTGACCACCCCGCTGGTCCGGGGCGACGACGGCGAGCTCGAGCCGACGTCCTGGGCCGAGGCCCTCGACATCGCGGCCCGCGGGCTGGCTGCGGCGCGGGGCGCCACCGGCGTCCTGGTCGGCGGCCGGGCGACCGTCGAGGACGCCTACGGCTACGCCAAGCTGGCCCGGATGGTGCTGGGCACCAACGACATCGACTTCCGGGCCCGACCGCACTCGGCCGAGGAGGCGTCCTTCCTGGCCGCGCACGTGGCCGGGACCGGTCTGGGCGTGACGTACGACGACCTGGAGCAGGCCTCGTCGGTGCTGCTGCTGGGTCTCGAGCCCGAGGACGAGTCGCCCATCCTGTTCCTGCGGCTGCGGAAGGCCGTCCGCAAGGGCCTCGCGGTGCACGCCGTCGCCCCGTTCGCGAGCCGCGGCCTGGAGAAGCTCTCCGGGACGCTGCACCCGGCGGTGCCGGGCGCCGAGGCACAGGTCCTCGACCGGCTGCGCACCCAGCAGGACCTGCTCGGCGCCGGGTCGGTCGTGCTGGTCGGCGAGGGACTCGCGGCGGTTCCCGGCGCGCTGTCGGCGGCGGTCCGGCTGGTCGAGGCCACCGGTGCCCGGCTGGCCTGGGTGCCGCGCCGGGCCGGCGAGCGCGGTGCGCTCGGCGCCGGCGCGTTCCCGACCCTGCTCCCCGGCGGCCGGCCGCTGGCGGACGCCGCGGCCAGGGTGGACGTCGCCACCGCCTGGGGCGTCGACCACCTGTCCGGAGCGGCGGGCCGCGACACCGACGCGCATCCTGGCCTCGGTGCACACCGGCGAGACCCGCGCCCTGCTGGTCGGCGGCGTCGACCCGGGCGACCTGCCCGACCCGACCGCGGCCCTGGCGGCCCTCGATGCCGCGCCGTTCGTGGTCAGCCTCGAGCTGCGGGCCTCGGAGGTCACCGAGCGGGCCGACGTGGTGCTCCCGGTCGCCGCGGCCGTGGAGAAGGCCGGCACCTTCGTCGACTGGGAGGGGCGCAACCGGCCGTTCACCGAGGTGCTGCGCGGGACCAACGCCATGCCGGACGTGCGGGTGCTGCACGTGCTGGCGGAGGCCATGGGCGCCGACCTGGGGTTGCCCGACGTCGCCGCCGCACGAGCCGAGATCGCCGAGATCGGGCTCTGGGACGGTGACCGCGCCGCGTTCGATCCGGTCGCGTCGCCCGCGCCGGTGCAGCCGGCTGCCGGTGAGGCGGTGCTGGCCACCTGGTCGCAGCTGCTGGACGCCGGCCGGCTGCAGGACGGCGAGCCGTTCCTCGCCGGCACCGCCCGCTCGGCCGTCGCCCGGGTGTCCGCGGCGACCGCCGAGGCGCTCGGCGTCCCCGACGGGGCTGACGTGACGGTGTCCACCGACCGCGGTGCCGTGACGGCACCGGTGCTCGTCACCGAGATGCCCGACGGAGTCGTCTGGCTGCCCACCAACGCCGCCGGGCTGCCCGGTGCGCCGCGAGCTGGCTGCCGCTCCCGGCTCGGTGGTGCGGGTCGCCGTGGCGTCCGGCGAGATCGAGCGGGAGGCGACGGCATGACGCACGCGTCAGCGGTGCTCGCGTCCCCGGAGGTGCCGGGGTTCGGCATCGACCCCTGGTGGCTGGTGGTCGCGAAAGCCGTCATCATCTTCGTGTTCCTCGTGGTGATGACGCTGTTCTCGATCTGGTGGGAGCGGCGGGTGGTCGCCCGGATGCAGCACCGGATCGGACCGAACCGGGTCGGGCCGCAGGGCCTGCTGCAGAGCCTCGCCGACGGCATCAAGCTGGCGCTGAAGGAAGACATCATCCCGAAGGCCGCCGACAAGCTGGTCTTCGTCCTCGCGCCGATCATCTCGGTGACCCCGGCGTTCCTAGCGTTCGCGGTGATGCCGTTCGGTCCCGAAGTCACCATCTTCGGTGAGGAGACCCACCTGCAGCTGACCGACCTGCCGGTGGCCGTGCTCTACATCCTGGCGGTCGCGTCGGTCGGCATCTACGGCATCGTCCTGGCCGGCTGGTCCAGCGGGTCGACCTACCCGCTCCTCGGAGGTCTGCGCTCGTCGGCGCAGATGATCTCCTACGAGGTGGCGATGGGGCTGTCCTTCGTCGGTGTCTTCCTGTACGCCGGGTCGATGTCCACCTCGGAGATCGTCGAGGCGCAGACCCAGTACTGGTACGCGATCCTGCTGTTCCCCTCGTTCGTCATCTACGTGATCTCGATGGTGGGCGAGACGAACCGGGCGCCGTTCGACCTGCCCGAGGCCGAAGGCGAGCTCGTCGGCGGCTTCCACACCGAGTACTCGTCGCTGAAGTTCGCGCTGTTCTTCCTGGCCGAGTACGTCAACATGGTGACCGTCTCGGCGCTCGCCACCACCCTGTTCCTCGGTGGCTGGCACGCGCCCTTCGGTCTGACGTCGATCTGGGCCGGGGCCAACGAGGGCTGGTGGCCGGTCCTCTGGTTCGTCATCAAGGTGCTGCTGTTCATCTTCTTCTTCATCTGGCTGCGAGGCACCCTGCCGCGGCTGCGCTACGACCAGTTCATGCGGCTCGGCTGGAAGGTCCTGATCCCGGCCGCGATCGCCTGGCTGGTCATGGTGGCCACCGTCCGCGCCCTCAACACGGAGTACCAGTTCGACAGTCGCCAGGTGCTTCTCTACGGTGGCGTCGTCCTGGTGGTGCTCCTCGCCCTGACGTTCGTGTGGGACCTGGTCGCCGCCCGGCGCCAGCCGGCCGAGGTACCCGAGGTGGAGGTCGAGTTCGACCCGATGGCCGGTGGTCACCCGGTGCCGCCGATGCCGGGCCAGCAGCTGCCGGCCCTCACCGCCGTCGGCGCCGCCGAGACGAGCGCGACTCCCGAGGGGAAGGACGACCGGTGACGGACCTGCTGACCCAGCTCAAGGGTTTCGGCGTGACCTTCCAGACCATGTTCAAGAAGGTCGTCACCGAGCAGTACCCCGACGAGAAGAAGGTGACCGAGCCACGGTTCCACGGGCGGCACCAGCTCAACCGGCACTCGGACGGGCTGGAGAAGTGCATCGGCTGCGAGCTGTGCGCCTGGGCCTGCCCCGCGGACGCCATCTACGTCGAGGGCGCGGACAACACCGACGGGGAGCGCTACTCGCCGGGCGAGCGGTACGGCCGCGTCTACCAGATCAACTACCTGCGCTGCATCTTCTGCGGCCTGTGCATCGAGGCCTGCCCGACCCGCGCGCTGACCATGACCAACGAGTTCGAGCTCGCCGACGACACCCGGGCGAAGCTCATCTTCGAGAAGCAGGACCTGCTCGGCCCGATGATGCCGGGCATGGTGCCCGCACCGCACCCGATGGTCGAGGGCTTCGAGGCAGAGGACTACTACAACGGCAAGGTCAGCGCCGCGACGCCGGCCCAGGAGAAGTACGCCGCCGACCTGCGGGCCCGGGAGGGAGAGCCCGAGTGACCGCCTCCTCGCAGCTGCTCGCCGCCGCCACCGACACCGGGACCGGCGAGGCGGTCACGTTCTGGATCCTGGCCCCGGTCGCGGTACTCGCCGCGCTCGGCGTGCTGGCCTCCAAGAAGGCGGTGCACTCGGCCCTGCTGCTCGCCCTGACCATGCTCTCGCTGGCGGTGCTCTACCTGGCCCAGGACGCCCCGTTCCTCGGCGTCGTCCAGGTGGTCGTCTACACCGGCGCGGTGATGATGCTGTTCCTCTTCGTCCTGATGCTCGTCGGCGTCGACTCCGCCGACTCGCTGGTCGAGACCCTGCGCGGCCAGCGGATCGCCGCCGTCGTAGCGGCGCTCGGCTTCGGCGGCCTGCTGGTCTTCAGCCTGGGCGACGTGGTCGTGACCAACAAGGGCCTCACCACCGCGAACAAGGACGGCAACGTCGTCGGCCTGGCCGACCTGATCTTCTCGCGCTACGTCTTCGCCTTCGAGGTGGTCAGCGCGCTGCTGATCATCGCGGCGATGGGCGCGATGGTGCTCGCGCACCGCGAGCGGCACGAGGCCCGCGCCAGCCAGCGGGACCGGTCGGTGCAGCGGTTCCGCGGCGGCCAGCACCCGGCTCCGCTGCCCGGCCCCGGTGTCTACGCGCGCCACAACGCCGTCGACACCCCGGCACTGTTGCCCGACGGCTCGCCCGCCGAGGTGTCGGTCTCGCGGGTCCTGGTCGCCCGCGGCGACATCCGTCGGGTGCCCGGGGCCATCACGCCGTCCTCCGGTGAGGTCGTCCGCACCGGGGAGGACGAGACGCCATGAACCCGATGAACTACGTCTACCTCTCGGCGCTGCTGTTCTCGATCGGGGCGGCCGGCGTGCTGCTCCGCCGCAACGCGATCGTGGTGTTCATGTGCATCGAGCTGATGCTCAACGCCACCAACCTCGCCTTCGTCACCTTCGCCCGGATGAAGGGAAATCTGGACGGTCAGGTCATCGCGTTCTTCGTCATGGTCGTGGCGGCCGCCGAGGTCGTTGTCGGCCTGGCGATCATCGTCACGATCTTCCGCACCCGCCGGTCGGCCTCGGTCGACGGCGCCAACCTGCTGAAGTACTGAGGGACACGATGACGACGACAGACGCCTCCGGCGTCCTCTCGCTGGGCTGGCTGCTCATCGCGGCACCCCTCTTCGGCGCCGTGGTCCTGCTGCTCGGGGGCCGGCGCACTGACAAGTGGGGACACCTGCTGGGTGTCGGGATGCCGGCGCTGTCGTTCCTGGTCGGCCTGCTGCAGTTCATCGCGCTGCTCGGCCGCGACGCCGAGGACCGGTCGGTCTCCTCGCACCTGTACACCTGGCTCCCGGTCGGCGGGCTGAAGGTAGACGTCGGATTCCTGCTGGACCCGCTCTCGATGTGCTTCGTGCTGCTGGTGACCTTCGTCGGCACCCTGATCCACGTCTACTCCATCGGCTACATGGAGCACGACCGGGACCGGCGCCGGTTCTTCGGCTACCTCAACCTGTTCGTGGCGGCGATGCTGCTGCTCGTGCTGGCCGACAGCTACCTGGTGCTCTACGTCGGCTGGGAGGGTGTCGGTCTGGCGTCGTACCTGCTGATCGGGTTCTGGAGCTTCAACCCGACCTACGCGGCGGCCGCGAAGAAGGCCTTCGTGGTCAACCGGGTCGGCGACTTCGGCCTGTCGGTCGCGATCATGATCATGTTCGTCCAGTTCGGCGGCGTGAGCTTCGACGAGGTCTTCGGGGCGGCCGACGGTGCCAGCGAGGGTGTGCTGACCGCGCTCGGCTTGATGCTGCTGCTCGGCGCCTGCGGCAAGTCGGCACAGTTCCCGCTGCAGTCCTGGCTGGGCGACGCGATGGCCGGCCCGACACCGGTGTCGGCCCTGATCCACGCCGCGACGATGGTGACCGCCGGTGTCTACCTGGTGGTCCGGTCGGCGCCGATCTTCAACGGCGCTCCGGACGCCCAGCTCGTCGTCGTCATCGTCGGCGCCGTCACGCTGCTGTTCGGAGCGATCATCGGCTGCGCCAAGGACGACATCAAGAAGGCGCTGGCGGCCTCGACCATGAGCCAGATCGGCTACATGATGCTGGCCGCGGGACTCGGGCCGGTCGGTTACGCGTTCGCCATCTTCCACCTGCTCAGCCACGGCTTCTTCAAGGCCGGGATGTTCCTCGGGGCCGGCTCGGTGATGCACGGCATGAACGACCAGGTCGACATGCGCCGGTTCGGCGGGCTGTCGACGGTCATGAAGATCACCTGGGTCACCTTCGGGCTCGGCTGGCTGGCCATCATCGGCGTGCCGCCGTTCTCCGGGTTCTGGAGCAAGGACAAGATCATCGAGGCGGCGTTCGAGGGGTCCGGCTGGCAGCCGTGGGTGTTCGGTACCGCCGCGCTCGTCGGCGCCGGCATCACCGCGTTCTACATGACCCGCCTGTTCTTCATGACCTTCCACGGCGAGCGGCGGTGGACCGACGAGGTCCACCCGCACGAGTCCTCCCTGGTCATGACGGTGCCGCTCATGGTGCTGGCGGTGGGCTCGGCCCTGTTCGGCCTGGTGCTCGGCCCCACCGGGAAGATCCAGGACTGGCTGGCCCCGGTGGTGGGTGAGGCGGCGGAGGAGGACACCGTCCTGTCGGTGCCCGTCATCACCACCGTGGCCCTGATCCTGGTGGCCGCGGGTGTCGCGCTGGCCTACGCGATGTACCTGCGGCAGCGGGTGCCGGTCACCGCGCCGGCCGGCTCGTGGCTGACCCGCGCCGCTCGCCAGGACCTCTACCAGGACACCGTGAACGAGGCCCTCCTGATGCGACCCGGCCAGTACCTCACCCGCTCGCTGGTCTACGTCGACAACCGCGGTATCGACGGTGCGGTCAACGGCCTGGCCGCTCTGATCGGCGGCACCTCGGGGCGGTTGCGCCGCCTGCAGACCGGCTTCGTCCGCTCGTACGCCCTGTCGATGTTCGCGGGCGCCGCCGTCGTGGTCGGCGCCATGCTGCTGGTGAGGCTCTGACGTGACCGACTTCCCCTGGCTGACCACCCTCGCCGCGGTCCCGCTCCTGGGCGCCGTCGCCGTCGCCGCGCTGCCCCAGGGCCGTGACCTGCTGGCCAAGCAGGTCGCTCTCGCGGTCTCGCTGGTGCCGCTCGCGATGACCATCTGGCTGGCGCTCGACTTCGACGCCAACAGCAAGGAGATGTTCCAGTTCACCGAGTTCCACGAGTGGATCCCGCAGTTCGGGGTCAGCTACGCGCTCGGGGTGGACGGCATCGCGCTGGTCCTGATCGCCATGGCGACCGTGCTCACTCCCGTGTGCATCCTCGCCTCGTGGCACGACGTCGAACAGTCGGCGATCGGCGAGTCGCGCCGCAGCGTCAAGGGCTACTTCGCCCTGCTGCTGCTGCTCGAGACCTTCATGGTCGGCGTGTTCGCCGCCACCGACGTCTTCCTGTTCTACGTCCTGTTCGAGGCGATGCTCGTCCCGATGTACTTCATCATCGGCTCGTACGGCGGTGCGCAGCGCTCGTACGCCGCGGTGAAGTTCCTGCTGTACAGCCTGGTCGGCGGGCTGCTGATGCTGGCCGCCGTCATCGGGCTGTACGTGTCCTCGCCCGGTGGCCCGAAGGCGTTCCTGTTCGAGAACCTGCTGGGCACCGAGCTCGGGACAAGCACCGAGCGGCTGCTCTTCCTCGGCTTCTTCGTCGCGTTCGCCATCAAGGCGCCGCTCTGGCCGGTGCACACCTGGCTGCCGGACGCCGCGGCCGAGGCACCGCCCGGCGGTGCCGTGCTGCTGGTCGGAGTCCTGGACAAGGTCGGCACCTTCGGCATGATCCGGTTCTGCCTGCCGCTGTTCCCGGACGCGGCGAAATGGGCCACGCCGGTGATCCTCACGCTGGCCGTGATCGGCATCCTCTACGGCGCGCTGCTGGCCATCGGCCAGACGGACATGAAGCGGCTGATCGCCTACACCTCGATCAGCCACTTCGGGTTCATCGTCCTGGGCATCTTCGCGATGACCACCCAGGGACAGTCGGGCTCGACGCTGTACATGGTCAACCACGGCTTCTCGACCGCAGCGCTGTTCCTCATCGCCGGGTTCCTGATCAGCCGCCGCGGGTCGCGGCTGATCGCCGACTTCGGCGGAGTCCAGCGGGTGGCGCCGATGCTGGCCGGCACCTTCCTGGTGGCCGGCCTGTCCAGCCTGGCGCTGCCGGGACTGTCCAGCTTCGTCAGCGAGTTCCTCGTGCTGGTCGGCACCTTCTCCCGCTACGAGGCCGCCGCGGTGATCGCGACCAGCGGCATCATCCTGGCCTCGCTCTACATCCTGCTGATGTACCAGCGGACGATGACCGGCGAGCCGAACGAGCACACCTCGGCCTTCAAGGACCTGAACGTGCGCGAGGCCTGGGTGGTCGCACCGCTGCTGGCTGTCATCATCGCCCTCGGCTTCTACCCCAAGCCGCTGCTCGACGTGATCAACCCCGCGGTCGGGCGCACCATGCAGCAGGTCGGCGTCACCGACCCCCGGCCGATCACGCCGGCCGCGGGCACCGTCTCGGAAGGGGCCGGCAAGTGACCGCCGCCGCCGTGTTCGACACGCCGTCGATCGAGTACCGGCAGCTGCTGCCGATCCTGATCGTGCTGGGCGTGGCGCTGGCCGGCGTGCTGGTCGAGGCGTTCATGGGCCGGCGGTACCGGCACGAGACGCAGCTGGTGCTGGCCCTGGGCGGCCTGGTCGCAGCGTTCGTCGCGGTGGTGGCCACGGCGGGCGACTACGCGATCGTCGCCGAGGGCTCGGTCGCCGTCGACGGCCCGGGCCTGTTCCTCCAGGGGACGATCCTGCTCCTCGCGATCCCTGGCATCCTCGCGACCGCCGAACGCTCGCTCGACACCGGAGGTCCGTTCGCCCCGGCCGGGTCGGCGATGCCGGGGTCGCAGCACGAGCGGCTGCTCACCGCCACCGGCGTCACTCAGACCGAGGTCTTCCCGCTGCTGATGTTCGCGGTGGGCGGGATGCTGCTGTTCCCCGTCTCGAACGACCTGCTCACCATGTTCGTGGCCCTCGAGGTCCTTTCGCTGCCGCTCTACCTCCTGTGCGGGCTGGCGCGCCGCCGCCGGCTGCTCAGCCAGGAGGCATCGCTCAAGTACTTCCTGCTCGGGTCGTTCTCCTCGGCGTTCTTCCTGTACGGCGTGGCGCTGCTCTACGGGTACGCCGGCACGGTGCGCCTGTCCGGCATCGCCGACGCCGTCAGCGCCAACGCCGGTGACGAGACGCTTCTCCTCACCGGCACCGCGCTGGTCGCGGTCGGCCTGCTGTTCAAGGTGGGCGCCGCGCCGTTCCACTCGTGGACCCCGGACGTCTACCAGGGTGCCCCCACCCCCATCACCGGCTTCATGGCCGCCTGCACCAAGGTGGCGGCCTTCGGTGCCTTGCTGCGGGTCTTCTACGTGGCCCTGGGCGGGCTGGCCTGGGAGTGGCAGCCGGTGCTCTGGGGCGTCGCGATCCTCACCATGGTGGTCGGCTCGGTGGTCGCGCTCACCCAGCAGGACGTGAAGCGGATGCTCGCCTACTCCTCGATCGCACACGCGGGCTTCGTGCTCGTGGGCCTGGTGGCCACCGACTCCGCCACCGCGGACGGCGAGATCCTCGGCGTCTCCTCGGTGCTCTTCTACCTGCTCGCCTACGGCTTCTCCACGATCGGCGCCTTCGCGGTGGTGACCCTGGTCCGCGACTCCGCCGGCGAGGCCACCCACCTCTCCCAGTGGGCCGGCCTGGCCAAGCGCTCCCCCCTCACGGCCGTCGTGTTCACCTACTTCCTGGCGGCCTTCGCGGGCATCCCGCTCACCAGCGGCTTCACTGCCAAGTTCGCGGTGTTCCGGGCCGCCTGGACCGGCGACGCCTGGGTACTGGTGGTGGTCGGCGTCGTCATGAGCGCCGTGGCGGCCTTCTTCTACTTCCGGGTCGTCGTGCTGATGTTCTTCTCGGCGCCGGCGCCCGACGGCCCGACCGTCGTGGTGCCCAGCCCCCTCACCACGGCGAGCATCGCGCTCGGTGCCGGCGTGACGCTCCTGCTGGGTGTCTGGCCCACGCAGGTGCTCGACCTGGCCGGCCGCGCGTCGCAGTTCGTCCGCTAGGAGCTGGAGAGCCGTGCCCGCTGACCGTCGCATCGTCGCTCCCACGACCGACCCGGCCCTGACCGAGGCACTCCGTCAGGGTCTGGCGCAGGTGGAGGCGGCCCTGCACGACGCCGTGAAGAGCGACTACCCGTTCGTGACCGAGGCGTCCACCCACTTGGTGGACGCCGGCGGCAAGCGTTCCCGGCCGCTGCTCGTGCTGCTGGCCGCCCAGTTCGGCGACCCGACCGCGCCCGGCGTGGTGCCGTCGGCGGTCGTCGTCGAGCTCACCCACCTCGCGACGCTGTACCACGACGACGTGATGGACGAGGCAGCGCTGCGGCGCGGCGCCGCCAGTGCCAACGCGCGCTGGGACAACACGGTGGCGATCCTCACCGGCGACTTCCTGTTCGCCCGCGCCTCCGACATCCTGGCCGACCTCGGGCCGGAAGCGGTCCGGCTGCAGGCGCGGACCTTCGAGCGGCTCGTCACCGGCCAGATCCGGGAGACCGTGGGTCCGCCCGAGGGCGCCGACCCGGTCGACCACTACCTGTCGGTGCTGGCCGACAAGACCGCCTCCCTGATCGCGACGTCGGCCCGGTTCGGCGCGCTGCTCGCCGGCGCCGACGAGTCGACCGTCGACGTCCTGACCCGGTTCGGCGAGCGGTTCGGCACTGCCTTCCAGCTCTCCGACGACCTGCTCGACGTTCTGAGCGAGACCACCCAGTCGGGCAAGACCCCCGGCACCGACCTGCGCGAGGGCGTCGCCACCCTGCCGGTGCTGCTGATGCGGCGGGACGCCGGCCCGGCCGACGCCCGGCTGCTCGCACTGCTCGACGGCGACCTGGGCGACGACCGCGAGCACGCCGAGGCCCTGCAGTTGCTGCGGGCCCACCCCGCGATGGCCGCGGCCCAGGCCGAGGTCGCCCGCTGGGCCGACGCGGCCCGCGGCGTGCTGGCCCCGCTGCCCGACCTACCGGCCAAGGATGCGCTGGCCGCACTCTGCGACCAGGTGGTCGGCCGCACCGCCTGATCAGGCTGACGACAAGCGGCAACGGAGTTGAGCACTATGCCACTCAAATGAGTGTGATGTCACGCGATCGAGTGGTATGGTGCTCAATCGAGGTGGTGTTGTGGACCTGTCCAGCCCGATCAGCTCAGTGATCCCGAGCGCGCACGGGGCCGTGCTGGCGGTCCTCGCGCGGACAACGGAGCCCCTCAGTGGCCGACGAGTCGCCGCGCTGACCGACGGCAAGGTCGGACAGTGGCGTGCCAACGAGGTGCTCGGCGCGCTGGCTGACGCCGGCATCGTGCTGCGTGAGCTCCGGCCCCCGGCGAAGCTCTACCGGCTCAACCGCGACCACGTGGCCGCCGCCGGCGTCATCGCGCTCACGGGCCAGTGGGAAACACTTCTGCAGCGGATCCGCGACGAGCTCGCCGACTGGTCTGCGGCCCCGGTCTCCGCCTGCCTGTTCGGGTCCGCGGCTCGCGGAGAGGCCGGCGCCAGCAGCGACATCGACATCCTTCTCGTCCGCACTGACGACATGTCGGCATCCGACGGGGCCGAGCGCGCATGGCAGGAACAGGTTGACCGGCTCACCGAGCACGTACGGACCTGGTCGGGCAACGCCTGCGAGACCCTCGAGCTCACCGCAGCCGAGCTCAGCGAAGCCATCGCCCGAGACGACCGGCTGGTGCGCGACCTGGTGCGGGACGCGATCGCGTTGGCCGGTCAGGACATCCGGTCCGTGCTGCGCCGTCAGGCAGTTCAATGACCGCGCTGGAGGATGCCCGCGCACACCTGGCGAAGGCGCGCGAATTCCTCGATGCCGCCAGGTTCAACCTCGACGTCGACCTGTTCAGCGCAGCCACGTCGGATGCGGTGATCTCCGGCATCAACGCCAAGGACGCCATCTGCCTCCGGCTGACCGGCACCACCCGCAAAGCGGACGCCCACAGCGAGGCGGTCGCCGAGCTCAAAGCTTCCGGCCCCGCCGGCGCGACGGTAGCGCCCACCCTGAGCCGGCTGCTGAAACTGAAGACGAAGTCGCAGTACCACGCCGTGTCGGTGGCACCGGCCGATGCAACCAAGGCCATCGAGTGGGCTACCCGCCTGCTTGAGGGTGCCGAGGGCGTCGTCTCGTCCCGGTGACAGCGAGCACCGGCCGCGAGGAGCTTCAGCCGGCGAAGTCCACCAGCAGCAGGCACACGTCGTCCCCGGTACGACGGGTGCCGAGCGCCGTCTCGGTCACGCTGTCGGCCAGCCCGGTCAGCGGCTTGGCGGCCGACTCGCCGAGCAGGCTGGCCAGCCGGTCGATGCAGGCGTCCAGCGGCTCGTCCCGTCGCTCGACCAGCCCGTCGGTGTAGAGCGCGAGCCGCGATCCCGGCACCAGGGTCACTTCGGCCTCCGAGCGGTCGCCGCCGAAGTGGGCTCCCAGCGGCGCCGACCGGCCGCCCCAGAGCAGGACGGCCCGGCCGGCCGGGTCCACCAGCACCGGCGGCGGGTGCCCGGCGCAGGCGTAGCGGACCCGCCCGTCCCGCAGGTCCAGCTCGGCGTAGGCCAACGTCGCGGTCTCCGCAGCCGGGACCCCGTCGACGAACCGGTCCAGCCGGGCGAGCAGGCGGGAGGGCCCGGAGTCGACGCCGGCCAGGGCCCGCACCGCACTGCGCAGCTGTCCCATCACGGCTGCGGCGGCCAGGCCGCGGCCGACGACGTCGCCCACCACCACCGCTACTCGGTCGGCGTCCAGCAGGAAGGCGTCGTACCAGTCGCCGCCCACCTCGAGCCCCTCGACGGCCGGCCGGTAGCAGGCCGACAGGCCGAGCCGCGGGTCGTCCGGCAGGGTCCGGGGCAGCAGGCTGTGCTGCAGCGTGGTGGCGACGCTGCGCTGCTCGTCGTACAGCATCGCTCGTTCCATGGCCTGCCCGGCCTGGCGGCCCAGCGTCTCCAGGAGGCTGAGCTCGTGCTGGTCCAGCGGCTGCTCGGTGCTGCGCTCCAGGACCAGCACCCCGAGGGCTCGCTCACCGGCCTCGATCGGGGTCAGGACCAGGCCAGGCTCGACCGTGAGGTCCGCCGGCCAGGTCGGCGCGGGCAGGTCGGCAGCGCCCGCCACCAGCTGCAGCACGCCGGTCTTGGCATCGGCCAGCCAGACCGCGCTGCGGCGGGCACCGAACACCGCGGTGCCGGCCCGGGCGACCACGTCGCTCACCTCCGCGGCACCGGCCACCGCGGCCAGGTCGGCGACTACCTGCTCCACGGCCCGGACCCAGGAGGTCGCCTGTTCGGCCCGTCGGCGGGCGGCCAGCAGCTCGGTCTCGTACTGCCGGCGGTCGGTCGCGTCGAAGACCGTGGTGCGGACACCGATCGGCGTGCCCGCCGGGTCGGTACGCAGCTGGGAGTTGACCAGCACCGGCATCCGGGTGCCGTCGGCCCGGACCACGTCCAGTGCGATCGCGCGCACGGTGCCCTGCATCTGCAGCAGCGGGGCGTAGTGGGTCTCGTGGTAGATGCGGCCGCCCGGCGTGAGCAGCTCGACGAACCGCCGCTGTCCCACGAGCTGGTCGCGGCGGTAGCCGGTCCAGGTCAGGAAGGTCTCGTTGACCCGGACGATCCTCCCGTCCGGCAGGGTGGAGAGGTAGCCGCAGGGAGCGTTCTCGTACAGGTCCTCGGCGCTGTCCGGGGTCAGCGGGTCGTCAGTCACGGCCCGGCGGGCGTCACTGGCGGTCCAGGAACGCGCGGATCGCCGCCACCGTCTCGTCCGGTGCGCTGAGGTTGGGGCAGTGACCGGTCGCCTCGAGCTGGACCAGGGTGCTGCCTGCCACCTGCTGGTGGACGTAGGCACCGACCGCGGCCGGAGCGATGGCGTCGTCGGAGCACTGCAGCACCAGGGTCGGCACGCGGACCTGGGACAGCTCGGCCCGGTTGTCCGCGGTGAAGGTGACCCGGGCGAAGTCCCGGGCGATCTCGGGGTCGGTGCGGCAGAAGCTGTTGGTCAGCTCGTCGCCGAGCTGCGGCCGGTCCGGGTTGCCCATGATCACCGGCGCCATCGCGCTGGACCAGCCGAGGTAGTTGCTGTCGAGCGACTCGAGCAGCCCCTCGATGTCCTCGGTGGTGAACCCGCCGACGTAGTCGCCGTCGTCGGTGTAGCGGGGCGACGGACCCACCAGCACCAGGCTGCTGAAGCGCTCCGGCTCCCGGGTCGCCGCGATCACGCCCATCATCGCGCTCACGGAGTGCCCGACGAAGGTGACGTCGGTGAGGTCCAGGGCCCGGCAGATGTCGAGCACGTCGTCGGCGTAGCCGGACAGCTCCGAGTACCGCTGCCGGTCGTAGGCCGCCAGGTCCGAGCCGCCCGCGCCGACGTGGTCGAAGAGCACGATGCGGTGCGAGTCGGCGAACGCCGGGGTCACGTAGCGCCACATGTTCTGGTCGCAGCCGAAGCCGTGCGCGAACAACATCGGCGGGCCGTCGGTACGGCCGGACACGGTCACGTTGTTCCGAGCCAGCACGTCCACCCGGCTGACAGTACCCGTTGGCCACCGGGCGCCCGGTCTGGCAGCCTCGCGCCCATGGCAGCTCCCACGCACCGCTCCGTCACCGTGTCCCGCGAGCCCGACGGAGTCTTCACCGCAGGCAACGTGCGCGGCGGCACGCTCACGGTTGGTGACGGGACCGGCGAGACGTTCACCCCGACCGAGCTGCTGCTCGTCGCGATCGGCGCGTGCACCGCCATCGACGTGGCCACGCTGACGTCGCGGCGGGCGGAGCCGGACGCGTTCGAGGTGCAGGTCGACGCCGAGAAGGTGCGCGACGACGGGGGCAACCGGCTGCAGGACCTGGCCGTCACGTTCCGGGTCACCTTCCCGGACGGGGCTGGCGGGGACGCCGCCCGGGCCCTGCTCCCCGAGGCCGTACGCCGGTCGCACGACCGGCTCTGCACGGTCAGCCGGACCGTCGAGCTGGGCACCCCCGTCGCCGCCCGGGTCGTGGGCTGACCCGGTGACCGAGGCCGTCGACCTGCCGGCACCATGCCTGGTGGTGCTCGTCGGGCCGGGTGCCTCGGGGAAGTCGACCTGGGCGGCCGCGCACTTCCCGCCCGACGCCGTGGTGTCCAGCGACCGGCTGCGGGCGGTCGTGGGCGCCGGCGAGGACGACGTCACGGCTAGCGCCGACGCGTTCGCCCTGCTCGAGGACGTCGTCCGGCTGCGGGTCGGGCGGCGGCTCACCACCGTGGTGGACACCCTCGGCCTGGACGCCGACCGGCGTACGGCCTGGTTGGCCCTGGCCCGGCAGCACGGTGTGCCGTGCGTCGCGGTCGCCTTCGACACCCCGGCCGCGGAGTGCCGGGCGCGCAACCGGGCCCGGTCGAAGCGCATCCCGGCCGACGTGCTCGCCGGCCAGCTGCGGGCCTGGCCGGCCGTGCGCGACCGGCTGCCGGCCGAGGGGTACGACGACGTGCTCGCGCCGGTGCCGGTGCGGGTGGTGGCGGCGCCGTTCGCCCGGGCCGCCGCGGCCGTGCGCCGCCAGCACGAGGATCCGACCGGGCTGCGGTTCGCCCTGCACCTGGGCGAGTTCGTCGCGCCCGGCGGGGCGCCGGCGACCCGCGAGTGGCTGCGCAGCACGGCCGTCGGCGCCGAGGCCGCTGGCTTCGACGCGATCTACGTGATGGACCACTTCCGGCAGATCCCGCAGGTCGGCCGGCCGTTCGACGACATGCTGGAGAGCTGGACCACCCTGGCCTTCCTCGCGGCCTGCACCGAACGGGTCCGGCTGGGCACGCTGGTGAGCGGCATCACGTACCGCAACGTCGCGCACCTGGGGAAGATCGTCGCGACGCTGGACGTGCTCAGCTCTGGCCGTGCCGTGTGCGGCGTGGGGCTGGCCTGGTTCGCCGAGGAGCACCGCGCCTACGGCTGGGACTTCCCCGCGACGACCGACCGCTACGCGCTGCTCGAGGACGCGCTGCAGCTGCTGCCGGTGCTGTGGGGGCCAGGCAGCCCGCCGTTCCACGGCCGGGTGCTCGACCTGCCGGAGACGCTCTGCTACCCGCGGCCGCTGCAGGAGCACGTGCCGCTGGTGGTGGGCGGGGGTGGGGAGCAGCGCACCCTGCGGCTCGCGGCGCGGTACGCCGACGCGGCCAACGTGATGGGCGGTCTCGACGTCGTACGCCGGAAGGCGGCCGTGCTGCGCCAGCACTGCCTGGACGCGGGGCGGGACCCGGCGACGGTCGCGGTGTCGCACCTGTCGACGGTGCTGGTCGGCCGGGACGACGCGCAGGTGGCCGGGCTTGTCGAGGAGCGACGGCCGCGGCGACGCAGCGCGGAGAGCTATGCCGCGATGGTCAACGCCGGCACCGTCGCCGACCAGGTCGGCCGACTACGAGAGCTCGCCGAGGCCGGGGTGGGTGAGGTGGCGGTGCGGCTGCCCGACCTGGCCGACCCGACCTCGATGGAGCGGTTCGGCGAGGTGATCGCGGCCTTCCGCTGACCGGGTGCAGGATGCCTGTCCATGGATGTCGACCTGGTGCGCTCGCTGTGGGACCCGGAGCCCGGCTGGCTCAACACAGCGAGCTACGGGCTGCCACCCGCACCCGCCTGGGACGAGCTCCAGCGGGCGTTGGAGGTGTGGCGGCACGGCTCGGAGAGCTGGGAGCCCTGGGGCGAGTCGACCGAGCGGGCGCGCCGGGCGTTCGCGCGCCTCGTGCAGGTGCAGCCGAGCCGGGTCGCGGTCGGCGGCACCGTGTCCGAGCTGCTCGGCCTGGTCGCGGCCTCGCTGCCGGACCGCGCGCGGGTCGTCGTCCCGGAGGTCGAGTTCACCTCGAACCTGTTCCCGTGGCTGGTCCAGCAGGAGCGTGGGGTCCGGGTTGTCACGGTTCCCACCGACCGGCTGCTCGACGAGATCACCGCGGGGACCACCCTGGTGGCTCTGAGCCTGGTCCAGTCGTCGACCGGTGAGATCGCCGTGCTGGACGACATCGTCGCCGCGGCCCACGAGGTCGACGCGCTCGTCGTGGTGGACGGTAGCCAGGCCGTCGGCTGGCTGCCCGTCGACGCCAGCCAGGTCGACGCGTTCGCCTGCGTCGGCTACAAGTGGCTGATGTCGCCGCGCGGCTCGGCGTTCCTCGCGCTCTCCGAGCGCCTGCAAGGGCGGCTGCGGCCGATCAACGCCGGCTGGTACGCCGGCGCCGACGTCCATACGTCGTACTACGGGCCGCCGCTGCGGCTGGCCACCGACGCCCGCCGCTTCGACGTCTCACCGGCGTGGTTCAGCTGGGTGGGCACCGCTCCGGCCCTCGAGCTGCTCGAGCAGGTCGGCATCGAGAAGATCCGGGCGCACGATGTGGCGCTGGCCGACCGGTTCCGGGCCGGCCTCGGGCTGCCGCCCGGAGGCACGGCAATCGTGTCCACGACGGTGCCGGATGCCGCGGCCAAGCTCGAGCGGGCCGGTATCCGGGCGGCCACCCGGGCAGGTGCCGTGCGCGCCTCGTTCCACCTCTACTCGACCGAGGCCGACGTCGACGCCGCCCTGAACGCCCTGGTCGGCTAAGGGCCGGCGCGCCGGGCGGGTGCGGGCGTGAGGTCCAGTAGGTCGACAGGTGGGTCCTTCGGACAACTTGTCGGCGTCGGCACGTCAGGTCTTGCGGCCGGCCGGCCAGCTCATCGCGGGCGGTGCGCTGCGAATGGGCTGTGGTCGACCGACCGGAACCGGCTACTTGTTGAATGACATCAGCCCACGGCCCGGCCAGGCTGTAGGTCAGACGCCCGGTGGGGTAGCTCGGGAACTGGCTGCCCACGATCTTGGTGTGGCTCATTAATGGGGTGCTACCCCTGCCGGTCGTCGTTGGCTGGGAGTGGCTCAAGAGGGGTGTGCTTCGCCTGAAGTAGCTCTGCCCTCCTCGCCGTCGGAGGAGGAGTGAGGAGGGTTCCGTGGCACGAGTGATCATCGGTGTCGATCCGCACAAGGCGAGCAACACACTGGTCGTCATCGACGGACATGAGCGGGTGCTGGCACAGGACCGGTTCGGCAACGACCGGGCCGGCTACCGGTCGATGAAGACCTTCGCTCGCGCCCACCCGGACCGGGTGTGGGCTGTTGAAGGGGCACGTGGCGTGGGTGCCTCGCTCGCGCAGCGGCTGGTCGCCGAGGGCGAGCCGGTCCTGGATGTGCCGGCCCGGCTGTCGGCTCGGGTCCGCGCGCTGGGTGGTGGCAGCGGCCGCAAGACCGATGACGCCGACGCCTACGCGGTGGCCGTCGCCGGGTTGCGTGCCCGCGAGCTGCAGGTGGTGCGACCCGATGACACCACGGAGATCCTGCGGCTGCTGACCGCCCGCCGTCAGGAGGTCGTCGAGGCGCGGATCGCGACAGTGAACCGGCTGCACGTGGTGCTGTGTCAGCTGATTCCTGGCGGGGCGAAACGGCATCTAAGCGCGACCAAGGCCCGGCCGATGCTCTCGGCGGTGCGGCCGCGGGACGCGGTCGGGAAGGCCCGCAAGCAGCTCGCGCTGGACTATGCAGGCGAGCTCGACCGGCTGGACGCACGGCTCAAGCAGTTGAAGAGGCAGATCGGCGAGGTGCTCGCCGAGGACCCGACCACGCTGACCCAGATCGACGGGATCGCGACCATCAACGCCGCGAAGATCCTGGCCGAGGTCAGTGACGTCCGCCGGTTCGCCAGCCGACACCACTTCGCCAGCTACACCGGCACCGCCCCAATCGACGTGTCCTCCGGAGAGAACAACCGCCACCGGCTCAACCGCGGCGGCAACCGCCGCCTCAACCACGCACTGCACATCGCGGCCGTCGTCCAGTACCGGATACCTGGCGCTGGGCAGGACTACTACCGGCGCAAGCGCGGCCGGCAAGACCCACAACGAAGCCCTGCGTTGCCTCAAGCGACGCATCTCCGACGCCGTCTACCGACACCTGGTCGACGACCTGGCAGCAGGGAGCCCGGGAGGACAGATGGGGGCGCTCTTCAATCCAGCGCGGCTGACCTGATCCCCATGGCCAGCACTTCGGAGCAGTCACTTCCCGGGCTCAGCGACGACCTTACGCCCGTCGCTGCAGTTGTGTCTTGACACAGAGGGGAACCACTAC
>CAVSKC010000002.1:0-395702 GCA_963728425.1 uncultured Actinomycetota bacterium
GCAATGCCGGTTGTGTTCGATATCGCGCCAGAGTCTGCCGCTCGTCAGCCAGTGCTCATGCCGGCCAGGTTGGCCGCCACAGCGTGGGCGGCGTGGCGGTCGAGGTTCGCCTTGGCCATGTCCAGTTGACGGCCCCGCCCCGTTCGGACTGGCACTACCGATCGGTTTCGCGGCCGGCGCGTTCCATCGCGTCCGAAGCGTCACAAAGTGTCGTATATCGCTCACCGATGTCAGCAGGAGGGTGGTCACGAACTGAACGGGACGGTTCGTTTTGCGCCCTGAAGACGGGGCGGTTGCGCCTGGAACGGCAGAGGATGCCCCGCTCCGTCCGAGCGGTGCCACCCGGGACGGTGATCTGGACACGGCGTCGCTCACCTAGTAGATCGGAGTGACACCCAAGGGAAGGAACGGTTCCATGACGTCGATCAGGGAGACCGCCGGACTGTTTTTCGAAGCTTGCGAGACGGGCAAGGGCTGGAATGGTTGTGCGCAGTACTGCCAGTCCGGCGCGACGTTCTCTGCCCAGACCGGTGCCCTCGAGGGCCTAATCACCCTGCAGGGGTACACGGATGGATGAAGGGTCTGCTGACGATCGCCCCGGACGGACACGGCTTCGAGATCCGTTCGTTTGGGGTCGACGAGGTGCGCAACAACGTGCCGCTATTCGGAATCTTTCGCGGCACGCAACCGGTGAGGGCGGTCCGGTACCGCCGACCGGCAAGTAGCGTCGAGGCCGACTACGTCTACGTGCTGGACTTTGCCGGCGACAAGATCCGTCACATGACGAAGATCTGGAACGACGGGATCAGCATGCAGCAGTTGGGCTGGGCCTAGTCATATTGGACAGCCGTCGGGTTTCACGAACCTTGCGCGTAGTGCCGGATGACCGCGCTCGGAAGCGGCACCTTTGCTGCCCGAGCAGATCTGGCACTACCGCTGGGTTCCTCTCACCACCAGCCAACGCCGCGGAGGGGCTCATGCCCGTCCGGCTGTCGCGGCATGCTGTTGCGCTAGGTTGCGCTGTGTGCCCTCGGACTTCGCGTTCAAGGTGATGAACGCCGCTCCATCACGGCATCATCAGGCTTATCGGCGGGCAGGGCGGGCTGGGTCGGCCCTGGAGCTTGCCTTTAATCAAGCTTACTACGACGGGTCGCACTACCGATCGTCCCCGTGTCGTGATGCTGACCTCCCCGGTGCAGGACGGCGAGGCGCTGGTCGTCGTTGCGTCACGCGGCGGCGATGACAAGACCCCTGCGTGGTTCCTCAACCTGCAGCAGAACCCGGAGGTGATGGTTGCACTGCAAGGGCGGCCGCCGCTTCGGACGCGGGCTCGCGTCGCGACCCACGAGGAGCGCGACCGCCTCTGGCCGCGGGTGATCGCCGACCACAAGAACTACGCCGGCTACCAGGCGAGGACCACCCGCGAGATCGCCCTCGTGTTGCTCGAACCACCGGACTGATGAGCCAGGACCGACCCGCGGCTGGCTGGCCATCAGGAGGCGGCCCCGCTGTGCATGACCTGCGAGATCACGAGGCGCATAGCTGGCTCCTCCGACATCAAGGGTCGGCTACGGAGCGAGCCAAGAGGACGAGGCCACCGTCAGCCTCGTCACGTCCCCGATACCCGGCACCAACTCCGACGTCGCCGTGGTGGTGGTCATGGCAGCTCCTCCCGGCACAGCCGGAAGCGGTCTCCCGGCACCACTCGGATCATCGACCCGCAGTTCGTGGTGGAACGACCGAGCTGGCACTACCGCTCGGAAGGCTTTGCTGCCTTCCTCGACCAGCCAACGCCTCGCGGTCTCCCCACCCAGAACGACCTTCTTCGTTCACGGCCCCGGACAACGCGGTGTCCGAGGGATAGTCCGCGCGATGCTCGATGAACATCCGCAGGGACCGCTCCTTGACCGCGGGATGGATTCTCTTAGGGCATGCGCACATCCTCCTGTCACTCAAACAGGAGCGGCTTCAACCCGTGACGCTTAGGCAATGTCGATGCGCTCGAAGGTCACCCCGACGTCCGCCGCATCACTTCGTTCGGGCTGGGTCGACGCCGGGGGGATCGTCCGCGAGGATTGGTGCCGTGAAACGCTCGACGGCGATCGGGCACCTCGTTGAGACGGCGAGGTGGCCTCCGAGCAGCTGCAGTTCCGTGGCACGGACATCGGGTGGGCGGTCGAGGAGCTCTGGGTGGCCGGCGACCTGCTGGCCCGGCCGACACGGTCGATGCCGGGCTCGGTGGTGCTCGTTCTTGACGTGCCGCCGGACGAGGCGCCGTGGCTCGCGATCAATCCTGCGGGCGAGTGGGCCGGCGAGCAGCTCCGGCTGCGGAAGCGCCCACTGCTGTGGTGCTACCGGCCGCTCGCGTGGCCGGTGTGGAACCACCAGCATCGCCGGCTCGCACGGTACTGGTCGGCCGGTGCCGGACTCGACGACACCGTCATCGACGCGCTGCGGACCAGACGGCTCGACCGCCTCGACGTCGTGAAGCCCACGGCAGACGAGCTCGCCCGCCAGCTGCAGGCGGAGCTGCCCGTCTCCCGCGGACACCTGCGGACGGTGGTCGAGCGCTACTGGGATCGGGACTGGCGACGGAGCACAAGGGCTACGACGAGTCTCCCGAGGACCACCTGTGGCGAGCGGCCGCAGCCGTCTCCGAGATGCATGACGCCCTCGACGAGCTCGAGACCTGACCGCACCCCACCCACCGGCCCTTACGACGACAGGCGACGACGGCGCCGCGTCAAGCACGCCGCCCGAGATGGCCGCCCATTCGCCTCCGACGCACATCGCCCCTCAAAGATCGACACCGGTCGGCTCACTCGTCTGGCATCACGAGTGACAACGTTCGTTGTCAGGGTCTTTCGGCCGCATGTGGCTGGTAGCCAATCTCGCCAGACCCTCGCCTCGGGCATTGCCGCGGCACATGATCCCGGAAGGACCGGCGATCGATGCGAGGAACCGTGGGGCGAAAGAGCCGGGCTAAGGCCGCGCGACGAGCTGAGCGCCCCGCGTCATGATCCAGGCTTCAGTTCGCCCCGCAGGCGACACCATGGTCCGCCCGGGGCACGCCTCCCGATGCTGGTGACGGCGCGGACCGGTCGGTACTCCTGCAGGCTGGCAGCGGACTCCCGAGGGCGACCAGTCGACTGCTGTTGGCAGACCACCTGCGAACCTTGGTGACGCAGCACCGTGAGCTACTTGTCGAAATCGAGGAGGAGGTCCGGAGTCTCGTGACTGAAGGACACAGCTGGACGGTTGTGGGCAACGCCATCGGCATCAGCCGGCAAGCTGCCCGCCAGCGCTATCGGCATCTCGTAGCGCACGAGCCAGAGATAGCGTCTGGCACTGCTGGCTCTCCGAGCTAGCCCGCTTGCGGGTGCGCGGTATGGGCACCGTGGCGAGCAGATTTCGCGGCATGGCCGAAGGCCGCAGCGCACGCCATCTGCGGCATGTGCGGGCGTTCAGAAGCACGCCGTTAGCGCTGTTCACCGTTCGCGAGGGTGGCCTCTTCGGTGGCAGCGAGCATCTCGTTGAAGCTCGCCGTGAGCATCTTGTCGATGAATGGGCCGGTGAATCGGCCGATTGGGCCGCCCTTTGGTACATATCGGTAGTTGAACGTGGCCAACGTCCCTTCGTCCTCGGACTCGAGCGTGAGCGTGGACTCGGCCCGGCTGAACGGCACCGACACGCTCGGATGATTCTCTGTGTCGATCCTGCGACCCTCCTCCCAGGCGGTGACGGTTTCATCCATGGTGCCGATCGGCTTCAGCTCGACACGGCGGCGAGCGCCGACGCCGCTCGTTTGGTTGCCGATGGCTCTGGTTGCCCGTAGGCCACTCCAATGGCTTGCCAGATTCGGAAAGTCAGCGAACAGGGCCCATACGGAACCCGGGGACGCAGCCATGTGACGTTGCACCGTGATGTGGCGTTCAGGCATCAGGGTCACTCCAAGTGTCCCGGTCCGGCTGTAGGGCAGGCGCCGTCCACACCATGATCGCGCCAGCAGATGCAACTACGCAATCAAGGCGGACCGCGTGGTTCGGTGGTCCCGTCGACTGGCGACGGGGCCAAGGCTCCGGGATCTGGACAGCAGTTCGCTCGCACATCGGCATGAGGTGCATCCCGTCCCGCTTGGTAATGCCGGATACAAGTTCGGCGCTCGCCAGACACAATCGCCATCGGTGTCGGACCGTGTCGGCGGCAAGAAGGCTGGTGTCAGGGGCAAGCGTGTCGGTGCGGACCCGGGCGCATCAAGAGGCCGAGATTCTGGAGGTGCACCCCTCGGCTCGGGCAGTTTCGCGGCACACAGCAAGGCATGACGATGACTGCCACCGAGGTGCGCTCCCTTCCGGCCATTGTCGACGTCGTGACCGCGGCCGAGGTCCTCGGCATCGGTCGCACCGTCGCCTACGAGCTGGTCCGCACCGACCGCTTCCCGACGCCGGTGATCCGGGTCGGACACCAGATCAAGATCCCCACCGCCTACCTCATCGAACTTCTCGGTCTGTCCACAGATCCGGCGCGGGCCGCCCACCGGCTGGGTCGCCGGGATAGGCACGGGTCGAGGCAGCACAGCTGGAGGGCGGACGTCATGGGCGCCGAACCGATCCGCAAGATCACGCTGTCCGACGGAAGCGTGCGGTACCGGGTCGTGGTCAACGCCGGCACGAAGCCGGACGGCTCCCGGGCTCAGCGCACAAGCACCCACCGCACCCGCCGCGAGGCCCGGAAGTGGCTCGCTGCGGTACGGTCGGACGTCGACCGCGGTACCTACGTAGCGCCGCAACGGACCACGCATCAACGAGCACCTCGACACCTGGCTCGAGGGCAAGCGCGACATCCGACCGGCGACCCGGCGAAGCTACGTCGACGGCATGAAGCCGGTCCGGCAGATGCTGGGCCACAAGCTCCTGCAGGACGTCACCAAGGCTGACGTCGAGGCTCTGGTGACGAGCATGCTCACCACCGGTGGGCGGCAGGGCCAGGGCCGCAGCCCGCGCACCGTCACGATGATGCTGGTCGTGCTGCAGCAGGCCATGCAGGACGCGGTCCGGCAAGGACTGCTCGTCCGCAACGTCGTGTCGCTCGTGCAGAAGCCCCGCCAGGTGCACCACGAGATGAGCGCCTGGACGCTCGAGCAGACCCGCACCTTCCTCGCCCACGTCGCCGACGACCGACTGCACGCCGCCTGGCTGCTCACCATGCACGGGCTGCGCCGCGGCGAGGTCCTCGGGCTGCGCTGGTCCGACCTGACCCTGGACGGACCCGAGCCGACGCTCGCGGTCCGGCAGACCCGGGTTCTGGTGCACGCGAGCGTCGTCACGATCGGCGAGCCCAAGACTGCCCGCGGCCGCCGGATCCTGCCCCTCCCCGTAGGACTCGTCACGGCCCTGCGCGCACTCCAGGACCGACAGGCAGCGGAGCGCCGGCTGGCCGGCACCGCCTACCAGGACACCGACCTGGTCGTCGTCGACGAGCTCGGCCGGCCAATACGGCTGGAGCGCTACGGCGACACCTTCCGCCGGCACGCCCGCGACGCCGGCCTGCCCGACATCCGCCTGCACGACGCCCGGCACACCGCCGCGTCGCTGATGCTTGCCCTCGGCTACCCCGTGCACGTCGTAGCCGCCTGGCTCGGTCACGACCCGGTGATGACCCAGCGGGTCTACGCGCACGTCCACGCCGCCGAGATGCGCTCCCTCGGCGAGGCATTCGGCCAGGCGATCACGCGCGATCTGTGAGAGATCAGTGAGAGCGGGCCGATTTCGGCTGATCCGGGTCGCGCCCGAGGCGACGAATCTGGCGTCTGACCTGCGGAAACATCAGAGCCGACGCGCGGACTCGAACCGCGAACCGCCCGATTACAAGTCGGGTGCGCTACCAGTTGCGCCACGCCGGCGGGACCAGGGGGCCAGGGTCGAGAGGACCCTCAGGACGAGAGTCTTCCAAGTCACTCCCTAGCGTAGCCAAGCCGCGAGCCGCTCAGTTGGCGTTGGGCAGTCGCCCGGCGGTCGCCGGGGTCGAGTGCCGGCGCCAGACCCGCCAGCCGCCGGGTCGCTGGCGCCACACGTCGGTGAGGACGAACGTGCCGCTTCGATCTTCGCCGAGTACGTCGGCGCGCATCCGAACCCGGGACAGGACTGCTGCGGTGTCGCCGTCGACATCGACGGTCTGTTCCTCGACCAGGTACTCGTGCACGACGTAGTCCGGCAGCAGCCCCAGCCACGCCTCCCGCGGCACGGCAGCGGGCATGGGCTGCACCAGCATCAGCATGTAGCCATCGTCGAGGACCGACTCGGCGAGGGCCTGGTCCCGGTCCAGCACGACACGCTGGAAGTTCTCCACCTGAGTGAGAAGTTCTTGGGTCATGGGCTGAGCCTGGCAGCAGCACCCGCGCGGCGCGAGTAGCGTGCGGTCGTGCCCGCACCCGGGGGGACCGGCCCGCTGACAGCCGCGCGCGGGGCCTTCGCCACCACGTTCCGCAGCCGCGACCTCCGCCGCGCGCAGCTCGCCTTCTTCGGAGCGTGGGCGGCGGAGTGGGCCTTCACGGTGGCCCTCGGGGTCTACGCGTTCCGACACGGCGGCGCCGCTGCGGTCGGGCTGGTCTCGGTGCTGCGGATGCTTCCCTCGGCGCTGCTCGCGCCCGTCCTCACCCCGTACGCCGATCGTTGGCGCCGTGAGCGGGTCCTCGTCGTGGTGTCGGCGGTCCGGGCATGCGCGACAGCCGGCACCGCCGTACTGGTGGCCGCCGACGGCTCGGTCGCCGCCGTCTACGCGCTCGCGGCTCTCTCAACGGTCGCCGCCACTCTCTACCGGCCGGCGCACTCGGCGCTGCTGCCGTCGCTGTGCCGCACGCCGTACGAGCTGGCCGGGGCGAATGTCGTCCGCGGGATGCTCGACTCGCTGGCGACGCTCGTGGGCCCTCTGGTCGCGGCGGTGCTGCTCAGCACCAGCGGCGTGACCGCCGTGCTCGCGGTCGCTGCCGCATCATCCGCCTGGTCGGCCGCGCTGATGCTGGCGGTGCACACTGACACCGTCCCGCGGTCCGGCCCCCGCACGCGCCCGCTCGCCGATCTGGCGGAAGGGCTGCGTGCCGTCCGCGGGAACCGCGACCTGCGGCTGTTGTTCCGGCTGGCGGTGGCGCAGATCTTCACCCGCGGCGCACTCACCGTGTTCTCCGTCGTCGTGGCCCTCGACCTGCTCGGGACCGGCGAGTCCGGGGTCGGCGCCCTGAACGCGGCGGTCGGCGTGGGCGCCGTGGCCGGGTCGGTGGCCGCCTCGCTGCTGGTGGGAACCAAGCGGCTGGCTCGCTGGTTCGGCCTCGGGGTGGTGCTGTGGGGGCTGCCGCTGACGATGGTGGCCGTGCTCGCCAACGAACCCGCCGCACTCGTTCTCCTCGCCGTGATCGGCGTCGGCAACGCCCTGGTCGACATCGGCCTGTTCACGCTGATGGCCCGGCTCAGCTCGGACATGGTGATGGCCCGGGTGTTCGGGCTGCTCGAGAGCGTCGGTGCCCTCGGCTTCGGCGCCGGGGCGGCCGTCAGCCCGGTCGTGATCGACCTGCTCGGGCTGCGGGGCGCACTCATCGTGGTGGGTCTGGTCGGCCCGGTCCTCACTGCCGTCAGCTGGCCGAGGCTGCGCCGGCTGGACACCGCCATGGTCGGACTCGACCAGGAGGTCGGCCTGCTCCGCGGGGTGGAGATGTTCGCGCCGCTGCCGCTGCCCGTCGTCGAGCAGCTGGCCCGCGGCCTCGAGCCGGTGTCCATGGCTGCTGGCACGACCGTCTTCGCGCAGAACGACGAGGGCGACCGGTTCTACGTCATCGTGGACGGCACCGTCGAGGTGCTGGGGGACGGCGTCCCGGTGGCCACGCTCGGCCCCGGCGAGGTCTTCGGTGAGATCGCGCTGCTACGCCGGGTCCCCCGGACTGCCACTGTGCGGGCCTGGACCGACCTGCAGCTGCAGTCCCTCACCTGCGACCGCTTCCTGACCGCGGTGACCGGTGTGCCGGCCAGTGCCCACCAGGCCTGGGCCCGGGTCGACGCGGCCCTCGACCGCTTCTCGCCGGCCGCGGATAAGTCTCGGCCACCCGCTCCCTAACGCAACGCTAACCGCGACCACGAGAGCACCTGGCGGCCGCAGGATCGGTGGTGCCCACCCGACGTACCGATCACGGAGGACCTCTCATGCGCACCACCCTCGCGATTGCCGCCCTCAGCACCGCCCTCGTCGTCACCGGCGCCCCGCTCGCGCACGCCAGCGGCGGCGACGCCATCATCCGCACCGGCTCCTGCAGCGGCTCGGCCGACTGGAAGCTCAAGGCCAAGCACGACGACGGCCGGATCGAGACCGAGTGGGAGGTCGACTCCAACCGCAGCGGCCAGACCTGGCGGGTGCGGATCCGCGACAACGGCGTCCTCGTGGTGGCCACCCGGGCCACGACCGGCGGCGCGAGCGGGTCGTTCAGCGTCGAGCGGCGGATCGCCAACCGCGCGGGGACCGACAGCCTGGTGGCGCGGGCCCGCAACCTGAGCAGCGGCCAGACCTGCGTCGGCCGGCTGAGCCTCTAGTCCTCGGCGCCCGAGCCGTCGGACTCCGGCGGCGCGAACACCACGCTGACCTCGAGGTCCGCCGTGATGTCGACGAACCGGTGGTCCGCCCGGCGCGGGACGAACGCGACCGTGCCGGGCCCCACCGGTGTCCGGCGGCCCTCGACGTCGAGCTCGGCCGCACCGGCCGTCACGACGTAGACCTCGTCCTCTCGGTGCGGCGACTGGTCGTCGACGCCACCGGCAGCGATCCGGTACACCCCGGCGCTCAGTGACTGCGAGCGCACCCACTCGGCATATCGACCGACCGGCACATCCTCGCGGCCCAGCACCACCGGCTCGGTCCGCCCCGGCGCCCGGCCGTGGGTCGGCCAGAACGGCCACTCCTCGAACCGGCTGGCCCGACCGTCGGCCGCGAAGCGCACCACCCACAGGTCGAGGTACTCCTGCACCAGCGGGTCGCCGTAGCGCACCTGCACCCGCGCCACCCCGGTGCCGCCCTGGCACGCGACGACCTCGGCGGTCATCGTGAACACCTCGTCCGGCCCGGTGCGGTCCTCGTCCCACATCTGCCGGATCGCGGCCAGGCCGACCACCGGCACGTCGTACGGCGTGCCGAGGTACTCGGCGTCGTCGGTGAACAGGTCCCCCAGCCCGTCGGTCCCCGCAGTCCGCCAGGCCCGCTCGTAGCCCTCGACCCAGCCGAGCAACTGCTCGGGGGTCACGTCAGTCACCTGAGCCACCCGCCAGCTCGCGGCTGTACGGCGGGTCGGCGCCGGGGCGGGAGCAGGTGATGGCCGATGCGGCCACCGCCTCGTCGAGCAGCGCACCGACGTCGTCGGCCGTCAACGACCGCAACGCGTCACGGCGGTCCGCCCCCAGCAGGGCACGGTGGGCCAGCCCCGCCAGCAGAGCGCTCATGAACGAGTCGCCCGCCCCGACCGTGTCCACGACCTCCACCGCCACACCGGGCCGGCTCACCGGGCCGCTGGCCAGGCCAGACGCCAACGCACCGTCGCCGCCGCGGGTGATGACGACCAGTGCGGGCCCGTGGCTCAGCCAGGAGGCGGCGACCTCCTCGGGCGTCTTGTCCGGCTCCAGCCAGGCGACGTCCTCGTCGCTGGCCTTCACGACGTCGGCCACCGCGAGCATCTCGTGCACGACCGCCAGCACCTCCGACGGCGGACCCATCAGCAGGTGCCGCACGTTCGGGTCGAACGACACCGTCGCGGTGCCGGTCGCGCGAGCGGCGAGCCGGCGCAGCACGGCGCCGCCCGGCGGGGTGGTCAGCCCGAGCGAGCCGACGTGCAGCCCGACCACGCCGTCCAGCGCCGACGTCAGCTCGTCGTCGGTCCACTGCCAGTCGGCCGTGCCGTCCACCCGGAAGTCGTAGGCCGCGGACCCGTCGGCCTGCAGCGCGACGATGGCCAGCGACGACGACTCGGGCGCCGCGACCGCGTACGACAGGTCCACGCCATTGCCGGTGAGGTGCGCGCGCAGCCGGCGTCCCAGCACGTCGTCGGAGAGCCGCGCCAGCATCCGCGCCGGCACACCCAGCCGGGCCAGGCCGACCGCGACGTTCCCGGGGCTGCCTCCGGGAGCGGCCCGGAACACACCGTCCTCGCCGGCCGGCACCAGGTCGGTGAGGACCTCACCAGCGACCGCGACGACAGGCTCCACGCGGCAGAACCTACCGCCCCTACGATCTTCGGTGATGCCTGACCAGACCCCGCGTCCCGAGACCCGGACCAGGGCCCGAGCCGTCCTCGACGCGCTGCTGCCCGGGGTGCGCGACCGCGCCGTCGACGCGCTCGGGCCGGTCGAGGGCGAGGGACTGGCAGCCCGTCTCGAGCAGCACCACCTGGACCTGCTCGCGCCCCTGGACCGCCTGTACGTCACGGACGACGTCACGCTGGCCGCCTTGGCCGGACGCCTGGTCGACCGGGTCGTCGAGGCAGCGATCAAGCGGCCGGGCGCGCTGCGGGCGCTCGACCGGCGCCGCGAGGTCGACCCCGGCTGGTTCCAGCGGGCCCGGATGGTCGGCTACGTCGCCTACACCGACCGCTTCGCCGGCGACCTGGCGGGCGTGCGGCAGCGGCTCGACTACCTGGCCGAGCTCGGCGTCACCTATCTGCACCTGATGCCGCTGCTGGCGCCGCGCCAGGGAGACAACGACGGCGGCTACGCGGTGGTCGACTACGACGCGGTCGACCCGCGGCTGGGCACCATGACCGACCTCGAGCAGCTGGCCGCCGACCTGCACGACCGCCGCATGTCCCTGTGCGTCGACCTGGTGCTCAACCACACGGCGGCGGAGCACCCGTGGGCGCTCGCCGCGGCCGCCGGCGACCCGGCGTACCGCTCCTTCTACCGAATCTTCCCCGACCGCACCGAGCCGGATCGCTACGAACGCACGCTGCCCGAGGTGTTCCCCGACACCGCCCCCGGCAGCTTCACCCACGTCGACGGCGTCGGGTGGGTGTGGACGACCTTCAACAGCTTCCAGTGGGACCTGGACTGGTCCAACGTCGAGGTCTTCGTCGCGATGCTCGACACGGTGCTCGCGCTGGCCGACCACGGCGTCGACGTCCTCCGGCTGGACGCGGCCCCGTTCCTGTGGAAGCGGGAGGGCACCGACTGCCAGAACCAGCCCGAGGTGCACCTGATCCTGCGCGCGCTGCGGGCCCTGGTCGGCGTCGCGGCGCCCGGTGTGGCGTTCAAGGCCGAGGCGATCGTGGCGCCCCAGCAGCTGGTGCAGTACCTCGGCGCACACGAGCGGTTCCACCCCGAGTGCGACCTGGCCTACAACAACCAGCTGATGGTGCTGCTCTGGTCCTCGCTCGCGACCCGGGACACGCGACTGGCCCGGGCCGCCCTCGGCCGGATGCGGTCGGCACCTCCCTCGACGGCCTGGGTCACCTACCTGCGCTGCCACGACGACATCGGCTGGGCCGTCTCGGACGAGGACGCGTGGGCGAGCGGCCTCGACCCGGCAGCGCACCGCGCGTTCCTCAGCGACTTCTACGCCGGTGTGCACCCAGGGTCGTTCGCCCGCGGCGCCGTGTTCCAGGCCAACCCGCGCACCGGCGACCGGCGTATCTCGGGCACAGCGGCCTCGTTGTGCGGTCTCGAGGCGGCGCTGGCCGCGGGCGACATGGTGCAGACCGACGCAGCGGTGGCGCGGCTGCTGATGATGTACAGCGTCGTCTACTCCTACGGCGGCGTCCCGCTGCTCTACATGGGCGACGAGCTGGCCCTCCGCAACGACCTGCGATGGGCCGACGACCCGGCGCACGCCGGCGACAACCGCTGGCTGCACCGGCCGCCGATGGACTGGGCCGCGGCCGACCGGCGGGCCGACGTCGGCACCGTGGAGGGCACGGTGTTCAGCGGGCTGGCCGAGATGGCCCGGGTCCGGGCCGGCCAGCTCGCGCTGCGCGCCGGCGACCGGGCCGAGCTGCTCGACACCGGCGACGACCGGGTGCTCGGCTACGTCCGGCGGCACCCGCGCGGCCCCCGGCTGGTCGCGCTGGCCGCCTTCTCCGACCATCCGGTGGCCGTGCCCCGCCACCGCGCACTGCCGGGGTTCGTCGATGACGCGCACGCCGTGCTCGCCAGCCCCGGCGTCCGCGTCGACGACCACGACGTGCACCTGCCCGCGTGGGGCTACGCCTGGGTGGTCGAGACAACCGATGGACTCACCCGAAGGTGACCGACCCGGTGCTGACCGTCCCGGCCGCGCGACCAGGCGCGGCGTGGTTCCCCCAGTAGAGGTTCGTGTGGTCGATGACCTTGTCCGGTGGCGGCGCGCCCCACTCGGTGAGGTCCTCGGTCGTGTGCGCGTCGCCGACGAGAGTTGCGTCGTAGCCCCGGACCACGGCGCCGTGCAGCGTGGATCGGATGCACTCGTCGGTCTGCGCCCCGGCGACGACCAGCCGCCCCACCTTCCGTTCGGCGAGCACCACCTCCAGGTCGGTCTCCTCGAAGGCGTCGGGGTAGCGCTTGTGCACCACCGGCTCGGACGGCTGCTGGGTCAGCTCGGGGACGTAGCGCCAGCCGTCGCTCTCCTTGGGCATCTCGTCGGCGGAGTGCTGCACCCACACCACGGGCACGTCCTCGGCCCGGGCCTTGTCGACCAGGGCCACGATGTTGGCGATGACTCCGTCGCGGTTGTGGGTGCCGGACATCACGTCGTTCTGGACGTCGATCACGAGCAGCGCCGCACGTGGGCGGTCGGTCAGTGTGGTCATGAGGCTCTCCTCAGCGTGGCGCTCGGCGTCCATCCAGGCTAGGCGAGGACACCGACAGTTCTCAGGTACGCCGGGGAGCGGCGGCCGACTGCGGCGGTGCCGTCGTCCGGCGTACGACGAGTCGGGTGGGCACCGTGATCTCCCTCGGGTGCGCCGGCCCGTCCGGGTCCGCGTCGAGGGCCTCGAGCAGCAGGGTGGCCGCGAGCTGGCCCTGCTCGTGCACCGGCTGCGCCACCGTGGTCAGCTCGAAGAACTCGGCCATCTCGTGGTCGTCGATGCCGATCACCGACACGTCCTCGGGCACCCGCAGACCGGCCTCGCGGACAGCGTGCACCGCACCCACCGCCATCTCGTCGGACGCCGCGAAGACAGCGGTCGGACGCGGGTCGGCCTCGAGCAGCAGCCGGGTGGCCGCCAGCCCGCCGCGGACGGTGAAGTCGCCGACCACCTCCCAGCACGGGTCGATCGGCAGCGCGGCCTCGACCATCGCGTCGCGGTAGCCCGTGAGCCGGTCCAGCGGCGCGGCGAAGTCGAGCTGCTCCTCGAGCGAGCCCCCGACGTAGCCGATCCGGCGGTGACCCAGCCCGATCAGGTGTCGCATCGCGATCCGCGCCGTGGCCACGTCGTCGATGCCGACACTCGCCCACCCGTCCACCGTGGCGCCGACGGCCGCGACCGGTCGGTCCAGCCGGGCCAGCGATGCCACCTCCGCATCGGTCGGGGTCAGGCTGAGCACGAGGACGGCATCCACCCGCTTGCGCAAGAGATGGCCGCGGAACACGCGGTCCCGCGCCGCCTGGTCGCCGCCGAGGTTGTAGAGCAGCAGGTCGTAGCCGGCCTCGCGGAGCAGCTCCTCGGCGCCCTGGATCACCGAGCCGTAGAACCAGCGGGTCACGAACGGCACGATCACGCCGACAGCGCGGGTCTGCCCCGTGGCCAGCCCGGCGGCGCTGGGCGAGGCCACGTAGTCGAGCTCCGCAGCCGCCTTCAGCACCCGGACCCTGGTCTCGTCCGACACCCGCGGCAGCCCGCGCAAGGCCCGCGACACGGTGGCGGTCGAGACCCCGACCGAGGCGGCGACGTCCTTGATGCTCGTCATCCGAACACCCCCGAGCAGGCGGCCGCGACCGCCGTACGGTTTGAGGCATGAGCAGCCATCTCCCCGACGGGACCCGCCTCGCCTACGGCACCGCCACCGCGGCCTACCAGGTCGAGGGCTCCACCACCGCTGACGGCCGAGGTCCGTCGATCTGGGACACCTTCACGGCCCGGCCGGGCACCATCAAGGATCACAGTGACGGCTCGGTGGCCTGCGCGTCCTACCTGCGGCTGGACGACGACCTCGAGCTGCTGGCGGGACTCGGCGTCGACTTCTACCGCTTCTCGGTGGCGTGGCCCCGGGTGCAGCCCACCGGCTCGGGAGCGGTGGAGCCGCGCGGGCTCGCCTACTACGACCGGCTGGTCGACGGGCTGCTGGCCCGCGGCGTGCAACCGATGGCCACCCTCTACCACTGGGACCTGCCGCAGCCGCTCGAGGACGCCGGCGGCTGGCCGGAGCGCGCGACCGCCGAGCGGTTCGCCGACTACGCCGCGGTGGTGCACGACCATCTCGGCGACCGGGTGAATGTCTGGGCGACGCACAACGAGCCGTGGTGCGCGGCGTACCTCGGGTACGCCGCGGGCGTGCACGCGCCGGGTAAGCGCGAACCCGAGTCCGCGCACCGCGCCGCCCACCACCTGCTGCTCGGCCACGGGCTGGCCGCGGCCCGGCTGCACGAGGCCGGCGCCGACACCGTGGGCATCGTGCTCAACCTGACCCCGGTGTGGCCGGAGGGCGCCGAGGCGGCCGAGGCCGCCGACGGTGTCGACGCGATCCACAACCGGGTCTGGCTCGGCCCGCTCGTCGACGGCTCCTACGACGAGCGTCTGCGCGCCCTCGCCGCACCGTTCGACGACGACGAGGTCGTGCGCGACGGCGACCTCGCCCTCGTACAGGGCTCGGCCGACTGGCTGGGCGTCAACTACTACACGCCGGCCCGCGTCACCGTCGGCCGCGACGACACCAGCAGTGGGGCGGTCGGCCAGGACACCTCGGCGTACCCGGGCGTCACCGACCTGCGCTTCGCCCCGCGCGGGTCGCGGACCGCGATGGGCTGGGAGGTCGAGCCGCGCGGGCTGGAGGAGCTGCTCATCGACGTGCACCGGCGTACCGACCTCCCCCTCGTCGTCACCGAGAACGGCGCGGCGTACGACGACAGCGCGCGCGCCGAGGACGGCTCGGTCGACGACCCCGACCGGATCGCTTACCTGCGGGACCACCTCGCGGCGGTCGAGCGGGCCCGGTCGGCCGGAGCCGACGTCCGTGCCTATGTCGCCTGGACCCTGCTCGACAACTTCGAGTGGGCCGAGGGCTACACCAAGAAGTTCGGGCTGGTCGAGATCGACCCCGACGACCAGCACCGGACTCCGAAAGCCTCCTATCGTTGGTACGCCGAGCGGCTGCACGACGCCGCCACTGCCCGCACGCCCTAGCCCTTGACGCTGCCTGCCAGCAGCCCTCGGACGAAATACCGTTGCAGGCTCAGGAACACGACGAGCGGCACGATCAGCGACACGAAGGCACCGGCAGACAGGATCTGCCAGTCGTTGTCGCGGGTTCCGGACAGCTCGGCCAGCCGCACCGTCAGCGGCGAGAGGTCCAGGTTGCCGCCGCCGAAGACCAGGGCCACCAGCAGGTCGTTCCAGACCCACAGGAACTGGAAGATGCCGAACGCGGCGATGGCCGGTGCCATCAGCGGCAGCATGATCTTGGTGAAGATCCGCACGTGGCCGGCGCCGTCGACCCGAGCGGCCTCGATCAGCTCGCCCGGCACCTCCTTCATGAAGTTGTGCAGGAGGTAGATGGCGAGCGGCAACGCGAAGATCGAGTGCGACAGCCAGATGGTCCAGAACTTCCCGGCCAGCTGCGGCAGGCCGAACGGCGGGTCCACGTACAGCTTGAGCAACGGGATCATCGTCACCTGGATGGGCACGATCTGCATCGCGAACACGGCGACGAACAGGAAGTCCCGGCCGGGGAACTTCATCCAGGCGAACGCGTAGGCCGCGAGGGTGGCCAGCGTGATCGGGATGAGCACCGACGGGAGCGTGATGACGATCGAGTTGACGAAGTACGTCGCCAGCTTGGTGTCACTGCCGGTGAGCACCTCGTGGTAGTTCTCCAGGGTGAGGTTCGGGTTGCTGAACCAGGTCCACCACCCGCTGGTCTTCACATCCTCCTCGGGTCGGAAGGACGAGATGAACAGACCGATGGTGGGGATCGTCCAGAGCGTGGCGATGATGATGGCCGCCAACGACGCCCACGGGGAGGTGAGCTTCGTGTGCGCGACCTCGGCAGCCGTCGGTGCCGGCGCAGTCGCAGTGGCCGGGACCTCCGGAGTTGTGGTGGTCATCGTGCCTCCAGCTTGCGCATCTGACGGATGTTGTAGACCACGATCGGAGTCACCAGGATGAACAGCATCACCGCGAGTGCCGCGCCAAGACCGTTGTTGAACGAGACGAAGGACTGCCGGTAGAACTCGTACGCCAGCACGCTGGTGTCGAAGTTACCGCCGGTCGCGGTCCGGACGATGTCGAAGACCTTGAGCGTGGCGATGCTGATGGTCGTGAGGACCACGATCAACGACGGGCGGATGCTCGGCACCGTGATGTAGCGGAACATCCGGAGACCGCTGACACCGTCCAGCCGGGCGGCCTCGACGATGTCGTCGGGGATGGCCTTGATCGAGGCGGACAACACCGTCATCGCGAAGCCTGCCTGCACCCAGATCATGATCACGATCAGGAAGAGCGTGTTCCAGGGCTCGGTGAGCAGGAACCGGTAGGTGTCGAAGCCGAGCCACTTGAGGACCTGGTTGGCCAGGCCGATCTGCTCGTTCTCGGTGGCCTTGTAGTCGTAGACGAACTTCCAGATCAGCGACGCGCCGACCAGCGAGATGGCCATCGGCAGGAAGATCAGGGCCTTGGCGAACTTCTCGATCTTTGCCTTGTCGATGAGCACCGCGTAGACCAGGCCGATCAGGGTGGCGAGGATCGGTGTGACGATGACCCAGATCGCGGTGTTGCGCAGCACGGTGATCTGGTCCGAGCTGGTGAAGATCGTCTTGTAGTTGTCGAAGCCGACGAACTTCTGGGCGCTGGCGTCCTTGAACGACTCGTAGATCGTGCGGAGGCCGGGGTAAAGCAGCCCGAACGCGATCATGAGCGTCGCGGGCAGGACGAACACAAGCGTCTGGACGATCTCACCGCGACGAGACCGGACCCGGTCGGCGAGGAAGAGCACGACTCCCATCACGGCCACGAACAACCCGATGGCGATGAACATCTGTGCGAACTTGTAGGGGACCGACATCCGGCGTACCTCCTCTCGACGGGGCAGCTCGTGTGCCCCTGGGGGTGCCAACAGCCAACGCCGCCGGGACGGGGGTGCGGCGGCGAACGCCGCACCCCCCGAGCCGGGGCTTACTCCCTACGGCCTAGGAGGCCGGCCAGGACGACTCGATCTTGTCGAGGGCGTCCTTCGTGCTCTCACCGGTGATCCAGGCGGTGAGCTCCTTCCACTCCGAGCCGGCCCCGACGGCACCGGGCATCAGGTCGGAGCCGTCGAACCGGAACACGGCGTTCGGGTCCTGCAGGATCTTCACCGACTCCTGGTCGATCGCGCTGGCCACGTTGGCGACGTCCAGGCCCTTGTTGGCGCTGACGAATCCGCCGTTGGGGGTCGCCTTGCCCTTCTCGTTGGCCCAGGTGTCCGTCGACAGGTACGTCTGGAACGCCTGAACCTCGGGCGCCTCACGGAAGGCGGCGATGAAGTTGCCGGCGCCGAGAACGGGCTTGCCCTGGTCGGCATTGGTCACCGGCAGGTAGAACGCGAACACGTCACCGCCGTCCTCGGCGATCTTGGTGCCCGCCGGGAAGTTGGCCGCGTAGAAGCTCGCCTGGCGGTGCATCGCGCACTTGCCGTCCAGGATCGGCAGTCCGCCGTCCTGGAAGGTCGTCGTCGCGATGCTCTTGACGTCACCGAAGCCGCCGTTGACGTACTTCGCGTTCTTGAGGATCCCGCCGACCCGGTCGAGCGCCGCGGCGACCTTGGGGTCGTTGAAGGGGATCTCGTGCTTGACCCACTGGTCGTAGACGTCCGGACCGTTGTCACGGAGCATGACGTCCTCGAGCCAGTCGGTGGCCGGCCAGCCGGTTGCCTCACCGGAGCCGATGCCCGCGCACCAGGGCTTGATGCCGGTGGCCGCGATCGTGTCAGACAGGGTCAGCATCTCGTCCCAGGTGGTCGGGATGGTCCAGCCGTTGTCCGCGAACATCTTCGGCGAGTACCAGACGAAGGACTTGACGTTGGCGTCCAAAGGCGGCGCGTAGAACTTGCCGTCGACCGTGCCGTAGGCCTTCCAGTCCTCGCCGAACCACTTGTCGACGTTGGCGACGACCGAGTCGGGCGCCTCCACGACCTTGCCGGTGGTCTGCACCAGGGTCTTGAGCAGACCCGGCTGCGGGATGTAGGCGATGTCCGGCGGGTTACCGCTCTTGACCCGGACAACCAGTTGCGCCTCGAACTCCTTGGAGCCCTCGTAGTCGACCGTGGCACCGGTGCAGGACTCGAACAGCTTGTACGAGTTCTTCTGCGGCACGTCCTCGGGCGCCACCACGGAGGTGTACACCTTCACGTGCTTGCCGGAGAGGTCGCCGTACTCGGTCATGATGCTCTTGATGGGAGCGCACTCGGCCTTTGCCAGGCCCGGTGCCTTTCCTCCCGCCGACCCGCCGCCGCCGCCGTCGTCGCTGCCGCCGCCGCAGGCGGCAAGCACGAGGCTGGCACTCATCACGACGGCGAACGCGGCTGCGCCGCGGCGTGCCTTCGTTGATCGCATGCGCACTGCTCCCTCTCTCGACCAGATCCGGTCTCCGCGTCGCGCATGGCGCGCCCGCGTCCCGGGTAACCCCGATGTAAACGTTTACGCAACGCGGCGGCAACAGATGTCACGGTAACGATCACGTAACGGACGGTCGACCGCGCTCGCCGTGGACAGGAGGTTGCCGGCCCCGTTACGTTCACCCTGCGTCACCACAATGTTCGTCCCCGCATCCTCCACTCGGATCGTCCGGCACGTACCTGCCGGTGGAAGGACTTCTCTCATGGCAACCGTCACCTTCGACAAGGCCACCCGCCTGTTCCCCGGGGCCGAGCGCCCCGCCGTCGACGCGCTCGACATCGAGATCGGCGACGGCGAGTTCCTCGTCCTCGTCGGCCCCTCCGGCTGCGGCAAGTCCACCTCGCTGCGGATGCTCGCCGGCCTCGAGGACGTCAACGGCGGTTCGATCCGCATCGGCGACCGCGACGTCACGAACCTGGCGCCCAAGGACCGCGACATCGCGATGGTGTTCCAGAACTACGCGCTCTACCCGCACATGACGGTCGGCGAAAACATGGGCTTCGCCCTGAAGATCGCCGGTGAGCCCAAGGAGAAGATCCGCGAGCGGGTCGCCGAGGCGGCCAAGATCCTCGACCTCGAGCAGTACCTGGACCGCAAGCCCAAGGCGCTCTCCGGCGGTCAGCGCCAGCGGGTGGCGATGGGCCGGGCGATCGTCCGCTCCCCGCAGGTGTTCCTCATGGACGAGCCGCTGTCCAACCTCGACGCCAAGCTGCGGGTGCAGACCCGCAGCCAGATCGCCGCGCTGCAGCGCCGGCTCGGCGTCACGACCGTCTACGTCACCCACGACCAGGTCGAGGCCATGACGATGGGCGACCGGGTGTGCGTGCTCAAGGACGGCATCCTCCAGCAGGTCGACACGCCACGGAACATGTACGACAACCCGGTGAACGTTTTCGTCGCCGGCTTCATCGGCTCGCCGGCCATGAACCTGCTCAAGGTCGACGCCACGGGCGGCACGCTGCACTTCGGCGGTGCCGAGGTGCCGATCCCACGCGAGACAGCGGAGGTCGCCGACAAGGCCGGCCGCAAGATCACCGTCGGGGTCCGGCCGGAGGACATGGACATCGTCGCCGAGGGACAGGGGCTCAAGACGGTCGTCAACCTCGTGGAGGAGCTCGGCGCCGACGCGTACGTCTACGGCACCGCGGACGTCGACGGCAAGCCCTACGACATCATCGCCCGGGTCGACGGCCGCAAGCCGCCGGAGAAGGGCGACGCCGTCAACTTCGCTCCCAAGCAGGGTCACATCCACCTGTTCTCCACCGAGTCGGGCGAGCGCCTCAAGGCCTGAGCGCGGCGGCGAGCAGCTCGCAGGGCACCATGTCCCCATGGCCCTGCAGCTGCTCGCCGCACCCAGCGACCCGGCACTGCTCGACCTGCCGTGGGGCACACCGCTGGAGGACTGGCCGGCCGACCAGCTGGTAACGCTGCCGCGCGGCCTGTCCCGGCACGTCGTACGGTTCGTCCGGCTGGGCGAGGCCGTGTACGCCGTCAAGGAGGTCGCCGAGAACGCGGCCCTGCGCGAGTACGGCCTGCTCCGCCAGCTCGAGCGGCGTGACCTGCCTGCGGTCGAGGCGGTCGCCGTCGTGTCCGGCCGGGTCGACGACACGGGTCACCCGCTCGACCCGGCCCTGGTCACCCGGCACCTGCAGTTCTCGCTGCCCTACCGCGCGCTGTTCTCCTCGACCCTGCGGGCCGACACGGCCAAGCGGCTGCTCGACGCACTCGCTGCGCTGCTGGTGCGGCTGCACACTGCGGGGTTCTACTGGGGCGACTGCTCGTTCTCCAACACACTGTTCCGCCGGGACGCGGGTGCCTTCGCGGCGTACCTCGTCGACGCCGAGACCGGTGAGCTGCACGGCAGCCTGTCCGAGGGCCAGCGCACCTACGACGTCGACCTGGCCCGGACCAACATCGCCGGCGAGCTGCTCGACCTGGACGCCGGTGGCCTGCTGCACTCGTCGATCGACCCGGTCGAGATCGCCGACATGGTGGTCGAGCGCTACCAGGACCTGTGGCGCGAGCTGCTCGGCGCCGAGACCTTCGACACCGGCGAGCGCTACCGCATCGACCAGCGGATCCGCCGGCTCAACGAGCTCGGCTTCGACGTGGCCGAGCTGACGATCGTGACCGACATCGACGGGCGCACCGTGCAGCTCGAGCCCAAGGTGGTCGACGCCGGCCACCACAGCCGCCGGCTGCTGCGGCTCACCGGGCTCGACGTCGAGGAGAACCAGGCCCGCCGGCTGCTCAACGACCTGGACGCCTACCGGGCCGCCAAGGACGTGCAGGGCGAGTCCGAGGAGATCGTCGCGCACCGCTGGGTGGACGAGGCGTTCGAGCCGGTGGTCCGGGCCGTCCCCAAGGACATGCGCGGCAAGCTCGAGCCGGCCGAGATCTTCCACGAGGTGCTCGAGCACCGGTGGTTCCTGTCCGAGCGCGAGGGCCGCGACGTCGGGCTGATGCCGGCCGCCCGGTCCTACGTCGCCGACGTCCTGACCCACAAGCCGGACGAGCAGGCGGTGCTCGGCTCCCGGATCGGGAGCCCGACGGTCGAGGCCGAGCCGTGGGTCGAGGACGACGAGTCGGCGGAGCCCTAGCCCTCCGTCGAGTGGCGCGACCTTGTGGTTCCCCCCGGCGTGTCGCCACAAGGTTGCGCCACTCGACGCAGGACCTCTAGCGGTACAGCGCCAGGATCGCCTCGCTGACGTACTGCGCGAGACCGGGCGCCAGGTCGTCGTACGTCGCGGTGAACCTCGGGTCGGCGACGTACATCTGCGCCAGCCCCTGGTGCACCTCGGGTGTCACGTCGTAGAACCACCGGCTGATGTGCTCGCGGTGAGCCACGGCAGCGGCGGCAGCCTCGGGTGAGTCGGCCGGGTGCCCGGCCTGCATCGCGGCCGCGAACTGCGCCGGGATCTCGTCGCCCTCCCGCCGGATCTGCAGCCACTCCTCCTTGCCGTACGACGAGGTGCGCCGGTGTGCTTCGCGGTAGCCATCGGTGTCGCCCCAGCGCTGCTTCGCCTCCTCGACGTGCTCGGTGGGGTCGTGCTCGCCGAACACCTCGAGCATCTCGGCGGGGGTCAGGTTGATGCCCATCTCGTGTGCCTCCAAGGTCTTCGCCACGGTCGCGGCCACGGCCTGCAACCTCTCGATCCGGACCAGCAGCTGGCTGTGCTGGGCCCGCAGCTGGTCGCGGGCGGCCGCCCCCGAGCCGTCGGTGGCGACCAGCGCCGCCACCTGCTCGAGGTCGAAGCCGAGCTCCCGCCAGGACAGCACCCGCTGCAGCCGGGCCACGTCGACCGCTGTGTAGGTGCGGTAGCCGTTGGCGGCCCGCCCGCTTGGCGGCAGCAGCCCGATCTCGTCGTAGTGGTGCAGCGTCCGCACGGTGACGCCCGCGAGTCGCCGCGACCTGCCCCACGGTGTAGGTCGACTCGTCCATGCCAGCGACGCTAGGACCTCACGTCACGTCAGGGTCAACCCGTTGGTGTCGCGCGGCGGCGGCTGACCTCGTACAGCGCGATGCCGGCCGCAACGCCGGCGTTGAGGGACTCGGCGGCGGACGTGATCGGGATCCCCGCGACCACGTCGCAGTTCTCGCGGACCAGCCGGGACAGGCCCTTGCCCTCGGAGCCCACGACGAGCACCAGCGGCACCGTGGCGAGGTCCACCCGCGCGAGGTCCAGCGTCGACTCGCCGTCCAGCCCCACGACGTACAGCCCGGCCTCGCGGTAGGCCTGCAGCGCCCGGGTCAGGTTGGTGGCGCGGGCCACCGGCACCCGGGCGGCCGCACCGGCCGAGACCTTCCACGCGGTCGCGGTCACGCCGGCCGCGCGGCGGGTGGGCACGACCACGCCGTGCGCACCGAAGGCGGCCGCCGACCGGAGCACGGCGCCGAGGTTGCGCGGGTCGGTGACGCCGTCCAGCGCGACGAGCAGCGGCGCCTCGTCCGCCTCCGTCGGCGCGGGCCAGCAGGTCGTCGGGGTGCGCATAGTCGTACGCCGGTACCTGCAGCGCGACGCCCTGGTGGTGGGCGCCGCCGGCGACCCGGTCGAGCTCGGGGCGCGAGGCCTCCATCAGCGGGATGCCCAGCTGGCCGGCCAGCTTCATCGCCTCGCGCACGCGGTCGTCGGCGTCGATCCGCTCGGCGACCTACAGCGCGGTGGCCGGCACCTTGGCGCGCAGCGCCTCGACCACCGGGTTGCGACCGGCCACCCACTCCGGGCCGCCCGGCGACCTCGCGGGACCGGTTGCTCGACTGCGAGCGGGTGCCGCCGGACCGGCCGCCGGTCGACGATGTCGCCCGCTTCGCGGCGGCCCGCGCCTTGCGGTGCGCCGGGTGGCTCGGCCGCTCGCTGGCCTTGGGCGTCGGGCCCTTGCCCTTGAGCTGCTTGCGCCGCTGGGCGCCGGAGCCGACGGTCTGGCCCTTCTTCGACCCCGGGTTGCGCTTGGCGCCCCGGCGCTCGCTGTTGCCGGCCATCAGGGGGTCTCCTCGGTCACGTGGTCGGCCAGCGTCCAGCGCGGGCCGGCGGGGGTGTCCTCGACGAGGACACCGGCCGCGGCCAGGGCGTCGCGCACCCGGTCGGCTGCGGCCCAGTCCTTGCGGGTGCGCGCCTCGGCGCGCTCCTGCAGCGCGACCTCGACCAGCCGGTCGACGACACCGTGCAGGTCGGTCGTGGTGCCGCTGCCCGACCAGGTCGGGGAGAACGGGTCGAGCCCGAGCACGTCGAGCATGGCGCGCACCGACGACCAGGTGCCGCGCAGCTCCGTGGTGTCCACGGCGTCGCCCTCGGCGAGCAGCTTGTTGCCCTCGCGCACCACGCCCTGCAGCGCCGCGAGCGCGGCCGGCACCGAGAGGTCGTCGTCCATCGCCTCGGCGAACTCGGCGCACAGCATGCCGTCGGCCGGTGCCCGGCGCGGACTCGCCCAGCACCTCGGCGGCCCGCCGGACGAAGCCCTCGATCCGCGCGAAGGCGGCCGCGGCCTCCTCCAGCGCCTCGAACGAGAACTCCACGATCGACCGGTAGTGCGAGGCGACCAGGTAGTAGCGCAGCTCGATCGGCCGGACCCGCTTCACCACCTCGGAGACGAGCATCGTGTTGCCCACCGACTTGCTCATCTTCGAGCCGCCGAGGTTGAGCATCGCGTTGTGCATCCAGTAGCGGGCGAACGGCCGGCCGGCCGCCGTGGACTGCGCCAGCTCGTTCTCGTGGTGCGGGAAGCGCAGGTCCAGGCCGCCGCCGTGGATGTCGAACTCCGGGCCGAGGTACTTGCCGACCATCGCCGAGCACTCCAGGTGCCAGCCCGGCCGGCCGCGGCCCCACGGCGTCGGCCAGGACGCCGTCTCCGGCTCGCCCTTCTTGTGGCCCTTCCAGAGCGCGAAGTCGCGCGGGTCGCGCTTGCCGCGCGGGTCGGCGTCCTCGGCGGCCGCTCATGTCGTCGATCCGCTGGTTCGACAGCCGGCCGTACTCCGGCCACGACCGCACGTCGAAGTAGACGTCGCCCGACCCGTCGTCGGCGGCGTAGGCGTGCCCGAGCGTCGACCAGCTCGGACATCAGCTCGACCATCTCGGTGATGTGGCCGGTCGCGCGCGGCTCGTAGGTCGGTGGCACGCAGCCCAGGACGTCGTACGCCGCGTGCAGCGCGCGCTCGTTGGCGTAGGCCAGGGCGAACCACTCGGTGCCGGCCTCGGCGGCCTTGACCAGGATCTTGTCGTCGATGTCGGTGACGTTGGCGATGATGGTCACCTCGTGGCCGGACCGCTCGAGCCAGCGCCGCAGGACGTCGAAGACGACCTCCTTGCGGATGTGCCCGATGTGCGGCGCGCCCTGCACGGTCAGGCCGCAGTGGTAGATGCCGACCTTGCCCTCGACGAGCGGCACGAAGTCGCGGACCGACCGGGTGGCGGTGTCGTACAGGCGGAGGCTCACCCGGGAAGGTTACTTGGGGGACGTGTCGACTCTGACCACGAGCGCGGTCGCGATGGCGGCGACGCCCTCACCGCGGCCGGTCAGGCCGAGCCCGTCGGTCGTGGTCGCCGACACCGACACCGGGGCCCCGACCGCCGTCGACAGCACGGCCTCGGCCTCGGCCCGGCGCGGCCCGAGCCTTCGGCCGGTTGCCGACGACCTGCACCGAGACGTTGCCGATCTCGAAGCCGGCGGCCCGCACCCGCCGGGCCGTCTCGGCGAGCAGGGTCACGCCGCTGGCGCCCGACCACTGCGGGTCGTCGGTGCCGAAGACCGACGCCGAGGTCGCCGAGCCCGGCGGCAGCCAGCAGCGCGTCGCAGGCGGCGTGGGCGGCGACGTCGCCGTCGCAGTGCCCGGCACAGCCGGCGGGCTCGTCCGGGAAGTGCAGCCCGGCCAGGTGCATCGGCCGGCCAGGCTCGAGCGGGTGCACGTCGACGCCGGTGCCGACCCTGGCAGCGGCTCGAGCCAGCCACGGCCTGCCTGCCGTCCGGCCAGCACGGCCTCGGCCAGCACCAGGTCCAGCGGCCGGGTGACCTTGAACGCCTCCTCGGCGCCCGGGGACGACGACCACGACGCCGCCGGCCCGCTCGACGTGGCCGGCGTCGTCGGTCGCCGAGCCCGACTCGCGGCCCGGCGTACGCCGTGTCGAGCACCTCGCGACGGAAGCCCTGCGGGGTCTGCACCGCGCGCAGCGCCGACCGGTCGACGGTGGCGACGACCACGTCAGCGCCGTCGACCTGCTTGACGGTGTCGGTGACCGGCAGGCCGGGCACGACGGCGTCCGCGCCGCCCTCGACGGCAGCCACCACGGCGTCGACCAGCGCGGCCGGGACGAGCGGGCGGGCGGCGTCGTGCACCAGCACCACCTGCACCGACGCGCGGCAGCGCAGCCAGGGCCAGGCGGACCGAGTCGCTGCGGGTCGGGCCGCCGTCGACGACGAGCAGCTCGGCGCCCGGCGTGGGCACCGGCGAGCAGAGCGCGCGACCTCGGCGACCTCGCGACCCGGGGGCGCGGCGACCACGACCAGGTCGACCGGCGCCGGCCGCCAGCGTGCGCACCGAGTGCACGAGCATCGGCTCGCCGCCGAGCAGGTGCAGCGCCTTGGGGCCGTCCGGCGCCGAGGCGCTCCCCGCGACCGGCCGCCGGGACGACGGCCGCGACGACCGGTGCGCCGCTCATGCGGTCTCCGCCGCCGGCTTGGCGAACACCATCCGGCCGTTGGCGGTCGTGAGCACGCTGGTCACCCGGACCAGGCTCTCCTGCGCCGATGTCGTCGCGGGACCGCTCGGCGACCACCATCGTGCCGTCGTCGAGGTAGCCGACCGCCTGGCCCGGCTCCTTGCCGGCCTTGATGAGCAGCACGGCGACCTCGTCGCCGGCGCTGACCGGTGGCCGCAGCGCCAGCGCGAGCGCGTGCAGGTTCATCACCCGGACGCCGGCCAGGGCGGCGACCTTGGCCAGGTTGGTGTCGAGCGTGAGCAGCGCGGCGCCGCGGTCGAGGCAGATCCGCACCAGCTTGGCGTCGACCTCGGCGACCGCCGGGACCTCGTCGTCGAGCACCTCGACGTCGACCGCCGGCTCGCGGCGCAGCGTCTCCAGCACCTCGAGCCCGCGACGGCCCTTGGCCCGGCGTACGTCGTCACCGGCGTCGGCCAGGCCCTGCAGCTCGGCGAGCACCGGTGCGGGCACCAGCATCCGGCCGTGCAGGAAGCCGGCCCGGACGACGTCGACGATCCGGCCGTCGATGGCCACCGAGGTGTCGATCACCCGCGGCAGCGCGACGGCGGCGACCGGCCGATCGGCCAGCCCGACCCGGTCGCCGAAGATGCCCGAGCACCGCCTCGCGCTGCGCGCTGCCGAGCCGGTAGCCCAGCAGCGCCCAGCGCGACGAGCACGAACGCGAAGATCGGGAACGTGAGCAGCGGCCGGCCGAGCAGCAGCACCGGCCAGGTCACGCCCGGCCGCGACCAGGACGCCGACCACGGCGCCCGACGACGCCGGCGACGATCTGCTCGGCCGAGCGTGCTGCGCAGGCCCGACCTCGGCCTGCCGCACGGCGGCGATGGTGCCCCGTCCGAGGACGCCGCCGAGCACGTAGCCGAGCGCCGACCCGAGGATCGATGCCCGAGCGCCGAGGACGTTGAACGCGCCCGAGCACCGGCTTGCCCGTGTCGTCGACCGTCGTCGGCGACGTAGTAGCCGAGGCCGGCGAAGAAGACGACGACGCACAGCCGCAGCAGCTCGACGACAGCGCTCGGTACGCGGCGCAGTCGGGGGGCCATCACGGCCACGACCCTAGTGGCGCGCGGGAATCGCGGCACTCGCGACGCCTCGAGCCGCATCTTCCGTGACGTCCACAGCGGCATCGGTGGGTACTTCCCGAGGCGTATCCGCCTGGCGAGGTGCCGACTCGCCTGCCATACGTGGTCGACGCCGGCGCCACGGTGACGACCTCGGAGACGGCTCGCGCCGCCGACCCCGGAGGGGCGGCGGCGCGGGCTGCGGTGGTGCGGTACTGCTAGGAGGCGAGGACCTCGTCGAGGATGGCCTCGGCCTTGTCCTCGTTGGTGTGCTCGGCGAGCGCGAGCTCGCTGACCAGGATCTGGCGGGCCTTGGCGAGCATGCGCTTCTCGCCGGCGGACAGGCCGCGGTCCTTGTCGCGGCGCCACAGGTCGCGGACGACCTCGGCGACCTTGATCACGTCGCCGGAGGCGAGCTTCTCGAGGTTGGCCTTGTAGCGGCGCGACCAGTTGGTCGGCTCCTCGGTGTGCGGCGCGCGCAGCACCTCGAACACCTTGTCGAGACCTTCCTGGCCGACGACGTCACGGACGCCCACCAGGTCGCAGTTCTCGGCCGGAACCCGGACGGTCAGGTCGCCCTGAGCGACCTTCAGGACCAGGTAGAGCTTGTCTTCACCCTTGATCTGGCGAGTCTCGATGGACTCGATGAGTGCCGCCCCATGGTGGGGATAGACGACCGTCTCGCCGACCTTGAACGTCATATGTGTCAGACCCCTTTCGCGACCCCCAGAATAACACGGTGACGCGCATCACTCGGCCGCCCTCACCACCCGTTTGCGCAGGTCAGGGCCTTGACACAAAGGGCTGTCGGCGTGCTGCCGAGAGGTCTGATCGGCTTGGTCGGTCCACCCACCCGGTGCCGAGCCGCTGCCGTCACCGTGCTGGCCACGGTCGTTGTCGGCCGCGGCGGGGCGGTCGGCGGGCGGCTGCGCCCTGGTCGCGGCCGCCGTGCTCACCGGCCAGGTCTCCATCGGCTGGTGCAACGACCTGGTCGACCGCGACCGGGACCGGGCCGCCGGCCGCACCGACAAGCCGCTGGCCACCGGGGCCGTGCCCGCCGCGGCTGGTGGCGGTCGCCTGCGCGGCTCGCTGCGGCGGCGTGCGTGCCGCTCTCGCTGGCCAGCGGCTGGCGGGCCGGCGTGGCGCACCTGGTCGCGGTGGCCGGCGGCTGGGCCTACGACCTGGGGCTGAAGCGCACCGTCTGGTCCTGGCTGCCCGTACGCCGTGAGCTTCGGCCTGCTGACGGCCTTCATCACGCTCGGGCCTGCCGGGCACCCCGGCCCCGCCGGCCTGGCTGGTGGCGGCGGGCGCGCTGCTCGGCATCGGCGCGCACTTCCTCAACGTCGTGCCCGACGTCGAGACGACCTGGCGGCCGGCGTCCGCGGGCTGCCGCAGCGGCTGGGTGCGGCGCGGGCAGCCGTGGTGGGTGCCGTCCTGCTCGCCGCCGCGGCCGTCGTCGTCACTCTCGGCCCCGGGCGGCCGCCGTGGTGGGCCTGGGCCGGGCTCGGCGTCGCGACCGGGTGCGCGGCCGGCGCCGGCGGTGACCGGCGCGCCGTCGCGAGCCGGGCTCGCACGCCGTTCCTGCTCGCCGTCGCTGACCGCCGCAGTGGCGGTGGCCCTGCTCGTCGCCCGAGGCTCCGACCTGGGCTGATCAGTCGCTACGCTTCCGGCCGTGGAGCGCACCCGCCAGAGCCGGACCCTCAGCCGTCGGACCTTCTCAGCCTCGACCGCCGCAGCGGCCGTCACCCTCGCCGGGCTGCTGACCGGCTGCGCGTGCCGGCTTCGACGCCACCTCGGTCAAGCCCTACGCGCCGAGCGACGGCATCATGGCCGACACCGGTCACCTGCGCATCCTCAACACGCTCGTGGTCGCCGAGCGCCAGCTACTCCAGCGGCGTCATCGTCGCCACGATCGCCAACGACGGCACCAAGGCCGACGAGCTGACCGGCATCACCAGCCCGGACGGCACGGTCGACCTCACCGGTGACGGCACCATCGAGCCCGGCGCGGCGGTGGCCCTCGGCGCCGGGACCGAGCCGTCGGCGACCATCACCGGCCTGACCAGCCTGCCGGGCGAGACGATCACCCTGCACCTGCCGTTCCCCCGGGCCGACCCGGTGACGATCCGCACCGTCGTGGTGCCGGCGAGCGGCCCCTACGCCTCGATCACGCCGGCCCCGACCGCCTCGCCCCACCTAGGTCTGCAGCGGTTCTCAGGGCTCGAACTTGTAGCCCAGCCCCCGCACCGTGACGATGTGCTGCGGGTCGGCCGGGTCCGGCTCGACCTTGCCGCGCAGCCGCTTCACGTGCACGTCGAGGGTCTTGGTGTCCCCGACGTAGTCCGAGCCCCAGACCCGGTCGATCAGCTGGCCGCGGGTCAGCACCCGGCCGGCGTTGCGCAGCAGCAGCTCGAGCAGCTCGAACTCCTTCAGCGGCATCGCCACCGGCTCGCCGCCGACGCTGACGACGTGGCGGTCGACGTCCATCCGCACCGGGCCGGCCTCGACCGTGGGCGGCACCAGGTCGTCCGGCTCGCCGCGGCGGCGCAGCACCGCGCGGATCCGGGCGACCAGCTCGCGCGCCGAGTAGGGCTTGGTGACGTAGTCGTCGGCCCCGAGCTCCAGGCCCGACGACCTTGTCCACCTCGCCGTCCTTGGCGGTCAGCATGATGACCGGCACGGCGGACCCGGCGCGCAGCGCGCGGCACACCTCGGTGCCGGACAGGCCGGGCAGCATCAGGTCGAGCAGCACGAGGTCGGCGCCGTGCCGCTCGAACTCCTCGAGCGCGGCCGGTCCGGTCTCGGCCAGGGCGACCTCGAACCCCTCCCTGCGCAGCATGTAGGACAGTGCGTCGCTGAACGACTCCTCGTCCTCGACGACCAGGATGCGGGTCACGTGCGTCCTTCCGATCCGGGCGCGCGACAGGGAGCCGCAGGGTGAAGGTGGAGCCGGTCCCCTCGGCGCTCCACACCGTCGCCTCGCCACCGTGGCCGGCGGCGACGTGCTTGACGATCGCGAGCCCCAGGCCGGTCCCGCCGGTGTCCCGGGAGCGGGCCGAGTCGACCCGGTAGAAGCGCTCGAAGATCCGGTCCCGCTCGGCCTGGGCGATGCCCGGGCCCTCGTCGGTGACGCTGATCTCGGCGATGTGCCCGTCCGGGCCGTCCACCTCGTTGATCGAGACGGCCACCCGGCGTCCCGTCCGGGGCCGTAGCGGACGGCGTTGTCGACCAGGTTGCCCAGCCGCCGTGACCAGCTGCCGGGCGTCGCCCATCACCTTGAGCCCGCGGACCGACCCGCAGACGAGGTTGATCGCCGCGGGCCTCCGCCGTGAGCCGGCTGCGGTCGACCGCCTCGGCGACGACGTCGTCCAGGCTGACCAGCGCCGGCGCCTCGAGCGGGTCGTGGCCCTGCAGGCGGGACAGCTCGATGACGTCCTGCACCAGGCGGGACAGCCGGTCGGACTCGTGCTGCATCCGGCCGGCGAACCGGCGTACGGCCTCGGGGTCGTCGGCCGCGTCGGTCAGCGCCTCGGCCAGCAGGGCCATCGCGCCGACCGGGGTCTTGAGCTCGTGGCTGACGTTGGCCACGAAGTCGCGGCGGACCGCGTCGACCCGGCGGGCCTCGGTGCGGTCCTCGACCAGCACCAGGACCAGCGCGGAGCCCAGCGGCGCGACCCGGGCCTGGACGGCGACGGCTGGCCGAGCCGAGCGGCCCGCGCGGCAGCTCGAGCTCCGCCTCGCGGATCTCGCCGTCCCGGCGGACCTCCCGGGCCAGCTCGAGCAGCTCCTCGGAGCAGCAGCCGCTGCTCCCGGACGCAGGCCGAAGGAGTAGGCGGCCGGGCTGGCGCGGACCACCCGGTCCTCGGCGTCGAGCACGACGGTCGAGCGCGCAGGACGGCCAGGACGTCCGCGACGCCCGGCGGCAGCGCCGGGTGTCGGCGATCTCGTGCGGAGGCACCCGCTGCTCGCGCTCGCTGGCGCGGAACGCCAAGCGCCGCGGCGGCGCCGACGAGCACGCCGACGACAGCCGCGAGGCCGGCCAGCAGCGCGTCCACGCTCTCGATCGTAGGTGCGCCGGCGGCTGCTCCCGACCCGTCCTCGCGGCTGCGTCCAGCGGGTTAGGCTGACTGTTCACCTTCGGGACGGCGATCGTTCATGCCCTGCTGAAATCCTTCGGCCGGTCCACCGCACGAGTTGCCGCGCCCGGACGGGCGACGACGAAGGGTGCCCGATGCGCGACGCGTACCACGAGGAGCTCGAGGCCCTCACCGACCAGCTGGTCGAGATGACCCGCCTGGTGGGGTCGGCGATCAACCGGGCCACCACGGCCCTGCTGGACGCCGACCTGACGCTCGCCGAGAGCGTGATCGCCGCCGACGACGCGGTCGACGCGCCTGCGCGACGACCTGGACCGGCGGGCGATGGACCTGCTGGCCCGCCAGCAGCCGGTCGCCAGCGACCTGCGGGTCATCGTCACCACCCTGAAGATGAGCGCCGACCTCGAGCGGATGGGCGACCTGGCCCGGCACGTGGCCCGGGCCGCCCGCCGGCGCTTCCCCGACTCCGCCGTGCCGGCCGCGCTGCGCGCCACGGTCGTCGAGATGGGCCAGGTCGCCGAGCTGCTGGTCGCCAAGGCCGGCGGCGTGCATCGCCTCCCACGACGTCGAGGCAGCCCTGCAGATCGAGCGCGACGACGACGAGATGGACCGGCTGCACCGCGACGCTGTTCACCGAGCTGCTGGACGTGTCCTCGCCCTACAGCATCGAGGCGGCCATCGACGTCACCCTGGTCGGCCGCTACTACGAGCGGTTCGCCGACCACGCCGTTGCCGTGGCCCGCCGGGTCGTCTTCCTGGTCACCGGCCAGCAGCCGCAGGACGTCGCCGAGCACGTCTGACCGTCGCGGTCGGACGGTCGCGGTCAGCGACCCTGGTTCTTGACCGCCTCGATCGAGGCGGCCTGGCGGCGTCCGGGTCGAGGTACTCCCCGCCGCGGCACCAGCGGGCGCAGGTCGGCGTCGAGGCGGTAGAGCAGCGGGATGCCGGTCGGGATGTTGAGCCCGGCGATGTCGTCGTCGGAGATGCCGTCGAGGTGCTTGACCAGGGCGCGCAGCGAGTTGCCGTGCGCGGCGACCAGCACCGTCGCGCCCGGCGCGCAGGTCCGGCACGATGTCGTCGTACCAGTAGGGCAGCATCCGCACGACGACGTCCTTGAGGCACTCGGTGCGCGGCAGCACCTCGTCGGGCAGCGTCGGCGTACGCGGGTCGCCGACCTGCGACCACTCGTCGTCGTCGGCCAGCGGCGGCGGCGGGGTGTCGTAGGACCGGCGCCAGAGCATGAACTGCTCCTCGCCGAACTCGGCGAGGGTCTGCTTCTTGTCCTTGCCCTGCAGCGCGCCGTAGTGGCGCTCGTTGAGCCGCCAGCTGCGCCGCACCGGGAGCCACAGCCGGTCGGCGGCGTCGAGCGCGATCTGCGCGGTCTGGATCGCGCGGCGCATCACCGAGGTGTGCAGCGACGTCGGGCAGCAGGCCGCGCTCGGCGAGCAGCTCGCCGCCGCGACGCGCCTCGGCGTCGCCCTTCTCGGTGAGGCCGACGTCGACCCAGCCGGTGAAGAGGTTCTTCTCGTTCCAGTCGCTCTGGCCGTGGCGGAGCAGGACGAGGGTGGAGCGCCTGGTGGTCGCTCGCGCTCATGCCGCAGAGCCTGCCAGAAATCGACGGTCGAGGCGCTGTCGGGGTGTCCGCGTACGGTCGATTCGCCGGACGACGACGGGCGAGGACGAGCGGGGAGGAGTAGGCCGGTGACCGGCGATCGGCGGTGCTGGCCCGACGGTGTCGGGGCTGCCGCCGACGTTCTGGTGGCTGTGGGCCGGCACCCTGGTCAACCGGGCCGGCGCGTTCGTGCTGCCGTTCCTCGCGTTCTACCTGACCGACGAGCTGGACCTCACGCCGTCGTTCGTCGGGCTGGTGCTCGGCGCGTTCGGCCTGGGCAGCATCGTCGCGGCCTGGTCGGCGGCGTGCTCGCCGACCGGCTGGGCCGGCGGCCGGTGCTGCTCGGTCAGCCAGCTGAGCACCGCCGCGACGCTGGTCGCTGCTCGGGCTGTCACCACCGGGTCCGCGGCCGTGCTCGTGCTGGTGCGGCGCTGCTCGGCCTGACCAGCAACACGTCGCGGCCGGCCTTCTCGGCGATGACGACCGACATCGTGGCGCCCGCAGGACCGGGTGCGCGCGTTCTCGCTGAACTACTGGGCGATCAACCTCGGCTTCGCGATCGCGCCGGTGCTCGGCGGCCTGCTGGCGTCGCTCCGGCTACCTGCACGCTGTTCCTGGTCGACGCCGGCGACGACGCTGGTGTTCGCGCGTGCTGGTCTTCCTGCGGGTGCCCGAGTCACGCCCGGAGGTGCGTGGTCGACCGAGGGCGAGCGGCCGGGCTCGATGGCCGACGTGCTGCGCGACCGGGTGTTCCTGACCTTCGTGCTGCTGACGTTCTGCTTCGCGGTGGTGTTCATGCAGCACCTGTCGACGCTGCCGGTGCAGATGGGCGACGACGGGCTCAGCCCGTCGCAGTACGGCGCGGTGATCGCGCTCAACGGCGCGCTGATCGTGCTGGTCACGGTGCCGCTGACCCGGTGGCTGCAGGCGTACCCGCGGTCGCGGGTGCTCGCGGTGAGCTGCGGTGTTCGTCGGGCTCGGCTTCGGCGCGACGGCCTGGGCGACGCAGCGTCCCGGCGTACGCCGCGACGGTCGCGATCTGGACGGTGGGCGAGGTGATCGGCGCGCCGTCGGCCCGGCCGTCGTCGCCGACCTGTCGCCCGCGGCGCTGCGCGGGCGCTACCAGGGCGTGTTCGGCTTCTCCTTCGCGACCGCGTCGCTGGTCGCGCCGCTCGCCGGCGGCTGGGTCTACCAGCACCTCGGCGGCACGGTGCTGTGGGTGGGCTGCGGCGCTGCTGTCTCGTGCGCCGGCGCGTCGGCCACCTGGCGGCTGGCCCGGCCCGCGGCCGCCGGCTGCGCCGAGCTGCGGCGACGTCGAGCGGCCGCCCGCGCCCGAGCTGCCGCCGCGGTGCCGCGCTGCCGACGCCACGCCCGAGGAGGCCGACGACGCGGTGCGCCATCGGCGTGTCGGCGACCGGTCGGCCACTCGCGGGGTGGCTGGACAGCTAGGCGTCGGCTGGGGCGGCGGCGTCGGCGGGGGCGAGGTGCGGAAGGCCTCGAGGTTGCAGGTCGGCTCGCCGCGCGAGATCCGCCAGGCCCACTCCTTGCGGATCGCGCTGGCGGAAGCCCAGCTCGAGGATCATGTTGAACGACGAGTCGGCGGCCTCGAGCACCGCTCCCAGCAGCCGGTCGACCTCGTCGGCGGTCACCGCGTGCAGCGGCAGCCGGCCGCTGAGGTAGACGTCGCCGAGGTGGTCGAGGGCGAACCCCACGGCGTACAGCCGGGTGTTGCGCTCGAGCAGCCAGCGGTAGACGGCCTCGTGGTTCTCGTCCGGGCGCCGGCACGACGAACGCGTTCACCGACAGGCTGTGCGCGCCGACGACGAGGCTCACCGTGGTCTTGAGCTTCCTCTCGCCGGGCAGCACGACGACGAACGTGCCCGGCGCGGCTCCTCGTGCTCGAGCTCGGCCAGCGCCGCCGCGCAGGACCGACGCGGCGGTGTCCTGCTCGGGCGTCACCGGCCGACGGCGAGCGCCGCGGTGCGCCTCGCGCTCGTGGAGCGCGTCGGAGTAGACCTCGAGCATCCCGGCCGCGGTGGCGTCCCAGCCGAACCGGCCGGCGTGCCGCAGCGCACCGCGACTCAGGGCGGCCCGGCGGCCGGGGTCGCCGGCCAGGTCGGCGAGCACATCGGCGTACGTCGACGGGGTCGTGGCCGTCGACCAGGACTCCGGACGACGCCGTCGGCGACCGCGGTGCGCAGCCCGCCGACGCAGGCCGCGACGACCGGGGTCCCGCAGGCCTGGGACTCGATCGCGACCAGGCCGAACGACTCGCTGTAGGACGGGCACGACGGTGACGTCGGCCGCGCGGTACCAGTCGGGCAGCTGCGGCCTGCGGGCACCGGCGGCGACGAACCGGACCAGGTCGGCGATGCCGAGCTCGGCGGCCAGCGACTGCAGCGACTCGGGGCGGGCCAGCCCGGTGCCGGAGGGGCCGCCGACGACCGCGACGACCAGCCGCTCGCGCAGCGACGGGTCGCAGGCTCGACCAGGCGGGCGGCCGCGCGCAGCAGCACGTCCGGCGCCTTGAGCGGCTGGATCCGGCCGACGAACAGCAGCAGGTAGGCGTCGTCCGGCGAGGCCGAGCGGCCCGGCGGGCGGCCGGCTGCGAGCCCGGCGAGAAGAGGTCGAGGTCGACGCCCGGCGGGACGACCGCGACCCGGTCGGGGTCGGCGTCGTAGAGGTCGACCAGCTGGTGGGCCTCCTCGTCGGTGTTGGCCACCAGCCGGTCGGCGGCCTCGACGACCTGGGCCTCGCCGATCGCGCGGGCGGCCGGCTCGGGGGCGTCGCCCTCGGCCAGCGTGAGGTTCTTGACCTTGGCCATCGTGTGCATCGAGTGCACCAGCGGCACGTCCCAGCGCTCCGCCGCGAGCCAGGCGACCTGGCCGGACAGCCAGTAGTGGGAGTGCACCAGGTCGTACCAGCCGGGCGGGCGGGCGGCCTCGAGCGCGCATCAGCCCGGAGGTGAAGGCGCACAGCTGGGCCGGCAGGTCCTCCTTGGCCAGCCCCTCGAACGGGCCGGCCGTGACGTGCCGGACGGTGACGCCGGGCGCGAGCTCGACCGCCGGCGGGAGGTCGGAGCTGGTGGCGCGGGTGATCAGGTCGACCTCGACGTCCAGCGCCGCGAGCCGGCGGGCCAGCTCCACGACGTAGACGTTCATGCCGCCGGCGTCGCCGGTGCCCGGCTGGTCGAGGGGAGACGTGTGAACGCTGACCATGGCCACCCGTCGGGGCACCCGCCCACGAACCGGCATCACCGTCATCGTCACGTCCGAGCCACCTCCGGGCAGTTTCGAAGTCCCTTCGGGCGCAGAACACACCCGGGTTGCGTCAACCGCGCCCGATCCTTCCCGATTCCCCCGCCGGGAACCGACCGGGGCGTCAGGGTGGCGCGGGCCCGCTGGCAGGATGGCCGGAATGAGCACGGGAACCGCGGTCGTGACGGGCGCGAGCAGCGGCATCGGAGCGGCCACCGCCCGCCGCCTGATACGCGAGGGGTACGACGTGGGGCCGCCGCCCGCAGGCGCGACCGGCTGGACGCGCTGCGGGACGAGCTCGGCGATGCGCTGCGGCCGGTCAGCCTGGACGTCACCTCCGCCGAGTCGGTCGCGGCGCTGGCGACCGAGGTCGGCGGCTCGCTGAACGTGCTGGTCAACAACGCGGGCGGCGCGTTCGGGATGGAGACCGTCGCCGAGGCCGACCCCGCCGACTGGCGGGCGATGTTCGAGGTGAACGTCATCGGCGCGCTGCAGGTCACCAAAGCCCTGCTGCCCGCCCTGGTAGCGAGCGGACAGGGGCACATCGTCGTGATGAGCTCGACGGCCGGCCGGATCGTGTACGAGGGCGGCGGCGGCTACACGGCCGCCAAGCACGGCGCGACCGCGCTGGCCGAGACGCTGCGGCTCGAGCTGCTGGGGCAGCCGGTGCGGGTCACCGAGATCGCGCCGGGCATGGTGGCCACCGAGGAGTTCTCGACGGTGCGGTTCCGCGGCGACACCGAGCGGGCCGCGAAGATCTACGAGGGCGTCGACGCCCCGCTCACCGCCGACGACATCGCCGACTGCGTGGCCTGGTGCGTGACCCGGCCGCCGCACGTCGACATCGACCTGCTGGTGGTCAAGCCGCTGGCCCAGGCCGCCCAGCACAAGGTCGACCGCCGCCCTAGCTGAGCGCTGCGGTGAAGGCGGCGTAGGCGTCCGGGCCGAAGAGCACGAACCGCACCTCGCGGACGCTGACCGCGTCGTGGGCGCGCACGGTCTCGACCGCGATCCGGGCGGCGTCGGCCATCGGCCAGCCGTAGACGCCGGCCGAAACAGCCGGGAAGGCCACGGTGGTGGCGCCGAGCTCCTCGGCGACGCGCAACGACTCCCGGTACGCCGAGGAGAGCACCGCGCTGCGGTCGTCCGTGGCGGACCAGACCGGTCCGACCGTGTGGATCACCCAGCGGGCCGGCAGGTTGCCCGCGGTCGTCGCCACCGCCTGGCCGGCCGGCAGGCCCTCGCGCAACGTGGCCCGCAGGTCGCGGCAGGCGGCCAGGATCGCCGGCCCGCCCCGGCGGTGGATCGCACCGTCCACCCCGCCGCCGCCCATCAGCGAGGAGTTGGCGGCGTTCACGACCGCGTCCACCTGCTGCTCGGTGATGTCGCCCTGCACTGCCACGATGTCCACGTGACCAGCGTGCCGCACGCCGAGCCGGTGTTCGAGACCGAACGGCTGGCGATCCGCGACTGGCAGCCCGAGGACGTCGACCGGTTGCTGGACATGTACTCGCGGGCCGACGTGGTGCGCTTCCTCGGCTCGGTGCCGACCCCGATGACCTCGCGGGAGATGGCCGCCGAGCGGGTGCAGCGAGCGCTTCGCCGCAACGGCGAGGAGCGGGCCGCCGGGTCACCGTGCGGCTGGTGGGCCGTGACGACCCGGTCCGGCGGCGTGGTGGTGGGCACGGTGGCGCTGGTCCAGGTCGACGGTGGCCAGGGCCTGGACGTCCCGATCGAGGCGGCCTGGGCGCTGCACCCGGACAGCCAGGGCCACGGCTACGCGACCGAGGCCGCCCGGGGCGGCCCTGGACCGCGGGCACGCCGCGGGCCTGGCCGAGGTGTTGGCGCTCACCGACGAGCGCAACACGGCCTCCCAGGCCGTCTGCCGGCGGCTGGGGCTCGAGCTGCAGGGGGTGTCCGAGGAGTTCTACGGCAAGCCGCTGCTCGTCTGGGTCAGCCGGGGTTGACCAGCCGCACCCGTAGCCGGCGGAATCCCTTGCCCTTGCTCTCGACCTTGACCACCTCGATCCGCCCGATCTGGGCGGTCGACGTCACGTGCGTGCCGCCGTCGGCCTGGGTGTCCAGGCCGACGATGTCGACGATCCGCACCACCTCGAGCTCGGGCGGCAGCAGGTCGGTGGCGGTGCGGATCAGGTCCGGGTGGGTGGCGAACGCCTCGGCCCGCGGCATGGTGCTGACCTCGATGGCCCGGTCGGCCACCACCTCGACGTTGCAGGCCTCCGCGACCCGGTCCTTGAACCCCTCGGGCACCTCGGGCAGGTTGAAGTCCATCCGCGCCTCGAGCGGCTCCATGTTGCCGCCGGTGACCAGTGCGCCGAAGTCGCGGAACACGACGCCCGACAGCAGGTGCAGGCCGGAGTGCGTGCGCATCAGGGCGGTACGCCGGTCGTCCGCGACGGCGCCTCTCACCGGCGTACCGACCGAGGGAACCGGATCGCCCTCGGCCGGCACGAGCACCAGGTCGTCGGCCCGGCGGGCGCCGACGATGCGGGTCTGGACCCCGCCCCACAGCAGGACGCCGTGGTCGGGCGGCTGGCCACCGCCGCCGGGGTAGAACGCGGACCGGTCGAGCACGATCCCCTCGGGCGACGCGTCGAGGACGACGGCGTCCCACTCGCGCAGGGTCTGGTCGGTGAGCTCGAGTCGGCTGGTGCGGCCGTGCGTGTCGGTGGCCACCTCAGTAGGGGCCATACGGGCCGTACGACGAGCCGGAGCCACCGCCGACCTGCTTCAGCTTCGGTCGCAGGTCGGCCAGGTAGACCCCCGCGGCCACGACGCCGATGACGTTGAGGAAGCCGATCGGGTAGCCGAGCGAGACGATCGCGACCAGGAAGGCCGCGCCCAGGATGCCCAGCCAGACGGGCTTGGTGAGCCTGCCGACGTGCGGGAACAGCGAGGCCTTGCGCCGGATCACGTCGAAGAAGGCGAAGCCGGTGAGGATCAACGACCCGATCCCCAGGATGAGGAGGACGAAGCCCTGGACGCTGCCGACGAGGTTCACCCGAGCAAGACTACGGCCCGTCCCCTCTGAGGGGGACGGGCCGTGGACGGTCGGGCTGGTGCTACTGGCCGACCTTGCTGGCGCCGGCCTGGGTGGCCTGGGCCGCCGACTTCGTGGTCTTGCGGGCCGACGTGGTGGCGCCCTTGGCGGTGCGGCGGGTCGCGGCGGCGTTCTTCTTGGCCGTCGTGGTGGTGCGCTTGGTGGCCCGCTTGGCGGTGGTGCCGGTGGCGGACGCGGACTTCTTGGCGGTCGTCGCGGTGGCCTTGGTGCGGCGCACCGTGGTGGTCGCCTCCTTCTTCAGGTCCTGCGTCGACTTCTGCCGGCGGATCCGGCCGACGACCTTGCGGCCGCGGGTCAGCATGTCGCCGTAGACGTCGTCGACCCGGCCGGTGACCTCGCCGGCGATGCCGACGGCGGTGGCCTGCGCGCGGGCCGGCAGCGAGACGACCTCGATCTGCACGGTGGCGACGGCCTTCTCGATGTCGCGGCGCTCGACCTTGACGGTCGAGAGCTTCGCCGGCACGCCGCGCAGCTTGGCAACGGCGGCGTCGGTGACGCCGGCCGCGACGTAGAACGGCTTGCTGCGGGTGATGGTGGTGAGGCTCATCTGGTGCTCCTCTTCTTTGCGGTGGTCTTCTTGGCGGTGGTCTTCTTGGCCGCGGTCTTTCTCGCGGTGGTCTTCCTGGCAGTGGCCTTCGGGGCCGGTGCGGGGGTGGCGCCGTGCTCGGCGCGGAACGACTCGTAGACGTCGATCAGCGTGCGCTTGTGCCGCTCGCCGATCGTGACGTCCGACAGGATCGCGGCGACGACGTCGCTGCCCTGGTGGTCGTCGAGGATCCCGGCCCGCACGTAGAGCGTCTCGGCGGAGATCCGCAGACCCTTGGCGATCTGGGAGAGGATCTCGGCGCTGGGCTTCTTCACCCCGCGCTCGATCTGGCTCAGGTACGGGTTGGACACCCCCGCAGTCTTCGCGAGCTGGCGCAGGGACACCTGCGCCGACTCCCGCTGCTCGCGGATGTACTCACCCAGCGAGCCGACTTTCAACGTTGCCATACCTTCACACTACCCCGAGTGCTAACTGTGGCAAGCACTCAGCAAGCATGTTCTTCGGTGAGGCCGGTCACACGTGGTCCAAGTCACAACGCGCCTCAGCGCTGGGTGCGCACGAACGCCGCGAAGCTGTCGAGCGCGTCCTGCCAGAAGCCGTCCAGCCAGGCCCGTAGCGGCTCGAGACCCGCGGGGTCCAGGTGGTAGACGTGCCGGGTGCCGTCCTGCCGGTGGCCGACGAGCCCCGCCGTGGTGAGCACCTTGAGGTGCTGCGACACCGCCGGCCGGCTGACCGGGAGGGCGTCGGCCAGCGCACCGACCGACGTGGGGCCCTGCCTCAGCTGGTCCAGGATGTCGCGCCGCGTCGGGTCACCCAGCGCGTCGCAGACGGCGTGCGGTGTCGTCACCTGGCGCCCGCGGCGGTGAACTGCGCGAGCACCAGGTCCCAGCCGCGGTCGTACCCGCCGCGGGCCCGCTCACCGTCCGGCCGGCTGGACCAGCCGGAGTGCCGGAGGGTCACCTCGGTCCCCGCGCCCGCGGCGACGAACGACACCTCGACCCGGGTCGCCTCGGCCACCGGCTGCCCAGGGTGCCAGGTGAACGCGACCAGGTCCGGGCTCGCCCAGTCGGTGACCGTCCCCCACACCGCCGTGCTGCCGTCCTGCAGCGTCTCGACGATCTGGCCGCCGAGTCGGCACTGCATCGCCACGTCGCGCGCGGTCTCCTCGCCGACCGAGTGGGTGGCCAGCGGCCACCAGTCGCCCAGCCGCGCCGTGAACAGCTCGAAGGCTCGGGCGACCGGCGCCTCGACGTGGACGGACTTGGTGAGCGTGGCGTGGGTCGCGGTCTCGGACATGCCGACCTCCGTGGTAAGTGTGAACTTACCGTAAGTTGCCACGAACCGAAACTTCTGTCAACCGGTCCCAGGCCCCACAGTGCGGCGGCGCATAGGGCGCGGCCACGCTCGACGGCCCGCCCAGGAGGGCGCGAAGGCCGACCACTGTGGGGCCTGGTGCCGGTCGCAACCGATGGTGCGCCGTCAGGCGACGCAGAACTCGTTGCCCTCCGGGTCGAGCATCACGATGTGGCTGAACTGACCGTCGTAGGCGTCCTCCCGTACGACGGTCGCCCCGGCGCCCACCAGCTCGGCCGACTTGGCGCGGACCCACTGCTCCCGCTGGGCCGGCTCCACCGGGCGCTCGCCGGCCACCCGGATGTCGATGTGGAACCGGTTCTTCGCGACCTTGGCCTCGGGGACCTGGAGGAAGCCGATGGCCGGCCCGACGCCGTCGGGGTCGACGATCGACGCGCCGCCCTCGTAGTCGTAGCCGGGCTCGGCGACGTAGCCGAGAGCCAGCGCCCAGAACGCCGCGAGCCGATGGGGATCGGTGGCGTCGCCACCCAGGGTCCAGTGCGTGGCCATGGCACCGAACCCTAGGAGCCGCCCCCGTCAATCGCCGGCGAGGGTCCAGGAGGTGCCCTCGGGGGCGTCCCGGACCTCGACGCCGGCCGCGACCAGCCGGTCCCGGACCAGGTCCGAGGTCGCGAAGTCCTTGTTCTCCCGAGCGCCGGTCCGCACCGCCAGCAACGCCTCGACGAACGGCGCGACCGCCTCGGCCGGGTCGGCAGCACCCTGCTCGGCCAGCTCCCCCAGCCGGACCACCAGCGCGCGCAGCACCCGGCGGGCCTCGTCGGTGTCGTCGCTCTGCAGGGTGTCGGCTGACCAGGCGGCGAGCGCCTCCTCCAGCCCCAGGACGGCGGCCACGCAGCCGTCGACGTCACGGCGGCCCAGCGCGGCCTCGAACGCCTCCCGGGCCCGGTCCGCCTCGGCCCGCAACGAGGTCGCGGGGGCCTCAGCCTCGACAGGTGCTGCGCTCGCCACCGGTGTCGGCGCCGGCGACGCGGACTGCTCGCCGCGGAGCATCGCGGACAGCACGTCGAGGCTGAGCGACTCGCCGGCCGCGAAGGTGCGGGTGTCGCCCCTGCGGCGGACGCTGACCACGCCATTGCCGGCCACCGTCATCGTCCGGGCCTCGACATCGACCAGCATCGCGGTGTGCTCGTCGACGCCCAGCACCCCCACCTGGTCGGGCAGCTCGGCCTCGAGAACCGTCAGCCGCTCCTCGCCGAGGTAGCAGAACCGGGTGTCGTGGGTCGCGCCCTCCTTGTTGTCGTAGTGCGGCACGACGGCCGCGGCGACGCCGGTGAGCTCGCCGAGCAGGTCCAGCCCGGGAACCCACTCCGGGTCGGCGCCCACCTTGTAGATCTCGTAGACCGGCACGGCGTGGCTGCCCAGGGTCAGCGCGGCGGCACTGCCGAGGACGAGGGTGCCGCCCCGGCGTACGACACCGGCCAGAGCGGCGGGGACCGGTGTGCCGAGCCAGTGCCGCAGCGCGTACGTCGGTGAGCCGGGCCCGGCGAACGCCCACGCTGCCCGGTCGAGCAGGGCCAGCGACTTGCCGGCCCGGGCGGCGTCCTCGCGGCCGGACCAGGCGGCCACCTCGACCTCGCGGCCGACGCTCTGGGCGAAGTAGGAGCGGGTGCGGGTGACCAGCTCGGCGCGGTTCATCTGGAACGCGAACGGGGTGTCGAGCATGACGGCCGGGCCGGCGGGGCAGGCCGCGAACACCTCGCGGTGGACCCGCACCATCGTCGGCGTGGTCTCGCCCGAGCCCATCACCACCAGGCGGCTCACGCGACCACCTTCTCGGCCCGCGCGGCGAGCGCGAGCAGGTCGGCAGCCATCCGGTCGGGCTGCTGGGCGTGCAGGTCGTGGTGGGCACCGACGTACAGGGAGGTGGTCGAGTCGGGCAGCAGCGAGGCGGCCAGGTCGGGGCCGGACCGGTCGGCATCCTCGGTCGCCACGGCGGCCGCGAGCAGGACCGGCACACCGACCCGGGGGAACAGCGGGCGGGGGTCGACCTCCCACAGGGAGTGCAGGATCTGCTTGTGGTGCTCGCGGGTGAGCCGCGCGACGGCGTGGCCGTCGGCGTCCTCGGTGGCGTTGCCGAGCTGTGCCTCGATCCCCTCCGGCGGGAAGCCGGCGAACCACTCGCGGAACCGGTCGCCGAGCTCGGCCAGGGTCAGCCCCTGCGGCACCTGCGGTGCGAGCTCGGCCCAGCACTGCTCGAACGTCGGGTAGCGCTGGCCGAGCCAGATCCAGCCGCCGTCCACCAGTGCGACGGCGGCTACCGCGCCGTGCTCGGCGGCCAGCGTCAGCACGACGTTGCCGCCCCACGACTGGCCGGCGACCACCGGCTCGCGCTCGCCGGTCAGCCCGAGCTGCGTCGCACAGCACGGCGAGGTCGGCCGCGCACTGCCCGGTGGTGTAGCCGTCGGGCACCTGCTCGGACCGGCCGTGCCCGCGCTGGTCGACGGCCACGACCTGGTGCCCGGCCGCGGCGAGCAGCCGCGCCGTGCCGTCCCACAGCCGGGCGTTCGACGACAGCCCGTGCACCAGCAGGCACGGCCGCCCGGGGCCGTCGGCGCGGCGCAGGGCGAGCCGCGGCCCGTCGGGACAGCTGGACCTCGTCGTCGTACAGGGGATCGGTCATCGCTCCAGCGACCCTAGGTCGGCGCGCCGACATCGGCGACCCGGTTCGGCGTCAGAACGCCGCGCGGACCCTGCCGACCGGGCGGCCGCCGCCGAGCAGCGGCACGTCCGCGAGCTCGTCGAAGCCCGGGGCGTCCACGCCGAGGGCCCGCAGCGCGGCCACCATGATCGGCGGGCGGGCCCGCTGGGCGCCGTCGTCGACCTTGAACGTCACGGCCCGCCCGTCCGGCAGGGCGGCGGCGTAGACGCCCTCCGCGCCGTCCTTGGCGATCAGGCCGGGTACGCCGGCGATCAGGGCTGTCACGTCCCGACGGGTACCGCCCAGCCACTCGGGACTGGTGCGGATCGCGTCGGCCACCCGGTGCTCCGGCGTGCCCGGCGGGGCGGTGGCAATCGCGACGAAGGCCCGGGCCAGTCCGGCCAGGGTCAGGGCGAACAGCGGGGCGCCGCAGCCGTCGACCCCGGTGGCGGTCACGGGTTCGCCGGCCAGCCGTTCGACGGTCCCCAGCAGGGCCTTCTGCAGCGGGTGGTCCGCGTCGGGGTAGCTGTCGGTGGGCCAGCCGTTGGCCACGCAGGTGGCCAGCATGGCGGCGTGCTTTCCGGAGCAGTTCATGGCCAGCGGGGTGGGAGCCGTGCCGGCGGCGACCCAGGCCAGCTTCTCGACCTCGTCGACCGGGTAGTCCGGCGGCGTCCGCAGGGCGGTCTCGTCCAGGCCGGCGGCGGCCAGCACCCGGCGTACGCCGTCGAGGTGGAAGGCCTCGCCGGAGTGGCTGGCCGCAGGCCAGCGCGAGCAGCTCGCCGTCGAGGTCGAGCCCGGCCTCGAGCATGCCGACGGCCTGCATCGGCTTGTTGGACGAGCGCGGGAAGACCGGGTGCGTCGGGCGCGCCGAGCGCGAGCACCCGGCTGCCGTCGGCGGCGAGGGCCAGCAGGCTGCCGCGGTGGTGGCCCTCGACGAAGCCGGACCGGACGACCTCGGCGAGCAGTGCGGTGGTGGTCAGCGTTCTGCCAGGAGGTCGTCGACGCTGGCGGCACCGCTCTTGTAGCGGGCGGCGACCTCGGCGGTCAGGGCGTCCATCACGATCTGCACCGCGTGGCGGTCCTCGGAGATGCCGTGCTCGAAGCCCTCCAGCCGGCCGAGCGACTCGCGCAGCTCGTCGTCGGTGTGGTGCTCGACGTCGGAGACGCCGACGTCGGCGATGATCTGCTCGACCAGCCGCCGGTGCTCGTCGACCCGCGACGGCTCGACCCGCAGGAACCGGCCCAGGCCGTGGTCGCTGCGGGCGGAGTCGGCCAGTACGCCGGAGAGGTGCTCGACGATCTTGTCGCCACCGCCAGCGCGCCGGGACAGCTCGGCCCGGAGGATGTCCATCCGGCCCTGCAGCATCCGGCGTACGTAGGAGAGGTCGGCCTCCTCCTGCTCCGCCTCGCGGCGGCGGGACCGCAGCTCGTCCAGGTCGAGCTCGGCCAGGTTGTCGGCGTATCCCTCCGACAGGACCTTGTCGATCCGGCGGCGCCCGTTCGGGTAGGGCTCGTGGGTACTCGTCATCGGGACTCCCCTGCGGTCACGGACGTGCGGTCCTTGACGCGCAGCAGTGCGCGCGCCTCGTCGGTGGTCATCGGCGGCCGCTGCGCCAGCCGGGCGAGCTCGGCGGCGCGGGCCACCAGCTCCTCGTTGCCGGTCACCGGCCGGCCCCTGGCGAAGGTCAACGTGTCCTCCATGCCGACCCTCAGGTGGCCCCCCGCGGACAGCGCAGCGAGGGCGACCGTCAACGACGTACGGCCGATGCCGGTCGCGGACCAGGAGCAGCCCGCGGGCAGCGCCGCGACCGCGGCCACCAGGGCGGCGGCGGTGCCGGGCATGCCGCCCGGGACGCCCATGACGAGGTCGCAGTGCACCTGGCCGCCGTAGGGGGCGCCGTAGGTGTCGAGCAGCCGGCTCATGGACGCGACGTGGCCGAGGTCGAAGAGCTCGAACTCGGGCACCACCTCGGCGGCCTGGGTGCGCTGGTAGAGCTCGGCCATGAACGGCCAGGGGTTGGCGAAGACGTCGTCGCCGAAGTTGGTCGTGCCGCAGGTCAGCGAGCAGGAGTCGGGCTCGGCGTCCAGGACCCGGAGCCGGTGGTCGAACGGGTCGGTGACGGCTCCGCCGGTGCTCAGCTGGACGACCAGCGAGGTCGACTCGCGCAGCGCCTGGACCGTCTCGCGCAGCCGGCCGAGATCGAGCGTGGGGCGGGCGTCGGCGCCCCGGATGTGCACGTGCACCAGACCGGCTCCGGCCGCCTCGCAGGCCTTGGCGGTCGCCACGAGCTCGTCCAGGGTCACCGGGAGGGCGGGCACGTCGGCTTTGGCCGTCTCGGCGCCGGTGGGCGCGACGGTGATCAGGGTGCCTGCGGATGCCACCGGGGCATCGTGTCACGTCCGGGCGGCGAGCCGGAGGGGACTTCCGGGGATAAGGCGCGGACTAGCACGAACTGGTGCCGGGAGCGCGCTCAACACTCCGGGCCGTCGTGCCGATGCGAAGTGAGTACCCGGACGGTGTCGGCCTCGCGCCGCTGCCCCGGGTCGGCCCGTCACGCGTGAACCATGACTCGGGGAAGGAGGTGGCTCGTGCCCGAGGGCGCGCTCCTCACCCACACCGTCGAAGCCGTGCTGCAGGACCTCGCTGCCTCCGGCGCGACCGGCTGCCTGCTTGTCCGTGACCAGGAAGGCGACGAGGCCGAGGTCTTCCTCCGGGACGGCGAGGTGTACGCCGTGAGCGTGCCCGGTCGCCGGGTCATGCTCGGGGTCCGCCTGATGTCGCGCGGCGCCTTGACGCCCGAGGCGCTGGCCGAGGCGCTGGAGATCCAGCGCACCGAGCTGCAGGGCTGGCGGCTGGGCGAGCTGCTGGTGCACCTCGGCTACGTCGAGCTCTCGGTGGTCGAGGAGTTCGTGGTCGAGCACCTCAAGGACGCGCTGGCCGACCTATTGGGCTGGCCGGTCGCCGCCTGGAAGTTCCGCAAGAACAAGAAGACCCGCCAGGACGTGGCGCCCCCGACCCCGGTGTCGGCGCTGTTCGACGAGCTGCGGCACCGCGCCACCACCTGGGAGACCATCCTGGCCGCCACCGGCGGCCCCACGGCGGTGCCGACCCTCGCCGCGGCCTCCCCGTCGGACGACGTCGCCCTCGGCCCGAACGAGTGGGCTCTCCTCTGCAAGATCGACGCGACCCGGTCGGTGGCCGACCTGGCCGGGGAGTGCGGGTTCACCCTGTTCGAGGCCGGCCAGGTCGTCATGCGGCTGGTCGAGGCGGGGCTGGTCGGCGTGCCCGGCCAGGAGGCGGTGCCGGCGGCCGAGGTCGAGGTTGAGGTCGTCGCCGAGGCCGAGGTCGACGTTGAGGCCGTCGTCGAGGACCTCGAGGTCGAGGCCGTCGACGAGGCCGAGGTCGACGTTGAGGCCGTCGTCGAGGACCTCGAGGTCGAGGCCGTCGTCGAGGAGCTCGAGGTCGAGGCCGAGCAGGTCGAGGTGGCTGAGATCTCCGAGGTTCAGCTCGAGGTGGTGGACGAGGCCGGCGTCGAGCTGGTGCTGCCCGTCGTCGACCTGGCCGAGATGGAGGCCCGCGAGGCCGCCGACGCTGCTGAGGCTGCTGGGCGCCAGGCCGCAGAGGCTGCCGAGGCTGCTCAGTGGGAGGAGGCCGACCGCGCCGCCCGCGAGCGGGCCGAGGCCGAGGAACGCGAGTCGCACCGGACGGCTAACGAGAACAAGCGGCTGCGCGAGGCCGAGATCCTGCATCGCGAGCTGGAGGCGCTCGCGGCCAAGGAGGCGGCCGCCCGGGTGGAGCGGGCTGAGGCACGCAAGCGGGCCCGGGCCGAGATGCAGGCCGAGCAGGCGGCGACCGAGGCGCACAACGCGGCCGAGGCCGTTCACGCCGACGAGGCGCAGGACGAGGCAGTCCATGAGCAGCCGGCGGACACCCGACCCGACCGGGCCGCCGCCGAGGAGCTGGCGTGGGCCGAGCACGCTAACCACCTGGCCGCCGAGCGCGCCGTGGCGGAGGAGCCGGCCTGGGCCGAGCACGCCGCTTGGCTTGCCGCCGAGCGCACCGCTGCCGAGGAGCCCGCCTGGGCCGACCACGCGGACTGGCTGGCGGCCGCGCGAGCGGCCGCGGAGGAGTCCGCCTGGGCCGACCACGCCGTCTGGGTCGCCGAGCAGGTGGCCGCCGAGCGAGCCGTCGCCGAGAACGACGCGTGGGCGGACCACGAGCTGTGGCTGTCCGAGCGAGCGGCCGAGGAGGCCGCCAGGGTCGAGACCGAGCTGCGGGCCGCCCGCGAGCAGGCCGAGCGCGAGCTCGCGGAGGAGGCAACGCGACGGGCCCGGGACGCGGCCGAGGCCGAGGTCCGGCAGGCCGCCGAGCGCATCGCCCGCGAGGAGGCCGAGCGTCAGGAGCGGGCCCAGACCGACCGGCTCGCTGCCGAGGCGGCGGAGCAGATCGCCGCGGCGGAGGCCGCGCGGATCGCCGCCGAGCACGAGGCCGCCGAGCAGGAAGCCGCCCGCGCCGCCGCCGAGCAGGAAGCCGCCCGCGCCGCCGCCGAGCAGGAGGCCGCCCGCCTCGCCGCCGAGCAGGAGGCCGCCCGCGCCGCCGCCGAGCAGGAGGCCGCCCGCGCCGCCGCCGAGCAGGAAGCCGCCCGGGCGAGCATTCCGGCGCCGCGCGACGACAACGCCGGGGCGTCGGCCTCGCACGCGTCCAGCCTCCTCACCGAGCTGAACCGGGAGGCTCCTGCCAAGGCGCCCGCACCGGCTCCGGTTCCGCAGCCCGAGCCGGTCGCCGCAGCGGTCGAGGAGCCCGAGGTGCAGGACGACGGCCCGGCGCCGATGGTGGCGCGCGACCACGCCGACACGGCGATGCTGCTCCGCGAGCTGTCCAGCCTCGGCTTCAGCGCCGACGACGACGCGGCACCCCGCCCCCCGACGGCGCCCCGGCCCACCCAGCAGGCTGACCCGAAGAAGAAGCGCAAGGGACTCTTCGGCCGCGGCTGAGTCTGCTGCCTTCTCCTGGATCTTGAGACGACCCGCCGGACCGGGGCCGGTGTGCTGTCCATGATCGCGCCAGGGGAGCATGACCGGGTGCGCGCAGTGGTGCAGCGGGTCAGCGAGGCGAGCGTCCGGGTGGCCGGCGAGGTGGTCGGCCGGCTCGACGCTCCCGGCCTGTGCGTCCTCGTCGGCGTCACCCACGACGACACCGAGGCGATCGCGGAGCGGATGGCCACCAAGGTGCACGAGCTGCGGATCCTGGCCGGCGAGCGGTCGGCGGCCGAGACGGGCGCACCCCTACTGGTGGTCAGCCAGTTCACGCTCTACGGCGATACCCGCAAGGGCCGCCGCCCCACCTGGAACGCGGCCGCACCCGGCCCGGTCGCCGAGCCGCTGGTCGAGCACCTGGTCGCCGCCCTGCGGGCCCGCGGCGCCCACGTCGAGACCGGCGCGTTCGGCGCGGACATGCAGCTGGCCCTCGTCAACGACGGTCCGGTGACCCTGGTCCTGGAGATCTGACCGGCCGCGACTTTGCAAGGCCTATGGGTGCCTGGCGAGGCGCACCCACCTGGCGAGGTACCTCGGGTTCAAGGGGTCGTCGCAACACCTTGATCGAATGAGGTGTCGTGATGGGACGTCCACGGACGTTGAAGTCGGTGCAGCGTGCTTTCTGGCGAGGGATCGCTGATGGGCTCGTCGCGGAGGAGGCTGCCCGGCGTGTCGGGGTGAACCGGTGCACTGGGAGTCGCTGGTTTCGTGAGGCTGGTGGGATGTCGCCGATCAGCCTTGTGGAGCCGCCGGTCAGGGGCCGGCACCTGTCGCTGGCCGAGCGGGAGGAGATCGCGGTCGGGATAGCCGCGGGCGAGACCCCAACGGCGATCGCGGTCCGGATCGGGCGGCACAAGACCACCGTCGGACGGGAGATCGCCCGCAACGGCGTGCTGCGCTGGCCGGCCGGCTACCGGGCGAGCACCGCCCAGGCCAAGGCAGAGTCGCGGGCCCGGCGACCGAAGGAAGGCAAACTGTCGGCCAGCCCACGGCTGGCCGCCGCGGTGCAGGATGGGCTGACCCAGCGGTGGAGCCCGGAGCAGATCTCCCGACGCCTGGTCGAGGACCATCCCGACGACGGTGAGATGCGCGTGTCCCACGAGACGATCTACCAGGCCCTCTACGTCCAGGGCCGGGGCGGGCTGCGCCGGGAGCTGACCGCCTGCCTGCGCACCGGCCGGGCTCTGCGCAAGCCGCGACGGCAGGTGACGGCCCGCCTGGTCCGGATCCCGAACATGGTGATGATCTCCGAACGGCCGCCCGAAGTGGAAGACCGGGCGGTGCCCGGACATTGGGAGGGCGACCTGATCGTCGGCTCGCACAGCGCCTCCGCGATCGGCACCCTGGTCGAGCGCACCACCCGGTTCGTGATCCTCCTGCACCTGCCGCAGAACCACAGTGCCCCCGCCGTGCGCGACGCCATCGCCGCAGCGATCATGACCCTCCCGGCCACGTTGCGCCGGACTCTGACCTGGGACCAAGGCACCGAGCTCGCGGCACACGCCCAGATCACCATGGCCACCGACCTGCAGATCTACTTCTGTGACCCGCACAGCCCCTGGCAACGCGGCACGAACGAGAACACCAACGGGCTGCTTCGCCAGTACTTCCCCAAAGGCACCGACCTGTCGGCGCACTCACCCGCCGAGCTGGTCAGAGTCGCCGCCGAGCTCAACGGCCGGCCCCGCGAGACCCTCGGCTGGCGCAACCCCCGCGAGGCCCTCAACGCCCTACTGTCAGAAGCGTCCTGAACCGCCGTGTTGCGACGACCGGCTGAATCCGCCTACCGACACGCCTGCCATACGTGGTCGACGCCGACTCAGCAAGCCGGCTCAGCACGCCACCTCAGCACGCCGGCGGACGCCACAACACGTGTGCAGACGTGCCGAGGCGTCCGCCCGCGTGCTTTACGTGGTCGACGCCGGTCAGGCGGGGACGAGGACCTCCTGGGCGGCGGCGACGCCGCCGGCGACCAGGGTCTCGTCGGCCGGCGTCGACCGCTTGACCAGCGCGAGCGCGATCGGCCCGAGCTCGTAGTGCCGGGCCGCGGACGTGACGGAGCCGACCGCCCGGTCGCCGAGCACGCACCGGGTCGCCGTGCGCGGGCAGCACCGACTCGCAGCCGTCCAGGTGCAGCAGCACCAGCCGGCGCGGCGGCCGGCCCAGGTTGTGCACCCGGGCCACCGTCTCCTGGCCGCGGTAGCAGCCCTTGTCCAGGTGCACGGCGGTCGCCAGCCAGCCCAGCTCGTGCGGGATGGTGCGGTGGTCGGTCTCCAGCCCGAGCCGCGGCCGCCCGGCGGCGATCCGCAGCGCCTCGAGCGCCCAGACGCCGGCCAGCCGGCCCGGCCAGGACGAGGCGAGGTCGTCGCGCGGCGACGAACGCCTCGACGCCGTGGGCCACCGTCCGCGACCGGCAGCGCCCGGCACGGGCCTGCGGCGTCAGCACCACGGCGTACGACGTGCGTGAGGTCCTCGACCTCGACCTTCGACCAGAACCGCATCCGGTCCAGGAAGGTCGACGAGCGCCCCCGCGGTGCCGGGCTCGACGTGGGCCCAGACCGCCGTCCCCGTCGTCGACCAGGTAGCAGGGCGTGCTCGACGTGGCCGTGCGGCGAGAGCAGCAGCGCCTCGGTCGGCGACGCCGGGCTCGAGGTGCTCGAGGTGCTGGGAGGTCAGCGAGTGCAGCCAGGTGAGCCGGTCCGGCCCGGTGACCCGCACCACTGGGCGGTGCGACAGGTCGACCGACGCCGCGCCCTCGACCAGCGGCGCGCTGCTCGCGGAACGGGTCGCCGTAGTGCGCGGCCACGCCCTCGTCGGGCGGGTCGGCCTGGACGGCGCCCGGGCGGGACAGCAGGGGGCTGGTCATGACGCGCACTCCCGGCAGCGGCCGTAGATCGCGAAGTGGGCCACGTCGGTCTCGAAGCCGTGCTGCTCGGCGAGCCGTGCCACCAGCGCGTCGGCCAGCGCCACCTCGGTCTCGGTGATGGCGCCGCAGTCGCGGCAGACCAGGTGCAGGTGGTCGTCGCCGTCGGCCGCGTGGTAGGTCGGCGCGCCGTGGCCGAGGTGGGCGTGGGTGACCAGGCCGAGCTCCTCGAGCAGCTCGAGGGTGCGGTAGACGGTGGAGAGGTTGACGCCCGCGCGCGGTCCGCTGCACCTCGGCGCAGATCTCGTCCGGGGTGCCGTGCCGAGCGCGGCGACGGCGTCGAGCACCAGCTGGCGCTGCGGCGTGAGCCGGTAGCCCTTGGCGCTGCAGGGTCGCGTGCAGGGTCGGCGGCACGCTCACGGCGTCAGACCCGCTTCAGGGTGGCGGAGAGGTGCGGCTGCAGCGGCTCGCCCGACGGCCGCCATGTCGTACGCCCACAGCAGCTCGCCCTCGACCAGGCCGTAGAGCCGGTGCCCGGCGGTGTAGTCCTTGGCCGTGTCCGTGCGGGCGACGACGTCGGTGCTGAGCTCGATCTTCGCGCCGTCGGCGGTGCCGAGCCAGATCTCGACGAAGCCCGGTCGGGTGGGCCAGCAACACCTCGATGCTGCCGTCGGCCTCGGGCCGCCAGTAGCCGGTCTCCTGCGCCAGCGGGCGCACCTCGGCGCCGTCGTCGTCGAGCAGCCAGCTGCGGCTGAGGTGGTGCACGAACGGCTTGCCGGGCAGCTCGGTGAAGGTGAGCTCCTGGCAGAACCGGAACTCCGCGACGGTCGGGTAGCCACCGACGCCGACGCCGCGCCAGGTGCCGAGCAGCCAGGAGACGGGGATCAGCTGGAGCGCCATGTCGGCGCGGATCTCCAGCGGTCAGCTGCTCCTCGGCTGGTCGCGTCACCGGGGCGCCGCGGGTCGGCTCGGCGGTCCAGAGCCGGCGCACGGCCAGCCCGGCGACGCCCGCGACCACCGCGAACGCGGCGACCAGGACGGTGACGACGACGGTCGCCAGCACACGTCGAGTCTACGTGCACCGCATGCCCGATCCCTGGTCGTGAAGGCGACCGCCCGAGCACCGACTGCGCCCGCGACGCTGCGCACAGGCCGTGAACGGTCGCGGCCGTCGCGGCGGCGTCGGCGTCTGGTCTCAGACTATGCCGACCGGCGCGTCACCGCGATGCTGCGGATGCTGGGCGGGTCGCGGTCGGCGATCGAGATGACCCGCGGTCGGCGCCGATGGACGTGAAGCCGTGCCGCCGCCGGCGGCGGCCGCCTCGGTCGCGTAGCCGTGCCCCAGTCTGCGCGCCAGCCGCCAGGCGATCTCGAGGTCGGGGTACCACTCGGCACGTGCGTGCAGACCGCACATGCCCAGGAAGCGCTGTCCGCGGCCGCTCGACCGCGAGCAGCCCGAGCCGTCCCGGACGCCCAGGCCCTCGGCTACTGCCGCGATCGCGTCGGACTCGTCCGCGGCCCAGCGGCACTCCGCCGAGGAACTCCACGACGGCCGGGTCGTGCAGTTGAGCGCCGCGCAGACCGGCAGGTCGTCCCGGCAGGTGCGCAGACCAGCCGCTCGGTCGCACCACCGTGCCGATCCCATGACCAGTCGTGTCGGGCAGCGTCCCTCGTCAGGGTAGAGTCGGACGCCGGTCAGCAGGCCCCAGAGGCCGGCGTCCCGGCTGCGGGGCGACCGCGCTCGACGTCGTCGAGCAGGGCGGCGTGCGTCGACCTGCGGCGCGGTAGGCGACCGCCTCGGCCGCGCCCCTGCCGCACCAGCCGCGCCTGCAGGAACGGCCGTCGGGCAGCCAGACGTCCCACAGGTCGCGGCCGTAGATGTCGCGCCTGCCGCCGTCCTGGTAGGCAGCGCGTGACGCGCGACTGCCGACCGGGAGCAGCCGGGTGCAGGACCCGCGAGGCCTCCGGGCCCCAGCACTCGACCGGGTAGCCGGGCCGCACCGACTCCGGCGCGTCCACCCCGATCAGCCGGACCCGCAGGCGCTCCCCACGGCGTACGGCGATGAAGGTGTCGCCGTCGACGACCCGGTCGACCCGCGCGGTGAACGCGCGACCGGGCGGGCCGGGGTGCTGGACGCCGTCGAGGGCGGGCCGACCCGCGCACGCGACCAGCGCGAGCGCGGTGCCGGCGACGACGCACGACCACCGGGACCTCATGTGCGTGATCATCGGCGCGCGGTCGGACGGACTTCAGCCGATCAGCACCTCGACGTCGGCGACCTCGCCGTTGTCGCGGCGACCACGGTGCGGTCGACCGGCTCGGCCTTCGGGGCCAGCGTCGCGCACGGTCCAGGTGCCCGGGGCCGCGAAGAACCGGAACTGCCCGGTCGCCGACGTCGGCACCTCGGCGGTGAACTCGCCCGCCGCCGTCGAGCAGGCGGACGTAGGCGTTGGCCACCGGCTCGCCGTCGCGGGTCACGACGCCCTGGACGACGGCCTCGTCGGCTGAGGTCGAGCCCTTCGGTGCGCAGGCCGCCGCCCTGTCTTCGCGCCGCACATCAGGGCTGCGTCCCCGAGCTCGATCGGCACGCCGACCAGCGAGCCGTACTCGGTCCACGAGCCGTCGTAGTTCTTGACGTTCGGCTGGCCGAGCAGCTCGTGCAGCACGAACCAGGTGTGCGCCGAGCGCTCGCCGATGCGGCAGTAGGCGATGGTGTCCTTGGCGAGGTCGACGCCCTCGTCGGCGTAGAGCGCCTTGAGCTCGTCGTCGGACTTGAAGGTGCCGTCGTCGTTGGCGTCCTTCGACCACGGGATGTTCGCGCGCGGTCGGGATGTGGCCGGGCGCTGCGACTGCTCCTGCGGCAGGTGCGCCGGGGCGAGCAGCTTGCCGGAGAACTCGTCGGGCGAGCGGACGTCGACCAGGTTCTGCTGGCCGATCGCGGCCACGACCTCGTCGCGGAAGGCGCGGATCGAGCGGTCCTGGTCCTTGGCCTTGTACGTCGTGGCGGCGCGCTCGGCGATCGTCCGTCGACCAGCTCGCGGGAGTCGAGCTCCCACTTCTTGCGGCCGCCGTCGAGCAGCTTGACGTCGTCGTGGCCGTAGAGCTTGAAGTACCAGTAGGCGTAGGAGGCGAACCAGTTGTTGTTGCCGCCGTAGAGGACGACGGTGTCGTCGTTGCCGATGCCCTTCGCGGACAGGAGCGTCTCGAAGCCGCTCCTTGGTCGACGAAGTCACGGCGGACCGGGTCCTGCAGGTCCTTCTTCCAGTCGATCCGGACGGCGTTCTTGATGTGGTTCTTGTCGTAGGCGGAGGTGTCCTCGTCGACCTCGACGAGGACGACCTTCGGGTCGTCGAGGTGGGCCTCGACCCAGTCGGCGTCGACCAGGACTCGTTCGCGGTTCTTGGTGCTCATGCTGCGACCTCCGTGCGGGGGTGGGTGGTGCGGTCGTTGGGGACCGTGCGGGCGATGGGTGTCTGCTGGTGGCGCGGCGCAGCAGGAGGTAGACCTCGCAGCCGAGGCAGATGCCGAAGGCGGCGTTGAGGAACGCGGCCGCCAGCGCGGCGGCCGTGGCGAGCGACGGTGACCGCCGCGTCGGCAGGGTCAGCCCGGCGAGTGCGACCAGGGTGAAGACGAGCCCGACGGCCTGCGCGAACCGGAGCGGGCGGGTGTCCTCGAGCTCGGCCGGCGGGCCGAGCCGGGGCCGGACGAGGCGGGCGTAGACCACGCCGTACGGCGAGCGGCCGGCCGCGCCGAGGGCGAACACGACGGCCTGCGCGGCGAGCAGCCAGGCGCAGCCGGTGACCAGGGCCACCGCCAGCACGACGGTCGGTGAGCGCGGCGCCGAACCGGGGGCCGCGGGGGTCGACGAGCGCGAGGCGGCACGGATGCCGACGCAAGAGGTGGACATAGGGGGTGCTCCTGACGGGAGCGGACGGGTGGCGTCTGGTGTCAGGAAGCGGGACAGAGCGCGGTCGCGACGCGCAGCAGGTCCACTGCGCGGCGACGGGTCAGCTCCGTGCTCACGCCGTAGATGCTAGCCGTGTCCACGCGTCGGCACGAGCTATTCCAGCCGGACATCGGGACGAATCGATCACCCGACGGCCTCGCCCAGCGCGGCGATGACGTCCGCCTTGCGGGGCTGGCCGCTGGCCCGGCGGACGATGCCGCCTGCGGCGTCGAGCACCAGCACGGTCGGGGTGCGGCGGACGTCCAGCCGGCGGACCAGCTCGAGGTTGCTCTCGGCGTCGACCTCGACGTGCGCCACGCCCGGCGACCGCCCGGCTGACCTCGTCCAGGACCCGGCGGGTGGCCCGGCACGGCTGGCAGAACGCGGTGGAGAACTGCACCAGGGTGGCCCGCTCGCCCAGCGGGCCGCCGAGGTCGGCCGTCGCGAGCAGCTCGCGGGCGCCCCTGGCCGGGGTGCCGCGGCGGCGGCCGAGCCGGCGGCCGGAGCGCTGCAGCCAGAGCCCCGCAGCGGTCGCGACGGCCAGCGTCGCGAGCGACGGCGAGCAGCCCGGTCCCATGCAGGGCGCAACCCGGCGTACCGGCCACCGATTCCCCCGACATCCCGGTGATGACTGGCACGGCACACGCCAGCGGTGTCGACGTCAGCCGACCAGGAGCCGCCCGAGCAGGTAGACGACGGGCGCGACGAGCACCGGCGGCAGCGCGGCGGGCAGCAACGGGTGCGGCACCGGGGCCCGGTCGGCGAGCAGCACGCGAGCCGGGCCGCGACGACAGCGCCCGCACCGGCCGCCAGCGCCACCGGCGAGGGAGAGTCGGTGGCCTCGGCCACGGCGGTCGCGGCCACCCCGGTCACGGCCGCCGCCCAGACGGCACCGGCCCAGCGCGGCCGGCCCAGCCGGGCCAGCCGCGAGCTCGACCACGGCCGGCGCCGCGGCCGCGACCGCGCCCACGCACCAGCAGCCCGGTGCCGTCGCGGGACACGTCCAGCGCCAACCAGGCCGAGCCCAGGCCGGCGAAGACGGTCGCGGCCCCGGTGGCCGTCAACGACGTGGTGAGCTCGCCGCGGCCGTCCCGGCGGGCCAGCTGGTGAGCCAGCGCGGCCAGCATGGCGACTGCGAGCACGGGGGCCACGTGCTCCATCGGGCGGGTCTCGTCGGCGGCCAGCACGGCCACGTCGGCGGCACGCCGCGGCCCCGAGCACGACGATCCGGCCGCCGATCGGGCTGGTCGCCCGCAGCGCGGGGAACCAGGCGACGGCGAGCAGGACCTGGGTCAGCAGCACCGCCGGCAGCAGCACGAGCGGGTCGATCACCGCGCCGAGCACGAGCGCGGCCGCGAGCCCCGCCGCGACGGCTGCCGTCACCGGCTGCCCCCCGCGAACGGTGGCAGGACCTCGATGGTCACTCCGTCGGCCAGCGCGGCGTCCCGTCCGGACCGGCTGCCGTCGAGCAGGAAGCGTGGCGACGCTGAACACCCGGGCCAGCCCGGCGCCGTGGGCCGAGGCCGCCGCGTCCAGCACCGCGCCGAGCGTGTCGCCCTCGTACGGCTCCTCGTGAGTACCTGCCGCGGCCCGCGCGCCGGCCCAGTAACGGACAGTCCCTGCGGCCACCGGTCCACCTCCCTGCGTGCCGCCGAAACCATGTGACGGGCGTATTTCTGGGGCGTAAAGCCTTCTCGGGTTGCGGACGGAACCGGCCACCCGGGCACCATCATGGTGAACTTGGGGCCGGGACGAGAGGGGAGGTGCCGCGGTGAGCCAGCTTCTGCTGCTGACGAACACGCTGCAGCCGTCGACCGAGGTGCTGCCCGCGCTCGGTCTGCTCTCGCACACGATGCGGGTGGCGCCGGCCGAGGTGTCGGCCCTGCTCGAGGCATCGCCGGCGGACGCCCTGCTCGTCGACGGACGCCGCGACCTCCCGCATGTGCGGTCCCTGTGCCGGGTCCTGCGCACCACCGGCGTCGACTGCCCCGTGCTGCTGGTCGCCACCGAGGGCGGCCTGGCCGCGGTGAGCGCCGACTGGGGCGTCGACGACGTCATCGTCGACACGGCCGGTCCGGCGGAGGTCGAGGCCCGGCTCCGGCTGGCCATCGGCCGGCTGGCCAGCCGCACCGGTGCCGAGGAGGAGCTGACCGAGATCCGCCGCGGCGACGTGACGATCGACGAGGCCACCTACACCGCCCGGGTCAAGGGGCGGGTGCTCGACCTCACGTTCAAGGAGTTCGAGCTGCTGAAGTTCCTGGCCCAGCACCCGGGCCGGGTGTTCAGCCGGGCCCAGCTGCTCCAGGAGGTCTGGGGCTACGACTACTACGGGGGCACCCGCACAGTCGACGTGCACGTGCGCCGGCTGCGGGCCAAGCTCGGCTCGGACCACGAGATGCTGATCGGCACGGTCCGCAACGTGGGCTACCGCTTCGTGCTCCCCAAGGACCCTAAGGAGGCGCCGGTGGCGGCGCCCGCCCCGACGCCGGTCCCGTCGCCCGCGAGCTGAGCTCCCCGGCGTACAGCGCTATCGCCTGGCGAGTGGTGGGTTTCCGGGCCTTCCGTGGCACTGGAGCCCCCGGAATCCACCAGTCCGCGGGTGTAGACGTACGGCGGGGCGCCACCCTCGTGGATGACGCCCCGCCGCGGTCGAGCGGTCCGGCTCTAGAGGACCAGGTTGATCCGCGGGTAGCCGGCCGGCACGCCGATCGGGCTGTTCGCGCCGAGGTAGTCGACGAACGAGTCCAGGTCGATCGGGCCGTTGAGGATGTTGGTGCCGTTGAGGAACGCGGTGAACCCGTCCCCACCCGTGGTGAGGAAGTTGTTCGCCGTGACCCGGTATTCCGTGGCCGGGTCGATAGGCACGCCGTTCAGCATCATGTTGCTGACCCGGGAGCCCGCGGCTGCGGTGTTCGTCCAGGTGTAGGTGAAGCCCGTGGACGGCTGCAGGAACCGGCTCGAGACCACGCCGGTGGTCGGGTTCACCGTGTAGAACTGCTGCTCGAGGACGGCCTTGATGTTCGCCCCGGTCAGCGTGACAGTCGTCAGGATGTTGGCGAACGGCTGCACCGCGAACGCCTCGCCGTAGGTAACCGGACCTGCCAGCAGGTCGGCCCGAACACCACCGGCGTTCATGAACGCGATCTGCGCAGCACCCTTGTCGGCCGGGGCCGTCGACGCGAGCTGCGCGTCGGCGATGGCGTCACCGAGGTCGGCCTCGGGCTTGGTAGGCGTCGTGCGGGTGAGGTCGACGGCAGCGGAACCCACGACAGCGTCGCGGATCGGCGCGATGATCGCGTCGTAGGCCGAGCGGATCGAGGTGACCGCCGGGTCCTTCGGCACGTCGCGGGTGACCAGGTGGTTGGTGGCGCTGGACTGCGAGCGGATCACGTCACCGGTGGCGACGTCGAGCTTGAGGTTGACCTCGGTGATGATCCGGCCGAATGACGCGGCGCTAGTGACGATCCGTGGGTTGCCGTCGGGGTCGTTGATCAGGCAGTTGTAGGCCTGGTGCGTGTGACCGGTGATCACGGCGTCGATCACCGGCGACAGATTCTGGGCGATGGTGAGGATCGGGTCTGAGATACCGGTGCACTCGTTGTAGAGGGCCGACTGGAAGCCACCCTCGTGCAGCAGCACGACGATGGACTCGACGCCCTGTGCCTCGAGCTTCGGGACTAACGCGTTGGCGGTGTCGACCTCGTCCTTGAAGTCGAGCCCGGCGACACCGGTCGGCGTGACGATGCTCGGCGTGCCCTCGAGGGTCATGCCGATGAAGCCGACCTTCACGCCGCCGACGGTGCGGACCCAGGACGGCGGGAACAGGGTGTCGTCGGTGTTGTGGTGGAACACGTTGGCCGACAGGTACTGGAAGTCGGCGCCGGCGAAGTCGTGGCCGGCGATCGGGCAGCTGTTCTGGTTGTTCAGCCCGTCACCATCGGCCAGGCAGCCACCGTTCTGCATCCGGAGCAGCTCGTCGGAACCCTCGTCGAACTCGTGGTTGCCGACGCTGGACACGTCCAGCCCAATTGCGTTCATCGTCTCGATGGTCGGCTCGTCGTGGAACGCGGCCGACAGCAGCGGACTGGCACCGATCAGGTCGCCTGCGGCCACCGTGAGGGAGTGCGGCTTGCGCAGCGCCTCGAGGTGGGTGCCGAGGTACTCAGCACCGCCGGTGATGGCGTTGACGGGTGCCGACGAGGTGCCGCCGATGCGGATGTTGGCCGACGAGCCGGTGGGCTCCTCGATCTGGCCGTGGAAGTCGTTGAACGACAGCAGCTGCAGGTCGACGGTCCTGGCCGGCTTGTCAGGCTTCGCGGCGTTGGCGGTCCCGGCCGCACCGAATGCGGCGGTGAGGATCAGCGCTGTAGCGCCGACGAGGGCCGCTGGGGTGCGGCGGCGGGGTCCGGATGCGGACATGGTGCTCCTAGAGAGGTCGGAGAGGTGGCCGCAACCTAGCCCTGGAGGGACCGCTGGGGAAGACCCGGGTCGGCGATTTGTCCGAGATGGGACCCATCGCGCTGGTAGGCGACCCTAGGGTTCCGTCGTGGGCCCCACCGAGCTGCGGGACCGGCCGGCCGTCGAGGTGGTCGGGCCGCTCGACGCCGACGAGGTGCGCGCCGTGAGCACGCTCGTCGAGGCGGCCACCGAGGCCGACGGTGTCCGGCCGCTGTCCGAGCACGTGATGCTGCACCTGCGCTACGGCGGGGACCAGCGGGTGCGCAACGTGCTGGTCTGGCAGGGGTCCCGGCTGGTTGCCTACGGACACCTCGACGTGACCGACGAGGTCGCCGGAGCGAGCGCCGAGGTGGTGGTGCACCCGGCGTACCGGCGGAAAGGTCTGGGGCGCCTGCTCGTCGCGGCCACCCTCGCGGAGACGCCGGACGGCCGGCTGCGCCTGTGGGCGCACGGCGGGCACCCGGGGGCGGCCGCGCTGGCCGACGCGCTCGGCTTCCGCCAGTCACGGGCGCTGTGGCAGATGCGCCGGTCGCTGTACGCCGCCCTGCCGCAGGCCGAGCTGCCGCCCGGCGTGACGGTGCGGACCTTCGAGCCCGGTCGCGACGACGAGGCCTGGGTCGCCCTCAACGCGACGGTCTTCGCTGGTCACCCCGAGCAGGGCGGCTGGACCGTCGACGACCTGCACCGGCGGGTTGCCGAGCCGTGGTTCGACCCGCACGGGTTCTTCCTCGCCGAGCGGGACGACCGCCTGGTCGGCTTCCACTGGACCAAGGTGCACGGCGGCACCGGGTCCCACCACGGTCACGACCCGATCGGCGAGGTCTACGTGCGTGGGGGTCGACATCGCCGAGCGCGGCACCGGCCTCGGCCGGGCGCTGACGCTGGTGGGGCTCCAGCACCTGCGGCACCTCGGGCTGCCCGACGCGATGCTCTACGTCGACGCCGACAACACGGCGGCGATCCGGCTCTACCAGGCGCTCGGCTTCACCCGGTGGGAGACCGACCTGATGTTCAGCCGTGACGCCGTTCACCTCCCGTTCACCCTGACCGGGCCAACAGGTCACCTGCCCTCCCTAGCGTCCGCAACGTCACGACACATCGAAGACGACGCAGACGTCCTTGGAGGACATCACCGTGAAGCTCACCCGCTTCTCCCGCACCGCCGCGGTCCTTGCCGCTGGCGGCCTGCTGCTCACGGCGTGCGGCAGCGACGACAACGGCCCCAGTGCGAACGCCGCCGACGGCGGGTCCAGCGCAGCCCCGTCGAGCGACAGCTGCGAGGCCGGCACGCTGAACGCCGAGGGCTCGTCCGCCCAGCAGAACGCGATCGACGAGGTCATCGCCAACTACACCGCGAGTGCGCGGACGCCACCATCAACTACAACCCGACCGGTTCCGGCGCGGGTGTCGAGCAGTTCAACGCCGGCCAGGTCGACTTCGCCGGCTCCGACTCCGCCCTCAAGGCCGACGCCGGCGAGGTGGACGCCGCCAAGAAGCGCTGCGGCGGCAACGACGCCTGGAACATCCCGATGGTCGTCGGCCCGATCGCGATGGCCTACAACCTCGACGGGCATCGACGGCCTGGTGCTCGACCCCCGAGGTCGCCGCCAAGATGTTCAAGGGCACGATCAAGACCTGGAACGACCCGGCGATCGCGGCACTGAACAAGGGCGCCAAGCTGCCCAGCGACGAAGATCAAGGTGTTCTTCCGCAGTCGACGAGTCCGGCACCACCGAGAACTTCCAGAAGTACCTCGCGGGTGCCGGCGGCGGCGCCTGGACCGACGAGCCGTCCAAGGTCTGGCCGGGCGCCGGCGAGGGCCGGGAGAAGTCCTCGGGCGTCGCCGACGGCGTCAAGACCACCCCGAACTCGATCACGTACGTCGAGTGGTCCTACGCCAAGGACAACAACCTCGGCATCGCCAAGGTCGACAACGGCGCCGGGCCGGTCGAGCTGACCGGCGAGTCGGTCGGCACGGCGGTCGCCTCGGCCAAGTCGGTCGGCACCGGCAACGACCTGCGCCTCGAGCTCGACTACGCCACCAAGACCGCGGGTGCCTACCCGATCGTCCTGGTGACCTACGAGATCGCCTGCTCGAAGGGGCTGCCGGCCGACAAGGCGGAGCTGGTCAAGAGCTTCCTGACCTTCTTCTCCAGCGCCGAGACGCAGGCCTCGCTCGAGGAGATCGGCTACGCGCCGCTCCCCGACGAGGTGCAGACCAAGGTCGCGACCGCGGTCGAGGCGCTCGAGCTGACGGCCATCAGCCCTGAGCCCTCGGACGCCCTGCCCGGCGCGGGCACCCGCCGGGCAGGGCGTCCGTCACGTGCACCATACCGCAGCTCCCGAGAAGCTCGGACGATGACCACGACAGCGCCGCCCGACCAGCGACGGGGCCGCCGGCCGACCCGTCGGCGCGGTCGCTGCTCGCCGGGCGCGGCACCAGCCGGCGCGGCGACACGGCGTTCTCGCCGGCGTCCGCGGTGCCAGCCTCGTTCGTCGTCGTGCTGGTGGCGCTGACCGGCGCCTTCCTGCTCTGGAAGGCCGTGCCGGCGCTGCTGGACAACGAGGCGAACTTCCTCACCAGCCGGGTCTGGCAGCCGGCCGACCACCCCGCCGGCGTTCGGCATCGCGGCGCTGCTGTGGACCACCGTGCTCGCGTCGGCGGTCGCGCTGCTGCTCGCGGTGCCGGTGGCGATCGGGGTGGCGCTGTTCATCACCCAGTACGCGCCCGCGGCGGCTGGCCGCAGCCGGTCGCGCTACCTGATCGACCTGCTGGCCGCGATCCCGTCGATCATCTACGGCCTGTGGGGCATCCGGGTGCTCGGCCCGGTCATCGCCGGGCCAGGACTCGGCGGTGCGCCGTTCCTCGAGACGCGCGTTGGGCTGGTTCCCGCTGTTCTGCCCGACCGGTGTCTCGCAGGGAACGGTGTTCCTCGCCGCCGATCGTGCTGGCGATCATGATCCTGCCGATCGTCACCGCCATCAGCCGCGAGGTGTTCGACCAGACGCCGCTGCCCAACAAGGAGGCGGCGCTCGCGCTCGGCGCCACCCGCTGGGAGATGATCCGCATCGCGGTGCTGCCGTTCGGCGAGCCCGGCGTCATCAGCGCGTCGATGCTCGGCCTCGGCCGCGCGCTCGGCGAGACGATCGCCGTGACGATCATCCTGAGCCAGCCCAGCAGCCTGGACAAGTTCGACCTGTCGATGTTCTACGGCGGCGAGACGTTCGCCTCGAAGATCGCCAACAACGCCAGCGAGTTCTCCACGCCGCAGAAGACCGGCGCCTACATCGCCGCCGGCCTGGTGCTGTTCGTCATCACCTTCGCGGTCAACGCCGTCGCCCGCTCGTCATCGCCGCGCAGCGCGAGGGAGGACTGACATGGCCACCGTCACCGCGAACCGGTCACGAGCCGCCGAGCCTGCTCGTTCCAGGAGTCGCCGCCGGTCGCCGGTTCCGCAACAACCTGGCGACCGTGCTGGTCTACGCCTGCTTCCTGATCGCGGTGGTGCCGCTGGTCTGGATCCTCTGGACCGTGATCTCAGCAAGGGCTCGCGCTGCTCGCCGATCCGACTTGGTGGACCAACTCGCAGCGCGGCATCACCGCCCGCCGGGTCGGCGGCGGCGCGTACCACGCGATCATCGGCACCCTGCTCATGGCGCTCGTCACGGCCGTGATCAGCGTGCCGATCGCGATCGGCACCGCGATCTACCTGGTGGAGTACGGCCGCGGCAAGTTCGCCAAGGCGGTCAGCTTCATGGTCGACGTGCTCACCGGCGTGCCGTCGATCGTCGCCGCGCTGTTCGTCTACGCGCTGTGGGTCACGACCTTCGGCCTCCAGCGGGTCGCGTTCGCGGTGTCGCTGGCGCTGGTGCTGCTGATGATCCCGGTCGTCGTGCGGTCGACCGAGGAGATGCTCCGGCTGGTGCCGCGCGACCTCCGCGAGGCGTCGTACGCCCTCGGGGTGCCGCGGTGGAAGACGATCATGAGGGTGGTGCTGCCGACGGCGTTCAGCGGCATCATGACCGGCATCATCCTGGGCCTCGCCCGGGTGATGGGCGAGACCGCGCCGCTGCTGATCCTCGGTCCCTACACGACGCGCCATCAACACCAACCCGTTCAGCGGCAACATGGCCGCGCTGCCGACCATGATCAACCAGGACCGCAACCAGGCGCTCGACCCGGCGCTGGACCGCGTCTGGTCGGCGGCACTCACCCTGATCATCGCTGGTGATGGTGCTCAGCCTCGCTCGGCCGGCTCGATCGCCCGGTTCGGCACCGTGAAGAAGTAAGGGAACCCATGGCCAAGCGCATCGACGTCTCCGGGCTCGACGTCTACTACGGCGACTTCAAGGCGGTGGAGGACGTCTCGATGACGGTCGAGCCGCGCTCGGTGACGGCGTTCATCGGTCCGTCCGGCTGCGGCAAGTCGACGCTGCTGCGGACGCTCAACCGGATGCACGAGGTGATCCCGGGTGCCCGCGTGTCAGGGCAAGGTGCTGCTCGACGACCAGGACCTGTACGCCGACGGCGTCGACCCGGTCGCCGTCCGCCGGACCGTCGGCATGGTCTTCCAGCGGCCGAACCCGTTCCCCACCATGTCGATCTTCGACAACGTGGCGGCCGGCCTGCGGCTCAACGGCGTGAAGAAGAAGGACGACCTCGACGAGGTCGTCGAGCGGTCCCTGCAGCGGGCCAACCTGTGGAACGAGGTCAAGGACCGGCTCGGCAAGCCCGGCGCCGGCCTGTCCGGCGGCCAGCAGCAGCGGCTCTGCATCGCCCGGGCGATCGCGGTCGAGCCGCAGGTGCTGCTGATGGACGAGCCGTGCTCGGCGCTGGACCCGATCTCGACGCTGGCGATCGAGGACCTGATCCACCAGCTCAAGGACCGCTACACGATCATCATCGTGACCCACAACATGCAGCAGGCGGCCCGGGTCAGCGACCGGACCGCGTTCTTCACCATCGCCGGCGCCGGCAAGCCCGGCCGGCTGATCGAGATCGGCGACACCGCCGAGATGTTCAGCCGCCCCACCGAGCAAGGCCACCGAGGACTACATCACCGGCCGCTTCGGCTAACCCCCTGACTCCCCGCAGACCCCCAACCAGAAAGTCCCCCAACCAGAAAGTCCCCGTTGATCATGCGTTTTTGGGGATCTTGAGCGTTCGTGCAGGTCAGCGCCCCCACACCCCTGCGTTGATCATGCAACTTTGGGGATCTTGATCCGCCCGCCTCATGCCGCGCGGCCTGGCGGCGGGTCCCAGCCACCGAACCGTGGGTGGTGGCGGGTCAGCCGCATCTCCATCTCGAGCAGCTGCTCGAGGCCGTGCTCGAACGCCAACGAGCGGCTGAGCACGTGCTCGCTGGTCACAACGGCGAGCCCCCAGCCACGCCGCTCGACTCGCTCACGACGCGCCCGGTCATGTGCCTTCTGGGCGGGAGTGCTGTGGCCTTCGTCGCCGTCGAACTCCACAGCCTTCAGCAGTTCCCGCCAGCCCATGTCGAGCCGTGCCAACAGGTCACCTGTCTCGTCGAACACGTCGATCTGCGGCTCCGGGCAGGGGAACCCGGCATCGACGCACCTCAGCCTTGCCCGGCTCTCCTGCGGCGACTCGGCCCGCGGGTCCGCGAGGTCGACCAGCTCGCGCGCCTGGATCACGCCGCGGTAGCGGGCGAACCTCGCGAGGACTCCTGCGACCAGCTCACGGCTCATCTCCGGCAGGCCCATCAGGACGTCGAGCGACGCCAGCGCGTCCGGTCGCGGCAGCAGCCTGGCGAGGTCAGCGGCGGTCCGCGCCGGGGTCGTGACCAGGATGCCCGAGAGCTCGACGACGTCCGACTCAACCAGTGGACCGGTGCGTCCGGACGTGTCGGCACGCCGCGACCTGGCCGAGCCGGGCGGCCCCATCACGTCGATGGGTGGGATGGCTCCTGTCGAGCTCATCGCCAGCGCGTCGACTCCCCAGAGCCACGCAGCGGTGCGGCCGCAGACGACGGTGCCGCGGGGCACGACCTTCGCCACCGCCTCCGCTCGGAGCTCGAGCGTCTCCGGCACGCCTGCCGCGACGTAGACCCCACGCAGCAAGCGGCGCACCTTTGCCGTGGCGACGAGCAGCCGCAGCTCGTCTCGACTGACGCCGACCTTCTCGGCGTCGCGCTGGGTGAACGGGCGGCAGCCGAACGACGTGACGTTCGCCTCGGGCATCCGACAAGAGTCGCAAGGCTGCCGAGTCGGGCCGGCCGTTCGTCCACAGGCTCGCGCAGCCCGACCAAGATCCCCAGAGTTGCATGATCAACGTCGGGGTTGGGGGCGCTGACCTGCACGAACGCTCAAGATCCCCAAAAGTGCATGATCAACGGGGAAGTAGGGAGGGGTTACTCGACGAGGACGTGGACGACGGTGTAGAGGGCGGCGGCGACCAGGCCGGCCATCGGGATGGTGAGGACCCAGGCCACCAGGATGTTGCCGGCCACGCCCCAGCGCACTGCCCGGCGGCCGCGCGAGGCGCCGGCGCCCATGATCGAGCCGGTGATCGTCTGGGTGGTGGAGATCGGCGCCTCGAAGACGTACGCCGTCGTGTACAGCACCGAGGCCGCGACCGACTCTGCGGCGAAGCCGGACGCCGGGTCGATGTGGATGATCCGCCGACCGAGCGTGCGCATGATCCGCCAGCCGCCGGAGTAGGTGCCCAGCGAGATCGCGCCCGCCGACAGCACGACCACCCACCACGGGATGTGGAAGTCGTCGGCGTCCTGGTAGCCGCCGGCAACAAGCGCGAGCACGATCACGCCCATCGTCTTCTGCGGCGTCCTGCAGTCCGTGGCCGAGTGCCATCGCCGAGGCGGACACGGTCTGGGCCATCCGGAAGCCCCGGTTGGTCGGGCCCGGCCGCTTGTCCTTGAACACCCAGAGGATCACCAGCATCAGCAGGAAGGCGAGCAGTCCGCCGACGACCGGCGACAGCAGCATCGGGATAGACCACCTTCTCGACCACCGAGTCCCAGTGCACCGTGATCGACCCGGCCAGGCCGGCACCGACCAGGCCGCCGATGAGGGCGTGCGAGGAGGACGACGGCAGTCCGAAGTACCAGCGTGATGAGGTTCCAGGTGATCGCCCCGCCCAGAGCCGCGAACACGACCACCAGCGCGTGCTCCCCCGTCGGCGGCTCCAGCACCGAGAACACGGTCTTGGCGACCTTGGTCCCGAGGAAGGCAGCCGACGAAGTTCATGACCGCTGCGAGCAGCAGCGCGACCCGCGGAGTCAGCGCCCGGGTCGAGATCGACGTCGCGATCGCGTTGGCCGCGTCGTGGAAACCGTTCGTGTAGTCGAAGACCAGTGCGATCGCGATGACCGCGATGATGGTGGCGAGCTCCACCGGTCAGGACTCCTTGACGGCGATCGTCTCGACTGTGTTCGCCACGTGCTCGAAGGCGTCGGCCGCGGCCTCGAGCTGGTCGACGACCTCCTTGAGCTTCATCACCGTCAGCGCGTCGTACTCGCCGCCGAACAGGCGGGCCAGCAGTCGGCGGTACACCTGGTCCGCCTGGTTCTCCAGCCGGTTGAGCTCGATCCAGAACTCGGTCAGGTCCTTCATCCCGCGCAGCCTCGGCATCGCCGCGGCGGTCAGCTCGGCAGCGCGCTCGAGGACGTCGACCTGGTCGGCGATCTCGGCCGGCAGCTCACCGATCTGGTAGAGCACCACCAGGTCGACCGCGGCCTCCATCGCGTCCATCACGTCGTCCAGCGACGACGCCAGCCGGTAGATGTCCTCCCGGTCGAACGGGGTCACGAACGTCTCGTTCAGCTCGCGCATGATCGCGTGGGTGGCCTCGTCGCCGGCGTGCTCGGCGGCCCGCATCCGCTCGGCGATGCCCTTCCGCTCGTCAGGGGCAGCCCCGAGCAGCTCCTTGAGCAGGCTGGCGCCGGTGACGAGGTTCTGCCCCGAGGTTGCGAACATCGCGTAGAACGAGTTGTTGCGGGGACTCAAACGCACGGGGTCTCCCGGTCGTGGGCATCAGGGCATGGCATCAGGGCATGGGGCCGATCAGCGTCCGGGAGGATGCTAGGGCCACCGGCCGGGATCCGGGCAACCCGGGGCCGGTCCACCCAAACGGCCACCCTCAGACAGGGGCAGCCGTCAGCCGGACTGGCGCTCGTCGCCCTCGTGGTGCTCCAGGCCCAGCACCCGGTCGATCTCGTCCCGGCTCAGGGGCTCCTCCGACGCCGACGCGGCGATCACCAGCTCGCCATAGAGCTCGATCTCGTCGAGCACCTGCGGGTCCTGCAGGCGGGCGTCCCTCACGAGCGGGATCTCCTCGTACGTCGGTGGGCGGGGCTGAACGGGTCCAGCCTAGGTATGACCGGGTTTGGGTCACCATGACCCACGCGGGTCATTCCGAGAGTGGCCCGACCGGGTGACGCGGGCCCCCCGGCGAACACGGACGGGTCACCCCAGGTCACTCAGGAGAGTGTGGAACACCTCGGTGTGGCGGTCCACATCGGCCTCCGTGGTCGCGGGCGACATGAGCGCCATGTTGTGAAAGGGGGTGAGCAGGATGCCCCGGTTCAGGGCATAGAGGTGCAGCAGCTGCTCCAGGGCGAAGTCGCCGCCCGCGTGCGCCTCGGCGCCGGTCCGCGGGGCCATCGGGGTGAAGGTGTACTCCCCCCTCGCCCCCAGCCGGGTGCAGGTCCAGGGCAGGCTGTGCTTGGCGATCCCGGCGTCGACCCCGTCGGCCCAGCGGTCGCCCAGCGGCAGCATCCGGGCGAAGGCCTCGTCGGTAAGCACCTCGGTCAGGGTGGCCCGCATCGCGGCCAGCGACAGCGCGTTGCCGGCCAGGGTGCCGCCGATGCCGCCCACGTCGATGTCCTCGAGGGCGATCGAGGCGTCGATCCGGTCGGACACCTCGGCGGTCATGCCGAACGCCCCGGCCGGGATGCCGCCGGCGATCGCCTTGCCCATCGTCATGAAGTCCGGCTGCAGCCCGTGCGCGCCGGTGTAGCCACCGGGACCGGCGGACAGGGTGTGGGTCTCGTCGATGATCAGCAGCACGTCGTAGCGCCGGGTCAGCTCGCGCAGCGCGTCGTGGTAGCCGGGCTCGGGCAGCACGATGCCCACGTTGGTCAGGGCCGGCTCGGCGAGCACGGCGGCCACCTCGCCGCTGGCCAGCGCCCGCTCCAGGCCCTCGACGTCGTTGAACTCGACCACCCAGGTGGTCTCGGCCGGGTCGACCGGCGGCCCGATGTTGCCGCGCCGGGACACGGTCCGCCCCGACGCGTCCAGCCCGGCGAAGGTCTCGTCGACGCTGCCGTGGTAGCAGTGGTCGTGCACGACGATCTTGCGGCGGCCGGTGATGTGGCGGGCGTACCGGATCACGTGCCGGTTGGCGTCGGTGGCCGACAGGGTGAACTGCCACAGCGGCAGCCCGAACCGGCGCCGCAGCTCCTCGGCCACCACCACGGAGTCCTCGGTCGGCAGCATCGCGGTGATCCCGCGCCCGACCTGCTCGCGCACGGTCGCCACCGTCGGCGGCGGCGAGTGCCCGGTCATCGCGCCGGTGTCGCCGAGGCACAGGTCGACGTAGTCGTGCCCGTCCACGTCCCGGAAGTGCGCCCCCGACGCCTCGGCCACGAACACCGGAAAAGCCCCGGGCCACTTGACCATCCAGCTCATCGGGACCCCGCCCGGCATCACCTCGCGGGCCCGCTCGAACAGCTCCCGGCTGCGCGGGTGGGTGCGCGCGAAGAGGCCGTCCTCGGCGGCGGTCAGGGCGGCGACGCGGGCAGGGTCGACGCCGGCAGCGCCGACGGCAGGGAGGGTCGCCATGGCGGGCCACGCTATCGGCGGGCTCTGACCGGCGTACAGGAGAAGAGAAAGAGATGGGGGCCGGCGTCCCCTGCCGTTTGCCGGCCCCCATCTTCCTTCAGCGGTTCCCACCGCTTCGTGGACCAATCACCGCGACCACCGAAAATTCGGGGCGTACGCCGGGTGCTGGCTAGGCTCGTCCGGTGACTCCGGCCGACCACTGGGCGCGCGTCCGCCGAGCACTGCTCGCCGGGTTCCTCGTGCTGGTCATGGGCGTCTGCGGGCTGCTGGTGCTGGGAGCCGTCACGCACGACACCGGCGTCGTCGGCTTCCTGATCGGGCTGTCGCTGGCCCTGCTGCCGCTGCCGGTCGTCGTGGGGGCGCTGCGCTGGCTGGACCGCTACGAGCCGGAGCCGCGCGGCGTGCTGTTCTTCGCGTTCTTCTGGGGCGCCACCGTGGCCGCGCTGGCGGCGGCCGTCCTGAACACGGCCAGCCTGCTCGCCATCGCGCGCACCGGCGGCGGCAGCGGGATGGACACGACGGCGGTGCTGGTCGCCCCCTGGGTCGAGGAGGCGGCCAAGGGGGCGGCGGTGCTGCTGGTGCTGCTGTTCCGGCGCCGCGAGTTCGACGGCGTGGTGGACGGCATCGTGCTGGCCGGGCTGTCCGGGCTCGGCTTCGCGTTCACCGAGAACGTCCTCTACTTCGGCCGGGCGTTCCTGGCCGGGCAGGAGCAGAGCCTGACGACCGGGTTCTTCGCGGTCGGCTTCACGTTCGTGCTCCGCGGGGTGCTGTCGCCGTTCGCGCACCCGCTGTTCACCGCGATGACCGGCATCGGGCTGGGCATCGCCGCGCGCACCAACAACCCGGCGACCAGACTGCTGGCGCCGCTGGGCGGCTACCTGCTGGCCGTGGTGCTGCACGGCTTCTGGAACCTGTCGTCGCTGTCCGGGCTGTCCGGCTTCTTCACCGGCTACGTCCTGATCATGGTGCCGGCGTTCGCGCTGACCGTCGCCGTCGCGACCTGGTCCCGCCGCCGAGAGGGCGCGACCGTGGCGGCCCGCCTCCCGACGTACGTGGAAGCGGGGTGGCTCGACCCGCAGGACGTGCCGATGCTCGCCTCGCTGCAGCGGCGACGGCAGGCGGTCGACTGGGTCGAGGGGCAGTACGGCGGGCAGGGTGCCCGGGCGTTGCGCGACTTCCAGCACGCCGCGACCGAGCTGGCCTTCCTGCGGGACCGGCTGGAACGCGGCCTGGACGTGCCCGACTTCCCGGCCCGCGAGCGCGAGCTGCTGACCCAGGTGGCCCGGGCCCGGGCGGCGACCCGCGCGGACTAGGCACCGGTCGAGGGAACGCCGGTGCGCCCGCACCATCAATGTGTGCGGCGAATGTGCCGACATGACCGGCATGGGCCCGGGACGGCAGTACGTCAGCCGACCGGCTCTCGTCGTCCTCTTCGCGCTGGCGTACTTCGCCGCGAACGAGTTCTCGTTCCTCCTCGAGGTACGTGAGGGGAGCCTCGCGGTCTTCTGGCCAGGGTCCGGGCTGGCCGCCGCGGCCGTCGTCTGCCTGCACCGCCGGGACCGCGGCTGGGTGCTCGCGGCGGTGGTGCTGGCCAACGCGACCGCGAACATGCTGCACGGCAAGGCCGCGCTGCTCTCGGCCGCGCTGGGAGTCGCCAACGCCGCCGAGGCCCTCGCCTTCGCGGCACTGTTCACCTGGCTGGCCGCCGGCCGGACCGGCCTCCCGCGCTGGGGCAGCCTGGTCGCCGCCTGCTTGGGTGCCGCGACCGTGGGCGCCGTGCTGGGTGCCGGGGCCGTGGGGGTGGCCCTGGGCGTCGACCTGGTCACGGCGTTCCGGACCTGGCTGGTCGCCGACGGCGTCGGGATGCTGGTCGTCGCGCCGATCTTCATCGGCCTGAGCCGGCCGCTGCAGCGGACGCGGAACATCCGGTGGGGCGTGGAGGTCGTGGCCGCGCTGAGCCTGCTGGCGGTGGCGACGGCGGTGGCGTTCGGCTCCGCGCAGCCGAGGCCGACGGCGTACCTGACTCTTCCGCCGATGCTGTGGTGCGCGCTACGGCTGGGCAGCCGCGCGACCGCGTGCCTGGGCGCCGCGCTCGCCGGTGCGGCGGCCCTGCTCACCCTGCACGGTCGCGGAGTGCTGGGGGAGCTGCCCAGGGTCGAGGGGGTCACGATCCTGCAGGTCTTCCTCGTGGTAGCGACGCTGGCCACCATCTCCCTGGCCGTGTCCGTCGACGAGAGCCGCCGCACCACAGCCGACCTGGCGGCGCGGGAGCAGCTGTTCCGGCACAACTTCGACGACGCCCTGCTCGGCATGCTGCTGCTCGAGCAGGCCCCGGGCACCGAGGACTGGCCGATCATCCAGGCCAACGCCTCGGCCCGCCGGATGCTGCGGCTGCCGGCCGGGCAGGCCGACTTGGCTGACGCGTCCTGGCGCCCGCTGATCGCGGGGGACGACAGGCAGGTCGCCTCGGACGTGATGGCGCGCTTCGCCCGCGGCGAGCTGACTGCGTGGCAGGGGGAGCTCGAGCACCGGGTGGCCGGTCAGCAGCACTGGCTGGACGTGTCCATCGCGGCACTGCGCAGCCCGCTCGCCGACGGCTCGGCGCAGCTCACGCTGCAGCTGGTGGACATGACCGCGCGCAAGGTCGCCGAGCGGCGCCTCACCGAGATGGCGATGCACGACAGCCTGACCGGCCTGCCCAACCGGCTACTGCTGACCGACCGGCTCGAGCACGCTCTGGCGGCGTCGGCGCGCACCGGTCTGCACGTCGCCGTCATGTTCCTCGACCTGGACGACTTCAAGAACATCAACGACTCGGACGGCCACCAGACCGGCGACGAGGTGCTCAAGATCGTCGCCGGCCGCCTGCAGGACGTGGTGCGGCCGGGGGACACGATCAGCCGGCTGGGTGGCGATGAGTTCGTGCTGCTCTGCCCCAACCTCGGGACTGCCGAGGACGCGAGCCGGGTGGCCGAGCGGGTGCTCAGCAGTCTCGGCAGGCCGATCGAGATCGGGGACAACCGGTACAGCGTCAACGCCTCGATGGGCATCGCCCTGGCCGCAGCCGGCGACCAGCCGGGCACCCTGCTCAGCCACGCGGACGCCGCTATGTACGCGGCCAAGCGGCGCGGCAAGGGCCGGTGCGAGGTCTTCGCCCAGGAGATGCACACCTCGGCGGCCCGGAACGCGGACCTGGGGCCGCGCCTGCACCTGGCGCTGCAGGACGAGGAGTTCCGGCTGCACTTCCAGCCGGTCGTCGACCTGGCCAGCTCGCGGGTCCTCGCCGTCGAGGCCCTGATCCGGTGGGACCACCCGGAGCGCGGGCTGCTTCCCCCGGCCGAGTGGCTGGACGTGGTCGAACGGTCCGACCTAGTCGTCGGGATGGGCCGCTGGGTGCTTCAGGAGGCATGTCGTTGGGGGGCGATGTGGCGTGAGACGCTGGGCGAGCTGGCTCCGCTCGTCCACGTCAACATCTCGACCCGGCACCTCAACCACCCGTCGTTCCTCGGGGACGTGCGCCAGGCGCTGCACGACTCGGGGTGCTCGCCGCTGTGGCTGGTCATCGAGGTCACCGAGACGCACCTGCTGACCGTGAGCCCCGGTCTGCGCCGTGACCTCGAGCGCCTGCGGACCCTCGGCGTACGGCTGGCCGCCGACGACTACGGCACTGGCTACTCGGCGCTGAGCCAAGTGGTCGAGCTCGACGTCGACCAGCTGAAGATCGACCGGTCCTTCGTCGCCGCGATGGACACCAGCCGGCGGGCGCACGCCGTCGTGCACGCCATCATCGGCCTGGGCAACGCGCTCGGCCTCGAGGTGGTCGCCGAGGGTGTCGAGCGACCCGACCAGGCTGCCGAGCTGCTCCGGCTGGGGTGCCTGTCGGCGCAGGGCTACCTGTGGTCGGCCGCCCGGCCGCCGGAGGAGGTGCCGGGCTCTCGTCCGCGCGGCCGCCTTGGCCGCCCTCACGCCCGCTCAGGCGTCGGGACCGACCACCAGCTGATCGATCCAGGTCTCGCCGGCCAGGGCGCTGTGCAGGTCGAGCAGGTCGTCGTGGGTGAAGGCCGGGCCGGCCGGGACGACCTCCGGGTGCGTGACCACCGGAGCCGAGAGGCTCAGGTGGGTGACCCCGCCCAGGACCAGCAGCGCGACGGCCGACGCGTCCATGCCGACGGTCACGGTGGCGTGGCAGCTGAGGCAGGTGAACAGCACCTCGCCCGCCGTCGCGGTGCCCTCGTCGATCCGCACCGTCAGGCGGCGCGCGGAGAGAGACACCTCGGCGTGGCACTCGGGACAGGTCAACGTGAACCGGGACATGGGGTCCTCCTTCGTCTGGACCCAAGGTTGCGCGTAGGAACTGGCGAACGACTTGCGGAGCACTTGCAGTTGTACGCCGGTCGCGGCCGGCCCGGAGGGCAAATACACGTGCGGACGGCCCCGAATGCCTCGGATGACGCGCGTCCGTGGGGTGATCTTCGCCAAATGTCCCGATCTGCCGCGTCATGCCGGCGTCGGGTCGCCGTCTTCACCGGTGACGCGACCTTCGAAGTTTTGAGAGAGGTTCCACATGACCACCAACCCGACAGCCACCCTCGGTGGCCTGACCCGCTACGCCCGCATGCTGGCAGCGACGCTCGCCCTCGCTGTCGTCGCCCTGGTGGGAGGTGGCGGTGCCCAGGCCGCCTCGGCCCAGAGCATCACCAACGAGTTCGGGACCCTGAAGACCAGCAAGGTCACCGGCCACAGCGAACAAGGGCGCGACCTTCGCCGGCAAGTACAAGGTGATCAAGTTCGTCGACCGCAACGGTCACCTGAAGGCGGTCGGCCGGCTCTCCGGCACGCTGACCAAGAAGAGCGGCGCCACCCAGGACTTCGCCGGCCGGGTCCGGATGCCGGTGAACATGCAGGCCACCCGGGCCGCCAACGCCACCTCCGCGCTGCCGACCACGTCCTCGACCGCCGGCACCTCGGCGGTCAGCTGCGACATCCTGCACCTGGTCCTCGGACCACTGGACCTCGACCTGCTCGGCCTGGTGGTGCACCTGGACAAGGTCGTGCTCGACATCACCGCCGTCCCCGGCGCCGGCGCCCTGCTCGGCAACCTGCTCTGCGCCGTGGTCGGCCTGCTCGACGGCACCGGCATCGGCGGCCTGAGCGGCATCCTCACCAACCTGCTCAACGCCATCCTCGGCATCCTGCAGGCGTAACCAGCTGCTCGAGACCGCTGGCGCCCCGGCTTCGCGCGGAGCCGGGGCGCCGGCACGTCCTTATCAGCTCTCCAGTGAAACGTTCCGCCGGTCGTTCCGGCCGAGCAGCTCGTCGCACGTTTCAGTCGATGGTCCTCACTGTCCGCCGGCGTACCGCCGCTGGGCCATCTCGTGCACGGCCAGCGCCTCGACCAGGAACTCCGACGCGGCGGTGGCGACCTCGGCCAGCTCCTCGGACCGGCTGTCCTGCAGCACGTCGAGGAGGACCTCGTGGTGGATACGGACCAGCTCGAGCAGGCTCACGCCCTCGGCCACCGCCCTGCGGCCGAGCTCGTAGCCGCAGTGCAGCGCCGCCTCGTCCCGACGCGGCAGGTAGCGCAGGAAGGCGGCCCGGTAGTCGCGGCTGGCGGCGTCCAGGGTCATCGGCGCAGCCCCTGCATCCCGGGCACCCGGCCGCTGCGGCCGACCCGCATGTTGAGGTAGGCCAGACCCTCCTCGAGATCGAGAGCGGTGGCGACGTCTCCGGTGCCCATGCCCAGCGCCACCATGGCGAAGGCGACGTCGGGCTGGATCCCGACGATGACGGTCAGGGCACCCCGCAGGCGGGCCATCTCCGCGATGGTGCGCAGCGTCCGGGAGCCGAACGAGTCGAGCACGTCCAGAGCCGCGACGTCGATGATCACGCCGCGGGCACGGTGCTGACCGATCTGGTCGACCAGGTCCTGCTTGGAACCGCACCATCTGCGAGTCGTCCAGGGCGGTGTGGATCGACGCGATCAGGTAGCTGCCCTGTCGCAGGATGGAGACGAGCGCCGGTCCTGAGGTCACTGGCTGCCGGCACCGTCCTCCCGGGTCACCGTGTAGCCGAGCAGCCGCTCGGCCTCCTCGAGCCCGCCCTGCAGGTCCCCGATGGTGTTCATCTTGCTGAGGTCCACGCCGATGGTCACGAGCGTCTGCGCGATCTCCGGCGACAGCCCGGTGATGATCACGCTGGCACCCATCAGACGGGACGCGTCGACGGTCTGCACCAGGTGGTTGGCGACCGCCTCGTCGACGTCCGGCGCGCCGGTGATGTCGATGACGACCACCTTGGCCCGGTGGGTCCGGATGCCGGCGAGCAGCTGCTCGGTCAGCTGTCGGGCCCGCTCGCTGTCGAGCACGCCGATGATCGGCAGGATCAGCAGCCGCTCCCGGACCGGCAGCACGGGCGTGGACAGCTCGCGGATCGAGTCCTGCTGCTGCCGGATGACCCGCTCGCGCTCGTCGACGAAGCTGACGGCCACGGTGTTGGCGATCCGGTTGGCGGCCGGCTCGTACGCGTCGAGCACGCGGTTGAGCAGGGCGAAGTCCTGCTGGTACTTCTCGAACAGCGAACGCGCCAGGACGTCGCGGAGCAGCAGCACGATGCCGACGACCTCGTGCGTCTCGACACCACGAGGGATGATCCGCTCGGAGAGGTCGCGGGCATAGTGCTGCAGCGCCTCGACGCTCCCGGTCTCGAGCACCTCGACGTAGTTGTCGTAGACCGAGGTGGTCTCCGCGGCCATCTCCTGCGGGGTCATCGCGTGCAGCAGATGCGCGTCGTGGATGCGGCTGGCCCACTCCTGGCGCAGCTTGGTGCGGTGCTCGCGCAGGTGCGCGACGAGCTGCGGCAGCAGCTGGTCCTCGTCCTGGTGGTCGATCGAAGGGAAGTCCTGGGACACGTCCCTGCTCACGTCGTCCTCGGTCATCGTCGTCCTTCCTGCAGCCATTTGGTCATGGTCACTGTGGTGCCGCGGCCCACCTCGGACGCGACCGCGAACTCGTCCATCAGCCTGTCGTGCGCCGGGGAGCCCAAGGCCCAGGCCGTGCGTAGGTGCTGTACCCGTCGGCGAGCGCCTGCTCGACGTCGGTGATCCCCGGTCCGGTGTCGCGAGCCACCAGCTGAAGTCCCCGCCGTGGCTCGTCCAGCACCTCGACCGTGACCTCGCCACTGCTGGCGAACCGGACGATGTTGCGGGCCACCTCGGAGACCGCCGTGGCGATCAGCGTCAGGTCGGTCCCGGCGAAGCCGACCTTGGCCGCGAGCTCGCGCACGGCCTGCCGGGCGATCACGATGTCGGCGTCGCCACGGATGGGGATGCGCACCTCGTCGTCGCGCTGCTGACCTCGCTCCATCAGCGGCTGGCTCAGCTGTGCGCAGAGGTCGCACTCCAGCAGGTGCCTCGCGGCGTCCACCTCGCGCTGACGACGTCGGTCCCCGCCGGAGATCGCCAGCAGCACCGGATCGGCAGCGGTCCGTGGGCGGCTCGGTGTGCTCCAGCGCGAGCAGGTACTCGACCCGCAGCCGGGCCCGGGTCCGGTTGAGCTGAGCCGCCACGGCACCTGGCGACGAGCCCAGCTCGGCCGCCAGCGACTGGGTGTCCTGACCGGCGACCTCGTGGGCCACCAGGGTCTCGCGCTCGCGCTGGCTGAGGCGGCCCAGCGCCGCGGCTACAGCCGCCTGCTCCTCCTGGGCCAGCAGGTCCTCGTCCGGCATCGGGGCCGGTCGGAGGTCGACGACTCGGTGCTGGTTGCGTCGGTGCCGGTCCTTCTCCACCCACATCGTCGCGATCACGTTGCGTGCCGTCACGATTGCGTACGGTTCCAGCATCCCCGGCTCGATCCGCTCGGCCGCAGCGAGGACGCGCACCAGCGTCTCCTGAACGAGGTCGTCCGCGGCCGCCTGGTCGCCGACCCGCGCTGCCACGATGCGCCGCAGCATGGGGATCAGGGCGGCGACGTCGGCCTCGTGCCCGGGCGGGCCAGCAGCCAGTCCGCCAGACGGATCCACGCTCACGGCCCTCACGGTCGCCTTTCTCGCGTCATGTCGGTCGGGTGAAGAGGTCTTCAGGGGTGACAGGCACCGCATCCGCTATACCCGCCGGAGGCCCTCTCATGACCGTCCTTCCCTTCCGTGTTCGTCCCGCCGCTCGTGCGGGGGCGGCTGGGCCGTCCGTGACCGCCGCGGTGACGGGGACGTTCTGGTCACCGCAGGGGCCGGCCGGCACCTTCACCGGCACCTACCGGCTGGAGCGGCTTCTGGACCAGTACGGGCAGACGGCCGCTGCCGGTGTCTTCACCGGCGAGCTGGCCGGTGCCGGTGGCGAGCACCTCGGGATGGCCAGCCGCCGCCACACGGCGGCCGCGGACCTGGACACCGCCCCGGACGCGTTCCTGGCCCGGATCGGGCCGGTGGACGTCAACCTCCTCGGCTTCCTCGTGACCGTGGACGAGTTCACCGTCAGCGTCCCCCGCGCCCTGCCGGAGCCGTCGACGGCGCACCTGCCCGCCACCGCCGGCGAGCTGCTCGACCAGGTGGTGTCGGCGGCCGGTGCCGGGCGCGCCTCCGATGCGGCAGCTCGAGAAGCCGGGACGAGGTAGCCGGATGTTCTACCTGGTGCTGATCAGCCCGCTCGTCGTCCTGGGTTTCCTGCTCGTGATGCAGCTCTTCGAGGCCTGGGTGTTCGGCGACGACGACCGGCCGCGGGTCACCAGAGTTGGCCGCTAGCCGAAGCCACCCTCGAGGGCCATTACGAGCTGGTGCCGCCACGAGTTCACCTGTGCGGCCGTCCGGCGGCTGTGACAGTTGGCGCACCGCACGTCGCACTTCTGGATCTCGGCGAGGATGGACTTCCAGGACAAGGCGCCGCCGAGCAGATACGCCACGTTGGCCGTCTTGGTCGAGCGGTCCCGGTGGTCGAACTGCAGGCACCGAATGTCCCGCTCGCCGCAGTCGACGCACGGGTGCGTCGCGAAGTAGGCAGCGATCTGGACGCGGAGCTCCTGCCGGTAGGCGATGTTGCGTCGAGCGACGTTGGCGATGTGATCGGCCCGGTGCTTGAGATACCAGTCGCGGCAGCACTCACGACATCGAGACTGCAGCCCGTCCGCGGCGGCGGTTCGTACGTTGAACTCGGACAACAGCCGCATCTTCTTGCAGGTGTTGCACCGCTTCTGGCCGTCCATGGCGGGCACTCAAGCACCCAGCCTGGACACAACTTCTGACCACGATCGGTGGGCCCCGTGGGGCTCGAACCCACGCTGATGACGGATTAAAAGTCCGCTGCTCTACCAACTGAGCTAGAGGCCCGGGTTATGGACAACCCATGGCGCAAGGATAGGCACAAGGCAAGGAACAACTACCTCGGGGCGCACGTCCGCTTCCATTCTGGACCGTCCTGGTCGTCACCTCGGTGGCAACTAGCCGCAATTTGGCGACCTTGGTCTCTTCAACCAGATGGTTGACAAGCGGGTTAGCCGACCCTAGGCTCCGTTATCAACCAAACGGTTGCAGAAGGTGGACGCCATGGCCGACCAGCTGTCCCGGGTCTTCGCGGCACTGGCCGACCCGACCCGCCGCGACATCGTCGCCCGGCTCACGGTCGACGACGCGACGGTGGGCGAGCTGGCGGCGCCGTACCACGTGACGGTGCAGGCGGTGTCCAAGCATCTCAAGGTGCTGGAGGACGCCGGGCTGGTGTCGCGCAGTCGCGACGCCCAGCGCCGGCCGGTCCATCTCGAGGCGGAGGTGTTCGACCTGATGACCGCGTGGATCGAGCGGTACCGCCGCCGGGCCGAGGAGCGGTTCCAGCGCCTCGACGCGCTGCTGGCCCGCATGGACGACGAGCAGGAACGAGGAGCCTCATGACCACCACCGAGAGCACGACCAGCCGCGAGGCGCAGATCGTGGCCGACCCGGACATCCCCGTCATCACCATCACCCGGGAGTTCGACGCACCCGCCGACCGCGTCTTCCGCGCCTGGGAGGACCCCGAGCTGGTCCGGCTCTGGATGGGCCCGCGCTCGGTCGACATGGACATCACGACGTGGGACTGCCGCACCGGCGGCAGCTACCGCTACGCCGCCCACCGCGACGGCGAGGAGATCGCCCGGTTCTACGGCTCGTTCCACGAGAGCCGGCCGGGGGAACGGCTCGTCCAGACCTTCACCTACGAGGGCTTCCCGGACGGCGTGTGCCTGGAGACCATGACGTTCGAGCCGCTCGAGGGCCAGCGCAGCCGAATCGTCAGCGTCTCCGTCGTCGACTCGATGGAGGCGCAGCGGGCGATGCTGGCCAGCGGCATGGAGGTCGGTATCAACGAAGGCTACGAGAAGCTCGACGAGCTGCTCGCCGCGGGCCGAGCCTGAGCGGCATGGATCCCGCCGAGGAGCACCGCTGGGTCGCGGCCGGGTTCACCGAGCGCGTCACGGGCGCCGTCGACTGGGACGCCCCCGCACCGGTGGAGGGGTGGGTCGCGCGTGACGTCGTCCGCCACCTCGTCGAGTGGTTCCCGTCATTCCTCGAGGCCGGCGCCGGCGTCGTCCTCGCGCGCGGGCCGTCGGTCGACGACGACCCTGTCACCGCGTGGCGGGTCCACGCCGACGCCGTCCAGGCACTGCTCGACGATCCCGGTACGCCGTCGAAGGTACTGACCGACCGCCACATCGGCGAGGTGCCGCTCGACCGGGCGGTCGACCAGTTCTACACCTCTGACGTCTTCATGCACACGTGGGACCTCGCCCGCGCGACCGGCCAGGACGAGACCCTCGACCCCACTAAGTGCGGCGAGCTGCTCGCCGGCATGGAGCCGATCGACGACCTCCTACGGCAGAGCGGTCAGTACGGCGCCAAGGTCGACGTCCCGCCGGACTCCGACGTGCAGACGCGGATGCTCGCCTTCATCGGCCGCAACCCGCTCTGACCCTCGCCGGCATTCTGTCGGCGGGCCTGGGACGGGCGGTGGCTCAGCTCTCGCAGATCCAGCAGTGGCAGGGGCGTCTTCCGCCTCGGCTGTGCCGGAACCGGAACCATGTCACCACGAAGGGCGTCATGCTCCAGATAATCGGCAACTCTGATGACGTGGTTGAGGGTTCCCGGTGACCAGCGGGTGAGTTCTGGGTGACAGGCTGCCGCTGAGTTCAGGCGTTACCCGGCGTCGGCGAGGCCGCACAGGTGCGGTTTGGTGTCGACCACCAGCACCGAGCCGTCCCGCTTGGCCTTGTACAGCGCCGCGTCGGCGGCACGGTAGAGCCGGGCCGCGTCGACCGGACGGGACGCGGCCTGGTCGGCGGGTTCGGTCGCGACCGCCATCCCGATGCTCGCGCCGACGACGAGGCCGTCGACGATCTCCGACCACGGCTCGGCCGCGATCGCTGCCACGAGGTCGGCAGCGCGCTGCTGGGCGGCGGCCAGCGTCAGGTGCTCGTCCTCGAGCAGGATCGCGAACTCGTCGCCGCCGTGGCGGACCGCCAGGTCGCCGGGACGTACCGCGGCGAGCAGCAGCCGGCCGAACCGGCGCAGCACCTCGTCGCCGTAGTCGTGCCCGTGCGTGTCGTTGACCGCCTTGAAGTCGTCCAGGTCGACGAGCAGCAGAGCCGTCGGGCGCTGGCGTGAGGGGGTCCGGCGGTCCAGCCAGGCGTCGAACGTACGCCGGTTGTGCAGCCCCGTGAGCGGGTCCGTGTTGACCGCGTGCGACAGCCGGTCGTGCTCGCCCCGCCGGCGCTCCGCGGCGATCTGGGTTCGCGCCGCGACCAGCACCGCCAGCCGCGACTCCCAACGCAGCCGACCGAGCAGCGCCGCGTGGTCCTGCTGCGCCTGCACGGCCGCCGACGGCGCGGGACCCGACAGCACCTGGGCGCGGACCCAGAGCGGGAAGCTCCGCGCGCCGGACGAGGCCGACGACGCCGGCGCCAGCTGGTCGGCTGCGGCGGCCGCTGCCGACGCCTGACCCGCGCGACTCAGCGCCAGCGCGGTTGCGGCGTCGAGCAGGGGCAGCACCTCGATGTCGGCCCCGTCGGCGAGCACCTGACGGAGGTCGGCGAGGGCGGCGGTGTCGGGGGGCGCGCCGGTCAGCAGGCCGGCCACCACGGCCAGCGCCTCGACGTCGCGCCGCCACAACGGCGGCAGAGCCTCGGTGAGCGCGTACGGGACGGCGGCGACGGCCTGGTCCAGCCGATGCCGGGCCGCTGTCTCGTCCCCGTTCTCCAGCAGAGCCACGGCCCACTCGACCTTGGTCAGCACCCGGTTCACCGCGATCGCGGCCGACTGGGCCGGCCCCTCACAGAGCGGCTCCAGGTCGCTGGCCCGGCTGTACAGCTCGTCCACGAGCTCCCACAGCCGCAGCGTGTTGAAGGCGGCGGCGATGACCACGTAGCCGGTGCACCGGTCCAGCGGCGGCTGGTCGCCATCGTCCAACAGCGCCACCGCGCGGCTGGCGTCGGCCATCAGCCGGGCCGTGTCGCCGACCGACGAGGCGGCCAGGCCCCGCAGGCCGAGCACGATCGCGAGCAGGGCGGGCGCCTCGAGCGCCGTGGCCCGGTCGACCAGGGTGTCCAGGTCACCGGGCAGCAGCCCGGGACGGCCCGGCGCGGCGGGACGGGAGATCGCGTGCACAACGGCGGCAGCGTCCAGGACCAGGGTGACCTCGGGCCAGCCGCGGGCCTGCGCCGCGACCCGGGCCGCCGGCAGCGCCGCCAGCGCGGCTGCGTGCTGCTCGCTCTGCACGGCCTCGAACAGCGCGTACGCCGCCAGGTAGGCAGCCCGTCGCGACACATCCACCCCCGCCCGATGCGCCCCTGTCACAAGTTCCCATCGACCGGTCGATGGGCCGGCTTGACCCGGCATGAACCCCGTCACCCGCGACCTTGCCACACTGGTCGCCCGGAGGGAGGCGGAGTCGCAGATGGTGGACCACCAGCCCGTCTTCGTGCTGCACGAGCACCACAAGCCACGCCACCACTTCGACCTCCGGCTCGAGGAGGATGGCGTCCTGCGCTCCTGGGCTGTCCCCCGCGGGCTCCCGGACAGCCCCTCCGACGACCGCCTGGCCGTCGAGGTGGACGACCACGACCTCGAGCACGCGACGTACACCGATGCCGACAAGTCGATCGCCGACCACGGCTGGTGGGAGGAGCACGACCGCAACGACCGCCGGATCCTGCTCACCCTGCACGGCGAGCACGGTGCCCGCCGCTACGCCCTGATCCGCACCGACCGCGACTGGCTGCTGCACCTGACCAAGGAACAGCCGGCCCGCTGAGCCGGAGTTGACTCATCAGCCTGGACTGGTGTGTCCTAGGCCGCGATGACCGTCGCCGCGACCCTGCAGATCCTGGCCGACCCGGTCCGGGCCGCCATCCTCGAGCGGCTGGCGACCGAGTCGCTGTGCGTCTGCCACTTGCAGGACGAGCTGGGCGCCAAGCAGACCCTCGTCTCCCACCACCTGCGGGCCCTGCGCGAGGCGGGCCTGGTGCTGGCCGAGCCGTGCGGCCGGTTCACCTACTACCGGCTGACCCCCGGCGCCTTCGACGCGGTCCGTGACAGCGTGGCCGGGCTGGCCGCCGCCAGCGCGGCCGACGTGCCGCGGCGGCCGTGCTGATGACCGCGCCGCTCCCCCGCCGGCTGCTCGCCGAAGGTGTCGGCACCGCACTGCTGGTCACGGTCGTTGTGGGCTCCGGCATCGCCGCGCAACAGCTGTCGCCCGACGACGTCGGCCTGCAGCTCCTGGAGAACAGCATCGCCACGATGCTCGGGCTCGGCGTGCTGGTCGCGCTGCTCGGACCGGTCTCGGCGCACCTCAACCCGGTCATCTCCGCCGCCGACTGGTGGCTCGGCCGCCGCGGCGGCACCGGTCTGGGCGGCCGCGACCTCACGGCGTACGCGGTGGTGCAGACCGCCGGCGGCGTCCTCGGCTGCCTGCTCGCCAACGCGATGTACGACGTGCCGGTGCACCTCGCGACCACCGACCGGTCCGGGGCACACCTGCTGGTCGGCGAGGTCGTGGCGACCGCCGGACTGGTGGCGCTCGTGGTCGCGCTGGCCCGCACCGGCCGGCTGGCGCTCGCGGCGCCGGCCGTCGGCGCCTACATCGGGGCTGCCTACTGGTTCACGTCCTCGACCTCGTTCGCCAACCCGGCGGTGACGGTGGGGCGCGCGTTCTCCGACACGTTCGCGGGCATCGCGCCGTCGTCGGTGCCGGGGTTCGTGCTCGCGCAGCTGGTCGGTGCCGTGGTCGGTGTCGCACTGGCCGTCACCCTCTACCCGAAGGAAGCCACGCCGTGACCGACAAGCCCAGCATCCTGTTCGCCTGCCGCGCCAACGCCGGGCGGTCGGTGACCGGCAAGGTGCTCGCGCAGCACTACGCCGGCTCGGCCGCGGACGTCTTCTCCGCAGGCTCCGAGCCCGGCGACGCGGTGCACCCCGAGGTCGCGGCCGTGCTGTCGTCGCTCGGGCTCGACACCAGCAGCGAGACGCCCAAGCCGTTCGACCCGGCCGCGACCTACACGGCGGTCGTGACGATGGGCTGCGGCGAGGAGTGCCCTTACTACGCCGGCGCGACCTACCAGGACTGGGAGCTCGACGACCCGAAGGGGCAGGACGAGGCCACCGTCCGGCGCATCGTCGGTGAGATCGACGACCGGGTACGCCGATTGCTCGCCGACCTCCTGCCCGACCTGTCACTGCCGCCGGCGGTTACGCGCAACTGACGTCCAGCGGCAGGACCGCCGCAGGGTCAGCCCAAAGCGGACCGGCTGCCGTTGTGCTGCCATCGGCGTGACAGGAAGCGGACCGGCTTCCGTCGTGTCTCCCGCACCGCTAACCGGTCCGCTTCGGCTTTGGCCGCGCTCGACCACCCGCTCGGCCCGAAGCGGACCGGCTGGCGTGGTGTCCGATGGGCCGTTAGCCGGTCCGCTTCTGCTTAGCCCCGCGACGGAACTCGCGCGCAGCTACGTCAGAGCGGCTCGACCGGCGTACCAGAATGGAACAGGTCCGGGAGGCGGTGTCGGATCAAGGCAGAGGCGTTCGTTGCAGGGGTGAGCGGCCGCCCACGAGGGGCGCCCCACAGCACAGGAGATGATCCGAGATGCAGTACTTGGTTTCCGTGATCGACGACGGCACCGGCCCGGCTACCCCGACGGAGGACGCTGCCATCGACGTGTTCAACGACCGGCTCCGGGACGAGGGCTACTGGGTCTTCGCCGGCGGCCTCGGGTCGCCCGAACCGGCCACCGTCATCGACAACAGGGGTGAGAAGCCGGTGTTCACCGACGGGCCCTTCGTGGAGTCGAAGGAGTACCTCGCCGGCTTCTGGATCATCGAGGCCCCCGACCTGGACGTGGCGCTCAAGCTCGCCGCCGAGGGATCGAGGGCCTGCAACCGGAAGATCGAGGTGCGGCCGTTCCTGTGAGCGGGATCGACGTCCAGGAGGCGATCACCCGGGCCCACCAGGAGGAGTGGGCACGGGTGGTGGCCGGTCTGACGAGGCGGTTCGGTGACCTCGACATCGCGGAGGAGGCAGCAGCCGAGGCGTTCGCGACGGCCGTCGAGCGGTGGCCGGCCGACGGCGTGCCCCCCAACCCCGGCGCCTGGCTGACCACCACCGCCACCCGCAAGGCCATCGACCGGATCCGGCGCGAGAGCAAGCGCGACGACAAGCAGAAGGAGGCTCAGATGGTGTACGACGTCGCCCCGCCCGAGCCGGTCGGCGTCATCGAGGACGAGCGGCTCCGGCTGATCTTCACCTGCTGTCACCCGGCGCTCGCGACGGAGTCCCGGGTGGCGCTCACCCTGCGCATGGTCGGCGGTCTGACCGTGCCCGAGATCGCCCGCGCCTTCCTGGTCCAGGAGGCCACTGTGGGGCAGCGGATCACCCGCGCCAAGGCGAAGATCAAGGTCGCTCGGATCCCGTATCGGGTGCCGTCCGCGGAGGATCTCCCGGCGCGCGTCTCCGGCGTGCTCGCCGTCCTCTTCCTCGTCTTCAACGAGGGCTACCTGGCGACCGGCCCCGACACCGATCCCGTACGCCACGAGCTGACCGCCGAGGCGATCCGGCTCACTCGCCTGGTCCGTGCCCTCATGCCGGAGGACGGTGAGGTGGCCGGGCTGCTGGCCCTGATGCTCCTCACCGAGGCCCGCCGCACCGCCCGGGTCTCGGCGAGCGGCGAGCTGGTCACCCTCGACGAGCAGGACCGCGGGGCCTGGGACTCGGCGCTGGTCGCCGAGGGTCATCGGCTGGTGCGCGAGCGCTTAGCAGCCAGTGCCGCCGGGGTGGCTCCGGGTCGCTACCAGATCCTCGCCGCGATCAATGCCGTGCACACCTCCGCCCGCGACGTACGCGACACCGACTGGTCGCAGGTCGTCGCCCTCTACGACCAGCTCGTCCGCCTCGACCCCTCGCCGATCGTCGCCCTCAACCGGGCCGTCGCCGTCGCCGAGCTCGACGGCCCGGAGGTGGCACTGGCGACCGTCGACCGGCTCGAGGACAGGTTGGCCGGCTATCACGCCTACCACGCGACCCGCGCCGACCTGCTGCGCCGGCTGGGCTGCAGTCAGCAGTCGCGCGCGGCGTACGACAGAGCCATCGAGCTCGCGGGCAACACCGCCGAGACCGCCTACCTGACACGCCGGCGCGACCAACTGGGGTAGTGCCCGTGCGCTCAGTCAGAGCACGGCGAGCATGCCGCCGTCGACGTAGACGACCTGGCCGTTGACGAAGTCCGCCGCCGGGCTGACCAGCCACAGCAGCGGCCCGACCAGGTCCGCCACCTCGCCCCACCGCCCGGCCGGCGTCCGGCCGCGCACCCAGGCGCTGAACTCCTTGTCCGCCACCAGGTCCGCAGTCAGCTCGGTCACGAGGTAGCCGGGGCCGAGCCCGTTGACCTGGATGCCGTGCGGCGCGAGGTCCGCGCACATCCCCTTGGTCAGCATCTTCAGCGCGCCCTTGGTGGCGGCGTAGGGCGCGATGCCCGGCCGGGCGACCTCGCTCTGCAGCGAGCAGACCGTGACGATCTTGCCTTGGCGCCGCGGCACCATCCGCCGGCCGACCTCGCGGGCGACCAGGAAGGTGCTGGTGAGGTTGGTGTCCAGCAGCCGGAACCAGTCGTCGTCGGCGAAGTCCAGGAACGTACGCCGGTGCTGGGCGCCCGTGTTGCACACGACGATGTCCAGCGGTCCGGCGACCTCCTCCACCTGCGCGACACCCGCCACCACCGCGGCCGGGTCGGCGTTGTCGAAGGCCACGGCGTGCACCGCACCGCCACCGGCGTCGGCGGCCGACTGCAGCGATGCCCGGGCCGCCTCGAGGGCAACGCCGTCACGACCGTTGATGACCACCGTGCAGCCGGCGTGCAGCAGCCCGGCCGCAAGGCCGAGCCCGATGCCGCGGCTCGACCCCGTCACCAGAGCCACCCGCCCCGTGATGTCGAACAGCGGGTGCGCGGTCACCGCCGCATCATCCCGCTCGCTGGCCGGGACGCCAGACGGCAGGCGCTCTGTCTACGCGGGGTCGCGCGCCGCCCATCCCCCGCCGGCGACGCGCGACCCCACCCAGTCACCCGGGGCCACCGGGTAAGCACTCGGCAGGTTCGCCGGCGGTGCAGGCAGGGGACCGCCCCTGTTCGGCCCCTACCCGACACCATCCTCGGCTTCTACCAGGGCGCCTCGTCAAGAGTGTCTTGACGATGTGTCACCATGCGAGTCATGCCGGACGGTGCGCGGAACCGCAGCCGACGGGCAGGTCAGCAGCAGCGCGGCGGCAGGGACTGGGCGCCGCCACCATCCGCGACCGCCGGCGACGACACGCCACCGGACAACACCAGCGCGAGCGCCACGGCGACGGCCATGGCAATCTTCTTGATCATCTTGACTCCCGTGTCAGAGAATCTGACACCTCAGAGTCAAGGCTCGTTGTCGACGGCAGTCAATGGGCCTGTCAGAATGACTGCGATGCGTGGTCACGTCCGCACGGAGTGTCCTGGCTCTTCCCCGCCGACCAACCCTGGAGGCTGCCCCCATGCACCCGGCGTCGGACCTCGGAACCTTCGGCAGCAGGCTGCACGCGGCACGGCTCCAGGCCGGCCTGTCCCAGGCAGAGCTCGCCGGCGACGACTTCCACTCCAGCTACGTGTCGCTGCTCGAGTCGGACAAGCGGACCCCGACCCACGACATCGTCGCGGCCGTCGCCCTCCGCCTCGGCGTGAGCGAGGACTACCTGCTGCACGGCGACGACCCGGTGCTGGCCAACCAGGTCGCCCTGGCCGTCACCTACGCCGAGATCGCCGTCCGCAACGGCGAGGCGGCAGATGCACTCGCCCAGATCGACACCCTCATCGCCCGCGGTGGACGGTTGTCACCGCGGCTGCACGCGCAGGCGCATCGAGTCCGCGCGCAGGCGCTCGAGGCCGTCGGCCGCCTCCGGGACGCTGCCACCGAACTCGAGGAGCTCGCCGCCGCCGCCCAGCACGGGCATCGTTGGAACGACTACCTCGCCATCACCGTTGACCTGGTCCGCTGCTATCAGCAGGCCGGCGACGTCGACCACTCGATCGACCTGGCGCGGTCGGCTCTGAGTGAAGTCAGCGGCCTGGGACTGGCCGGATCGGACGAGCACGCCCGACTGGCCTCGACCCTCGTCGGCAGCTACTACGTGCGCGGCGACCTGACCAAGGCGGCCATCGAGGCCCGGCAGGCCCTGGAAGCTGTCGAGAGCCGCGGCTCCGCCACCGCCCGGGGGTCAGTCCTCTGGAACGCCTCACTCGTCGCCGAGGCCGCTGGCAACATCGACGAGGCACTGGCCTTGGCCGAGCGAGCCCTCGCGTTGTTCGCCGACGGCGACGACGAGCGCGCACTTGCCAGACTTCAGGTCGCCTACGCCTGGCTCCTCCTGCGCACGACACCCCCGCAGCCGCAGGAGGCACGCAAACTGCTGACCAAGGCCCACAAGAAGCTCAAGGACGTCGGCGCCGCCGCGGACCTGGCCTCCGTCGAGACCGAGCTGGCAGTCGCCGCCCTCATGCTCGACGAACCCGAACGGGCGCTGAGCCTGGTCGACGACGCCAGCAACCGGCTCACCGACGACAGCCCCATCGAGCAGGCCACCGCACGACTCGTCCGCGGCCGGGTACTCATGTCGATGCGACGTAGGGCCCAGGCCACCAAGGAGTACCGGGCCGCTGCTGAGACTCTCGCGCAGACCACGTCCGGGCGCACCGCGGCCGCCGCCTGGCGGGAGCTCGCCGACGCGTACGTCCGCCTCGGCATGGTCGAGGACGCCGCCTTGGCCTACCAGCAGGCGCTCACCGACGTCGGCATCACCGCGGCCCCGGGCGTCGACGACCCAACCAGCCGGCGCGAGCCGACCACCACCTCACCGCGCGACCGCTGACAGACACCAGGGGGGACCATGTCGAGCACAGCGCAAGGAGACGCTCGGACCACCTACCGCCAGCTGAGGGTGGCAATGCCACTTCTGGTAGCGCTCCTGGCGGCCGCCGTGTTGCACCAGATCTTCAAGCCGGAACCCGACTGCTGGCTCGGATCGATCAGCGCGTACTACTACACCCCTGCACGGGCCGTCTTCGTGGCCAGCCTCTGCGCGATCGGCATCTGCCTCATCATCTACCGCGGGAGCACTCCGCGCGAAGACGCCGTGCTCAACCTGCCTGGGGTGCTGGCGTTCGTCGTGGCGTTCATTCCGACGCCACTCAAGGACCTCACAGTCGAGCCCGACAGCTGCCAACACAGCAACGTGCCGACCGAGACCCAGCTGGCGACCGCCCTCAACAACAACATCTTCGCCCTTCTCACCGGACTGACCCTGGCGGTCGTTGTGGTGATCGCATTCCGCGCGCTGCACGTCAGCTCAGCCAGCGCGGTACCCACGTATGGCTTCGCCGTCTTCGTTGCGGCGGGCTGGGTCTGGTTCGTGGCTGCCCCGGCCAACCTTCGCCAGTACGGCCACATAACCGCCGCGATCCTGTTGTTCATCGGCATCGTGGCCGTGACCGTCATGCACGCGTTCAACATGGTGTGGTTCGACCCGAAGTCCACGCCGGCGCCGGCACCTTATCGCGACATCTACCGCGCCATCCTCGCCGTCATGATCGTCGGCTTCGTCGTCATCGGCGGCCTCGCCCTGTTCGCCAGCTTCGACCACACCGTGTTCTGGCTCGAGAGCCTGTTCATCACCTTGTTCGGCGGGTTCTGGATCACCCAGACCGCCGAGCTGTGGCACGACACCGACTGATGTGCCAACTGGGGGGTGCGGTCACGGACCAGTGGCGAGCTGGAGGTAGGAGAGGCCGCGCAGGTCCAGCCAGGTGCGGCCCGGTGCGCTGACCACCCGCAGCAGCACCGAGTCGCAGCCGGCGCAGCGGACGACGGCGCCGGGGGCGTCCATGAAGACGTGCGCCTCGGCGAGCACCGCCACCGAGCCGCATCCGTCGCACCGACCCATGGCGGTCGTGACGTCGACCGCGAACACCTCCCCCAGCGCGCCCGCCATCGCGTTGCCGTCGAGATACGTCGGCTCGGTCATGAGCTGCCTCCACTGGGTCCGAAGCGTTCGGTGCGTACGCGGCGCGGGTCGTGCCCGGCGTCGACCAGCAGGTCGGCGACCGTCTCGACGAAGCCGGTCGGGCCGCAGACGTAGGACGTCGGCGACTCGGCCGGCGGGAAGGCCGACGCCGCGAGCAGCCCCGCGTCGAGCCGGCCGGGCGGACGGGGCCAGCCCTCCGGCGTACGGCGTGTGTAGACGTAGGTCAGCGACAGCCCGCCGGCGGCAAGACGCGCGAGCTCGTCGCGGTACAGCGTCGCGTCCGGGTCACGCAGCGAGTAGACGAGGCGCAGCCGCGCGGAGCTGCCGGCCCCGACGTGCCGGCGCACCATCGACATCAGCGGCACCACGCCGGAGCCGCCGCCGACCAGCAGCACCGGCTCGACCTGTTCCGGCCGCCAGACGAACCAGCCGCCGACCGGGCCGCGCACCTCGAGCCGGTCGCCCGGCGCCACGACGTCGACGAGGTAGGGCGACACCTCACCGTCGTCCAGGCGTTCGACAGTCACCTCGACCAGCTCGCCGTCGGCCACCGACGCGATCGAGTAGGACCGGGACGCGGTGTAGCCGTCGTCGGCGGTGAGCCGGATGTCGACGTGCTGGCCGGCCTGGTGCCCCGGCCAGCCCGGCACCTGCAGCACGACGGTACGAGCGGCCGGTGACTCCGGTCGCACCGACGCGACAGTCGCGGGACGCCAGCTCATTCGTCCCAGTAGCGCTGCTCACGCCACGGGTCGCCGTAGTTGTGGTAGCCCGCGGTCTCCCAGAAGCCGGGCTCGTCGTCGTGCGACAGGGTGATGTCGCGCACCCACTTCGCGCTCTTCCAGAGGTAGAGGTGCGGCACCAGCAGCCGGGCCGGCCCGCCGTGCTCGGCGCGCAGGTCCTCGCCGTCGAACTGGTAGGCCACCCACGCCTTGCCGTCGGTGAGGTCCTCCAGCGGGACGTTGGTGGTGTATCCCCCGTACGACGTGATGAGCGCGAAGTCCGCGGTGGTCTCGATGTCCTCGAGCAGTGCGTCGAGGGAGACGCCCTTCCAGTCGGTGGCGAGCTTGGACCAGCGGGTGACGCAGTGCAGGTCGACCGTGGGTGTGTCGGCCGGCATTGCCATCAGCGCGGCCCAGTCCCACCTGTGCACCTGGCCGGTCTCGGTAGTCACCGTGAGCTCCCAGGTGTCGGTCGCGACCCGCTGGGTCGGGCCGGCCGTCAGCACCGGGAAGTCCTCGGTGAGGTACTGCCCCGGCGGCAGGTCGGCGGACGCGCGGCGCCGACCGGAGAAGCCTCGCGAGAACACCATGGGGCACCACCTCGTCGTTCGGTCGGGACCGGGACCGGGACCGCACTGCATCGTCGGCCCCGGGCACCGTCGGCGTCCAGAGTCGTCCCGTCCCGCGGTCGCGCCCGGCAACGAATGAGAGGATCGGCGCGAGGGGGCGGGACATGACGACAGCGAGGACCGGCGCGGGGGCTGGCCCCGCCGCAGGCATGCAGTGGTGGCTGGGTGTCCCGCTGGCCGTCGCCCTGATGGCCGTGCTCGCGGTGCTCGACCTCTCCGTGGGTGCGGACACCGAGTTGAGCGGTCTGATTGTGGTCGGCCCGGCCGTGGCCGCGTTGGGCGCCGGGCCTCGGGCCGTCATCGCTGTTGGCGCAGCGGCGGTGGCTGCCATCCTGGCCCTGTCCGGCCCCGACAACCTGTGGGGCGAAGCCGAGCTCGTCTACTTCGTCGCTGCGGCCGTTGTCATCACCGCGGTGAGCGCCTCCATGGCACACATGCGCGAGAAGCTGACCGTCGACGCCTCGCGCCTGGCTGCCATCGTCGAGTCGTCGGCCGACCCGGTCGTCGGCAAGGCGCTCGACGGCACGATCGTGAGCTGGAATGCCGCGGCCGAGCAGGTCTTCGGCTGGTCCGCCGACGAGGTGCTCGGCCGCAACATCACCGTGATGGTCCCCGAGGAGCTGCGCGACGAGCTGGCCGGCATCATGACGCGAGCGGCCCACGGGGAGGCCGTCACGCACTACGTCACGCAACGGCTGACCAAGGACGGCCGACGGCTGGACATCTCGGTGACCACGTCACCGATCCGCGCCGCCGACGGGTCGATCATCGGGGTCTCGGCGCTGGGTCGCGACGTCACCGAGGCGCTGAAGGCAGCCGATGCGATGCGGGAGAGCGAGGCCCGCAAGTCGGCGATCCTCGCCGGTGCGCTGGACGCGGTGATCACGATCGACCACACCGGGCGGGTGCTCGAGGCCAACCCGGCGATGACCGCGACGTTCGGCTGGACGGCCGAGGAGATGGTCGGCCATGAGCTGGCCGACCTGCTGGTGCCGGAAGAGAAGCGCGCCTTGCATCGCGACGGCATCGCCGACTACGTGAGCACGGGTTCCTCCCCCATGATCGGGACGCGGCTGCAGCTGACCGCCGTACGGAAGGACGGGACGCGGATCCCGGTCGAGGTGACGATCACCCGGGTCGAGCTGCCCGGCGACCCGGTCTTCACCGGCTACCTGCGGGACATGACCGCCCAGCACGCGGCGCAGGCCGAGGCGGACCGGCTGCGCGAGCGGTTGAGCCAGACCGAGCGGCTCGACTCCCTCGGACAGCTGGCCGGCGGGATCGCCCACGACTTCAACAACCTGCTGGCGGTGATCCTCAACTACGCGGCGCTGGCGCGGGTCGAGCTGCCGGCCGGTGCGGTGCGCGACGACCTGGACGCGATCTCCGCGGCGGCCCAGCGTGCGGCGGGCCTGACCCGGCAGCTGCTCACCTTCAGCCGCGGCGACCAGGGGCAGGTGGCGGTCCTCGACCCGAACGCGGTGGCCAGCGAGGTCTGCGAGGTGCTGCGTCGCACCCTGCCTGCCTCGATCGACGTCGTGCTGCAACCTCGAGCCGGACGCCTGGCCGGTGCGATGCGACACCGCCCGGCTGGACCAGGTCCTGATGAACCTCGCCGTCAACGCCCGGGACGCCATGCCGGACGGCGGGACCCTCACCGTCGAGACCAGCAACGAGGACCTGGACGAGCTCTCCGCCGGCAGCCGGGTCTCGCTGCGACCGGGCCGCTACCTCTGCCTCGCGGTGAGCGACACCGGGACCGGGATGACGCCGGAGGTGCAGGAGCGGGCCTTCGACCCGTTCTTCACGACCAAGCCGCCCGGGAAGGGCACCGGCCTCGGCTTGGCCAGCGTCTACGGCATCGCCCGGCAGATGGAGGGTGAGGTGTCCATCTACACCGAGCTCGGCCGCGGCACCACGGTCCGGCTGCACCTGCCGGTGGCCGACGCCGAGGTCACCGATACCCCGGTCACCCGGGTGCCCGCGCCGGCGCCGCACGGCCGCAGTGTGCTGCTGGTCGAGGACGAGGAGCTGCTCCGACAGGCGCTGCACCGGACGCTGTCCGAGGCCGGCTTCGTGGTCTCCACCGCCGAGAGCGCGGAGAAGGCCCTCGGCCGGCTCGACGACGGCGAGCTGCCCGACCTGCTGATCTCGGACGTGAGCCTGTCCGGCATGCCCGGCCCCGAGCTGGCCCTGCTGCTGCGCGAGCGCAGCCCGGACCTGCCCGTGCTGCTGATGAGCGGGTACGCCGCCCACCCGCTGCCCGATGGCCTGCTCGGCAAGGCGGCGATGATCGACAAGCCGTTCCCCACCCGCGAGCTGCTGGCCCAGATCGCCGCCCTCCTCGGCGACCCCTCGTCCGCACAATGATCACGGGGTCAGCGTCGACGCAGCGGGCCGCCGGTCAGCGCTGGTAGGCCTCGCGCATGCGGCGTTGGGCGTCGCCGCCGTAGACGTAGGCCTGGGCGTTGTCGTCGAGGATCTGGTCGTTGGCCCGGTCCAGGTGGATGGACGGCGGCAGCACGAACCGCCGCTCGATCAGGTCGAAGTCGATCGGCTCGTCCAGGTACGCCGACCAGCCGTGCGGCTGCGGGATGAACCCGAAGTTCTGGTTGCGCACGCTGACCCGGTTGCCCGCCTCGACCAGCGCGACCATCACCGGCGCGATGTGGCTCATCGCCGGCTCACCGCGCCGGTCGTTGGCCTCGATCACCTCGCGGTCGTCGGCAGGCAGGCCCGGCTGTTGTTCGGTCATCCCGACATCCTCTCCGCACGGCTCACGGTGCCGCACACACGGGGTGCAGCCGCGCCGTCGTGTTGGTCAGCGGCCGCTGGTCCACCATCTCGAGCACGCCGCGCTCGATCAACGACTGCATCTCGTGCACGTACGACCTGCCGCAGCCCGCCCTCGCCGAACTGCGGGTTGTGCCAGGCGTAGCGCACCGCCACCGGCAGGTCCTCGGTCGCGCGGAACATCGTCACCTGGTCGCGGTAGGTGCCCGCGGTACGGGTTGACCTGCACGCCCTCGAACAGCCGCCGCGCGTCGCCCGCGACACCGTCGACCACCTCGGCGCGGCACCGCGAAGCCGGAGAACGGCAGGTCCCGTCCCGCCACGCTGCCGGCGCCGACCACGTCACCGGACGGAAGCGTCGCGTTGAACCACCTGTCCACCCCGCCGTAGGGCGGCTCGGCTCTGGAACTGCGCCGCCAGCCCGGCCGGGCTGTGCCGGCCGAGGTTGGGCGCCGGCAGCCCCTCGCCGCTGAGCAGGTTGCGGGCCCGGCGCAGGTAGGTCAGCCGCTCGCCGCCCTCGCCGAGCCGGTCCAGCCGCCGGAACGTCGTCGCCATCGACTCGGCCACCGCGACGCCTTGCGCCGCGCGCCCTTCACCGCCGCTCCCGCCCCGCCGGACGCCAGCGCGATCAGCAGGTCGGGCAGCAGGTGGCCGATCGCGCGGCCGGGCGACTCCTGCCAGGTGTCCCAGTCGACGATCGCCTTGCCGAGCTCGACCGGGTGCTGCACGCCGTACCAGAGGCCCTCCCCGAGCGCGACCATGTCCCGCGACCAGCCCTCGGGGTCGACCAGCATCCGCACCGTCGACATCTGCCAGGCGAACTCCACCAGCCCGGCCGTCGCCTCCCACGCGCCCCGCCCGATCTCGGCGACGAAGTGCCCGGCCTTCTCCCACCAGTGCGGCTCGCGCGGCGCCCGCTCCCACGCGGCCGCGATGGTGCGCGACGCCGTCGACCCGGCCCGCAGCACCTGCTCGCGGGCCGCGGTCAGCAGCGCCAGGGCACGGGCGCGGTCGTCGGCACCTGGGTCGTACGCCGGGGGGCGACGCAGCGCGTCGACGGCCCGGTCCGGGTGCTCCGCCGTCCTGGCGTCGCGGACCGCCGCGTCGTAGCTGTCGACCTGCTGCGACCAGGCCGACGTGACCGCGGCGGCGTCCTCGTAGAGCCGGATCGCGACCCGGGCGGCGGCCTGGGCGTCGCGCAGCACCGCGGTGTAGGCCCGCACCGCATCGGCGGTCGCGCTGAAGGCGCCGGCGGCATCGTCGTACCGGCCAGGCTCGATGTCGACGACCGACCGGAACGCGTCACCGGCCGGGCCGACCCACTCGCCGGCGTCGATCGCGCGTACCCGGGTGGCGGCGCCGCCGAGGCCCTGGGCGACGGTGCCGCAGCGGGCGACCAGGACGTCGAGGTCGACCGGGTTGCCGGGCACCAGCTCGGTGACCGTGGCGCCCGGCTGCAGGCCGGTCACCGGGGCACCGCCGTGATCACGACCCCGCGACCAAGGGCGCTGGCGGGCAGGACGGCTGGGTGCGGGCCGGCCGGGTCGAGCACGACGCCGTAGCCGTCGGGGACCAGCTGGAGCAGGTCGCGGCCGGTGGCGCTGGCCCAGTCGCACTCGCCGGCGTGCAGCTCGAGCGTGGCCAGCGAGGAGAACATCGCCACGAAACCCGCACCCGGCGGCCCGAACGCCGCGACGGCCGGTCGCCCGCCCGGGCCGGGCACCCGCTGGACGTAGAGGGTGGCGGTCTCGAAGTCGGCCGGCAGCTCGGCGCTCACCGGGTGCCGCCCGCTGCCTGCGCGATCTCGGTCTCGACCTCGACGTAGACCCGGCCGGCGTCGGTGAGCATCGACGCCAGGGTGGTGGCGTCCTCGACCAGGCAGCCGAGGCCGTGCGCCCACCGGGACATGAACTCATCCACCGTGTCGGCGAGCGGCTCGTGGCCCGCGGCGGCGGCCAGCGCGGCCAGCTCGCCCTTCCGCTTGGACACCTCGCGTGGCGACCGTCACCGCGTCGCGCAGCCGGGCGCCCGCCTGGGCCAGGACCTGGGGGTCGACCTCGAGGTAGCTCACCCGATCGACGCTAGAGAAATCGGCGGCAGCCACCGTCGGAGTTGTCCACAGGCCAGTCCGCGCCAGGCTGGCTGTGGACGGCGGGGATATATCGGCCGGTTGTCGGTGGGCAGCGGTAGCACAGGACCGACAGCTCACGAGACGGACACGGAGGCAGTGAGATGACACACGCATTTCCGACCGGTGTTCAGGTGCACGGCCCCGAGGACGGCCCGGCCGTCCTGGTGCTGCACCCGTGGTGGGGCATCAGCCCCGGCGTGCTCGCCTGGACCGACACGCTCGTGCAGGCGGGCGCCCGGGTGGTGCTGCCCGACCTCTACGACGGCAAGGTCGTCGACACGATCGAGGAGGCCAAGGCGATGGCCAACGCGGTCGACGACGACGCGGCCAACGCCGTGCTCGACGCCTGCGCCGACCGGCTGAGCGAGAGCGGCCGCCCGTGGGGCGCGCTGGGCTGGTCGATGGGCGCCTTCCTCGGCACCCGCCTGACCGGCCGGGGCGAGCAGGCCCCGCGGCGGTTCGTGATGTTCTACGGCGCCGGCGTGGCCGACGGCTCCGGCACCGAGGCGGTGCAGCTGCACGTCGCGCCGGGCGACGACTTCTTCGACCCGGACGAGGAGGCCGAGGCGCTGCGCGGCTTCGAGAAGGCGGGCATCCGGGTGGAGCGGTACGAGTACCCCGGGCTGGGGCACTGGTTCGCCGAGGTCGGCTCACCGGCGTACGACGAGGAAGGGACCCGCCTGGCCACCGAGCGGTCGCTGGCGTTCCTCGGGCTCACCTAGCCGGGGCGGCTGCGCGCGGCCGATGGGTGACTCCCACGCCTGCGGGGTAGGGACGCGCCGTGCGCATCACCGACACCAGCGACCTCTGGTACAAGAACGCCGTCATCTACTGCCTCGACGTCAAGCGGTACGCCGACTCCGACGGCGACGGCTGGGGCGACTTCGTCGGCCTGTCCCGCAAGGTCGACTACCTGGCCGACCTCGGCGTCACCTGCATCTGGCTGATGCCGTTCTACCCGAGCCCGCTGCAGGACGACGGCTACGACATCTCCGACTTCTACACCGTCGACCCGCGGCTGGGCAGCCTCGGCGACGTCGTCGACTTCCTGCGCACCGCGCACGACCGCGGCATCCGGGTCATCGCCGACCTGGTGCCCAACCACACCTCGGTCGAGCACCCGTGGTTCCAGTCCGCCCGCAAGGGCCCCGACTCGCCGTTCCACGACTGGTACGTCTGGTCCGACGACCCGCCGCCGGTCGCGCCCGCCGACGTCGCGTTCCCCGGCGAGGAGACGAGCATCTGGCAGTACGACGAGGAGTGCGGCCGCTACTTCCTCCATCGCTTCTACCGGTTCCAGCCCGACCTGGACGTGTCGAACCCCGAGGTGCGCAACGAGCTGGCCAAGATCGCCGGCTTCTGGACCGAGCTGGGGATCGACGGGTTCCGGGTGGACGCCGTCCCGGCCCTCCTGCAGACGCGACGACGACGCCGAGCGGGCCCGGCTGCCCGACCCGCACGACTTCCTGCGCGACCTGCGCGCCTACCTCGGCCGCCGCCGGGGCGAGACGTTCCTGCTCGGCGAGGCGAACCTGCCGCACGACCAGCAGCGCAAGTTCTTCGGCGACGGCAGCTCGCCGGAGCTCTCCGGCTCGTTCGACTTCATCACGATGGCCAACCTGTGGCTGTCGATGGCCCGCGGTGACGCGGCGCCGCTCGCGCACGCCGTCGAGTCCCGCCCGGAGATCCCGCCGGAGTGCCAGTGGGCGACCTTCGTGCGCAACCACGACGAGCTGACCCTCGACCGGCTGACGCCGAGCGAGCGCAACGAGGTGTTCGCAGGCCTTCGGGCCGAAGAAGTCGATGCAGGTCTACAACCGCGGGCTGCGCCGGCGGCTGGCCGCGATGCTCGACGGCGACAACGACCGGCTGCGGCTGGCGCTGTCGCTGCTGTTCACGCTGCCGGGAACGCCGGTCATGTTCTACGGCGACGAGCTCGGGATGGGCGAGAACCTCGCCGCCAAGGGCCGGCTCGCCGTGCGCACCCCGATGCAGTGGACGTCGGGCCGCAACGGCGGCTTCTCCACCGCGCCGGCCGCGGACCTCGTGTCGGCGGTGGTACGCGGCGAGCTCGGCCCGAGGAACGTCAACGCGCGCGACCAGCGCTCCGACCCGGAGTCGCTGCACTCCTACGTGCGCGCGCTGATCCGGGTCTACCGCGAGTGCCCGGAGCTGGGCTGGGGCAGCTTCTCGCTGCTGGCCTGCGAGGCGCCGTCGGTGCTCGCCCACCAGTGCGTCTGGGAGGACCGCACCCTGGTGGTGCTGCACAACCTGACCGACGCCCCGGTCACCGCGTCGGTGCAGCTGCCGTCCGGCCGCGGGCCGGTCGAGCTGGCCGAGCCGCTGGGCACCCGCACCGTGACGAGCGACCAGGCGGGTCAGGTGACCGTGAAGCTCGGCCGCTACGGCTCGCTGTGGCTGCGGCCGACCGGCGTACATCACTCTGAGTAGTCGGACTTGACCTTTTCGTGACTCACGCTCCGTTGGGGTGACGCTGCGCGGGTCATGTGTACGGACACGCTCTGTGACGGGACTATGGACCCAGGCTCGGGCGCTGGCCGTGAGGGGGGAGGAGTGCTGACGCACGACGACGTCCATGAGGGCGCGGCCGGTGCCGCGCCCTCCGTCGACGTGCCCGCCCAGTCGCGGCGGCCCGCTGCAACTCGGGCCGGCCTTCGCCCGCAGCCCGGTGGCGATGGGCGTGGTCGACGCCTTCGGCAGGCTGCTCGCCGTCAACCAGGCGCTGGGCGACTACCTGGGCCGGTCGCCGGCCAAGCCTTGGTCGGTACGACGTTGCACGCGCACGCCTCGGCCGACGACGTGGGCCGGCTGCGCACCGGGACCTCGGAGCGACGGCTGCGGCACGCCCGCGGCCATGACCTGTGGGCCGTCGTGTCCGCGGTGCCGATGCCGGAGGCGGGCGACGGCGCGACCCTGGTCTGCCTGGACGACGCCACCAGCCGGCGCAACACCGAGCGGATGCTGCTGCACGCCGCCCTGCACGACAGCCTGACCAACCTGCCCAACCGGCGGCTGCTGCGGGACCGGCTCGACACCGCGCTGAGCCGGGCCCGGCGGTCGACCGAGCGGGTGGCGGTGCTGTTCGTCGACCTGGACCGCTTCAAGGCCGTCAACGACACGTTCGGCCACGACGTCGGCGACGAGGTGCTGGTGTCGGTGGCGAAGGGCATCCTCGGCGCGCTGCGGTCCAAGGACACGGTGGCCCGGCTGGGCGGCGACGAGTTCGTGGTCGATCGCGCGAGGAGCTGGGCGACGACGAGGACCTGGGCCGGCTGGTCGCGCGGCTGGTCGACGGCATCAGCCGGCCGGTGACACGTGCACGGGCGCGAGGTGTCGGTGTCGGCGAGCATCGGGGTGGCGATCGCCGTCGCCGGACGCCGACACCGGCGACGAGCTGCTGCGGCTGGCCGACCTGGCGATGCTGCGGGCCAAGCAGCACCCGGAGCTGGCCTACGTGGTGGCCGACGAGTCGGTGGGCGACGAGCTCAACGGTGACCCGCGCGAGGGCGCGCGGCCTGACCGCCGAGCTGCGGCACGCGATCCAGGCCGACCTGCTCGAGCTGCACTACCAGCCGGTGGTACGCGTCGACGGGCACCTGATGGGGCTCGAGGCGCTGCTGCGCTGGCAGCACCCGCGGCTCGGGATGCTGCTGCCCGAGGACTTCCTGCCGCGGGTGGCCGGCACCGAGCTGGCCGGGTCGCTGTCCGACTGGGTGCTGCGGGCCGCCGTACGCGACGCCGCGAGCTGGCACGACCCGAGCCTGCGGGTCAGCGTGAACATGTGGGCCGGCGAGGTGGCCCGGCCGGGCTTCTCCGACACGGTGGCGATGCTGCTGACCTGGGCCGGGCTGCAGGCGGGCGGGCTGTATCTCGAGCTGCACGAGCGCGACCTGCCGGAGGCCGGCCCGTCCCTGGGCGACGAGCTGGACCGGCTGCGGCGGATGGGCGTCGGCCTGGCGATCGACGACTTCGGCTCCGGCGGCACGTCGCTGGCCGGGCTGCGGCGGCTGCCGGTCGACACGCTGAAGGTGGACCGGTCGTTCGTGCAGGGCTGCGTCGACGACCCGGAGGACGGCGCGGTGGTGGCGGCGGTGGCGACCGCGGCCCGCGCGGCCGGGCGGCACCCGCTGGCGACGGGCGTCGAGACCGCGGCCCAGCTGCGGCGTGCTGCGGCGGCTCGGCTACGAGAGCGTGCAGGGCTACCTCACCGGTGCCCCGGCGCCGGCTGATCGACCTGCGCGACGTCATCGCCAGCCGCCAGATCGCGCTCCCCGCGACCAGCTGAGTCGGCGCGGCCGAGGGAGCGGGACTCAGCCGTCGCCGAGGTCGGGCAGCACTTGGTCCTGGTGCAGCACGGCGGCAAACAGGTCGCCCTGCTCCCGCAGCCGTGTCGGGACGTCGCGGATGGTGAACCCGTCCGGCCGCAGAGCCGGGTCGTCGAGCTCGTCCCAGCCGATCGGCATCGACACCGGGGCGCCCGCCGCGGCGCGCGGGCTGTAGGGCGCGACCAGGGTCTTGTTCACCGCGTTCTGGGTGTAGTCCAGCCGGGCCTGCCCGCCGCGGGAGCTCACCTCCCACTTCCAGCTCACCAGCTCGGGCACCACGGCGCCGACGGTCTTGGACAGCTGCTCGGCCCAGGCGCGGGTCTCGGTGAAGCTCGGCCCGCGGCTGATCGGCACCCAGATCTGGATGCCCTGCCGGCCGGTCACCTTGGCCACGGCCCGGACCCCGAGGTGCTCCAGCGCGGTGCGGTGCAGCCGGGCCAGCACCAGCACGTCGTCCCAGGTCGTGCGGGTTCCGGGGTCGATGTCGAGCATCACGTACGTCGGGAGGTCGGGCTCGTCGGTGCGCGAGGTCCAGGCGTGCCACTCGAGTGCGCCGAAGTTCGCGCACCACACCAGCGCGGCCGGCTCGTCGACCACGACGTAGGTGGCGGTCTCGCCCTTGTCGGCCTTCGGGTTGTCCCAGCCGGTCACCCAGTCGGGGGCGTGCTTGGGGCGGGCCTTGTGCCAGAAGCCGTTCGACCCGGCGCCGTCAGGGAAGCGGTGCATGTTCAGCGCCCGGCCCCGCAGGTAGGGCAGCACCGTCGGCGCGACCTCGGCCGTGTAGCGCAGCAGCTCGCGCTTGGTGACCGTTCTTCTGCTTGCCGCGGGCCGGGAAGAGCACCTTGTCGAGGTTGCTGACCTTCAGCGACCTGCCGAAGACGTCCCAGCTGCCGCCGGTCGCCTTCAGGTCGGCAAGCGCGTCCAGCTCGTCCGCGGTCACGCTCGGGCCACGCCACCTGCTCGGCCGCCTCGGCGGCGGGCCGGTCGCTGTGCCAGAGCAGGTCCGGCGCGGCCGCGACCTCCTCGTTGGTCCGGCCGCTGAGCACCGACTGCGGGTGGTCCTCCGGGTCCCAGCCCTCCTCGGCGTGGTCGTCGTGCTTGTGCAGCAGCAGCCACTCCTCCTTGTCGCCGTCCCGGGAGCGTCCCTTGTCCCGACGCACCAGCACCAGCCGGCCGCGCAGCTTCTCGCCGTGCATCTCGGCGTGCAGCTCGCCGGCCTCCACCGCCGCCGCCGGGTCGTCGGTGCCGTGCGGCTCCCAGGTGCCGCGGTCCCAGACGATGACGTCGCCGCCGCCGTACTCGCCGGCCGGGATCACCCCCTCGAAGTCGGCGTACTCCACCGGGTGGTCCTCGACGTGCACCGCCATGTGCCGCACCGACGGGTCCAGCGTCGGCCCGCGCGGCACCGCCCAGCTGACCAGCACGCCGTCGATCTCGAAGCGGAGGTCGTAGTGCAGCCGCCGGGCCCGGTGCCGCTGGACGACGAAGCGCCGGCCACCGGACGGCTGGCCGGCGTTCGTCACCTGCGGGCTCCGGCGTACGGCCGAAGGAACGCTTGTCGCGGTAGCGCCCGAGCTTGTCCGCCGGGCTCACAGGATCGGTCGTCCTCCCGTGACCGCGACCCGGGCGCCGGAGATGTAGCTGGCCTCGTCGGAGGCAAGCAGGACGTAGACGGGGGCGAGCTCGGCCGGCTGGCCGGCCCGCCCGAGCGGGGTGTCGCTGCCGAACTTCTCGACTCGCTCCGGCGGCATCGTCGCGGGGATCAGCGGCGTCCAGACGGGGCCCGGCGCGACGCTGTTGACCCGGATGCCGCGCTCCCCGAGCATCTGCGCGAGGCTGGCGCACAGGTTGGCGATCGCGGCCTTGGTGGCCGCGTACGGCGCCAGGGTGGGCGACGGCATGTCGGAGTTGACCGACGAGCTGCCGATGATCGACCCGCCGGCCGGCATGTGCGGCACCGCTGCCTTGCAGAGATGGAACATCGCCGAGACGTTGGTGGCGAAGGTGTGGTCCCACTCCTCGTCGGGGATGTCCTCGATCGCGTCGTGGTGCATCTGGTAGGCCGCGTTGCTCACCAGCACGTCGATCCTGCCGAGCTCGCGGACCGCCGTGTCGATGATGTCGCGGCAGTGCTGCGGCGAGGAGAGGTCGCCGGCGATGAGGACGGCTCGTTGGCCGGCCTCCTCGACCAGCCGGGCGGTGTCCTTGGCGTCCTCGTGCTCCTCCAGGTAGGAGATGACGACGTCGGCGCCCTCGCGCGCGTAGGCGATCGCGACGGCGCGGCCGATGCCGCTGTCGCCGCCGGTGATGACGGCGGCCTTGCCGGTCAGCCGGCCTGACCCGCGGTAGCTGTCCTCGCCGCAGTCGGGTTCCGGGGTCATCTCGGACTGGGTGCCGGGGGGTGTCTGCTGCTGCGCCGGCTGGCTCATGGCGGCCTCCGTGGACTGCTCGGTTGCGCGGACAAGATTGCGTTACCCCGGTGCACGCGCGCTACGCCGCGCTAGTTGCCGACCGCCGCGAGCAGGCCGTTCGGCAACATGGCGATGGGCCCCTGGGACGTGGGATAATGACCGCCATCACCGGTGGCGCAGCACAGCAGCTCCGGGGTCGGCTCCCTCACCCTACCGGGGCCACGGCCGCTGCCGCGGCCAGGTCGATGGAGATCCCATGACCCTGCCGGATCATTTCTCTGTCAGCTCGGACTCGTCCCCTGGCGTCGTCACCGTCGTCGTCACGGGCGAGGTCGACCTCGACACCGCACCCGCCGTGCGGGACGAGGTGCTCCGGCACCTGCACGGCGGCGTCGCGGTGCACCTCGACCTCGGCGACGTCACGTTCATGGACAGCAGCGGGCTGCACGTGCTGCTCGCTGCCACGCGCCAAGCCTCGCTGGTCGGCGCCGAGCTGCGGATGGTGCGGGTGTCCGCCCGGGTGCAGCGGCTGCTCGAGCTCACCGGCACCGAGGCGGTGCTGCAGCAGGCGGCCGCGCCTTCCGAGCCCGCCTCGATCCCGTCGCAGGGCGCGGGCCAGTCCGACGACGGACGGTTGGCTCAGTCGTAGCCGAGCGCGTGCAGGCGGTCGTCGTCGATGCCGAAGTGGTGCGCCACCTCGTGCACGACGGTGACGTGCACCTCCTCGACCACCTCGTTCTCGGTGTGAGCACATCCGCAGCGTGGGGTTGCGGAAGATGGTGATCCGGTCGGGCAGCGCCCCGCCGTACGCCCAGTCGCGCTCGGTCAGCGGCGTCCCTTCGTAGCAGCCCGAGCAGCTCGCGCTCGCCGTCCGGCGGCTCGTCCTCGACGAGCACCACCACGTTGTCCATCACCGCGGTCAGCTCGGGCGGGATCTCGTCGAGCGCGCAGCGCGACCAGCTCGTCGAACCGCTCCGGCTCCATCTGCAGCACGCCGCCATTCTGGTACGCCGGGCATGCCGGCCGCGCTACGGTCACGCCGTCCGGCCTGCCGATTGCAGCCGAGACCGCTGATCGGGTAGGCAGGAGGCGTGACCGACGTGCCGACCGACGACGCGCCACCGCCGCGCCGCCCGTGGTGGCGCACGCCGTGGTGGCGGGGCACCCGCGAGCGCAAGGCCCTGCTCATCGCCGAGGTCGTCCTGATCGGCCTGGTCGGCGGCTGGCTCGGCCTGCATCGCCGGCGGCACCCTGGACGCCGGCGTCGGCCCGCTGCGGACCCAGCTGTCGGTCCAGCCGTCGGTCCACGGCGGCAGCGTCCTGTCGATCCCGCCGCTGGGCGAGCTGCGGGTGCGACACCCACGCCGGGCCGTGGCGGCTCAACGCCGAGGTGACCCGGATCGACGCGGCCGACGCGCGGCGGATCTTCAGCGACCCGCCTCGGTGCAACGGGCTGGGCGAGAAGGTCGCCGACGGACCTCACCGGCGCGGTCATCACGGTGGCGATCAAGGCGGCGCTCGGCCACGGTCGCCGGCGGCCTCCTGCTCGGCGTCCTGGTGTTCCGCCGCCGCTGGCGGCTCGTGCTGCCTCGCGGTGCGGTCAGCGCGGCCGTGGTCATCGCGGGCGGCGCGGTCGCGCGCCCTCACCTGGGACCCGAAGGCGATCAACCAGCCGGAGTACGACGGACTGCTGGCCAGCGCACCGGGTGTCGTCGGCGACGCCGCAGGACATCGTGGCCAACTTCGAGCAAGTACGAGGACCAGCTGGCCGGCTGGTCACCAACGTGTCCCGGCTCTACGACGTGACGTCGACGCTGCCGGCGTACCAGCCAGATCCGTCGACGATCCGGGTGCTGTCGGTCTCGGACCTGCACCTGAACCCGGCGGCGTGGGACGTGATCCGGTCGGTGACCAAGCAGTTCAACATCGACGTGATCGTGGACTCGGGCGACCTCACCGACCACGGCAGCGCGCCGGAGAACGCCTACGTCGACGCAGATCGCGACGATGGGCGCGCCCTACGTCTGGGTGCGCGGCAACCACGACTCGCTCGGTGACCGCAGGCCGCGGTCGCGGCGCAGCCCAACGCGGTCGTGCTCGACTCGACCACGCCGGTGGAGGTGGCGGGGCTGCGGTTCCTGGGCATCGGCGACCCGCGGTTCACCCCGGACAAGGACACCCGCGACGTGGCGGCGCCTTCGAGCGTGTCGCAGGTGGGGCAGCGCGCTGGCCCGGCGATGGCCGCGCAGCCGGCCGACGCGAACGGTCGACGTCGCGGTGGTGCACGACGGCGCGGCCGCCGACGAGATCGACGGCACCGTGCCCCTGGTGCTGTCCGGGCACTACCACCGGCGCGAGCAGCACCTGCTGCCCGGCGGGACGCTGCCGTTCTGGCAGGGCTCGACCGGCGCCTCCGGGCTGCGCGGGCTGGAGCACGAGAAGCCGACCCCGGTGCGCGCGTCGGTGCTCTACTTCGACCGGGACGACCCGGGCGCTGCAGGCGTGGGACGACATCACCCTGGGCGGGCTCGGGCTGGTGTCGGCCAAGATCGAGCGGCGGATCGTGGGGCAGCAGTTCCCCGAGCTGGCGCCGTTCGTGACGCCGTCGCCGACCGGGTCCCCGTCGTCCGGTACGCCGGTCCGCCCGCTGCCGTCGGCGTCGGCGCCTCCGGCGGTCGTGTGCCGCCGGCGTCGTCGGCGCCCGTGTCGGCGGTGCCGGCGGCGTCGGCCAGCCCGCTGATCGTGGGTTGCTTTGGTGCTCCCCGGGGGCGTCCCCTATGCTTTCCGGTCCCCGACGGCAAAGGACGCCGTGGGCCTCCGCCCTCATCGTCTAGAGGCCCAGGACGCTGCCCTTTCAAGGCGGTAGCACGGGTTCGAATCCCGTTGGGGGCACGTAGTGATGCAAGGTCCTGTGGAGCAGCTTGGAGTGCTCGCCACCCTGTCAAGGTGGAGGCCGCGGGTTCAAATCCCGTCAGGACCGCTGGGCCGGCTCGTCGCCGGGTCCCTCGGCCAGGTAGCTCAGTTGGTACGAGCGTCCGACTGAAAATCGGAAGGTCGGCGGTTCGACCCCGCCCCTGGCCACCACAAATCCCCACCTCTTCGGCCGGCCAACCCCTCCGCGACGAGCCGCGGGCGAGCGGGTCTCGTCGAGCATCCTGCCGCCGCCACACGGGACAAAGGCAGTGATTTCGGTCGCGATTCCCCCCACCGCTTGACGCTGGTTCGGCCCGGCAGGACTCTGACCGCATTCCGGATGGACCGGCCCAGGGAGGGCTACATGACCCAGACAGTTGGCGACGAGCTCGACACGCTTCGCGCGCTCATGAGCGGCAAGGTGCTCGTGCCGGGTGACGGTGACTACGACGAGGCGCGCCGGGTCTGGAACGCCGCGATCGACCGGCGACCGGCGGTCATCGCGCGGTGTACTTCGGCGGCTGACGTCGCCGCCGCCGTGACGTTTGCGGTTCAGCACGGCCTGGAGATCGCCGTCCGAGGTGGTGCACACGGAATCTCCGGCAAGGCCGTGGTCGACGACGGCCTGATGATCGAGTTGAGCGCGCTGAACTCGGTGGTCATCGACCCGGAGCGCCCGCCGCGCTCGGGTCGGCGGAGGAGCGTTGCTCGGCGACCTCATCGCGGCCGCCCAGGAGCATGGTCTCGCCACGCCTGTCGGCATGGTCGGTCACACCGGTGTGGGCGGGCTGACTCTGGGCGGCGGTATGGGCTGGCTCACCCGCAAGCACGGCCTCAGCATCGACAACCTCGTCTCGGCTGAGGTCGTAACCGCGGACGGCCGGATCCTTCACACGAGCACTGACGAGAACCCCGACCTTTTCTGGGCGATCCGCGGCGGAGGCGGCAACTTCGGCGTCGTGACCGAGTTCGAGTTCGCACTGCACCCAGTCGGCCCCATGATCCAGGTCGCCCTCCAGTTCTGGAGCCTCGAACAAGGCAAGGAATACTTCCGGGTCGCACGCGATGTGTGTGCGTCACTTCCGCCAGACGTCAACGTCATCATCGGCGGCATCAACGCCCCGCCGGCGCCGTTCGTTCCTGCCGAGCACCACGGCAAGCCCGGCTACGTCGCCGTCACCGCCGGTTTCGGTCCGGAGGCCCAGCACCAGGACGTTGTCAGTCGTTTCCGTGATTCCCTGCCGCCGCTGTGGGAGTTCGTCACACCCATGCCGTACCTGGGCCTGCAGACGATGCTCGACGAGGAAAATGCCTGGGGGCAATACAACTACGACAATGGTTGCGCCCTCGAGGAGCTCACCGACGAGGTGATCGACGTTCTTACCGAGCACTTTCCGCTTAAGCAGTCACCCGGTTCGGTCATGCTGTTCTACCGGCTCGATTCGGCTTACTCCGCCGTCGGTGACGACGAGACGGCATTCAGCGGAGTTCGCTCGCCCGGCTACATGTTGTTCACCATCGCGCTCTGCCCGTCACCGGAGGTGCTCGAGGCCGACCGGGCGTGGGTGCGCGGGCTGAACGCCGCGCTGGCTCCTCACGTAGTGACGCGCACCTACGTCAACGGACTCGACGAAGACAGCAGCGACATCCGAATTGCCTATGGGCCCGAGAAGTACGACCGGCTTGGGCGGATCAAGGCGAAGTACGACCCCACCAACGTCTTCCGGCGCAATGCGAACATCAAGCCCGGGCTGCCGGAGCAACGGACCGGGTCCTAACCCCACATCGCCACGCCGAGGCGGCGTTCCGCCGTTCCCAGTCATGGTGAGCCACGCCTCGGGCTCACGACGCCGACGTCGTCGCTGTCGTAGCTAGGTGGTGAACGTGATTCGCCTTTCCATCGAGTTGTTCGGCGGGTTCCGCGTCAGCGTCGCCGAGCGCGCGGTGCCCGAGATGGCATGGCGCCGGCGGAAGCCGGCGGCGCTGATCAAGCGTACTGGCGCTTGCTCCTGGTCACCGGATGCACCGCGAGCAGCTCGGGGACGTCTTGTGGCCGGAGCTCGACGCTGCGGCAGCCGCCGCCAACCTGCGCAAGGCGCTGTACTACGCCCGCCGGGCTCTCGATAGCGGAGACGGTGTCCAGGTCCTCGGGTCGGACGCCGATCTCGTCTGGTTGCCGACGAATGGGCTATGGCTCGACATTGAGGCATTTCGGATGGCGGTCGCCGCGGGCCGCCGGAGCAGAGATCCTGAGCGTTACCGGAGCGCCGTCGATCTGTACCGCGACGGCCTGCTGCCCGAGGACCGCTACGAGGAGTGGGCAGATGGGCCGCGCGAGGAGCTGCGGTCTGAGTACCTGTCGGCGCTCGAGGAGTTCGCGCGCCTGCTCGAGGCCGGCGGCGAGCTGGACGACGCCGCGGCCGTCGCACGGCGGCTGATCGCGTCCGACCCGCTGCGAGAGGACAGCCATGCGACGTTGATCCGGCTGCACGCGCTGGCGGGACGGCGCGCCGAAGCGCTGCAGGCGTACGAGCAGCTACGGCGGCTTCTGGACGACGAGCTCGGCGTGGAGCCGTCGGCCGAGACCCAACGGCTGGTTGCGGAGGTCGGCGCCCGACAGGCGATCGAGCCCGAGCTCTCCGCCGACCTGTGGGAACGGGTGGGAGATCTACGTGTCATATCCGGCGACGCTGCCGGCGCCGCGCGGGCGTATGCGACGGCGCTTGATGTGGGCGGATCTGCCACGCCGGGGCGCCTGGAGCGCAAGTGCGCCGACGCCTGGTTGATGCGGCATCGTCCCGACGCCGCGGCGTCTCATCTTGCCGTTGCCGAGGTGCAGCCGGTGGCTGCCGGCGAGCGCAGCCGCCTGCTGCGGACCCGCGCGAACCTCGCCTGGGAGACCGGCGATCTTTCAGCTGCGCGGACGTACGCCGAGCAGGCGCTCGCGGCCGCGCATCAGGACGGAACGGCCGACGACCTGGCTGCCGCACACGAGGCGCTGGCAATCGTGTCGCACTGCACGGGTGACTGGCGGCACGGTCTCGCGGCCGAGTTCAGCCGACTGACAGCGGAAGGTGACGACTCCACGGGACTCGCTCGCGTCTTCGACATCCACCACTGCATCGGCCAATACCACCTTTACGGCGACGCCCTGTCCGACTCGGTCGAAAGCTACGCCCGTGAGCTGCTCGACCGCGCCGAGCAAGCCGGCGCGGCCCGCGCACAGGCGTTCGCGTGGTGCCTGCTCGGCGAGTCGACCCTGTTGCAGGGGCGCTTCGATGAGGCCGCCGGGTGTCTGGGCCGCAGCTGCGCGCTCTACGCCTCCGTCGACACCCGCTCGGGCGCGCTGGCCTGGCAACGACGCGCCGAGCTCGCGGCCTGCCGCGGCGTCTTCGACCAGACCGACGGCCACCTGGAGCAGGCGTCGTCGATCGCCACCATCTCGGCGATGGCGAGTCACCTGTGGGGACGCATCCACGCGACGCACGCGTTCGCCGCGGTGGAGCAGGGCGACCCGGACCGCGCCGTTCGGTCGGTGCGCGCCGCGGCCGCGGCCGCGGCCCGGTACGGGGACTGCCCCAGCTGCAGTGCATTGCTGAACCCGATCGCGGCCGAGGCGTTCGCGCTGCTCGGCGACGCCGCCAGTGCTCGCGTCTACGCCGACGCCGCGGCGCACGTCGCGACACTGTTCGACAGTTCGGCGTGGCGGGCCATGGCCGAGTCCGCGGCGGGCAGCGTCGCGGTCGCCGACGGCGACTTCGACACCGCCGCGACGAGCTTCGACTCCGCTCACACACTCTATGAGCGGGCGCGCCAGCCCTACTGGGCGGAGCGCTCGCTGCGGCTGGCCTCGGTCACCACCGGTTGACCGAAGCCGAGGGAACGCGCAGGGAACGCGGCGTGCCTACCGTCCACCTCATCAGTTTCGGTGAACGAGAAGAGAGGAGAGGCGTGATGACCGAGTTGGTCACGACCGGGACCTGGCTGGTGGATGCGGACAAGCAGGACGATTTCATCCGCGCGTGGACGGAGTTCACGACGTGGGCGGCCACGATGCGGGGCGCGTCGACGCTGCGGCTCGGCCGTGACGCCGACGACCCGCGGCGCTTCGTGAGCTTTGGCGCATGGACGGACGCAGACTCCGCGCACGCGTGGAAGCGCTCGCCGGAGTTCGGTGAGCAGATGGCGCAGGTCCTGCAGTACGTCGACGAGTTCCACCCGAGCGAGCTCGATGTCGTCGCCACGGCCGGCGACGACTCCAGCGCGCAGGGAATCCTTCGTATCGGCGACACAGCGCCGGACTTCGTCGCCGACACGACCGAGGGCCGCATCGGCTTCCACGACTGGGTCGGCGACTCCTGGGCCGTGCTGTTCTCCCACCCGAAGGACTTCACCCCGATCTGCACGACCGAGCTCGGCCGGCTGGCGGCGATCAAGAGCGAGTTCGACCGCCGCGGCGTGAAGGTGATCGGCCTGTCCGTCGACGCGGTGAGCAACCACGCGTCGTGGGCGCAGGACATCGAGGAGACGCAGGGTGCTCGGCCCAACTACCCGATCATCGGCGAACCGACCTCGCGGTCTCGAAGCTCTACGGGATGCTCCCGGCGAGCGAGAAGAGCGACGCGACCCGGACGCCGGCCGACAACCAGACGGTGCGCAACGTCTTCGTCATCGGCCCCGGCAGGAAGATCAAGCTCGTCCTCGCCTACCCGATGACCACCGGACGCAACTTCGACGAGGTCCTTCGCGCAATCGATTCGCTGCAACTCACCGCGAAGCACCGCGTCGCGACGCCCGTCGACTGGAAGCCAGGCGAGGACGTCGTCATCGCAGGGTCGGTGTCGAACGACGAGGCGCGGGAGATCTTCGGCGACTGGAAGGAGCTCAAGGCCTACCTGCGGATCGTGCCGCAGCCGGTCAGCTGACGAAGAAGCCGGCGCTCTCGGCCGAGGATCGCCCCCGATGCGCGACCCGCCTCGACCGAACTGCGGCCGGACGCGGCATCCCTCGCGGCGTGGCAGTTCATTATCGGCCCGTACGCGCACGCCCCCCGTGCCGGGTAGGAGCACCAACTTCGTCCACCCTTCGAAGGTCTCTGGCGCGCCCGGCGCGGGGACTCCCGCGTCCGCGATCGCATCGACGAGGACGCGGGGCGGGTCGACGTCCTTGACCTCGACCACCGCCGTGACGCCTACCGAACGTGGCGACGGAGCCGAGCCGCGGTCGCAGCTGGCCGTGGGGGGATGCGCGTCGATACCGGCACCCCGCCGGCGGCGGGCCCTCTGCGCTAGGTGCTATAGGCTCCTGTGCGGTCCGAACCCACGGTCCTCCTGCGCGAGGGCATTACGTCTCCCTTCCTCCGCCCCAGGCCGTTTGCCAGGAACGTTCTCCACGTTGAGCGTCCGTTACCCGGGTGCTTCGGTCGGTGGTTCGACACCCCTGGCCACCTCGCAGATGTCAGCACGTGGCCCCGCGGACCAGGACCTGCTGCGCCGCCGGCGTGTGGCGTCACCGCGCAGGTGATGCCTGGCTCTTGCGCTACCCCGCGTGCGAGAGCAGGGTCGGGGTGCGGACGATGATGGAGCTCGGAGGCCGAGATGAACCAGACCAGGACGCTCCCGATCCAGGTCCATCTGGTGGAGCGGGAGTCGGACACCACCGCCGACGTCACGCTGAGCTTGGAGTCGGGTGAGCAGGTACGAGGACACGGTGCCGCCCACCGGCACCCCCGGGATGGCGACGTACCGGAAATCGGTGACGAGCTGGCGACGGCGCGGGCGTTATCCGAGCTCTCTCACCGGCTCGTGGAGATCGCGTCCGAGACGATCAGCCGCCGCGAGCACCGCAGCGTGCACCTGATCGGGTGATCGCTCTGGCCGAAGGTCGTGACTGGTGCGCAGGGACACGGGACCCCGAGATCTCACTGGTCGCCGACAACGAGAACCGCAGCACCAACGACCCGGTCTTCGGCCACATCGCACAAGGCGTCCTGAGCCTCCTCGAAGCCGTAGGGCGTCGTGACGATGCGCAGGTCCAGCGCTCCGGCAAGTGCCAGGAACTCGTCACCATCACGCCTGGTGTTCGCGGTCACGCTGCGCAGCACCCGCTCGTGGAATAGCTCCGCCGCGTAGTCCAGCCCGGGAATCGCGCTCAGATGGATGCCCGCGACGGCGAGTGTGCCGCCGCGCTCCAGCGCCCGCAGCGCCGTGGGCACCAGTTCGCCCGCCGGCGCGAAAAGGATCGCGGCGTCCAACGGCTCGGGGGGAGGGTCCGACGCGCCGCCCGCCGAGGTGACACCGAGCTCGAGGGCCAGTCTCTGCCCGTCCTCGGACCGGGTGAGCACATGCACGGTCGCACCCTGCCGCAGCGCCAGCTGCGCCGTCAGGTGCGCAGAGGCGCCGAAGCCGTAGATACCGAGCCGGCCGGCTGGTGGCAACTGGCACAGCCGCAGGGCCCGGTAGCCGATGATCCCGGAGCACAACAGGGACGCCGCGTGCACGTCGTCGTAGCCCTCCGGCAGACGGTACGCGAACCGCTCATCGACGAGGCAGAGCTCGGCGTATCCACCGTCGGCGTCCCACCCCGTGAACAGCGGCGTGCGGCAGAGGTTCTCCTGACCGTGCCTGCAGAACCGGCAGCGGCCGCAGGTTCCGCGGAGCCAGGCCACGCCGACCCGGTCGCCGCGCGCGAACCGGCCCGCGCCGGGTCCGAGGGTGTCGACGTAGCCGACCACCTGGTGGCCCGGCACGACCGCTGGGTGTCGCTGCGGCAGGTCCCCCTCTGCAAGGTGCAGATCGGTCCGGCAGATCCCGCAACAACTCACGCGCAGCCGCACCTCACCTGGACCGGGCACGGGATCGTCGCGCTGACCCTCGCGCAAGGGCCCACCTTCGATCGGCCCGGGTCGGTCGACCCACCACACGCGCACGCGAATAGCCAACCCGACAACGACCGCTTCCACCAGGGCTGAGCCGCATCACTGGCGTACGCAAATGAGGCTCGAGCCGAGTGGGAGCCCCGGTGAGGCGTCCCGTGGTTCATCAGGCGCCGGCCACAACCGAACCGATAGCGTCGACCAGCATGTCGATGTCGTCCTCCGAGCAGACAATCGGCGGGGCTAGACGGATTGTCGAGCCGTGGGTTTCCTTCGCGAGCACGTGGCGCTCGAGCAGGCTTTCGCACAGCTGACGCCCCGTCATGACCGTGGGGTCGACGTCGACGCCGGCCCATAGCCCGCGGCACCGGACCTCCCGGACGACCGCGGAGTCCAGCCCGAGCAGGCCGTCCGCCAGGCGGGCACCCAGCTCTGCGGCGCGCGCCTGGAACTCTCCGGTCGCGAGCATGAGGCACACCTCGTGACCTACCGCCGCCGCCAGCGGGTTGCCTCCGAAGGTCGAGCCATGGGTGCCGGGGGTGATCACACCGAGGACATCGGTGTCGGCCGCGATCGCCGACACCGGCAGGATTCCTCCGCCGAGGGCCTTGCCGAGGACCAGGATGTCCGCCACTACGTCTTCGTGCTCGACGGCCAGGGTGCGGCCCGTGCGAGCGAGGCCGGACTGGATCTCGTCGGCGATCAGGAGAATCCCGTGCCGGTCGCAGAGCTCCCGCATCTGCTGAAGGAAGCCTGCCGGCGGGATGAGGACGCCGCCCTCGCCCTGGATCGGCTCCAGCAGCACGGCGATCGTGTCCTCTGTGATCGCGTCGCCGACGGCATCCGCCTTCCCGTACGGCACGAGATCGAAGCCGGGCGTGAAAGGGCCGAAGTCGCGCCGCGCGAGCTCGTCGGTGCTGAAACCGACGATCGTTGTCGTCCGCCCGTGGAAGTTCCCGTCCATCACGATGATCCGGCCGTGGTCCGGAGCGACGCCCTTGACCTGCGAACCCCACTTGCGGGCCACCTTCAGCGCCGTCTCGACAGCCTCGGCACCCGAGTTCATCGGCAGGATCATCTCCTTGGCGACCAGGTCGCCCAGGGCATCCGCGAAAGGTCCGAGCTGGTCGTTGTAGAACGCCCGGCTCGTCAGGGTCAACCGGCTCAGCTGCTGCTGCGTCCTCGCAATGAGTCGCGGGTGTCGGTGCCCGAAATTCAGCGCCGAGTAGCCCGCGAGGCAATCCAGGTACCGCTCACCCTCCAGGTCGGTCACCCAGGCCCCCTCACCGTGGGTGAGGACCACGGGGAGCGGATGGTAGTTGTGCGCCGCTCGCCGCTCGGTGAGCTCAATGTGCTGGGTGGTCGTCAAGGCATTCGTCATGGGCACAGTCTCGCCGTTGACTGCCAGCCGTGGGCCCCTGACGGCGCGTTCAGCGGCGCCAGTCTGACGAGAACGCCGACGACATCGACTCGGGGCCGCTTTAGGTGTCGGCATCCTTTTCTCGAGGTTCTCGAAGATCCGGGTCAGAGCGGCCTGGACGCAGCACCTGCGCACGTCCACCGTCGGCCGGGTCGGGTTCGCGGCGGATCAGGCCGTCGCCTTCCGTGCGCGGCAAAGTATCGGCTGGCTTAGCGCCAGAGCCCTGCTCCAGGTGTCTGCCTCCTCCTAGTCCAGCAGGTGATCGAGCACCCGGCCCATCACTGCGTTGCGTTCGGCCTCAGTCGAGACGCCCTCAAGTCCGAACCCCAGCAGCAGCGAGCGCGGCGTGGCGATCGCGTTGCCGACCGGGAATCCCGATGCATCGGTTCGGATGAAGTTGTTGGCGTTGGGTGAGCTGCCCGCGGGCGGCCCGGTGATCGCCCAGCCGTCCAGGCCGGTCTCGAACGAGGTGCTGGTGCCGTCGGGCAGCGTGATGTCGTCCAGGAAGACGCCGATGCCCTGCGTCGCCCAGTCGCTGGCGTAGGCGATGGAGATCTCGACGCTCCCGCCGGCGTACGCCGAGAGGTCGATGCTCCACTCCTGCCAACCCGCCGAGTTGCCGCTCGCGGCGTTCCAGGCGCCGGTGGTGCCGGTCTCTGTGCACGCGTCGACGCCGTCAAACGTCTGGTAGTGCGCGAGCTGCGGGTGCAGCTCGACCCAGCCCGCCGGGCAGCTCTCGCCGGTCGCCGTTGTCGTGTTCCCGTTGGCGTCGGGCAGCGTCGTCCAGTCGTCACCGCCGGGAGTGCGCGCCTCGACGAACAGGTGGTCCCAGTCTGCTTCGGTGTCGTAGGACGTCCAGAAGGTCATCGACCCACCGGCTGCCGGCACGGCGATCTCGCGGGTGAGCCTCTTGTACGAGACGTCAGCGATCTGCGAGTAGACGTACTGCTCGCCGGTGTGCGGGTCGAACGGCCCACCCGGCTTGGCGTACCGCGCAGCGGCCCAGCTCTCGAACTGCTTGAAGTCGTCGATCGGCAGGATGCCGCTGGTCGCGAGGAACGACGACCTCCGGACCGCGTTGCCGGCGAAGACGGGATCGTCGAGACCCCACGCGAGGCCCGTGAACGGGTCGTCGACGCCTACCGCGTCGTAAGCGGTGCCTCCGTCGAGGCCGTCGTTGGCAATGGCCACGTAGCCACCCAGGTAGTACTGCAGCACGTCGTTGGTGGTGTCGCCACCGAAGAACGAGCCGAACAACGGCAGGCAGCGCCGCGGGTCGATGTCCGCGGGAGGCGGGTTGCAGGCGACCTCGCCCTTGGGGTCGTACAGCTGCGCCATGGTGTATTGCTGACCGGCGGAGTCGCCTGCCAGCATGACCTTGCCGCCCTCGTTCAGGTACGAGCGGAACTCGAGCAGCTCGTCGAGTGCCAGCCGGTCGGCATTTCCGCCACCGCGGCCGGCGGTGCGAGTGATCAGGTCGTTTCCTGTCTCCCAGATGGCTGCGTCGTAGTGGCTGAGCACTCCGAGGGCGTCCGGGGCGATCCGCCCGGCGGCGTCGATGTCGTAGACGTCGGCCTGCTGGCCGTTGGCGGCCAATGCGTCGGTGTACGCGTCGACGAAGTGCGGGCCTGCCGGATCCTGCACCGGCGAGGCGCCGGTGTAGTCCTCGGCCGCCACGACGAGCACGCGGTTACCGCTCTCGGACACGGCCTGGTAGGTGAAGGAGTCACTCCGCTGGCCGCCACCTTCGAACCAGACCTCGACCGAGTCGCCGGGGTCGGTGCCGGTCACCACGCCGCGCATCTGGTGGTAGTAGACCGACGCCGGGTCGTACGTCGACCCGCCCTCCCACTCGGACATGGGTGCCGACTGCACCGCGCCGCCGTCGATGCGGTACTTCGCAGTCACGGCACCGAGGCTGCGCTTGGCGATCACGGCGACCGGCTGCGGGTCACCGTACGACTTCGTGAAGCTCAGCCGGACGCCCGGGTTGCCGCGCTTGTAGGGGTCCTCGCTGTCGACGTAGAAGGGCTTGGTCGTGATCCCCGTGACCGTCTTCGGGTTGGAGGGGTCGACTGCCGAGTTCGCCACCGACTGGGCGAACGGCAGGTTGCGCACAAACTCCGCCTGCACCAACGCGTTGTCGTCCGGGAACACGAAGCCGCAGCCGTCGCAGCCCTCGGACAGCTCCGGGGTCCAGGCCAGGGCGCCGGTCACGGCGTGCGCGTAGTCGGTGGTCTCACCGTTCGTGACGTAAAGGACGTCCGAGCTCAGGCCCGGGTGGAAGTCGGCGATGGCCGGGTCGTCCAGGTTGCCGGACATGGCGTAGTAGATCGGGTCGTCCGCGGTGGGGGTGCTGGTCTGCCAGCCCTCGGCGTAGAGGAGCCACTGACCGGCGGAGTGCCAGTTGACCTGGAACGCGAAGCCGATCCGGTCGAGCAGCCCGACCATGGCCTGGGTCTCGGGCTCGGACAGCGGCCCCGGTCCACGGTACGTCTCACTGGACTGGATGGAGGACGACCCCTCCTCGTCGTAGCCCCAGTGGTTGGGGAAGTTGCGGTTGGGGTCGACACCGTCGCCGACCTGGGTCTGGCCGTCGTTGTTGTTGTCGCGGAGGTTCTTGCGCCACAGCCGCTCGTGGTCGAACGTGTACTGGTATCCGTCGGGGTTGGCCACGAGGACGAACCAGAGCTCGGTCGTCTGCAGAAGCTTGCGGACCTGCCGGTTGTTGGCCCGCCACTGGTCGATGTAGTGGTTCATCAGCCGCCGGTTGACCTCGGTCGAGATCCATTCACGCGCGTGCTGGGTGGAGCTGTAGAGGACAGCCGCACGACTGCCGTCCGGTACCTCACGAGCGCCCTGGGTCAGCTTGACCGCGATGATCTCGCGTCCCTGGCCGGTGTGGCCGAGGACCTCGAGCTTCACCAGCTGAGGGTTCCTGCGCGCTGCCGCGTAGAGCTGGTCGCGGATGCCGCCGGCCTCGTCGTACGAGCGCCAGACGGTGAAGCCATCGGCGGCCTGTGCCGCCGCAAACTCCTGGACGGTCTGGCCGCCCTTGAGCCGCTTGAGCTTGACCGACATGCCGCGATCCCGCAGGGCCGAGGCCTCCTGCGATGTGAGCACGAGGTCGGCGATGACGCCGTCGGTCGTTCTCTTTGCCGAGCTCATGTCGTGGCCGGACCGGGCCAGCTCACCGGCCTGCTTCGCGGTCAGCGATGCGGAGTAGACGTTGAGCGGCGCCTGGGCCTCGGCGCTCCCGCGCCCGGCCGCTCCGGCCGGCGGCCCCACGAGGGTGGCCAGCACCAGCGCAACGGCGGCGCCCAGAACGACGAGGATGTGTCGACCGGTTCGAGTCGAGCGACGAGACATGGCGGGCCTCCGTCCGCCGCGCCCGCAGCCTGGGCGCGGTTGGCCGAGAACCTACTCCCGCGTCAAGGCCCCGGGAAGGCTGGGTGACTGGGTCAACCTTTAGCTGATCGCACGAGCGTCGGCAGCTCCGGTCCGGAACGATCAGGCGCCGTTTCGCCGCAGTTGAAGGTCCGACTCGTCAACGGGATCACTCCGGTACGGCGGCCCGTCCTTGAGGTGCAGCACGAGGCCGGCGGTCCCGATGCCCTCGGCGGGAGGGCTCGCGGCTCGCCACCAACGCCGCGGCGCGATGCGCACGAGCAGGGACGACGTGATCGCCAGGTCGGTCTCCAGCGGTGCCTTCGCGATCAGCCACAGCCAGAACGACCCCTCGAGCGGCCGCGCACGGGTAGGCGTGAACTCCCAGAAGGAGATCGACTCCTGCAGCCCGTATCCGCGCACGAACATCTTGCCGCCGCGGGTGGACTTCTGAGCCGCCTTCGCGCTGACGAACTTCACGTCGGCACCGATCTCGACGTTGTTCTCCTGTGCCGTCCCGTCCAGCTCGGACAGCGGCCTCAGCGAGTAGGCGATCGGCGCGGGAGCCGCCTTTCCGTCGGCGCGCGCCAGGACGACCGTCAGCTTCGCGCCGGTGAAGACCCAGTCCCTCGCCGGCCGGAAGCTGCAGGCAAGCTGCAGGTTGGCGAAGATCGCATCCTTCTCCTGAGCCAGGTGGTCCCGTAGGCGCGGGTCGTCCTCGGTCGTGGCCGGCGTGAGCACCAGCACGTCCGGCGTGCCCAAGGAGGCTCGCGGCCGGTCCTCGGCGAGCAGTGCCGCGTTGTCGAGGCGACGCACCGGTTGCCAGCCGTGCACCGGGGTCGATCGGCGGCGGCGAACCAGCAGCAGCCACAGCAGCAGACCGACCAGCAGGACCGCGGCGACAACCAGCAGCGTCACGAGGAGGACCGGTGGGCCAGTGTCGGATCCCGGCCCCGGCGTGGGCGATGTGCTCGGCAGCGACGTGACGGAGGGCGTTTCGGACGGCACCGCAGTGTCGGACGGGGTGCCGCTGGGTGACCCGCTCGGAGTGGCGCTCCCGGACAGCCCGGTGCTCGGCGTACGGGAGACCGTGTCACTCGGTGACGGACTGAGGGTCGACACTGACGAAGGACCCGTCAACGCGTCGACGACCAGGAACAGGGATCCGCCGACGACCGACACGACCGTCACGGCCGCCCAGATCAGGCGTGGCCCCCAGGGAGGCAGCCGGGGCGCCCCCGGAGGGGCATCCGGTGGTGGCGGCGGGCCGGAGGCACGCGGGGCGACAGTCGGCTGCGCGGCCGGGGTCGCGCCGACGTCGATCTCCCGGGTGGCCTGGCCAGGCTTGGCGGTGACGCGCATCGGCCCTCCGTACGTGCGAGCACCTACGCCGTTTCGAGGTTAGCCACGTCCAGCCGGGCCGTGCAGGGTCAGCTCAGGGCTGAGCCGGCCACCCAGTCTGTCCACGACACGTTCCACACGCCGCCCAGCCCGTTCCACGGCTCGGTCGAGCGCCCGGTGCCGGTCGTGACCACGGGGTCGCCCTCCTTGACCCGGTTGAACACCCAGCGGGCGCTCGACAGAGTCAGGTTGGTGCAGCCGTGCGAGTGGTTCCTGATGCCGACGTACGGATTCCAGGGCGCCCCGTGCAGGAACTCCCCCGAGCTCGTGATCCGCATGGCGTACGGCACGTCCAGGTCGTACGCCTCCGAGCCGGTGATGCCCACCGTCGTGGAGCGCATCCGGTAGGTGACGTGGGTGTCCATGATCACCTTGACCCCGGACCTGGTGGGGAACCCGGGCTTGCCCAGCGAGACGCCGAAGGTGCGGATCCGGTCACCGTCCTTGGTGACGGTCATCTTGTGCTTGGCGTTCGACACCCGCATCACGAAGGCGCGGCCGATCCGGAAGGCACCGTCGGTGTCCTGCATGCCCCACAGCCCCGGACCCGCGTGGACCTTGCGCAGGTCCGCGGTGACCGTCACCCCGGTGTGGGCCGGCCAGAACGTCCGCGGCCGGAACTGCACGGTGCGCGACGACGTCCACGACCAGGACGCCGGGCCGATGGCCCGCGACGTCGTGACCTTCAGCGCTGCCTCGACGTCGGCCTTGCGGCGGACCGATTGGTTGAACGTCACGACGAGCGGCCGGCCGACGCCGACGGAGCGTCCGTTCGGGGAGATGGTGGCGCGCAGCACCTGGTCCGGCGCGCCGGTGCGGACCGTGACGCTCATCGCGGACTGCTGGCCGTCGGGGCCGACCGCCACCGCCGCGAGCGCGTAGGTGGTACGGGGCACCAGGGTGCCGGTGCTCGTCCAGCGCGACGCCGTGAGCTCGCCGCGGAGCTGGCGTCCGTCCGGGGCGGTGAGGGTGACCGCCGTCAGGGTTCCGCCGGTGACGTTCACGACGACCGGCTTGTCCAGCGCCCACTCGGTCGCGCCGGCTGCGGGGCTGGCGAGCAGCGGGGCCGGTGTCGCGGTGGTCGCCGTGGCCGTGCCGCCGGCGGCCTGGGCAGCACCGGGGGCGAGGGCGGCGCCGCCGAGAGCAAGCAGGAGCATCGGCGCGACCAGGAGCGTCAGGGGGCGGCGAGCAAGCACGGTGAGTGACTCCGGGTCTGGCGGGCGGTCAGCGGACGTTCGGTGCTGAACAGGACCGCCGGAAGCGGCGCACCTAGTCCCATTGTGCCCTGGACGGGGCCGGAGTCCGAAACCATGCGCCCCCACCCGGCGCGGCTAGCCTCGCCGGAGTGCCTCGACCTCGACCGGCTCGGGAGGGCTGATGACCGACTTCACCGAGCTGCAGGAGCAGATGGAGCGCGCCTACGGCGAGCGGGACCGGGCCCGTGGCATCCCGGCCACCGTCGCCTGGCTGGCCGAGGAGATGGGCGAGCTGGCCAAGGCGGTGCGCAAGGGCAGCCGAGACGAGCAGGTGCACGAGCTCGGCGACGTGCTGGCCTGGCTGGCGTCGCTGGCCAACCAGCTCGGCCTGTCGTTCGAGGAGGCGGTGGCGCGCTATCGCGACGGGTGCCCGCGCTGCGGCTCGGTGCCGTGCGGGTGTCCCGGGACGACCGTGCGCTCCGGCATCGCATCGGGGTGAGCCCTGAGGCTGCGACGTGATGGCACCATGCGAACCGTGTTCATCACCCACCGGGCCCTCCACGGAGCCGCGCTGGCCCGCGGGCTGGCCGACGTGCTCGCCGTGCCGCCGGCCGACCCGTTCGCGGCCGAGGTCGTCGCGGTGCCGGCCAAAGGGGTGGAGCGCTGGATCGCGCAGCGCCTGTCGCATGTCCTCGGTACGTCGGTGGGAGACGGCGTCTGCGCGAACGTCTCCTTCCCGTGGCCGAGCTCGCTGGTCGACGAGGCGCTGGCCTCGTCGTCGGCCGAGCACGCCACGGCTGTCGAGCTGTGGGCGCCGGCCCGCGCGGTCTGGCCGCTGCTCGACGTCATCGACGCGTCGATCCCGTCCGAGCCGTGGGCCCGGTCGCTCGCGCAGCACCTCGGCACCGCTGCCGAGGACAAGGGACGACGGCTCTCCGTCGCCCGTCGACTGACGACGATGTACGACGAGTACGGGCAGTCCCGTCCGGAGATGCTGCGCGCCTGGGCCGCCGGCCGGGACGAGCAGGGTGACGGCAGCCCGCTCGACGACGACCTCGCCTGGCAGGCCGAGCTCTGGCGACGGCTGCGCGACAGACTCGGCACGCCGAGCCCGGCCGAGCTGCTCGAGGACGCCTGCAGCCGGCTGCGGGACGAGCCGTCGCTGAGCGACCTGCCCGCGCGGCTCTCGGTGTTCGGCGCGAGCCGGCTCTCGCCAGCTCGGCTGCAAGTGCTGGCGACGTTGGCCGAGCACCGCGACGTGCACCTTTGGCTGCACCACTCCTCGCCCGCCTTGTGGGACACCGTGGCGGCAACGCCACCAGCCCTGCGCCGGAAGGACGACACCGCCCGCAGCCGGCTGAACAACCCGTTGCTCACCAGCCTGTCCCGCGACGTCCTCGAGCTACAGCAGCTCATCGCGCGCAGCGTACGAGACAGCCAGACGATGTTGCACGAGTCGGGGCCGAACCCCGACACCCTGCTCGGCCGGCTCAAGCAGGACCTCGCCGACGACACCCTCCAGACCGACCCGCCGCCGCTGGCCGACATCGACCGCAGCGTCCAGGTGCACGCCTGCCACGGCCGCACCCGCCAGGTCGAGGTGCTCCGCGAGGTCATCGTCGGCCTGCTCGCCGACGACCCGACCCTCGAGCCGCGCGACGTGCTGGTCATGTGCCCGGACGTCGAGACCTTCGCGCCGATCGTCGCGGCCACCTTCGCGATCGGGGCGGAGGACGACGCCGCCCACCCCGCGGCCCGCTTGCGCGTCCGGCTGGCCGACCGGGCGTTGCGGCAGACCAACGCGCTGCTCGCCGTGCTGTCCCAGCTGCTCGAGCTCGGCACCGCCCGGCTCACCGCCAGCCAGGTGCTCGACCTGGCCGGCACTCCTGCGGTGCGGCAGCGGTTCGGGTTCGACGACGACGAGCTCGAGCGGCTGCGCGACTGGACGGTCGGAGCCGGCGTCCGCTGGGGCCTCGATGGCGAGCACCGCGCCACCTGGCAGCTCGGTGAGGTCGAGCAGGGCAGCTGGCGCGACGGGCTTGACCGGCTGCTGCTCGGCGCCACCATGGAGGGCGCGCTCGACAGCTGGGGCAACGTCGTACCCCTCGACGACGTCGACAGCTCTGACATCGACCTGGCCGGCCGACTGGCCGAGCTGGTCGACCGGCTGGCCGCCGCCCAGCACCTGATGTCGACCAGGCACACCGCGCCGGACTGGATGACCGGGCTGGAGGACGCCGTCAGCGGGCTGGCCGCCACGACGTACGACACCGCCTGGCAGCTGTTGCAGCTGCGCGGCGAGCTCGGTGACATCGCCGAGGCCGCCGAGGGCAGCACCGCGCTGCTCAGCCTCGCCGACGTCCGCGCGCTGCTCGCGAGCAACCTGGCCGGACGGCCGACCCGGGCCAGCTTCCGCACCGGAACCCTCACCGTCTGCACCCTGGTGCCGATGCGCTCGGTGCCGCACCGGGTGGTGTGCCTGCTCGGCCTCGACGACGGCGTCTTCCCCCGGCAGAGCAGCCACGACGGCGACGACGTGCTGGCCCGCGACCCGTGGGTCGGCGAACGCGACCCGCGCAGCGAGGACCGCCAGCTCTTTCTCGACGCCATCTGCGCCGCCGAGGACCATCTGGTCATCACCTACACCGGCGCCGACGAACGCACCGGCGCCCCCGTGCCGCCGGCCGTGCCGCTGGGCGAGCTGCTCGACGCGCTGGACCGCACGGCTGTTGCGCCATCTCCGTTGCGGGTCCGCGATCTCGTGACCAAACGCCACGCACTGCAGCCGTTCGACCCCCGCAACTTCTCGCCGTCGCACGGGCGGTCGTTCAGCTACGACCCTCTGTCGTACGCCGGTGCGCGTGCGGCCGCGGGACCACGGACCGAGCCGGCTCCGATGTTCGGCGGCCTGCTGCCGCCGTTTGTGGTCGGCGACGTCGACCTCGCCGACCTGCGGCGGCTGCTGACCCACCCGGCCCGAGGATTCCTCCGGCAGCGGCTCGGTGTGGCCGAGACCCGCGGCGAGGACGAGCCAGCCGACGCGCTGCCGGTCGAGCTGGACGCGCTCGAGCAGTGGGCCGTCGGCGAGCGGGTGCTGCATGAGCGACTGGGCGGCCTGGAGGTGGCTGAGTGCATCGAGCTCGAGCGGCACCGGGGCACGTTGCCGCCGGGTCCGCTCGGCGACACGACCCTGCGCGGCATCGGGCCGAAGGTCGAGAGCCTGCTGCAGGCCTCGACGCTGGAACGCGCGCTGCCGCCGGAGTCGCACGACGTGGATGTCTTGCTCGCCGACGGCAAGCGACTCACCGGCACCGTGGGTGACGCGCGAGGCAACACCTTGCTCTCGCTTACCTACTCGCGGCTGGCGGCTCGGCACCGGCTGCTGGTGTGGATCGACCTGGTGGCTCTGACGGTCGCGCAGCCGGATCGCGCGTGGCGGGCGGTCGCGGTCGGGCGGGGTCGCGGCAGCAAGGCGCAGCGCAGCGTCTTCGACCCGCTGCCCGCAGCCGAGGCGGCCGCTGCGCTGACCGAGCTGGTCGCGCTCCACCGGGCCGGGTTGCGCTCGCCGCTTCCGCTGCCGGTCAAGACCGCAGCCGCCTACGCCGACCGGCGCAACCACTCCGACACCCCGACCGCCCGGGAGGGCGCCGAGCGCGAGTGGCTCACCGACCGGTTCCCCGGCGAGCAGGAGGACGCCGAGCACGTGCTGCTCTACGGCGAGCGCGCGCCGCTGACCGTGCTCACCACCCAGCGCCCAGCAGACGGCGAGGGCGGCACCGGCTGGCACGCCGACGAGACGGACCGTTTCGGGCTGCTCGCCCGGCGCCTGTGGGGCCGGCTGCTCGACGCCGAGACGACGGTCCAGGTCTGAGTTCGCCGGCGAGGTGACCCGGGCGGTGCCGTCTGCAAGGAGAAGCGCGAGGAGAGGCGCCGGTTCACGCTCGTGGGTCGGCGCCGCTCGACGTTTCTCCTTCGATACGGCACCACAACGGGCCGCATGTCTGACCTCGGGGCGGTGCAGACGTGGGGCGGTCTCAGCTCAGGGTGTGACGCAGGCGGCCGCACTCGGTCAGAGGCGGTACGTCGTCTGGCCGTGGTCGCCGCCGAAGACCATCACCTTGGCCGGCTCGACCCGGTAGACCCAGGCGCCGCCCTCGGTGCTGCCGCCGGAGTGGCTGAGCTCGACGAACTCCTCGCCGCGCACCGCGAAGCGCCAGTCGTCGGCGTACTTGGCCGCCCAGGCGTCCGCCAGCGCCTGCAGGGCCTCGGCGTCGGTGACCCGCACCGCGGTGCCCTCGACGACGACGTCCTTGCCGGAGTTCCAGCCCTGGGCACCGGTGCTGCCGGTGGTCACCGCGACATGGGCGTTGCGCTCGAGGTTGCGGTGCTTCTGCTCGTCCGGCCCGGTGCAGAAGGCGAAGGCGCCGTCGTGCCAGACGCCGACGAGCGGCACCGCGTGCGGTCGGCCGTCCGCTCGGACGGTGACGATCCAGTAGAGCTGGGCGTCGGTGAGTAGTCGTTCGACGGCGTCCCACGCCGGGGCCGTCGCCGACGCGTCGCCATACCTCGGGTCGATGTGTCCTGTGGTCATACCCGTTCCGACTCCCCCAAGGCGCCGGACTCATCGGCGGCTAGGGTGGACGCCGAGCCGACGAGGCAGGGAGCAGCGCCATGGGCCGGATCGTGTCGAACTTCTTCATCTCGCTCGACGGAGTCGTCGAGCGCCCCGACCAGTGGCACTTCCCGTACTTCGACGACGCGATGGGCGAGATCGTCGGCGCGGGCATGGAGACGACCAGCGCCTTCCTGATGGGCCGGAAGCTGTACGGCGAGTGGTCCGACTACTGGCCCCAGCAGGGTCCTGAGGTGCCGTTCTCGGAGTTCATCAACGGCATCCCGAAGTACGTGGTGTCCACGACCCTGCAGGACGCGTCCTGGAACAACACCACCCTGGTCTCCGATGACGTCGCGGCCCAGCTCCACAAGATCAAGCAGAGCACCGACGGCGACATCGGCATGTCCGGTAGCGCCACGACCGTCCGGTGGCTGCTCGCCAACGGGCTGCTGGACGAGCTCGCACTGCTGGTGCACCCGATCGCGGTCGGCTCGGGCCAGCGGCTGTTCGAGGACACCCCCACCCAGCCGCTGACGCTGCTGCACTCGCAGACGCTAGACACCGGCGTACTGCACCTGCGGTACGCGCCGGCATCATCCTGACCGACGTGACGGCCCCCGAGCCGTTCGACCTGCTCGGGCCGCTACCCGAGGGCACCACGGTGCTGGAGGCCAGCGCCGGCACCGGCAAGACGTTCACCATTGCCAACCTGGTCGCGCGCTATGTCGCCGACGGGGTTGCGATGGAGGAGCTGCTCGTCGTCAGCTTCAGTCGCGAGTCGACCCGCGAGCTGCGGGAGCGGGTCCGCGAGCGGCTGGTCTCAGCACGCGACGGCTTGGCGGACCCAGCCACCATCCCCGACGACGACCTCGTCCTCGCACAGCTCGCCGACGCGGACCGGGAGCTCACCGACGTACGGCGCAAGCTGCTCGAGGAGGCATTGACGGTCTTCGACGCCGCGACCGTCACAACGACGCACGGCTTCTGCCAGCAGGTACTGCTCGCCCTCGGCACCGCCGGCGACCACGACACCGGGGCGGTGCTCGTCGAGAGCATCGGCGACCTGGTGGCCGAGGTGGCCGACGACCTCTACCTGCGCAAGTGGGGCGCGGCGGGTTCCGAGCCGGCGGACATGACCCGGGCCGAGTTTCACGCGCTGGCGATGGCTGCGGCGACCGACCCGGCCACCGACCTGCTGCCGCCGACGACGACCGACGGCATGCCCGGTCAGCGGGCCCGGATCGCCGCCGCGGTGCGCGCCGAGGTCGGCCGGCGCAAGCGGCGCCAGCAGCTCATCGACTACGACGACATGCTGCTCCGACTCAGGGACACCCTCACCGACGAGACCTCGGGTCCGATCGCGAAGGCCAGGCTGCGGGCGCGCTACCGGGTGGTGCTGGTCGACGAGTTCCAGGACACCGACCCGGTGCAGTGGGCGATCCTGCGCGAGGCCTTCCACGGCCACCGCACCCTCGTGCTGATCGGCGACCCGAAGCAGGCCATCTACGGTTTCCGCGGCGCCGACGTGCACGCCTACCTCGAGGCGCGGACGTCGGCGCCGGTCGTGCGCACGCTGCCGACCAACCACCGCAGCGACCAGGCGTTGCTCGACGGGATGGCCGCGGTCTTCGGTGGCGCGGCGCTCGGCGACGAGCGGATCCGGGTGCTGCCGGTCGAGGCCGCGCACGACGGGCGTCTCGTCGATGCGGCGGTGCCGTTGCAGCTTCGAGTAGTGCCGCGCGACGGACTCCCGGTCACCGGCAAGGGGCTCGCGACCGTCGGACCGGCCCGCGCCGCCGTCGTCCGCGACCTCGCCGACCGCGTCGTCGCACTGCTCTCCGGCAACACGCTGCTGCACCCCCGGGACGGCGCCGACGCGCGACCGGTCGAGCCGAAGGACGTCGCGGTGCTGGTGCGCACCAACACCCAGGCCGCGCTGGTGCAGGCGCAGCTTCAGGCCGCCGGCGTACCGGTCGTACTCACCGGCAAGACCTCCGTCTTCGCCACCCCCGCGGCCGCGGAGTGGCAGCGGCTGCTCGAAGCGCTGGAGCAGCCGCACCGCACCACCCGGGTACGCCGGGTAGCGCTGACCTGCTTCGTCGGGCTCGACGCGGCCGGGCTGGACGCGGCCGGTGACGCCTTCGCCGACGACCTGGCGCTGAAGCTGCGGATCTGGGGTGCGGTGCTCGAGGACCGCGGGGTAGCAGCGATGTTCGAGGCGGTGTCGCTCGACCAGGGGCTGCAGCCGCGGATCCTGAGCCTGGTCAACGGTGAGCGGCTGCTCACCGATCTGCGGCACATCGCCCAGGTGATGCACGAGGCCACCTTGGAGGGACAGCTCGGGCTGACCGCCCTGCTGGTGTGGCTGCGGCGGCGCATCTCGGAGGCCGCCGGCGAGGGCGGTCAGGAGCGGAGCCGACGATTGGAGACCGACGCGGCCGCGGTGCAGATCATCACGGTGCACACCAGCAAGGGGCTGGAGTTCCCGGTCGTGCTGGTGCCGTTCGCGTGGGACCACTTCGCCGGCCGCGACCCGTCGACAGCGGTCTTCCACGACGACCGCGACCACCGGGTGCGCGACGTCGGCGGGCCTGGGAGTCCCGACTGGGCCGGGCACGTGCGCCAGCACAAGGCTGAGGAGACCGACGACGAGCTGCGTCTCACCTACGTCGCGCTCACTCGCGCCCAGTCGCACTTGCTGGTGTGGTGGGCGCCGACGACCAACACCCCGACGTCACCGCTGCACCGGCTGCTGCTGCACGACGGGCCCGACCTCGCGCCGCAGCTGGTGCCGGTGCCGACCGACGCCGACGCGCTGGCGGCGTTCCGGACGCGGGCCGCGGCGACCGTCGGCGGGATGGGTGTCGAGGTGGTGCGGGACCGGCCACCGTCGGTCTGGTCGCCGGCGGTTGGTGCCGTGCCGGCGCTGCAACTGGCAACGTTCGGCCGAGCGCTGGACACCGGCTGGCGGCGTACCTCCTACAGCGCGCTGACCTCGGCGGCGCACGACCAGCGGCTCGGCAGTGAGCCGGAGGTCGCGCAGAAGGACGACGAGGGCGACGTCGAGGAGGTGCCGGCTGTTGCTGCTGGCGGCGACGACGCGCTGCGCGAGGTGGTGTCGGCGTGGGACGCGATCCCCGGCGGCGCGGCCTTCGGCACCCTGGTGCACACCGTGCTCGAGGAGCTCGCCGACCCCTCGGATTCCGCCGCCGTAGCGGAGGTGGTGGCCGCGCAGGTGGCGCGATTCGCGCCCGGGCTCGACGCTGCGGCGCTGACCACCGGACTGCGGTCGGCGCTGGCCACCCCGCTGGGCGACCTCACGGACGGGGGCGCGCTGACCGACGTACCGGCCAAGGATCGGTTGCCGGAGCTGGACTTCGAGCTGCCGCTGGCCGGGGGCGACGAAGCGACGACGGCGCGAGTGGTGCTCGCTGATCTGGTGCCGTTGTGGCGGGCGACGGTGCCGACCGGGCCGCTGTCGACCTACGCCGACGCGCTGGCCGGGCTGCCGGACGTGCCGCTGCGCGGCTACCTCACCGGCAGCATCGACGCGGTGCTGCGGGTCGGGTCGCCGGCGAGGTACCTGGTGGTCGACTACAAGACCAACCGGCTCGGCGGGTACGACGAGCCGCTGACGGCCTGGCACTACCGGTCGGCCGCGCTGGAGACCGCGATGATCGAGGCGCACTACCCGTTGCAGGCGGTGCTGTACGCCGTGGCGCTGCACCGCTACCTGCGGTGGCGGCAGCCGGAGTACGACCCGGACGTCCACCTCGGCGGCTGCCTGTACCTGTTCCTGCGCGGCATGCCCGGGCCGGGCGTGCTGGACGCAGTCGGTGCGGCGCCGGGCGTCTTCTCGTGGCGGCCACCGACCGGGCTGGTCGTCGGGCTGTCGGACCTGCTGGCGGGCCGGGCATGACCGCGACGTCGGGCTTCGAGTCGGCTTTGGCGTTGCGAGCGACCGGGTTGCTGGCTTCCTTCAACCAGGCCGGGATCCTGTCGGCCGCCGACGTGCACGTGGCGCTGCGGCTGGGGCGGATCGGCGGGGAGACCGACTCGGCTGTGCTGCTGGCGGCCGCGCTGGTGGTGCGGTCGACCCGGCACGGCTCGGTGGTGCTGGACCTGGCGACCGCGGAGGCGACCACGAGCCCGGACGCGGACCTGGAGTCCGACTCGGCCGTTGTCGAGGTGACCGCGCTCGAGTGGCCGGACGACTGGGTGGCGCGGTGCGCGGCGAGCGTCCTGGTCGGCGGGCCGTTGCGGATGAGCGGCTCGCGGCTCTGGCTGGCGCGGTACTGGGACCAGGAGGAGCAGGTCGCGGCCGAGCTGCTGGAGCGGTCGGCGGTTTCGCCAGCGGACCTCGACACCGCGGTGTTGTCGGCCGGGCTGGCGCGGCTGTTCCCGGGAGCGGGTGACCTCGACCAGCGGGCCGCCGCCGAGGCCTGCGCGCTGTCGCGGGTGAGCGTCCTGGCCGGCGGACCGGGCACCGGCAAGACCACGACGGTGAGCCGGCTGCTGGCGCTGCTGCGCGAGCAGCACCCGGAGTGGCGGATCGCGCTGGCCGCACCGACCGGCAAGGCGGCGGCCCGGCTGGAGGAGGCGGTGCGGTCGTCGACGGCGTCGTTGCCGGCTGAGGACCGCCTGCGGCTCGGTGAGCTGCCGGCCACCACGCTGCACCGGCTGCTCGGCTGGCGGCCGGAGGCGCGCAGCCGGTTCCGGCACGACCGCACCAACCGGCTGCCGGTCGAGGTCGTGGTGGTCGACGAGGCCTCGATGGTGTCGCTGACGATGATGGCCCGGCTGCTCGAGGCGTTGCGACCGGCCACCCGGCTGGTGCTGGTGGGCGACCCGGACCAGCTCGCGTCGGTCGAGGCGGGGGCAGTGCTCGGTGACCTGGTCGATGCGGGGTCGCAGGTGGCGGTCGCCGACGCTGGCGACCAACCGGCGGTTCCCGGCGACCAGCGGCATCGCGCTGCTGGCCGCAGCCGTGCAGGACGGACGGGGCGTCGACGCATTGGCTGTGCTGCGCTCCGACGACACCCCCGAGGTCGAGCTGGTCGAGGTCGCCGACGGCGCGGCCCTCCCGGCGTACCAGCTGGACGGGGTGAAGGCGGACGTCACGATCAGCGGGTTGGCGCTGCTCGACGCGGCCGAGCGCGGTGACGCGGCGGCGGCGCTGGAGGCGCTGGACCGGCACCGGCTGCTGTGCGCGCACCGTCGTGGGCCGCGCGGGGTGGCGCACTGGAGCGCGCTGGCCGCGCGGTGGATCGCCGACGAGCACCCGGTGGTGCCGCGGGCGGACGGGCGGTACGCGGGCGAGCCGCTGATGGTGACGGCGAACGACTACGAGATCGGGCTCTACAACGGCGACACCGGCGTGGTGGTCGACGACGGCGCGGGCGGGCTGGTGGCGGCGTTTGGCCGGGGCGGCGCACCGATCCTCGTGCCGCTCGTGCGGCTCGGTGCGGTGCGGCCGCTGCACGCGATGACGGTGCACCGCAGCCAGGGCAGCCAGTTCGCCCGGATCACGGTGCTGCTGCCGGCGGCGGGGTCACCGCTGGGCACGCGCGAGACGCTGTACACCGCGGTGACCCGGGCAACCACGCACGTGCGGGTGATCGGCTCGGCCGAGGCGCTCGTCGAGGCGGTGGCCCGGCCGGCCGCCCGCGCCACCGGGCTGCGCGAGCGGCTCAGTGGCGGGCTCGACGGACCGCACCCCCTCAACTGAAACGTCCGGCGCCCCTGTCGCGCCGTTTTGGTCGCCGGTCGTTTCACTCGACGTGGTCCGCGAGGTCATCGTCCGAGTCGAGCACCGACGCGACGCCTACCGGCCGATGTAGCGACCAGGAGCCCTGGTGAGCGGGCGCGCTGGGGCCTCCGCGGATCGATCTTGGTCAGCGTGGCTGGCGTGGCCACTGGCGGCAAACTTTGCGTTGACGCGACCCGGTCACCGGCCGATTATCGCGCTACGACGTGCCACCCAGCGAATTGTGCGAGGCAGCCATGAGCGCACGACGACGTCACCTTGTTGTTGCCGTGGCAACGGCGCTCCTGGTGAGCCTGATTGGCGGCGTGCGACCAGCCGACGCCGCGCCGCAGACGAAGGCCAACTGGAGCCCGTGCTTCCGGGCAGCGGGACCCTTCCAATGTGCGACGGTCGGAGTTCCGCTCGACTATGACCAGCCGAACGCTACCCAGATCTCGATCGCGATGGTGCGTCTCCCCGCGGCGAACCCGGCGTTGCGTCAAGGCTCGCTGTTCATCAATCCCGGCGGCCCGGGCGGGTCGGGGGTGGACTTCGCCGTCGGCGCTGCACCGTTCCTGTTCACTCAAGACGTCCGGGACCGCTTCGACATCGTCGGGTTCGATCCCCGCGGTGTCATCCGTAGCGCGCCGCTTCGGTGCTTCGGCACGCCGAGGCAATGGGATCCAGCCTTCGCCCCAGTTGCCTTCCCCATGACGGACGACGAGGTTGCCGCCTGGGAGGCCGGGGACCGCTACCTCGACAGCGCCTGCGCCCGGCGCGGGGGCGCGATCATCGACCACATGTCCACGGCCAATGTCGCACGGGACCTGGACCAGCTGCGCCAGGCGGTCGGGGACCAGAAACTGACCTACTACGGCGTGTCCTACGGGACCATGTTCGGCCAGACCTACGCCAACATGTTCCCGCACAACTTCCGGGCACTCGCCATCGATGGTGTGCTGGACCCGATCGCCTGGACGACCGGAGCTCCCGGCGAGCAAGGGCTACCGTTCTCGACCCGACTGCGCAGCGACGTTGGCGCCCGGGACACGTTGTTCGAGTTCTTCCGGCTGTGCGATGCAGGTGGGGACGCGTGTCCGCTGGCTGGCGGCACGGGCGCCGCAGCGCGATTTGCCGCCCTGGCCGACAAGCTGCGGACGGGGCCCATCCCCATCGAGGACCCGTCGACCGGTGAGACATTCGACTACAACTACTCGTTCCTCATCGGCGACACGCTCGGGGCGATGTACGACTCGTTCAGCTGGCCCGACTTCGCGGAGTTCCTGTCCTTCCTCGAGTCGCAGGCGAGCGCCACCAGTCTGGGCCGCGCGTTGTCCACAGTGCGGGGCACCTCGGCACTGGCAGCGTCGTCGAACGAGCTGTCGCGAGCCGCGACGGGCTATGTCACGAAGCGTGGCTTCCCGCAGTACCCGAACTTCATCGAGAGCTTCCCGGCCGTGGCTTGCGCCGACTCGGACAACCCCTCCTCCTACGAGGCGTGGGTCGCTGCCGGGGCCGCCGCCGACGCCGCCTACGGGTACTTCGGCCGGATCTGGACGTGGGCATCGGCCATCTGCGCGGAATGGCCCGGTGCGGACGGTGACCGGTACATGGGTCCGTTCGACCGTACGACGGACAACCCGGTGCTCGTGGTCGGCGCCAAGTGGGACCCCGCCACCCGGTACCAAGGCGCGGTGATCGCCCACAACCTGCTCCCGAACTCGGCGCTTCTCACCGTGAACTCGTGGGGGCACACCTCGCTCTTCACCTCGGCCTGCGCGGACGCGGCCATCGCCGCCTATCTCATCTCGACCGCTACCCCGCCCCCGAACACGGTCTGCAGCCAGGACCTCGTGCCCTGGGTCGACTTCGGCCCTGGCGGCCCATGACAGGCAGCCGTGGGCATGCGAAGTACGCGGCTGACCCCACCTAGCCAGCGAGCCGACCCGGCGGTTGACTGTCCTCCGTAGCCGATGGTGATCGTCGGCCCGCGGATCGCACCGCGCTGGACGAGGGAGAACGAGCGTGCTGTTCCACATCGAGCAGGTCCACAGCCCGGAGAACTGCCCCTACGGCAAGGGTGGCTCGGGGTCGCTGCACGACGCGTCGGTGGCCGGCGTCGAGGTCAAGGGCTTCTACGGCTCCTTCATGGAGCACACGATCTACCTGGTCGTCGAGGCGCACGACGTCGAACGGCTCAACCAGTTCCTGCTCCCCGGGATGAAGGTCTGCACGGCCAGGATCACGCCGGTCAGCGAGCGACCGATGCCGGTCCAAGGCGGCTGACTGGCCGCGGGCTCGACCGACGGCAGCCTGTCAACTGAAACGTCCGGCGCCTCTGTCGCGCCCATTCGGTCGCCAGTCGTTTCACTCGACGTGGTCCTGCGGGCGACAAGGGCCGGATGAAGTCACCCAGACTTCACCTGGACGCAGCACGACCGAGACGTGGCGCGTCGAGGATTGCCTCATGACCCACATGGACCCACTGCCCGAGCTCTGCGACTGCGGCCAGCCGGTCGAGCCCTGCGCTGGTTGCTCTGCTCCGCGGTGCACGTCCTGCGAGCCCTACGTTTCCGAGGACTGCACCGTCGTGTTCTCCCGCGCGAGCTAGCAGCCGCGACAGCTCGAGCGCGCTCAAGATCCCCAAAGTTGCATGATCAATGCGGGAGTTGGGGGCGCGGCCGGGCGCGTCGGTTGGCAGCAGTCAGCCGATGGCGGTGAGGTCGCGGGCCCGGCGTACGGCCTCCAGCCGGGAGGACACCCCGAGCTTCGCGAGGATCGCCGAGACGTGGTGCCCACCGTCTTCTCCGACAGGTGCAACTTGGCCGCGATCTCCGCGTTCCTTGCCGGACGGCCTCCTCGTACCAGGGCAGCACCTCGGTCCGGATCCGCTCGATGTCGCCCTCGAGCAGGTACACCTCGCCGCGGGACTGGGCAATGAAACCCTGGTAGTTCAACGACTGGGACTTCTCGATGTGCTCGCGCGCCTCGTCCAACAGCTCCCACACGCGGTTGGCATCACCTCGCCGCGCGCTCAGGACGGCCGGGCTCATGGCCTCGAGCGCGGCGAGCCCGGCATCACCCCAGGCCGTCTCGAGCGTCGCCGGCCGTCGACCGCTCTCGTGCACGGGTTGCGACGAGCTCCTGCGGTCGGCACCAGGAGGCGCTGGCCGGTGGCCACCACTTCGGTCCATCTCGGCGTGCTCGGCCCGCCGCGGCGCTGCACCGCGAGACCGAGTGCGCACTGCGCCAGCCACCTCGTCGTACACCTCTGGACCCGACGCGTCTCTCGTCGCACCACCTGGGTCCTGGCCGGCGCGGCAGCCGTGGCGATCGCCGCCGGCAGCGTCGTCGTCGGCCTTCAGCTGGCCGGTGCCGATCCGACCACGGGGGTCGTCGGCAGCGTCCGCTCGGCAGTCGGCAACGACGCCGCGGGGACGCAGCACGGGCAGGGACCGGCTCGCGCGGCCGACGCACGGGATGCGGCGAGCATCGTGGCCGCCCAGGTCGCACACGGGGCCGCTGGCGGGCTCAGCGGCGCCGCCGGCAACCCGCTGCTTCCGTGACCAGACCGATCGCGAGCATGGTGTAGTAACCTTGCACCATGCTCGTTGTCGACGGTGTAGAGATGCTGGACGTCCGGGAGACAGCCCGGCTGGCCGGCCGCACGCCCGAGACGGTGCGTCGCTGGATCTGGTCCGGCCGCCTGGCCGCCCGGCGCCACGGCAGCAAGCTGCTGGTCACCCGGGACGACGTCGACCGGCTGATCCACAGTCGACCGGCACCCGCCCGGCTGACCCTGGCAGCCTGGGCCAAGGCCGTCGACGAGCAACGCGAGGCCGGCAACCTCGGCGGCGCGTCGGCCGACTCGTCCGCGGCCGACCTGGTGCTCGACGACCGGGCCCGTCGTCAGGCCGGCTGATGCCGGTCGTCGACGCGAGCATCGTCGTCGACTGGGTGGCGCCCGGCGTCGACCCCGGCGGCCCCGCGGCGCGGTTGCTCGCCCGGCTGGGCAGCGCCAGCGAGGCAGTCCTCGCTCCGCGGCTGGTGCTCGAGGAGACCGCGAACGCGCTGGTGACCGGCATCCGCCGGCGCCGCTGGACCGGAGCCCAGGCCGACACAGCGTTTCTGCTACTCCGGCAGCTCCCGATCGAGCTGCTCGATCAGCCGCAGGACCTGGACCGTGCCTACGAGCTGTCCCGACGCTACGACGAGCACCCGGTGTACGACCTCGTCTACGTCGCGCTGGCCGAGCGGCTCGGCGAGCAGCTCGTGACAGCCGACGATGCCCTTCGGCGCCGGCTCGCCGCGATGCCCTTCGTCGTCGGCCCCGGCTGACCGGCCCTACCGCGGCGTCTTGCTCTCGACCTTGGCCAATTCACCTCGGTCGACCACCAGTGATCACGGATCCGTGATCAATCGGAGGCTGAGGAGGCAGCGAGGCCGGCGGTGGTGAGGACCAGGGTCGTCATCGCGTCCACGGCCTCCTGCTGGGTCAGCCCGCCGTCCAGGCAGAGCGACCGCCAGGTCCAGAACGAGATCGCGTGCCGGATCACGCCGGTCAGCCGGCGCCGCCGAGCAGCGCCACGGACCGTCCTGAAGGCCGCGAGCAGGGCCTCCCGCTGGGCCACCTCGGCCGCGGCGTTGCGCGCCTGGATGGTCGGCGGCAGCGCCTCGTGGTCGCGACGGATGCGAGTCAGCATCGGCTCGCCCTCGGCGTAGAACCGATAGAGGTCCGCCAGCGCGACCCGGAGCCGCTCGGCCGGGTCAGGCACCTGCAGCCAGGCCGGTACGTCGGGGTAGGTCTGCCCGCTGCCCCAGTGCGCGCTGCACGCGGCGAACAGCGCCTCGGCGTCCGGGAAGTGCCGGTAGACGGTGAGCCGGGTGACGCCGGCCTCCTGCGCCACCGCGGACACCGTCGTGGCCGCCGGCCCCACGCTGCCGTGCAGCCGGACCGCGGCCTCGACGATGTCCTGCCGGGTCGCGGCGACGTCCTGGGCCCGCTTGTCCATGCGGTACGCCCGCCGCCGGCACCCGACTTCTCGTCACTCACCTCTTGACAACTCCTCTGCGTCGAGCAACTCTATTTCAGTCTACACTCCTGTTCACTGAAATCGAGAGGAGCTCGGCATGACCATCTCAGCACCACCGGACCTGACCATCCTCCAGCCCGGCGAGGGCCGCAGCGGCCAACTGGGCAGCATCGGCGTCGACTTCAAGTTCTGGGGCGCCGACACCGGCGGCACCCTCTCGGTCGTCGAGCACCCGTTCCCCGTCGGCGCGCTGGTGCCGCCGCACCTGCACACCCGCGAGGACGAGTACTCCATCGTCACCGAGGGCGAGATCGGCTTCCGGTCCGGCGACCGCGAGGTCGTGCTCGGCGCCGGCGGCTACATCACCAAGCCGCGCGGCGAGATGCACACGATGTGGAACGCCGGCAAGGTCCCGGCCCGCATGATCGAGATCATCCAGCCGGCCGGGTTCGAGGACTTCTTCGCGGCGATGTCGGACATGCTCACCAGCGGGCCGCCCGAGCCGGAGAAGCTGATGGCGCTCGCCGAGCGGCACGGTCTGGAGTTCGGCGAGCCGCCGTGGCTGGCCGACGTCATCAAGCGCTACGACCTCACGCCGCCCCCCGGGCCGCGGTAAGACCTAGGACGGGCACTATGGGGCCGTGATCACCGCGGTCGAGCCGTTGACCGACGTCCAGACCTGGCTGCGCGGGGACGCGCTCGAGATCCTGCTCATCGTCTCGGGCGCGATCCTGGCGGCCCGGGCCGTGGGCTGGGTCGGGGAGCTCACCACCGGCCGGATCGATGCCAACGCTGCAGGAGTCCGACGCGCTGGTCCGGTCCGAGGCCGCCAAGCACCGGCACGCCCTGACCCAGGTCGTCACCTGGACCGTCGTGGTCGCGATCTACGTCGTCGCGGGCGATCCTGGTGGCGCAGCGGCTGGGCGTGCCGATGAGCGGGCTGGTGGGACCGGCCGCGGTCGTCGGCGTCGCACTCGGGTTCGGGGCGCAGCGCCTGGTGCAGGACGTGCTCTCCGGCTTCTTCGTCATCACCGAGCGCCAGTACGGGTACGGCGACGTGGTCCGGCTCTCGGTCGTCGGCATCGGTGCGCCGGTGCAAGGCACCGTCGAGGACGTCACCCTGCGGGTCACCCAGCTGCGCACGGTGAACGGTGAGGTCGTCATCACGCCCAACGGGCAGATCGTGCAGGCGACCAACCTGTCGCGCGACTGGGCCCGGGCCGTGATCGACGTGCCGGTGCCTAGCACCGCAGACGTCAGCACCGTGACGGGGATCCTGCAGGACGTCGGCACCGCGGCGTACGCGGACGACGATCTGCGGCCACTGCTGCTCGACGCGCCCACCGTCATGGGTGTGGAGAGCATCGAGGTCGACACGCTCAACATCCGGATCGTGGCCCGGACTCTGCCGGGCAAGCAGTTCCAGGTCGGCCGGATGATGCGGGCCCGGATCGCCGACGCGCTGCGCATCGAGGGCATCATCGTGGCGCCGTCGCTGAACACCGACGAGCCGAGCGGACAGTCGTGAGAGCGCTGAGGCGGATCCGGCCGACCACCTGGGCGCTGGCGGTGTTCTTCGTCGTGACCCTCGTCGTCTACCTTCTGGTCCGACCGCCGCCCCCGCCGCAGGTCGTCGTCATCCCCGCGCAGACGACCACGCCGAGCCCGACACCGTCGCCGACGCACACGAAGAAGCCGACCAAGACACCGACGCCGACGGTCACCAGCACGACACCCACGCCGTCGACGTCGCTGACACCGACTGTCACGCCCACCGGCTCGCCGTCGGTGACCGGCACACCCGTCCCCAGCACGAGCGGCCCGGAGGTCACGACCAGCACCCCGTGACCCCACAGTCCGCGTTGATCATGCAGTTTTGGTGATCCCCAGAGTTGCATGATCAACGCGGACTTGTGGGGGCGTGACCTGCGGGAACGCACAAGATCCCCAAAAGTGCATGATCAACTGCAGGTTGATCATGCACTTTTGGGGATCTTGGTCAGGCGCTGCTGTGGCACATTCGAGGACGTGCCCACTGTCCACAGCTTCGACGACCTCGAGCTGGACACCGCGCTGTTCGAGCTGCGCCGACGACGGCGCCAAGGTCCCGCTGGAACCGCAGGCCTTCGACGTCCTCGTGTACCTGGTCTCGCACCGGGACCGGGTGGTGCCAAAGGAAGAGCTCATGGACGCCATCTGGGGCGGCCGCTTCGTCACCGAAACGGCCGTCACCAGCCGGATCAAGCAGGTGCGTCGGGCGGTCGGCGACGACGGCCAGTCCCAGCGGGTGATCCAGACCGTGCACGGCCGCGGCTACCGGTTCGTCGCACCCGTGCGGTCCGGCACCACGGGGGCCGAGTCGCCGGATCGGCCGATCGGGCCGATCGGCCCGATCCGGTACACGACCAGCGACGGGCTGCACATCGCCTACCAGGTCAGCGGCCGGACCGACGGGGTCGGGCCCGACGTCGTGCTGATCTCCGGCTTCGCCTCCCACCTCGAGCTCGACTGGGCGGACCCGCACCACGCGCACTTCCTGCACCGGCTGGGGTCGATGGGCCGGCTGATCCGCTTCGACAAGCGGGGCAGCGGGATGTCGGACCGGCCGCCCGGCGTGCCCGACCTCGAGACCCGGATCCGCGACGTGCTGGCCGTCATGGATGTGGTCGGCTCGCAGCGTGCGCTGCTCTTCGGCTACTCCGAGGGGGGTCCGATGGCCGTGCTGATGGCCGCCACCCACCCGGAACGGGTCGCTTCGCTGGTGCTGTACGCCGTGTATGCGAAGCGGCTGTGGTCGGAGGACTACCCGTGGGCGCAGACCCCCGAGGAGCGGGAGGCCTACACCGAGGAGCTGGTGACGCGGTGGGACTGGGAGGCCGACGCCCGCAGACGCATGCCGTCGGGCGACGAGTCCATGCAGCGGTGGTGGGCCCACCGGATGCGTGCCTCGGCCACCCCGTCGACCGTTCGTGCGCTGATGGACATGAACTCGCTCATCGACGTCCGGGACGCGCTGCCCGCGGTCCGGGTGCCGACGCTGGTGCTGCACCGCAGCGGTGACGCGCTCTTCAACGTGGCGGAGGGCAAGTACATCGCCGACCGGATCGCCGGTGCGCAGTTCGTGGTGCTGGACGGCGAGGACCACTTCGTGTCCGGGAACCCGGACCAGATCCTCGACGCAGTAGAGCCGTTCGTCACCGAGACCCGGGCACCGGCTGCTCCTGCGCTGGCGCTCGCCGCCCTGGTCGGGGTCACGGGCGCCGGCAGCGACGCCGTCCTGGCCGGGCTGACGGCGGCAGGGGGCCGCGCGCGCCAAGACGCCACCGGCCGGCCGGTGCTGCTCTTCGACGGCCCCGCGGTCGCCGTCCGTGCGGCGCTGGCGCAACGTCGCGACGACGTCGGTGTGGGGATCGCCGTGGCCGAGGTCGAGCGCGAGGCGACGGTGGTGCGGGGACCCGGCGTACGAGAAGCCATGGACATCGCCGACCTGGCACCGACCGGCGAGGTCTGGCTCTCGGCCACGGTCGGGGTGCTGCTCGCCGGTTCCACCATCGAGGTCGAGCCGGTCGGCAACAACCAGCGGGTGCTGCGCCCGGTCTGATCGGGCGCAGCACCAGCCGGGTCAGGCGGTGGCGACGTCCACGGACACCTGGGTGCCGTTGGTGACGACGTCGAACACGGCCGACCGCTTTCGCGACTGCTCGACCAGCGCGGCGAGCTGCTCGGCCTGCGCGTCGCCGTCGACGTGGAAGACGACCCGGATGCCCTCGTAGCCGTTGCGGACCTCGGGGTCGAGGCCGAGGATGCCGCGCAGGTCGATGTCGCCCTCGACGGTGGCGGTGACGCCCCGCAGGTCGATCCCACGAGCGGCCGCGATGTTGGCCAGACCGCTCATGAGGCAGGCGCCGAGCGCGTTGAGCAGCAGCTCAGCGGGCGTCGGTCCCTTGTCCTGGCCGACCAGGACGACCGGGTGGTCGGCCGTGATCACGGTCGGCGCCTTGTGCTCGTGCTCCTGGCCGGCGCCGTAGAAGCCGCTGATGGCGCCACGATTCTGCGTGCCGCTGACCCACTCGTGGTTCGAGCGGAACTGGAAGCGCGCCAGCTCGGGCTGGTCGCGGACGGCGCCGATGGTGGCGAAGAGGGTCTCGACGTCGACGCCGTTGCGGCGCTGGGTCGGGTTCTCGGTGACGGACATGTTGTTCCTCTCGAGTGGTGGTGGGTGTGAGTCAGGCGACGGCCGCTGTGCCCAGGGGTGTGGGCTGGGCGGCGAGGTCGACCGCCTCGCGCTCGAGGGCGTCGGAGAGCTGGATCTGCAGCTCGACGAACCGCTCGGGGCGGGGAAAGGCAGACAGGGCCCGGGTGAGGTCGAAGGTCTCGCGCAGCGCGAGGTCGCGGCGGGTCTGGTAGGCCGCGAGCGCCTCGTCGGCGCAGTGGCCCGGGCTGCGCAGCGCGATGTCGAGCGCGTTGGCGAGCAGCTCTGCATCGCGGAAGGCGTCGGTGATGCCGTGGCCGGTGATCGGGTCGCGGTGGTAGCCGGCGTCGCCGACGAGCGCCCAGCCGGCACCGGGGCCGCCGATCGGGCGACGCACGATGTTGGGCAGGTCGATGGCGCCGCGCACCGGTGCTGCGACCCGGCCGGCCCGCACTCGCGCGCCGAGGGAGGGCGACGCGGCGGTGATGGCCGACAGGAGAGTCTCGGCTCGGCCTGCCCCGGCGGACGTTAGGGCTCCCAGTGCTGGCGTCGGGCCGATGAACCAGACGCACGCCATCCCGTGGTTGGTCGGGAAGATGCCCGCGAACGCATCCCGGGCGACGTGGAACTCGTAGGCGGGAGTGGCCGTCTCGAGCGGCACGTCGGCGACGTAGGTGTAGAAGGCGCCGGTTCGGCTGGGCGACGACTGCAGCGTCTCGGCGCCGAGCCACCGGGCCATCCGCGAGCGGACCCCGTCCGCGGCGACGAGGAAGTCGGCCTCGACGGCCACGGGCTCCCCTCCGGGCCCATGGGCGTCGACGCCGACGACCCGGCCGTCGGCATTACGTCGTACGCCGGTCACCGTCACGCCGGTCCGCAGGGTGGCTCCGGCGCGGAGGGCCGCGTTCTGCAGGACGGCGTCGAGGGTGTACCTGCGGGGTCCCACCAGGTGGTCCACGCCGGCGCGCTCCTTGACCCGGCGTACGGTCTGCTCCTCGCCGAATCGGAAGAGCACCTCCCGCACCGGCGGGGCGCCGGACTCGTGCACCTCGTCGAGCAAGCCCCACCGGGACAGCTGGACGACACCGCCGCGGGCGATGCCGTGCGTCGAGACGGTGTCGCTCGGGAACGCCGACCGGTCCAGCAGCACGACGTCGTGGCCGGCCCGGGCCAGCAGCATGGCGGTCGCCGCCCCGGCGCACCGGGCGCCGACGACCACGACCTGGTGCCGCTCGATCTGGGTGCTCACGGCCGTTGACTGTGCGCCCGGCCGCCTGCGCCCGCTTGACGACCGGATGACGGCGACATGGAGACGACGTGGAGATGTCGGCCGGTCGAAGCGTGAAGCGGCGTCAGATGATCACCATCTCGTCATCACCTGGTCGTCAAGCATCTGGCGAGTGGCGCGGCGAGAGTCCAAGGCATGTCCGCGATCACCGCTGCCCGCGCCCGGTGCGAAGGCTCCCCGGCCGCCGCCAACTCTGCGGCCGCCGACCGGCGGGCCTTCCTCGACGGGGTCCGCGCGATGCTGCCGCTGCTGCTCGGGGTGGCGCCGTTCGGCCTCGTCATCGGCGTCACCGTCGCCGAGCTCGGCCTGCCGCACCTGGCCGGCTGGTCGCTGGGCTGGCTGGTCTACGCCGGCAGCGCACAGCTGGCCGCCGTCGGCCTGCTGGCCGGCAGCGCCTCCGCCGTCGTCGTCGTCGCCAGCGTGGCGGTCATCAACCTCCGGTTGGCTCTCTACAGCGCCGCGATGGCTCCGCACTGGCGGGGCACGAGCACGGCGTGGCGGCTGGTCGCGGCCTACCTGCTGGTCGACCCGTCGTTCGCGGTCGGCACCCAGTCCTACGACGGCTCCCGGCCTCGGCAACAGGCCCACCTGCACTACCTGGGTGCCGCGCTGGTGCTGTGGGTCGGCTGGCTCACCGTGATCGGGATCGGCGTGACCGTCGGCGCGACCATGCCGCCGGAGCTGCGGGTCGAGTCGATCGGACCGCTCTACATCGTCACCCTCGTCGTCATGTCGGCCCGGACCGCGGCCGCCCGAGTCGGTGTCGCCGTCGCGGTGGTCACCGCGGTCGTCGCGTCGCTCCTGCCGCTCCACCTGGGCCCGGCGGTCGGGATGGCGGCCGGACTGCTGGCCGGGTCGCTGGTCCTGCGGAGGTCGTCATGAGCACCTGGACGGTCGTCCTGCTGGCCGGGTTGGCCAGCTTCGCCCTCAGGCTGGTCCCCGTCGTGCTGCTCTCCCGCCGTGCGCTGCCCGAGTGGCTGGACCGGGTCGGCCCGCTGACGGCTCCGGTGGCCTTCGCGGCGCTGGGCACGTCCGCGGTGACCGGTGCCGCGAGCGGCGGAGCTGGAGAGCTGCTCCCGCTCGTCGCCGCCGTGGCGGTGGCGGGACTGGTCGCGGTCCGCACCCGTTCGACGACTTGGGCCGTGGTCGCCGGGATGGTCACAGTGTGGTCCGGCGTCGCACTGCTGGCCCTCACCCGCTAGCTCGACCCGTGTCGGGCAACTCTCAGCCGCCCGCGGTCGGCCTCGGGCGGTAGGGACCGCCGTACATCGGCAGGTTGAGGCTCGGGCCGTGGGCGTCCATCTGGTCCCACATCCGGTTCAGCCCGAAGGTGCCGAAGCGGTGCACCCTGGTCACGGCGTCGAGGTCCAGCACGTCGACGATCACCTCGTCGTTGCCGCCGGCCTGCTGACGCACCAGCCCCTCAGGGTCGACGACCAGCGACTGGCCGAGCCCGTGCGGCCCGGACGCGTTCACGCTCACGACGTACACCTGGTTGAGGATCGCGTGGGCCCGCGCCAGCACCAGCTCGAGGTCACGGTCGCGAGTAGCGGTCAGGGTCGGCTGCAGGATCAGCTCGGCGCCGAACCACGCGAGCTGCCGGTAGACCTCGGGAAACGCGCTGTCGTAGCAGATTGCGAGCCCCAGCCGACCGACGTCCGGCACGTCGAAGACCACCAGGTCGCGTCCCGGCGCGGTGCTTTCGAACGGCTGCCACGGGAAGCACTTCCGGTACGTCGTGACCAGCTCGCCGGCCGGGTTCACGACCAGAGCCGTGTTGTATACGAGCCCATCCGCGTCGCGCTCGTAAACGCTGCCCGGAACCAGCCACAGCCCGGTCTCTCTGGCCAGGTCGCCGAGCTGGTCGGTCAGGTCGCCAGGCACGATGACCGCGACTTGCTCGGCGTAGTCGTGGGTCTCCTCGAGCAGCTGGTCGACCGCCGCGAGGTAGAGCTCGGGGAACACGACGAGCTGTACGTCGGGGAAGGTGGCTCGGATGCCCCGCACCTGGTCGACGAACTTCTTCCAGGTGGCCGCCACGTTACCCGACTGCGGGCTGGTCTGGACGGCGGCGATCGCAAGAGTGCGCATCAGGCGATCGTCCCAGGCGCCGCGACATCGGTGCGCAGCTCCGGCGGCGGGACCTCACCCGGACCGTGCTCCCCGCGGAAGAAGGCCGGCCGCGCAGCGGCGTACACGAGCATCACCACCGCCCCGACGACCAGCGTCCCGATCCCGAGCAGGAACACACCGCCAACACCGTGGAACGACGTGTAGCCGTAGTCGGCCTTGCGCATCTCCCAGGCGCTCTTGAGGAACGCGAACGTCAGGACCAGCGCGCCGACCAGCGGGATCAGTCCCTTCAGCAACAGGTCGCGGGTGCTGTTGCGCAGCTCGTGCCGGAAGTACCAGACCGACGTGTAGCCGACCAGGCCGTAGTAGAAGGCGATGAGAAGCCCGATGGCAGCGATGCTGTCCCACTGCACCCGCCCGCCGGCGATGAACGTTCCGATGACGAAGAGGACCCCGGTCGACCCGCCGATGAACAGCGTCGAGACGCTCGGCGACTGGAACCGCGTGCTCATCCGGCCGAACGCGCTGGGCAGCGCCTTGTAGGTGGACATCGCCAGCGTGGTCCGCGCCGCCGGCAGGATGCCGGTCTGCAGCGCGCCGATGGCCGAGCTGAAAGTGGCCAGGATCAGCAGCTTGTTCAGCGTCGATCCGAGCGCCGACGCACCGAGAGTCGCGAGCACGTCGGTCGCGGTGTCCGGGTTCGCCAGTCCGAGGCCCTTGCTGCCACCACCGCCGTACGCCTGTGCGGCCGTCGTCGTCAGCAGGTAGAGCACGAGCAGCGCGACCGTCGCGATCACGGCGGCCCGCCCCGGGTTCACGTGCCGGTCGGTCGTCTCCTCGTTGATGCTCACCGAGGAGTCCCAGCCCCAGTAGATGAACAGCGCCAGCAGCAGCCCGGCAGTGAACGCGCTGAAACCGCCGGTCTGGAACGGGTTGAGCCAGGTCATCGTCGGGTGCGTCGAGCCGGCCGGTGCGTTGCCGCTGTAGACCTTCACCAGCGCAACCACCGAGAAGAGCACCAGCATCACTGCCTCGATGCCGAACAGCACGAACTGCAGCTTTGCCGAGATGCGGATGCCGCGGTAGCAGACCAGCGTCATCAGCGCGACGATCGCAGCGCCGACCAGCGCGACCCAGCCCTGGCTCGAGGCGAGGTCGTCGGCGCCGAAGAACAGGAAGAAGTACTGACCCGCGATGCCCGCGAGGTAAGCCATCGCGATCACGGCGGCGAACGTCATGCCCCAGCCACCCATCCAGCCCACCCACGGGCCGAAGGTGCGGGTGCCCCAGGTGAACGTGGTGCCGCAGTCGGGGTCGTCCCGGTTGAGCTGGGAGAAGGCCACCGCGATCGCCATCATCGGGAAGAAGGCGAGGAAGAGCACCGCCGGCGCATGCAGCCCCACCGCGATCACGACGAACCCGAGCGTCGCGGTGATGCTGTACGCCGGTGCTGTGGCCGCCAGTCCGATCACCACGCTGGAGAGCAGGCCGATCGCGGACCCGCGTAGCCCCTTGTCGACCGGCTCCTGGACCGGGCGGGAGTCGACCGCGCGCTGGTTGACCGTCATGGCTGGCCTCCTGGGGCAGGGTTCTTTGACGGTTCATTCAAGGAATGTCGGAGGCAGAAGTCAAGGGTTTGGACGAGGTCTGCGGGACAGGATGCAAACACGGTGAAACAATCCGGTCGTGGCGCGACCCAAGGATCAGGACCGTCGGCGCGGTCAGCTGATCGCGGCGGCGGAGCGTGCGGTGCTCCGCAAGGGCGCCGCCTCGGTGCGGCTTCGCGACGTCGCGGACGAGGCCGGCCTCACGCCGGGGGCGGTCCTCTACTACTACGGCGAGCTCGACTCGCTGCTGGTCGAGACGCACAGCCAGGCCGGTGAGCGGTTCTGCCGCCAGCGCGAGGAGCTGATCGACAACATCCCCGACCCGCGCGACCAGCTGCGGGCGGCCGTGCGGGCTGGCCTGCCCACCGGCCCGGACGACGAGCTGGTGCGGTTGCTGTACGAGTTCGACGGGCAGGGCACCCGCCGGCCTGGCTACGGCCGGATCAGCCGGGAGTACTTCGCCCGCCAGGTCGCGATCTACCACTCCATCCTGGTCGCCGGCAGCGCGGCCGGGCACTTCACCCTGACCGCGGCGCCGCGCGACATCGGGCGCAACCTGGTCGCTCTGGAGGACGGCTACGGCTACTACGTGGTGCTGGCCGACTCCGGCATCGACGCAGCGCAGGCCGAGGCGCTGATCCTCGGCTACGCCGAGGCGGCCACCGGCTGCCCATTGCTGCATCGAGTGGCGCGATCTGGTGGCGACACGCCGAGCTGAACCACGAGGTCGCGCCACTCGATGGGAGAGGGGGCGATGAATCGAGGGCTCGGCCCGGATCGGTACGAGTGACCGGAGCAACTCTGCCCGGCGTACTGCCTGGAGACTCTCGTGGACTCGACCCGAACAACCACTCGCTGGGTGGTGGCCCTCACCGGCATCGGCTCGCTGATGGCGGCCCTCGACACCCTGGTCGTGTCGACCGCGCTCACCACCCTCCGCGCCGACCTCGGCGCCTCGGTGCAGCAGCTGGAGTGGACGGTGAACGCCTACAACCTGACTTTCGCGGTGCTGCTCATCACCGCGGCGGCGCTCGGCGACCGGTTCGGCCGTCGCCGCCTGTTCGCCGGCGGGCTGCTGCTGTTCGCCGCCGCCTCGGCCGGCTGCGCGCTGGCGCCGAACATCGAGACGCTGATCGCCGCCCGGGCGGTGCAGGGTGCGGGCGCGGCCCTGCTGATGCCGCTCGGCCTGGCGCTGCTGTCCGAGGCGTTCCCGCCGGAACGCCGGGGTGCGGCCATCGGCATCTTCAGTGCGATCACCGGCCTGGCTGTCGCTGCCGGCCCGCTGGTCGGCGGTGCGGTCGTCGAGGGCCTGTCCTGGCACTGGATCTTCTGGCTCAACGTGCCGATCGGAGCCGTCGCGGCCCCGCTGGCGATGCGGAAGATGCGGGAGAGCTACGGCCCGCGCACCGCCATCGACGTCACCGGCCTCGCCCTCGTGTCCGGCGGCTCGCTCGGCGTGGTGTGGGGCCTGGTCCGCGGCAACCAGAGCGGCTGGAGCAGCCTCGAGGTCGTCACCTCGCTGGTCGCCGGAGTCGTGCTGCTCGGCGCCTTCGCCCGCTGGCAGCTGCAGACGGCGACACCGATGCTGCCGCCGCAGCTGTTCCGCTCTCGCGCCTTCACGGCCGGCAACGTAGCCATCTTCCTGACCTTCGCGTCGCTGTTCACCGGCGTGTTCTTCTTCGCCCAGCTTTTGCAGGTCGTGCTCGGTCACGACGCTCTCAGTGCCGGGCTGCGACTGCTGCCGTGGACGGCGACCTTCATCACCGTGGCACCGGTCGCCGGCGCGCTGGCCGACCGGATCGGCGAACGGTTGCTGCTGTCCGTCGGCCTGGCGCTCGAGGCCGCAGGCTTCCTGTGGCTGGTCGCCGTCGCGGACCCGAGCCTGACCTACGGCCAGCTGGTCGGGCCGTTCGTGCTCGCCGGTGTTGGCGTCTCAATGGCCATCCCGTGCGCCCAGAACGCAGTGGTCGGCGGTGTGGACGGCGAGGCGATCGGCGCGGCCGCCGGCGTCAACAGCATGATGCGCGAGCTCGGCGGCGTCTTCGGCATCGCCGTCACGGTCGCGGTCTTCGCCGGCAGCGGCGACTATGGCAGCGTGCTCGGCTTCCTGGACGGCTTCCGGCCCGCGATCGTCACCGCGGCGGGCTTCGCGCTCGTCGGAGCGCTGTGCGGGCTCGCGGTGCCGGCCCGACAGCGGCACGGCGTGACCGTGCCCGACCTGGCGCTCGCATCATGACGCGGGTGATGGTGCGCTACCAGGTGCACTCGGACCGGGTCGAGGAGAACATCGCGCTGGTTCGTGCGGTCTACGCCGAGCTGGCAGCGGTGCAGCCGCCGGGATTCCGCTACACGACGTACCAGTGCGACGACGGCGTGACCTTCGTGCACCTCGCCACCTCGGAGGGGCGGGTGCCGCTGTCGGACCTCGCCGCCTTCCAGCGGTTCAAGGAGGGGCTGGAGGAGCGGTGCGTGCAGCCGCCCGTGCGCGCCGAGCTGGCCGAGGTCGGCTCCTTCGGTGGCGCGCAGGCATGAGGCCACAGATCGTGCACCTCGAGCTGCACACCCCGGACCTCGCCGGTGCGAGCGCGTACTACCGCGAGCTGCTCGGGTGGAGGCCGGAGACCGTGGTGACGAGGTGCCGGCCGTACGTCAGCATCGACGCCGGGCTCAGCGCCGGCATCGTCACCTGCGGAGCACGGGTGCCGGTGTGGATCCCCTACGTCGAGGTGGACGACGTCGACGCAGCGACCGACCGCGCCGTCTCGCTCGGTGCCTCAACGGTGCTGGCTCCTCGGGCGGGGCCGCACGGCCGGCGCAGCGTGGTGCGCTCGGTCGGCGCCGGGGACCTCGCGTTCTGGCAGGAGTCATGACGTCGGCGGCGCACCCGGCGCCGAGCGACGACGCGGCGTTCACCGAGCTGGTCGCGCCGCACCGGGCCGCCCTGCTCGCGCACTGCTACCGGATGACCGGCTCGCTGCACGACGCCGAGGACGCTCTGCAGGACGCCCTGCTGCGGGCCTGGCGGGCGTTCGACCAGTTCGAGGGCCGCAGTTCGCTGCGCACCTGGCTGTTCACTGTCGCGACCAACTCCTGTCGGCGGCTGCTGGAGCGGCGCTCGCGCCGGGTGCTGCCCGTCGACTTCGGGCCGCCGGCCGACCCGCACGACGACGCCGGCCCACCGCTGCTGGAGACCACCTGGGTCAGCCCCTTCCCGGCGTACGAGCTCGACGACACACCCGCCGGCCGGTACGAGACGAAGGAGAGCGTCGAGCTCGCGTTCGTGGCGGCGCTGCAGCACCTGCCGAGCCGGCAGCGCGCGGTGCTGCTGCTGCGCGACGTGCTCGCGTTCTCGGCCAGGGAGACCGCCGAGGCGCTGGACAGCACCGCGGCCTCGGTCAACAGCGCGTTGCAGCGGGCGCACAAGACGGTGGAGGAGCGGCTGCCCGAGCGCAGCCAGCAGGCGACGCTGCGGTCACTGGGTGACGGTGCGGCTCGCGAGGTGGTGACGCGGTTCGTCGATGCGTGGGAGCGGCACGACGTCGACGCGCTGGTGGCGCTGCTCGCCGACGACGTCGAGCTGACGATGCCGCCGATGGCCACCTGGTTCCGCGGGCGGCCGGCGGTCGAAGGCTTCCTGCGCCGGCGGCCCATGGCGGCGGCGACTCGCTGGCGCGGTGTGCCGACCGAGGCCAACGGGCAGCTTGCCTGCGCGCTCTACCTGGACACCGAGGGCGTCTGGGCCGCGCACAGCATCAACGTGCTAGCCCTGCGCGGGGCCGAGGTGACCGGCTTCCACGCGTTCCTGGACCCGTCCCTGTTCCCCGGCTTCGGTTTGCCCCCGGTCCTCACCGATCGCTGACGCACTGCGGGCCGGGACTGTGTGCGTGACGGCAGCACAGTCCCGGCCCGTCCCCTCCTCATGCGTCGAGTGGCGCGACCTTGTGGCGACGCGCCGGGCGGAACCACAAGGTCGCGCCACTCGACGGGATGACACGAGGCCACCTCAGGCGGCGTCGACCTCGATCGAGACCGGCACCGAGTTGGTGATGACGTCGAACACGGCCGACCGGGCCCGCGACTGCTCGACGATCTCGCGCAGCTTCTCGGCCGGCGCGTCGCCCCGGACGGTGAACCGGACCTTGATCTTCTCGTAGCCGTTGCGGACCGTCGGGTCCAGCCCGAGGATCCCGTTGAGGTCGATGTCGCCGGACACCTCGGAGTGCACCTCGGTGAGCTGGACGCCGCGCGCGGCGGCGATGTTCACCAGTCCGGCGGTGAGGCACGCGGCCAGCGCGTGGAGCAGGTGCTCCACGGGGGTCGGGCCGTTGTCCTTGCCGACCAGCACGGCCGGGTGGTCGGCGTCGAACTGAAAGGTGCGCTCGTGGGTGCGCTCCTCGCCGACGCCGTAGAACCCGTAGATGGTGCCCCGGCTGTGGGTGCCGGAGATCCACTCGTTGTGGGCGCGGAACTGGAACTTCGCGGCCTCCGGCGCGGCCTTCACCGCGTCGAGGGTGGCGAAGAGCGTGGCGGTGTCGACACCGTTGCGGGTCGACTCGTTGACCGTGGCGGTCATGGTGATGCTCCTTCTCTCGGATGGGTCAGGCGGACTGCAGCTCGAGCTCCCGGACGTCCCGGGCGGCGAGCAGGTTGGCTTCGGCGTCCATCGCCCGGCCGAGCTGCTTCTGCAGCTCGACGAACTCCGGCACCGGTGGGTAGGCGGACAGCGCGCAGGTCAGCTCGAACACCTCGCGCAGCGCGACGCCGCGCAGGTGCTGGTAGCCGGCCAGCGCGGTGCGCTCACCGACCTCGCCGCGCAACGCCCGGTCGAGGGCCTCGGCGAGCAGCTCGGCGTCCCGGTAGGCGTCACTCATGCCGTGCCCGGTGATCGCGTCCCGGTGGTAGCCGGCGTCGCCGACCAGCGCCCAGCCGGGCCCGTAGGACTGCCGGACGTGGTTGGGCATCCGCAGCATGCCGGTGACCGGCGAGACCCGCCGGCCCTCGCGCAGCCGGGCCGCGAGCTCGGGTGCGCCGTGCTCGAGCTGGGCGGTGAACGCCTCGGCCCGATAGCCGGTACGACGGCGGGCGGCTCGAGTGTCGTCGGTCGGCGCCGCGACCCAGACGCAGGCCTCGTCGTCGTGCGTGGGGAAAACCCCGACCAGCGAGCGGTCGGCCCCGATCAGCTCGATGCCCTGCCACGGCACGCCGGCGTAGTACGCGTACTGCACCGCCCCGCCGTCGCGGTCGCCTCTCCAGCATCGGCGCGCCGACCGACCGGGCCACCCGCGAGGTGAGCCCGTCGGCCCCGACGACGAACCGGCCGTCGAACGCGACCAGGGCGCCGGACCGGTCCTGGCCGTGCACACCGACCACCCGGCCGGTGCTGTCGCGGCGCACGCCGGTGATGCTCACGCCGGAGCAGAGCACCGCCCCGGCTGCGACCGCGGCCTCGGCGAGGATCGTGTCCAGGACCTGGCGGCGCGGTGCGACCAGGAGGTCGACGCCCGCGGACTCCTTCACGGTCCGGCGTACCGTCTCCCCCTCGGCGGTGAAGCTCACCTCGCGGATGGCGGGCGCTCCACTGGCCAGTACGTCGGGGAGGAGCCCCCAACGGTGCAGCTGGACGACGCCGGGGCGGGCCAGCTGGTGGGTCGAGATCGTGTCGGCCGGGAAGAACGTGCGGTCGACGAGGAGCACGTCGTGCCCCTGCCGCGCGAGCAGCATGCGCGGTGGCGGCCCCGGCGGCGCGGGCTCCGACCACGACGACGTCGTAGCGATGGCGTTGAGTTGACATGCCGAGGACGGTAAGAGCGCCCATCTAGGGCCTGAATCGGGAGATGTCCCTAACTTGTGCGAGTCAGGGGACGAGCTTCAACCGGTGCGCCTCGGCAGCGGCCTGGCCCCGGCTGGCCACGCCGAGCTTGCGCAGCACGGCCTGCACGTGGTGGTCGACGGTCTTGGCCGACAGCGTCAGCCGGGTCGCGATCTCGGCGTTCGACAGCCCGTCGACGAGCAGGGCGAGCACGTCGACCTGGCGCGGGGTCAGTCCGGCGGGGTTCGCCACCGTCGTACGTCGTGGACCGCGCGGCACCCGGGATGATGCCGCGTTTGCGCAGCTCGGCCCGGTGGAACTCGGCTGCCCTGGTCGCGCCGAGCCCGTCCAGGATGCGCAGCGCCTCGCCGGCCGCCGCCTCGTCACCGGCAGCCAGCGCCTCGGCCCGCAGGTAGGTGGCTCCTCGTCGCTCCCACTCCGCCGCGGCACCCGCCCAGTCGCCGTCGATCATCAGCCTGAACGGCTCCGCGGTGGCGGGCGGTAGCGGGTCGGTGCCGCCGGCCCGCCACAGCCGCCAGGCGAGGCGGCCGGCGATGAAGGGCAGCGCGTTCTCCGCCCCGGCGAAGTCCAGGCCGCGGCGGGCCTCGGCCCGGGCGCGCTCGGCGTCCCCAGACCACAGGAAGTACTCCGAGCGCGCGTCCGCAACCGGCGTGACCATCGGCACGTCGCCGACCCCCTCGGCGGCGCGTGCGGCCTGGTCCAGGGTCGCGAGCGCGTCCTGGTCGCCGCGGGCGGCCAGGATCCGGCCGCGCGCGACGAGCGGCAGCACCGCGTTCACCCCGACCGGACCTGATCGGGCCAGCGTCGCGTCGGCATCGGCAAGCGCGCCGGCCCAGTCGCCGCGCTCGAGGCGCAGCTTGGCCCGGGCACCGCGCACCATGTCGTGCATCCCGTCCAGGTCGTGCTGGGCGGTGTAGGCCAGGGACCGGTCGCCCAGCGGCACCGCGGCGTCGAACGACGCCAGCTCGTCGGCGGTCACCAGGAAGCGGTTGTGCAGCGCCCGGGCACCGTGGTCGATCAGCCCACGGGCCGCTGCCCGCTCGTACGCCTCCTCGAGAGCCGTGCGCCCTCGCGGGTCGTCCCGCACCAGCCACGCCGTGCCGAGCGTGATGCTCGCGTGGATAGCCGTCCCCTGGTCACCGAGGCGCTCGGCCAGGCTGCGGGCCCGCTCCGCCCACATCACGGCGTCGTCCAGCTCGTGCGTCGTCAGATGGACCTGCGCCTGGTTGCTGTAGGCCATCGCCAGCTGCTCGGACTCCGGCGCTGCCTCCAGCACCGACACCGCCCGGGCCGCGGTCTCCCGGGCGTGCGCCACCCGCCCGGTCCACCAGGACAGCCGCGAGATCCAGCGCAGGTTCTCACCCACCCGCTCCGGCTGGCCGAGACGGTCCCGCACGTGCAGCGCGGCCTCCCGTGCCTGCAGCGCCTCCTCGTTGAGACCCGCCAGGTAGGCCTCCACGGCGTAAGCCTCGAGCAGCTCGGCATGCTCGGGCTCGGGCAGTCGCGAGGCGTACGCCGATGCGGCGGCGTAGTGCGCAGCAGCCTCGCGGTGCGCACCCTGCCGCGCAGCGGCGGCGCCAGCCACCCGTCCGTGCCGCAGGACGGCCTCAGCGTCGCCGGCCAGCCGGGCGTGGTGCACCAGCAGGCCGGGGTCGCTGGCCGGGTCGGCTGCCAGCAGGTTCAGCACCTGGCCGTGCAGCTCGGCCCGCCGGACCGGCGACAGCGAGTCCTCGACCGCGCTGCGCAGCAGCTCGTGCCGGTAGGCCACCCCGTCGCCAGCCGGGACGAGGACGCCTGCGGCGATGCACTCGTCCACGGCGGCCGGCGCATCATGCACGGTCGGCGCGGGTCGGCACGACGGCCACCAGGTGCGCCACCTCCCGAGCGGCTGCCGGGAGCGCCCGGATCCGATCCAGGATCAGGTCCTGCACCGCGGCCGGCACCACATCGGCGTCGGCCTTGAGCAGCTCGGTGACCAGCAGCGCGTTGCCGCCGGCCAGCCGGTAGACCGTGTCGGCGTCTCTGCCCGCCGCCGGGCCTGCCCGCAGGACGCAGTTCTCGGAGAGCGCGGCGACGGGGACGCGCTGCGACACCGCGGCCGGAAGTGACGCCAGCACCCGCCGGAGCGGGTGCTCGGGCCCGACCTCGTCGTCACGGTAGGTCACGACCAGCAGGGCCGGCAGCCGTTCCATCCGCCGGGCCAGGAAGGCCAGCCAGTCCAGCGTTGCCTCGTCGGCCCAGTGCACGTCCTCCACGACGACGACGTCGCAGCCGCGACGGGTCCGGTGCGAGCTCGTCCAGGAAGGCCGCGAAGATCTCCTCCTGGGTCGCGCCGGCGCGTGAGCCGGTCGGCCAGCGCACCGCCGGTCTGCCGGCCGATGTCGTGCAGCGGGCCGAGCGCCCGCGGCGTGACCAGCCGGTCGCAGCCGCCCCACAGCACCCGGGCCCGGTCCTCGACCCGGCGGGCGAACTCGGTGACCAGCGACGACTTCCCGATGCCCGCCTCACCGGCCACCAGCGCCACCCGGCCACCGGCCGAGCTCGCCCGCAGCTGGTCGTCGAGCTGCTCGAGCGCCGCGGCGCGCTCCCACAGCTCCATGGCTGGATGGTAGTCAGGAGGTGAACGGCACCTTCTCGACCGTCAGCACCGACGCCGTGCTCGGCCGGACGCTGACCCGCAGGTAGTCGTTCACACCGTTCGAGCCGTCAACGGTCACCCGGTTGAGGTTGTCAGCGCTGCCGGTGACGCCGTAGAAGGACAACCAGCGTGAGCCGGCGGCCAGCGGCTTGTCCGAGTTGTAGACGTGGCTGTCACCGTTGAACAGGTACACCGGACCCGCGAAGGTGGACGACCGATCGATGATCGCCTGGACGATGGGTTTGAAGGCCGAGTAGTCGGCGATCTGCGGGTTCGCGACGGTCACATCGAACATGTCTGCCTGGGTCAGCAGCACCACGGCCTTGTCACCGGCGCTGACCGCGTCGTCGAACGTCGCGTTGATGAGGTCGATCGCGGCCGCGGTGCGCCCACCGACCTCCGTCACCTGCTCCGACGTGGGCGCGGTCAGCCCGGTCCACGGCGCCAGGCCGTTGTTGCTGCCCACGATGTGCGGGACGCCGAACGCGACACCGGCCCGGCTGTAGCGCACCTGCTCCGGGAAGCCTCGGTCGACCTGCGACTGCACTCCGACACTCTGCTGACCCAGCGTCTTCCCCGGCTGCGGGAAGAAGGTCTGCCGGACGAACGCGAGCCGCTCGTACGGCTGGTAGCCGCCGTTGTTCGCGCGGTGGCAGTCGGTCCACTCGTTGTCCCCCGGCGTGTAGACCAGCGGGTCCTGGAAGCGGTCGAACTGGGTGCGGATCATCGTGATGTACGCGTCGCTGCACAGCGACGAGCCGCTCTTGATGTCGCCGAGGTGGTCGACGAAATCCACCGCCGGGTCGTCGTTGATCTGGTCGACGACCTTCGGGAACCGCTCGATCTGCGCGTCGCCGTATGGGATGTCGCCGATGACGGCGAACGTGAAGGGCGCCTTGCCCGGGCTCGCCGCCTGGGCGCCGCCGGCGCCGACCACCGCGGAGCCGAGTACCGCCACCGTCGCCGCCACCAGTCCCGCTCGCTGCATCGTGCGCATGCCGTGCTCCTCGCAATCTCGACGTCCAGACCTGCGCGAGCCTGGACCGCCGGGGTGAACGTGCGGCGACGGCGAGGTGGGGGGCGAGCGAACACGCCGTGGCGGGACAAAAGGGTCCATCTTGTGTTCATCCGGACGTCGCATGACGGCGCACCGCTCGTCGCCGGCCGCCGATGGGCTCCTTGTCACCAGAACACCCACGGTGAGAGGACCTTCCATGCAGGGCACCATTCCGCGACGGCTCACTGCCGTCGCCGCCATGTTCACGATGGCGGTGCTGCTCGCGGGCAGCACGGCGTACGCCGGGCAGCGCGACTCCGCTGACGACCACCGCGACGGCACCACCCAAGGGCCGTTGATCTTCGGCCATCGCGGTGCCGCCGGCTACCGCCCCGAGCACACCCTGGCCAGCTACGACCTGGCGATCCGGATGGGCGCCGACGTGATCGAGCCCGACCTGGTCTCGACCAAGGACGGCGTCCTCGTCGCCCGCCACGAGAACGAGATCGGCGGCACGACCGACGTGGCGGACGCACCCGGAGTTCGCTGACCGCAAGGCCACCAAGACGATCGACGGCGTCACGATCACCGGCTGGTTCACCGAGGACTTCACCCTCGCCGAGCTCGAGACGCTGCGCGCCAAGGAGCGGCTGCCCGCCGTCCGCCAGGAGAACACCGTCTACGACGGCCGCTACCAGGTGCCGACCTTCCAGCAGGTCATCGACCTGGCCAAGCGGGCCAGCAAGCAGTACGACCGGCCGATCGGCATCGCGCCGGAGACCAAGCACCCGACGTACTTCGACTCGATCGGTCTCTCGCTCGAGGAGAAGGTCGTGCAGGCCTTGCGTCGCAACGGCCTCGACAGCCGTGGCAGCGGGGTCTACCTGCAGTCGTTCGAGGAGGCGAACCTGCGCGAGCTCCGCAACCGGTTCCACCTCAAGGTGAATCTCGTGCAGCTCACCAGCGCGACCGGGCGACCGTACGACCACGTCGCGTCCGGCGACCCGGAGACCTATGCGCAGATGACCACGCCGGCCGGTCTGAAGGAGATCTCGACCTACGCCGACGTGCTCGGCCCGGACAAGGCGCAGATCTTCCCGCGCGACGCGGCCGGCAACACCGGGGCACCGACCACACTGGTGGCCGATGCGCACGATGCCGGCCTGACGGTGGTGCCCTACACGTTCCGGGCCGAGAACCAGTTCCTGCCGCTGCAGTACCGCAGCAGCGCCGACCCGAACGCCTTCGGGAATCTGTTCGCCGAGATCATCGACTACTTCAACGTGGGAGTCGACGGGTTGTTCACCGACCAGTCCGACATCGGGTTCGCGACGCGCGAGGACTTCCTCGGCCACCGCTACAGCGTCGAGCACCCCCAAGCCAAAGCCACGGCCTGACCTCAAGAACCCGCGTTGATCATGCAACTTCGGGGATCTTGGACATCGCCGCAGGTCATGGCGGCCCCGAGTCCTGTCGATCATGCAACTTTGGGGATCATGGAAACCCGGGCCTCACCCAGTCCGATCGCGGCTGTGCACCCCCTGCGCAGCAAGATCCCCACAAGTGCATGATCAACGACAGTTCTTTGGGGGCGTGACCTGGCACGATGCTCAAGATCCCCAAAGTTGCATGATCAACGTGGAATTGGCCGCGTGTCAGTGGCAGTCCCAGTTCATCCAGGCGTTGGTGAAGTCGCCGACTGCAGCTGCTTGCGGGCGTACGTAGAAGAACATCACGCCCGCATCACCCCACATCCAGCCGGGCCCGTCCGGTCCGTCGTCCGTGTCGAGCTGCAGCAGCAGGTACCAGTCCTCGTTCGCCGTGTCGTAGAGACGCTGCATGTCGGGGTGCCGGTAGTGGACGAAGCCGTCGTGGCCGACGTGTCCCGCGTCGGCGAGAGCGACCGGGACAGCCGGCTCTGACTGCGTCGGGTCCGCCCAGCCGCCGATCCGGTGGAACGGACCCCTGTCCGCCTCCCACAGTGCTTCCTCGAACACCTGCGCGCGGTCGACGTCGATCGAACGCAGGCGGTCGAACGCGCCCCAGTGGGGCACTGTCGGCTCGGCCTCGAGGACGCAGTCGACACGACGAAGGCGTTGCTGCTCCGGTTGAGCTCCCTCAGGCATCGCACGTGGCGCGGTCTCGGTGCCCTCCGGCAGATGGATGACGCGCCAGCCAGGTCGCGACACCGGTTGCAGGGCCCCGACCATCTCGTCCCCCGGCCCGAACAGGCCGCCCACGGCGAAGAACAACAGCCGTCCGGTCGACGGCAACGGCGCACCGGGCAGAACCGCGTGAACCGCGGGGAGATCGACCGCGGCCAGGAAGTCCAACTGCATCGCCTCCCAGCTCGGCCACTCCATCGACAACGGAAGCTCGGGCTCGCCGCCGAGCACCGCGGTCGGCGTCTCCCCGGCCACGGCTCGACGCAGCCGGGCCGACGGCCGTACCTCAGCGAGATAGCTTGCGGCGTCCTCGGCGCTCAGGTGCGCGCCGGCGAGGGCTGTCAGCTGCGCCATGTCCACGACTGGCAGTATCCGCCGGCGGTCAGGAAGACTCCTCCGGCACGGTGTCCGCGTGGCGGTGCGCGACCTTCCACTCGCCGTCTTCGCGGCGGTACACCTGCGTCGCGCGGAGCGTGTACGTCCGCGGCTCCCCGTTGATGCTGGCAGTTGTGTGCTCGTAACCGACCGTGTAGGCCATGTCGCCGGACACGTCCGCCGCGACGACGTCGTGGGCGTAGGACGTGCAGTCCGAGAAGGACTCCTCCAGCAGCCGGAAGAGCTCCCCGACCTCCTGCTGTCCGGTGGCCGACTTCCACGCGCCGAGCACGGTGACCGGTTCGTTCGTGGACCAGATCTCGAACCGGGGCCCGGCGTCGCCGTTGTGCAGGGCCGTCTCCGCGTCCGTGAGGCGGGACCCGACCCAGTCGAGGAACTCGTCCCGCTCGCTCATGGCTGCCTCCAGAGGTCCAACGCGAAGAATCCACGGATTCATCGCCGATGACTCGTGATAGCACGCTCGGCCATCGCCCGCCCGGGCCATGAATCCGTGTCTTCTTCCCGGCTGCGGCCTCCGGGACAACAGTCCCGGAGGCCGTCCCCGGCTGTTACGGGTTCAGCAGGGTGATGCCGTAGATGTCGGAGTTGCCGAAGTTCAGCGGGCAGTCCGCCTGCACGGCGGGCGCCTCGCCCTCCTCCCGCTCCGCCTTGGACGCACCGTGATCCCTCAGCTCCTCACCGCGGGGCTCCTCCGCCTCGGCGGTGCGCACGCCGGACGCAATCGCCTCCTCGTGCAGCTCCTGCCTGTACTCGTCGATCTCGGGGCAGTCGGCTGCGTTCCGGACGTCGTTCCACACCGCAGTGCCGTAGTCCCGGCTGGCCGCGGCGTAGACGTAGTCGCCCAGGAACTCCGCTGCCAGGTTGTTCTGGCTCGAACCGCGGCCATCCCCAGAGGCACCACGGTGCACCTCGGTCAACGGGCCGACCCCGCCCGCAGTCGAGTCGGCGTGCAGCACGACACCCACCAGCGGCCGATCGTTGGCGGGACCCTCGGCGCTGTCCTTGAAGACCTCGGTCCAGGCGTTGTACACCAGCCACACGTCGGTGCCGTTCGGCGAGATCGCTGGTGCCGAGTAGTACCCGCGGTCGGTGGCGCCCGTCTGCACGTCGGTTCGCACCGGCGCCCAGGTCTGGAAGCCGTCGTCCGACCAGGTGAACCGGACGTCCTCGTGGTTCAGACCGTCGCGGCCGTCCACCCAGGTGAGGACGATGCGGTCGGTGGCGTCCGACCCGGTGGGCGCTCCGTTGGCGATGTCCACCGAGGGGGCCGACGAGAGGTCGCTGCGCGCTCCTCCGACACCGTCCATGACGCACCGTCCGATCGACGCCTCGACGGCGTTGCAGGAGTCGAACGCCGACATCAGCGTGCGGGGTCGCGTCCACGTCGTGCCGCCGTCGAAGGACTTGATCAACACGATCGAGCCCGCACCGGGCGACCCGGCCGCGAACTGGTTGACGAAGACGTACACCACGCCGTCCGAGTCGGTACGGATCGTGCACCCGCTACGGCCGAAGCCCTGCGGGCTGTTGACGTTGTTGGTGGCGGGTGTCACCTGCTTCTGGACCCAGGAGTCACCGCCGTCGCGGGAGGTCAGCACGAACAGCGGTTGGGGGATGAAGCCCCGACCGGCCGACCGGAAGCCGGCGTAGCAGACGTAGGCATTGCCGAAGAAGTCACTCGATTCCGCGTTGTCTGCCCAGACCTGTTCCTTGTCGGAGAACAGAGCGCCGTTCTGCTTGCTTGCGATGACGGGGTCACTCCAAGCGCTCTCGTCGCCTGCCGCTGCACCCGCAATGTCGTCGGTGTGCGAGACGGCGATCGCCTCGAATCCCTTGAACGGAGCCGTCGCGCCCGGCACCGCAGACGTCAGGTTGGCGTAGTAGAGGCGTGATCCGTTGTCCCACGAGAAGCTGCCGTCGTCGCCAGGCACCGGCCCGAAGGCCAGCGCCGGGTCGCCATCGGCGACCAAGTTGTTGTCGGCGTAGTTGGGCAGCGTGCCGATCGACCCTGTGGTGGCGGTGCAGGGCGGGTCCGCATCGCCCGGGACACCGACACAGCCACGCCCGGTGAGGCCCTGATAGGTCGGTTGGACCCAGCTGTGACCGGCGTCGGTCGAGAAGTAAATACCCGAGACACCGACGCCCGGCGTGAACGGGCAGTCGTTGTCGGCACCGGCGTTGCACGCCTCCATGTCGATCTCGTCGTTGGACCCGGCAGCCATCACGTCGGGATCGTGCGCGTCGACGGCGACGGCCGGCTCGTTCTGCTTGTTGGCCGAGAACGGCCCGGACGGGCTGCCGTTGCTCACCAGCACGTCACCGCCGGCCTGGGCGGTCGCATCTGTCTGGATGAACACAGCCGGTGACATCACCAGCAAGGCGGCCGAAAGGACTCCGACAACTCGGTTTCTGGGCACCTGGACCTCCAAATGAGCGACCTTCGTCGCACGAGTGGAGCGGCTCGTCCGCGCCTGTTCCCCCGCTGTCGACGTGCGCGAGTCGCCATCTGCCCTGCGACTATCTGCCGGTTTCCGATGGTCTGCAAGGGCCTGCACCATTGGTCACAGCCCGACCACTCGCGGTCACGGCCCGCGGCCTCCGGGACCGCTGTCCCGGAGGCCGTCCCCTCCCTCGGGTCAGCCAGCCGTCGGGCACATCCGAACGTTCGGGCTGAAGTCCTCGTGTACGCCGGTCGGGTTCCCGCGCCAGATCCAGGCGTGGAAGGCCCAGATGCCAAGGTCCGGGTTCTGGTGGAAGTGCTCGCCGAAGAGCATCGGCGGTTCCTCGCCAGTCCACGTGTCCAGCGGCACGACGTACTCCACCGCCACCAGCTGGTACCTGCCGTTGTGTGGCTCGTAGACCAGCACCTCCGGGTGCAGCGCATCGATGACCTCGTCGACCGACGGCAGCATCGCGAAGTGTGCGTTCCCGAACGCCTTGCCCGCAACTAGCATCACAGCCATGCTCGTCGGCCGCGGCGCGGAAACGGCGACCATCGGTCGGCTGCTGGCGGAGGCCCGCGACGGGCGCAGCAACGTGCTCGTCGTGCGCGGCGAGGCCGGGGTCGGCAAGTCGGCGCTGCTCGAGTACGCCGGTGAGCAGGCGGCTGGTTTCACCGTCCTGCGCGGGGCCGGCATCGAGGCCGAGGCCGAGCTCACCTACGCCGCGCTGCACCAGCTGCTGCGACCGGTGTTCGATCGGATCGACCGGCTGCCGGGGCCTCAGTCGGCCGCCTTGCGGGCCGCATTCGCTCTCTCCGACGAGACCGTCGACGAGCGCTTCCGGGTCTCGCTCGGGGTGCTCGGGCTCCTGGCCGAGGCAGCCGAGGAGCGGCCACTGCTGTGCCTGGTCGATGATGCCCAGTGGCTCGACCAGGCCTCGGCGGATGCCCTGCTGTTCGCTGCCCGCCGGCTCGAGGCCGAAGCGGTGGTCCTGATCATGGCGGCGCGCGACGACGACCGGGCCCCGGGGGTCGCCCGGGGTCTGACCGAGCTGCGCCTGTCCGGGCTCGACTCCACCGAGGCCCGAAAACTGGTCGCCGAGCAGCTCGGTTCCGGGGCGCGCTCCGACGTCGTCGAGTGGCTGGTCGAGCACGCCAACGGCAACCCGCTGGCGCTGGTCGAGCTGCCTGGCTCGCTCACCGCTGACCAGCTCGCCGGCGAGGTCCCGCTGGTCGGACGGGTCCCGCCGGCCACCTCGGTCGAGCAGGTGTACGCCGACCGGGTGGCCGGGCTGCCGACCGGCTGCCAGCGGCTGCTGCTGCTCGCCGCGGCCGACGAGAGCGGGTCCCGGGCAACAGTCGAGCGTGCGGCGCACGACCTCGGGCTGGAGATGTCCGACCTCGAAGCAGCCGAGTCAGCGGGGCTGGTGCGGGTCGAGCCCGTGCAGCTCAACTTCCGCCACCCGTTGGTGCGGGCAGCGGTCTACCGCGACCGCGGTCTTCACCGAGCGCGAGCTGGCGCACCGCACGCTCGCTGTTGCCACTGCTGAGGAGGGCAGCGCCGATCGCGCCGCCTGGCACCGAGCCGCCGCGACGATCGGCAGCGACGAGGCCGTCGCCCGAGAGCTGGAGCAGACCGCCGAACGAGCCCGGCTCCGCAGCGGGCACGCCGGCGCAGCCGCTGCCCTGGAGCGGGCCGCCGAGCTCAGCCCCGACGCTGCAGTGTCGGCACGTCGCCTGCTGGCCGGGGCCAACGCTGCCTGGCGGGCCGGGCGGCCCGAGCGCGCGACCGCCATGCTGGACCGGGCGGATCCCCACATCTCGGACCCGCGGATGCGGGCCGAGCTGGACAACCTGCGCGGCGTCGTCGAGTGGCGGTGCGGCTCGGTGCCGGCCGCCTGCACCCAGCTGATGGCGGGCGCCGATGTGATCGGGCCGATCGACCCGTCCCGGGCGCTCGAGATGTTCGCCGACGCCGCACTGGCCTGCTGGGACGGGGGCGACTACCCGCGGATGGCCGCTGCCGCGCGGGCCGCGGCCAGTTTGCCGCGCAGCGACCAGGAGGTGCACCGCCTCCTCGTCGACGTGCTCGTCGCCGCCGTCGACCGAAGCCACGGCCTCGCGCCACCAGCGTCCCAGCAGCTGCGTGACGTCCTGGCCCGGGCGGCCGACATCGACGACCAGCGGCTGCTCATCTGGGCCGCGATCGCGGCCGAGATGGCGGGCGAGCGAGCTCTCGAGATCGCCCTGCTGGACCGGGCTGCTGCTTTCGCCCGGGCCTCCGGAGCAGTGGACCGGCTGACCGAGGCGCTGGAGTCCACCGTCGTGGAGGGCTTCCTCGGCGGCAACTTCACGATCACGGTGGAGGCCAGCGAGGGTCTCCGGCTGGCCCGTGAGGCGGGGCTGCCCAACGCCGCGAACCTCCATCTCGCCTCCCTCGCCTGGCTGTCCGCCGTCACCGGACGAAGCGAAGCCTGTCGCGGCTACGCCGCCGAGGTCGCCGAGGCCGCCCGGCCCAACGGGCACGCCATCTCCGCCTCCATCGCCGAGTGGGCGCTTGCTCTGCTCGACCTCGGCGCCGGGCGTCCTGGGCAGGCAGCGCTCCGGCTGACGCAGCTCAGCACGGCGCCGCCCGGCATCGGCCACCCCTTCTACGTCCTGCAGCTCGGCGCCGGACCTGGTCGAGGCCTGCGTCCGGAGCGACCGGCCGGCCGAGGCAGCCGCCGCGGCGCACGCTGCTCGCGGAGTTCGCCCGGTCGGGCACCCCGACCTGGGCAATGGCGCTCGCCGCCCGGTGCCGGGCCATGCTCACCGGCGGTGACGCGGCCGAGGCCGAGTACCGGCTGGCCCTTCAGCTGCACGACGAGAGCCGCAACCCGTTCGACCGGGCCCGCACCGAGCTGCTGTACGGCGAGTTCCTGCGCCGCGAGCGACGGCGCACCGATGCCCGCGAGCAGCTTCGGGCCGCGGTCAACTTGTTCGAGGGACTCGGTGCCGAGCCGTGGGCCGAGCGTGCCCGGACCGAGCTGCGGGCGACTGGCGAGACCGCACGACGGCGCGACCCGAGCACGCTCGAGGACCTCACACCGCAGGAGATGCAGATCGCCCGGCTCGTCGGCGGCGGCAGCTCGAACAAGGACATCGCGGCCCAGCTGTTCCTGAGTCCACGCACGGTGGAGTACCACCTGCGCAAGGTGTTCGCCAAGCTGGGGATCTCCTCCCGCGCCCACCTCATCAGGGACGGCGTGCCACTCCAGCGTGAGCCCTCGTCCTCTCCGGTCTGATCCGCCCGTTCACGCGGCGACCAGCAGCCGCTCGTAGAGGACGTGGTCGGCCCAGTGGCCGTCCACCATCCGGTAGCTCCTGGCCAGGCCGATCTCGACGAAGCCGCCACGGCCGAGCAGGCGCCGGGCCCCCGTGTTGGTCGGTAGGACCGCGCACTCCACCCGGCGTACGCCGAGGTCGGTCGCCACGGCGCACGCGTGGGCGAGGGCCGCGGACCCGAGCCCGATGCCCCGCTGCTGTCGGTCCACCGCGACGAACACGCTGGCTCGGCAGGTGTCTCCGCGCATGACATCCGCCACGACTGCCAGGCCGGCGACCTGCCCACGGCTGACCAGCGTGAAGGCGCAGCCGCGGCCGGCACGCAGGCCCATGGTGAGGCGAAGGACCTGCTGGCGGGTGCGCTGGTAGGCGGCGACGTCGACGGAACCGCCGTCGGCCGTGCCGGGGCCGTCGTCCAGGGTCAGTCGGTAGAGCTCCAGCGCGTGGATCGGTCGCATCGGGACGAGCCGGGTGGACCCGGACGACTCGGTCGTCCGGGTCCACCCTTCGGCAAGGATCGTCATGACGCGGTCGAGCAGCCCGAGCCGTCGAAGGTGTCGTAGTAGGCCTGCGGGATCGCGTCCAGCTCCGGCTGCAGCGCGTCCAGGTCCTCGGAGACGGTGTTGTCGTCCGGGAGGTCCTGGGCTGCGTCGTAGAGGTCGTCGTAGGCCTCGGTCAGCGCGTTGTCGTCGGCGTACACCCAGTCGCCGGCGTCCTGGACCACGTCGTCCCAGGCCGCGTCGAGGTCGTCGGCCGCGGACTCGAGCTGGGCGTTCGTCGCCGTCGCGGGGTTGAGTCCCTGGTAGTTCATCGCGGTGCTGGAGAAGTCGTCCAGGCTGTCACAGAAGTTGCCCTTCGCGGTCTCCGTGCTCTCTCCGCAGGCGGTCATGGCCAGCGCGAGCAGGCAGGAGCCGAGGCCGGCGGCGAGGATCTTCTTGGTGTTCATGTCAGTCCTTTCGGGGTCGGTGTGACCACGATGGGGCTGCCAGAACCCTGCTCGAATCTGGGAAGTCACCAGTCCGCCGGTCACCCAGTAGGGCCACCGGCGCTGGAGTGCGCCGCCGTCAGTCCAGCGTGACGGGCAGCGCGTCGACGCCGTACACGAACGACAGCTTGCGGAACGCGAGGTCGTCCGGCCGGACGGCGAGCCGGATGCCGGGGAACCGGCGGACCAGCGCCGGATAGGCGGTGCGCAGCTCCATCCGGGCCAGCTCGGCACCGATGCAGCGGTGCACACCGTGACCGAAGGCCAGGTGCGGCGGCGTCGGCCGCGACGGGTCGAACCGCTCCATGTCCGGACCTTGCCGGGCGTCCCTGTTGGCGGCGCTCAGCGAGCAGAACACCATGTCACCGGCCATGATCCGACGGCCGCCGATGGTGATGTCCTCGCGGGCGAACCGCGGGAACGCGACCTGCACCACCGTCAGGTAGCGCAGCAGCTCCTCGACGAACGGCGCCGCCGCCTCGTCCCGGTCGCGCACGTCGGCGAGGCAGTCCGGGTCCTGCACCAGCACGAGCGCACCCAGCGCCAGCATGCTGGCCGTCGTCTCGAGGCCGCCGGTGAGCAGCCCGTCGGTGAGCCCGGCCAGCTCGAGGTCGGTGATGTCGTCCCCGTGCTCGCGCACCAGCATCCCCAGCAGCCCCGGCCCGGGCTCGGCGCGCTGGCCCTTGACGACCTCGAGCAGGTAGCCGACCGACTCCGAGATCGCGCCGAACGTGCCGCCCGCGCCGCCGAGGAAGTCGAACCTGGCCGTGCTGAGCCGCTGGAAGTCGGCCCGGTCCGCATAGGGGATGCCGAGCAGCTCGCAGATCGTCAGCGACGGGATCGGCAGGGCGAAGTGCTCCAGCAGGTCGACCGCGCCGTCCCGCTCGGCGAGCTTGGCCATCTCGTCCAGCTGACCGGCCACGATGGCGTCGATGCGGGGCACCAGCCGGCCCAGCCGGCGCATCGTGAACTCCGGGGTCAGCAGCTGCCGCAGCCGGGTGTGCTCCGGCGGGTCGGCGAGGCCGAGCCCGCCGGGGTGATGGCCGGTGCCGATGCCCGCCGTACCGACCAGGTGCCGGAAGTCGTTGCTGAACGCACCGGCCGCCGCGAGCACGGCCTTGGACTCGTCGTAGCCCGTGACCAGCCACCCCCGGACGCCGAAGGGCAGCTTGAGCCGGCTGACCGGCTCCCGCTCCCGGATCCGGCCGAGGTCCTCGACCGGGTCGAGCCGGTCGCGCTGCAGCGGCACCAGCGCCGACTCCGGCAGCAGCGAGAGCAGCGAGTCGTCGGTGAGCTGGCGCCGACCGGTCCGCAGCCGCAGCAGCCGGCCCATCACCCGGCGCCGGGTGCCGCTCACCAGGACGGGGGCCATGGCTCCCACCCTGGCACGTCGCAACCCATCCTCGCCGCGGGGGTGTTGCTCGGGCGCGCCGAGGCGCAAACTGGACGTACCACGCGACCACCTGTGGGGGTGCCCATGCACAAGCCCGTTTCCTCGCCGCCCGAGATGCTGCCGCTGCTGTCCCGTGGCCGGCACCGAAACCCGCGCAAGGGCGCCTGCTTCATGGAGATGGCCTCGGTGCTCGCCGGCGAGCGCTGGAGCGACCACCCCCGGTGCACCCACCCGCTGCTGGGGAACCTGGCCCGGCTGGTCAACGACTGCACCTCCGACGACCACCGCCACGAGCTGGCGACGCTGATCCCGTCGGTCGTCGGCCTGACCAGCGACGACCCGCGGATGGACGCCCGGATCGCGCTGCGGGCGGCCACCGCCGCCCTGCCGGTGGCGCCGGCCGAGCTGCAGAACGCGCTGGCCGTGTCGGTGCTCACCGCCGACTGCGTGCTCGCCGAGCTGGAGGGGCGGCCGACCGGCACCCTCGAGCCGGCCAGCGCCGCTGCGCTGGAATCCGCACCGCGCGCGACCGGCTGGGCCCATTCCTTCGTACGCCGGGCCGGGATGACCACGAAGGGCTTCCGGCGGCACGCCGCGCCCGGCACGGTCCGCGTCGCGGTGCGCGGGATAGCCGGGGCCTGCGTCCCCGACCCGGACGCGATCCTGCGGCAGCTGCTGACCGACACGATCGCCGACTGCGTCGCGCTGTGCGAGGCCGACCGGTCGAGGGTCGAGGCGACGCGCGCCGACGCCGGGACCTGACGGCCCTGCGCTGGGTCCTGCACGTCGACCTCGACCAGTTCATCGCCGCGGTCGAGGTGCTGCGGCGGCCAGAGCTGCGCGGGCTGCCGGTCGTCGTCGGCGGCGACGGCGACCCGACCAAGCGCGGCGTGGTCAGCACCGCGTCGTACGAGGCACGCGCCTGCGGCGTGCACTCCGGGGTCCCGCTGCGCACCGCCGCCAAGCGCTGCCCGGACGCCGTGTTCCTGCCGGTCGACAAGCCCGCCTATGACGCGGCCTCGGCCGAGGTGATGGCGACGCTGCGCACGTTCGACGCGGTCGTCGAGGTGCTCGGCTGGGACGAGGCGTTCCTCGGCGTCGACACCGACGACCCGGAGGCGTTGGCCCGCGAGGTCCAGGAACGGGTGCGCGCCGCGACCCGGCTGGAGTGCAGCGTCGGCATCGGCCAGAACACGCTACAGGCCAAGCTGGCCACCGGGTTCGGCAAGCCGGCCGGCGTCTTCCGGCTCACCCACGACGCGTGGTTCGACGTCCTCGGCGACCAGCCCACCGACGTCCTCTGGGGGATCGGGGCGAAGACCGCCCGCAAGCTCACCGAGGCAGGGTTCACCACGGTGCGCGAGCTGGCGGACGCCGACCCCGCGGTGCTGGCCGCCCGCTTCGGCCCGACCACCGGGCCGTGGCTGGTCCGGCTGGCCCGCGGGCAGGGCAGCACCCGGGTGGACGGCGAGCCGTACGTGCCACGTGGCCGCAGCCGGGAGGTCACCTTCCAGGAGAACCTCGCCGACGCCGAGGAGGTACGCCGTGAGGTCGTGCTGCTTGCGGACCGGGTGGCCGCGGACGTGGCGGCCGACGCGCGACCCGCCGTACGGGTCGTGGTGAAGGTCCGATACGCGCCGTTCTTCACCCGCACCCACGGCTCCCGGGCTCGACCCGCCCAGCGCGGCCGCGGCCGACATCGAGCGGGCCGCGCTGGCCGCCCTCGACCTGTTCACCGAGGACCGCCCGGTGCGCCTGCTCGGCGTGCGCGCCGAGCTCACGCCGCCCGCCGCTCCAGCACAGCGAGGTCGCGTAGCGCGAACTGGCGGTGCCACCACTCCTCGTTGAGCACCGTGAGCAGGCACTCGCGGACCGGATAGCTGCGCGGCTCCGGCCAGCCCGGTCCCTCGACGGCGACGGTGTCGGAGCCGAGCGTCGCGTCGTCGAGCGCAGCGACGTACCGGCGGACCGCCGCCTGCCGGTCCAGCCTCAGCGCGAGCGCCTCGTCCAGCGACGGCCGTGCCGCCCGGTCGCGCGGCACACCCTCGGTGTCGGGCATCTGGTCCCACGGCAGCGACAAGGGCGCATAGGGCTTCGGGTCGCCGAGGATCGCGCGGAGCAGCCAGCACTCGGTCGCGAACGCCAGGTGCCGCAGCGTCTCGATGAACGACCACTCGCCGTCGACCGACTCGTGCAGCGCGGCTTCCGGCAGCGCCCTGGCGCGCTGGACGGTCTCGGCCCACAGCCGCTCAAGCGTGTCCCACGCGTCGCGGTACCCGTCCGGGTCGGTGGGTCGCATCCTCACCAGGTCCGGCTCGCGCCGCTCCAGCTCGGCCTGCACCAGCGGCGCCACGTCAACCCCGTTGACGGTGAGGCCGTCGATCTCGCCCGAGATCTCCACGTTGACGAACCCGGCGCCGCGCATCACGACGTCCTTGAAGAAGACCTCGCGGAACCGCGCGCCGGTCAGGTCGACGTCGTCGAAGTCGGCCTCGTTGAGGTGGACCTGGTGGAACCTCGCCCGCTGCAGGTGGACCTGCTCGAACCGGGAGTCGGCCAGGTCCTGCTGGTGGAAGTCGGCCATGCGGCCGACGCTAGCGACCTCCGCCGACATCGCCATGCCGGGCCGCCAGCGTCACCGAGTGGACGCTCCGACACCAGACACGCCGCAGACCTGGTGCGTCGGCATCCAAAGGATCTTTCAGTCCTTTGCCGAAGGTTTTCTTGACAGCCCGTGAGCACAGGCGCACGTTCAGTCAATGGCGGTCCGGACCGGCTGAGGCCGGTCCCCGGACGCAGCGGCGCCCAAGACACCGGCGCCTGCGTCCGTGCACCGGGGGGTTCTCTTTGCTGGCGTGTCTCAGCCCTCCGTGCCCCGTCAGCCGCGCGCGCGGGACCGCCTCGGGATGAGACCCGCCGACAGGAGCCACGGTCATGGACCAGGAGTTCAACGTCGGGCGCAACGTCTACCTCGACCGGGACCAGCAGGGCACGGTGCGCCAGCTGCGGCACGTCGACCAGCCGTTCGCCTCGCCGGCGCGCACCCCACAGCTCGTCGCCGCCGACTACCTGCACAGCTACGCCGACCTCCTCCAGGTCCCGGCCACCGGGCTGGCCCACATCACCGAGTCACCTGCGCAGCGCCCGGAGCCAGCTGACGTCGAGCTGCGCTATCTCGGCGAGAAGCAGCAGTTCGACACAGCCACCGTGGCCTACCACCAGACCGCTCTCGGCCTGCCCGTGTGGGAGGCGGGAGTCGCCGTCCAGATGACGGTGTCGCCGTTCCGGGTGCTCAGCTCGCAGTCGACCCAGCACCCGGACGTGCACGTCGAGGCGCCCGACGACGACGCCCTCAAGCGGGCCGAGTCGCTGAGCACGACCGCACTCGCCCGCGCGCTCGGGCTGCGCGAAGGCACCGAGGCGGCCCGCAAGGAGCTCGAGATCGAGCGCCGCCAGTTCGTCGTCTACCAGTACGAGGCGGACAAGGTGCAGCGCGACGGGCCGCCGTCGGTGATCGCCCGGGACATCCCCACCGCCCGCGCGGCGAACGGGCGGACGAAGAAGGCCGACCCCGCGGTCGAGGAACCGCAGGGCATCGACCAGTCGAGCATGCCGTGGCTGCCGCTGCCGCCGATCCCGGACAGCATCCGCGAGGGCGAGCACTACGTCGGGCTGAAGGTCGACTTCGGGTTGCCGCTGCCCGCGTGGGGGGCGCTGCACTGGACCGCGATCCTCGACGTCGACACCCTCGCGGTGCTCTACCTGCGCCCGCACGTCGACGAGGCGACCGGTCTCGTCTTCGAGGTCGACCCGATCACCACCAACGGTGGCCCCGCCCCGAGCGCCACCAGCGCGACCCTGAACCCGGTCCGGGTGTCCCGCCCGCTGCTCGGGCTGAACCCGCCGGTCGGCGGCACCCAGACCCTCAGCGGCGACACCGTCAGCCTGGTCGACTCCGAGGCGCCGACGATCGCCGGGCCGACCGAGCCGGGCGGCAGCAACTTCGACTTCGACGCGCGCACCAACGAGTTCTCGGCGGTCAACGCGTATGTGCACTGCGACCGGTTCTTCCGGCTGGTCGACAGCATGGGCCTCAGCCGGGCTACCTACTTCGGCGGCACCTCCTTCCCGAGCTCGGTCGACCACCGCGGCCGGATGAACACCACCGACGGCATCGAGGTCAACGCCCACTGCGTCGGTACGTCGGGTGGCGCCGGCATCGCGCGTACCACCTTCGCGCTGGCCAACACCGCCAACACCGGCGCCCCGATCGGCATCGCTGACGACTACCGCGTGGTCCTGCACGAGCTGGCCGGGCACGGCGTGCTCTACAACCACGTCAACTCGGCCAACTTCGGCTTCGCGCACAGCGCAGGCGACAGCGTGGCCGCCATCATGTGCGACCCCGGCAGCCAGGCACCGGACCGGTTCATCACGTTCCCCTGGGTGAACATCGGGCGCCGGCACGACCGGCTGCCCGGTGGCGGCTGGGGCTGGGCCGGGACGATCGCCCGCAACCCGTTCGGCTCCAGCGACGGCGGCGGCTACAACAACGAGCAGATCCTCTCCAGCACGATGTTCCGGCTCTACCGCTCGCTGGGCGGGGACTCCGCCGACCTCAACACCCAGCGGTTCGCGGCCCGGATGGCTACCTACCTGATCCTGCGCGCGATCGGCACGCTGACCCCGTCGACGAACCCCGGCAACGCAGCGGGCTTCGAGACGGCGCTCGAGACCGCCGACGCGGGTGACTGGACCAGCGAGAACATCACCGGCGGCGCCTACCGCAAGGTGATCCGGTGGGCGTTCGAGAAGCAGGGCCTGTTCCAGCCGGCCGGAGCGGCGGTGCCCAACAACAACGTCGGCGCCCCGCCGGCGGTGGACGTGTACGTCGACGACGGCCGGGCGGGTGAGTACCAGTACCAGCCCGTGTTCTGGAACAACCAGAACGTGTGGAACCGGCTCGCGGCGGACGGCGGCGCGGCCCACCAGGACCCGGTGGTCAACCGCACCAACTACGCCTACGTGCGGATCCGCAACCGTGGCACCCAGACCGCCACCGGCGTGGTGGTGAAGGCGTACCACGCCAACCCTGCGGCCGGGCTGTCCTACCCGAACGACTGGATCCCGATGACCACGGCGCAGCTGTCCGGCGCCGACGTGCCTGCGAACAACAGCGGCACCATCGTGGTCGGCCCGTTCGCGTGGACCCCGCGGCACGTCGGCCACGAGTGCATGTTCATGATCGTGTCCGCCACCGGCGACGCCAGCAACGTCAACAACATTGCACCCGGCAACTCGATCCCGGAGTGGCGGCTCGTACCGCAGGACAACAACATCGGCCAGCGCAACGTGGCGCCGGTGCCCGGAGGCGGTACGACCGGGCTGGTCGAGGAGTTCGCCGGCCTGTCCTTCGAGGTCAAGAACCCGCTGCCGAAGCCTGCGGTCATCCAGATCGAGTCGGTGCTGCCGGGTGTGCTCACGCAGCGCGACTGGCGCCTCGACATCACCAGCAAGGGCGGCAGCGCCTTCACCCTGCGCCCCGGCGACAGCCGCGAGGTCCTGATGAGCCTGGCCAAGGGCAAGGACTTCACCGCCGACGACGTGGCGAAGGCGGAGGACCGATCGATCCAGGTGGCCGCTCGCGCCGACGGCATCCTGATCGGCGGCATGACCTACCAGATGGATCCGAAGCTGGTGCGCCCGCAACGGCATGGGCCGAAGGACAACCCGGCTCCCGGCCAGCCCGGGCACGAGCACGACGAGCACTGCGGCTGCGGTGCGGACGCCAAGGCCGACGACATGGCCGAGACGCTGCTGCGCTACCTCAACCGGCGCAGCCAGCGGGTCCGTGAGGTCGAGGTCCGCAAGGTGATCCTCGAGATCGAGCTCGAGGACTGCGACGACTGACCCTCCGGGCTTGCACCGGTAGCCCGCCGCCGGCGCGAGAGCCTCCTCCCCCCGGACTCTCGCGCCGGCTGCCTGGGCTGCCTGATGGCGGCATGCGCCGAGATCGCGGCATCCTCGTGGGCGTGGAGAGCGTCTACGAGGCGGCCGGCGGCGACGCCGGCATGCTCCGCCTGGCCGCGGCCTGGCACGTCCGGGTGATGGCCGACGAGGTGGTCGGCCACGCCTTCAGCCACGGGTTCCACCCCCAGCATGGACCGACGGGCTGTCGCCTGCTTCGACCAAGCCTTGGACGACGTCGGCCTCAGTGCAAATGAGCGGCTGCGCCAGGTGCTGCACGACTACTTCGCCTGGGCGACGGACACGGCCATGGCGCGCTACCCGGAGTCTGCCGACGACGTCCCCGCGGGCCTGAGCATCCCGCAGTGGTCCTGGGACGGACCCCAGCAGCGCTGAGCCGCGTTACGACGTCAGGCCGAGCTCCCGGCCGCGCACCAGCGGGAGCGCGCCGAGCGCCACCGCAGCCAGCAGCAGGAACGCCACGGCCGGGTGGTCCACCAGGCCACCCACCGCGACGGCCACTAGCAGCCCGCCGAGGTTGCCGGCCAGCCAGAGCAGCGCGGTCGCGCTGGCGACCGAGCCGGCGGCGCGCCGCTCGCACAGGGACAGCAGCCACGGCAGCGCGGTGAGCAGTGCCAGCACCGCGAGCACGGCACCGAGGGCCGCGACCGTGGCACCCGTGGCTGCGGCAAGCAGCACGCATCCGACGACCGCCACGACCAAGGCGGCCCGGAGCAGCAGCACCTCGACCCCGCGGTCCTCGAGCACGGCGGCCAGCACCATCGACCCCACCGCACCGACGGCCACCGCGACGGTGATGATCGTGCCGGCGCTGGACTCCGACACCCCGCGCGGCTCGAGCAGCGCCTGCAGCCAGGTCACCAGCGCGATGAACACCCCGAAGCCCAGGAACGCGAGCGCCGCGACCTGCCGCAGCACCGGGTCGGTCCACACCTCGCGCAGGGCACCGGGCTCGGTGGACTCGACCGGGACCGGAGCCGGGGCAGAGCGCCGCACCAGCAGGAAGGCCGCGGCAGCCGCGACCCCCACCACGGCCTCCCCCACCATCAGCGCGGTGAAGGTGGTCGCCACCCACCGCCGCACCTGCTCCCAGAGCCAGCACCATCCCGAGGAAGAGTCCGCCGGACCCGATCGCGATGCCGGTCGGACGGGATCGCTCCGGCAGCACCGCCACCACGCCGGTGATCGCGTTGAGCACGAACGGCTGGGCCACGGCCACCAAGAGCTGCCCGGCAAGAGCCCAGCCGAACGAGTCGCCCGCCAGGCGCACGACGCCGCCGAGCGCGGTCAGGCCGACACCCCAGCCCAGTGCGGACCCGGGGCGCCGGTCGAGTGCCAGACCAGCCGGGACCGCGAGCACGACGTACAGGAGCGGGAAGACGTTGGCCAGCCAGCCGATCGCGGTCACCGAGACGCCGTAGTGCTCGGCCGCCGCCGTGGTCACCGGCGCGTAGGTGAGCCACAGCAGCTGCGACGCGCCCGCCACGGCGGCATAGCAGAGCACCAGCGGCCAGCCGCCGCGAGCCGACTGCCGGGCGCCCACGTCGGAACCCTAGCGATGAGAATGCGACCCGCACCGATGCACTGTGGTCGACCGCCGCCGTGACGAGTAGCGTCGCCCCGGTCCGCACGAGGGAGGTCGACGATGGCAGAGGTGTTCCGGACCGAGATCCGCTCGAACGGCAAGACGGCGGCCGGCATCTCGGTGCCGCCCGAGGTGGTCGAGAGACTCGGCCAGGGCAAGCGGCCACCGGTGACGGTGACGATCGCCGGTCACAGCTACCGCAGCTCGGTTGCCGTGATGGGCGGGGAGTACCTCGTCGGGGTCAGCGTGGAGAACCGACGGCTGGCCGGTGTCGAGGCCGGAGATGTCGTCGACGTCCGGCTCGAGCTGGACACCGAGCCGCGGGAAGTCGTGGTGCCTGCGGACCTTGCGTTGGCGCTGGCCGCGGACCCTGCGGCGGCCACGGCGTTCGAGAAGCTGTCCTACAGCAACCGGCGGCGGCACGTGCTCGGGGTCGAGGACGCGAAGACCGCCGAGACCCGGCAGCGCCGGATCGCGAAGACCGTCGCGACCCTCGGCGGCTAAGGGCGGCTGGCTCAGGCAGCTGTCGGGGTCAGCACGAACACCGGGATCTCCCGCTCGGTCCGCCGCTGGTAGGCGGCGTAGTCGGGGTAGGCCGCCACGGCTCGGTCCCACCACAACGCCTTCTCGTCGCCGGTGACCTCCCGGGCGGTGTAGTCACGCCGGGTCGCGCCGTCCTGCAGCTCGACGTGCGGGTTGGCGACGACGTTGTAGTACCAGACCGGGTGGGTGGGCGAGCCGCCGAGGGAGGCCACCACGGCGTACTCCCCGTCGTGCTCCACCCGCATCAGCGCGTTCTTGCGCAGCTTGCCGGACTTGGCGCCGACGGTGGTCAGCACGATAACCGGCATCCCCCGCAGCGTGTTGCCTTCGACGCCGTTGGACCGCTCGAAGAGCTCGACCTGCCGGCGGGTGCGCTCGGACGTGCTCGGCTGGTACTCACCCGTCAACGGCACGGGTCGCCTCCTCGCAGTCGTGGATCAACGCCTTCCACGCTAGCTCGCGAGGATCACGACGGCAGAAAGTGAACTAGCTCGCGGCGGCGGGCGGGATGTTCTGGTTGAGCCGGAACAGGTTGGCCGGGTCGTAGGTCGCCTTGACCGCGGCCAGCCGGTCCCAGGTCGCTCCGGGATAGGCGGCGCGGACCCGCTCCGGGCCCTCGTCCGCCACGAAGTTCACGTACGCGCCGTCGTCGCCCTGGTGCAGGTCGGCGACCAGGTCCTCGACCCAGCGCCGGCGTCGGGCCAGGTCGTCCGCGCCCTCGTAGAAGGCAGCGACGTTGACCATGATCCGGCTGGACCGGTGCGCGTAGGCAGTGGCGTCCGCCGGCACCCGGGCGACCGCACCGCCGAGCACCCGCAGCTGCGCCGCGCGCAACGACGCGTCGGAGGCCGTCAGCCGCTCGACGATCAGTGCCGCGACGTCCTCGTCGACCGAGTCGACGAACATCGTCCGGGCCACGGCGGTGGGGTGGTAGTCCGGGTCGTCCGGCGGATAGATCTGCGGGTAGGGCATCGGCTGCACCATGTCGGCGAGCGGCTCGGCCAGCGCCCGGAACGGCGCCATCGCGGCCTCCCCCTCGCCGACGTCGCCGCTCCAGCACATGATGGCCAGGATCACCAGACTGCCGTGCAGCTCCTCGGCGAGGAACGGCATCGGCGGGCAGTTCATCACGTTGGCGATCGTCGTCAGGTCCTCGGCCGCCGCCTCGGCCGCCGCGATGAATCCCGCGACGGTCTCGGCCGTGGCGGGCAGGATCAGCATTCCGCCGACGACCTGGTCGACCTCCTGCAGCCGGAACTGGAACCGGGTCACGACACCGAAGTTGCCGCCGCCGCCGCGGATCGCCCAGAACAGCTCGGGGTGCGACTGGGCGTCGACGCGCAGCACCTCGCCGGCGGCGGTGACGAGGTCGGCCGCGATCAGGTGGTCGATGGTCAGGCCGTGCTTGCGCGCCAGGTAGCCGACTCCACCGCCCAGCGTCAGGCCGCCGAGGCCCACCGACCCGGTGTCGCCGAAGCCGACCGCGAGACCGTGCTCGGCGGTCGCGGTGGTGAACTCGACTGCAGTCAGACCGCGCCTCGGCCCAGGCCGTGCGGCCCGCGACGTCGATGTCGATCGCGGTCATGTCGCGCAGGTCGATGACGAGGCCACCGTCGGCCGTGCTGTGGCCGGCGCCGCTGTGCCCGCCGCTGCGGACGGCGAGCGGCAGGCCTGCCTCGCGGGCATACCGGATCGCGCTCGCCACGTCGGCGTCGTCCACCGGCCGGACGATGACGGCCGGCCGCGGATCGGCGCCGCCGAGCATGATGGTGCGCGCACCGTCGTACCCCTCGTCGGTCGGGCCGATCACGCGGCCGCGGACCTGGGACTGCAGCTCCGGCAGGGAGATCGTGGTCATGGCAGGTGCTCCTTCGCAAAGTCTGTCGACACCGGTCCTCGGGGGCTGCGACCCTCCGAGCGACCCGAACTCATCGAAACAGGCGGGACTGACATCGAGACCGTGATCGAGCCGGAGCGGGAGTCCGACCACCAGGCCGTACGCCGGGTAGTGGCCGCCGCGTTCGCCGACCACCCGGAGGTGGCCGACCTGGTCGAGCTGATCCGGGCCTCGCCGCAGTACGAGCCCGAGCTGGCGCTGGTCGCCCGCCGCGGCGACGAGGTGGTCGGGCACGTGATGATCAGCCACGCCGAGCTGGTCGAGGACGGCCTCCGCCTGGGACGTGCTGACCCTGTCGCCGCTGGCGGTGCGGCCGGACGTGCAGCGGCAGGGCGTCGGGTCGGCGCTGGTGGTCGAGGCGCTGCGGCGGGCCGACGCCACCGGCGCGGCGCTGGTGACCCTCGAGGGGAGCCCGGCGTACTACCCGCGGTTCGGGTTCCGCGACGCCCGCGACGCTGGGCGTCACGATCGACCTGCCGGACTGGGCGCCGCGGGATGCCGGCCAGGTGTACCCGCTCTCGGCGTACGACCCCGCGGTCCGCGGCCGGCTGGTCTACCCGCCCGCCTTCGCCGCGGTCTGACGGCGGTTAGTCGGTCGCGGGCTGGTCGGGCTCGGGCTGGTCGGTCGGGTCCTCGGCGAGGATCCGGTAGATCGACCGGCGGGCACCGTCGAGCACGGCGCGGGCCGCCTCGACCTGGGCCTCGCTGCCGCCGCGGGCGACCTCGCGGACGGCGCCGCCGAGCCCGCGCATGGTGTCGAACAGGGTGACCGCGCGGTCCCGGTGCCGGGACTCGGCCGCGGTCCACGGCTCGCGCAGCTCGTCGGCGTGCTCGGCGACGTGGGCCCGGCCCGCGTCGGTGAGGGCGAAGACCTTGCGGCCGTCCGCCTCCTCGGCGGTGACCAGGCCCTCCTCCTGCAGCTGGGCGAGGACGGGGTAGACCGAGCCGGGCGAGGGTCGCCACAGCCCGCCGCTGCGCTCGGCCAGCAGGCCGATCACGGCGTAGCCGTGCAGCGGCTCCTCGGCGAGCAGCGCCAGGACGGCGTTGCGGACGTTGCCGCGCGGCGCCCGCCGGCGGCCGGGGCCGGGGCCGAAGCCCGGACCGAAGCCGGGACCGTCGAAGCCGGGCCCGCCGCGGCGGCCGCGACCGCCTCGACCGTGGCCGCGGCCGCGGCCCCGGCCGGTCGGACCCTCGTCCGGCTGGTCGGTCTCGGTGAACGCCCGGCCGCGCCGGCGCGAGCGCGGCGGGCGGGGCAGGGTGGTGTCCTGGCGGCGGGACCACGGGGGTGGTGCGGCCGGCAGGGGAAGGTGCACGTGGATGGCACTCATGACAGTTCTCCTTGTGGATCGGATCGTCAGGCTGATCCTAACGATATATCGCTGAACTGTCGTTAGCCAGAGATAATTCCATCAGAACGTGGGCCGGCCGCCTCAAGGTCGTTCCCAGCCCCCACAGTGCGCCGGTCGCAGCGGGGCGCAGCGGCGAGCGCCACGCTCGAACGCGGGACCGGCCGGGCACCACTGTGGGGCGGGGTCACGATCATGGTCACCGGCGAGAGGTCATGCCGGCACCACGAACGGCGACGGCCCCCCGCACCAGGGCTGGAGCCTGGTGCGGAGGGCCATCGCGTGCCGAGCGCGGGCGGATCCGCGCCTACTTCAGGCGGAACTCCGCGGTGTGGACCGACCCGTCGGCGAGCTTCAGGGTCAGGGTGCGGCACTGGCCGGCCCAGGACTTCTGGGTCTGCCAGTTGTACTGGTACCGCCCGGTGGCCGCGTCGTAGGTGAGGGTGGACTCACCCGGCGTCGCCGTCTCCTCCAGCTGGTCGGTGACGCTGGACCCGCAGGTGTGCGCCGCCGAGGCCGGGTAGCCGGCCGCGAAGATGCCCAGCCCACGGTTGCCGCCGACCGCGAACTTCAGCGGCACGGTCGAGCCGGCCTTGGTGACGTTGACCACCGGCAGGTTGTCGACCGGGGCGACGAAGCCCTGCCACGGCCAGGCCTGCGGCTGCGGGTCCGGATCCGGTGCGGTCACCGTCAGCGGCACCGACCGCACCGTGATGCCGCCATCGCCGTCGTCGGCCGTCACCGTGACGGTCCGACCGCCCGCCGCGGCGAACGCATGCGAGGGAGAGCAGCCGGTCGACGTCGCCCCGTCGCCCCACGCCACCGTGCAGGTGACGTCGTCGGCGCCCGGGTCGGACACGGTCGTGGCAACCGTGACCTGCTGGCCCACCGGCACCGACGTACCGGCTGCCGGAGCGGTCACAACCAGCGACGGCGCCACGTTCGACACCGTCAGGGCGGCCGTGTCCGACGCCGACGGCTGGCTGCCGTCGACCGTCAGCGTCAGGGTCGCCTGCGCGTCGTCGACGCAGCGCACGGTGGTCGAGAGCGCTGACGGGTCGGCGACCGTGCACAGCGGGTTGCTGACCGACCAGGTGGCCGGGCCGGACGCGGCGCCGCTGATGGCGACCGCGGCACCCTCCATGCCAGTGACGTCCGTGCCGGCGTCCACCGACACGCGTACGTCGTCATCGGTGACCCGTCCGGTGCCGTAGCCCGCCGACCACGACCGGGCGCCGAGCGCTGGTCGACCAGGTCGTGACCGAGCACCAGCCGGAACGTCTCCACCGACACCGCCTCGGCCACGCCGTCGGCCACCACCTGCACGGTGACCGGCCGGGCCGGTGACGCCGAGGTCAGCTCGACGGTGCCGCTGGCCGCGACCACGTCCGACCCGACCTCCGCCGTCCCGCCGACGACCTCGAACGGCACCGTCGCCGTCTCGCCCGCCGGGAGCGGTGGGCGTCGACACCGTGAACGTCAGCGGCGTCGTGCCACCGGTGCCCTCGACGACCGCGGCGTCGGAGACCGACACCGGCAGCACGTCGTCGTCGCGCAAGCGTGACGGTGCCGGTCGGGTGGCCGAGCGTGGCGTTGACCGGGTCGGTCAGCTGCACGGCTAGCTCCTCGTCCGGCCTCGACGAGGATGTCGCCGACGACCGAGAGGTGCAGCACGGCCGACGTCTCGACCGGCCGGGATCATCGCGACACCGTGGGCCGCGGCGAAGTCGTCCGGCGAGGTCGCCGTCCCGTCCGCGGTCGACCACGACACCTCGACGTCCTTGCCGCTGGGCGCAGACAGGGTCACCGGCACGGACACGTCGGTGAGCGACGTCGACGCCCTCGTCGACCGAGAGCGAGCCGACCGACACCGAGGGTGCGGCGTCGTCGTCGGCCACCGTGACCACGGCGGCGCCGCCGTCGACCGGCACGGAGTGCGAGACCGACAGCACCTGCAGCGGCAGCTGCTCGTCGTCCTCGTCGAGCGCGTCGTCGCTGACCGACGATCGGCAGCGCGGCGCTGGTCGGCACCCTTCGCCACCGGAGCGGACTGCTGCGGGCCGTTGCCGACCCGGTAGGTCACCACCAGGTCGTACGGCGCGGGCCCGGACAGCGTCATCGACGCCGACCCTCCGGTCGCCTCGCCTACCGTCGTGTCCGCCACCGACGCCGACACGTACTGCGCCGGGCGGCTCGAACTGCCGGGTCGTCGGCCGGCCGGACGATCGCGAGGCCGTTCCAGACCGAACCGGCCAGGGCGATGGCCCGGCCACCACCCAGCGCGACCTGCGGGGTGCCGACCACGTTGTAGTCGGTGTTCCCCACGCCCGCGCTGCCGTTGTTGTTGTCGCCCCACACCAGCACGTGCCGTCGGCCCGGGTGGCGAAGGTGGTGTCCGAGTAGTCGACCTCGACGTCGACCACCGGCGGACCCGCGGGAAGCGGAACCTTGACCGGGGTCAGCTGCTCCGCGCCCGAGGCCAGGCCGAGCACGCCGAGGACGTTGTTGAGGTTCTTGCCCCAGGTCCAGACCTCGCCGTTGCCGTCCAGCGCCACCGCGTGGCGAGCTGCCCATCGCGACGTCGACGATGCCCGACAGCGTCGGGATCTTCGCCGGCGTCACCGCGGCGTTGTTGGTCCCAGGGCGGGCGTTGAGCTGGGTGTACGAGTTGCACGACCACACCGAGCCGTCGGCCTTGCGGGCCAGCGCACCGCCACCGTCACCGGACGCGATCTGCACGTTGCCGGTGCCGAACAGCGGGTTGAGGTCCGCGACGTTGGTCCGGGTCACCAGGTCGGCCGAGGCCGTGCCGTCGCAGTGCACGACGCCCCAGTTGCGGACCCGGCCGTCGGTGGTGACGGCGTACGACGTGGACTCGCCGGCCTCGACCGACGCGATGCCGGTCGAGCGGCGTGCCGTCGGGCGCGAGGACGTCGACCGGCGTCGGGCCGGGTGGCGACCGTGCTGCCGTCGCCGAGCTGCTTGTTGACGTTGCTGCCCCACGCGACCACGGTGCCGTTGGTGCGCAGCGCGAGCACCGACGATCTCGTCGGCCGCGACCTCCTTGACCTGGAGAGGCCGGGGACGAGGACCGGGCTCCGACGCACGTCGTAGCTGCCGTCGCCCACCGAGCCGTCGAAGTTCTGGCCCCACGGCCCTGACCGTGCGGTCCTCGAGCACGGCGTACCCGCCGGCGTGGCGTGCTCTCGATCGCCCGCACGGGCTGGCCGAGGTCGACCGCCTTGGGCGAGTACTGGTCGGTGAACGTGTTCTGACCGGTGCCGACCCCGATGCCCCAGGACCACATGGTCCCGGTGACGCCGCCGACCGGTGCGTCCGGGCTGCCGGCGTCGCAGTCGTCGTCGACGCCGTTGCCGGGCAGCTCCATGGCGCCCGGGTGCACGACGGCGACCGAGTCGTCGCAGTCGCCGGGGACGGTCCAGCCGTCCAGGTCGGCGTCGGCCCGCAGGACCGACACCACCCAGGTGCGACTGGTCGCCTTGCGGGCGCCGGTGACCGTCGAGGTCACCAGGTGGCGTGCCGACGTCGGCGGCGGTCGGGTCGTAGTCGAGCGAGCCGGTCGTCCCGACCTGCGTCCCGTCGACGGTCCAGCGGTAGGAGAGCGAGTCGCCGTCCGGGTCGGATGCCGTGACGCTGAACGTCTTCGGCGTCCCGACCGTCGACGGTCGGCCGGGTCGACGTGGGCGTGACCGCGGACACGACCGGCGCGCGGTCGCCGCCGGTGACGACGACCCGGGCGGTGTCGACACCCTGGAAGCCGTTGTCGTCCGTGACCTTCAGCCCGACCGTCCGGGAGGTCGCGACGTGCACGGCCGGCGTGGGTCCGGTCGCGTCGTCGTACGCACCGTCGCCGTCGAGGTCCCAGGCGTAGCTGCGCACGAGCGCCGCGCGCTTGGACGGCGTGGAGCCGGTGCCGTCGAGGGTCACCGCGCCGTCGGCGGTGGTGTACGGACCGCCGGCGTCGGCCTCGGGCGCGCCGTCGTGGACGCGGTCCTCGAGGGCGGTGACCAGGTCGTCCCAGCCCTGTGCCGACTCCTGCAGCGCGTCCCGCATATCGCTCTGCGCGGCGAGCACCGCGTCCAGCTGGGCGAGCAGGTCCGCGGTCGTCATCGGGTACGCCGGGCCGCGAGCCACGAACGAGTCCTCGGCCTTGCGGATGTCGGCCTTCGACAGTCCGCGGTTGACCAGCACCTGCTGCTCGGCGGGCGTGAACCCGCTGGTGCGGATCCGGTTGATGACGGCTCGGCCGTCGGCGAGCGTCGCGTCGAGTGCGGTGGACCGGGACGCGAGGGCGGCGCGCAGGTCGGCGACCGAGTGGTCGGTGCCGAGGTGCTCGTCCAGAGCGGTCGACAGGTCGCGCACCGCACGGGCCTGCTTCAACGCCCACTCGGTGTCGCCCTTGGCCTGCGCACCTTGGTAGCGCTCGAGCGCGTGCAGCAACGCGTCGGACAGCGCACCCTCCTGGGCGAGCGGCTCGGTCATCGCCGCGAAGGCGTCCGGCACCGGCGAGCCGACGAACGGCGGTGCGGTGACGTTCTTCGGCTCCACTGTTGTGAACTGGTCGAACTGCGGGTCGGCCGGGTCCTGCCAGATCGCGCCGTAGTTCGCAGCGCGGTTGGCGATCAGCGACAGGACCTGGTCCTGGAAGTCGTCGACCGCGGCGGAGTAGGGGTCGCCCTCGGTCCACAGACCCAGCACGATCTCGGCGAGGCAGTCGACGTTCGCCTCCAGGATGCACGCCGCGAGCTCCTTGGCGTCCTCGAGGCTGAACAGCGCGGTCATGCCGATGTGCATCTGCAGCCACGCGACGTACTCCTGCCGCGCCCTCTCCTTCGAGCCGCTGGATCGACGGGTCGACCGGCGGGATCTCCCCGTCGGCCACGTCGACCACGATCGCGTCGGAGAAGATCTCGTCGCTCTCGCTGACCTTCCCGTCCTGGCAGGTGTCGTAGACGATGTCGTACTCGCCGTCGCCCAGCTTCCCGCTCGGGTAGACGGCCGCGATGAGCTCGCCGAGGAAGGCGCCGGAGCCGGTGCCCACGATGGTGTTCGCGGAGCCGCCGGCCGCATCCTTGAGCTCAGCCCCGTCCTCGTCCGCGCCGGCGTCGACGATGTAGACGTCGGTCGCCGGGTAGACGAAGTCGTCGACGCCGCCCTCGCCGTCGGAGGTGCAGTGGTCGTTGAAGGTGATCGAGCCGTCGATGAACAGCGCGGCGTTGGCACCGAGCTCGACGTACTCGCCGCCACCCGGCAGCACGAGGCTGTTGCCCGCGGCGTGCGCGGCGGTCGGGGCGGCGACGAGCAGGCCGGCGCCCAGGGCTGCGGTGAGCAGCCCCGACAACAGCCGGGTGACGCGGCGCCCGGTCCGGGCGGGTCGCGGCAAGTGGGATCGCATCGGAGGTTCTCCTCTGGTCGGTCTCCGTGTGTCGGGGGAGACCGTCGCGGAGGGACCTTGTGATCAACTTGGCTCGCGGTTGGATCCGCCGTCCAAGCGGCCTGCAAGTGGGCCCACGGCAGCCGACCTCAAGTCAGCCGCAAGCGCCGCCGGGGAAAGTTGGGGCTGTCCGATCCCTGCCCCGCCCGGAGGCTCCCGATGTCCAGCAGCACCACCCCCGCGGTGACCCCGCGTCGCGACGGCGAGCCGGAGGTGGACCTCACCGGCTACCGACTGGTGCACCGGGCGATGCTGGCGGACACCCGCGCGGTGGCCGACCTGGCCGACCGGGTTGCCGGCGGCTCCGTGGTTCTGACGGCGGCCCGGGCCACCGCACTGCGGGAGTACGTCGGTGAGCTCTGCCACGAGATCCACACCCACCACGACGCCGAGGACCGGATCATCTGGCCGGTGATCGCGGCCTCCGCGGGCGCCGCCGTCGACCTCGGCGAGCTGACCGACGACCACGGCGTGATCGACCCGATCCTGGCCCGCGCGCGCACCGCTGCCACCGCCCTCGCCACCGCCCCCGACGACCTCGAGGCCGCCTGCCGGCTGGCCAGCGCGATGACCGAGATGTTCGCCCTCCTCGACGAGCACATCGGCGAGGAGGAGCGCGAGGTGTTCCCGGTCATCACCAGGTTCGTGTCGGTGCGCGACTACGCCCGCGCCGAGGAGGAGCTGCGGCGCGGGGTCGCGTTCATCCACCTGCGCTGGGTGGTCGCGTGGCTGGCCCACCACGCCACCCCGGCCGAGGCCTCGATCCTGCTCCGCAAGGCCGGCTTCCCGCTCCGGGTGCTGCTCGCGGTCAGCCGACCGGGCTTCCGGCGCACCCGCAAGGCGGCTCTGGGCGACTGACGCGGCTCGCCTTCGGGAGTCCTCGCATGTCCGTTGTCTGCCACCCGGGCCAGCCATGCACGTCACGATCAAGACAAAAGAGCGCACCGCGTTGAAGAGGATGTGCAAGGCGAAGATCACGAAGGTGCTGAGCATGGTGATCATCAAGATGGTGATCACGATGATGAAGAAGAACAAGATGAAGATCGGCAAGACGGCGGCGGCGAAACCGTGCAGCAAAATGGCGGATACCTTTATTTGAAAGTAGCGGCTACCTCTGCGTGAAAAGTAGCGTCTAACTTGCGTGAGAAGTAGTGTAGGTAGCGCGTAAACAGTAGGGTACATAGTGCGTGACAAGTAGCGTAAAACCTGTGTGGATGGTAGCGTAACCGTTGTGGTCGGCGAAGTTGAGGAGACAGACTTTCGTAGCGGTTACGTGCGACGCGTCGTCGACGCCGAGCTCGACCGGTTGCTAACCCAACTGCCGGCCGTGCTGCTGGACGGGCCCAAGGCGGTCGGGAAGACGGCAACTGCGCTCCAGCGGGCTGAAACGGTGTACCGGCTGGACAGGCCGGGGACGGCGTCCGTGGCCGAGGCCGACCCGGACGTCCTACTTGCCGGCCCGCGCCCGGTCCTGTTGGACGAGTGGCAGCGAGTTCCCGCCCTGTGGGACGCGGTGCGCACTGCCGCGGACGACGACATGTCTGCCGGGCAGTTCCTGCTCACTGGCTCTGCCCCAGCCGGGGGTACGCACTCCGGGGCCGGCCGGATCACTTCGCTCCGGGTGCGCCCATTAACCCTGCCCGAACGGGGGGCCAGTCCCGGGACAGTCAGCCTGGACGGGCTGTTCAGCGGCACAGCCGGCCTGTCCGCGACGTGCGACCTGGGCCTCGGGGACTACACCGACCACATCCTCGCGTCGGGCTTCCCCGGGATGCAGCACCTCACCGGCCACGCCCTCCGCACGCAGCTCGACGGGTATCTCGAGCGGATCGTGGACGCGGACATGGTCGAGGCGGGTCTGAAGGTACGGCGCCCGGCGAGCTTGATGGCCTGGCTGCGCGCCTATGCAGCTGCCACCGGGACGAACACTTCGTGGGACCGCCTCCGCGACGCAGCGTCGGCCGGGCAGGACAACAAGCCTGCGAAGACGACGACCCTGCCGTACATCGACGTGCTTACGAGGCTGCGGATCCTGGATGATCTCCCCGCCTGGCTCCCCACCCGAAGCCACCTCAGTCGACTCACCCAGAGCCCGAAGCATCACCTGGCTGACCCGGCGCTTTCAGCCCGCCTGGTAGGCGCGACGCGGGCTCAACTCCTGGCTGGCAGTGCTGAGGCGCTCACCCCCGCCGACGGCACCTTCCTCGGGCAGCTGTTCGAGAGCCTCGCGACTTTGTCGGTGCGGGTGTTCGCGGGTCCGGTCGGCGCTCGCGTCTCGCATTTGCGCGACCACGACGGCCGTCACGAGGTCGATCTCATCGTCGAGCGTGACGAGGACAAGAAGGTGGTGGCCTTCGAGGTCAAGCTGGCCAGCAGCGTCGAGGACCACGACGTACGGCATCTGCTGTGGCTCCGGGAGCAGTTGGGTGACGACCTGCTCGACTGCGCCGTCCTCACGACCGGACCCGCGGCCTATCGCCGCCGCGATGGTGTCGCAGTCATCCCTCTCGGCTTGCTTGGGGCGTGAGAAAGAGCGGGCGCGACTGGCCGGCCAGGCTTACCCGCCGTTCTGCCAGGAAGGGATACGTGTTGGGTCACCGGCACGCTGCGGAATCAGTCCGATCTGGCGAAATCGGGGGCAACGGCGACCGGGCGAGGCAGGGGCGGCGGACTCACTCAGGCGAGGCGGGCGAGGGCGGCCTGGGCCTCGGCGACCCGCTGCGGCCAGCCGAGCTGCTCGGCCATCGCCAGGGCGCCGGTCCAGTGCCGCCGGGCGTCGTCGGGCCGGCCCAGCTGCTCGGCCAGCCAGCCGAGGGTGGCGTCCATCGGCCCGAGGGCGAACACGGCTCCCTCGCCGCCGGCCAGCCAGCCGCTGAACGGCAGCAAGTCGTCGTACGCCTGCGCCACGAACGCGTCGTCACCGAGCAGCACGGCGGACTCGGCCCGCAGGATCGTGAAGAACTGCCAGAACTCGTCCGGCCGCTGCGGCGGCAGCCGGTGCCAGAGCGCGCGAGCCTCGTCGACCTCACCGGCGGCGAGCAGGGCCCGGACCAGCGACGGCTCGCCGGCCGCGGGGATCGTCTCGGCCGCCCGGCGGGTCGCGTCGACGACCTCGGCCAGCCGGCCCTGGGCGTGCCGCACGGTGTACGGGCAGGCCCAGCGCATCCCCTTCTGGGGTGCGCCGCTGGCCTCGAACTCGTCCAGCACCACGCCGTACGCCGATTCGGCCGCCTCGTAGTCGCCGTGCACCAGCGAGAGCAGTGGGGTGATGAAGCTGTTGGCGAGCTCGGCGTCGCGCTGGTGCAGCTGCCGGGCCAGCCGGATGGCCCCGCGCTCGTGGGCGTAGGCCTCCTCGACGTCGCCGCGGGCGAACCAGTAGTCGAAGTGCAGGTAGTGCGCGAGGGTGTGGTAGCCGCCGAGCTTGTGCTCCTCGGCCACGTCGTGCAGCTCCTGGATAACCGAGTCGCGGCTTTCGGAGAGCCGCGGCCCGCGCAGGTGGGCGAGCAGTGACATCAGGGCGAACGCGGTCGCGGCGCCGTCGGCCGGTAGCGACCGGGCCAGCGCCACGGCCTCGAGGGCCGACTCGTACCCCGCGTCGTCGTATGACCCCTCGAGCTCCAGCGCCCGGCAGGCCAGCAGCCGCGACCGCAGCCCGACCTCGGTGTCGGGCACCTCGGCCAGGGCCACCCCGATCCACTCGAGCAGCTTGAGGTCGGTGGCGCCGTAGACGTGCTGGCTCCAGAACAGGGCGCCGTCCCAGGCCGTGACGGCACGGGCCACCAGCATCGTGTCGCCGGTGGCCGCGGCCTCGTCGATCGCGCGGTGCACGGCGTCGCGCAGCTTCAGGCTGCCGGCGTTGCCGTGCGCCCGGACCAGCCGCACATGCAGGTCCACCCGCTCGCGCGGGTCGGCGTCCGGGATGCGCTCGTGCAGGGCGACGGCCTGGGCCCACAGCTCGATCGCCGTCGACAGCGCGGACCGTGCCTCGGCCTGCTCGGCAGCGCGGACGGCGTAGCCGACGGCCCGCGCGGTCGCGACCGGCGACCCGGCCGCGTGCAGGTGGTGGGTCAGGCCGGCGTAGTCGGTGGACCCGACCCGCTCCATCACGTCGGCGATCCGGCCGTGCAGCCGGGACCGGCGCAGCCGGGAGATGTCGTCGTAGATCGTGTCGCGGACCAGTGCGTGGGCGAACCGCAGCCGCCCGGTCGCGGGCTCGACCAGCAGCCCGGCCATCACCCCGGCCTCGACCGCGTCGAGCGCCGCCGCCTCGTCGCCGTCGTCGGCGCCCAGCAGCACGTCCACGTCGATCTCGCGGCCGACCACGGCCGCCAGCCGCAGCACCGTCTGCGCGTGCGCCGGGAGCCGGGCGATCCGGCGCCGGATGACGTCGCGGACCCCGGCCGGCACCTCCGCCACCGCGACCAGGCGCCCCTCGCTCGCGAGCAGGCGGGTGGTCTCCCGGACGTAGAACGGGTTGCCGTCGGTGCGGTCCATGATGGCTGCGGTCAGGCTGCCGTCCAGGTCGCCGCCGGACAGCGTCGCGAGCAGCTCGGTGACCTCGTCGGCGCTGAGTCCACCGAGCTGGACCCGGACCGGATCGAGCGGCACCAACGCAGTCACGGTGTCAGCCAGCCGGGCCTCGACCTCGTCGCTCCGGAAGGCGGCCACCACGACGACCGGGCTGTTCCGGACCGCCTCGACGACGGCCGTCAGCAGGTCCAGCGTCTCGGGGTCGGCGCGGTGCACGTCGTCGAGCAGCAGCAACAGCGGCGCGGCGCCGGCCACCTCGCCGAGGTAGCCACCGACGGCCCGGTGCAGGTAGAACCGCTGCGCCACGGCGTCCGGCCCGGTCGGCCGGGTCGCCGCGTCGTCGAGCAGGGGCGCGAGCACGGGTGCCAGCTCGTCCGACGGCGGGTGCGCCACCGCGAGACCGCGCAGCAGCTCGGTCCAGGGCCATGCCGGCGGGGCGCCCTCGACCTCCGGGCAGCGGCCCCAGGCCACCTGCCAGCCGTCAGCCGTCAGCCTGCGGGCCGCGGTGTCCAGCAGCGCGGACTTGCCCGCGCCCGGGTCACCCGCCACCAGCACCGGCACCACCTGCGGCCCCCCGGCCGTCGCCCGCCGGGCGGCTCCCGCCAGCGCGTCCAGCTCGGCCACCCGGCCGACGAACGCGGGCGCCGGCGCCGCGTCCACGTCACCTGGCCCGGCAGGAACAGCCGGAGCAGGCGGAGCAGCCGGTACGACGGGCGCGGCCCGCCCCGCCGTCGGCGCAGGTGCGGGTCGGTCGAGGTCGGGCGACTGGGCCAGCACGTCGGCCTCCAGCCGGGCCAGTGCCGGCCCCGGGTCGACGCCGAGCTCGTCGGCGAGCAGGTCCCGGGCCTGGCGCAGCACGGACAGCGCGTCGCCCTGGCGGCCGCTGCGGTACAGGCCGAGCGCGAGCAGCCGCCAGGCGTCCTCCCGCAACGGGTGCGCGGCCACCACGCCCTCGAGGTCGGCCACCACCTCGGCCGGCCGGCCGAGGGCGAGCAGCGCCTCGGCCCGGGCCTCGATCGCCATCGTGTGCAGGCTCGCGAGCCGGGCCGACTCCGGGGCCGCCCACTCCTCGTCCAGGAACCCGGCGTAGGCGTCGCCGCGCCACAGCCCGAGCGCGCGGTCCAGCGCCGCGGCCACCGGACCGGGGTCCCCGTCGCGGCCGGCCAGCGCGTCGCGGACCAGCCGCTCGAACTCCCACGCGTCCACCGCGTCGTCCGGCAGGTGCAGGGCGTAGCCCGGCGCGGCGCTGACGAGCACCCGGGCAGCGGTCCGGGCGGCCCGGCCCGGCTCGAGCGCCCGGCGCAGGTGCGACACGTAGGCCTGCAGGGAGCCCATCGCCTTCGGGGAGGGCTCGCCGCGCCACAGGTCGTCGATGATCCGGTCGGTCGCCACCACCCGGCCGTGCGCGATGGCGAGGACGGCCAGCACCGCGCGCTGCCGGGGGCCGCCGAGGTCGAGCCGCTCGCCGTCGGCGCCCACGGCCTCCATCGACCCGAGCACCCGGAGCCTCAGGGCGGGCTGCTGCTCGCTCACCGGATGGTGCCCTTCCGTGCTCGCGTCGCGGACGACGCCCACCCTAGGCAACCGAACTCGCTGGGGCGGGCGACTTTCCCGGCGTACCGTCTGGCGGATGGTCACCACCGCCTCGGTGCTGCTGTTCCTCACGGCGAGCATCCCCCTGATCCTGTTCCCCGGGCCGTCGGTGGCCTTCATCCTGGCGACCACGCTGCGCGGCGGCCGGCGGACCGGGCTGGCGGCCACCGCGGGCGTCGAGAGCGGCTACCTGGTGCACGTCGTGGGCGCCGTGGTCGGTATCTCGGCGGTCATCGCGGCCAGCGCCGAGCTGTTCACGGCCGTCAAGGTCGTGGGCGCCGGGTGGCTGCTGTGGATGGCCTGGCGCTCCGTCCGGGCCCGGTCCGAGGGCACCCTGGCCGACCTGCACCCGGCGGGTCCGGCAGCTCTCCGGCCGCTCACCGCGTTCCGGCGCGGGCTGCTGGTGGGCGCCCTCAACCCCAAGACCGCCATGTTCTACCTGGCCTTCCTGCCGCAGTTCGTGAGCCCCGACGGCGGCCCGCTGTGGGCCCAGCTGCTGGTGTTCGGGCTGCTGTTCATCGCGCTGGCCGCCGCCCTCGACTCGTGCTGGGCGCTGGCCGGGGGCAGCCTGCGCAGGCTGCTCCCGGCCGTGCGGCTGCGGGTGGTCGACCGGTTCTCGGCCGGTGTCTACACCGCGCTGGCCGCGGTCACGCTCAGCGTCCGCCGGGCCACCTCGGTCGGCTAGACGGGCACCCGCTCCCGGCGCGGCTCCGGGATCTCCACCACCGCGCTGCCGGTCGGGACGCTGCCGTGCGGGTCGACGTTCGGCAGCACCCGGTCCAGCCAGGCGGGGAGGTACCAGTTGCGTGCCCCCAGCAGCGTCATCGTCGCCGGCACGAGCACCAGCCGGACGACGGTCGCGTCCACCGCGATGGCGGTGGCCAGGCCGAGGCCGATCATCTTGATGGCCACGCCCGGGTCCAGCGCGAAGCCCAGGAACACCGCAACCATGATCAGCGCGGCCGACGTGATGACCCGCGCGGTCGAGGACAGGCCGGCGACCACCGAGGCCTTGCTGTCACCGGTCCGCAGGTACTCCTCGCGGACCCGGCTGAGCAGGAAGACCTCGTAGTCCATCGAGAGCCCGAACAGGATCGCGAACATCAGCACCGGCACGTACGGCGCGATCGGCACCGAGTCCGGCAGGCCGAGCAGGTGGGCACCCCGGTCGGTCTGGAAGGCCATCGTCATCACGCCGTAAGCCGCCCCGATCGAGAGCAGGTTGACCAGCGCCGCCTTGACGGGCACCACGATCGAGCGGAAGGCCAGCACCATGAGCACGAAGGACGCGGCGAGCACGACGGCCACGATCTTCCAGAGGTTGGCCGAGAGCCGGTCGGTGAAGTCGGTCATCCCCGGGGTGAAGCCGCCGAGCTCGGCGCCCTCGGGCAGCTCGGCCCGGATCCGGTCGAGCAGCGCGATGGTCGCGTCGTCCTGCGGCCCGTGAGTCGGCGTCACGGTGACCACCGCGGCCGAGCCGTCGGGCGACAGCTGGACCGGCGACACGGCCCCGACCCCGCGGGTCGCCGCCAGCTCGTCGGTGAGCGCGTCGATGCCGGCCTCGCCGCCGACCTTGTCGACGTCCAGCGCGACCAGCAGCGGCGCGTTGGCCCCCGGCCCGAAGCCGTCGGCCACCAGGTCGTACGCCTGGCGGATCGTGGTCGACTCGGCCTCGTTGCCCGCGTCGGCGTTGCCGAGCTTCATGCCCAGGGCCGGCGCCGCGAGCGCGAGCAGCAGCACCGCGGAGCCGACCATCCAGGCCACCGGCCGGCCGGCCACCGCGTGCGCCAGCCGGGCGGCGGTCGGCGAGTGCGACGCGGCCGCCTCGAGGTGCACGGTGCGGCGGGCCTTGCGGCTGTAGACCCGCATCCCGGCCAGGCCGAGCAGGGCCGGCAGCAGCGTGACCGCGGCGGCCACGATGAGCAGGACGACGAGGCCCGGGGCGTAGCCCATGGCCCGGAAGTTCGGTACGCCGGTAAACAGCAGGCCGGACAGGGCCAGCAGGACGGTGCCCCCGGCGAAGAAGACCGACTGCCCGGCGGTCGCGGTGGCCTCGGCGGCCGCGTCCGGCACCGACAGGCCGCGGGCCAGCGCGTCCCGGTGCCGGGTCACGATGAACAGGGCGTAGTCGACGCCGACGCCGATCCCGATCATCGAGGCAAGGGTGGGCGCGATGGTCGTGACGTCGGTCAGGGCGGCCAGCAGGGTGACACCGCCGGAGCCGATCCCGAGGCCGACCAGCGCGACGCCGATCGGGAGCCCGGCGGCCACGAACGAGCCGAAGGCCAGGAACAGGATGAGCAGCGCCAGGCCGATGCCGACCAGCTCGGCCGTACCGCCGGGACTGCTGATGTTCTCCGGCATCTGGCCGCCCAGCTCGACCTGGTAGCCCCGCCCGGTGAGGTTGGCTGCGGCGTCCTCGAGCTGGACCATGCCGCTGTCGTCCTTGAAGTCGGTCACCGGCACGTCGTACTGCACGGTGATCACCGCGGTGGCGCCGTCCTCGCTGACGACGGGCGGCGCGACCTGCGAGACGTGGTCGACGGTGTCCGACAGCCGCTGCCGGGCGGCGTCGAGGGCGCTCTGGTCGAGGGTGCCCTGGTCGGTGTGGACGACGACCCGGGCGTCGGCGCCGGCGAAGGCGGGGAACTTGTCCTGGAGCAGGTCGTAGGCCCGCTGGCTGCTCGTGCCGGGGATGACGTAGTCGTCGTTGAGCGTGCCGCCGACGGAGCCGGCCAGGCCGAGGACCAGGACGGCGGCGGCCAGCCAGGCCCCGATCACCCGCCAGGGGTGGCGGGCGGCGAAGCCTCCGAGGCGGTGCAGGACACGAGACATGCTGGGCTCCAGTGCGTGCGGGCGGGTGGTGACTGGGTCACCTTGCGCTCGGGCACTGGTGGGTCACTTGCAGCCGGCTTGCACCGGACATGCACGACGCCGCACACCGGGGGTCGTCCCCCCGGAGTGCGGCGTCGAGAAGTGTGCTGTTCGGGCTCAGCCGTCGGTGCGCTGCTGGGGGATCCCCGCCAGCAGGGCGCGGACCTCGGACTCGCGGTAGCGGCGGTGGCCGCCGAGCGTGCGGATCGAGGTGAGCTTGCCGGCCTTGGCCCAGCGGGTGACCGTCTTGGGGTCGACCCGGAACATGGTCGCGACCTCGGCAGGGGTCAACAGGGGCTCGGCGTCTGGAGTACGCGTGGTCATCGGATGGGCCTTTCCGTCGGCCTCGGTGGGCAGAAACCGAGAGGTCTCGGATCTCTACGGCAATAGTGCACGTTGAGAGGGATGTCCGAAATGGTCAACTCGGGCCATCTTCGGCATAGGCGGAGTGGACTAGCCCCTGATCGTCCGGATGACGGCCGTTGGCGGCGCAGGAGCGCGCTCATTGGCGTGCTCGAGGGCCGCGACCGCCGACCAGCGGTCCGGGATTGCGGATCATGAGACGCCACCCGGTTGCGAGCCCGGCGCGGCGCCTCATGATCGCTGGGCAGCGGCACGAGGGTGGCTGATGCTTGCCCCCAGCTCGCGGATCATGAGACGCCACCCGGTTGCCAGCCCGGCGCGGCGCCTCATGATCGCCGGGCAGCGGCGCGGCCGACGGTGGTGAGCGCGCTAATTGGCGTGCTCGAGGGCCGCGACCGCCGACCAGCGGTCCACGACGGTGCGGTAGGTCAGGACCGCACCCTCCTCGTCACCGGCCGCCAGCGCGGCCACCGCGGCGGCCACGTCGGCCACCGAGGTGTCGGCGGCGACCACTTCCGGGCCCAGCAAGCGGGCCAGCCCGGCGTAGTCCAGCTCGACCCAGGAGCGGGCGTGGAACTCCTCCAGCCAGCGGCCCAGCTCCTCGAGCTCGTCGGCGATCTCCAGCTCGCCCAGGTTCAGCCGCAGCGTGCGCAGCGCCCGGGCCACCCGGCGGCGGGCGGCCGACATCCGGGTCCGGTGCACCACCGCCGGCTCGTCCGGCGGCACCTCGCCGTCGACCTGGTCCCCCGGCGCGAACGGGACGAACCAGGGGACCGGCACGACCCAGGTGGAGGTGAGGATCCGCAGCGGCGACCCGGTCTCGGAGCTGCCCCAGCGGGCGTGGTCGGCGTCGGCGCGGGCCAGCGACGCCGGCGGCACGAAGGCGTGCAGCACCGAGTCGGGCAGTCCGTCGCGGAACTGCCCGAGGGCCATCCAGGACCGCAGCCGGGCCTGCACGGGGCAGACGTGGGCCAGGCCGTCGACCTCGAGCACGAAGGCGTCCCGCGGCTCCTCGGCCGGCACCGGGCGCGGCGGCACGCTGATCACCCCGGCGAGGGCGCGCTGGTGCTCGACCACCAGCCGGTCCGGTCGGGCGGCGGCCTGGGTCGCGTAGGCGGCCCAGCCCTCCCGCTCCCCTTCCGGGAAGGCGACCAGAGGCTCGTAGACCCGCAGGTAGGCGGCGTAGGGGTTGGGCAGCGGGCGCGGCACGTCCCGCATGCTAGGTGACGCATAGGGTGACGCCGTGTCCAGCACCGCAACCGGACCCGTCTTCGGCCCGCACCCGGGCACACCGCACGCTCACGAGCAGGTCGTCTTCGGCGCCGACGAGGCCACCGGGCTGCGGGTGATCGTCGGCATCTACTCCACCGCCCTGGGCCCGGCGCTGGGCGGCACCCGGTTCTACCCGTACGCCGGGGAGGCCGAGGCGCTGGCCGACGTGCTCGAGCTGTCCCGGGCGATGGCCTACAAGAACGCGCTGGCCGGCCTGGACCACGGCGGCGGCAAGGCCGTGATCATCGGCGACCCTTTGGTCGACAAGTCGGAGGCTCTGCTGCTGGCGTACGGCCGGCTGCTGGAGGGCCTGGGCGGGCGCTACGTCACGGCCTGCGACGTGGGCACCTACGTGGCGGACATGGACGTCGTGGCGCGGGCCACCCGGTTCGCGACGGGGCGGTCCCCGGACCAGGGTGGCGCCGGGGACTCGTCGGTGCTCACGGCGTACGGCGTGTTCCAAGGCATGAAGGCCGGCGCCGAGCACCTCTGGGGCGCGCCCACGCTCGCCGGGCGGACGGTCGGGGTCGCGGGGGTCGGCAAGGTCGGCCGGCACCTGGTGGGGCACCTGGTCGAGGACGGCGCCACCGTGGTGGTCGCCGACGTGTCCCAGGCGGCGGTCGAGGCCGTCCGAGCAGCCCACCCGGGCGTCGAGGTCGGTCGACGACACCGAGGCGCTGGTGCGGGCCGACCTGGACGTCTACTCGCCCTGCGCGCTGGGTCACGCGCTCACCGACGAGGTGGTGGCCCTGCTGTCGGCCCGGCTGGTCTGCGGCGGCGCCAACAACCAGCTGGCCCACCCGGGGGTGGAGGACCTGTTGGCCGCGCGCGGCATCCTGTACGCGCCGGACTTCTGCGTGAACGCGGGCGGGGTGATCCAGGTCGCCGACGAGCTGCAGGGCTTCTCGTTCGAGCGGGCCCGGGCCAAGACCGCCGAGATCTTCGGGACCACCGCCCGGGTGCTGGCGACCGCCGCCGAGGAGGGGATCTCGCCGGCCACCGCGGCCGACCGGCTGGCCGAGCGGCGGATGGCGGGGGCCGCCGGGGCGGTCGGGAGATCGACCGGGTGACGGTCAGGTCACTGGGATGGGCGGAACAGCCTGCGGGCATGTACCGTTGCGCTTACGAAGAGACACTGAACCCGGGGCCGTCACGCGCTGGCCGCCCCGTTCACTATGAGGGGGTCGAGCCATGGGGCGCGGCCGAGCCAAGGCGAAGCAGACCAAGGTCGCGCGCGAGCTGAAGTACAGCTCGCAGGGAACCGACTTCGAGGCACTGCAACGGGAGCTCGCTTCAGGATCCGTCGACCGGTCCGAGATGACCGAGGCGGACAAGGACGAGTACGACGACTGGGCCGCCGACAAGCGCTGACCCGCACTTCGCTGCTGACGACCGGTGGAGGTCACTGGCGCGGCGTCGACGGCGTTCACCGCCGGCGTCAGGCCGGGTGGTCGCCGTGCAGCGTGACGGTGCCGTCGCCGCTGGTCACTGAGCCGAGCACCCAGGCGGGCAGGCCGCGGGTGTTGAGCAGCTCGACCGCGCGGTCGGCCGCCTCGGGAGCGACCACGGCCACCATGCCGACTCCCATGTTGAGGGTGCGCTCGAGCTCGTCCTGCGCGACTGCCCCGACCCCGGCGACCAGCCCGAAGACCGGCTGCGGTGTCCAGGTCGCCCGGTCGACGGTGGCCGACAGGTGCGCCGGCAGCACCCGGGCCAGGTTCGCGGCCAGCCCACCGCCGGTGACGTGGCTGAACGCGTGCACCTCGACGCCGTCGCGGTCGATCAGCGCCAGGCAGTCGCGGGCATAGATCCGGGTCGGCTCGAGGAGCTCGTCGACCAGTGGCCGGCCCAGCTCCGGCACCTCGCGGTCCAGCGCCCAGCCGGCCTGGCTCAGCAGCACGTGGCGCACCAGGGAGTACCCGTTGGAGTGCAGCCCGCTGGCCGCCATCGCCACCAGCACGTCGCCGTCACGGACCCGGTCGGCGCCGAGCAGCCGGTCGGCCTCGACGACGCCGGTCCCGGCGCCCGCCACGTCGTACTCGTCCGGCCCCAGCAGGCCCGGGTGCTCGGCCGTCTCGCCGCCGATCAGCGCGCAGCCGGCCAGCACGCAGCCCTCGGCGATCCCCTTGACGATCGCCGCGACCCGCTCCGGCACAACTTTGCCGCAGGCGATGTAGTCGGTCATGAACAGCGGCTCCGCACCGCAGACGACCAAGTCGTCGACCACCATGCCGACCAGGTCGTGGCCGATCGTGTCGTGCCGGTCGGCGGCCGCGGCGACGGCCACCTTGGTACCGACCCCGTCGGTCGAGGTCGCCAACAGCGGACGCCGGTACGACGTGAGCCGGCTGGCGTCGAAGAGCCCGGCGAAGCCACCGATGCCGCCGACGACCTCCGGCCGGGTCGCTTTCGCCACCCACGCCTTCATCAGGTCGACCGCGCGGTCGCCCGCCTCGATGTCGACCCCCGCCGCGGCATAGCTCGCCCCGGCTTCCCCGTCACAGCTCCCTCGGGCCCGCACCCGTTCATGATCGTGAGGAGAAACGACACCTCTGAACTGCGCTTTCCCCTCACGATCATGGAAAGTCGGGCGGTCATGGGCGGGTGAGCGCGTCGGCGGCGCCGGCACCGCCGATCAGCGAGGGCGCCGACGCGGGCATGGCGTGCCCGGCCGAGGGCGGGCGGACCACCGGCTCCAGCTCGAGCAGGTGCTTGCCGAGCAGCTCGGGCTCGGGCAGCGGCACCGGGTAGACGCCGTCGAAGCAGGCCCGGCACAGGTTGTCGACGGGCTGCTCGGTGGCCTCGACCAGACCCTCCAGCGAGATGTAGGCCAGCGAGTCGGCGTCGATCGAGATCCGGATCTCCTCGACGGTCAGCCCGTTGGCGACCAGCTCGGCCGGCGAGGCGAAGTCGATGCCGTAGAAGCACGGCCACTTCACCGGGGGAGACGAGATGCGCACGTGCACCTCGGCGGCACCGGCCTCGCGCAACATGCGCACCAGGGCCCGCTGGGTGTTGCCGCGCACGATCGAGTCGTCGACCACGACCAGCCGCTGGCCGGCGATCACCTCGCGCAGCGGGTTCAGCTTGAGCCGGATGCCGAGCTGCCGGATGGTCTGCGACGGCTGGATGAAGGTGCGCCCGACGTAGGAGTTCTTCACCAGGCCCAGGCCGTACGGGATGCCGCTGCCCTGCGAGTAGCCGACCGCGGCCGGGGTGCCGGACTCGGGCACCGGGATCACCAGGTCGGCGTCGGCCGGTGCCTCTAACGCCAGCTTGCGGCCCACCTCGACCCGGGTGGCGTGCACGGACCGGCCGGCGATCTTCGTGTCCGGCCGAGCCAGGTAGACGTACTCGAACAGGCAGCCCTTGGGCGCAGCCTCGGCGAACCGGGACGACCGCAGGCCGTGCGCGTCGATCGCGATCAGCTCGCCCGGCTCGATCTCGCGGACCTGCGCGGCGCCAACGATGTCCAGCGCGGCGGTCTCCGACGCCACCACCCAGCCGCGCTCCAGCCGGCCGAGGACGAGTGGCCGGATGCCCTGCGGGTCGCGCGCGGCGTAGAGCGTCTCCTCGTCCATGAAGACGAGCGAGAACGCGCCGCGGAGCTTCGGCAGGACCTCCAGGGCGGCGTCCTCGAGCGAGCGGTCCGGGTAGGAGGCCAGCAGGGCGGTGATGATCTCGGTGTCGGTGGTGCTGTGCATCACCGCGTGGCCGCGCACGCCCGCACGCCAGCGCCGGGCCTCGTCCTCGCTGGGCGCCGCACCGTCGTACGGGAGCTCGCCGCTCTCGGCGGCCCGCTTCTCGACCAGCTCGAGGAGGTCGCCGGTGTTGGTCAGGTTGCCGTTGTGGCCGAGGGCCACCGAGCCGGCCGCGGTGGAGCGGAACGTCGGCTGCGCGTTCTCCCAGACGCTGGACCCGGTCGTGGAGTAGCGGGTGTGGCCGATCGCGAGGTGCCCGCGGAGCGAGCTGAGGTGGCTCTCGTCGAAGACCTGCGCCACCAGGCCCATGTCCTTGTACACCAGGATCTGCGAGCCGTTGCTGACCGCGATGCCCGCAGACTCCTGGCCGCGGTGCTGCAGGGCGTAGAGCCCGAAGTAGGTGAGCTTGGCGACCTCGGTCGGGTCGTCGCCGGAGCGGTCGCCGGACCAGACTCCGAAGACTCCGCAGGCGTCCTGCGGACCCCTCTCGGCCGGGTCCAGATCGAGATTGAGCCGTCCGTCGCCTCGGGGCACGCGCGCAGTCTACGGGCTGGTGTCCCGTGGTCCGGCCGCGACCGGCCGTCAGCCGCGCCGGGCCTCGATCAGCACCGCGACCAGGCCGCCGAGCAGCGCACCGATGCCGCCGAGCAGCGCACCGAGGTAGGCGAGCAGCCGGGCCCGGTCGTCCACGCCCGCCCCGGGGCCGAGCGCCAGCACCAGGGCCACGACCAGGCCTACCGCACCCCCCGACACCAGGAACGCGGAGTACCGCGGGAGTCGGCGACGGGTCTCGGGCACCCCTCGATGCTAGGCGAGCGGTCCGCGACGGCGCCGGGCGCGCCGACCTTGCGAGGCGAGTCGGCACCTTGCGAGGCACCTGCACCTCGCAAGGTGCTCGGGTTCAGGGTCGTCGCAAAAATCTGCCTCCGGCGCGGGAGGCACCAAGGCCACCGGGAGGGCGATGCCGGCGAGCAGGGTGAACGGCAGGTTGACCAGGCGGCACCGCCTCCGGGGTCAGGGGAGCCGGGCCCTCCGACCGCTGAGAAGCGGGTTGTCGCCAGCCCACGGCTGGCCGCCGCGGTGCAGGATGGGCTGACCAGCGGTGGAGCCCGGAGCAGATCTCCCGACGCCTGGTCGAGGACCATCCCGACGACGGTGAGATGCGCGTGTCCCACGAGACGATCTACCAGGCCCTCTACGTCCAGGGCCGGGGCGGGCTGCGCCGGGAGCTGACCGCCTGCCTGCGCACCGGCCGGGCTCTGCGCAAGCCGCGACGGCAGGTGACGGCCCGCCTGGTCCGGATCCCGAACATGGTGATGATCTCCGAACGGCCGCCCGAAGTGGAAGACCGGGCGGTGCCCGGACATTGGGAGGGCGACCTGATCGTCGGCTCGCACAGCGCCTCCGCGATCGGCACCCTGGTCGAGCGCACCACCCGGTTCGTGATCCTCCTGCACCTGCCGCAGAACCACAGTGCCCCCGCCGTGCGCGACGCCATCGCCGCAGCGATCATGACCCTCCCGGCCACGTTGCGCCGGACTCTGACCTGGGACCAAGGCACCGAGCTCGCGGCACACGCCCAGATCACCATGGCCACCGACCTGCAGATCTACTTCTGTGACCCGCACAGCCCCTGGCAACGCGGCACGAACGAGAACACCAACGGGCTGCTTCGCCAGTACTTCCCCAAAGGCACCGACCTGTCGGCGCACTCACCCGCCGAGCTGGTCAGAGTCGCCGCCGAGCTCAACGGCCGGCCCCGCGAGACCCTCGGCTGGCGCAACCCCCGCGAGGCCCTCAACGCCCTACTGTCAGAAGCGTCCTGAACCGCCGTGTTGCGACGACCGGCTGAATCCGCCTGCCGACACGCCTGCCATACGTGGTCGAACGCGTTCTAGGGCTGCGGGAGGCTCGAGACCCTGAACGGCTCGAGGGTGCCGACGCCACCGCGCTCGCCGAACTGGCTGTTCACGACCAGGAGTCGGCCGCCGGTCAGCGCGGCGGTCGTCGGGTCGTCGAGCGACGGGTCGGTGGTGCGGCTCACGACCGTGCCCGAGCCGAGGTCGGCGGACAGGGCGATCTTCACGACGAAGCCGACCTGCTCCGGCTGCCCCACGACGGTCTGCCGCTCGATGGCGTACAGCGTCGTGCCGTCCAGGACCAGCCCGTCGCCGGCCACCAGAGCACCACCCAGGTCGATCTTGCTGACCGTCTTGGTCGCGAGGTCGACCCGGTAGAGGTCCTGGGTGTTGGACTTGGCCAGCACCAGGTAGCGGCCGTCGGCGGAGGACGCGATGCCGTTGACGTTGAACCCGGCGGTGTACTGCAACGGGGTGCCGGTGAAGTCGAGGAACACCTCGGGCGGTTCGACGCCGTCGGTCGCGCGGTCCGGTCCCACCCGGTACAGGAACGGCCGGTTCGAGTCGGTGATGTAGACCGAGCCGTCCGGCGTGACGGTCTCGTCGTTGAGGAAGCTCGGCTGGGCCGTGCTCGGCGCGGGCTGCACCTGGTACGAGCCGGCCAGCCCCCGCGACTCGATGTCGTAGACGAAGAACCGCCCGGTCGCGGCGCCGGCTGCCAGCAGCTGCCCGTCGTCGACCTTGAGGCCGGTGAGCGAGGTGCGGTCGTCCTCGCCGCCCGCCAGGAACGGCGTGGCCACCCGACCGGCCAGCGTGCCGCGGTAGACGGTGCCGTCGGTGGTGCTGCCGACGAAGTACTGCTGCCCATCGGTGGCGATCCCCTCCGGGAAGATCTGGTCAGCGGCCGGGCCGACCGGCTTGAGCAGGTACGAGTCGCGGACGGGCGCCGCGACCGCGGGGGCTGCCACCCCAAGAGCGAGGGCTGCGGCGAGGGTGAGCGTGAGGGGTGTTCTGCGCATGGCCGGCCTCCGGATGTCGGGTATGTCCCTCCTACCCCCGGGGCAACGCCCCGCGAACCGAGCCGGTTCACCTGCCCGTCAGAGCCGGCCGCCTGCGGTGTCGGAGGAGACCCGCTGGGCCAGCCAGACCGGGATGATCGAGGCGACGATCAGCACCGCGGCGACGACGGTCACCACCGGCGCCTGGTTGGGCCGGGCCAGGTTGGTGAAGATCCACAGCGGCAGGGTCTGCACGCTGGCGCCGGCGGTGAACGTGGTGACGATGATCTCGTCGAAGGACAGCGCGAACGCGAGCAGGGCGCCGGCCAGCAGCGCCGACCGGACCGCCGGGAAGGTCACGTGCCGGAAGGTCTGGAACACGTCGGCGCCGAGGTCCATCGACGCCTCCTCCAGCGAGCCGCCGGTCCGGCGCAGCCGCGCCAGCACGTTGTTGTAGACCACGACCACGCAGAAGGTGGCGTGCCCGACGACCACCGTGAACAACCCGAAGTTGATCCCGACCGGCTCGAGGGTGGTGGTGATCGCGTTGGACAGCGCGATGCCGGTCACGATGCCCGGCAGCGCGATCGGCAGCACGATGAGGATCGAGATCGCGTCCCGGCCGAAGAAGCGGTACCGCGCGACCGCGAAGGCCGCCATCGTGCCCAGCACCAGTGCCAGGGCCGTCGCCCCGAGGCCGGCCTTGACCGACGTGGCGAGTGCCTCGCGGGCGCCGGTGTTGTGGAACGTGCGGGTCCACCAGTCGAAGGTCAGCCCGCTCGGTGGCCAGCCGAAGGTCCGGTCGGTGTTGAACGAGGAGATCAGCACCACGAGCAGCGGCAGGTAGATGAGCGCGAGGCCGAGGCCCATGAAGGTCGCCAGCGCCGCGCGGGCGCCGCGGGACAGGTTCATCGGGCGCTCACAGGTTGTCCAGGGCGCCGGTGCGGCGGACGCCGAGCAGGAAGACGACCATGATCGCGATCGGTACGGCGGCCAGGGCGGCGGCCAGTGGCAAGTTGTTGGCGGCACCCGCGTTGCCCTGGATCAGGTTGCCCAGCAGCTGGCTCTTGCCGCCGACGATCTGGACCGCGATGTAGTCGCCCAGGCTGAGCGAGAAGGTGAAGATCGCACCGGCGACGACAGCCGGGAACGCCAGCGGCAGCACCACCGAGCGGAACGTGCGTCCCGCCTTCGCGCCGAGGTCGCCGGAGGCCTCGAGCAGCGAGTCCGGCAGCCGCTCCAGCCCGGCGTACACCGGCAGCACCATGAACGGCAGCCACAGGTAGCTCAGCACGATGACGGTGGCGGTGAGACCGAAGCCCGGCCCGCGCAGCCCGAACGGCGCCAGCGCCCAGTTGACGACGCCGTCACCCGCCAGCATCGCCCGCCACGCGTACGCCTTCACCAGGTAGCTCGCCCACAACGGTGTGAGCACCGCGACTACCAGCAGCCGCCGGGCCCGCGGCGAGGCCACCTTGGCCATGTAGAACGCCATCGGGAACGCCAGCACCGCGCAGATGACTGTCACCGCCAGCGCGACGAGCACGGTGCGCACGATCACCGTCCGGTACGTCGAGCTGGTGACGACGTCGCGGAAGTTGTCCATCGTGAACGACTTCACGATGTCGCCGGTGAACGTGTCGGTGCTCCAGAACGCCGAGAGCAGGAGGACGGCGAGGGCGCCGAGGTAGACGACGACCAGCACCAGCATCGGCGCCGCCAGCAGCAGCACCAGCCGTAGCCGCGGATGCCGGTGCAGGGCGCTGGCTGCGCGCCTCAGGGTCAATTGCAACGCGCCCGTCCTCCGTGTGCTCTCTGCGTCAGCCCTTGATCTCCTGCCAGGCGGTCGTCCAGTCGCCGTAGTCCTTGCAGGTGACGTCGGTGCGACCGTCCAGGCACTGGGCGATCGGCGTGTTCCAGTACCAGACCTGGTCGAAGTAGGCCTCGTCGTCGGCGTGGAAGGTGTCGCAGAACGTCTTGTCCACGGTCTCGGCGCAGGACTTGCTGTTCGACGGCGCCTCACCGAACCACTCGGCCACCTCGGCATTGACCTTCGGGCTGATGATGTGGTCCAGCCACTTGTAGGCGCAGGTCTTGTGCTTGCTCTTGGTGGCCACCATCCAGGTGTCCGACCATCCGGTCGCGCCCTCGCTCGGCAGCACCGCGGCGACCTTGGCCTTGTCCGCCGCCGCCAGGTTGAGAATGATCTGCCAGGTCGTGCCGACGACCGAGTCGCCGTTCTTGAAGGCCTGGATCTCCTTGGTGTAGTCCGACCAGTACTCGCCGATGTTCGCGTTCTGCGCCTTGAGCAGGTCCACCGCTGCGGCGAACTGCTTGTCGTCCAGGGCGTAGGGGTTCTTGATCCCGAGGTCGGGCTTGGTCTTCATCAGGTAGACCGCTGCGTCGGCGATGTAGATCGGCGAGTCGTAGGCGGTCACCTTCCCCTGGTACGGCGATGCCTGGTCGAACACGACGCTCCACGAGGTGGGCGCCGGCTTCACGACGTCGGTGTTGTACATCAGCAGGTTGGCGCCGCGGCCGTGCGGGATGCCGTAGGCGACATCGTTCACGCTGTTCCACGGCTTCATCTTCAGGCCGTCGAAGACGTCGACGTAGTTGGGCACCAGGTCGGTGTTGACCGGCTCGACGTCACCGGACGCGATCAGCCGGAGCGAGGCGTCGCCGGAGGCGGACACCACGTCGTACTGGCCGGTCTTCATCAGGTTGACCATGTCGTCCGAGGTGGGTGCCGTCTTCACGTTCACCTGGCAGCCGGTCGCCTTCTCGAACGGCGTCACCCAGTCGACCGCCGGATCGGTCGAGCCGTCCTCGGCGTACCCGGCCCAGGCAACGACGTTGAGGGCACCCTCGGGGGTCCCCAGCTTGTCGAGCGCCTTGAGGTCGGGCGGCGTGAAGCCCTGCGGGGCCGCCTCGTTGCCGGTGGCCGTCGGCGTGCTGTCACCGCTCGTGCCGTCGCTGCCGCCACAGGCAGCGAGCGCAAGCAAGCCGGCCGCTCCGAGCGCGACCATCCTGGTGCCGATCATGTGTGCCCTCCCTGGCTGACCGCGCCCCGCACACGGTTGTCACTTGTGGTGTCCTGCCCATCAGCTGCCGCGCCGTCGGTCGAGACGCGGTAGACGTGTTCCCGGCCGAAGCCGATCTGGGCCCGGTCGCCGCGGGCCAGGACCGGGTCTCCCGGGTCGCCGGTGTTCTGCACCAGTGCCGTCATGTCGGCACCGGCGTCCAGCCGCACCATCACCCGGGTCGACGCACCGGCGTACACCACCTCGGTGACCACGCCTTCGGCACGGACGTCGCCGGCAACAGTGCCCGGCGACCCGACCCGGACCTTCTCCGGGCGCACCGACACCGGCGCCGGGTCGCCGAGCAGGGCGACCGCCGGCTCACCCTGCAGCAGGTTCGACGAGCCGACGAAGCCGGCGACGAACGCCGAGGCCGGCCGCTCGTACACCTCCGACGCCGTGCCGACCTGCTCGATCCGGCCGCCGTTGAAGACCGCGATGCGGTCGCTCATGGTGAGCGCCTCGTCCTGGTCGTGGGTGACGAAGAGGAACGTGATGCCGACGTCGCGCTGGATCGCCTTGAGCTCGACCTGCATCTGCTCACGCAGCTTGAGGTCGAGGGCGCCGAGCGGCTCGTCGAGCAGCAGCACCCGGGGCCGGTTGACCAGGGCGCGGGCCAACGCCACCCGCTGCCGCTGGCCGCCGGACAGCTGCCCCGGCCGCCGGCCGCCGAAGCCGCCGAGCCGGACCGCGTCCAGCGCCTCCTCGGCCCGAGTCCGGCGCTCGGCCTTGCCCACGCCCTTGACCATCAGGCCGTAGGCGACGTTCTGCGCCACCGACATGTGCGGGAACAGCGCGTAGTCCTGGAAGACCGTGTTGACGTCGCGGTCGAACGGGGCGTCCCGGGTGACGTCGCGGCCGCCGAGGTGCACCGAGCCGGCGGTGGGCTGCTCGAACCCGGCGATCATGCGCAGCACCGTCGTCTTGCCGGAGCCGGACGGGCCGAGCATGGCGAAGAACTCGCCGTCACCGACCTCGAGGTCGACGGAGTCCACCGCGACGACGTCCTCGGACGAGCCGCCGCGGGCGCCGAACACCTTGCGCAGCCCGACGAGCCGCACCGCGGCCTCGCTCAACTGCCACACCTCCGCCCGCCGGACCAGTTGGGCGACACGCTAGCGCCCAGGACGGCGTCGGGGAACGAATTCCGTCGTCCAAACCCGCAACCACGGCTGAAATCGTGGCCGGAACGTGACTGGGCACGCCGTTCCGCACCAGAGGTCAGGTCGGGAGCGGGCCGGTCAGCCCGACCTCGACCACCGTGCGGGCGGCCCGGCCGATCCGCCAGGGCCGGACCCGGTGGCCGAACTCGATCGTCACGGACAGGCCCGGGGTGCGGTTGTTCACCCAGCCGGTGAAGGTGCCGTAGCAGACCCCGGTGCAGTGGAACTCGTCCACCGGCAGCCGCATCCCGGCCGCCAGCGCCCGCACCATCGGCATCCCCTTGTCGCTGGCGCCGACCCCGAACAGCGGCTGGTGGAACGTGAGAGTGAGGTCCGGCTGCAGCCGGCGGACCAGGTCGTGCAGCAGCACGCTCTCCGGCTCGGACAGCGGCTCCTTGCCCGACCAGGTCGCGCCGCGCGGGCTGCTGTGCCACAGGTAGGGGAAGTTGCGGTTGAGGTCGACGCCGTGGGCGTTGGTACGTACGTCGTGCGCGGTGCCGTCCGGGTTCACCGTGCGGATCAGCCAGAGGTCGAGGCCGACCGGCAGGCGGTCGCGGTCGCGCAACCTCCTGATCACCCGAAGGCCGGCCTGCTCGTCGCCGTGGATGCTGCCGATCACCAACACCGTGCGGGTCGGCTGCCCCGCGGCCGCGCCGGCCACGGTCGCGTCGGTGGTTCGGTGCACGAGCACGATCGGCCGGCCCTCGACCGACGTACCGAGGACCTCGCGAGTGGTCAGGACGGGGGCGGCTGCGCCGGCCGGCGTGGCGACGGCCACCGGGGCGGCGGAGACGGCGGCCAGCGACAGGATGGCGGCGGCGACCCGGGCGGACAGCACGGCAGGAAGGGTGTCAGACCAGCGGCAGGTACGGGGACAGGTCGGCCCGTCCGCCGCTGGCGTGCACCCGGCCGGCGGCGACGGCGGTCGCCCAGCTGGTGGCGCCGGTGGCCAGCGCCAGCCACGTGGTCGGGTCGATCTCGACGACGTTGGCCGGTGTGCCCCGGGTGTGCCGCGGTCCCTCGACGCACTGCACGGCGGCGTACGGCGGCACGCGGACCTCGACCGACCGGCCGGGCGCGCGGGCGGCCAGCTCCTCGAGCAGGTAGCGGACCGCGTCGCGGACGTCGGCCCGCTCCGGGGCCGGGGCCGCCCGGGCCCGGGCCAACGCGGCCAAGCCCACCTCAGGGTCGGTACGTCGGCGGGCCGGCACCGTCAGAACCGGCTCTCGCCGAGGTCGGCCAGCGCGTCCGGCAGCGGCAGCCGGCCCTCGGCGTCGGCGGCCGCGACGGCCCGATCGTGAAAGTCCTGCGGCGACGGTGTCACCCGGCCATTCTTGTCGACGGCCCTGACCGTCCCTTGACCGCCTGGACTCTGGACAAATCGGGCACCCGACCGCAGGATGCACGGTGGCCGCCCTCCTCCCGAGGGCCTTTCTCCTCGAGGTGTCATGAAAGCCAGCAGGATCGCCCTGGCAGCCGCAGCTGCCGCCACCCTGGTGACCTCGCTCGTCAGCGCCGGTACCGCCGCCGACGCGGCGTCGACGAGCGCCCACTCGAAGCGGGTCTGCGCCCACGCAGCGACGGGCTACGTCGCCTGCGACGCGCGAGTGCGAACCGACGCGAACCTCAAGCCGCTGGCTACGACGACGTACCAGAGCGGCTACAACCCGACGCAGCTCAGGACGGCATACGGCCTCAGTGGCGGAAGCGCTCCGCTCGTCGCCGTGGTGGACGCCTACGCGCACCCCAACCCGCTGGCCGACCTCAACGTTTATCGGAACCAGTTCGGCCTCGGCAACGCCACCTTCACCCAGGTGAACCAGAACGGCCAGGCTTCACCCCTCGCGTCGGGCAACACCGGTTGGGGCCAGGAGGAGATGCTCGACCTCGAGATGGTCTCGGCCATCTGCCCGGCCTGTCCGATCCTCTACGTGGGCGCGAACTCCGCGTCGTTCGCCGACCTCGCCACGGCCGTGAACACGGCGGCGGCGAAGGGCGCGAAGGTGATCAGCAACTCCTACGGCGGCAACGAGTTCAGCTCCGAGACCACCCTGGCCAGCGCGTACAACCACCCGGGCGTGGCGATCACCGTCAGCTCCGGTGACAGCGGCTACGGCGCGCAGGCCCCGGCGGCGTTCAACACCGGTGACCGCGGTCGGTGGGACCCACCTGGTGCTCAACAGCAACGGCACCCGGAGCAGCGAGACGGTGTGGAGCGGTGCCGGCAGCGGCTGCTCGGCGTACATCACCAAGCCGTCCTGGCAGCACGACGCAGGCTGCACGCGGCGCACCATCTCGGACGTGTCCGCGGTGGCCGACCCGGCGACCGGCGTGGCTGTCTACGACAGCTACGGCAGCACCGGTGGTGCGAACTGGTACGTGTTCGGCGGCACCAGTGTCGCGGCACCGATCATCGGCGGCGTGTATGCACTGTCCGGCAACACGGCCGGCACCCCGGCGTCGCTGGCGTATGCCGCGCCGGCCGGGACGCTGTTCGACGTGACGAGCGGCAGCAACGGCCGATGCGTGCACGGCAGGAACACGGCGAACGCGTACCTGTGCACCGGTGGCGCCGGCTACGACGGGCCGAGCGGCATTGGGACCCCGAAGGGCACCGCCGGCTTCTAGCAGACAGCTCCACCAGCGGGACCGGTCCGGAACCCCGGGCCGGTCCCGTTGCATGCCGCGCGAGGGTTAGGCTGGCCGCCGCGTCGCACCGGGTCTCACCCGGTGCGGCTCGTGCGGGCGTAGCTCAACCGGCTAGAGCGCCACCCTTCCAGGGTGGAGGTGTTGGTTCGCGACCAGCCGCCCGCTCCACCGAGTGACCCATGCGACCAGCGTTCGCCGTCGATCATGCAACTTCGGGGATCACCAAAAGTGGGTGCATTGCGACGTACGTCCTCCGGCGGGAGCCCGACGCTCCTATCGTGAGCACTATGTCGGGGGGCACGGCACAGAGCTACCGCTACCTGCGCCCGTCCGCGCTCGTGACGGACCGGGACGGGTCCGACCTGTGCCTGGAAACGTCCGGCGGGAGCACGGCATCTGGACGAGCCGCAAATCCGCGGTTCTTTGCCGGCTTCCTCACCGAGCCCGAGCAGGCGGCCAAGGGTCTGTTGTCGGTCGCCGCGGTGGCCCGGGCCCGCTACTACGTCCCGATGACCGCCCAACGCCTGCAGGAGATCCTCGACCCCGTCGTCACCAGCAATGGCGACCGCCTGCGCTTCGAGTCCTTCTCCGGCTGCTGCGGCGTCTACGCCCGGCTCGACGTGCTCGGTGACGGTCTCGACGGCGACCTGATGGACCGCGGCACCACCAACGTCGACGTCAACCTGCCGCTGCGCGACGCTCTCGCCCGGGTCGGCGGCGGGGAGCCGCTGCACCTGTCGGTCGGACCGGACGACGTCACGGTCACGACGCTGGACGACTCCGTGGTCGAGCGGAAGGTGACCTTGCCGACGCGGTGGCTGCGCGGCTTCGCCGAGGTGCAGGCCAGCGCGGCCACCATGGACCTCCGCGCCGAGATCGACGCCGTCGAGGCCAGGCGGTTTCTGCGTTCGCTGCCCGGGGGCAGCAACCGCGGGGCGCTGTGGGCGGTCCCGTCCGGCCGGACGCTGCGTCTGACGACCCGACCGGTTCCCGGGGCGGTGTGCATCGCCGGGCCGGAGCGACTGGAGAACCTCGCGCCCCTGTTGCGCTTCGCAGGCGCGCTCCGGGTGCACGGCCCGGTCGTCGGGCCGGGTTCGCCGCCGGTGCCGAGCGCCTGGGAGCTCGTCCTCCGGGACGCACGGCTCACGCTGACGGTCTCGCCCGACCTCTCGCGCGGCTTCTCCGGCGAGGGCGGGGTCCTGGACGCACTGGCAGCGGACGACACCGCCGACGACGCGGACCTGGTCGGCGCCGCGCTCTCCTGGGAGCCCCGGGTCGAGGTCGACCTGGTCGCCGAGCGCACCGGACTGTCGCGCCGACCGGGTCCGGCGGGCGCTGGCGCAGCTCGGCACGTCCGGCCAGGTCGGCTACGACGTCGCCGAGGCCGCGTACTTCCACCGGGAGCTGCCCTACGACGCCGGCCGCGCCGAGCGGCTCAACCCGCGGCTGCGCAACGCCCGGCGACTCGTCGAGGCCGGCGCGGTCACGATCGACGGACCGCTTGCTGTCGTGCGCGCCGATGACCACGTGCAGCACGTGCGACTCGCCGCCGACGGATCCGCGACGTGCACCTGCCCGTGGTGGTCGGCGTACGCGGGCAGCCGCGGCCCCTGCAAGCACGTGCTCGCAGTCCAGCTCGCGACCAACGGCTCCGACGACACCGCAGATGCCGGGACGACGGGGATCACCACGCCGTGACCGCCGCGAGGTCCACCGACCCCGGGCAGGCCGACCGCGTGGCGGCGCTCGTCCGCGCATTGGTCGACGCTGCGACCGACTCCGAGGCCGCGCGGGTCCGCGACCTACTCCGCGACGTCGACGAGCCGACCCGGCGCGCCCTGCGGCCGGGGCTCAAGACAGCCGTCGCGCGACGTCCGGGAGCAAGGCCGCATGTGGTCGAGGCTGGGCACCTATGACGCGCTCGGCCTGGCCACCCTCGGCTGCACGGCCGGTGCCGCCTCGGCGGCTCAGCACCTGCAGTCCTACTGGCGCTGGGGACCGACCGCGGGTCTCCCGCTCGTCGAGGTGCTCCTCGACCGCGACCCGCCCTGGCTGCCGGACCTGTTGACCCGGCTGACCGAGGCCGAGCGCACCGACTTCTGGGGCGCGCACTGGCGCATCGCGGAGCAGCTGCGCGTCGCTGCTGGGAACACCGCGGCCGCAGACCAGGTGGTACGTGCGGGGCCTCGTCGAGGAGCTGGTGCGCGGCTACCGCCAGTCCACCGACCCGGTCCCGCCGCCACTGCTCGACCAGGTGCTCGCCGACGACGAGCTGCGTGGCACTGGTGCCGCTCGTGCTGGAGCACGCCGACCTGCCCGCCCTCGTCGCCGACCGGGTGCAGGTCGTCGACCGGGTGGCGCGCCGCACCGAGTTCCTGACACGGGCAGTCGAGGACACCTGGCCGGGAGTCGTGGTGGCGCTGTGCGACCGCGGCCTGCTCGACCGCGGCGCCGCGATCGACGCGTGCCTGCGGGTGCTGCTGCGCAACGCCAGGCGAGGGCCCGATGCCGCCGCACCTGGCGATGCTCACCACGCTGGCGGCGACCGACGAGGAGGTGGCAGCGCGCCGGACCTACGGGCAGCTGGCCGGCGACGGCGCCGGACCGTGCGCCAAGCACGCCCAGGTCGCGCTGCGGAAGGCCTGGGAGGCCGGGCGCACTTGCGCCGAGACGGTGCTCGAGGTGAGCCGACTCGTGCTCGCCCGGCCCGAGAAGGGACTCGTCACCACGCAGCTCGGCTGGCTCGACAAGCTGGCCAAGAAGTCCACCGCCCCGGACGAGGCCCTGCTCGTCGTCGCCGACGCGTTCGCCCACGAGCGCACCGACGTCCAGGAGCGAGCCCTCGCCGTCGTCGCGAAGCACCTGGCAGGTGCCGATGCTACGACCGTCGCCGAGCTCGTCGTGGCGGCGGACGCACTGGCTCCGGCGCTGCGAAAGCGGGCCGCCGAGGTCCTCGGGACCGCGGTCCACCCCGACGACGCGGGGTCCGCCGGTGCGCTGTCTCCCGCCGACCCTGTCGTCGGCCCGCCGCCGCCCCGGGGGTGGCCGCCCGGCGCTGCCGACCTGGGCGCGCTCGCGGAGGACTGCGCCGCTCTCGTCGAGCGGCTAGAGGACCCGGTGCTGCTCGAGTCGGTGCTGGCGGGCGTGGCCCGCTTCCGCAACGCGGACCGCACCGCGTTCGACGATGCGCTCGCGCCGGTGAGCCACCGGGTCCGCTCGCGCGACGTCGACACGATGTCGTCGATGGCCGCCGAGTTCGGCCTGCTCGCGCCGCCGGTCGACGCTGCTACGGATGGTCCTGCTCGAACCGGCGGCCGAGGGACAGGGTCGATGGCGCGCGATGCGCGACCGGTCGCGCCACCACCGCAGGTACGCGCTCCCCGACCCGGCCGCGTCCCCCAACGGCGTCGTCGTCCAGCGACTGCGCGAGGTCGCCGCGCGGGTCTTCGCCGGCGAGGTCGCGACGTTGGTGGCGACACCGACCGACGCCCGCGGCGCTGGTCGACCCGCTGGCCCTTGTCAGCCGCATCGCCGACCTGGAGGCTGCCAGCGAGCAGCCGTGGCCCACGGACCTGCAGCAGGCCCTGCTCCGGCTGCCCCGCGAGCCGGACCCGGACGCAACGGCCCGAGCCGCCGCGCTGAGCTCGCCCGCAGGCCGGGCCCTGCACGCCCGGCTGCGCGACGGCCGCGCCGATGTCGAGACGCGGCCGGTCGTGGCACGCGTCGCGCCGCGGCAGCGGTGGATGTGGCCGTCGCACCCGCAGGGCGAGGTCGCCCTCGTCGCTGTCGACGGTCCCACTGCGGACCCGCGCGACCTGGCGACGCTGGCCACCGACCTCCGCGACCCGCACCGTCTGGCTGGCCGGTACACCCGGCACCAGGTGGCGTTCGGCATGGGCCTGTGGTGCGCCGCGCTGCCCGCGGACCCGGAGGTGGTCGCCGCGCACGCCCTGCTCGCGCTGTGCGACCTGCCGATCGCCTCGGGGCTGCCGGCCGGTCGCGCGCTGCTGGTCGACCTGCCCGCGATGCCCGGCCCCACCGGCGCCGCCGTTGCCCTCGCCGTCGGCTACGCGCTCGCCGCCGAGGTCGCCGCAGACCGCACGGCGGGCACCGACGCCGTCGTCGACCTCGCCACGCGAGGGGCGCTCGGGACCACGTACGGCCGGGCGCTGCTTCTGCTCGGCCGCGGCGACGACCTCAAGCTCGGCCGGGTAGCGGCGACCCTGGCGGAGTCGCTCCGGGCCGGGCCGGCGGTCGCGCCCTTCGTCTGGGCGCTCGCCGCGGAGGCGCTGCCGACCTTCCTCGCCACCGACGTCCGCGACACCCATCGCCTGGTGGCCGTCGCCTCCGACGCCGCCGCGTTGTCCGGGGCGCGCGGCCCGCTCGACGGGCTGGCCGCTGTAGCCGCCCGCAGTGGCTCGAGCCGGTTGGTCACCGAGGCCAAGCGGCTGCAGCAAATCCTGGCGCCGTGAGGCCCGACCGCTCATGGCACTCGCGCGTCACTGACCAAGATCCCCAAAGTTGCATGATCAATCCCCCAGTCGATCATGCAACTTTGGGGATCTTCGAGCATCGCTGCAGGTCACCGCCCCAACATTCGCCGTTGATCATGCACTTTGGGGGATCACCAAAACTGCATGATCAATGGGGAGATGTGAGGGGCGGCGCGGGGGGCGGTGGGCGGTGCGCGACGCCCGGCGCTAGCCGAAGAGGGCCGGCAGGGTGCCCTCGTGCGCGGCGCGGAGCTCGTCGACGTCGACCGCGAGAATCCCTTGCACCACAAGGGTTTCGCCGCCCGTGGTGCCGAGACGTCGCACCGGCACGCCGTACGACGATGCGCTGGCCTCGAGGTCCGCGACCCGGTCCGCGGGCACCGCCACGACGGCCCGCGCGACCGACTCGCTGAACAGCGCGACGAACGGGTCCGACGCGAGCGTGACGCTCGCGCCCACGCCGCGGCGCAGCACCATCTCGACCAGCGTCTGGGCCATCCCGCCGTCGGAGACGTCGTGCGCCGCGGTGACCAGCCCGTCGTCGGCCGCCGCCGCCATCAGGGCGCCCAGCGCCTTCTCGGCCGGCAGGTCGACGCCGGGGCGGCAGCCCGCCGAGGTGGCCGTGCACGTGGTGCGCCCACTCCGAGCCGCCGAGCTCGTCCCGGGTCTCGCCGAGCAGCAGCACGACCTCGTCCGGTGCGCCGAAACCGATCGGCACCCGACGGCGCACATCGTCGAGCACGCCGAGCACCCCGACCACCGGCGTCGGGTTGATCGCCACGTCGCCGGTCTGGTTGTAGAAGCTGACGTTGCCGCCGGTGACCGGGACACCGAGCTCGAGGCACGCGTCGGCCAGGCCGCGGGTCGCCTCGGCGAACTGCCACATCACGTCGGGGTCCTCGGGCGAGCCGAAGTTCAGGCAGTCGGTGACCGCGAGCGGCCGGGCTCCGCTGACCGCGACGTTGCGGTACGCCTCGGACAGCGCCAGCTGGGCACCGGCGTACGGGTCGAGCTTGGCGAACCGGCCGTTGCCGTCGGTGGCCAGCGCCACCCCGAGGTGCGTCTCGTCGTCGACCCGGATCACGCCGGCGTCCTCCGGCTGGGCGAGCACCGTGTTGCCGAGGACGTAGCGGTCGTACTGGTCGGTGACCCACGACTTCGACGCAAGGTTCGGCGCGGCGACCATCTGCAGCAGCGTCGCGCGCAGCTCGTCGCCGGTCGACGGCCGCGGCAGCGCGTCCGGCCCGGCGTTCTGCAGCGCGTCCTGCCAGGACGGCCGGGCGAACGGCCGCTCGTAGACCGGGCCCTCGTGCGCGACCGTCCGCGGCGGCACGTCGACGATGGTGTCGCCGTGCCACTCCACGGTGAGCCGGCCGCTGTCGTCGACCTCACCGATGACCGTGGCCAGCACGTCCCACTTCGCGCAGATGTCGAGGAACGCGTCGAGCTTGGCCGGCTCGACGACCGCGCACATCCGCTCCTGCGACTCGCTCATCAGGATCTCCTCGGGAGCGAGCGACGAGTCGCGCAGCGGTACCCGGTCGAGCCACACGGGCATGCCGCCGTCGCCGGCCGACGCCAGCTCCGAGGTCGCGCAGGACAGTCCCGCGCCACCGAGGTCCTGGATGCCGACGACCAGGTCGGCGGCGAACACCTCGAGGCAGCACTCGATGAGCACCTTCTCCATGAACGGGTCGCCGACCTGCACGGCAGGGCGCTTGGTCGGGTGCGCGTCGTCGAACGTCTCCGACGCCAGCACCGAGACCCCGCCGATCCCGTCACCGCCCGTGGCGGCCCCGAACAGCACGATCAGGTTGCCGCTGCCGGACGCGAAGCGCCAGCTTGATGCCTGGCTCATCCCGACTGTGTCGACCGCCCGACGCAGAGCGCGTTCACGAGCGGGTTGCCGGCGTACGACGGGTCGAACACGACCTCGCCGCCGATGTTGGGCAGCCCCAGGCAGTTGCCGTAGCCCCCGATGCCCGCGACCACGCCGGGCAGCACCCGCCGGGTGTCCTCGGCGTCGGCCGGCCCGAACCGCAGCGGGTCCATCACGGCGACCGGCCGCGCACCCATCGACATGATGTCGCGCACGATGCCGCCGACCCCGGTGGCGGCGCCCTGGTACGGCTCCACGTACGACGGGTGGTTGTGCGACTCGACCTTGAAGGTCACCGCCCAGCCCTGGCCGATGTCCACGACGCCGGCGTTCTCACCGATTCCGACCAGCAACGCGTCGGTCTTCGGAGCCTTGTCACCGAACTGCTTGAGATGAACCTTGGACGACTTGTAGGAGCAGTGCTCGCTCCACATCACCGAGTACATCGCCAGCTCGGCCGAGGTCGGGCGGCGGCCGAGGATCTCGCGGATCCGGGCGTACTCGTCCTCCTTCAGTCCCAGCTCGCGCCACGGCTGCTGCACCTCGGGCGTGGCCTCGGCGTGCTTGACGGTCTCAGACACCGACGAGCCCCTTCAGCACCGAGGTGAAGAACGCCAGCCCGTCGGTCGACGGACCGGTCAGGTCCTCCACCGCGTGCTCGGGGTGCGGCATCAGCCCGACGACGTTGCCGCGCTCGTTGCTGATGCCGGCGATGTCGCGGTAGGACCCGTTGGGGTTGCCCCCGGCGTACCGCACGACGACCCGGCCCTCGGCCTCGAGCCCGTCCAGCGTCTTCTCGTCGGCGACGTAGCCGCCCTCGCCGTTCTTCAGCGGTACGACGATGTGCTGGCCGGTTGCGTACCCGCTGGTCCACGCCGTCGAGGTGCTCTCGACCACCAGCTCCTGGTCGACGCAGTTGAACTTGCGGTGGTCGTTGCGGATCAGCGCGCCCGGCAGCAGGTGCGACTCGCACAGCACCTGGAAGCCGTTGCAGATGCCGAGCACCGGCAGGCCACCGTGGGCGGCCTCGACCAGCGGCGCCATCACCGGTGCGAACCGGGCGATCGCCCCGCAACGCAGGTAGTCGCCGTAGGAGAAGCCGCCCGGCAGCACCACCGCGTCGACCCCGTGCAGGTCGGCGTCGGCGTGCCAGAGCGCGACCGGCTCGGCCCCGGCCAGCCGGACCGCGCGACGTGCGTCGGCGTCGTCCAGCGAGCCGGGGAAGGTGACGACCCCGACCCGCATCAGACGGCGTCCTCGACCCGGACCGTGAAGTCCTCGATGACCGGGTTGGACAGCAGCGTCTCGGCGGCGCCGCGGATCTGGGCCAGCCGCTCCTCGGTGACCTCGCCCTCGACCTCCAGCTCGAACCGCTTGCCCTGCCGGACGGCGGCGATGCCGTCGTAGCCGAGGCGGGGCAGCGCCTGGGCGACGGCCTTCCCCTGCGGGTCGAGGATCTCGGGCTTGAGCATGACGTCGACGACGACGCGGGCCATCCGGGCACTCCTGCCAACTCTGCGGGGCGGTACGCCGCAGCCTACCGGCCGGGTGAAACCGAGGCTGACGGCGCGCGGAGCACCGAGACAGGGCACCGCGAGACACACAGGGTGCCTACGATCGGGCGCATGACCCCTCGCCTCTCCCGCCGTACCCTCGTCTGCCTGGTCGCGGTCGCGGCCCTCGGCACCGCCTGCGCGCCCGCCGATGACAAGGACGACACCGCCGGCACCACCACGAGTCCCTCGTCCAGCAGCTCGCCCAGCGAGAGCGTCAACGCCTGCGCGCGGGACCGGCTGGAGACCGTCGACGCCAGCACCCTGACGATCGCGACCGACAAGCCGGTCTACGAGCCCTGGTTCGTCGACGACAAGCCGGAGAACGGTAAGGGCTTCGAAGGCGCCGTCGCGGCCGCGGTGGCCGGCCAGCTCGGCTACACCGCCGAGGAGGTCACCTGGGTGCGGGTGGGGTTCAACAGCGTCTTCAAGCCCACGCCGAAGAACTGGGACTTCGACATCAACGAGTTCTCGATCACCGAGAAGCGCAAGCAGGCGGTGGACTTCTCCTCGCCGTACTACGACGTGAGCCAGGCGGTCGTCACGACCAAGGGCTCCAAGGCGGCCGGCGCGACGACCATCGCCGACCTCAAGGGCCTCACCCTCGGCGCCCAGGTGGGCACCACCAGCCTGGACACGATCACCTCGGTGATCGCCCCCAGCGGCAAGCCGCGGGTCTACAACTCCAACAACGACGCGGTGAAAGCGCTGGAGAACGGCCAGATCGACGCCCTGGTCACCGACCTGCCGACGGCCTTCTACATGGCCGCCGCGCAGCTGGACAAGGGCAAGATCGTCGGTCAGCTGCCGTCCGGTGGGGGGACGCCGGAGCAGTTCGGCCTGGTGCTGGACAAGGGCAGCCCGCTGACCACCTGCGTCAGCCAGGCGGTGGACGCCCTCAAGGCCGACGGCACGCTGGACAAGCTGGTCGACCAGTGGCTCAGCCAGGGCGGCGCGCCGGTCCTGAAGTAGCGCTCCGGTCGTGACCGTCCCCGCGGAGTACTTCCCGGTCCTGCCCGACGAGGGCCCCAGCGACCTGCAGCGCTGGCGGGACGGCTACCGCCGGAGCCGGACCCGGCGGTCGACGGCGCTGGCCGGCGTCAGCACGGTGGTCTTCCTCGGCGTCGTCGCGACGGCGACCGTGCTCTCGCCGGGCTGGCCGCGGGTGAAGGCCACCTTCCTGGACTGGGAGGTGGCCAAGGACTCGTTTCCGGACATCCTGTCCGGGCTCTGGCTCAACGTCCGGGTGCTCGCCGTCTCCGCGGTCCTGATCGTCATCGTCGGCCTCGGGATCGCCTCGCTCCGGACCCTGCGCGGGCCGCTGTGGTTCCCGGTCCGCGCGCTGGCCGCGACCTATACCGACTTCTTCCGCGGCATGCCGCTGATCATCCTGCTGTACTTGGTCGGCTTCGGGCTGCCCGGCCTGCAGCTCAAGGGGATGCCGACCTCGCCGGTCGTGCTGGGCACCGTCGCGCTGGTGCTCACCTACTCGGCGTACGTCGCGGAGGTGTTCCGGGCCGGCATCGAGTCGGTGCACCCCAGCCAGCGGGCGGCGGCCCGGTCGCTCGGGCTGTCCTACGGGCAGACGATGCGGCGGGTGGTGCTTCCTCAGGCCGTACGCCGGGTGCTGCCCCCGCTGCTCAACGACTTCGTGGCCCTGCAGAAGGACGTGGGCCTGATCTCGGTGCTCGGCGCCTTCGACGCGGTCCGCCAGGCTCAGGTGCACGCCGACGCGGCGTTCAACTACACGCCGTACCTGGTGGCCGGGTTGCTCTTCGTGCTGCTGGCGATCCCGACCATCCGGGTGGCCGACTGGGTGAGCCTGCGGGCCGCCCGGCGGCAGCAGGCGAGCGGGGCGCTGTGACGGCCGAGGAGGGAGCGGCGGAACCGGTGCCAGTGCCGGTGCCGGTCCTGCGCTGCGAGGGCGTGGTCAAGCGGTTCGGCACGCACACGGTGCTCCGCTCGGTCGACCTGGAGGTGGCCGAGCACCAGGTGGTGACGCTGATCGGGGCGTCCGGGTCGGGCAAGTCCAGCCTGCTGCGCTGCATCAACCTGCTGGAGACCGTCGACGACGGCGTGATCCGGCTGGACGGCGAGGACATCACCGACCCGCGGGTCGACGCGGACGCCGTCCGGCGCCGGATCGGGGTGGTGTTCCAGGCGTTCAACCTGTTCCCGCACATGACCGTGCTGGCCAACGTCACGCTGGCGCCGCGGCTGGTCGGCAAGGTCGAGAAGGCCGAGGCCGAGGAGCGGGCCATGGTGCTGCTCCGGCGGGTCGGGCTGGCGGAGAAGGCCCTTGAGTACCCCGACCGGCTCTCCGGCGGGCAGCAGCAGCGGGTGGCGGTGGTGCGGGCGCTCGCCAACGACCCGCGGCTGCTGCTGCTGGACGAGGTCACCTCGGCCCTGGACCCCGAGCTGGTGGGCGAGGTGCTGGCGCTGGTGGGCGAGCTCAAGGAGCAGGGGATGACGATCGTGATGGCAACCCACGAGATGTCCTTCGCCCGGCAGGCGGCCGACATGGTGGTCTTCCTCGACGCCGGGGTGGTGCTCGAGCAGGGCCCGCCCGAGCAGGTGCTGGTCGAGCCGACCGAGCCGCGGACCCGCCAGTTCCTGGCCCGGATCCTCGACGCCGGCCACCGCTGAGTCGTCCTGCCGGGGGGCCGGCGACCGGCGTACCGGCTTGTCCGAGCCGACCGCGCCGCTCCTCGGAGCCCTACCGCGCTCTGTAGGGCTCGACCGCGGTGAATTCGGCGCGGTCGAGGCGAAATGATCACGGAACCGTGTTCATTTCGAGAGAGCTGGGAGCGGAAAACCGCAGGTCAGAGGGTCCTTAGACGGCTTAGGTGCGCCTAAGCCGTCGTACGCCGGTGAGCCCGGCAGAGATAGGACATCGTCCCGATGTGACCCCCCTCCTCAGGGCCGCAGAGTCATGTCTGCAAGCAAGACCCGAACCCACAGAGGAGTCACCATGAGCTCGATCGTCGGTCCCTACGCCGGAGTCGAGAACGACTACCGCCGGGAGCGCATCAGCGAGTCCTTCGAGAACCACCGCAAGACCGGAGGCCGCCGGCTGTTCCACCGCCGGGCACCCAAGGGCTCGGCCGTCACGCCCGCCATCGACTGGTACGGCGTGTGAGTGTCCAGGCCGCCTGGGTCCTCCGTGAGCTCGCTCAGTCGCGTGGAGCCACCCGCGTTGTCACTCGTTCCCGCGATGATGGGGCACGTGCCCCCCATCGCCGACATCCGAGGCCCGTTGGTCGGCCGAGCTGCTGAGCTCGACCGGCTGGCGGGCCTCGTGGGCTTGTCCAGCACCCCTGGCGCGACGCCCACCCCCGAAGGAGCGGTGCTCCTGGCCGGCGACGCCGGCGTCGGCAAGACCCGGCTGCTGGCCGAGCTGCGGGACCGGGCCCAGGAGGCGGGCTACCGGGTCCTGGTCGGGCACTGCCTGGACTTCGGCGACAGCGCCCTGCCCTACCTCCCGTTCAGCGAGGCCTTCGGCCGCCTCGCCACCGAAGCACCCACCCTGGCCCGCTCCCTCGTCGAGGCCGGCCCCGCGATCGCCCGGCTGATGCCGGCCCGCCGGGTGCTGCCGGAGCAGTCCACCGCCGTCCATGAGGACGAGCAGAGCCACCTCGACCGGCCGGACCTGTTCGCGGCCGTGCACGCCGCCCTCGAGCTGCTCGGCCGGGCCGAGCCGCTGCTGCTCATCGTCGAGGACGTGCACTGGGCCGACCGGTCCACCCGCGAGATGCTGAGCTTCCTGTTCTCCCGTCGCTTCGACGCCCCGGTGGCCGTGGTGGCCTCCTACCGCAGCGACGACCTGCACCGCCGGCACCCGCTGCGCACCGCGGCCGCCGAATGGTCCCGGCTCCCCGGCGTCAGCCGGGTCGAGCTCGGCCGGCTGCCCGACGACGACGTACGAGCCCTGGTCGGCTCCCTGCACCCCGGTCCGATGTCCGAGCGCTCGCTGCGCGGCATCGTCGAGCGGGCCGAGGGCAACGCGTTCTTCACCGAGGAGCTGGTGGGCGCGACCGAGGTCGGGACCGGACGCGATCCCCGAGGCGCTGGCCGACCTGCTGCTCGTGCGCCTGGACCAGCTCGACGACGACGCTAGGCACGTGGTGCGGGCCGCCTCGGTATCCGGCCGCCGGGTGCCCCACCTGCTGCTCGACCGGGTCCTGGACGGCCAGGTCGGCTCCCTGGACGTGGCTCTGCGGGCCGCCGTCGAGCGCAACGTCCTGGTGCCGATGGGCGGCGACGGCTACGCGTTCCGTCACGCGCTGCTGGCCGAGGCCGTCTACGACGACCTGCTGCCGGGCGAGCGGGTGCGGCTGCATGCGGCCTACGCCAAGGCCCTCCAGCAGGGCGGGGTGGGCGGTACGGCGGCCGAGCTGGCCCGGCACGCCCGCGCGGCCAACGACCTCGCGACCGCGGCCCGCGCCAGCGTCGCCGCCGGTGACGAGGCCATGGCCGTGGCCGGCCCCGACGAGGCCGCCCGGCACTACGAGCTCGCGCTCGAGCTGGCCACCGACACCGACATCGACGGCATCGACGTGGTCGAGCTGACGGCCAAGGCGTGCGAGGCGGCGCTCGCCGCCGGGCAGACCTACCGGGCCCTGGCCCTGGCCCGCGACCAGCTCCGGGCCACCTCGCCCGACACCCACCCGCACGCCCGGTTGCGGCTGCTGCGGGTCAAGGCCTCGGTGGCGATCGTCGCCGACGCCGGGGCCGACCCGTTGATGAACACCACCGAGGCGCTCGAGCTGCTCGAGAAGCATCCCGACGACGCCCTGAGGGCCCAGATCCTGTCTCTGCACGCCCGCGCGCTCAACGAGGCCCGCCGGCACGACGAGGCGTCGGTGGCCGCCACCGACGCGATGGAGCTGGCCGACCGCCTCGGCCTGGCCGGTGTCGTCGCCGACGCGCGCACCACGCTGGCCCGGCTGCGCGAGCGCTCCGGCGAGACGGCCGCCTCCCGGGCCATCCTGGAGGAGAGCGTCGACCAGGCCCGCGCGGCCGGCGACCTGGCCGCCGAGCTGCGCAGCATGTTCAACCTGGGCACCCTGCAGTACGAGAGCGGCGACGTCGCGGCGGCCCGCGAGACCTACGCCCGCACCGAGCAGCGTGGCCGCGACGTGGGTCGTCCGTGGGCGCCCTACGTGCTGGAGTCACGGACCCTCGGCATCCAGGCGGCGTACGTGCTCGGTGACTGGGACGGCGCGGCCAGCTTGGCCGACCTCAGCAACGACGCCCCGCCGGACCTGGCCGAGGCGATGGTCCTCGCCAGCGGCATGGTGGTGCGCGCCGGACGGGGTGACCTCTCGGCCCTGGACCTGCTGCCCTCGCTGGCGCAGCACGGCCAGCGCGAGGGCATGGTGGCGTTGTTCGCCGGCTTCGCGACGATCGACCTGCACGGCGACCACGGTGACCTGGCGGCGGCCACCAAGGCCTACGGCGACGTCGTGTCAGGCGTCGGCGGCATGTGGGGGAACAAGGACTTCCAGGCCCGGATCCGGCTGTCCGCCCTGTTGCTCGGTCACGTGGCCAACGCCGCTGCCAGCACCGGCAGCCAGGACCGGGCCGGCTTGGTCGACCACGCGGACGAGCTGCGCGACGCCGCCCGGCGGGCGGTGCGGCTGCGCGAGGAGTCGGTCTGGGACGAGGGCCCGGAGGCGCTGGCCTGGCTGGACCGGGTCGAGGCCGAGCACGCGCGGGTCCGCTGGCTGGCCGGGTCGGAGGCACCCGAGCTGGACGACCTGGTGGAGGCCTGGCGCCGCACCGTGGCCCGGTTCGAGACGTTCGGGCACCGGTTCGAGGTCGCCCGGTCGCGGGCGCGGCTCTCCGCGGTGCTGCGGGCCGGCGGCCAGCCGGCCGAGGCCGACGCGGTGGCGGGGCTGGCCATGACCGAGGCCCGGCGGCTGCAGGCCGACCCGCTGCTGCGCGAGCTGCGCTCCGGCGGGGCTCCTGCTGGCCGGGCCGACCCCGCCCTGCCCGGCTCGCACCGGGACGAGCCCCTGACGCCCCGTGAGCAGGAGGTGCTCGCATTGGTGGCCCAGGGCCGCAGCAACCGGGAGATCGCCGGCCAGCTGTTCATCAGCGCCAAGACGGTGAGCGTGCACGTGTCGAACATGCTGGCCAAGCTCGGCGCCGCGGGCCGCACCGAGGCCGTCGCGGTGGCCCGCCGCCGTGGCTACCTCTCCGGCGACCGCTGACCGGCGTACCGGCTTCCGAAAGAAGGACGCCGAGCACGGCAACCACTCCGTCCTGCCGGGCGTAGACCGGACAGGTAGGCACGGCGGAGGAGGAGCCAATGGACGGACCGGCGTTCGACGGCTTCTACCTCGAGGCATTTCCCCGCCTCACCGGGCAGGTCTACGCCATGTGCGGTGACCTGGCCGAGGCCCAGGACTGCGTGCAGGAGGCGTTCATCCGGGCCTGGGACCATCGCCGCGAGCTCGACACAGCCCAGTCCCCGGAGGCCTGGGTGCGCACCGTCGCCTGGAGACTGGCGATCAGCCGGTGGCGGCGGGCCCGACTGGCCCGCCGCCCCGCGGACCGGGCGCACGCGCGTCCGGTCACCGCGACCGAACCCGACGTCGCGCACACCGCGCTGGTCCGGGCTCTGCGCCAGATCGACCGGGACCAGCGCCGGGCAATAGTGCTGCACCACCTGTGCGACCGCTCGGTCGCCGAGGTGGCGCGCGAGACGGGCGTACCGGTCGGCACTGTCAAGGCCCGGCTCTCCCGGGGCCGCCAGGCCCTCGCGGCCTTGCTCGACGACCCGCGTGAGGAGCGTTCCCATGCCTGACCTCGGCGAGCTCGACACCAGCCTCCAGGCCCTGGCCGACCACGGTGCCCGGTCCGCGCACGCGCTCCCGGCCGCCGACGTCCGTGGCCGTGGCTCTCGACGGCGGCAGCGCCGCCTCGGCGGCATGGCGCTGGCTGTGGCGGCCGCGGTGGCGGCCGGCGTGGTCGCCGCCGGAGCGTTCCTACCGGGCCACGGCGACCAAGCACAGCCGGCGGTCACGAGCACGGCGACCACCCGCGCGCTGCCGCCGGCCGTGCTTCCCGACGGCCTTCAGCTCGCCCCTTACAACGGGACCACCGGCTGGCAGGCAGCGGCCACGCCGGCCGGTGAGGATCGGGACGACCCGACGTCGGTCTGCCAGCGGTCGACACTGGCTGCCCTCGGTGCCATCGACGTGCGCTTGCGGACCTACCGGACGACCGCGCCGCTCAAGTCCGGCGAGGTCGACACCCAGCCCTTGGCGCTGCGGCCCACGACCCGGATCGCGGTCGCCGAGTTCCCGGACGCCGCGACCGGGCGGACCGCCTTCGCCAAGGTCCAGGACTGGGTGCGGACCTGCCCGGCCCATCTCGCGCAGACGCGGCGGGTCCAGGACCCGGCCAAGGTGATCACGCCGTACAGCTCGCTCGACGTGGCGGGCGGGTTCGGCGAGACCTACCTGGTCTCCTACAGCGGCGACCCGGCAGACCCTGCGTTCGACAACGCGGCGTGGATCGACGGCACGGCCGTCGGCATCTCGCCGTACGGCGACCGCCTGGTCCTGGTTTCGCAGCGCAGCCTCGGCCAGGACTACGACTACCTCGACCCCGCCAACGCGCCCATCAGCCGCGTGCTCAGCGTCGCCCTGGACCTGATCGGGACCTGACACCGGTCAGCCGCGCTGCTGCCAGGCCTCCCAGGCGCTGCGGACCATGTCGGCCAGGTCCAGCCGCGCGGTCCAGCCGAGCTCCTTGCCGATCTTGGTGGCGTCGGCGAAGTAGGCGGCGGGGTCACCGGCCCGGCGGCCGACCACGTCGACGGTGAAGTCGATGCCGGTCACCTCGCGCACGGTCGCGAACACCTCGTTGACGGTGACCCCCTCGCCGCGCCCGACGTTGAACACCTCACCCATCGGGGCCTCGTCCAGCCGCGCGGCCGCGGTGGCGTGCGCCTCGGCCAGGTCGACCACGTGGATGTAGTCGCGGATGCAGGAGCCGTCGCGGGTGTCGTAGTCGTCGCCGAACAGCTGCGGGTTGCGCCCATCTGTCAGCGCCCGGAAGGTCATCGGCACGAGGTTGTTGACGCTGCGGTCGGCCAGCTCCGGAGCCCCGGTGCCGGCCACGTTGAAGTAGCGCAGCGCCGCCCAGCGCAGGCCGGTGGCGGCCGCGAGGTCGCGGAGCATCCACTCGCCGACCAGCTTGGTCTCGCCGTACGGGCTCATCGGGGCCACCGCGGTCTCCTCGGTGACGAAGTCCACCGGCGGGTTCCCGAACACCGCCGCGCTGGACGAGAACAGCACCCGGTCGACGCCCTCGTCCACACACGACTGAAGCAGCGAGCGCATGCCGCCGACGTTCTCGTCCCAGTAGAGCAGCGGCTTCTCGACCGACTCGGCCACCGCCTTCTTCGCCGCGAGGTGCAGCACCCCGGTCACGCCGTGCTCGCGCAGCGCCGCCCGGACCGCTTCGGAGTCGCCCACCGAGGCCTGCACGAACGGCACGTCCGCGGGCACGTTCTCCCGGATCCCGGTGGAGAGGTCGTCGAGCACGACGACCGGCAGACCCGCCGCGTCGAAGGCACGCACGATGTGCGCGCCGATATAGCCGGCACCGCCGGTGAGCATCCATGTCATGCCGGCAACCCTATGACGAGCGCTCAGGCGAAGATCCGCCCGGTCAGCCGCTCGTAGGCCTCCACGTACTTCGCGCGGGTCCGCTCGACGACGTCGTCGGGCAGCGGCGGCGGCTTCTCTCCGGAAGCCCGGTCCCAGCCCGAGGCGGGCGACGTCAGCCAGTCACGAACGAACTGCTTGTCGTACGACGGCTGCGGGCGCCCCGGCTGCCACTGCTCGGCCGGCCAGAAGCGAGAGGAGTCGGGAGTCAGGACCTCGTCACCCAGCACCAGGCGACCCTCCGCGTCACGGCCCAGCTCGAGCTTGGTGTCGGCCACGACGATGCCGCGCTCGGCCGCGATGTCCCGCGCCCGGCGGTAGACCGCGAGGGTCGTGTCGCGCAGCTCCGTCGCCGCGTCGCTACCGACGGTCGAGGCGACCTGCTCGAAGGTGACGTTCTCGTCGTGCTCCCCCATCGCCGCCTTGGTCGCGGGGGTGAAGACCGGGTCCGGCAGCGCGGACCCGTCGACCAGGCCAGCCGGCAGCGGCACGCCGCAAACTGTCCCGGCGGCGAGGTACTCGGCCAGGCCGGACCCGGCGAGGTAGCCGCGGGCCACGCACTCCACCGGGTACATCGCCAGCCGGCGGCAGAGGAGCGCGCGACCGGCGTACTCCGCTGGGACGTCCGTGGACACCACGTGGTGCGGCACGATGTCGGCGAGGCGTTCGAACCACCACAGCGACAGCTGGGTGAGGATCCGTCCCTTGTCAGGGATCGGCGTCGGGAGGACGAAGTCGTACGCCGAGATGCGATCGCTCGCGACCATGAGCAGGAGCCCGTCGGGGGCCTCGTAGAGGTCGCGGACCTTGCCGCTGTGCAGGTGCGTGTACTCCGTCACGGCGCCAGTCTCGCAGGGAACTGGGTCGAGATCATCCAGCGGCACGCGTCATGATGAGCCCGTGACGACCACCTGGACCGAGCTCACCACCGAGGCCGAACTGCGCGAGCTGCTCGGCAGCCCCTCCGGAGGTGCGGTCCGCAAGGAGCGGGACCATCTGCACGACCTGGACCTCGCCTGGATCGCCGCGTCGCCGTTCCTGCTGATGGCCACGTCGGGCGCCGACGGGACCTGCGACGTCTCGCCGAAGGGCGACCCGGCCGGCTTCGTGCATGTCCTCGACGACCGCACGGTGGTCATGCCGGAACGACCAGGCAACCGCCGCGCCGACGGCTGGGTCAACGTGCTGTCCAACCCGCACGTCGGGCTGATCTTCCTGGTGCCCGGGCGGACCGACACCCTGCGCGTGAACGGCCGGGCCCGCCTGGTCAGCGACGCGCCGTTCTTCGACGACCTGGTGGTCAAGGGCCACCGGCCTCTGCTCGCCCTGGTGGTCGAGGTCGAGGAGGTGTTCCACCACTGCGGCAAGGCGTTCCTGCGCTCGCAGCTGTGGGACCCGGAGTCCTGGGGCAGCCACGACCTACCGAGCCGGGCCGTGATCGCCCGCACCCTGGAGCGCCCGGACGCCGACCCCGAGGAGCTCGAGCGCTACTACGGCCCGTCCTACGCCGACAACCTCTACCGCCAGCCCTGACCCCTCACCGGGGACCCATGATCGTGCCCCCGCCCCACAGTGGGGCGCGGTCGGTCCCGCGTCGAGCGGAAGCGCGCCGGCGAGGCGCCGGTGCGACGGGTGCACTGTGGGGCCGGGGAACGATCTTGCGGGCGCATGATCAACGCCGACTTGAGGGGGTGCGCGGGCGAGGGGGTTAGAGGATCGGGGCGGGGGTGTACGCCGCGGCGTCGGGGTGTTGGGCGACGACGGCCTCGACCCGGGCCACGACCGCCTCGACCTGGGCGCCTGCGGCTCCGGTGAACGAGGTCGGGTCGGCGACCAGGGCGTCGAGGTCGGCCCGGGACAGTCCGAGCCGGGAGTCCGCCGCGAGCCGGTCGAACAGGTCGTTGTCGGCGCTGCCCTGCTCGCGCATCGCCAGCGCGACGGCCACCGCGTGCTCCTTGATGGCTTCGTGTGCCTGCTCCCGGCCGACCCCCGCGCGCACCGCGGCCATCAGGACCTTCGTGGTGGCGAGGAACGGCAGGTAGCGCTCCAGCTCGCGCGCCACCACGGCCGGGTAGACCCCGAAGTCGTCCAGCACGGTGAGGAACGTCTCGAACAGCCCGTCCGCGGCGAAGAACGCATCGGGCAGCGCCACCCGGCGTACGACGGAGCAGAAGACGTCGCCCTCGTTCCACTGCGCTCCGGCCAGCTCACCGACCATCGACAGGTAGCCGCGCAGGACCACCGCAAGCCCGTTGACGCGCTCGCAGGACCGGGTGTTCATCTTGTGCGGCATCGCGCTGGACCCGACCTGGCCGGCCCGGAAGCCCTCGGTGGCCAGTTCCTGGCCGGCCATCAGCCGGATCGTGTGGGCCAGCGACGACGGGCCGGCCGCCAGCTGCACCAGCGCGGAAACGGCGTCCAGGTCCAGCGAGCGCGGGTAGACCTGGCCCACGCTGGTCAGCACCCGGGTGAACCCGAGGTGCTGCGCCACCCGCTGCTCCAGCTGCGCGAGCTTGGTCTCGTCGCCGTCGAGCAGGTCCAGCTGGTCCTGGGCGGTCCCGACCGGGCCCTTGATGCCGCGCAGCGGGTAGCGCTCGATCAGGTCGTCGAGCCGCTCGACCGCGACGAGCAGCTCCTCCGCGGCCGAGGCGAACCGCTTGCCGAGCGTGGTGGCCTGCGCGGCCACGTTGTGCGACCGGCCGGCCATCACAAGGTCGGAGTGCTCGGTGGCCAGCCGGGCCAGTCGGGCCAGGGCGGCGACGGCTCGGTCGCGGACCAGCTCGAGCGACGAACGCACCTGCAGCTGCTCGACGTTCTCGGTGAGGTCGCGGCTGGTCATGCCCTTGTGGATGTGCTCGTGCCCGGCCAATGCCGAGAACTCCTCGATCCGCGCCTTGACGTCGTGGCGGGTGACGGCCTCCCGGCGCCGGATCGAGTCGAGGTCGACGTCCTCGACGACCTTCTCGTAGGCCTCGACCACACCGTCGGGCACCTCGACGCCGAGCTCGCGCTGGGCGACCAGCACGGCCAGCCACAGCCGGCGCTCCAGCACCACCTTGTGCTCCGGCGACCAGATGCGGGTCAGCTCGGCGCTGGCGTAGCGCGCAGCCAGGACGTCGGGGATCACGGTCACGCCGCCGATTCTCCCCTACCCGTCGACTGGCGCGTTCCGACCGGTTCTCGTTCGGAAACCTGGATCAAGGATCGACTGACGCACAGGTAGTCGTGTCACGTACTGACGCGGCGTCGAGCGTTCAGGGTGCGCGGCCGTCCTCGGCGCCTGTGGTCAGCAGCCCCATCCGCTCGGCGACCATGGCTGCCTGGACCCGTCCAGTGACGCCGAGCTTGCGAAAGATGTGGCTGACATGGACGCTCGCTGTCTTCGGGCTGATGTAGAGCCGATGTGCAATCTGGTCGTTGCTGGCGCCCGTTCCGAGCAGCCTGAGGACATCCAGCTCACGCGGGGTGAGGCCGCCGGGGGCTACGCCACCGGTGGCCGCTGCAGCCGGCATCGGTGGGGCAGCCTCGAGGGGCAGGCGGGCGCGGCGGGCAAGGGCCTCGATCTCCCGCCGCAGAGGTCCGTGGTGTTGTGCCGACGTGTAAGCGGCGACCAGTTCGTCCTGGGCGTCGTTGCGGCGCGCGCGGTCGAGGAGGCACCTGGCCAGACGCCAGCCGGCGTAGGCGGCCTGGTGCGGTACGCCGTGCGACGCCCAGGTGCCCTTGGCCGCGCGCCACGCTGGCTCCTCCTCGCTGCGCTTGAGCCGGGCAAGCTCGGCGTCGAATGTCGTGCAGTACGCCGCGCTCAACACACGAGCTGGGTGCGGGGCGAAGCACACCATCTGTTCTGCGCGCTCCTCAAGTCGCCTGCCGAGCTCGCCGCGGGCCGCGCCGGGGTGACTGTCGGCGATGTCGGCGGCTGCGCGCGCGGCCAGCATGAGCATCCGGCCCGCGCGGATCGCTAGCGGGGACCCCAAAACCGCGTCACAGGCAGAGTGAATGCGATTCCGGGCCAGTTGAGGCTTGCCTTGCCACAGATCGGCCAGCGCCCCCACCTCGCTGAGCCACATGACCATGTCGTCGTTTTGGTTGCCGAGACTTTCGATGTCACCGACTCGAGCAAGGGCTGCGGGCTGATCGTCGGCGAGGACATCAAGTTCGGCGCGAGCCGCATGGAACGGCCACCCGTCCGTTCGTCACAACCGGCAAGAGGTAGGCGTCGGTGATCTCCGCGGCCGACGTCAGGTCGCCGAGCAGCAGCAGGGCCTCCACGGTGTTCGCCGCAACCAGCCCGAACCCGTTCGCGCCTCGGTGGCCTTGCGCCAATGCGCGCGCAAGGCCGCCGCGTCCCATCTCCACACACTCGTGGAGGCGCAGCAACCACAGGTACGCGTCGGTCAGGATCAGTGCGGTCCACTGCTCACCAGCGGCGGGCCCGCCGGCCTTGACTCGTTCCAGCACCGTCCTCAGCTCCGCCAGCCCTTCATCCACCCGGCCGTCCTCGATGAGGGCGGACCCGTGGCGGGTGGCCAGCTCCAGCTGCACATCCAGGGAGCCGACCTGGTCCGCGATGGCCGTGGCGCGCGCGAGCTCCTGAGCCTCGGTCCCGGTTGTTGCTCCGCTGAACTCCTTGGCCCGCACCAGCCGGAACAGAGCGCGCGCCTGCTCCGCCGACGGCTGCCCTGCCCTGTCGAAGGTCGCAACGGACCGTTGTAGCGCCGCAATGCCCGCTGGCTGGTCGACGGCGATCAGGCGCCACCCGTACTGGCGCAACAGGACGCCGGTGGCGTGGTCATCCGCGGTGACGCGATGATCGGCGAGCGCCTGACGAGCGACCCGCAGGAGAGCCGGGGTGTCGTCCGTGCGACGCAAGGCCGTCACGCTGCGTACCACGACCTCGGGGAGGTCCACCGGTGGTCTCTCGTTCGGCTCAAGCAGCTCCCATAGTTCCCAGACACGTCTCCACGCGGTGCTCGCCTCCGCCCAGGAGTAGACGTCCTCCGCGCGACGGGCCGACGCGACGGACCAGTGGGCCTCCTCGACGCGATTGCCCGCTGCCCGCCAGTGAGCGGCGACCTCGCCCGGGTTCTCGACGCCTTCACGGGCCGCGAGCACGCTCGCGATTTCAGCGTGCAGCGTCGCCCGCTGAGAAGCGAGCAACGTCTCCCGGACGGCGTCCTCGAGCAAGGCGTGCCGGAGCCGGTAGCGGTCCTGCTCGGCCGGCTCGGCCAGGTGTGTGTCGAGCAGATTTCGCAGCCCGCTGGGGACGGCCACGCCGATACCGACACATGCCGCCAGCTCCTGCTCGCCGAGAGGGCGGGCGGCGACCGCGAGGACGGCCGCGACCTCGGACCCGGCCGCGCCCACGGACCGGACCCGGGCGAGCAGCATCTGCCTCACCCCGGCCGGCACCACGGCCGACCGCTCCAACGGTGACGCCACGTCCCGGGCTGCCGCCACCAGCTGCTCGGTGAAGAACGGATTGCCCTGGCCGCGGCGCTCGACGTCGGCCACAAACGTGCTGGCCGCCTGACCGTCGACCAGGGATGCCACCATCGAAGCGACGTCGTCGTCCGGAAGCGGGATGAGGGTCACATGCTCGACGCCGGGCAGGCGGGACGTGGTGTCGAGCCATTCGAGTACTGGGCTGTCCGCGGTGAGCTCGTCGCGTCTGCTGGTGGCGACCAGGGCGATCCCATCCGGGAGGCTTCGGACGAGGAACGTCAGCAGATCCAGCGTGCCCGCATCGGCCCAGTGCAGGTCCTCCACCACCAGCGCGGTTCGGCGGGCTGCGCCGAGGGCCGCGAGCAGGTCCCGGACGGCTGCGAACAGGCGGGTCCGGTCAGCCATCGCATCCAAAGGGGGGTGCGCCTCGGCGGAGATGGCCGGGATCAGGGCGGCGATCTGTGGCGCCACGAACGGTGCGCACCGGTCCAGTGCCTTGTCCAGCACCGGGCGGCCTGCTGGGCCGGCCAGGTAGTCGAAGGCGTCGGTGATCGCGCCGTAGGGCAGCGATACCGACATCGGCAGGCACGACCCCGCCAGCACTGCCACGTCCGGGACGGCAAACTCGACCTCAGCCAGCAGCCGCGACTTGCCGATGCCGGCGTCGCCGGTGACCAGAGCCGCCCCGGCCGATCCAGGGTCGCCCCGCAAGACGCTTGCCAGCCGCTCCCGTTCGCCGTGCCGGCCGACGAAAACGGTCCCTGCCACCTCACCAGGGCAGCGCACCTCGAGAGAACCGTCAAGGCGTCCACCACGGCTGACCACCGGCGGCGGCCCCGGCTCAGCCGGCCCATGAGGCTGCCCGCCTGCCGACCCGGCTGAGGCGGTGCGCCGCCGGCGGTTCTGCCAAACCTCGACCCGTATGTCCCGGCACTCGTTGGCGTGGATCAAGGATCGACTGACGCACAGGTAGTCGTGTCACGTACTGACGCGGCGTCGAGCGTTCAGGGTGCGCGGCCGTCCTCGGCGCCTGTGGTCAGCAGCCCCATCCGCTCGGCGACCATGGCTGCCTGGACCCGTCCAGTGACGCCGAGCTTGCGAAAGATGTGGCTGACATGGACGCTCGCTGTCTTCGGGCTGATGTAGAGCCGATGTGCAATCTGGTCGTTGCTGGCGCCCGTTCCGAGCAGCCTGAGGACATCCAGCTCACGCGGGGTGAGGCCGCCGGGGGCTACGCCACCGGTGGCCGCTGCAGCCGGCTGCTGCGGGGCAGCCTCGAGGGGCAGGCGGGCGCGGCGGGCCAGGGCCTCGATCTCCCGCCGCAGCGGCTCGTGTTGCTGCGCCGCCGCGTAAGCGGCGACCAGCTCATTCTGGCCGTCGTTGCGGCGCCCGCGGTCGAGGAGGCACACCGCCAGGCGCCAGCCGGCGTAGGCAGCGTGGTGCGGGACGACGTGGGACGCCCAGGCGTCCTTGGCTGTGCGCCAGGCGACCTCCTCGTCGGTACGTCGCAGCCTGGCGAGCTCGGCGTCGAAGGTGGTGCCATGCGCCGCGCCCAGCACCCGAGCGGGGTGAGCGTCGAAGCACCCTGCCTGCTCGGCCCGCTCCCGTAGCTGCTCAACGAGGAGACCGCGGCTGGCACCTGGATCGGTGTCGGCCATGTCGGCTGCCGCGCGGGCGGCGAGCGCAAGCATCCGACTCGCCCGCACGCGCATGGGTGACTCCTGGACCTTCAACCAGGTACGTGCGATCCGCTCCCAGGCCGAAGACGGCCTGGCGCTCCAGAGGTCGGCCGTAGCGGCGACTGCGGCGAGCCACAACCGCATCTCCTCATTCTGGTAGCCCTCAGTCTCGACACGCTCGACGGCTTCCACGGCATTCAACAGATCCCCGGCAACGAGGTCGAGCTCAGCTTGGGACAAATGCAGCGGCCAGCTGCTGCCCGTGAACTCGGGGCGCAGGTGACGGGTGACGAGCTGCTGGGCCGTGTCGACGTCGCCGCGCAGTAGCAGGCAGTCCACCGTGTTGGACACGATGACCGAGAAACCGAACGACTCCCGGTAGCCCTCGGCGAGGACGAAGTCGATTGCTTCAAGCCCGGCATCGACGCCGGACGGCAGGTCCAGCATCCAGAGATGGGCATCGGTCAACCCGACCCAGGGCCATTGCACCGCGACGCTGAAGTCGGCGTCGACCTGGCCGACTCGCTGCAGCACCGCCGTGAGGTCGGCGAGGCCTTCTGCGACTTGGCCAGCCTCGGAGCGCGCGGCCGCACGGTCGGTCGCGAGCGCGAGGAGGACCTCGCCGGCCCCGACCTGTTCCGCGATGGTTGCGGCTCTGGCGAGTTCGTCATCTTCGGTGCCGGTCACGGCACCGTTGATCGTCTTGATTCTCGCGAGGTTGTACAGCGCACGTGCCTGCTCGAGGCTGGGCTGTCCATCACGGTCCAGCCGGGCGACCGCGCGCTCCAGCGCATCGACACCAGCAGCGACGTCGGTGTCCACCAGCCACAAACCGTAGAAGCCGAGCAGCACACCGCTGGCCCGGTTGTCTGAGGTCACCCGGTCGTCGGCCAGCGCTTCCTGGACCAGCGGCGCCAACGTCTCCTCGTCTCCACGTAGGGCATCAGTGACGCAGCAAACAACGACCTCGGCCAGTTGGAGGGGAGGCCGGTCGTTCTTGGGCAGGGCGTCCCACAGCTCCCACACCCGCCGCCAGGCGGCGCTGGCCTTGCCCCACGCGTACACGCCCTCCGCGTGCCGTGCGGCACGTACCGACCAGCGGGCCTCCTCGACCTTGATGCCGGCCGCGGTCCAGTGCGCGGCCACCTCTCCGGGGTTCTCGCCGCCGCGAGCTGCGAGGACACTCGCGACTCCAACGTGCAGCGTCTCCCGCTGCGAAGCGAGCAGCGTCCCCCAGACGGCGTCTTCGAGCAGGGCGTGGCGAAGCCGGTAGCGGTCGTGCTCGGCCGGCGCGGTCAGGTGCGTGTCGAGCAGCTCCCGCAGCCCGTTGGCGACGTCCACGCCGGGGCCGACACATGCCGCCAGCTCCCGCTCGCCGAGCGGGCGAGCGGCGACCGCCAGGGCGGCGGCGACGTCGGACGCGGCCGCCCCCACAGACCGGACCCGGGCGAGCAGCATCTGCGCCACCCCGACCGGCACACCGGCGGACAACCCCGAGTGCGAGGCGACGTCCCGGGCTGCCGCGACGAGCTGCTCGGTGAAGAACGGATTGCCTTGGCAGCGGCGCTCGACGTCGGCAACAAACTCGCTAGTTGCCTCACCCTCGACGAGGGACGCCACCAGCGAAGCGACCTCGTCGTCCGGGAGCGGGCCGAGGGTCACCTGCTCGACGCCGGCCAACAGAGACGTCATGTCGAGCCATTGGAGCACCGGACTGTCCGTCGGTAGCTCGTCGCGTCGACTGGTCGCCAAGAGCGCGGTCCCAGGCGGGGGGTTCCTGACAAGGAACGTCAGCAGGTCAAGCGTTCCCGCATCCGCCCAATGGAGGTCCTCCACCAGGAGCGCGGTGCGTCGTGCCGCGCCGAGAGCTGCGAGCAGGTCGCGGACTCCGGTGAACAGGCGGGTCCGGTCGGCCGTGACATTCGCAGAGGGATGCGCTTCCTCGGACATCGCCGGGATCAGGGCGGCGATCTGGGGCGCCACGAACGGTGCGCACCGGGCCAGTGCCTTGTCCAGCACCGGGCGGCCCGCTGGGCCGGTCAGGTGGTCCAAGGCCTCGGTGATCGCGCCGTAGGGCAGCGATTCCGACATCGGCAGGCACGACCCGACCAGGACCGCCACGTCTGGGACGGCAGCCGCGACCTCGGCCAACAGCCGCGACTTGCCGATGCCCGCATCGCCCGTGACCAGAGCAGCCGCGGCGGAACCAGGGTCGCCCCGCAAGACGCCCGCGAGTCGCTCCCGTTCGCCGAGCCGACCGACGAACACGGTCTCTGCCACCTGATCAGGGCAGCGCAACACCAGACAACCGTCAAGGCGTCCACCACGGCAGGATCGCTCGGCGGCGGCCGCTCAGCCGGCTACGAGGCTGCCTGCGTGGGGACCCGGCTCAGTCGGTGCGCAGCAGCCTGGCGGCTCGGCCAGACTTCGGACCCGCACGTTTCGGCACTCGTTGGTGTGCACCAACGCGCCACTCGTCGCGAGCGCCTCAGACGGCGGCTGCGATGTCGGTGCGGTGGTGCGAGCCCGCCAGCGAGATCCGGTCGACTGCCGCGTAGGCCGCCAGCCGCGCGTCGGCGACGGTCGCGCCGGTGCCCACCACCGAGAGCACCCGGCCGCCGGTCACCACCACGTTCCCGTCCGCGCCGACCGCTGTCCCCGCGTGCAGCACGTGCGCGCCGTCGACCTCGCCGGCCAGGTCCAGCCCGTGCACCACGCCGCCGGCCGCCGGCGCCTCGGGGTAGCCCTCCGCGGCCACCACCACCGTGACCGCCGCGCCCTCGGACCACTCCAGCGCGCCGACCTCGGCCAGCCGTCCGGTGGCGGCGGCGTGCAGCAGCACCGGCGAGCGGCGTGCCCAGCCGGGCCAGCACGACCTGGGTCTCCGGGTCGCCGAACCGCGCGTTGAACTCGATGACCCGCACGCCCGCGCGAGGTCAGCGCCAGCCCGGCGTACAGCAGCCCGGCGAACGGCGTGCCGCGGCGGGCCATCTCGTCGACGGTGGGCTGCAGCACGTCGCGCAGGACCTCCTCGACCAGCCCGGCCGGGGCCCACGGCAGCGGCGAGTAGGCGCCCATGCCGCCGGTGTTCGGGCCGGCGTCGCCGTCGTGGACCCGCTTGAAGTCCTGGGCCGGCGACAGCGGCAGCACCGTCGTGCCGTCGGTCAGGGCGAACAGCGACACCTCGGGCCCGTCGAGGTACTCCTCGACGACGACCCGCGCGCAGGTCGCCGCGTGCGCCAGCGCCGCCTCCCGGTCGGCGGTGACGACCACGCCCTTGCCGGCCGCGAGACCGTCGTCCTTCACCACGTACGGCGACCCGAGCGCGTCCAGCGCGGCGGCGACCTCGTCCGGGGTCGAGCAGACGACGGAGCGCGGCCGGTGGCGACGCCGGCGGCGGCCATGACCTCCTTGGCGAAGGCCTTCGAGCCCTCGAGCGCCGGCGGCGGCCTTGGACGGCCCGAAGCAGGCGATGCCCTCGGCGCGGACGAGGTCGGCGGCGCCGGCGACCAGCGGGCGCCTCGGGGCCGATGACGACCAGGTCGACAGCCAGCTCGCCGGCCAGCTCGGCGATCGCCCCGGATCCGTCACGTCCAGCGGCATCGTGTCGCATCTCGGTCGCGATGCCGGCGTTGCCCGGGGCCGCGAACACCTCGGTGACCGACGGGTCGGCCAGCAGCGAGCGGACCAGGGCGTGCTCGCGGGCGCCGCCGCCCGACGACGAGGACCTTCACGGCTTCCAGAACTCCCACCAGCGCCGGCCGGCCGGCGTGGCCATGGCGGCGTCGGATGGCTCGCGCACGGTACCGGTCACCGGCCGGGTCGGGGACCGACCCGGGAGGTCGTCGTCGTGGTCCTCGTCGCTGTCGTCGTCCCAGCGCCGCCGGGTCGGGTGAGGTGTCGCTGGTGTCGCTGACCGGCTCGTCCAGCTGCGGGTCGTAGCCCTCCAGCCCGGTCGCCTCCTCGAGCGCGCGGGCCAGGTCGTAGACCGTGCTCATCACGACGCTGTCGGCGCCGGTCTGGCTGTCCGGGACGTGGATCTCGAGCTCCCCCTCCAGCAGCGTGATACCGATGCCGGTGGCCGGGTCGGTGAGCTCCCGGGTCTCCTCGTCGTCCTGGGTGATCTCGACCTGGTCGCCGAGGATCTCGCGCGCCTGCGGCAGCACGGCATCCCAGAGCTCGAGGTCCTCCTCGGTCAGCGGCCCCGGGTCGCCGCTCTCGAAGGAGTCCTCGACCCCGTCGAGCGCGTCCTCGAACGTCTGTCCCGGGTCGCGGCGGACGAAGAAGATGTCGTAGCTCATCGGGGCGACCGTACCCGTGATCAGCCGGAGGCGTGTCGGTCTGCCACGGCGAGCGCGTCGTCGAGGATCGCGAGTCCCTCCTTCGCCTCCTCGTCGGTCGATGGTGCACGGCGGCACCACATGCAGCCGGTTGTAGTTGACGAACGGCAGCAGCCCGCGCTCCTTGCAGGCGGCAACCAGCGCCGCCATCGGCTCGTTGGCCTCGCCGCTGGCGTTGTAGGGCACCAGCATCTCCCGGGTGGCCTTGTCCTTGACCAGGTCGAGTGCCCAGAACACGCCCAGCCCGCGAACCTCGCCGACGCTCGGGTGCCGGTCGGCGATCTCGCGCAGCCCCGGGCCGAGCACATCCGCGCCGAGCCGCCGGGCATGGTCGATGATGCCCTCGTCGGTCATGGCGTTGATGCTGGCGACGGCTGCCGCGCAGGCCAGCGGGTGGCCCGAGTAGGTCAGCCCGCCGGGGAACACCCGCTGCGCGAACGTCTCGGCGATCTCGGCCGAGATGATCACGCCGCCGAGCGGCACGTAGCCGGAGTTGCTGCCCTTGGCGAAGGCGATCAGGTCGGGCCGGACGTCCCACTTGTCGACCGCGAACCACTCACCGGCGCGGCCGAAGCCGGCCATCACCTCGTCGGCCACGTAGACGATGCCGTGGCGGTCGCAGATCTCGCGGACGCCGGCCAGGTAGCCGTCCGGCGGGACGAGGATGCCCGCCGTACCGGGGATGGTCTCGAGCACCAGCGCCGCGATCGTGCCGGGCCCCTCGAACGCGACCACCTGCTCGAGGTGCTCCAGCGCCCGCTCGCACTCCTGCTCGACGCGACTCCGACCAGAACGGCGAGCGGTAGGCGTACGGGCCGAAGAAGTGCACGACTCCAGTGGCGCCGCCGTCGTTGGCCCAGCGGCGCGGGTCGCCGGTCATCTGGATCGCGGTGGCCGTGTTGCCGTGGTAGCTGCGGTAGGTCGTGAGGACCTTGTGCCGACCGGTGTGCAGCCGGGCCATCCGGACCGCGTTCTCGATCGCGTCGGCGCCCCCGTTGGTGAAGAACACCTTCGCCAGACCCCTCGGGCGCTCGCTCGACGATCAGCCGGGCCGCCTCGGAGCGCTGGTCGTTGGCGTGCTGCGGCGCGATGGTGCACAGCCGGGCGGCCTGCTCCTGGATCGCGGCCACCACTTTCGGGTGCTGGTGGCCGATGTTGACGTTGACCAGCTGCGAGGAGAAGTCGAGGTAGCGGTTGCCGTCGTAGTCCCAGATGTGGCGACCCGAGCGCGCCCGCGACCGCCATCGGCTTGATCAGCGCCTGGGCCGACCAGGAGTGGAACACATGGGCACGGTCGAGCTCGTAGACGCGGGCCCCCGTGGCCGGGTCGGGTGCTGGGGTGAGGTCGCTCATGCGCCGCAGGATAAGCGCTCCCTACGCTGGCCGGCATGCCCGTGTCCACGCTCACCCTCGTGCTGGACCTCTGCGGGGTCTTCGTGTTCGCACTGTCCGGCGCGCTGGCCGCGGTGCTGCGCAAGCTCGACGTGGTCGGGGTGGCGGTGGTCGCCACGGTCTCGGCGATCGGCGGTGGCCTGCTGCGCGACGTGCTGCTCCCCGACGTGCCGCCGCCGGCACTGCAGGACTGGCGCTACGTCGCGGTCAGCACGGCGGCAGCCGTGATCGTGTTCTTCTTCCACCCGCAGGTCGGCCGGATGACCCGGGCGGTGCGGGTGTTCGACGCGGCCGGGCTGGGCTTCTTCGCGGTGGCCGGCACCGCCAAGGCGCTCGCCGCGGGGCTCGGCCCGGTGCCCGCGTGCATCCTCGGCGTGCTGACCGGGGTGGGCGGCGGGCTGCTGCGCGACGTGCTGCTGCGGGAGATCCCGCTCGTGCTGCGGACCGGCGAGCTCTACGCAATCACCGCATTGGCCGGGGCTGTGCTGGTGGCGGTGGCCGACCAGGTGGGTGCCTACAACGCCGGTACGGCGGGCGCGGCCGTCGCCGTGGTCTTCGCCCTGCGGGTGCTCGCCCTCCGGCGGAACTGGTCGGCCCCCGCTGCCGCGCGGCGTCGAGGGTTCCTAGCGGCTGATCCGGGCCTCGAGACCGGCGCGGACGGCGGGCCACTCGTCGACCAGGATCGAGAACAGCACCGAGTCCCGCCACGAGCCGTCGGCCCGGCGGCATGTCGCGGCGGACCACGCCTTCCCGGGTCGCCCCCAGCTTGAGCATCGCGGCCTGCGACCGGGTGTTGACCAGGTCGGTCTGCAGCTTGACCCGGCCGAAGCCGCAGTCGTCGAACGCGTGGCTGAGCAGGGCGAGCTTGCAGGCCGGGTTGACCGACGTGCCCCACCACCGCGGCCCGTAAGCCGTCCAGCCCAGGTGCACGCCCTCGTTCTCGAGGTCCCACTCGGCCAGGCTGCTGGTGCCGACGACGGTGCCCGCCGGACCGAGGTCGGAGTCGGCGGCCAGCCGCACGACGTACGCCAGGCGAGGGCCGGTGCGTCCCAGCCTGCCTGCGCCAGCGCCGTCCCCGCGGCGGCCACGTCGGCCCAGCGGCCGGCCGGCCCGCCGCCGTAGCCGGCCGCCCAGACCCGCTCGTCGTCCATCGCCGCGAACAGGCCGGCCGCGTCGGCGGTGGTCGCCGGTGCGCAGCCGGACCACGTGGTTGGCCAGCTCGACCGGCTGCGGGGGGCGGGTCACGCCCCGAACGCTAGAGGATGCCTCGGGCGTGGAACGCGGCCGTCACCGCGTCGGCAGCAGACTGGCCGTACATGTCCTTGGCGGTCTTCACCGTGGTCGTCGCCGCGGCCGCGAAGCTGGTGTCGGCGTTGAACGAGAACTGCGCGTTGATGATGATCCGGTTGGCCGTCCGTGTCACCGAGAGCGGTGCGGATGTCCCACAGCGCCCGCGACCAGATCTCGCCGTCGGCGTGCACCTCGCCCTCGACGGTCGGCGATCGTCTTGTTCCCGTCGACCCGGCGCAGGCAGTGCGGCACCGTCGACGTGTACGAGATCGAGTCCCAGTCGGCGACGCAGGCGGCGGGCGTCTTGACCGGCCAGCCGTTCTGGGCGGCGGCCCAGAGCCCGACCGAGACTGCGAGGTAGTCGCCGAACGCCTCGCCGATCGAGCCGGCCTCCACCGAGCTGCCGAAGCCCGGGACCTGGGCGTCGTGCACCGCGTGGCCGTACTCGTGCACGATCACCTCGGCGTCCTCGGCGTCGTCCACGCCGCCCTTGCCGAAGCGAGCAGGTCCTTCTTGTCCCACGAGAACGAGTTGTCCACGCCGTACTGGTTGATCCGCACGTCCTGCGACTCGGCGTTCACCGGCCGCAGGTCGCCGTTCGCGCCGCCGAAGCCGAGGCTCTGCAGGTAGTCTGCGCCTCGGTGACCCAGTAGTAGGCCATCACCTGCTCGAACCGGTCGTCGTGCCGGTCGTAGACGAAGGTAGCCGGTGCTTGGAGATCGACCAGGTTCCCGGTCTCGCCGCGGACGTTGGCCCAGTCGCCGCGCAGGTAGCCGCTGCCGTCGAGGTCGGTGAGCGGGACCGTCATGTACTGCGCGGCCGGCACGGCGGTCGCCGCGTCCTTGTGTCGGTGAGGTTCTCGTTCCCGCTGGACTGCACCGGGTTGACGGCGAAGACCTGACCGGTGGGCACGGGTGCCGCTGACACCGGGGTGCCGGTGAGCGCGCCGACCAGGCCGGTGAGGGCGACGACGGCAAGGGCGGGACGGGCGAGGCTGCTGCGCGGCACGAGGACTCCAGCGACGTATGACGGTGGCGGGGACCCGGCGACCTTACGTCGGCGTGCCGGTGCAGGGAAGTGCTGTCACGGCCGGTCGACGGCGACCGCACTACAGATCGTCAGCCCGTCAGCCGAGCAGCGAGCGGATCTCCACGGTCTGGTCCCGCCCCGGGCCGACGCCGATCGCCGAGATCGGGGCGCCGGACATGTCCTCCAGGGCCTGCACGTAGGCCTGCGCGGTCTTCGGCAGGTCGGCCAGGGAGCGGGCGCCGGTGATGTCCTCGTCCCAGCCGTCGAGGTGCTCGTAGACCGGCTTGGCGTGGTGGAAGTCGGTCTGGGTCATCGGCATCTCGTCGTGCCGCACGCCGTCGACCTCGTAGGCCACGCAGACCGGGATGCGCTCCCAGCCGGTGAGCACGTCGAGCTTGGTGAGCACGAAGTCGGTGACGCCGTTGACCCGGGCGGCGTACCGGGCGACGACGGCGTCGTACCAGCCGCAGCGCCGCGGCCGGCCGGTGGTCGTGCCGAACTCGGCGCCGTCGGTGCGCAGCCTCTCGCCGTCGGCGTCGTGCAGCTCGGTCGGGAACGGGCCGGAGCCGACCCGGGTGGCGTAGGCCTTGACCACCGCGATGACGCGGTCGATCCGGGTCGGCGGGATGCCCGAGCCGGTGCACGCGCCGCCGGCCGTCGGGTTGGACGACGTGACGAACGGATAGGTGCCGTGGTCGACGTCGAGCAGCGTCGCCTGGCCGCCCTCGAGCAGCACGGTCTTGCCGCGCGTCGAGGGCCTGCCCGAGCACCAGCGACGTGTCCGCGACCATCGGGCGCAGCCGCTCGGCGTACGACGAGGAACTCCTCGACCACCTCGTCGACGGTGATGGCGCGGCGGTTGTAGACCTTGACGAGCAGGTGGTTCTTCAGCTCGAGGGCGCCCTCGACCTTCTGCCGCAGGATCTTCTCGTCGAACAGGTCCTGCACCCGCACGCCGACCCGGGACATCTTGTCGGCGTACGTCGGCCCGATGCCCCGTCCGGTGGTGCCGAGCTTGGCGCTTGCCCAGGAACCGCTCGGCGACCTTGTCGATCATCCGGTGGTGCTGGCCGATGAGGTGCGCGCTGGCGCTGACGAGCAGCCGCGAGGTGTCGACGCCGCGGGCCTCGAGGTCGTCGATCTCGGTGAACAGCACCGCGAGGTCGATGACGACGCCGTTGCCGATGACCGGGGTGACGCCGGGCGTCAGGATGCCCGAGGGGAGCAGGTGCAGGGCGTACTTCTCGTCGCCGATGACGATCGTGTGGCCGGCGTTGTTGCCGCCGTTGTACTTGACCACGTAGTCGACCGACGACCCGAGCAGGTCGGTCGCCTTGCCCTTGCCCTCGTCACCCCACTGGGCGCCGAGCAGCACGATGGCCGGCACGGGGTACACCTACCTCGTCGGGACAATGACCGGCAGTGACCTGCCGTGCGGTGTGCGAGGAGATGCTACGTGAACCCGTTGCTCGTGGTCACAAACGTTGCGGCGGGTGGGACGGCCGACGAGCAGGTCGAGGCGGCGCTGGCGGTACTGCGGTCGGCGCCGACGTACGCCGGGAGGTGTGCGCCGAGCCCGGCGACCTGGGCCGGGTGCTGGACGGGCTGGGCGAGCGCACCCTCGTGGTGGTCGGCGGCGACGGCTCCGTGCACACGGCGGTGGCGACCCTGCTCTCGCGGGGCGAGCTGTCCGCAGACCGGCCGCTCGGCCTGATCCCGCTGGGCACCGGCAACGACCTGGCCCGGACGCTGGGCATCCCGCTGGACCCGGCTGACGGCGGCGCGGGCGCTGCTGGCCGGCTCGGCTGCGGCCGCTCGACCTGGTCGTGGACGACGTCGGCGGCGTGGTGGTCAACGCCGTGCACCTGGGGGTGGGTGCGGAGGCGGCCGAGAAGGCGACGGCGCTCAAGGACCGGCTGGGCCGGGCGGCCTATGCGGTCGGCAGCCTGGCGGCCGGTGCCGGCGCGACCGGCTGGCACCTGCAGGTCGTGGTCGACGGTGTTCTTGTGCACGTCGACCGCGAGGTGCTGATGGTGGCGGTGGCCAACGGGCGCACCATCGGCGGCGGCGCGCCGCTCGCGCCGGACGCGTCGCCGGACGACGGGCTGGTCGACGTGGTGGTCGCGACCTCGACCGGCCCGCTGGCGCGGCTGGGCTTCGCGGTGGCGCTGCGCGACGGCGAGCACGTCGAGCGGGACGACGTGCTGGTGGTGCGCGGGCGGACGGTGACGGTGACCGGCGACCCGTTCCCGCTCAACGCTGACGGCGAGCTGGACGGCCCGGTGTCGGCGCGGACCTGGACCGTGCGGCCGGCCGCCTGGTCGCTGCGTCGTACCCGGCGTGGCTACATCCAGCGGCGGATCGGCCTGACGGCCGTCTCCAGCGCTCGCTGGGCCGGCGACCGGTTGCGCCACCGGGTCAGGTCGATCTCGACGCTGCGCGCGAAGTCGTCGTCCAGGTGGCCGTCGAGGGTTGCCGTCAGGTCGCGGTCCAGCGCGATCAGCACGACCTCCTCGTCGTGGTCGAGGGAGCGGCGGTTGAAGTTCGACGAGCCCACGACCGCGGCAATGCCGTCGACGGTCATCACCTTCGCGTGCATCATCGACGGCTGGAAGGTCCAGACCGTGACGCCGCAGCCGACCAGCCGCTCGTAGACGCCCTCGCTGGTGAGCTGGGACACCCGCTTGTCGGCGTGCGGTCCGGGGACCAGGAGGTCGACGTCGACGCCGCGGGCCGGGGCCGCGCAGAGGGTCTCGAGGAAGTCGTCGTCGGGCGCGAAGTACGCCGTCGCGATCCGCAGCCGCTCCTGGGCCGACGCCAGCATCACGTGGAAGGCCGACTGCATGTCGTCCCACCCGAGGCTGGCCGAGCCGCGGACGATCTGCACCGTGCTGGTGCCCCGCTGCGGCTGCACCGGGAACTCGTCGTTGTCGTCGAACAGCGGCCGGCCGGTCTCGGCCCAGTCCTGGATGAACGCCGACTGCAGTCCGTCGACCGCGGGACCCTCGACCCGCAGGTGGGTGTCGCGCCACTCGTCCTCGTCGCGCGCGTCGCCGCACCACTCCTGCGCGATGCCGACGCCGCCGGTGAAGCCGACCCGACCGTCCACCACGCAGACCTTCCGGTGCAGCCGGTGGTTGGACTTGAACGGCGACTTGAGCAGCGGCTTGCGGAACCACTCGACCTGGACGCCGGCCCGGTCCATCTGCTCGACCAGCGTCTTCTCGATCAGCCGGCCACCGAGCGCGTCGATGAGCAGCCGGACCCGGACCCCCGCCCGGGCCCGGTCGGACATCGCCTCGGCGAACTCCACCGCGATGTCGCCCTGCCAGTAGACGAAGGTCATCAGGTCGATCGTGGCCTCGGCGCCGCGGATCGCGTCGAGCATGGCCGGGAAGATCTGGTCGCCGTTGCGGAGCACCTCGATGGAGTTGCCCTCCGTGAACGGCGTACCGATCACCACCTCGAGCCGGCGGCGGAGCACATCGACCTGGTCGCTCACTCGTGGTCCTTCCGGTCGGAAACTGGGCTGCACGCTTCTCACGGCAGACCGCGTCGTGCAGCCTCCATACCCGCCTGGAAACGTGTCGTCGCACCCAGGTCGTCCATCAGCGCCGCGATCCGCCGCCGTACAGTACGCAGCGAGATGCCGAGGTGGCGGGCGATGCTCTCGTCCTTGAGGCCGAGCTGGAGCAGGTCGAGGACGGCGCCGACGTCGTCGTCGTGGGTGGCGGGGCCCTGGAGCGAGGTCCGGGCCGGCAGCGGGGTGCCGCGGGTCCAGTACTGGTCGAACAGCTCGCGCACGAGGGCCACCAGGGCCGGCGCCCGGACCAGCAGGGTGCCCGCCGAGCCACCGCCCCAGGCCGAGGAGACCAGCGCGATCTCGGTCCCGAACACCGCGATCGCCGGCAGCGTCTGGCTCATCAGCCGCACGTCCTCGCCGGCGTCGGACCACTGGCGGACGTAGGCCAGCCGGGCCGGGTCGCCGAGCACGTCGGTGGGGTAGAGCCCCCGCATCGGACGGCCCTCAGCGAGCTGGTGGGTCAGCAGGTCCACGTACGTCGGTGCGTCGACCTCGATGTTGACGGCCGGGTGGCAGGAGAGCACCTCACCCGTCGTACCTCGTTGGATGTCTTCGACCGCCGCGAACGACTCGTCCATGCTCAGCAGCTCGAACGGCATGCTGGACCAGGCCCGGGACTGGCCCACCATGTGGTCGGCCGCGAAGCCGGACAGGCTGGCCCGGACCGCGTCCAGGCGGGACCGGCGCTCCTCGAGCTCGGAGAGCTCGACGTGCACGAGGGCGGCCAGCGTGGTCGCCGGCGATGCCAGCGCGAGCCCGGCCCCTGCCCGGGTGACCAGGCCGACACGGAGCAGGTCGTCGACCGCGGCGGCCACCATCTCGGGCTGGAGGTCGAGGTGGCGGGCCAGCTGGTCGCGGTCCAGATCGGGGTTGCGCAGCATGGCCCGGTAGGTCGTCTCGGCGACGTCGTCCAGGCCCCAGACCTCGAGTGAGCTCACCCGGCGGAGCGTACGCCAGTGGCAGGTTGCTGTCAGTGGCACCGAAGCGTCAGGTTTACCGGCCGGTCGGGGGCACAATGATCCACGACGAGGTGCGGAACCGCGGCAGGGGACGGTTCCGCGCCTCGTTGTCGTATGGCCAGACCGCAAGATTGTTCCCAGGCCCCACAGTGCCCCCGCCGCACGAGGCCATCGCCAGCTCGCACCCGCTCAGCGTGGCACCGAGCGGGCACAACTGTGGGGCGGGGGCACGATCATGGTGGCCACCGGCGAGAGGTCGGGCCAGCTCGCGGGCGGCGGCGGTGGCCCGTCGACTCGCTAGGACAGCACGCGGGCGGCTTGCGGGCTGCTGTCCTGCAGGAACTGCTCACAGCGGGCCGCCTCGGCGTCCTCGTGGATCGCCGCCGCCGCCACGCCGAGCGCGTGCAGGGCCCGCAGGAAGCCGCGGTTGGGCTCGTGCTCCCACGGCACCGGCCCGTGGCCCTTCCAGCCGTTGCGGCGCAGCGCGTCCAGCCCCCGGTGGTAGCCGGTCCGGGCGTACGCGTAGCCCTCGATGGTCCGGCCGTCGGCCAGGGCCGCCTCGGCGAGGGTGGCCCAGGCCTCGCACGAGGTCGGGTGCTCGGCGGCAACCTGCGCCGCCGGCGTGCCTGCCGCCAGCGCTTCCCGCGGCCCCGCCTCGTCCGGCAGCAAAGTCGGCGGTGTCTCCCCCAGCAAGTTCTGGTGCGTCATGCCGCCGTGACCGAGGTGCCGGCGGAGCGGAGGTCCTGGCAGGCCTCGACGACGCGGGCGGCCATGCCGGCCTCGGCGGCCTTGCCCCAGGCCCGCGGGTCGTACTGCTTCTTGTTGCCGACCTCGCCGTCGACCTTGAGCACGCCGTCGTAGTTGGTGAACATGTGGCCCACGACCGGCCGGGTATACGCGTATTGCGTGTCGGTGTCGACGTTCATCTTCACGACGCCGTAGTCGAGGGTCTCGCGGATGTCGGACAGGTCCGAGCCCGAGCCGCCGTGGAACACCAGCGCGAACGGCTTGTCGACCCCGAGCTTGGCGCCGACCTCGTCCTGGATGTCCTTGAGGATCGACGGCCGGAGCTTGACGTTGCCCGGCTTGTAGACCCCGTGCACGTTTCCGAACGTCGCGGCCAGCAGGTAGCGCCCGACCTCGCCGGGGGCACCGAGCACCTCGACGGTGCGCACCGCGTCGCCCGGGGTCGTGTAGAGCTTCTCGTTGATCTCGTTGTCGACGCCGTCCTCCTCGCCGCCGACGACGCCGATCTCCAGCTCCATCACGATCTTCGCCTTCGCGCAGCCCTCGAGCAGCTCGCGGGCGATCTTCAGGTTCTCCTCCAGCTCGACCGCCGACCCGTCCCACATGTGCGACTGGAACAGCGGCTCGCGCCCCGCCGCCACCCGCTCCTGGGAGATCTTGATCAGCGGCCGCATGTAGCCGTCCAGCTTGTCCTTGGGGCAGTGGTCGGTGTGCAGCGCGATGTTCACCGGGTACGCCTTGGCCACGTGGTGCGCGAACTCGGCCAGCGCCTGGGCCCCGAGCACCATGTCCTTGATGGTCGAGCCGGACAGGTACTCCGCGCCCCCCGTCGACACCTGCACGATGCCGTCGCTGCCCGCCTCGGCGAAGCCCTGCAGCGCGGCGGTCAGCGTCTGGGACGACGTCACGTTGATCGCCGGGTAGGCGAAGGCGCCGGCCTTGGCGCGGTCGAGCATCTCGGCGTAGACCTCGGGGGTGGCGATCGGCATGGCGGGCTCCGTGGGTCGAGCGGTGCAGGTCTGTCGTGCGTCCTCGCCGTCAATCCAAACACAGCAGGCCGTACGCCGGGAGAGGCGTCTCAGCCGGTCCGTACTGCGTCGGCCGCCTTGCGGGCAGCGATCAGCACCGGGTCCCACACCGGGCTGAACGGCGGCGCGTAGCCGAGGTCCAGCAGCGCGATCTCCTCGACGGTCATCCGGTTCCACAGCGCCACCGCCAGGATGTCGACCCGCTTGGCGGCGCCCTCCCGGCCGACGATCTGGCCACCCAGCAGCCGGCCGGTGCGCCGCTCGACCACGAGCTTGACCGTGATGGGGGCGGCCTCCGGGTAGTAGCCGGCCCGCGTGGTCGAGTCGACCGACACGGCCAGCCACCGGTAGCCGACCGCGTCGCAGTCCGCCTCACGCAACCCCGTGCGGGCGATCTCCAGCTCGCACACCTTGCTGACCGCCGTACCGACGACACCCGGGAACGTCGCGTAGCCACCACCGAGGTTGGTGCCGAGCACCCGGCCCTGCTTGTTGGCGTGGGTACCCAGCGCGACGTGCACCCGGTTGCCCGACACCAGGTCGATCGACTCGACGCAGTCGCCGGCCGCCCAGACGCCCTCGCTGTCGAACACCCGCATCTGCAGGTCGGTGACCAGCCCGCCCCACCGGCCCAGCATCAGCCCGGCCTCGCGGGCCAGCGTCGTCTCGGGCTCGACCCCGGTGCCGAGCACGACCAGGTCGGCCGGGAACGAGCCGGCGCCTGTCGCGACCGCCGTCACCCGCCCGTCGTCACCAGTCTCGAAGCCGTCCAGCCGGACCTTGGTGCGCACGTCGATGCCTATCCCCTCCATCGCGCCGTGCACCTGGTTGCCCATGTCCGGGTCGAGCGTCGCCATCGGCTCGGCCGACCGGGTCAGCACGGTGACCTCGAGGCCACGGAGGAACATCGCCTCGGCCATCTCGATGCCGATGTACCCACCGCCCACGACGACGGCCCGGCGCGGCTCCCGCTCCAGGGACTCGAGCAGCCGCTCGCCGTCGTCCAGCGTTTGGACCCCGTGAATCCCCTCCGCGTCGACACCGGGGACGTCCGGCCGACGCGGGCGCGCACCGGTCGCGAGGACGAGGTGGTCGAAGCCGAGCCGGTACGTCGATGCGCCCGCGTGGTCGCGGACCTCCACCTCGCGCCGGTCCAGGTCGACGGCCATCGCCTCGGACCGCAGCCGGAGGTCGATCCCGTTGGCCCGGTGCTGCTTCGGCGTCCTGGCGACCAGCGAGTCGACGTCGGGGACGACGCCGCCGACCCAGTAGGGGATCCCGCAGGCGGAGTACGACGTGTGGGTGCCTCGCTCGAGGGCGACGATCTCGAGGGTGTCGTCGACCCGCTTCGCCTGCGAGGCCGCCGACATGCCGGCCGCGTCCGCCCCGACCACCACCACGCGCTCGCTCATGAGGCGAGGCTACGGCCGCCAGTTCCACGGGGTCGTGGAGGTGAGCGTGCGCAGCCCGAGCCGTTCGAGGATCGGCCGACTGTCCGGGGAGGCGTCGACCTGCAGGAACCGGAAGCCCCGCTCGGCTGCCTCGTCCGCCCGCCTCGACACCAGGGCCTTGTAGATCCCGCGGCCGCGGTAGGCCTCGAGGGTGCTGCCACCCCACAGCGACACGAAGTCGGTGCCCTCGTGGAAGTTGGCGCGGGCCGCGCAGACGACGGTGCCGTCCTCGGCCACCGCGAGCCACATCGAGGTGCCCTTCGGGTCCGCAGCGATGGCAGCGGCGATGGCCCGGTGCATGTCGGTGGTGTCCTCGTCCCAGACCGCCCGCCCCAGGTCGTTGATCCCCTGCCAGTCGGCGGCCGCGCCCTCGGGATCCTCGCGCAGCCGGCGCACCGTGATCCCCTCGGGCTGCGCGGCCGCGGCCAGCCGGTCGCGCACGACGGCGACCTCGCCGACGATGAGCGCCTCCTCCTCGTCCGGCTCGAAGCCGGCGGCGCGCAACCGGTCGGGCAGGTCAGCCGGCCGGTCGTAGCCGTAGTGCTTCCACTCGAACTCCCGGCCGCGGGGCCGGAACCAGTCGACCGCCGCGGCGATCGCGGCGTCGGCGGTGGACTCGTCGAGGTCGCACCAGAACACGCCGCCGCCCCAGGCCGCGTCCGCTCCGGTCGGGGTCATCCGCAGCACCGGTGCCGGGTCGTCGAGCAGCTCGGCCTGGAAGCCCGGCAGCGACTCCGGCCGGCGGCGGATCTGGGTGTCGAAGGCCTGCAGCAGCTCGGCGTCGTCCATGCCTGGGGACCCTAGGACCGCGCCCGGCACCCCGGCGACCGCATTCCGCGCCGGCCCTCGTCGAGTGGCGCAATCTTGTGGCGACACGCCGGGGCGGACCACCAGGTCGCGCCACTCAACGGAGGGGCGGGGCTGCGGTCCGGTCAGAGGGGGTGGCCGGAGACGTGCTGGCGGACCCAGGTGTGCATCGCGACCGCGGCGGCCGCCCCGGCGTTGATCGACCGGGTCGAGCCGAACTGCGCGACCGACACGACCAGCGAGACCGCCTCGCGCGCCGCCGGCGAGAGTCCCGGCCCCTCCTGGCCCAGCAGCAGCACGCAGGCGCGCGGCAGCCGGGTGGACTCCAGCGGCACCGAGCCGGGCAGGTTGTCGACCCCCACGACCGGCAGCGAGGCCGCAGCGGCCCAGCTCGCGAACGACTCGACGTCGTCGTGGTGGCGCAGGTGCTGGTAGCGATCGGTGACCATGGCGCCGCGACGGTTCCACCGGCGCCGGCCGACGACGTGCACCTCGCGGGCCAGGAACGCGTTCGCGGTGCGCACCACCGACCCGATGTTGAAGTCGTGCTGCCAGTTCTCGATCGCCACGTGGAACTCGTGCCGACGCAGGTCGAGGTCCTCGACGACGGCCTCGCGCCGCCAGTACCGGTAGCGGTCGACCACGTTGCGCCGGTCGCCGTGCTCGAGCAGCTCCGGGTCCAGCCGCGGGTCGTCCGGCCAGTCGCCCGGCCACGGCCCGACGCCGACCTCGTCCATGCCGGCAACCCTAGGCTTCGCCCGGTGGTGCCGGCCTCGGACGTGTTCCCCGACCTCTCGCCCGACCTGGGCGGGCTGACCGCGGCTGCCGTGTACGGCGTGGTGCTCGGCTTCGTCTTCGTCGAGTCCGGTCTGCTGGTCGGCTTCCTGCTGCCCGGCGACAGCATCCTGTTCGGTGCCGGCCTGGTGTCCGCCGAACCCGGGTCGGGGGTCTCCCTGCCGGTGCTCGCCGCCGGTGCGTTCGCCGCCGCCGTCGCCGGCGACTCGGTCGGCTACACCCTCGGCTCCCGGCTCGGCCGCGGGTGGCTGGACCGGCGCGTGGCCGGCGGCCGGCTGGACGAGCGGCACCTGGTCCGCGCCGAGCAGTTCTACGCCCGGTGGGGCTGGTGGGCGGTCGTGGTCGCGCGCTGGATCCCGTGGGTCCGCACGTTCACCCCGATCGTCGCGGGCACCAGCCGGATGCCGTACCTGCGGTTCCTGTCCGCCAACCTCGCGGGCGCACTGTGCTGGGCCGTCGGCCTCACCGTCCTGGGTCACCTCGCGGCCGACACACCCGCCCTCCGGCACATCTCGTACGCCGTTGCCGCGCTCTTCGTGGTCGGCTCGCTCGTTGCGGGTGTCGTCGGTTGGTTGCGCGTCCGGGCAGCACGCAGGCAGTAGCGTCGCTGGCGTGGGTCGACACACGGTGCCCGGCACCGGGACCCCCGAACCGGACCGGGGGTTCTGGGTCCGCCTGGCCGTGGCGGCCGTCGTGGTCCTGCTGGTCGGCGGCTACTTCCTGGCCAGGGGCGGGGGCGACGACCAGGTCGGCACCGCCTCCGGTCCGACAACGACCGCGTCGGCCACCAGCTCGGGCCCGAGCTCCGGCTCGAGCAGCGGTCCCGCTCCGGCGACCACGACCGTGTCGCCGACACCGTCACCCACCACGTCGGGCCGGCCGCCCACGCTGGCCTTCACGGTGCGCTACCCGGCGTACATCACGGTGCGGGTGCCGGGCGGCCGCACACTGGTGTCGAAGCTGTTCAAGTCCGGGGCGAAGGCGTCCTACGACCAGAAGGTGCTGCAGGTGGTCAACGGCCGCCCGCAGGCGGTCCGGTTCGTGGTCAACGGCAAGCCGCGCAAACCAGGACCGTCGGGGCAGACCGAGGTCTTCACGGTCCGGCGGCGTTAGCCGCCAGGCGCCACGGGTAGCCTCGTCGCCGTGCCCGTCACCGCGCTCGGCCCCTCCTGGCTCGACCCCAACCAGCTGATCGAGACGTTCGGCTTGATCGGCACCCTGATCGTCATCTTCGCCGAGTGCGGCTTGCTGATCGGCTTCTTCCTGCCCGGCGACTCGCTGCTGTTCACCGTCGGCCTGCTGGTCGCCGACGACAGGATCAAGCAGCCGATCTGGCTCGTCGTCGTGCTCGTCTGCATCGCCGCGATCGCCGGCAACCAGGTCGGGTACCTGATCGGCCGCAAGGCCGGCCCGGCGCTGTTCAACCGACCCGACTCACGGTTCTTCAAGCAGGCGTACGTCGACAAGACCAACGCGTTCTTCGACAAGCACGGTCCGCGGGCCATCGTGCTCGCACGGTTCGTGCCGATCGTGCGCACCTTCATCACCGTCATCGCCGGCGTCGGGAAGATGAACTACCGCACCTACACGATCTACTCGGTCATCGGCGGCGTGCTCTGGGGCGTCGGCGTGACCGTGCTCGGCTACTCGCTGGGGGGCGTCGCCTTCGTCCGCGACCACATCGAGCTGATCCTGATCGGGATCGTGGCGCTGTCCCTGCTGCCCGTCGGGTTCGAGGTGCTCCGGCACCGGACCCGGGCCGACACCGGCGCCGGGACCGGCACCGAGTAGGTCAGGAGAAGTCGACGGTGGGCGCCGTGCGCACCGCCTCGTCCTCGACCTCGAAGTACTCCTCCTTGTGGAAGCCGAAGGTGCTGGCCACCAGGTTCGAGGGGAACGACTCGACCCGGGTGTTGAGCGCCCGCACGTTGGCGTTGTAGAAGCGACGGCCGGCGGCGATCCGGTCCTCGGTCTCGGTCAGCTCACGCTGCAGCTCGAGGAAGTTGGTGCTCGCCTTGAGGTCGGGGTACGCCTCGGCGACCGCGAAGAGGCGGCCCAGTGCCTGTCCCAGCACGCCTTCCTGCTGCGCTTGCTGGGCCGGTGACGCACCGGGCGACGCCGCGGCGGCGCGGGCCCGCGTCACGGCGTCGAAGACCTCGCGCTCGTGGGTCGCGTAGCCCTTGACGGTCTCGATGAGGTTGGGGATCAGGTCGTGCCGTCGCTTCAGCTCGACGTCGATCTGGCGCCAGGACTCCTGCACCAGGTTCCGTTGCGAGACGAAGCGGTTGTAGGACACCGCCACGAAGACGGCGAGCAGCACGACCAGCCCGAGGACGATCCAGAGCGCGGTCATGCCCCGGGACTGTATCCACTCGCGGGGCCGCCTGCGTCCTTCCACACGAACGACGGGATGCCTTCCTGGACCTGCCCCAGCACCGAGCAGGTGCGCACCACGTCGGCCGGGTCGAGCCGGCCCTGGCTGAAGCCCACCAGGTCAGAACCGCAGGTCCGCCAGGCGCCGGCGTCGACACCGATCAGGTATTGCATCGTGCGGGGCGTCAGGATGTCGCTGGCGAGCTTCGGCGAGGAGGCGCTGACCCGGAACCGCCGGTTGAAGTCCTCGCTCTCGAGGTTGATGTCGGTGGCGAGCCCGACAGCCCCCGCCAGCCGGTTCAGCGCCGACTCGGGGACGACCTGGACGTGACCCAGGAAGCCCTGCATCGGCACGACGCACACCATCCACTGGTGCGTCGAGGTGGTCCGATTGCCCTTCGAGTCGGTCGAGTGCGTCTCGTAGGAGTAGTCGAACGCCGTGAACGGCCGCCCGGACTCGGTGCCGCCGAGGACGTTGCGAGCGCGCGCGTTGTCGCCTCGCCCGAACGGCTCGCCCGGCCAGCGGTCGACGAGTCGAGGGTCCTCGGCGACGTACGTCCAGCCGCGCATCGTGGCGAACTGCATCAGCCGGTCGCGCCGCTTGCGCTCCCGCACGAAGCCCACCACCAGCACCGCGACGATCCCGATGCCGAACAGCCACGGGAGCAGCGGCGCGAGGTCACCCAAGGTCAGTCCAGCCCGAGGTCCGCGAGCTGGTAGGCCGCGCGGTAGGGCAGTCCCTCGGCCTCGATCACCGGGGCGGCGCCGCGCTCGACGATGACGGCCACCCCGACCACCTCGGCGCCTGCCTCGCGCAGAGCGGTCACCGCGGCCATCACTGAGGCGCCGGTGGTCGAGGTGTCCTCGACCGCGAGCACCCGTCGGCCGGCGACGTCCGGGCCTTCGATCCGGCGCTGCAGGCCGTGCGCCTTGCCCTCCTTGCGCACGACGAACGCGTCCAGCCGGCGCCCGGTCGCGGCAGCGGCGTGCAGCATGGCGGCCGCCACCGGGTCGGCACCCAGCGTGAGTCCGCCCACCGCGTCGAACTCGAGGTCGGCGGTCGTCTCGAGCATCACCTGCCCGACCAGCGGCGCTGCGTCGGCGTCGAGGGTGATCCGGCGCAGGTCTACGTACCAGTCGGCCTCGCGGCCGGAGGAGAGCACCACCTTCCCGTGCACGACGGCCTTGTCGGTGATCTGGCGCAGGAGGTCGGCTCGGGTGTCCACGGTCGCCGAGCCTAGGGCAGCCTGGTGCCGTGACCGAGGACGCCGCGACGACCGTGCTGGTGCTGGTGCACAGCCCGCTGACCGGCCCGGAGGCGTGGGGGCGGCTGCCGGAGGAGCTGCGCGCGCGGGGCCACGAGGTCGTGGCGGTGGCGGTGCACGACGACGACCGGCCGCCGTACGCCTCGCGCTTCGTCGCCCGGGCCGCCCTCCAGCTCCGTACGTCGGCGGGCACCCGGCCGACCGTGCTGGTCGGGCACTCCGGGGCCGGCAAGCTGCTGCCTCTGCTCGGCGCGGCCCGGCGGGCTGCCCGGGCACCAGTCAGCGGCTACGTCTTCCTCGACGCCGGGCTGCCGCCGTCGCGGCCCGCGAGCAGGGCCGACCTGCTGCGGAGCGAGGGCATGGACGACGCAGACGAGTTCGCGGCCGAGCTGGCCGCCGGTGCCACCTTCCCGGCCTGGACCGACGACGACCTGCGCGAGCTGGTGCCCGACGACGAGCTGCGGGCCGCCCTGGTCGGGTCGTTGCGGCCCCGCGGGCACGACTTCTTCGCCGAGCCGCTGCCGGTCGCGCCGGACTGGCCGGACGCTCCGTGCGGACTGCTGCGCCTCTCACCGGCGTACGACGCGAGCACGCGGCAGGCGCGGCTGCGGGGCTGGCCGGTGCTCGACGGCCCCGACGACCGGCCGGGGGGCCACTTCGCCATGCTTGTCGATCCCTCAGCCGTTGCCGATGATCTCGAGAGCCTGCTCACCCAGCTGTGAGTCGACGGTCGCCGTCAGCGGGCGTGCCAGGCAGCCAGGATGCTCCGCTCCTTCGCCGGGTCGATGCCGTGCCGGGACAGGTAGTCGCGCGGCGGCGCCTCGGCTGCCGAGCCGCCCGCCTGCATCCAGGCCCAGGTGTCGGCGACCGACTCGCGCACCGGCCGGGTCCGCAGCCCGGCGGCAGCGGCCCACGACGCGTCGGAGTTCCACACGTGGTCGCCGTTGTCGTCGCCGGATCCGCCCTTGGGCATCCACAGCGGCAGCTCGGTCCAGGGCTCCACCCCGTGCTCGAGCAGGAGGTCGTCCGGCACCCAGGTCAGCACCGCGTCCGAGCCAGTGACCTCGACGCAGTCCGTCAACCAGCTGCCGAAGGTCGTGTTGCCGCGCCGGGCGGTGGCGTTGAAGGTCCCGCCGGTCCGGTGCTCGCCGCAGTCGAGCAGGAAGGCGGCCAGGTCCCGCGCGTCCACGAGCTGCATCGGTTCCCCCGGGTCGCCCGGGGCCAGCACCTCGCCCCCACGGGCGATCCGTTCGAGCCACCAGGGCAGCCGGCCGACGTTCTCGTGCGGGCCGATGATCAGCCCCGCCCGCGCCACTGTCGAGCTGGCGCCGAACACCTCGGCCACCGCGCGCTCGCAGCCGGCCTTGAGCTCGCCGTAGCCCCCGTCGTCCGGGCCCGCGTCCGGCCGGCACGGATGGCCCTCGAGCCCTTCCGGGGTCGGCCGGGCCGGCCAGCTCGGCACCGCCGAGATGCTGGACACGAACACGTACTGCGCGCCCGAGCCGGCGAGCACCCTGGCCGACCGGCCGACCACCCGCGGCACGAAGCCGCAGGTGTCGACGACGACTGTCGAACCGCCGACCCTCGAGCTGGCCGAGCGCGCTCGGGTCGTCACGGTCGCCGCGCAGCGCCTCGACACCGTCGACGTCCGGGCCTGAGACGCCGCGGTTGAACGTGGTCACCGCCCAGCCGCGGCGCAGCGCCTCGACCACTGCAGCGCGGCCGAGGAAGGAGGTCCCACCGATGACGAGTAGCTGCACGGCTCGACCCTGGCGGGCCCGGGCCGGATCCGCCAGGTCGTTCACCCAGGGCGCAGCGCGACCGTCGTACGCCGGAAAAGGTCAGCGCCGCCGGACGAGTCGCCAGAACACGTACAGCACCACCAGGCCGACGATGACCGGGGCGGCCCGCTTGAGCACCGGCAGCCCCGCCGTGTCGAGCAGGTCGATCGCCTCGTTCTCGACCGGTCGCCGCAGCGGGGTGGGCTCAGGCGAGGGGCGCGCTGCCGGTGTCGGGGTGCCGACGGTGGCCGCGGCGACGGCCGAGGCCGGCGTCTCGGCCTCTGGTGACCCGGCCGGAGCGGGCTCGGTCGCCACGGGCTCGCTCGACGAACCCGTGGCGTCGCCACTGCCCAGCGTGTCGGCCAGGCAGTCGGCGAACCGGCCGAGCAGCTTGTTGCCCACCTCCTCCATCACGCCGCGGCCGAACTGCGCGGGCTTGCCAGTGATCGCCAGGTCGGTCGTGACCGTCACGTCGGTCGCGGAGCCGCCGTCGTCCTGCAGCTGAGCAGTGATGGTGGCCGTGGCCGTGCCGCTGCCGCGCGCCTCCTTGGCGCTGGCCTCGATGACCGCCCGCCGGGTCACCTCGTCCTTGTCGGTGAACCGCGCGGTGCCGGTGTAGGTCACCTGGATCGGGCCGACCTTGACCTTCACCCGACCGACGATGGTCTCGCCGTCGAAGGACTCCACGGTCGCCCCGGGCATGCACGGGGCGATGCGTTCGACGTCGAGCAGGACGTCCCACGCCTCGGCCACGGGCACCGGCACCCGGAACTGGTGCTCCAGCTGCATCAGGTCAGCTCCCCCCGGCGGCGGCCGTGACCGCGCGCCTCGTCAGCACCCGAGCGAGGTGCTCGCGGTAGTCCGCTTTGCCGTTGAGGTCGCTCGGGGGACTCGCGCCCTCGGCCGCCCGTTCGGTCGCGGTGGCGATGGCGTCCAGGGACGCGCCGGCGAGGGCTTCCTCGACGCCGGCGGCCCGGATGGGGGTGGCGCCCATGTTCGTCAGCGCCACCCTCGCCTCGGCGATGGAGCCGTTGTCCCGGCGCACGGCCGCGGCGACCCCGACGATCGCCCAGGACTGGGCCACCCGGTGGAACTTCTCGTACCGGTAGCCCCACCCGGCGCCGAGCTTCGGTACCCGCACCTCGACGAGCACCTCGTCCGGCGCGATCGCGGTCTGCAGGTAGTCGACGAAGAAGTCCGCGGCCGCCACCGTGCGCCGACCGCCGCTGCCGGCGACGACGAACTCGGCGCCCAGGGCCAGCGCGACCGCCGGCAGGTCACCGGCGGGGTCGGCGTGCGCGAGAGAGCCACCGAAGGTGCCGCGGTGCCGCACCGCCGGGTCGGCCACGGTCTCGGTCGCCTCGGCGATCAGGCCTGCGTGCTCCCGGATCAGCGGGTCGTGGATGACGTCGTGGTGCGTGGTCATCGCCCCGATGACCAGGTGGTCGCCGTCCTCCCGGACACCGCGCATCTCGCTGACGCGCCCGACGTCGACGACCACCGACGGGTAGGCGAGCCGGAGTCGCAGCAGCGGGATGAGCGACTGGCCGCCGGCCATCACCTTCGCGTCGTCGCCGCTCTCCCGGAGGGCCGAGACCGCCTCGTCGACCGAGCCGGCCCGCACGTAGTCGAACTCGGCGGGGATCACTGGGCACCTCCAGCAGTCGCGTCGGTCTGCGCGCCGCCGTAAGCAACGGTGCCCTCCGCTGCTCTGTCAGCATCGCCACCGCCGCCGTGTTGGCTTCCGTGGATCGCCCGCCAGACCCGCTCCGGGGTCAGGGCCATCTGAATGTCCTTGACCCCGAACTGGCGGACCGCATCGATGACCGCGTTCACCACGGCTGGAGTCGACGCGATGGTGCCCGCCTCGCCGATTCCCTTGACACCCAACGGGTTCGTCGTGGCCGGCGTGACCGTGCGGTCGGTCTCGAAGGTCGGCAGGTCGGGTGCGGCCGGCACCAGGTAGTCGACAAGAGACCCGGTCACGAGGTTGCCGGCATCGTCGTACACGCACTCCTCGTAGAGGGCCTGGGCGATCCCCTGCGCCAACCCGCCGTGCACCTGACCCTCGACGATCATCGGGTTGACCACGTTGCCGATGTCGTCGACGCAGACGTACTTGCGGATCGTGGACATGCCGGTCTCGGTGTCGACCTCGACCGCGCACAGGTGGGTGCCGTGCGGGAAGCTGAACGTGGACGGGTCGATGGTGGAGTTGGCCTGCAGCGTCGGCTCCGCCCCCTCGGGCAGGTCGTGCGCCGTGAAGGCCTCGAATGCCACTTCCTGGATGGTCTTCGTCGAGCCGGGCGAGCCCTTGACGCCGAACGCGCCGTTGCTGAACTCCAGGTCGGCCGGATCCGCCTCGAGCATGTGCGCGGCGATGACCCGGGCCTTCTCGACCACCCGCTCGGCGGCGGCCACCACGGCCATCCCGCCGATCACGAGTGACCGCGAGCCGTAGGTGTCCATGCCGTACGGCGACGAAGCGGTGTCGCCGTGGATGACCGAGATGTCGTCCGGGTCGACGCCGAGGGCATCGGCGGCGATCTGGCTCCACGCGGTCACGTGCCCCTGCCCGTGCGGCGACGTGCCGGTCACGACCTCGACCACACCGGTGGGGAGCACCCGGACAGTGGCGTGCTCCCAGCCGCCGGCGACGTACTTCAGTGAGGAGAGGATCCGCGACGGAGCGAGGCCACACATCTCGGTGTACGTCGAGACGCCGATGCCCAGCTGGACCGGGTCCTTGCGGTCACGGCGCTCCTGCTGCTCGCGCCGCAGGCCGTCGTAGTCGAACATCTCCTTGGCCCTGGCGGTGGCGGCCTCGTAGTTGCCCGAGTCGTACTCCATGCCCCCGATGGTCGAGTACGGGAACTCGTCGTGCGTGATCCAGTTGCGCTCGCGCAGCTCCAGCGGGTCGACCCCGAGCTCGGCCGCCAGGTCGTCCATGATCCGCTCGATGGCGAAGGTGGCCTCCGGCCGGCCTGCACCGCGGTAGGCGTCGGTCGGCGTGGTGTTGGTGAAGACGCCGGTGCAGGTGAAGTCGTAGGCGTCCATCTTGTAGATCGCGTTGTACATGAACGCGCCGAGCAGCGGGATGCCCGGCGTGATGAGGTGGAGGTACGCGCCCATGTTGGCGAGCAGGTCGACCCGCAGGCCGAGGATCTTGCCCTCGTTGGTGACGGCCAGCTCGATCTCCTGCAGGTGGTCGCGGCCGTGGTGGGTGACCTGCGCGTTCTCGCTGCGCGACTCGGTCCACTTCACCGGCTTGCCGAGCATCGTCGCCACCTGCACCGCAAGGATCTCCTCGCGGTAGAACTGCAGCTTCGAGCCGAAGCCGCCGCCGACGTCGGGTGCGACCACCCGGATCTTGTTCTCCGGGATCCCGGTCGTGAGCGCCAGCAGCACCCGCACGATGTGCGGGATCTGGGTGGACGACCACAGGGTGACGCCGCCGTCCGGACCGCTCGGGGCGGCCACCGTCGCCCGTGGCTCCATCGCCATCGGGATCAGCCGCTGGTTGACGTAGTGCCGGGTGAAGACCCGGTCCGCCTTCGCCTTCGCGGCCTCGTAGTCACCGTTGGCGAGCTTCCACGTGTAGCACTTGTTCGTGCCCGGGTCCTCATGTACGGCGGTCGAGCCCTCCTCGAGGGCGGCCCGCATGTCGAGCACCGGCGGGAGTGGCTCGTAGTCGACCTCGATCGCCTCGAGCGCGTCGGCGGCCTCGTAGCGGTTGCCCGCGATCACCACCGCCACTGCATCCCCGACGTACCGCACCTTGTCGACCGCGAGGGCCAGGTGCGGCGGCATCACGGTGTCCTCGGTGACCGGCCAGACGCAGAGCGCGCCGACGTTCTTGTCGCCGAGGTCGGCACCGGAGTAGGCGGCCACGACACCCGGCCTGGTGAGAGCAGCCGAGACGTCGACCCTGGTGATCCGCGCGTGCGCCATCGGGCTGCGCAGCACGGCCATGTGCAGCATGCCCGGCAGGACGATGTTGTCGGTCCAGTTCGTGTTGCCGGTGACGAGCCGCGCGTCCTCCTTGCGAAGCATCGGCTGGCCGACGGACTTCTCCCGCACCTGGGGGGCCGCCTCGGTGGTGGTCATCGGGCACCTCCCGCGGCCGCTGCGTGCTGCACTGCCTTGACGATGTTCTGGTAGCCGGTGCAACGGCACAGGTTGCCCTCGAGCCCGTCGCGGATCTCCTGCTCGCTCGGATTGGCGTTCTCCTTGAGCAGGTCGACCGCCGCCATGATCATCCCCGGGGTGCAGTAGCCGCACTGCAGGGCGTGACACTCCTTGAAGGACGTCTGCACTTGGTGCCACTCGCCGTTGGCGAGCCCCTCGATCGTCGTCACCTCGGCCCCGTCGGCCTGCACGGCCAGCACGCTGCAGCTCTTCACGGTCTGCCCGTCCAGCTGCACGGTGCAGGCACCGCAGTTACTGGTGTCGCAGCCGACCGGCGTACCCACCTTGCCGACGCGCTCCCGCAGGTAGTGCACCAGGAGCAGCCGTGGCTCCACGTCGTGCTCGTGCCGCTCCCCGTCGACGGTCACGTTGATCTTGACCATGCGCAATGCCTCCTCGGCTCGCGTTGAGCGGGATGATCACTCGCTTCTCGCGAGCCTTCCATCCGCGACCCGGGTTGGGAAGGGGCAGCGGGACGATGGACACCACCTGCGGACTGGCCTAGCGTCCGAGACCTCGGGGCCGCAGAAGGGGGCTGGTTTCGGTGCGCCCACATACCGCCGTCGTGCTGTCCTGCAGCCTGCTCGTCGCCGTCCTCGGAGGAGGTACGGCGTTCGCCGCGCCACGTGCACCCGGCTCCGGCCCAGTGACTGCAGTCAAGGCGGGCGACCGGGTCGACGTGATCGTCCGAGGCATCGGCCCTTCGCAGGCACGGCGGCAGGTCGGCGACTTGGCTGTCCGGCACAACCTCCCCATCGTCGACGGCTTCTCGGCCCGGGTCACGGCCGGACAGGCCCGGGCACTTGCCCACCTTCCCGGCGTAATCCGCGTCGACGCGGTTCGGACGGTCCACACGACCGACACGGCCACCGATCGAGACTTCGGTGCGGCGCTCGCGCGCCAGACGTTCTCCGCAACCGGTGCAGGTGTGGGCATCTGCGTCATCGACACCGGGATCGACCCAGCTCACGAACAGATCGCGCCGCGACCGGTCGTGTTCCACGACTTCATCGGCACCGCCACCACGCCCTATGACGACCACGGCCACGGCACCCACGTGGCCTCGATCGCGGCCGGCGACGGCAACTCGGTGACCGGCTCGGCGAGCGCGAGCGCCGCGGCGCACATCGGGGTGGCCCCGGCCGCCGACGTATACGCCGCCAAGGTCCTCGACGCGGGCGGCTCGGGCCCGGACGACGGCGTGCTGGCCGGCATCCAGTGGTGCGCCGCCCAGCCGGGGGTGGACGTCCTGTCGATGAGCCTGGGCGACAGCGTGCCGTCCGACGGCACCGACCCGATGAGCGCAGCGGTCAACAACGTCACCGCCGCGGGCAAGGTCGTCGTGGTCGCGGCCGGAAATGCCGGCGACGCCCCGAGCACCGTCCCCTCGCCGGGGGCGGCCGCCTCCGCGATCACCGTCGGTGCGGTCAGCGACTGGTCAGCGCCCGCCGGGACCGACTACCGGGACGCCGGCATCGCGCTGGCACCCTTCTCCTCCCGCGGGCCGGCCGGATCGTCGGTGAAGCCAGACGTCACGGCACCCGGCGTCACGGTCTCGGCGGCCGCCGCCGGCACCGGCACCGGCTACGTCACGCTGTCCGGGACGTCGATGGCCACGCCCTACGTCGCCGGCGTCGTCGCTCTCGGTCTGCAGCAGCGGCCCACCGCCACGCCGGCTCAGGTCAGCAGCGCCCTGCAAGCATCCGCCGTCGACCGTGGACAGCCGGGCAAGGACAACGACTGGGGCGCCGGGCTGGTCGACGCAGAAGCGTTCGTCCAGACGCTCACGTCCAGCACGAACACGGCGGTGACCGCCTTCCCCACCTTCACCCGGCGTACCGGCTCCGTGCCCGACGCGGGGTCGCAGTCGACGCCGCTGACCGTCACCGACACCTCGGCGCCGCTGGCCGTAACGGTCACGATCACCAGCGGCTCGCAGGGCTGCATCCTGTTCTGGCCGGGCCAGGGCTGCGTCTGGCCGGGCGAGTGGAGCCCGGACCTCGACGCGGACCTGCTCGACCCGTCCGGACAGGCTGTCGCGACAAGTGAGTGCGCGCTGTCCGGTTGGTTCTGCACCGCGGTGGGGCGGCAGGAGACCCTGCTCGTCGACCGGCCGGTGCTGGGGACGTACACGCTGCGGGTCAGGGCCTGGAACGGCGGGCCGGGCGGCACCTATGCCGCCGACGTCTCCAGCGGTCCGGTGACCGGTGGCACGGTGCAGCCGCCACCGCCCAACCAGCCGCCCACCGTCTCGGCCGGGCCGGACAAGTCGGTCGCGAGCAAGAACGGCCGACCAGTCAAGGTCACCCTGACGGGCACCGCCTCGGACGGGGACGGCACGGTGACGCGCGTGTGGTGGACGAACGCGGCCGGCGCCACCGTCGGTAGCACGCTCTCGCTGAGCCAGAGCCTCGCGGTGGGGAGCTACACCTTCACGCTGCACGCGACCGACGACGACGGGGCGAGCGCCGCGGACTCGGCCGTCGTCACGGTGACGCGCCGCTGACTCGCCGCTGACCGGCGCTCACTAGGGTCGGGGCGTGACCTTCCTCGCCCAGTCGCGGCGTCTCGACGGGCTTGGCACGACCGTCTTCGCCGAGATGTCCGCGTTGGCCCTCGAGACCGGCTCCGTCAACCTCGGCCAGGGCTTCCCCGACACCGACGGGCCGATCGAGGTGGCCGACGCCGCCGTCGCCGCCATCCGGGCCGGGGTGAACCAGTACTCACCAGGCCCGGGGCAACCCGACCTGCGGCTGGCGATCGCCGAGCACCAGCAACGGTTCTACGGCCTCGAGCTCGACCCGGCCACCGAGGTCGTGGTCACGACCGGCGCCACCGAGGCGGTCGCCGCCGCGCTGCTCGGGCTGGTCGACCCGGGCGACGAGGTCGTGGCGCTGGAGCCGTTCTACGACTCCTACGCAGCGTGCATCCAGATGGCGGGCGGGGTGCGGGTGCCGGTGACGCTGCGGGCGCCGGACTTCCGGCTGGACCTCGACCGGCTGCGCACCGCGGTCACCGACCGGACCCGGCTGATCCTGCTCAACAGCCCGCACAACCCGACCGGCACGGTGCTGACCGAGGCAGAGCTCACCGCGGTCGCCGAGCTCGCCGTCGAACGTGACCTGGTCGTCGTGACCGACGAGGTCTACGAGCACATGACGTACGACGTGGCGCACCGCCCGCTGGCCACGCTGCCCGGCATGCGGGAGCGCACCCTGACGATCAGCTCGGCCGGCAAGACCTTCTCGTTCACCGGCTGGAAGGTCGGGTGGGCCACGGGGCCGGCCCACCTGGTGCGCGCCGTGCTGACTGCAAAGCAGTTCCTCACCTTCGTGTCCGGGGCGCCGTTCCAGCCCGCGGTGGCGGTCGGCCTGCGGCTGCCCGACGCCTACTTCGCCGAGCTGCGTGCAACGTTGCGCGGCAAGCGGGACCGGCTGTGCGCCGGGCTGCGCGAGGTCGGGTTCGACGTGTTCGTGCCTCAGGGCACCTACTTCATCACTGCGGACGTCCGGCCGCTCGGCTGGGCCGACGGCCTGGAGTTCTGCCGCGAGCTGCCGCGCCGCGCCGGTGTGGTGGCGATCCCGCACCAGGTGTTCTACGACGACGTCGAGGCCGGCCGCCCGCTGGTCCGGTTCGCCTTCTGCAAGCGCGACGAGGTCCTCGACGAGGCCCTCACCCGACTCCACACCCTCCGCCCCCGCTAGCCGACCAACAGTCCCCGTTGATCATGCAACTTTGGGGATCTTGGTTCAGGCGGACCGGCGGCGGCTGGCCGGACGCAGCCGGCGGCCCACCGCGCCGTACAGCCGGGTGGGCAGGTGCCGGGCCAGCGTGACGATGGTCTTGTACTGCAGCCCGGGCACGCACACGGTCTGGCCGCGGTCCAGCGCGGCGAAGGCGTCCGAAACGACGTCGTCCGCGTCCAACCAGAGCCAGTCCGGGGTGCGCCGCATGTCGATGCCGGCCCGCTCGTGGAACTCGGTGTGGGTGAAGCCCGGGCACAGGGCCAGCACCCGCACGCCGGTGCCGGTCACGTCGCCGGCCAGGCCCTGGGTGAAGCTCGTGACCCACGCCTTCGCGGCGCTGTAGGTGCCCTGCGGCATGAACCCGGCCACCGACGACACGTTGATCACCACGCCGTGCCGGCGCGCGAGCATGCCGGGCAGGGCGGCCCTAGTGAGCCGGAGCACGGCGCGGACCAGGACGCGCAGCATCCGCTCCTCGTCCTCGACGTCGCCGGTCACGAACCGCCGGTTGACCGAGAACCCGGCGTTGTTGACCAGCAGGTCGACCGGGTGGTCGGCGTCGGACAGGCGGGCCTCGACGACGCGGCAGCCCTCGTCCTCGGCGAGGTCCGCGGTCAGGACCTCCACCATCACGCCGTACGACGTGCGCAGCTCACCTGCGAGCGCTTCGAGCCGGTCCGCGTCCCGGGAGACGAGGACCAGGTCGTAGCGGTCGGCGGCGAGCCGGCGGACGAAGGCGTTGCCGATGCCGGCGGTCGCCCCGGTGACGAGTGCGGTGGACATCCGACCACCCTGTCAGCAGCGGCCGACAGCGGCCCGGTCGGGCCGGGCAGCTGGGTCAGGCGACGGGGGCGAGCTCCCGCTCCCGCTCGCGGTCCTGCTCGGCCCGCTCCTCGCGGCGGTCCTTGCGCAGGCCCTGGAAGGCCAGCCCGAGGGCCAGCGCCCAGACGGTGAAGGCGACGGCGTAGATCTCCGGCCGCACGTCGTTGCCGACCTCGAAGGTGTTGAGCAGGGTGCGCAGGTTGGTGACGACGATCAGGCCACCCACCGAGGCGCCGAGCAGCCGGGTCGGCACGTGCCGCACCAGGTAGGCCGCGATCGGAGCCGCGACCAGGCCGCCGGCGAGCAGGGCCGCGACGGCGGACCAGGGGATGTCCTCGCTCCCGATGCCGATGAAGAAGCCGAGGCTGGCTGCGACTGCCACCAGGAACTCGCTGGTGTCCACGGTGCCGATCACCTTGCGCGGCGTCATCCGGCCCGAGCTGATCAGGGTCGGCGTCGCGACCGGCCCCCAGCCACCGCCCCCGGTGGCGTCGACGAAGCCGGCAAAGAGCCCCAGCGGGGCGAGGAAGCGCTTGCGCGGCGGCAGGTCGTGCTTCTGCACGGGCAGCTTGGTGGAGAACCGGAGCAGCAGGTAGGCGCCCAGGGCGAGCAGGATGCCCGCCATCCAGGGCGCCGCCGACTCGGTGGACAGGCTGGAGAGGAAGGTCGCCCCGGCGAAGGCGCCGATCGCGCCCGGGATGCCGATCCGCCGCACCACCGGCCAGTTCACGTTGCCGAACCGCCAGTGCGAGACGCCGGACGCGAGGGTGGTGCCGATCTCGGCCAGGTGCACCGACGCCGAGGCGATCGCCGGCGAGTAGCCCGCGGTCAGCAACAGGGTCGTCGAGGTCACGCCGTAGGCCATGCCCAGGGTGCCGTCGACGAGCTGGGCACCCAGCCCGACGATGGCGATGGTGACGACCGACTTCATGGATTCTCCCTATTGCCTATCAGATCCATCGACAAGGGTAGGTAAGCGGTACCCAGAAGTCCAGCGCGGCACGCGTCCGGCCGCCTGCATGGGTGAGGCACCTCACGCCGACGAGGCCCACCAGCCCCACCAGCCCCACCCGCGAGGCCCGCAAGGCGCCGCGAGGGCGTACAGGGACGGCTGCCTCGCGAGGCGTACGGGCACTTCGCGAGGCGTACACGCCTGGCGAGGGTCCCTACGCGTGCTTTACGTGGTCGACGCCGGGGCGGGGGTGACGGTGAGGGTGCTGGTGGTGGGGTCGAGGTCGACCAGGACGGTGTCGCCGTCGGTGACCTGGCCGGACAGCAGGGCGCGGGCTAGCGGGTCGCCCACCGACGACTGCACCAGTCGGCGCAGCGGCCGGGCGCCGTACACCGGGTCGAAGCCGGTCGACGCCAGCCACTCGCGCGCCGCCGGCGTCACCTCGAGGCCGAGCCGCCGGTCGGCCAGCCGCCGGCGCAGGTGCTCGAGCTGCAGGTCGACGATCCGCGCCAGGTCAGCCAGGTCGAGCGCGTCGAACACGACGATCTCGTCCAGCCGGTTGAGGAACTCCGGCTTGAAGGCCGTGCGCACCGCGGCCAGCACGGCCTCGCGGCGCGCCTCCGGACTCATCGTCGGGTCGACGATGAAGGTCGAGCCGAGGTTCGAAGTCAGGATCAGGATCGCGTTGCGGAAGTCGACCGTGCGGCCCTGGCCGTCGGTCAGCCGGCCGTCGTCGAGCACCTGCAGCAGCACGTCGAAGACCTCGGGGTGCGCCTTCTCGACCTCGTCCAGCAGCACCACGGTGTACGGCCGCCGCCGCACCGCCTCGGTGAGCTGGCCGCCCTCCTCGTAGCCCACGTAACCGGGCGGGGCACCGACGAGCCGCGCGACCGAGTGCTTCTCGCCGTACTCGCTCATGTCGATGCGCACCATCGCGCGCTCGTCGTCGAACAGGAAGTCGGCCAGCGCCTTGGCCAGCTCGGTCTTGCCGACGCCGGTTGGACCGAGGAACAGGAACGACCCGGTGGGCCGGTCGGGGTCCGCGATGCCGGCGCGCGACCGGCGTACGGCGTCGGACACGGCCCGTACGGCGGTCGTCTGGCCGACCAGCCGGTGGCCGAGCTCCTCCTCCATCCGCAGCAGCTTGGCCGTCTCGCCCTCGAGCAGCCGGCCGGCGGGGATGCCGGTCCAAGCAGCCACGACCTCGGCGACGTCGTCCGGCCCGACCTCCTCCTTGACCATCGCATCCCGGCTCTCCGACGCCGCGCGGGCCTCGGCGAGCTCATGCTCGGCGGCGGGGATCTCGGCGTAGAGCAGCCGGGACGCGGTCGCCAGGTCACCGTCTCGCTGGGCCCGCTCGGCCTGGCCGCGCATGTCGTCCAGCCGGGCCATCAGCTCACCGACCCGGTCGAGGCCTGCCTTCTCCTGGTCCCAGCGCGCGTTGAGCTCGCGCAGCTGCTCCTGCTTGTCGGCCAGGTCGGCCCGCAGCCGGTCCAGCCGCGTCTTCGAGCCCTCGTCGGTCTCCTGGACCAGCGCGAGCTCCTCCATCTGCAGCCGGTCCACCTGGCGCTGCAGCACGTCGATCTCGACCGGCCGGGAGTCGATCTCCATCCGCAGCCGGGAGGCAGCCTCGTCGACCAGGTCGATCGCCTTGTCCGGCAGGAACCGGGAGGTGATGTAGCGGTCGGACAGCGTCGCCGCGGCGACCAGCGCGGCGTCGGAGATGTCGACCTTGTGGTGCGCCTGGTAGCGGTCCTTGAGCCCGCGCAGGATCGCGATGGTGTCCTCGACGGACGGCTCGCCGACCAGCACCGGCTGGAACCGCCGCTCCAGCGCCGGGTCCTTCTCGACGTGCTCGCGGAACTCGTCCAGCGTCGTCGCGCCGACCATCCGCAGCTCGCCGCGGGCCAGCATCGGCTTGAGCATGTTGGACGCGTCCATCGCGCCTTCACCGGTCGCGCCGGCCCCGACCACCGTGTGCATCTCGTCGATGAACGTGACGACCTGCCCGTCGCTGCCCTTGATCTCGTCGAGCACGGCGCGCAGCCGCTCCTCGAACTCACCGCGGTACTTCGCGCCGGCCACCATCGCGCCGAGGTCGAGCGAGATCAGCGACTTGCCGCGCAGCGAGTCCGGCACGTCGCCCGCGACAATCCGCTGGGCCAGCCCCTCGACGACCGCGGTCTTGCCGACGCCGGGCTCGCCGATCAGCACCGGGTTGTTCTTGGTCCGCCGGGACAGCACCTGCACCACCCGCCGGATCTCGGCGTCGCGGCCGATCACCGGGTCGAGCTTGCCCTCGCGGGCGCGCGCGGTGAGGTCGACGCCGTACTGCTCGAGCGCCTGGAAGGTGGCCTCCGGGCTGGCCGAGGTGACCTTCGATCCGGCCCGGACCTGGTCGACCGCCGCGGTCAGCGCGGCCGCGGTCGCACCGCGGTCCCGCAGCAGGTCCGCGGCGTGGCCGCCGACGGTGGCCAGCCCCAGCAGCAGCAGCTCGGTCGAGACGTAGGTGTCGCCACGGGCCGAGGCGAGGTCGATCGCGGTGGCGACCACCCGCTGCAGCGCACCCGACGGTGCCGGCGCGGACACCGAGGCACCGCTGGCGCGCGGCAGCCCGGTGACGGCCTTATCCGCGTCCTCGCGGACGGCGTCGCGGTCGGCGCCCACGGCGTCGAGCACCTGCAGCGCGATGCCCTGGTCGTCCTGCAGCACCGCCCAGAGCAGGTGCTCGGGCTCGACCGCCGGGTTGCCCTCGCGCAGCGCGCGCCGGGCCGCGGCCGCGTAGGCCTCCTGGCTCTTCGTGGTCAGCTGGTTGGCATCCATGTCAGCTCTCCAGTGAAACGTTCCGCCGGTAGTTCCGGCCGAGCAGCTCGTCGCACGTTTCAGTAGACGGTCAACGACGGGGTTGGGGGTTGCCGGGGCGCCAGACGACGAGGGCCGTACGCCGGTCGCGCTCCCGAAAGCTGTCCAGCTCGGCCTCCAACTCGCGCACCCTGGCCTGCAGCGCGGCCACGTGGTGCTCCAGCTCGAGCACCTGGCGGACGCCTTCGAGGCCGAGGCCCAGGCCGGACAGCCGGACCACCTCGTTCAGCACCGCGATGTCGCGGCGCGAGTAGCGGCGCCCACCACCCGACGTACGGCCAGGGGAGACCAGCCCGAGCCGGTCGTACTGGCGCAGGGTCTGGGCGTGCAGCCCGGTGAGCTCGGCAGCCACCGAGATCACGAACACCGGCGTGGTGTCGTCGCTCTCCCAGGCGCCGTCGCGGCCGGCGGTGAAGGGCATCTCAGACCCCCTTGTCGTCGAGCAGGCCGAGCCGCGGGTCCTCGCCCGCGGTCGCCGCCCGGAACGCCTCGACCGCCTCGCGGGCTGCCGAGGACAGCTTCGCCGGAACGGCCACCTCGACGGTGACCAGCAGGTCGCCACGGGTGCCGTCCTTGCGCGGGACGCCCTTGCCCTTGACCCGGAAGGTGCGGCCGTTCGAGGTGCCTTGCGGGATCCGCAGCGTGACGGGTGCCCCCGTAAGGTTCGGGACCTTGACCTCGCCGCCGAGGGCCGCCTCGGCGAACGTGACCGGCACCGTCAGGGTGAGGTTGTCGGCGCTGCGACCGAACAGGCGGTGCGGTGCGACGGCGACGGTGACGTAGAGGTCCCCGTTGGGGCCGCCGCGCTCCCCCGGCGCGCCCTTGCCCTTGAGCCGGATCCGCTGGCCGTCCTTGACGCCGGCCGGGATGCGGACGGTCAGGGTGCGGGTGCCCATCGCCCGGCCGGTGCCGGAACAGTCGGGGCACGGGTCGTCGACCACGAGCCCCCGGCCGCGGCACTCGCGGCACGGCTCGGCGAAGGCGAAGCCACCGGCGTTGCGGCTGGTCTGCCCGGTGCCGTGGCAGACCGGGCAGGTGTGCGGCAGCGCGCCGTCCTTGCCCCCGGTGCCGTGGCAGGTGGGGCAGGGCTGCTCGCTGGTCATCCGCAGCGGCACGGTGACGCCCTCGACCGACTCCTCGAACGGCAGGGTCACCGACGACTCGACGTCGGCGCCGCGCCGGGGCGCAGCCGTCCGGCCGGCACCGCGCTGGCCGAACAGCCCGCCGAGCACGTCACCGAGGCCCCCGCCGCCCGCAGCGCCGCCGAACAGGTCACCGAAGTCGAACGTCTGCCCGCCGCCTGGGGCGCCTGCGCCGCCGGGAGTGCGGAACCGGCCGGCCCCGCCGGGTCCGAACAGCGAGCGCGCCTCGTCGTACTCCTTGCGGCGGGTGGCGTCGGAGAGGACGTCGTAGGCCTCGGAGATCTCCTTGAACCGCTCCTCCGCCTTGACCCGGTCGGTGCCGTCGGCGTTCGCGTCGGGGTGGTACTTCCGGGCCAGCTTCCGGTACGCCTTCTTGATCTCGTCCGGCTTGGCGTCCTTGGGGACGCCGAGCGTCTTGTAGTAGTCCTTCTCCAGGAAGTCCCGGCTGCTCACTCAGCGTCCCCCTCTCTGCGTCTCGGTGGTGGAACTACTCGGGCTCGGCGACGGCCACCCGGGCCGGCCGGACCACCCGGTCGCCGATCCGGTAGCCGGGCTGGAACACCTCGACCGCGGTGGCCTCGGTGACGTCGTCGGAGTGCGCGTGGGTCAACGCCTCGTGCACGGTCGGGTCGAACGGGTCGCCCGGCGTGCCGAACCGGGTCATCCCGAGCTTCTCCACGGTGGCCTCGAGCGCCTCGCCGACCGACTTGAAGCCGCCCTCGAGCTCACCGTGCTCGCGGGCCCGGCCGATGTCGTCGAGCACGGGCAGCAGGTTGGTGAGCACGTTGGCGACCGCCGTCTCGCGGATGACCTCGCGGTCCCGCTCGACCCGCCGCCGGTAGTTGGCGTACTCGGCCTGCAGCCGCTGCAGGTCGGCGGTGCGCTCCGCGACCTGACGGCTCAGCTCGGCGGCCACGTCGTCACCGAGGCCGTCGGCCGGCGAGTCCGGGGTCACCGGGCCGGCGGGGCCCGGCGGGCTGACGCCAGCCGCCGGCTCCCGCACCGCGCCGGTCACCGGGTCGATGCGGCGCTTGTCGCGCACCACCGGCCCGTGCTCGGGCTCCTGCTCCTCGAACTCGCCGGGGCGGTCGGTCACTTCGGCTCGTCCTCGTCGACGATCTCGGCGTCCACCACGTCGTCGTCCTGGCCGGACTGGCCACCCGACGCGTCGGGACCCGGGCCGCCTGCGGCGTCACCGGCACCGGCCGCCTGCGCCTCGGCGTACATCGCCGCGCCCAGCTTCTGGCTGATGGTGGCGACCTTCTCGGTGGCGTCCTTGATGGCCGGGATGGCGGTCTCGTCGGTGCCCTCGAGCGCCTTCTTCAGCTCGGCCAGCGCCTCCTCGACCTCGGCCTTGGTCGCGGCCGCGTCGCCCTCGGCGAACTTGTCCGCGTTGTCGGCCAGGAACTTCTCGGTCTGGTAGACGAGCTGGTCGCCGGTGTTGCGGACCTCGGCCTCCTCGCGGCGGCGCTTGTCCTCCTCGGCGTGCGCCTCGGCGTCCTTCATCATCCGCTCGATGTCGTCCTTCGGCAGCGCCGAGCCGCCGGTGATCGTCATCGACTGCTCCTTGCCGGTGCCGAGGTCCTTGGCGGACACGTGCACGATGCCGTTGGCGTCGATGTCGAAGCCGACCTCGATCTGCGGCACGCCGCGCGGAGCCGGCGGCAGTCCGGTGAGCTCGAACATTCCGAGCTTCTTGTTGTAGGACGCCATCTCGCGCTCGCCCTGGTAGACCTGGATCTGCACCGAGGGCTGGTTGTCGTCGGCCGTGGTGAAGATCTCCGAGCGCTTGGTCGGGATCGTCGTGTTGCGCTCGATCAGCTTGGTCATGATGCCGCCCTTGGTCTCGATGCCGAGGGACAGCGGGGTGACGTCGAGCAGCAGGACGTCCTTGACCTCGCCCTTGAGCACGCCCGCCTGCAGGCTGGCGCCGATGGCGACGACCTCGTCGGGGTTCACGCCCTTGTTCGGCTCGCGGCCGCCGGTCAGCTCCTTGACGAGCTCGACCACCGCGGGCATCCGGGTGGAGCCGCCGACCAGCACGACGTGGTCGATCGCCGAGACGGCCAGGCCGCCGTCGCGCAGCACCGACTGGAACGGCGCCCTGGTGCGGTCGAGCAGGTCGGCCGTCATCTGCTGGAACTGCGAGCGGGTCAGCTTCTCGTCCAGGTGCAGCGGGCCGGCGTCCGAGGCCGTGATGTAGGGCAGGTTGATCGTGGTCTCCTGCGAGGAGGAGAGCTCGATCTTCGCCTTCTCGGCGGCCTCCCGCAGCCGCTGCAGGGCCATCTTGTCCTTGGCCAGGTCGACGCCGTGGTTGTTCTGGAACGACTTCACCAGGTGGTCGACGACCCGCTGGTCCCAGTCGTCGCCGCCGAGGTGGTTGTCGCCGCTGGTGGCCTTGACCTCCACGACGCCCTCACCGATCTCGAGCAGGGACACGTCGAAGGTGCCGCCGCCGAGGTCGAAGACGAGGATGGTCTGGTCGGTCTCGCCCTTGTCCAGGCCGTAGGCCAGCGCGGCCGCGGTCGGCTCGTTGACGATCCGCAGGACGTTGAGGCCCGCGATCTCGCCGGCCTCCTTGGTGGCCTGGCGCTGGGCGTCCTCGAAGTAGGCGGGGACCGTGATCACCGCGTCGGTGATGGTCTCGCCGAGGTAGGCCTCGGCGTCCCGCTTGAGCTTCATCAGGATCCGCGCCGAGATCTCCTGGGCGGTGTACTTCTTGCCGTCGATGTCCACCGACCAGCTCTCGCCCATGTGCCGCTTCACCGAGCGGATGGTGCGGTCGACGTTGGTGACGGCCTGGCGCTTGGCGACCTCGCCGACCAGCACCTCGCCGTTCTTGGCGAAGGCCACGACGGACGGGGTCGTCCGCGAGCCCTCGGCGTTCGCGATGACGGTGGGCTCGCCGCCCTCCAGGACCGAGACGACGGAGTTGGTCGTCCCCAGGTCGATACCGACCGCACGTGCCATGGTTGTTGATCCTTACTGTGGGTGCGCCCCGTCCGGGGCAAGGTTGAGTCGTGTTGGCTCATATTCTGCATGCGCAGCCGGCCAGCGTCAACAAAGTTGAGTCGTCGTGACTCAACTCACAGCCTCGCGGGCCCAGGCTGTCAGCCCGGGTTGAGCACCAGCACCCGACTGGTCCCGGCCGCCAGCCCGAGCTTGGGGCGGGCTCCGACCCGGACCCGCAGGGTCGCCGGTCGGGCGGTGTGGACCCGCCAGCTCAGGTCCCACGACGACAACGAGCCGGATTGCTCGTCCAGCCAGTCCTGGGCCAGCGTCACCCAGCGGCCGTCGGGTGCCTGCCGCTGCAGCGCCACCACCCCGCTCCGGGCCGGCCGCACGGCGCCGGACAGCTGCAGGGTGCCGCCCGGCCGGACCGTGAGGTCTGCCGGGCCCACGGTCACCCGCTGGCGCACCACGGTGGTGCGGTGCTGCCCCCGGACCCCGAGCTCGCCGCCGCTCCCGCCGTACGCGACGTACCACTCGCTGCTCCGGCGGGCCGGCCAGGCCTCGAAGCCGAACGCCCCGCCAGCCCGGGTCACGACCGCTTCCACCACCTTGTACGCCGGGGAGCCGGCGTCGCGGCGCAGCAGCCGGACCCGCCGCCCGGGTAGCCCGGCGCCGGCCGCGTTGAGCAGCGTGCCGGTGACGTGGACCCGGCTGCCCCAGAGCGGGGTCGCCGGCGCGGAGACCGCAAGCGCGGTCCCGGCAAAGGTCCGCACCACCGCGGGTGAGGTGCCCTCGGCGGTCACCGCCATCAGCCGCAGCGTGTAGTTGACGCCCGGCCGCAGACCGGTCAGCACCCACTCGGTGACCGTCGGCTCGACGATGACGAAGTCGTCGCCGTGCACCGCGGGGGTCACCGCCACGACGTACGAGCCGAGCCGGACCGACCCCGACGACGCCGGCGGCGACCAGGAGATCCGCACCAGGCCCGTGCCGGCGGACATCCGGACGGTGCGCGGCGCGGTCGGGCCGGCCCACCGGCCGAGCCCGGTCACGTCGACCGCAGCGGCGACGGTGGCGCACTCCTGCGCGGCGAAGGCGAGCGTCGTGCAGGCCTGCTGGAGCGCCGCCGCGAGGTCGACGAAGTCCGACCCGGGGGTCAACATCTGCAGCGCGGTCCAGTAGAGCGTCGCGGCGTGCGCCGGGCCGATGCCCGGGAACGCGCGACCGAGGAAGGCGCCGCCCGGCTCGGCGACAGTGCCGTCGGTGATCAGGTAGGCGACCTTGTTCGGCACCCCGCTGTTGGTGTGCACGGCCCCGCTGTCGTCGTAGTCCTGGGCGAAGTCGAACAGCGGGCTGCTGGTCGTGTCCGGCTGGAGGAAACGGGTCGGGTCGGCCATGTCGCGGGTGGCTCCGCCGGCCGACGGCGGCAGGTCCTCGCCGAGGCGCCATCTGACACCGGCTTCGTCGTGGCCGATGCCGTTCGCCTGGTCGACCAGCTCGCCGAACACGTCGGACATCGACTCGTTGATCGACCCGGACTGGTACCAGTAGACGAGGCCGGCGGTGTGCTGGGTGACGCCGTGGGTCAGCTCGTGCGCCACCACGTCGTCGGCCGAGGTGTAGCCCGCGCCGTAGACCATCTGGTTCCCGGTCCAGAAGGCGTTGTCCAGCGGACATGCACCGGGCGGGCAGTAGTTGGTGGTGGAGCGCAGCTTGCGGCCGTCGCCGAAGTCCGAGCCGATCAGCGCGGTGAGGTCGACGTTGAGCGCGCCGGCGTACCAGTCGGCGGTGGCGCCGCTGTGGTCGTAGGCCTGGTCGGCGTCGATCGCGCCGGTCGCCGGCCCGCCCTCGACCCGGTCGTAGAGCCCGGCCCGGCACCGGTAGGAGTCGGTCCGCAGGTCGTCGCAGACGACGCGGTCCAGCCCGGCGGTCTGGGCCAGCCGCAGCGCCACCCGGCCGGACCCGGCGTCGACGAGGACCAGGTCGGAGACGTCGAGCCGGCCCGGCGAGTGCACCGGCACCCGCCAGACCGCACGCAGCGCCGGCGTCGCGGACGGCTCGACCAGCGACGGGTCCAGCAGCCAGCGGGTCGGCCGGCCGGCCACCACCGTCGACACCGGCAGGCCGTGCCGGGCGGCCACGGCGCGGCGGGCGGTGCGCGCGGCGGTCGATGCCTCCACCGTGTACGCCGGTGCCGGGCCGGCGTCGCGCGCGGTCTCGCCGGACACCGACAGCAGCCCGCCCCGGCCGTCGAGGACCGTGACGAGCTGGCCGCCGAACACCGGCAGCCCGTCGCGGGTCTGCTGGAAGCGAACGACGTCACGGCCGGACACCCGGGCGGCCGACAGCGTCCGGAGCTCGTCCGGCCGGACCCCGAAGGTGCCACCGACCCGGTCCAGGTGGCGGCGCGCGACGGCCTCGGCCGGCAGCCCGGCCTGCTGACCGGGTGCCCGGGCTCCCGCGGCGGCGAGCAGCCGGACCCGGCCGGCCCCGTCCCGGACCAGCCGCACGGCCGGGTCGCCGCTCACGGCGGGCGCAGCGGCCGCGGCCCGGGTCGAGGGGCTGGCCGGCGGCGCGGTCAGCACGGCGGCGAGCGCGACCACGGCAAGGGCGGCGGCCGGGAGCCGGGCCGTGCGGGCGGTGCGGTGCGGCACGCGGTCCCCTGAGAGCCTCGGCGCGGGCGGGTGGGCCAAACGACGACAGACCGGCACGGACCGTCGCCCCCCGAAGGGTACTGAGCAGCGGCCCGCTGCGGCGGCGGTTCGTCGGCGCGGTGGCGGGAATGGTTCGTCCGTGGCAGCGAACTCATCGATGGGCTGGCGCCTGCTCGGCGGGGTCTCCGCGATCCTGGCCGGCCTCGCGGCCCGCAAGCTCCTGGTCGTCGGCTGGCGCCGGACCACCGGCAACAACCCGCCCGCCAACCCGGCCGCCCCCGGGACGCAGTGGCGCGAGGCGATCCCGTACGCGCTGGCCAGCGGGGCCTTGATGGGCCTGGCCCGGATGATCGCGACCCGCAAGGCCGCGAGCTACTACCGGAAGTCCACCGGACACCTGCCGCCCGGCATGGAAGAGGTCACCTAGCCCACGGGCCCGGCCCACCGTCGTACGCTCGACGAATGCTCCCTGCCCTGCGTGACCACCGCGGCAAGCCGGCCGCCCCGCTGCGGCTGCTGGCGGTGCTGGTGGTGCTCGGGATGCTGCTGCTCGCGGCCCCGGTGCTGGTGCCCGTCGTGCGCTGGGCCACCGGCCTGCCTCTGGTCATACAAGAGCTCTTGACGACGGCGCTGACCCGGCCAGCCTGAGGTCGTGACCCGACGTACCGCTGACCAGCGCCACCTGGACTCCGCACCCCGTCGAACGCCTGGGGAGGAGTCGGGCGACGACCTGCTGGACGTGCTGATGGCCTTCCACCACCCGACCCGGCGATGGCTGGCCGAGCTGCTGGAGATCGAGGGTCCGGCGAGCGTCGGCCAGCTCGCCGCGCGCACCGGCCTCGCGGTGGGTTCGGTCAGCCACCACCTCAAGGCCCTGCACCGCACCGGTTTCATCGAGCCCGCGCCCGACCTCGCCCGCGACACGCAGGGAGAGCTGGTGGCGCTCGGTGCCGCCGACCGCTGAGCTGGAGCGCCGACGAGTTCGCGGCCGGCACGCGCGGCGCGGCGGGTCGCGGAGGCCGCCGAGGCGGAGAACTTCCGGCACCAGGTGCGGGCGGTCGCCGGACTGGCTGCGGCGCAGGCATCGAGCGAGGTCGGCGTCGGCCTGGCGCGGGCCGCGAGCTCCACCGACACCGTCGTCCGGGCGACCCGAGGCCAGCTCGAGGAGCTCGCCGAGCGGCTGCGCCAGGTGACCGAGGAGCTGGTCGGCCGAGTGCCTGGCGCGACCAGGCGCGCCGTCCCGACGCCCGGCGGCTGCCCGTGCGGGTGGTGCTGCGCGCGTTCCCGAGCGGACCGGTGCGGCCATGAGCGCCACCGCGACCCAGCCCGGAGCTGCTCGGCGCCGCTCCTCCGCCGGTCCGCCGGGACCCGATGGTGCTGGTCTGGCTGTCCGCCGTCGGCCTGTCCTGGTTCGGCGACTACGCCTGGAACGTCGCCCTCGCCTGGACCGCCGCCCACACCCTCTCGCCGGTGGTGGCCGGCGTCGTGCTCGGGTGCCGAGATGCTGCCCCAGGCACTGCTGGTCCTGCTCGGCGGTGTCCTCGCCGACCGGTACGACCCCCGGCGCATGCTCGTCGCCGGCCAGCTCGGGCAGGCGGCAGTGCTGGTTCTCGGCGCCGCCGGCTGGGCCTCGGGATCCGCGGTGCGCCGATCCTGCTGGCGGTCGCGATCTCGTTCGGGGTCGCCAGCGGCCTGACGATGCCCTCGGGCATGGCCCTGGTGCGGCAGATCGTGGCGGGCGACGACCTCGGCACCGTCCAGGGCTGGAACCAGATCAGCAGCCGCGCGATGAAGCTGCTCGGCGCGCCGGTCGGCGGTGTCCTGGTGGCCTGGGGCGGTCTGGTGGCGGTGATGCTGGTCGACGCCGCGACCTTCGTGGTGATCGCCGCGGTGCTCGGCCTCGTGGTGCGACCGCGGTACCGCCTGCCCCGGGCCACCCAGGACCGGTGGCGCGACTCGTTCGCCGACGGGCTTCGACTACCTGCGCAGCCACGACACCGCGAAGCTGTTCGTGGTGGGCCTGACCGCGCTGAACGTCTTCGTCACGCCGGTCACGGGACTGGGCGTCGCGCTGCGGGTCAGCGGCTCCGGGTGGGGCGCCCACTGGCTCGGCATCGCCGACGCCTGCCTCGCGGCCGGCGCGATCGCTGGGCAGTATCGTCGGCATCCGCTGGCAGCCGACGTACGGCGCGGCCGCGGCTTTCCGGATGCTGGTGCGTCCAGGGCGTGGCGATCGCCGCCGTGGGGGTCGGCTGGCGCCCGGTCGCTGGTGCTCGCGATGACCGTGCTCGGCTTCACCGCCGGTGCGGCGTCGGTCTGGCTGAGCGCCGCGTTCATCCGGACGATCGAGGCAGCCACCTCGGCCGGGTGTCGTCGGTGACGAGTCTCGGCGACATGATCCTGATGCCGCTCGTCGGTCCCTGCCCTCGGCGCCGTCGTCCGCGCGACCAGCGTGCTGGTGCCACCGTCGTCTTCGGCCTGGCGATGTCGGTGCTATGCCTGTGGTTCGCCACCCGCCGGCCATCCGAGGACCTCGGTCGCCTGACGCAAGTTACTCGTCGGTACGGATCGCGGTCGCCCTACGCTGACCGCGCCACCGACCCTGGAGGACCCGTGCGACTCGCCATCGGGCTGGTCATGACGCTGGCCGCGTTCGCGGTCGCCGGCCGCCGCGTGCACTACCTGTACCGGCTGATCGGCTCCGGCCAGCAGGCGCCCGGCCGCCTGGACGGCATCGGGACGCGGGCCAAGGACCAGCTGCTCGAGGTGTTCGGCCAGCGCAAGCTGCTGCAGCTGGACGGTGCCCGGCGTGGCGCACTTCTTCGCCTTCTGGGCCTTCATCGTGCTGGCCGCCACCATCCTCGAGGCGTACGGCGCGCTGTTCGACCGCGACTTCGCCATCCCGCTGATCGGCCACTGGCCGCTGCTCGGCTTCCTCGAGGACTTCTTCGGCGTGGCCGTGCTGCTCTCGCTGGCGACGTTCACCGCGATCCGCATCAAGCAGGCGCCCAGCCGCAAGCAGCGCCGGTCCCGGTTCTACGGGTCGCACACCGGGGCGGCCTGGCTGGTCCTGTTCATGATCTTCAACGTCGTCTGGACGCTGTTCCTCTACCGCGGCGCGCAGGTCAACACCGGCGTCTTCCCGTACGGCGACGAGGCGTTCGCGTCGCAGGCGGTGGCCACGGTGCTGGAGCCGCTCGGCGACGACGCCAACGAGGCGCTGGAGACCGATCGGCATCCTGCTGCAGATCGGGGTGGTGCTCGGGTTCCTGGTGCTCGTCGTCTACTCCAAGCACCTGCACATCTTCCTGGCGCCGCTCAACGTCCTGACCAAGCGCGGAGCCCAACGCGCTCGGCCCGCTGCAGCCGATCATGGTCGACGGCAAGCCGGTCGACTTCGAGGACCTCGACGAGCTGGACGAGGACACGGTGTTCGGCCGCGGCAAGGTCGAGGACTTCACCTGGAAGGGGATGCTCGACTTCGCGACCTGCACCGAGTGCGGACGCTGCCAGGACCAGTGCCCGGCCTGGAACACCGGGAAGCCACTGTCTCCCAAGATGGTGATCATGGACCTGCGGGACCACCTGTTCGCCAAGGGCGCGGGTGACGAGGCCGAGGCTGCCGCGGCCGCTGGTCGGCACCGCTGAGCAGGGCGGCGTGATCGACCCCGACGTCCTGTGGTCGTGCACCACCTGCGGCGCCTGCGTCGAGCAGTGCCCGGTCGACATCGAGCACATCGACCACATCGTCGACATGCGCCGGTTCCAGGTGCTGATCGAGTCGACGTTCCCGTCCGAGGCGGGCACGATGCTGAAGAACCTGGAGAACAAGGGCAACCCGTGGGGCATGTCCGTCCCGGGCCCGCCTCGAGTGGATCCAGGGGCTCGACTTCGAGGTCCCCGTCTTCGGCCAGGACGTCGAGGACCTCGCGGACGTCGAGTACCTCTACTGGGTCGGCTGCGCCGGTGCCCTGGAGGACCGGGCCAAGAAGACGACCCGGGCGTTCGCCGAGCTGCTGCACATCGCCGGCGTGAACTTCGCCGTGCTCGGCGAGGCCGAGGCCTGCTCCGGGACCCGGCCCGCCGGCTGGGCAACGAGTTCGTCTTCCAGATGCTCGCCCAGCAGAACGTCGAGACCCTCAACGAGGCCGGCGCCGACAAGACGGTGATCGTCGCGACCTGCCCGCACTGCTTCAACTCGCTGGCCAGCGAGTACCCGCAGCTCGGCGGCAACTACGAGGTCGTGCACCACACGCAGCTGCTGGCCCGGCTGGTGGAGGAGGGCCGGCTCACCCCGGTCACCCCGATCGACCAGCAGGTGACCTACCACGACCCGTGCTACCTGGGCCGGCACAACAAGGTCTACACACCGCCCCGCGAGATCCTGGCCTCGGTGCCCGGACTGCGCACCGAGGAGATGCACCGGTGCAAGGAGCGCGGCTTCTGCTGCGGCGCCGGCGGCGCCCGGATGTGGATGGAGGAGAAGATCGGCAAGCGGATCAACGTCGAGCGGGTCGACGAGGCGCTCGCCCTGGACCCCGACGTCGTCTCCACCGCCTGCCCGTTCTGCCTGGTCATGCTCGGTGACGCGGTGACCGCCAAGAAGTCGGACGGCAGCGCCCGCGAGGACGTCGAGGTGCTCGACGTCAGCCAGCTGCTGCTGCGCTCGGTGCACCGCAACATCCAGCTGGTACCGGTCGGCGACGACCCCGAGGGTCCGGCCGCCGGGTAGCCAGGGCGCAGGCAGGGATGGCGGCGCGATGAAGGTATAGTGGCGGCACGGCCGGTGGTGTCGGGGGCGTGGGGCGTTAGAGCAGGGCGGGGCGGAGGGGGTGAGGCGGGGCGGGACCGGGAGCGCACGCGATGTCGCGGCTCGGCGCGGTTGCGGGAGCCAGATGGAGATGTGGGAGGTGGCGTGGGGGCGCGTGTGCGGGAGGCGGGGCGGTGCGGCGGTGAGAGGGGCCGGGCGCGGGCGGGGGGGGGGGTGGGAGGCGGGGGGGGGGGGGGGTGGGGGTGGTGGCAGCACCACCTACGGGTCGCTGGGCAGCCCTCTGGTCGCGGCCCGGCCGCGGCACGACGGTGGGTGTCAGACCACGACACCCGCCGTCGGACGGCGGCTGAGCCCAGGAGTTCTGCCATGACCACGACCACCGCCGCCGGCACCTCGGCGGTCCCGCAGCCCCGACCCGCAGCCGGGAGCGGCGCCCCGACGGCCGCCGTCCGCGCGATCGGCCTGCGCAAGACCTATGGCCACGGCGACAACGCGGTGCACGCCCTCGACGGGGTCGACGTCGACTTCCACGCCGGTCGGTTCACGGCAGTGATGGGCCCGTCCGGCTCCGGCAAGTCGACCCTGATGCACGTCACCGCCGGGCTGGACACCGCCACCGCCGGCCAGGTCCTGCTCGGCGACACCGACCTGACCACGCTGAAGGACAAGGCGCTTACCGCGCTGCGGCGGGACCGGCTCGGCTTCGTCTTCCAGCAGTTCAACCTGATCCCGACCTTGACCGCGCTGGAGAACATCACCCTGCCGCTGGCCCTGGCCGGTCGCCGCGCCGACCGCGAGTGGCTGGACCGGATCGTCCAGGTGGTCGGCCTCGAGTCGCGGCTCGCGCACCGGCCGGCCGAGCTCTCCGGCGGCCAGCAGCAGCGGGTCGCCGTGGCCCGCGCGCTGGTCGGTCGCCCGGAGGTCGTGTACGCCGACGAGCCGACCGGCAACCTCGACTCCCGGTCCGGGGCCGAGGTGCTGTCGTTCCTGCGGCGCTCGGTCGAGGACATGGGTCAGACGATCGTGATGGTCACCCATGACGCGGTCGCCGCGTCGTACGCGGACCGGGTGGTGTTCCTCGCCGACGGCCAGGTCGTCGGCGACATCGTGGCCCCGACGTCCGCAGCGGGTGCTGGACTTCATGAAGGGGCTGGACCGATGAGGCGCTACGCGCTGCGCGGGATCCTCGCGCACAAGCGGCGGCTGCTCTCGACGGTGACCGCCGTGCTCCTGGGTGTGGCCTTCATGGCCGGCTCGCTGGTGTTCACCGACACGATGAAGGCCAGCCTGTCGGGCGCCTTCCAGGACGGCGAGCGCAGCACCGACGTGCTCGTGCGCGGGCCGGTCACCATCAAGACCGGCCAGGGCGACCAGCACGCGCCGGTGCCGGCCCGTCTGGCCGCCGACCTGGCCGGCGTCGACGGCGTGGCCGCCGTCGCGCCGCGGCTCGAGGGCTTCGCCCAGGTCCTCGGGGCCGACGGGAAGCCGGTCGACGACCTGAGCGGCGGGGCTGCACCGTCCGGTGCCGCCTGGGCGGCCGACGAGCGGCTCAACCCGTTCGAGCTGGTCGACGGGCGGGCGCCGCGCGGCGCCGACGAGGTCGTCGTGGACCGGTCGACCGCCGACGCGGCCGACCTGGCGGTCGGCGACCGCACGTCGGTGCTCACCGGGGCGGCCCCGCAGGATATGACCGTGGTGGGCATCGCCACCTTCGCCGGCCAGGACAACCGGGCCGGCAACCGCACCGTGCTGTTCAGCGCCGCCACGGCCAACCGCCTCCTGGGCGGGGACGGCCGGGTCGACGGCATCGCGCTGCTGGCCGACGACGGGGTGGACCAGGCTCAGCTCGCGAAGCGGGTCGAGGCCGTGCTGCCCGCAGGGGACGAGGCGATCACCGGAACGGCGCTGGCCGAGGAGAACGGCAAGCGCACCAACGAGGACGTCACCTTCTTCTCGCTGTTCATGACGGTCTTCGCGGTCGTAGCCCTGCTGGTAGGCGCGTTCATCATCAGCAACACGTTCACGATCCTGGTCGCGCAGCGGACCCGCGAGCTCGCCCTGCTCCGGGCGATCGGCGCCAGTGCCCGCCAGGTACGCCGGTCGGTCGTCCTCGAGGCGCTGGTCGTCGGTACGGTCGCATCTGCCCTCGGGCTGCTCGCCGGCGTCGGCGTGGCCCGCGGCATCCAGGAGCTCTGGTCGGTGCTCGGCATCACCATGCCGGACGGACCGCTTGTCGTCTCCGGTCGCTCGCTGGTGATCGCCTTCGTGGTGGGCGTCCTCGTGACCGTGGCGTCGGCCCTGCTGCCGGCCCGCCGGGCCGCCCGGGTCGCCCCGGTCGCGGCGATGCGCGCGGTCGCGGTCGAGCCGGTGCGGGTCTCCCGCCGCCGCGCCGCCATCGGCCTGGTGCTCACCGCCGCCAGCGGGGTCTCGGTGGTGCTCGGCATCCTCGGCGGGGTGGTCCCGCTGGTGCTGCTGGGTGCGCTCGGCGCGCTGTTCGGCGTCGCCACCCTGGCGCCGCTGCTGGCCCGGCCGGTGGTCCGGCTGCTCGCGGCGTTGCTGCCGCGGCTGGTCGGGATCCGCGGGCTGCTCGCTCGTGAGAACGCGGTGCGCAACCCGCGCCGGACGGCTGCCACCGCGTCGGCGCTGATGATCGGTGTCGCGCTGGTCGGCTCGATCACGTCGTTCGCGGCGTCGGGCAAGCACTCGGTCACCGCGTCCTTCGACCAGGAGTTCCGCGGCGACCTGGTGGTCGAGTCGGGCGCCTGGATGTTCGGCGGCGTGAGCCCCGAGCTGAGCACCGCGCTGCAGGCCAGGCCGGAGGTTGCGGTCGCGGTGCCCCGACAGTTCACCCAGGCCCAGGTCGGCGACGGCTCGGCCGAGGTGACCGGGTGGACGGCCGGGCTGGCGAAGGTGTTCGACGTGGGTCGCACCCCCTCCTCGGCGGCCACGCTGGGTGCCGACGGGGTCGCGCTCGGCACGTCGTACGCGAAGGACCACGAGCCTGGCTCTGGGCGACTCCGTGACGATCACGACGGCGTCCGGCGCGAGCCGCAGCTTGACCGTGCGCCAGCTGTTCCGGCACACCGACTGGGCCGGCGGGGTGGTGGTCGACCGGGCCACGTTCGCTGCGCTGCAGCCCGGCGCGCTGGACACCAGCGTCTACATCAAGGCCGCGGACGGCGTGAGTGCCGAGGCACTGCGCGCGGTCGTCGACCGGGTGGCGGCGCCGTACGCGAACGCCCAGGTGCGCGACCGGGACGAGATGCGGGCCGCCGTCGCGGCGGACTTCAACGCGGTCCTGGGCATCGTCTTCGGCCTGCTCGCGCTGGCGATCGTGATCGCGCTGCTCGGCATCGCGAACACGGTGGCGCTGTCGGTCGTGGAGCGGACCCGTGAGCTGGGGCTGCTGCGCGCCGTAGGCATGGGCCGTGGTCACCTGCGCGGCATGGTCCGCTGGGAGGCGGCGCTGATCGCGGTCTTCGGCACCGTGACGGGGCTCGCGGTCGGGCTGTTCCTCGGCTGGGCCATGGTGTTCGCGATCAGCCAGCAGGTGGAGACGGCGGAGTTCGTCGTGCCCTACGGGCAGCTGGCCGTGATCGTCGCGGTGGCCGCGGTCTGCGGAGTGGTGGCGGCCCTGCTGCCCGCTCGTCGGGCGGCCCGGCTGGACGTCCTGGCGGCGATCGCCACCGACTGAGTCCTTCCTGCTGCTGCGTCGAGTGGCGCGATCTCGTGGCGACACGCCGAGCTGGACCACGAGGTCGCGCCACTCAACGGGCGGCAGGCACCGATCCTCGGGTGGAGCGGGCGGGGGGGCCTCAGATCGACGGTGCGGTGGAAGTTCTGGAACGACTTGGACGGCGTCGGGCCGCGCTGGCCCTGGTAGCGGGAGCCGTCGGCGCCCGATCCGTAGGGCGCCTCGGCCGGGCTGGACGAGCCGGAAGAAGCACAGCTGGCCGATCTTCATGCCCGGCCACAGCTTGATCGGCAGCGTGGCGACGTTGGACAGCTCGAGGGTCACGTGGCCGGAGAAGCCGGGGTCGATGAAGCCGGCCGTCGAGTGGGTGAGCAGGCCGAGCCGGCCGAGCGAGCTCTTGCCCTCCAGCCGGGCGGCGACGTCGTCGGGCAGGGTGACGACCTCGTACGTCGAGCCGAGCACGAACTCGCCGGGGTGCAGGATGAACGGCTCGTCGCCGTCCGGCTCGACCAGCCGGGTCAGCTCGGCCTGCTCGACCGACGGGTCGATGTGCGGGTAGCGGTGGTTCTCGAACACCCGGAAGTAGCGGTCGATCCGCACGTCGACGCTGGACGGCTGCACCATGGCCGCGTCGTACGGATCGAGCGCGACCCGGCCGGACGTCGATCTCGGCGCGGATGTCCTGGTCCGAGAGCAGCACGAGGACGACCCTACCGCCGGCGCCCTCGGACCCGAGACCCGGTCAAGGCGCTAACATGTCCGACGGTATCCAGCCCGCGCGGGTGTAGTTCAATGGCAGAACATCAGCTTCCCAAGCTGACAGTGCGAGTTCGATTCTCGTCACCCGCTCCGAGAGGTCTTCTCAGAATGCGCGGGGACTTCGCAGAATGCCTCGGGGCTCCTGTCGACCGGCAGGGCGCTCCCTCGGGCACGGGGGCGGTGGCCAGGTGTGGGACTCCGACACTGGTTTCCGCCGTCGGAGGTGCGGCGCCGGTCATCCCGCAGCAGAATCCTCTCGATCTGAGCGCGAGCAGTGAATCACTGAACACCCCTCCGAGGGGCTCCCGAAATGACTGAAGCCCCGTAGTTCTCCGGCGTGACGTGCAGCAGCAGGGTGTACATGACACACCGGGCATGCAGTCCTCTGCACGCCCGGTGGAGTCGCGGGGTGGTCAGGCAGCGACGGCGTCCGCGGCCGAGACGGCAGTCGGGCTGCGCAGGGGTGCGGCTGCTACGTCATGGCGGGCGTTGGCCCACTCGGCGCGGGTGGTGGCTGGGTCTTCGGCGGCGGATGCGAGCTGGGCGGTCAGCTCGGCCACGGCGGCCTCAAGGGCTGCGGCGCGCCGGCGGGCGGCGCCGGGCAGGTGTCGCGTCGGGGTGGCGAGCCAGTGGAGGTCGGTGCCGCCGTCATCGGTCGGGGACAGGGTGACTTCGGCGGTGTGCAGCGCGCGAGCCGGGCCACCGGTGAGCCGGTAGCGGACCCAGTACGGGGCGTCCGGGGTGGTGACAGTGACACGCAGCTGATGCCGGCCGAGCCGGATGGGGTGTGGGAGGCCGGGCCCGTCGATGTCCGCCGGGGTACCGGTTGCCGTGAAGGGGCCCCAGCGGGGCCAGCTGTGCACATCGGCGAGCAGGGAGAACACCGTGTCGATGGGGGCGTCGATGTGGCGGGTCACGGTGGCGCGGGTGGGAGTGGTGCGGGTGTCGAGGGCGGTGGTGAGCATCGGAATCTCCAGAGGGGGGAGCGGGAGTGGCTGGCGGTCAGTGGAAGGAGCGGGTGACGCTGGGGTGCGGGGTGCGGACGGCGCGCAGCTGGCTGTCGGTGACCTCACGAGTGGTCGCACGGATGGGCAGGAGGGTGCGGGCTGCGGGACTGCGCTGGCCCAGAGGAAGCGGAGTGGCTGAGTGCGCGGTCACGGGTTCACGCAACCGGCGGTCGTGACCTGGTCGAACCAGGTGTCGGACGCGAGGAGCTCGTGCAGGGCGAGCAGGTCGTCGCGGGTCAGGGGCGCGGCGGCGCTCGGCTGTTCGGGGTCCGGCGTGCGGGCTTGCTCGGTGGCGTCGCCGAGGACTATGGCGCCTGCGGTCACGAGGGTCAGCAGGGCTGGCCAGTCAAGATGGGCGGTGGTCAGTGTCGGCGCAGCCGCCGCAAGGCCAGGCGACGGTGCCGGCGTCAACAGTGCCGTCCACGTCAGCGTCGAGGAGCCTGGTTGCGGTGCCGTGGTCGTCGATGGCGACGGAAACGAGCAGTGCGTCGACACGGACGGTGCTGGTAAGGCCGCAGGCCCGGCAGTTGATGGAGACGAGCGAGGCGGTGGTCATGGCGGGCTCCTTTCGGCTGGCCTCACGCTCGGCCCGGGCGCTGTCCCGGGCCTGTCGTTGGTCGTCCGCGACGCGGGGGTTCCGGACGGCTGGCGAGTGGTCCGACCTCTCGTGTTGCTCCGACACCTCGAAAGTAGGCAGCAGCGCCGACCGCGACGATCGGGCCAGCACCCGAGTTGGCGGGGGTGTCCGGCACTCCTCGAGGGGGGTGGCCACCCCCCTCGAGGGGCTGGCCGCACCGCGCGGGACCGGACCGACGACGGCCCGCCGTTGGGGGCTGGCCGGCCGAAACCCGGTCATACGAGTCACGTCGGTAGCCCGATCACGCACCCCGCAGCGCGGCCGACGCGCGCGGACGTTTCCGCGGAAACGTCTCTTGCACGGACTCCTGCAATCGTTGACGAAGGGCGGGCGCCATCGGGTCGGACTGCGCCTCAAATGCCGCAGGACTAACCTCGTGGTCCCGCTGGAGGTAGCCGTGCCTGAGAGTGCATCGTTCCGGCCCAACCCGCGGTTCGCGAAGTCGTACCTGCGGGTCGCGGCCAAGGCCGAGGCGCGGGGAGTGGCCGGGCACCGCCGGGAGCTGCTGAGCGACCTGGCTGGGCTGGTGTGTGAGGTCGGGGCCGGTTCGGGGCTGAACTTCGCGCACTACCCCACGACGGTCACCCAGGTCGTCGCGATCGAGCCGGAGCCGACGCTGCGCGAGCACGCCGCCGTGGTGGCCATGGCGGCGCCAGTGCCGATCGAGGTGCGCGAGGGCACCGCCGACACCCTGCCGGTCGAGGACGCTAGCTGCGACGCGGTCGTGCTGTCCCTGGTGATGTGCACGGTGCCGGATCCGGCCGCGGCGCTCGCCGAGGCGCGTCGCGTTCTCCGGCCGGGTGGACAGGTCCGGTTCTACGAGCACGTCCGGTCCGCGTACCGACTCTTCGCGCTGGCCGAGGACCTGGCCGCGCCGATCTGGGCGCGGTTCGCCGGCGGCTGCCACCCGAACCGCGACGCTGTGGCAGAGCTGACCTCCGCCGGGTTCGACGTGTCGGCGGTACGCCGGTTCGGGTTCAGCCCGCAGCGCGGCATCCCGCCCACCGCGCACGTCCTCGGGCGCGCCCGCGGCTAGCCTGCTCGGGCACCTCTGGGCTGCAGTGTCTCGGGGTCGCGGGGTCCTGCTGACGTAGACCCTGTGATGCGTCACACTGGGTGAGCGAAGGGGTCCCGGACCCGCTCCCTGCGCAGTCGACCTGCCGTCGGCGACTGCCTGAAGGAGCGCGTGGTTTGACCGACACCCGCGACGTGCCTGCGAACGATCCCGTCGCAGCGACCGAACGCCGCCTGCCCGAGCTCGTTGGCAACCCCGCCCTGGACCGCCTGGCGGTGCTCGCGGCGCGGATCCTCGGGGCGCCGTCGGGACAGGTGACCTTGTTGACCGACCTCCCCACGGACGCCGGGGCGCCCGAGCCCGGCTTCATGGACGACCTGTCGCAGTTGCTGTGCGCACACACCGCGCGCGCGGGCCGCCCGCTCATCGTGGACGACGCGGCAAGCGACCGGCGGGTGGCGGCGCTGGTGCCGGTGACGTCCGGCGGTCTCGGCTCCTACCTCGGGGTGCCACTGGTCGGCGCCGACCGCCAGACCGCCGGTGCCCTCTGCGTCTTCGGGCCGCAGCCACGCCAATGGTCGGACGGGGACGTCACGCTGCTCGCCGAGCTCGCTGCCGTGGCCGTCGGCGAGCTCGAGCTGGCCACCCTGGCGGCTGACTTCGACGCGGTCAGTACTCGGCTCGGACTGGCCATGGACGCGGCCGGGATCGGCAGCTTCGACCTCGACCTGGCCACCGGGCACCTGAGCTGGGACGAGCGGCTCGTCCAGATCTTCGGTCACGACCTGGCCGTGTTCGGCGAGACGATCAGGGCACTGCTGGGCCGCGTCCACCCCGACGACCGGCCGCACGTCGATGCAGCGCTGCACGAGGCAGCCAGCAGCGGTGCCGACCTCGACGCCGAGTTCCGGATCGTGCTCCCGCTCCGGGAGACCCGCTGGGTGATCGTCCGCGGCAAGGCCCTCCGCGACGAGAGCGGCAAGCCGGTGCGGATCCTCGGGGCGGCGCACGACACCACCGACCAGCGGGATGCGGCGACCCGGGTCGCCCGGGTCCTGGAGACGATGTCGGCCGGCTTCTACTCCCTGGACCGCGACTGGCGGTTCGACTACGTGAACGCGCGGGCTGAGACGCTCCTCGAGCGTGGTCGGGACGAGCTGTTGGGCGGCGTGTTCTGGGACCTCTTCCCGGCCGCCGTGGACAGCGCCTTCGAGACTGCGTACCGGGCTGCGGTCACCAGCGGGGAGCCGGTCGAGTTCGAGGCCCACTACCCCGAGCCGCTGGACCGCTGGTACGAGGTCCGAGCCCTGCCGAGCCCGGATGGGTTGTCGGTGTACCTGCACGACGTCACCGCGCGACGGCAGGCCCGCGAGGACGCCAACCACGCCAGGGTGGACGCCGCGCGGACGGCTGCCCGCATCGACCTGCTCGGGGAGGTCAGCGCCAAGTTCGCCGCCGAGCTCGACCCCGACGTCGCCGTCGGGCGCCTGGCCGAGCTGGTCGCCCCCGCGTTGGCCGACTGGGCAGTCGTGGCGCTGATGGACGACGCGGGCCGTCCGCGGGCAGTCGGACGATGGCACGCAGACCCGGCTCGCCTCGCCGCCCTCGACGAGCTGTCCGAGCACATGTGCGCTGCACTCGCCCGGGACAGCTCACCGGGACCGATCCGGAACCTGAACCCGCGGTTCGGAGCCGAGCACGGCGTCGTCTTCCCGCTGGTCGCACGCGGCCGCACGCTCGGCGCGCTCGGCCTGTTCACGAGCGCCGGGCGGGGGTCGATGACCGCGGTCGACGTGGCCACGGCCCGCCAGGTCGCGGATCGCGCTGCCCTGGGCCTGGACAACGCCCGCCTCTACCGGCAGCAGCTCCATCTCGCCGAGGGCCTCCAGCGCAGCCTGCTGACCGAGCCGCCGGTTCCGGACGAGCTGCGAGATTGCGGTGCGGTACGTCCCCGCCGCGGAGGCGGCGCGGGTCGGCGGGGACTGGTACGACGCCTTCCTCGCGCCGGACAGCGGGACCGTCCTCGCCATCGGCGACGTCGTCGGTCACGACACCCAGGCCGCCGCCGCGATGGGACAGGTCCGCGGCCTGCTGCGCGGCATCGCCTTCACCACCGGTGACTCGCCGGCAGCAGTGCTGACCCGGCTGGACCACGCCGTCACCCGCCTGCACCCGGACACGACCGTCACCTCCGTCGTGGCCCGGGTCGAGGGTCGGCCGCTCGGCGACGGTGCAACCCGGATCCGCTGGTCCAATGCGGGACACCCGCCACCGATGATCGTCGACGCCGACGGTTCCGTCACGGTGCTCTCGACCGCCCGGGCCGACCTGCTGCTGGGCTGGGACCCCGACACGGTCCGGGCCGAGTCCGAGGTGCTCCTCGTCCCTGGCGCCACCCTGCTGATGTACACCGACGGGCTCGTCGAGCGTCGCGGCGAAGACCTCGACCAGGGCTTCGACCGGCTCCGGGCGGCGTTGCGCGGGGTCGCCACCTACCCGCTGAACCAGCTCTGCGACCAGCTGCTGGCAACGATGCGGCCACTCGCCCCCGACGACGACGTGGCCCTCATCGCTGTCCGGTCCCGAGACCCGGAGCAGTAGCAGCCGGTCGTTCGCTGCCGTTCCCCCCGGCCACCACCGGGGTAAGGGACGTCCATGGCTTCCTACACGGTCAACAAGGCCGCGGTCGCCCGGGCCCGCGAGCTCATCGACTCCCGCCAGTACGTCCTGGACAGCGACTGGGGCGATGTCCAACCGGGGGCGGACGCGCAGAACGCGTACCTCGAGTTGCACTCGTGGGAGGAGTACGCGCAGTGGCACCTCGGTCTCACCGACGGCGCCAACGACGAGACCAAGGCGCGCTACGCCTTCGTCTACGGCGACCTGCGACGCGTGCACCGGACCGGGCTGATCGCCTGCGTCTACCGCGCGTCCGAGTGGCGGCACAAGGACGTCGAGCTGGCCGCCCACGAGCTGTTGCAGCACCTCGACAGCGTGAGCGGCTGACCGACGTACGCGAGAAGTCGCGGGGGTAGGGTCACCGCCCGTGAGGTCCGGGCCCGTCGTCATGTTCTCGCTGGGCGGCACGATCGCGATGGCCGGCCACAACGACGGCGGGGTCGTCACCCGGCTCACCGGTCACGACCTGCTGGCCGGCCTCGGCCCGCTGGAGCGCGATCTCGACGTCCAGGTGCACGACCTCGGCGCCCGGCCCAGCGCCGACCTGACCTTCGACGACGTGCTCGACGCGGTGGACGCGGCCGGCCAGGCCGTCGCGGATGGTGCCCGCGGCATCGTGCTCACGCAGGGCACGGACACGCTGGAGGAGACGGCCTTCCTCGTCGACGCGGTCTGGCCGCACGATGCGCCGTTCGTCCTGACCGGAGCGATGCGCAACCCGACGCTGCCGGGCGCCGACGGTCCCGCGAACCTGTCGGCTGCGCTACGGTTGGCGGCGTCCGAAGCAGCCAGGGACCGGGGTGCGCTGGTCGTGCTCGACAACCAGGTGCACGCCGCCGCGCACGTCCGCAAGTGCCACAGCACCAGCCTGGCGGCGTTCAGCTCGCCCGACCTCGGCCCGGTCGGGCGGGTGGTCGAGGACGTGCCGCGGTTCCTCGCCGACGTGCCGCGCCGACCGACGGTCACCGGCTTCAGCCGCGCGCGCCTGGCGGCGACCCGGATCTCACTGCATCTCGCCACCCTCGACGACGACGGGGCGACCCTCGACGCCGTGGCTGCCCGTCATCAGGGGCTGGTGGTCGCCGGGTTCGGCGTCGGGCACGTCCCCGGTGCCATGGCCCCGGCACTGGGCGCCCTCACCGAGCGGATGCCGGTAGTGCTGACCTCCCGCACCGGCGCCGGCCCGGTGCTCGCCCGCACCTACGGCGCGGTCGGGTCCGAGCGCGACCTCCTCGAGCGTGGACTGGTCAACGGCGGCTTCCTGCACCCGTACAAGGCCCGCGTCCTGCTGCGGCTGCTCGTCGCCGCCGGCGCGGGCCACGAGCATGTCGCCGCCGGCTTCGCGTCCTACAGCTGACCCGGGAGACCGATGTTGAGTACGACGGCTCACGCGCCAGGACGCTGACAGACGGTTGGATGCGGTCATGACCAACACCGGAAGGACCAGCCGACGGACGCGGTTCCTCGGCACCAGCTGGCTCGCCCTCGGGATGCCGGTCGGTTTCTTCGTCGGCTGGCTGCTCCAGATCTCGGACACCGCGCAGGACCGTCAGTTCGGCGGCTTCCTGCTCGTGCTGGGTGCGCTCTCGGTGGTGCTCGGCATCGCTCTGGTTGGACGGTCGAGGCCGCGGCTGCGACAGGTCTCGCTCGGTGCGAGTGGGCTCTGGCTGGTCGCCGCCGCCATCGCGGTCGCCATCGCGGACTTCCCCTCGGACCGGCTCTGGGGCGGCGGCCTCACCGGACTGGTAGCCGTGGCGACGGGGGCACTCGCTCTCGCCGTACGACCCGACGACGAGAGCGCAACCCCGATCAAGCGGACACTGGCCGGGTGACCGGAGGATCGCAGCCATGACCTCGACGGCGGCGGACACCTTCGCCCGGTTCGTGGACGTTCTCGCCGACACGATGGACGACCACGACCACGACACCGATGGCGAGGCGCTGGCGTCGCGGTGCACCTGTCACGGTTCCACTGCGACCGGCTCGTCTCCGCCGCGGCGGGTGAGCCACCCGCGGCGTTGCGTCGACGCATCCTGCTCGAGCGAGCGGCGTACCAGCTGATCACCACCGACCACGACATCCTGCGGGTCGCGGTGGAGGCGGGCTACGCCAGCAACGAGGCGTTCACTCGCGCGTTCCGGCGGGCCTGGGCTGGCGCCGTCGCGGTGGCGGACCCGGCCGACGACGTTCCGGCTGCCCGCCCCGAGCCAGGTGCACTTCAACCCGCCCGGGGGCCTGCGCGTTGGTCGACGCCCTCTGCGACCCGCCGCAGATCTTCAGGTACGGCGGGATGGTCGCCCACGTGCTCACCTTCGCCGCACACCGCCGCGATGCTGGTCTGCGGCGCCCTCGCGGATGCCGGCATCCAGGACCTGGGGGCCGGCGACCCGATGACCTGGGTGGCCCAGCCAGCCTGACCACTTGCCCGGGCCGGTTACCGTCGAGGGCATGACAGATCGCTATGACGTCGTCGTTCTCGGGGCCGGTCCTGGGGGGTACGTGGCGGCCATGCGCGCCGCGCAACTTGGCAAGCGGGTCGCCGTCGTGGAGAAGAAGTACTGGGGCGGTGTCTGCCTCAACGTCGGCTGCATCCCGTCGAAGGCGTTGCTGCGCAACGCCGAGCTCGCGCACCTGGTGACGCACGAGGCCGAGACGTTCGGCATCCAGATCGACGGGTCGGTCACGGTCGACTACGAGGCCGCGTATTCGCGCAGCCGGAAGGTCGCCGACGGCCGGGTCAAGGGCGTCCACTTCCTGATGAAGAAGAACGGCATCGACGAGGTGGACGGCTGGGGCGAGTTCACCGACGCACACACGCTGTTGGTGACCGCCGACGACGGCTCGACCAGCACGCTCGGCTTCGAGCACTGCATCATGGCCACCGGCGCCACGACCCGGCTGCTCCCGGGCACCAGTCTCAGCGAGCGGGTCGTGACCTACGAGGAGCAGATCCTCAGCGACTCGCTGCCGGGCAGCATGCTGATCGCGGGGGCGGGGGCGATCGGCATCGAGTTCGCCTACATCCTCAACAGCTATGGCGTCGAGGTGACCGTGGTGGAGTTCCTCGACCGGGTGCTCCCGCTCGAGGACGAGGAGGTCACGGCCGAGCTTGCCAAGCGCTACAAGCGTGCCGGCATCACCGTACTGACTGGCACCCGGGTCGAGTCGATCGACGACTCCGGGGAGAAGGTCACGGTCACCGTGAGCAAGGACGGCGCAGCTCGCAGACACTGCAGGTCGACAAGGTGCTCCAGGCCATCGGCTTCGCCCCGCGGGTGGAGGGCTACGGGCTGGAGCAGGACCGGCGTACAGCTGACCGACCGTGGCGCGATCGCCATCGACGACTTCATGCGCACCAACGTCGAGAGCATCTACGCGATCGGTGACGTGACCGGCAAGCTGCTGCTCGCGCACGTCGCCGAGGCGATGGGGATCATCGCGGCCGAGACCATCGCGGGTGCCGAGACGATGGAGCTCGACTACGTGATGATGCCGCGGGCCACCTACTGCCAGCCGCAGGTGGCCAGCTTCGGCTGGACCGAGACGCAGGCCCGCGAGCAGGGGCACGACGTGCGGGTCGCGAAGTTCCCCTTCATGGCCAACGGCAAGGCGCACGGGCTCGGTGACACCGCCGGCTTCGTCAAGCTGGTCAGCGACGCGAAGCTACGGCGAGCTGCTGGGCGCCCACCTGATCGGACCGGACGTCACCGAGCTGCTGCCCGAGCTGACCCTGGCCCAGATGTGGGACCTCACCTCCAAGGAGCTGGCCCGCAACGTGCACGCCCACCCCACCTTGAGCGAGGCGGTCAAGGAGGCGCTGCACGGCCTCGAAGGTCACATGATCAACATGTGACCCGTCGGTCTCACGGGACCGAGACGACGATCTTGCCGATCTTGCCGGCCCCGAAGGCGTCGAGTGCGGCAGCGGCGTCGTCCAACGACCGGGGCGTCGACTCGACGACCTCGAGCCGGCCGGCCGCGATCGACTCGAGCAGGGTGGCCAGCTTCTCGGGCGTCGCGTGCGCCGTCACGGGTTTGGCCGTCACGTCGTCCCGAGCCAGCTTTGACTGGTCGGCGCCGATCAGCGAGGCGAGGACACCGCCGGGCACGAGCAGCGCCGCGAGCACCGCGGGGTCGCCGGCCGCGTGCAGGGCCTTGGTCACTCCGGCGGGCGCCGCTTCCTTGACAGCAGCCGCCAGGTCGGACGTGAAGTCGACAACCTCGTGGGCCCCGAGCCGACGGACCAGGTCGCTGCCCTTCCCGGGTCGCGCGGTCGCGAGCACCGTCGCGCCGCGAGCGGCGATGAGCTGCACCGCGACAGTCCCCACGCCGCCGGTGGCGCCGGACACGAGGACCGCGTCGTCCGGCTGGACGTCGAGCAGGTCGACGGCGTCCAGCGCAGCGATCCCGGCGAGCCCTGCCGCGGCCGCCTGGGCGGCGGTCACGCCCTCGGGAACGGGCACGACGTCGGCGGCACGGGTGGTGAACCGCTCGGCGAAGGTCCCGTGGGCGTTCAGGTCCATGCCGAGGATGACGCTCGCGACGCGGTCGCCGACAGCGATCCCCTGCACGTCGGGCCCGACGCTCTCGACCGTACCGGCGACGTCACGGCCGAGGACGACCGGGAAGTCGTGCGGCAGCATGTCCCAGACATAGCCCGCGGCGACCGCCACGTCGAAGCCGTTCACCGAGGCGGCCTCGACGGTCAGCCGCACCTCGCCGGGACCTGGCTCGCGGTCGGGAACGTCCTGCACGGCAGCTGCCGAGTCTCTGGCCTGCACAGCGAAGGCGCGCATGGTGGTCCTCCCGTCAACCGGGGGGCTCTCCCCGGATCGTTCGCGACACGCTAACACGACCGGGGACAACTCCCCGTTTCACCGGGTAACCTGCCCCTGTGCCCGCTCCCTCCGCCGCTCCGCTGCGCGCTGACGCCGTCCGCAACCGGCAGGCCATCGTCGGGGCGGCGCAGTCGGTGTTCGGCCAGCGCGGGCTCGAGGCGCCGCTGGACGAGATCGCCCGGGAGGCCGGGGTTGGCAACGCCACCCTGTACCGGCACTTCCCCTCCCGCTGCGCCCTGGTGGCAGAGGTCTTCGCAGCCACGTTGCGAACGGTCGCGGCGGCCGCCGGAGAGGCCCTGACCGACCCGGATCCGTGGCACGCGTTCACGACCCACGTCAGGTTCTTGTGCCGGCTGCAGGCCACCGATCGCGGCCTGGCCGACCTGTTGACCACCGCGATCCCCGGGGCGCCGGAGCTCGAGCGGCTGCGCCGACGCTCCTACCGCGACTTCGTCCGCATCGCCGACCGCGCCCGCGCGAACGGATCGCTGCGGGCCGACTTCGTGCCGGAGGACCTGGTGCTGATCCTGATGGCGAACGCCGGGCTGGTCCACCGGACCGCCTCGACGGCGCCCTCCGCCTGGGAGCGGCTGCTCGGCGTCACCCTCGACGGCCTGCGCGGTGACACCGACCCCACGCCGGCGCCGCCGCCCCCGCGGCCTGCCGCCGTGGCCAGGGCGATGGCCGACCAGGCGGGCCTGTTCGGCCGCGACTGAGCGACAGGTCGGGCGTCGGCTGTGCCGATCCCGCGGTCACTTCGCGAGTCGAACGGTCACTTCGCGAGGCATGCACGCCTCGCGAAGTGTCCGTCGACCACGTTTACGTGGTCGATTCCGAGCGACGGAACCGAAGCGGGCGCGTGCTCAGCGGGTGACGATCGCGCCCTGTGCCTCGGCGATCAGCAGCGCGAGCGTCGTGTCGACCCGGGCGCCCTTCCAGTCCAGCCCGCGCAGCGCGACGTCGCTGAGGTCGGCACCGACCAGGTCGGCCCCGTCCAGGATGACGTTGCGCAGGATCGCCCGGGTCAGGTCCGCGTCGCGCAGCAGCGTCCCGCGCAGGTCGGCCTCGGCCAGGTCGGCCTCCACCAGCCGTACGCCGGTCAGGTCCAGCCCGGACAGGTCGGCCCCGCGCAGGTTCACGTACGACCAGTTGCCGCCCTCGACGGTCATCGGCCGCAGCTTGGCCCCCGAGAACGTCGATCCGACCAGCTTGCAGCCGCGCAGGGTCGCCGCGAAGAACGAGGTGCGGGTGAACCGGCAGCCGGTGAACGACGTGCCCTCGTGGCTCGAGGCGTTGAGCTGACCGCCGCGGAACTCGCAGTCCTCGAACCGGGCGCCCCGCGTGGTCACCTCGGTCAGGTCGGCGTCGACGAACTCGCAGCCCGCGAAGACGCTCGCGCCCAGCTCCTCGGCGTACCAGTCGACCCGGGCGAAGCGCTCTCCCTCGGCGGTCCGCTCGGCCACCTCAGCCGGCCCGCTCGTCGACGATCCGCCGCATCTTGCCGACCGACCGCTCGATGCCGTCGGGCTCGACAACCTCGACATCGACGGTCACGCCGATGGACGCCTTGACCAGCCCGGCGAGCGTCACGCCGGCGCGCTCGCCCTCTGCGGCCGAGGCCAGCGGCCGGCGCTCGACCCGCACCGTCATCGAGTCGAGCCGCCCGTCGCGGCGCAACACGCACTGGAAGTGTGGCGACAGCTCGGGGGTGCGCAGGATCAGCTCCTCCACCTGGGTGGGGAACAGGTTGACTCCGCGCAGGATGATCATGTCGTCGGAGCGGCCGGTGACCTTCTCCATCCGGCGCATCGGCCGGGCGGTGCCGGGCAGCAGCCGGGTCAGGTCGCGGGTCCGGTAGCGCACCACCGGCGTCGCCTGCTTGGTGAGCGAGGTGAAGACCAGCTCGCCCTTCTCGCCGTCGGGCAGCACCTCGTCGGTCAGCGGGTCGACCACCTCGGGGTAGAAGTGGTCCTCCCAGACGTGCAAGCCGTCCTTGGTCTCGACGCACTCCTGCGCGACGCCCGGCCCCATCACCTCGGACAGCCCGTAGATGTCGACGGCGTGCATGTCCAGCCGGCTCTCGAGCTCGCGGCGCATGTCGTCGGTCCACGGCTCGGCGCCGAAGATGCCCACCTTCAACGACGTACGCCGGGGATCGACGCCCTGGCGCTCCATCTCGTCGACGACCGCCAACATGTACGACGGCGTCACCATGATCACGTCCGGCTCGAAGTCCTTGATGAGCAGCACCTGCCGCTCGGTCATCCCGCCGGAGACCGGGATCACGGTGCAGCCCAGCGCCTCCGCGCCGTAGTGCGCACCGAGGCCACCTGTGAACAGGCCGTAGCCGTAGGCCACGTGCACCCGGTCGCCCGGACGGCCGCCGGCAGCCCGGATCGACCGGGCCATCACCGCCGACCAGGTCGCGATGTCGTCGGCGGTGTATCCCACGACGGTCGGCCGCCCGGTGGTACCGGACGACGCGTGCACCCGCGACACCTGCTCACGCGGGACCGCGAACATACCGAACGGGTAGTTGTCGCGCAGGTCGGCCTTGGTGGTGAACGGGAAGCGGGCCAGGTCGGCCAGCTCCCGGCAGTCCTCCGGGTGCACGCCGGCCGCCTCGAACGCGGCCCGGTAGTGCGGCACGTTGCCGTAGGCGTGCCGGAGCGACGACTGCAGCCGGTCCAGCTGCAGCGCCCGCAACTCGTCGACCGACACCCGCTCGACCGGGTCGAGGGCGGCCTGGTCCGGTGTGCGGTCCTGCATCGCTCCAGGCTGTCACGAGCGCTGCGGCGGTGACCACCGGCCGTGCTCAGCGCGACAGTCGGACCCGTCGCTGCCGCTCGACCCGGGCGACCTCGAGCGCCCGGACGGTCATTGCCTCGAGTGCGGCGATGGCCTCGCCGGCCTCTCGCGCCGACACCGGTCGGCCGTCGTAGAGGACCCGCTGCACGGCCGCCAGCGCGGCGGCGACCTGGTCCGGCTCCGGCAGGCCGCCGGGCCAACCGGTCCGCAGCGCCCGGCCGAGCTCGAGGACCGAAGCGTCCGGCGGCCGGGCGAATCGCGAGCCGGCCAGCGCCGCCTCGAGCGCTGCGAATGCTGCGAGCACCTTGGCCGCGAGAGGTGCACTGCGGGCCAGGGCGGCGGCCCGGCGGGCCCGGCCCCGGCGTACGACGAGGAAGGCGACGGCGGTCAGGACCCCTGCGGCCACGAGGAGTGCTCCGATCAGGAGCGCATGTGCGCGCAGGAACGCCCATGCGCTGGCCGCGCCGTTCCGGTCGGCCGCGAGGGTGGCCCCGGCGGTCGGATCGGTCCAGACCCACTGGCCACCCCCGACCCCGACCTGCACCCAGGCGTGCGCGTCGCTTCCGAGCAGGACCCGCTCCGGACCCTCCGGTGTGCCACCCGAGAACCCGGTGACCAGTCGGGCCGGGACACCGACCGCGCGCAGCAGCACGGCCTCGGCCGAGGCGAAGTGCTCGCAGAAGCCCTCGTGCGACACGAACAGGAAGTCGTCGACGGCGTCCGCCCCCTCCGCGGGCACCGGGGAGTCGAGGCGGTAGCGCTCGTGCGCGTGGAGGTAGGTCTCGATGGCCGCCACCTTCGCCTGGGTCGTCGGGGCGTCGCGGGTCAGCCGCCGGGCCAGGTCCAGGACTCGCGCGGGCACGCTGCTCGGCAGGGAGGTGTCCATCGGCGTGACCGGGTCGACGATGGCGCCGTTGCTCCGCATGACGTACGGCCGGGCGAGGGCCCATGTGTAGAACAGGCTGGTGCCCGCGGCCTGGACCTCGTCGTCGATCCGCACCGAGACGGGCTGCCCCGGTGCCAGCAGCGGCAGGAACGCGGCGGGGTCGAGCACCCGGACCGCGTCGCTGCGCGAGGCGGCACCGGGGGCCAGCCCGGGGACCGCGCCGCGGCGCAGGTCGAAGTCGCCGGCGGCGTCTCGAGGCACCGGGGACGTCGAGTGGATGGCGTCGGACGGGCCCCAGCCTCGGCCCGAGTAGCGGACCATCACCGTCGAGGCCCAGAGGGCCGGGCTGTCGACTGGCACCGCGGCCAACCGGGTCCCCGGCAGGTCACCGCGCGCGTTGAGATCCATGCTGGGCGAGAGATAGCTCTGCGGGCTGCGCCCGGCCGGCCCGTCGTCGGCCGCCGAGCCGTTGCCGCTCGCAGCCAGGCCACCCGCAGTACGAGCCTGGACCCCCGAGGGGTGCGGGAGCAGGAGCATCGCCGCGACCCCGGCCAGGACCGAACCCGCCACCAGCAGCGCGGGGAACCGGAGTCCGGGGCCGCGACCACCGAGCCAATGCCGCGGCCGGGCCCGTTCCTTGGCGCGGTGCAGCAGCCAGAGCGTCACCAGGCCGGCCGACCAGCCGATCAGGACGCAGACGCCGACGCCGGACAGCAGGTCCGCCGCGTCGCCACCAGGCATCGTCCCCAAGGTGAGCAGGACGCACAGGAAGCTGCCCACCAGCACCACCCCGAGCTCGCGCAGGCTGGTGGCCGACCCGAGCTGCGCGACCAGCATCAGCGCGAGCGGGATCGACAGCGTCGTCCCGATCCGGTGCACGAGCTCTGCCGGGTCCGCCCCGGCGGAGCGCACCCGCACCAGAGCCAGCACCGCGATCAGAACCATCGACGCGACCGCCACCGGCTGCGCGACCGCACGGCGGCGGGCGGCGCCTCGGCCGAACGGCCAGCGCAGCACCGACCACCCGGCGGCCCCGATGAGCAGCAGCGCGAGAAGCACGGCGGGCACCGGCAGCAGGCCACTGGCCCCCAGGGTTGCGATGGCCGAGCCGGCCGTGACGGCGGCGGCCACCGGCAGCAGGATCGCCTCCGTCCGCGCGTTCACCGGGCACCCTCGATCCGGTGCAGCACGAGGCCTGAGCCGCCCCGGCGGGCCGGGGCCAGCCACTCGTCGAGCACCTCGACCGGCCCCGCCACCAACCACTCGCCACCGGCGAGGCCGCCGTGCGCCGCGGAGGAGACGACGGCCGGGTCGGGGAACACGGTGTCAGCCAGGCCGGACCACCAGTCCAGCAGCTCCCACCTGGACCCGGTCGGCGCCGTGACCGGACCGTCGAGCCGCCACGCGACGGCCGTGACGGTCGTGCCGCGCCGCAACGCCAGGTCGCACGCCGAGGCCGCAGCGCTGACGGCGTCCTCGAACCCCGGGTACTCGGCCGAGCCGACGAGGAGGACTCGCAGGTGGGTGGTCCGCGGTTCACCGCGCTCGATCAAGGTCGGCCGGCCGGTGCGGGCGGTGCTGCGCCAGTGGATCCGCCGGAGGTCGTCCCCCGCACGCCACTGCCGGACGCCGAGCACCTCGCTGCCCTGGCCGGCGACGACCGAGGCGTCGGTCCCGTGGACGTCGGTCCACGCGATGGGCAGGTCGGGCAGGTCGTGCAGCCGCGGGTGAACGGTGACCCGGTCGGGGAGGTGGATCGGACGGGTGCCTGCGAGCGTTCCCAGACCGGGACGCGCGACCAGGTGGACGAGTGTCCCGTCGGCGACCGTCCGGCTCGTGCCGACACGGGGCACCGGGAGGGTCACCCGGTCACCCGGCAGCAGCTGCCCCACGGACGCCACCAGGTCGGACATCCCCGCGGTGTGCACGCAGAGCGAGCACTCGCTGCTCGTCCGGGACCCGCCGTTGGTCACGGTCAGGACGGTGTGCAGGGTGTCGCCGACCGCGACCCGCGGCGGGTGCACGACCTCGACGGTCAGCCCGTCCAGCCGGGCCCGGCCGGCCAGCGCGACGCCCAGGGCACCGGCGACCGCCCCCGCGAGCAGGAGGAACCAGGGGTTCCCGGTCAGCCAGAGCAGGGTCAGCATCAGCAGGGCCAGCCCCGCAGTCGTGACGGCCCGGGCCGTCATGACGTACGCGGTGCCGGACGGCTCGCTCACCGACGTACGGGCACGCTGGTCCGGCTCACGGCGTCGCGGACGACGTCGGCGGCACGCACACCCGGGCCGGAGGTGGTGACGAGCCGGTGCGCGAGGCAGGGCACGACGGCCCGCTTCACGTCGTCGGGGAGCACGTAGTCGCGACCCGCGAGGACCGCTACCGACTGGGACATGCGCACCAGCATCAGCGCGGCCCGGGTGCTCGCACCCACCGCCACCCGGACGTCGGCCCGGGTGCCCTGGACGATCGCGAGGGCGTAGTCGAGCACCTCGTCCGCCAGGTGCGTGGTCCTGACCCGGTCGCGGGCGCCGATCAGGTGTCCCGCGTCGACGACAGGCAGCAGTCGGTCGACGGTCGCACCTGTCAGCTGCTCCTGCACGACCACGCGCTCATAGCCCGGCGCGAGCGGGCCGAGGGTGAGCGCGACCGCGAACCGGTCCAGCTGTCCCTCGGGCAACGGGTAGGTGCCGTGCTGATCCTGCGGGTTCTGGGTGGCCACCAGGGTGAACGGGTCGGGCAGCGGGCAGCGCCGCCCGTCCACGGTCACGGCCGACTCGTCCATCGCCTCCAGCAGGCCCGACTGGGTGCGCGGCGAGACCCGGTTGAGCTCGTCGACGAGCACGACGTTGGCGAACAGCGGACCCTCGACCACGTCGAAGCCGAACCGTTGCGGGTTCCACACCGCCGACCCGGTGACATCGGCCGGCAGGAGGTCGGAGGTGCCCTGGATCCGGGCGAACGAGCCACCGAGGCTGCGGGCGAGAGCACGCGCCAGCGTCGTCTTGCCGCTGCCGGGCACGTCCTCGATCAGGACGTGACCGCCGGCGAGGACGGCCGCAACCACCAGCTCGACCACGTCGTCGTGACCCCGCACGACGCTGCCGATGCTCGTGACCAGGGCGCGCGCCACCGAGGCCGGGTGCCACCCGCCGTCAAGTGGCGCGTGACCGGCCGTGCCGTCCAGGGCGCTGTCGAGCACGTCAGGTCCTCCCCGCTCGCTCCGATACCCACCCATCGGCCGGACGGCCGGTCATCTTGATCGGTGGCGCGCCGAGGCCCCGGCTGGCACGCTTCCTCGCGCCATGACCAGCCCACCCCCGCCGCCGGGCCCCCCGCGCCGCCGCACGCTGCGGCCACGGGTGCCCGCGGTGCTGCGCGACGAGCCGCAGTACCGGCTGCTGTTCACCGGCCAGGTGCTCTCGATCCTGGGTGACCGCGTGACCATGGTGGTGCTGCCGTTCGCGGTGCTGGCCGTCGGCGGCCACGTGGGTGACGTGGCCATCGTGTCGGCCGCTCAGTTCCTGCCGTTCGCGATCCTGGCGCTGCCCGCCGGCGTCTGGGCCGACCGCTACAACCGCAAGCGCATCATCATCACCTCGGACCTGGCCCGGTTCCTGTGCCAGCTCACGGCGGGCCTGCTCCTGGTCACCGACACCGCCCACGTCGGGCACCTCGTGGCCATCGCTGCCGTCTACGGGGCGGCCGACGCGTTCTTCGCCCCTGCCTTCACCGGCCTGCTGCCCGGCACGGTCTCGCCGGTGAACCTGCAGCCGGCCAACGCCTTGCGCGGGCTGAGCTACTCGACCGGGTCGATCCTCGGCCCGGTGCTCGGCGGGCTGCTGGTGGCCCTGGCCGGTCCGGGCGGCGCGTTCCTGTTCGACGCCGCGACCTTCGCCGTGTCCATCGCCTGCCTCGTGCCGCTGCGCCCACGGGTGGTCTCCGACGTCCTGCACGACGAGGATCCCGAGGCCACCACCACGCACTTCCTCACCAGCCTGAAGGAAGGCTGGTCGGAGGTGCGCAGCCGGTCGTGGGTCACCGCCTTCCTCGGCGGCATGGCGTCCTACCACGTGATCGTGCTGCCGGCGATCTTCGTGCTCGGCCCGGTGCTCGCCGCCGACGAGCTGGACGGGGCGAAGTCGTGGGCGATCATCACCGCGGGCTTCGGCCTCGGCTCGGTGCTCGGCGACCTGCTGTTGCTTCGCTGGCGGCCGCGGTTCGCGCTGCGGGTCGCGTCGCTGATGCTCGTCGGCGCCTCGTGCCAGGCCGCGTTCATCGGCAGCGGGCTCGGGACCTGGGCCATCGCCGGGCTCGAGGTGCTGGCCGGCATCTGCGTCACCGGCACCTTCACGCTCTGGGAGACCTCGCTGCAGGAGCACGTGCCCGACCGGGCGCTGTCTCGCGTCTCGAGCTACGACTACCTGACCAGCGCCGGCCTCATCCCCGTCGGCAACCTGACGATCGGAACGGTCAGCGCGGCCGCCGGGGTCAAGCCGACGCTGTACGTCATGACGGCACTGGGCGTCGCGGCGGCGCTCGCCATCGCCTCGGTCCCCGCCGTACGCCGACTGCCCCGCGCCGAGCCGATCGCCGACCCCGCCCCGGCCTAGCCCAGCGACTCGAGGAGGCGGTCCAGGAAGGGCACCTGGCCGGCCACCAGCAGGTCGCGACCGGTGTCCAGGTCCACCCAGGCGAACCGGTCCAGCTCCGGGAACTCCTGCATTCGGCCCGACCCGCGGGGCCACTCCAGGCTGAAGGTGTTGCTGACCGCGGCGGCGGCATCGAGGTCACCTTGGACCGCCCACACCGTGACCTCCTTGCCACCGGACTGCCGCACCGACCCCAGCGGCACCGGGTGGCCCGATGGCAGCGGCAGACCGGTCTCCTCGCCCCACTCGCGCACCGCCGCGGCCCAGGCGTCCTCCTCCGGCGAGTGCTCGCCCTTGGGCACCGACCAGGCGCGCTCGTGCTTGCGAGCCCAGAACGGGCCGCCCATGTGCCCCAGCAGCACCTCGACCCCGCCGTCGGCTCGGGTCCGGTGCACCAGCACCCCGGCACTGCGTCTCGTCACCGCCACCCTGGCATCCTCGCGGAAGATGCGGCGAGCCGGTCGCGTTGCACCTCCCGACAACCGGAACCTGCAGCGAGGAGCGTTTCCATGGCCACCGTCGAGGCGACCGCCGCGACCTTCGACGAGCTCGTCGACGAGCCGGGCATCGTCCTGGTGGACTTCTGGGCCGAGTGGTGCGGGCCGTGCCGCGCGTTCGGACCGGTGTTCGAGGCCGCCTCCGAGGTGCACTCCGACATCTCGTTCGCCAAGGTCGACACCGAGGCCGAGCGCGAGCTGGCGGCCCGGGCCTCCATCACCTCGATCCCCACCCTGATGGCGTTCCGGGACGGCATCCTCGTCTTCGCCCAGCCGGGCGCGTTGCCCGCCCCCGCGCTGGAGCAGCTCATCACCGCCGTCCGCGGCCTGGACATGGACGACGTACGCCGGCGGCTGGAGGCCGAGCAGGCGGCTGACGCCACCGGCTGACCAGCCCGCGTCGAGGCCCGGCGGAACCCCACAGGAGGCCCGCTCGTCCTACCGGCCGTGCCCCTGCCCCACCGACGAGTGCGCCTCGTCGTGGGCGTGGTGGCCGTCCTCGCGGTCGGGCTCGGGCTGGCACTGACCGTCAGCCGCAGCGGCCAGCCAGGCCCTCTGCAGCGCGGCCCGACCTCACTGGCGGCCCGGGCCGGCATCACCCGGATCAAGCACGTGGTCGTGGTGATGCAGGAGAACCGGTCCTTCGACAGCTACTTCGGCACCTTCCCCGGCGCCGACGGCTACCCGCGCAACGCGGACGGGAGCATCGCGGTCTGCGTCCCGAGCCCGGCTCGCGGCGGCTGCCTGGCGCCCTACCACGACGCCCGCGACGTCAACGGCGGCGGCCCGCACGGGCATGCCGACGCGGTGGCCGACGTCAACGGTGGCGCGATGGACGGCTTCCTGGTGCGGGCCGAAAAGGCCAGGCTGGGTGGCGGCTGCTCCGACCCCAACGACCCCGAGTGCCTCACGGCCTCGGAGCGCGACGTGATGGGCTACCACGACGACCGGGAGATCCCGAACTACTGGACCTACGCGCGCAACTTCGTGCTGCAGGACCACATGTTCGAGCCGAACAGCTCGTGGAGCCTGCCCGCCCACCTGTTCACCGTGTCCCTGTGGTCGGCGCTCTGCGACGACGACGACCCGGACTCGTGCACGAACAACGTCGGCCACCCGGGCGACCCGCCGGACTTCAACACGGCCCAGCACCCCGGCGACCGGCCCCCGACGTACGCCTGGACGGACCTGACCTACCTGCTGCACCGGGCGCACGTCTCGTGGCGGTACTACGTGGCCAAGGGCAACGAGCCGGACTGCGAGAACGACGCGCTGATCACCTGCCCCCGGGTGGCGCAGAGTGCGAGCACCCCGGGGATCTGGAACCCGCTGCCGTACTTCACGACCGTCCGCGACGACAACCAGCTGAAGAACATCGTGTCGGTGCACCACTTCCTGACCGCGGCGCAGCACGGCACCCTGCCCGCGGTGAGCTGGGTGATCCCGTCGGAGGCCGTGAGCGAGCACCCGCGCTCGCAGGTCAGCGCCGGCCAGTCCTACGTCACCGGCCTGGTGAACGCGGTGATGTCGGGCCCGGACTGGAAGTCCACCGCCATCTTCCTGACGTGGGACGACTGGGGCGGCTTCTACGACCACGTCGCGCCCCCGACGGTCGACGAGAACGGCTACGGGCTGCGGGTGCCGGGCATCGTCATCAGCCCGTACGCGCGGCAGGGGTACATCGACCACCAGGTGCTCAGCTTCGACGCCTACGCCAAGTTCATCGAGGACCGGTTCCTGCGCGGGCAGCGACTGGACCCGACCAACGATGGCCGGCCCGACCCGAGACCCGGCGTCCGTGAGAACGCGGCGCAGCTCGGCGACCTGCTGAGCGACTTCGACTTCAGCAGGCCGCCGCGCCCTCCGCTCCTACTGTCTGTGCACCCGAAGACCGACCTGGTCGGCCCCGACGTCAGCAGCAACTAGAGCTCTCGCAGCACTCCGGCTCGCAGCAGTCGTCCATGGCGGTCACCTCCCCTCGCTCGTCCGGGGCGTCGGCCAGCACGGTGTAGACCTCCCAGCGCTCGCCCCCCGGGCCGGTGACCCAGACCTTGTCCTGCAGCGCGTAGCAGCAGGTGGTGCCGTCCTCGACCCGTGTCGGCAGCCCAGCTGCGGCGAGTCGTCGGGTCGCATCGACCACCTCCGCAGTGGTCCGCACCTCGACGCCCAGGTGGTTGAGCGAGCCGCCCGCCCCGGGGCTCTCGATCAGCACGAGCTTCAGCGCCGGGTCGTCGAGTGCGAAGTTCGCGTAGCCGGGTCGCCTCTTGGCCGGCTCGGCCCGGAACAGCCGGGAGTAGAACGCGACGGCCTCCTCGACGTCGTCGACGTTGAGGGCCAGCTGCACCCGGGACATCAGGCGCAACAGGCAGCGCCGCGGGCAGCGCTGACGCGGGCGACAGCCGGCCGGCGCAGGCTCTCTCGCAGCGCGGCGGCGACCTGCGACGGCCAGGCCGGCGTACGACGGGCAGTGCGGGCTAGTCGAGCGGCATCGGCCGCCCGGATCAGCTCGGTCACGCGGGACGGCTGCTCGGCAGCCAGCTGGGACGTCAGCATTGGAAAGATCCCTCCGGTCGGTCGCATCGATGTGTATCGATGCGTCGACTCTGGCCTATACATCGACGGCTGTCAATACGTGCGGTAGGCTCAGATCCATGCCGACGCTGACCCGCCCACTGCTCCCGCTGCTCGAGGAGCCCGGCGAGCTGTGCTGCGCGCCGCTGGCCGCGGCCCCCTTGACCGAGGCCGACGCCGACGTGCTGGCCGGGCGGCTCAAGGCGCTCGCCGACCCCGGTCGGCTCCGGCTGTTGTCCTTGGTGCTGGCCGCTGGCGAGTCCTGCGTCTGCGACCTGACCGAGCCGCTGGCCCTGAGCCAGCCGACGGTGAGCCACCACCTCAAGGTGCTGGTCGAGGCCGGCATCCTGCGGCGGGAGAAGCGCGGCCGCTGGGCCTGGTTCAGCCCGGTGCCGGGTGCCCTCGGGGCACTGGCCGCGATCCTCGGTGCCGTCGCGGAGCCCAGCGCAGGCGGATAACCGGGCCAAGCGGACCGGCTGTCGCACCCCTCAGCCGCCGCGGCGCGCTTCCGAACCTTTCCGCCGCCCCATCGCGTCTTCCTGGTGGACGATCGAGTCACCACCGTCACGCGCGGAGGGGGTCACGGCAGTGCGGCAGCAGCGCGACGTCACGGCGTTCTCCGACCTGGTGGCCACCCGGTCGGCGGCGCTGCTCCGCACGGCGTACCTGGTAGTGGGCGACCACCAGCTCGCGCAGGACCTCGTGCAGGAGTCGCTGGTCAAGACGTACGTCGCGTGGCCCCGCCTGCGGGACGTGACCAAGGCCGAGGCGTACGCCCGCCGAACCATCGTGACGACGGCGATCTCGTGGCGCCGGCGCGGCTCCTTCCACGAGCGCCCCGTGCTCGCGATCCCCGAGCAGGCGCAGTCGGACCGCACCGATGCGTTCGCGACGCAGGACCTGCTCTGGGCGCAGGTGCGGGCCCTGCCGCCGAGGCAGCGGGCGGCCCTCGTGCTGCGCTACTACGAGGACCTGTCCGAGTCGGACACAGCCCAGCTCATGGGGTGCGCGGTGGGGACCGTGAAGAGTCAGGTCTCGGCCGGGCTGGACCGGCTGCGGCAGCGGATGGGACCCGAGGTGTCCGGCCTGCTGGTCGACGACTCGGTCGACGACCCGGCGGTGACCTCGTGACCGACATGCTCCGAGAGACCTTCGCCCAGCACGCAGCCGCTCTACCGACGGCCACGTTCGATGCGGGCTCGCTCGTCGAGAAGGGTGAGCGGCGGCTGCGCCGACGGCGGGTAGTCGCGGTAGCGGCGGCGGCTGTCCTGGCGTTCGCGGTGGTCACCGGCACGGTGCTGGCGCTTGACCCGGACCCGCGCCAGGCGGACCCGGTCGGGCCATCACCCACAGACGGGCGCACGAACCAGCCTGATGCGGCGTCCCTGCGACCTTTGGTCTGGGGCCGCGAGGCGGGGTTCCGGAACGGCGTACCGGCCGAGATCCACGTCGGTACGCGCAGCGTGGAGGTCGACCGCAACGTCACCGGGCTGCAGGCCACCGACGACGGCGCGGCCTATCTCACCGAGGCGGCCGGGCCTTTCCGCACGGTGTGGTTCACCGACGGCAGCTCGGTGACACGGCTCGGCCGGACCGGGGACGCGGGCGTCCGAGGCGACGAGATCATGAAGTCGGCGGTGGCCGGATCTCAGCTCGCCTGGATCGAATACCCGCCGTCTCCGCCGGCGCAGGTGGTCCTCTTCGACACCCATCGGATGGCGGAGGTCGCGCGCACGCCGGCCGAGGGGGTGCCCGGGTGCGACCAGCTCTGGCCCCGGGGCGGCCGGCAGAACTGCCTGTCCGTGCTCGCGGTCCGGGACGGCACGGTCTTCGTCGGTCATTGGGGGGACTTCGACGGCATCACGAACAGCACGGAGCCGGTGGCCAGGTTCGACATGTCGACCGGCGAGCACCACACGATCCCCTACGCCGAGTACGAGACCGAGCTGCGCAGCACCGCTCGGGGGCTCGTGATCGGCGACTCGCTGGAGTCCGGTGAGGCGACGCCGGGCGTCGGCGAGTTCCTCTTCGTCGACCATGGCAGGCTGGTCAAGCAGCTGTTCACCCACGACTTCCGGTCTCGCCCGGCAACCGTGTTCGACACGGCAACCGGGCGGGCGGTGCCGTCGTTCGAGCTGCCGCCGGCCTACCGGCACGACAGCGCCTTCGTGGTGTCGCAGTGGGTCGACGACGACGGCTTCGTGGTCTGGGCCCACGACTACGCCTCGGTGGACACCCACCAGGGCGACCTCCTCGTCTGCCGCCTCTCGACCGCGCGATGCGAGCTCGCGGTACCACCGCCCGCCGGGCAACGGCACCAGATCGCGCCCGAGGCGGCCATCGCCTGACCCGCGGGTGCCCGCCGGCGCCGTGGCACAGTGGGTGGCATGTGTCGCAACATCCGCACCCTGCACAACTTCGAGCCGCCCGCCACCCACGACGAGGTCGGTGCGGCCGCCCTCCAGTACGTGCGCAAGGTCAGCGGCAGCGCCAAGCCGTCGGCGGCGAACCAGGCGGCCTTCGACGAGGCGGTCCGGGAGGTCGCGCACGCGACCCAGCACCTGCTCGAGGCGCTCGTGACGACCGCGCCGCCCAAGGACCGCGAGGTGGAAGCGGCGAAGGCGCGAGCACGTAGCGCCGAGCGCTACGCCCGCACCTGACCGTCCTCTTGCGAAAGTTACCCGTCAGTAGCATGATGGTTGTTACTGACGGGTAGGAATCGCCTGTCAGCCGGACGCCGTCGTCGGAAGGACGCGCCCTGATGGGCCACTACAAGAGCAACCTGCGCGACATCGAGTTCACCCTGTTCGAGGTCTTCGGCCGGTCGCAGGTCCTGGGGACCGGGCCGTACGCCGAGGTCGACGAGGAGACGGCGCGCAGCATCCTGGCCGAGGTCGAGCGGCTGGCGACCCACGAGCTGGCCGAGTCGCTGCTGGAGTCCGACCGCACGCCGCCGGTCTACGACCCGGCCACCCACACGGTGACGATGCCCGAGGGCTTCAAGAAGAGCTACCAGGCCTACATGGACGCCGAGTGGTGGCGGATGGACCTGCCCGAGGAGCTGGGCGGCACCGTCGTCCCGCCGTCGCTGCGCTGGGCGGTCGCCGAGCTGATCCTCGGCAGCAACCCGGCCGTGCACATGTACGCCTCCGGCATGGCGTTCGCGCACGTCGTCTACCGGCTCGGTACCGACGAGCAGCGCAAGGTCGCTGCGCGGATGGTCGAGGGCCGCTGGGGCGCCACCATGGTGCTCACCGAGCCGGACGCCGGCTCCGACGTCGGCGCCGGGCGCACCAAGGCCACCCCGCAGGCGGACGGCACCTGGCACATCGAGGGCGTCAAGCGCTTCATCACCTCGGCCGAGCACGACATGTCCGACAACATCGTGCACCTCGTGCTGGCCCGCCCCGAGGGCGCCGGACCGGGCACCAAGGGGCTGTCGTTGTTCATCGTCCCGAAGATCCACTTCGACTGGGAGACCGGTGAGCTGGGCGAGCACAACGGTGCCTACGTCACCAACGTCGAGCACAAGATGGGCCTCAAGGCGTCCACCACCTGCGAGGTCACCTTCGGCGAGCGGGAGCCCGCCGTCGGCTGGCTGGTCGGCGAGGTGCACGACGGCATCGCCCAGATGTTCAAGATCATCGAGTTCGCCCGGATGATGGTCGGCACCAAGGCGATCGCCACCTTGTCGACCGGCTACCTGAACGCGCTCGACTACGCCAAGACCCGCCTCCAGGGCGCGGACCTGACCCGGATGACCGACAAGGCCGCGCCGCGGGTGCCGATCACGCACCACCCCGACGTACGCCGGTCGCTGATGACCCAGAAGTCGTACGCCGAGGGGATGCGCGCCCTGGTCCTCTACACCGCCACCATCCAGGACGAGGTGGCCCTGGCCGAGGCTGCCGGCGAGACCAACGACGCGCAGGACCTGGCCGTACGCCTGAACGACCTGCTGCTGCCGATCGTCAAGGGCTACGGGTCGGAGAAGTCCTACGAGCTGCTCGGGTCGCAGTCGCTGCAGACCTTCGGCGGCTCCGGCTACCTGCAGGACTACCCGCTCGAGCAGTACATCCGGGACGCCAAGATCGACACCCTCTACGAGGGCACGACCGCGATCCAGGGGATGGACTTCTTCTTCCGCAAGATCGTGCGGGACAAGGGTCAGGCGTTGACCAAGCTGATGACCGACATCCAGGAGTTCGCCAAGGGGGACGAGGGCAACGGGTCGCTGCGCACCGAGCGCGACCTGCTCGGCACTGCGCTGGAGCAGGTGCAGGGCATCGTCGCCACCATGGTGGGCTCGCTGACCGCCTCGGCCGAGGACGTGACCAACATCTACAAGGTCGGCCAGAACACCAGCCGGCTGCTGCTGGCCTGCGGCGACCTGGTGGTCGCGTGGCTGCTGCTGCGGCAGGCCGTGGTGGCCCAGGCGGCGCTGGAGGCCGGCGTCAGCGGGCGGGATGAGGCGTTCTACACCGGCAAGGTGGCCGCCGCGAAGTTCTTCGCCGCCCAGGTGCTGCCGCTCATCACGGCCGCCCGCGCGGTGGCCGACAGCGTCGACAACTCCCTGATGGACGTCCCCGAGGACGCCTTCTAGCCCGCACCCGCGGCGAAACGCCCGGATTTGCGCCGGTTGGCCGACGGCTGATCGGGTGGTGGGCGGTGTGCCGCGGGAGGGCATGGGTACACCGCACGTAGCGACCGTCACCCGTCGGTCTGCACGCGGCTCACCGGAGCCGTCCGACTGACCATCCTGGAGGAACCATGGGCATCGGGGTCAGCATCTTCCTGATCGCCGTCGGCGCCATCCTTGCCTTTGCCGTCAACGCGAGCGTCTCCGGCCTCGACATCGCCGTCGTGGGCTACATCCTGATGATCGTCGGCGTCATCGGCCTCATCATGACCGCATTCATCTGGGGCCCGCGCAGCCGCGGCCGCGGCGACGTGGTCGAAGAGCGCAGGGTCTACGACGACCGCGTGTAGCTCCTGACACGTCTGCACCAGCGCCGGCCGGCGACCCGCAGCACTTCGGGTCGCCGGCCGAGGCCGCGTCGGCCCCGGCGCCGCCCGGCGTACGACGATCGGACCGACGAGTGGGACGCCCACGACGTGCACCGACCCGGGTACGCCGATCGGACCGACGCGCTGCCCACCGTGCGCGGTGACCGCCGTCGCTGAGCTGGTTCAGGCCAGGGAGGCAGCCAGGTCGACGGCCCGCGGCAGGGCGGCGAGCTCGGCGCCGGACTGGTAGGGGTCCTGGCGACGAAGCGCCTCGGCGGCCGCGAGCGAGCCGGCGTACGGCGTGCCGACCTCCGCGGCGAAGACCGCGAGCAGGCGCGCCAGCGCCGGTCGCGCGCTCTCGTCGACGCCGACCGCCTCGAGCATGCCGTCGGTGACCACCACCTGGGCCAGGATGACGGCGGTCATGGCGACATCCAGGGCGGCCGGGCCGGGCCGGGCGTTGGACCAGTCGATGACGACGGGATCCGACCCACGGAGGAGCACGTTGAGCGGGTGCAGGTCGAGATGAAGCAGGGCCTCCCCCGGCGCAGCTCCCGGCCAGGCGAGCGCGTGCAGCCGGTCGTGCAGATCGGCGAGCAGCGCGCCGCCCTCGTCGGGCGGCGACAGGCCCGCGACCAGCGACTCGGCCAGGGTCGGTCCGTCGACCCGCTCCATCACGATGTCGGGGCCGGTCGCGTCGTGGACGACCGGCACCGGGTAGCCGAGGTCGGCCATGGCGCGCAGCGTGGCCGCCTCCCCCTCCGCGGAGCGGCCGTCACGGTAGCGCCGCAGGACCAGCCCATCGGCGTACGCGAAGACGTCGGAGTCCCGGCCGGACGCCATGAGCTCCATGCTCAGCCGGCGAGGTAGAGGCGGAGCTCGGCGGCGGCACCGTCGACCAGGCGCACCGGCACCCCCCAGTCCTGCTGGTGCACGTGGCAGGCGGGGAACTCCGCCCGCCGGCGTCGCGTCGTCGCAGGACGCCGCCATCGCGGCCACGTGCAGCACGCCGTCACCGACGTGCGGGTCGAGCACCAGGCGGCGGCTGAGTCCCTCCCCGCGGCCCTCGCCCTCGCGCAGCAGCGCCGGCGGGGTCGCGGAGACCACCAGCCGGGTGGCCGGGCCGTAGCGCTCGTCCAGCTTCTGGCCGGGCGGTGGCGTGAACACGACCTCCAGCTCGATCGCGCCCGGCGCCACCTCGGTCACCGGCCGGTGGGTGCGCTGCGCGACGCCGTCGACCACCAGCGCCTCGTCCGGCAGGCGTACCCGGGTGAGCCGATGGGCCGCCGACTCGACCACCACCAGGTCGCCGTCGAGCACCACGGCGTCGCTGGGCTCGGCCAGGCCGGTGAGCAGCGTGCTGACCTGGTCGGTGGCCGGGTCGTAGCGGCGGACCGCGCCGTTGTAGGTGTCGCTGACCGCGACCGAGCCGTCGGGCAGCACGGTCACCCCGAGCGGGTGCTGCAGCAGGGCTTGGGCGGCCGGCCCGTCGACGTGACCGAAGTCGAACAGGCCCGCGCCGACCGACGTACCGACCTGGCCGTCCTGCAGGTGCCGCAGCGACGACGTCTCGGCGTCGACCAGCCAGAGCCGGTCGCGCGTCGGCGGCCAGGCCCGAGGTCTGGGCGAACCAGGCGTCCGCGGCCGGTCCGTCCAGGAGGCCCTCGTTGGTCGTGCCGGCCAGCACGTCGACCACGCGCCGGTGCGCGGGTCGAAGGACCAGAGCTGGTGGATGCCGGCCATCGCGACCACGACCCGGCCGTCGTGCCAGGCCAGGTCCCACGGTGAGGACAGGTCGGTGGTGCCGGCGCCCTGCATCCACTGCCGGCCGGTGCCGGCGAGGGTCGTCACGTGCCGTCCTCGAGACGTACGCCGCGGAGCGCGTGGTTGACGGTGTCGGCGACCACCACGTCGTACCCGACGTCGGCGCGCAGCTCCGCCGGCAGCAGCAGGACGCCCTGCGGCTCGCTGAACGGCGCGCCGTGCCGGGTGGCCCGTCGACCAGCCCGCGCATCCCGGAGCCGATCCGCCGCAGCACCGTCTCGCCGTCGGCGGCCAGCTCGACCAGGCTGTGGTGGCCCGAGTCGGAGACCAGCAGGGTGCCGGTCGGGAGCGACGGCGACCTTGCCGGGGAACCGCAGCTCGGTGGCCGGTGCCGGCGGCGCCACGTACGGGCCGTCGCCGCGGTGCAGGGTGCCCTTGCGCGTCGTGCTCGCGGACCAGCTCGTCGAGCAGCGCGTCGAGGGCGTGGGCGTGCCCCTCGCCGGACAGCTGCGCGACCACGTAGCCCTCGGGGTCGACCACCACCAGCGTCGGCCACGCCCTCACGGCGTACTGCTTCCAGGTCGTGAGGTCCGGGTCGTCGAGCACCGGGTGGTGCACCTCGTACCGCTCGACGGCCGCGGCGACGGCGGCCGGGTCGGCCTCGTGCTCGAACTTGGGCGAGTGGACCCCGACGGTCACCAGGACGTCGGCGTACTTCTCCTCGAGCGGGCGCAGCTCGTCCAGGACGTGCAGGCAGTTCACGCAGCAGAAGGTCCAGAAGTCGAGCAGGACGACCTTGCCGCGCAGGTCGGCGAGCCGCGGTGTCTTGCCGCCCGTGTTGAGCCAAGCGCGACCCTGGAGCTCAGGAGCCCGGACGCGAGGGCGCCGGGTCGGGGTCGAGGTCACGGCCAGATCCTCCAGGAGTCGTGGCCGGTACGCGGGCACGCGGCCCATTGACCGGGTGAGGAGACGGGACGAGTCTCACAGAGGGTTCACACCACTCCGAGGGAGGCCCGTCATGGGCTCACTGCTCTGCCGTCTCGGCCGTCATGCGTGGGAGCACAAGCAGAACCCGGAGGTCGGCGGCGCGGCGGGCGGATACGACCTGTGCAGCCGTTGCGGCAAGGAGCGGCCGTCGTACGACCCCCGAAGACCGGCGTGGCTGGCTGACCGCGTCCCGTCGGCAGCGCCCGTCCTTGGGGGTAGCGCTTCACGACGCCCAGAAGTCGAGCAGGACCACCGTGCCGCGCGGGTCGGCCAGCAAGAGCTCTGGCCGCGCAAAGTTTCTGGCGAGAAGGTACTTGACCGGTACAGAGATCCGAGTTACTGTAGCGGTACAGAAACCAGACCATCCCCAGGAGGCCCACCATGACGAACCTTCCGCTCGCGATGATCCTGTCCCAGGGCACCACCGCCCTCGAGGTCAACAGCGCCCGCCCGGACGCCCCGGTCGTGCCGGCGCCGGCCGCCCGCACCCGGCGTACCCGGGTGGCCCTGGCCGACCTGCTGGAGCGAGTCGCGGTCACCATCGCTCCCTCGGAGTGGTCGCCCGCCCGGTGACTCGGTCCTCCGTTGGACCGGCCGCGTGTCCTGCCTAGGCTGGACACCGTGACCCGGGTGACGCTGCAGACGGTCGCCGACCGTGTCGGCGTCAGCCGGATGACGGTGTCCAACGCCTTCTCCCGCCCGGACCAGCTGTCCACGGCGCTGCGCGAGAAGGTGCTCGCCGCCGCCGCCGAGCTCGGGTACGTCGGGCCGGACCCGGCGGCGCGGGCCCTGGCGCGGGGCACGGCCGGTGCGATCGGCGTCCTGATGACCGACTCGCTGGCCTACGCCTTCAGCGACGAGGTGGCGACCGGCTTCCTGGCGGCCGTCGCCGACGAGCTCGCGCCCACCGGGCTGGCCCTGACCCTGCTCACGTCGGGCCGCGGTGAGCACGTGCCCGCGCGCGACGTCCCGATGGACGGCGCCCTGGTCTACTCCTGCGGCTTCGACTCGGGCGCGGTCGACTGGCTGACCCGCCGTGGGCTGCCGATGGTGTTCGTCGACCAGGTGCCGGTGCCGGGCATCCCCAGCGTCAACGTCGACGACCGGGGCGGGGCCAGGGCCGCCGCCCAGCACCTCGTCGACCTCGGGCACCGCCGGATCGGCATCGTGAACCGCGAGCACACGGACGACCCCAGGCTGGTGGCGGCCACTGCAGCGGGCGAGCTGCACGTCGTCGCACCAGCGGATGCTGGGCTGGTCGACGCGCTGGGCGCGGCCGGCCTGGAGCCGGTGCTGACCCGCGGTCGGTGCGGCCTCCGAGTGGAGCGCCGGCGAGGCCGAGCGGCCGGAGGACGCCGACGCGCGCGCCGTCCGCGAGATGCTCGAGCTCCCGGACCGGCCGACCGCGATCCTGTGCTTCTCCGACGTGATGGCCTACCGGGTGGTGCGGGCCGCCGAGGAGCTGGGGCTGCGAGTGCCCGAGGACCTGTCGGTGGTCGGCTTCGACGACAGCCCGCTGGCCCGCCGGATGCGCCCCGCTCTCACCACGGTGCGCCAGGACGTGAGCGGGAAGGGCCGGGCGGCCACCGCGGCCCTGACGACGGCGATCGAGGCGGCCAAGACGGGGACGCAAGCCGAGCCGCGCGAAGCGGGTCGTGCTGCCCACCGAGCTCGTGGTCCGGGACAGCACCGCACCGCCGGCCGGCTGAGCGCGGACGGGGCGCCCCGGCGTACCGGCTAGAGCTTGCTGAGCTTGGGGTAGGGCGTGCCGATCCGCATCTCCCGGCCGCCGAAGTCGACGAGGACCGCGATGCCCTCCTCGACACCGACCACCCGGCCGAGGCCGGCCTGGTCGTGCGTCACCCGGTCGCCGACCTCGAAGGTCGGCACGGGCTTGGCGACCGGGTCCCGGAAGGGACTACCGGCGGGGCGGGGGCGTGGGGTCGACCGCGACGATGTCATCGCCCCCAGTATGCGCCCTTTCAGGCCCGCGCGGGAGCCGGAAGATCATGCTCGAGCGCCGCAAGGTCGATGACCCGCACGCTGGCGGCGGCCAGGGAGTCGCTCAGGGCGTCCCGTCCGGGGCTGAGCACGACCAGCGGGCCGCACTGCGCGAGCTCGGCGAAGATGCCGTCGTTGCTGACCACCAGGTGCTGCGCGTCGGGCAGGTCGAGCTCGTCGACCTTGGCCAGCAGGGCCACGTCGGCGAGGTCGCTCCCGGCCGCCACGGCCACCGCCGTACCGGCGAACTCCTCCAGGTGCGGCCGGGCCCGCCGGACCGCGCCCTCCTGGCCGGCCAGCGCGACATGGTCGGCCTGGCGGGCCAGCGCGACCACCACGGCCATCCGGGCCCGCCAGCGCACCGGCCCGGCCCGGAGGTTGTCCAGGTCGACCAGCAGGATCCTGGGGGCGTCGTCGGGCTCCCAGATCGGGTCCCGCAGCACCCGCTCGACCAGGGCCGCCGAGGCGCCGTCGGGGTCGCCGGGCTCGGCCACGACCGCCGGGCCGCGGCGGCCGCCGCCGGAGGGGAACCACTCGTAGTCGTCCCACTCGTGCTTTCCGTAGCCCAGTCCCACCCGACCATGGTCGCAGCCCGATGCCCGCCTTGCTGCTGCCCCTGGCCGCTTTGGCCCACCCGCACGTCTGCCGCCGAGCCCTACCGCGCCGAACCGCTCCCTACCGTGGCGAATTCAATTCAGCGCGGTCGAGCACAAATGATCACGGATCCGTGATCATTTTGCGGAAGTAGCGCCCTGCGTCAGAGGCGGCGGTCGGCGAGCACGGGGAAGGTGGCGCGGGTCTTCGCGACGTACGCCGGGTCGAGGTCCACCACCAGCACCTCCTCGCCGTCACCGGCCTCGGCCAGCACCTCGCCCCACGGGTCGACGACCAGCGAGTGCCCGCCCATCGGGACTCCCGCGTGGGTGCCACCCGTGTTGCAGGCCACGACGTAGGACTGGTTCTCGACCGCGCGCGCCTGCGCCAGCAGCCGCCAGTGGTGCACCCGCTTGGCCGGCCAGGCGGCCGGGCATCAGCACGATCTCGGCGCCGGCGTCGAGCAGCGCGCGGAACATCTCGGGGAAGCGCAGGTCGTAGCAGGTGGCCAGGCCCAGGGTCTCGTGCACGACCGGACCGTCACCCGGCGTCATCAGCGCGGGCTCGCCCTCGCCGAAGCCGAAGAGATGCACCTTCCGGTACGTCGTGAGCAGCTCCCCGGTGGCGCCCAGCAGGACCGAGGTGTTGAAGAGGCGGTCGTCGTCGCGCTCGACGAACGACCCCATGTGCACCGTGGCCCCGAGGTCGCGGGCCGCGGCCCGCAGCGTGGTGACCAGGTGGCCGTCCAGCGGTTGCGCGCCCGCCGCCCAGGTGTCGTAGGCGAAGCCGCCGTTCGGCCACAGCTCCGGCAGCACCACCAGGTCGGCGCCGGACTGGGCCCGCACCAGGGCGGCGACGCGGTCGGTTCGGGCGGCCAGCGACTCGTCGTCGCCGTAGGACAGCTGGATGACGTGGACTCGCACGAGCCCTAGCCTCGCACGCGTGGGCGCCGACCCGTTGAGTGGCGCAACCTGAGTCCGACCGTCGAGTGGCGCAATCCTGTGGCCGACACGCCGTACGAGCCACGAGGTCGCGCCACTCGACGACGTCAGCGGCGCCGGAGCGGGGACCGGGCGGCCGGGTCGCGCCAGGAGGCCGCCAGCACGGCAGCCGTGACGGCGAGCAGCACCGACCAGCGCAGGTGCGCCGCCGCCCAGTCCGGCCCAGGCAGGACGGCCAGCGCGACCTGGCGTGGCAGCTGAGGGATGAGCAGGCCCGCCCCTAGCAGGATCGGGCCGACGAGCAGTCCTGGCTCCGGCTGGTCCCGCCACCGCACCAGGCCACCGGCGACGGCCAGCGCGACCCCGGCGAGCGCGGCCATCTCGAGGCTGAGGGCACGGCTCGGCACGGCACCGCCCGACCGGTGCTCGACCCAGACCAGCGCGCCGCCCCAGACGAGAGCGGCAGGCAGCCCGGCGACGAGGAGCCGCACGCCGCCGCGCCACCACTGCGGCGTAGGCACGGCGGCGAGAGTGGCGCGGCCGCGGTCGTCCAGCGCGAAGGCCAGGGCCACCGCGACAAGCAGCGCCACCACGCGAAGCAGCCAGATGGCGTCCCCTCCGGCCGCCGTACGGTCGTCCTGCCACCAGAGCACCGTGCCCGAGCAGAGCCCGGCCGCGAGCACGGGCTGCCAGCGCACCGCCCGTACCAGGGCCGGCGCGAGGGCACGCAGCTGCCGGGGCCGGGTGCCCATCACGGGAGCTGCAGTGCCCCCGCCACGAGGACGAGTGCTCCCAGCGCGCCGCCCGCCGTGAACGGCAGCCACCAGCGCCGGGCGTCCCGCAGCAACGCGCCGCAGGCGGCCAGCCCGCACAGCGCCGCCAGGTAGACCAGGTGCCAGGACGGCGACCCCGGCGTCATCGGCGGGATCACGTCGGCGTAGGCGGCGCTGCTCGGGGTCCATTCGGCGAAGTCGACGTAGAAGCCCAGGTAGCTGTGGTCCCCCGCCACCCGGGCGTTGAACGCCACCAGGCCGACCATCACGGCCAGCGGCACGCCTGGCCACGGCAGCAGCCGCGCCACCGCGACTCCGAGCACGGTGGCGCCGAGGACCACCAGCGGCACGCTGGCCACGTGCTGCCACAGCAGCGGCATGGTCGCCTCGTGCGGGCCCCAGAGCGCGACCGCCGCCAGGTCGAGCAGTCCCACCGCCGCTGCAGGGATCAGGCAGGCCAGCAGCAGTGCGGCCGTCCGGTGCACCGCCGGCATCGGCAGGCTCGGCGTCCACTCCTCCGCGCCGCACCGCCGGTCCGAGGACGCGACCAGGTTGGCGGCGAAGAACGAGACCGGGCCCAGCATGAAGGCGAGGATGCCGGTGACCGCCGCGTAGCGGTCGTACGGCGTAGAGGGCGCGCCGACGCCGTATCCGAGCACGAACCAGGCCACGCCCAGGAGCGGGACCGGGTGGCGCAGCATCCGAAGGCCTTGCCGGCGCGCCAGGTCGGGCATTACCGCCCACGGCCCGGCCACCGCCAGGCGCGCGACCCGTCCCTGGGTGACGCCCGGCCCCGACCCGGTCGCCAGCACCTCGGTCATGCCGCCACCTCCGGCGTGGCCGCCTCGCCGACCAGCAGGAGGTACGCGTCCTCCAGGGTCGGGCGCACGGCCTGCGCCCCGGGCGGCACCGCGTCGCCGATGTTGCGCACGTCACCCTCGGCTGTCCGCCAGGCCAGCCGGGCTGCCGGCGTACGGTCCGGCGAGAGCCAGACCCGGCCGTCGGCAGTGCCGGTCAACGCCGACGGCGTGCCGTCGAACACCGTCCGGCCCCGGTCAATCACGACCACGTGCGGGCAGAGGGCGGTGACGTCCTCGGTCTGGTGCGTGGACAGCAGCACCGTGCGACCCTCACCGATCCGGGAGACGAGATCGCGGAACCGCAGCCTCTGCTCGGGATCCAGCCCGGCGGTCGGCTCGTCGAGGACTACGAGCTCGGGCTCGCCGAGGATCGCCTGCGCGACACCGACCCGGCGCCGCATCCCGCCCGAGAGCGCCCGGATCTTGCGGTCGGCCACCTCACGCAGCCCGACCGCGTCGATCACCCGGCGTACCTCGTCGTGCCGGGCCCTTCGGTCGGTCAGCTCCTTGAGGATCGCCACGTAGTCGACGAACTCGAACACCGTGAAGCCACGGTGGAAGCCCGGCTCCTGCGGCAGGTAGCCCAGCCGGCGGCGGATCTCGAGCCGCTCGGGCGCGTCCTGCGGGTTGCGGCCCAGCAGCTGGATCCGGCCGCCGTCCGGCGCGAGCACCGTAGCCAGCATCCGCAGCAGCGTGGTCTTGCCCGCGCCGTTCGGGCCGAGCAGGCCGGTCACGCCCAGCCCCGACGTGAACGTCACCCCGTCCAACGCACGGGTGCGCCCGAACGTCTTCGTCACGTCATGCACCCGTACGCCGGTCATGCCGACCTCCTCGTGTCGTACGCGAAGTCGCTCCGGTTAGCGATCAGCACCGTCAGGGCCAGGCCCGTCACGGCGAGGGCGACGACCTGGCCGACGTCTCCGAAGGCGGCCAGCCGGTTCCCGGTGACCTGCCAGGCGGTCACGACGATGCCGAGCCATCCGGTCAGGACAGCGCCGCCCGCCCACACCGGTGCGACCCGGGCGGACAGGGCGAGCGTCACGGCCGACAGTGCCAGGGCCGGCAGCAACCAGGCGGCGGCACGCCATCCGGAGTCCGCGAGCAACAGCCCGCCAACGGCGGTCAGGGCGATGGTGGTACCGACGACGGCAACGCTGCGGACCAGGAGGAGCCGCAGCAGGGAGTACGGCGACGCGACGGCGAGCTCGTAGGCCGGGTCCGCCTCGCGGCCATAGGCGGCCGCCACCCCGGCGACCGGCAGCATCGGCGCAAGAGTCAGGAAAACCGCCAGCCCCTTGGCCGACGAGTCGGCAGCCACGACCGCGAAGACCACGGCGGCAGCGATCGCGGCCAGCCAGGATGCGGTCAGCGACGGGGTCGCCGCGAGCAGCCGCGCCGTCTCCTCCGACATGCCGCAGCGCACCAGGGTCCGGTCGAGCCAGGGCAGCGACACCAGGTCGACCCGCTCCTCGACCTCGGCCCAGATCGCGTCCAGCCGGCCGGTGTCGACCGCGGGTACGAGCCGGCCCCGGCAGTCCGCGCAGCCGGTCAGGTGCGCCTCGGCGGAGGCCGCGACCGCGGACGTGGTCCCACCCGACGCGTAGCGCTCCAGGGTCTCGGAGTCGATGTGCCAGCTCATGCCAGTGCCTCTCGCAGCTGCGCCTTCGCGCGCATCATCCGGGTCTTGACGGTGCCGGCCGGCAGCCCGAGCAGGTGGCCGGCCTCGCGGGTGGTGAGGCCGTCGAGCACGGTGGCCTGCACCACAGCCCGCAGCTCGGGCGACAGCCGGTCCAGCGCGCCGGCCAGGTCGCCGTACTCCACGCCCAGCAGCACCCGTTCCTCGGCCGATGGCTCGCGCTCGGCGTCGGTGTCGACCAGCTCCGCAGTCGGTCGCGGCCGGCTGCGGAGCTGGTCGATCAGGCGACGGATCCCGATCCCCCAGATCCAGGCCGCCACCTCCCCCCGCCCGTCCCACCTGCGAGCGCCGCGCCAGACCGCCACGAAGGTGTCCTGCACGGCCTCGTCGACGAGGGCCGGGTCGTTGCAGCGTCGGGTCAGGCGGACGACCAGCCACGGTGCGTGCCGGCCGTACAGCGTCTCGAACGCGGTCCGGTCACCGGCGCCGGTGGCGAGCAGAAGGTCGGCGTCGATCGGCTCGCCCGCCCTGGGGCTGGTCGTCACGCCGCCCATCGTCGTCGTACCCGCCGTCGCCTGCACACCGATCAGAACGGAACGGTGACACAGGCCAGCCGCGCCCCGGCGTTCCCCGGTGGCACCGAGCCACCGGTGCTGGTGGTGTTGAGGTGCAGGATCACCGAGCGGGGGCCACCGGTCGCGGTGGGCCGGAAGGTCCAGTCGACGACGGTCTGTGCGCGGCCGTTGCCGTCGGCGTTGGTCACCAGGTCGAGCCAGACCTCGTTGCCCGGGTTGGCGTACGACGGGTCGACCGACGCCGTGGTCTCGCTGCCGCCGACCGCCGGGTCCTGGGCGTTCTGGTAGTGCGCACCGGCTGCCGCGCCGGTCGCGCCGCACGCCTTGTAGTGCGCGTGCGCGCCGTAGGTCTCGTCCGGGAGCAGTCCCCACGCGTGCAGCGTCACGACCGTCTTGTGGCTGCCGGTCGGCACGGCGCGGACCACGACTCGGGCGCCGACGGGTACCTGCGTCACGTCGTACGTGAAGGCCGTGGTCGCGTCCTGCGGTGCCGCGAAGGTGCCCGCAGCCTCGACCGGGCCGTCAGATGCGCCGGCGGGCAGCGCGCTCCAGGCCGCGACGGTCAGGGCCGCGCCAAGGGCGGCAACAACGAGCACGGGACGACGGCTGCTGGTCATGGCGGGGCCCTTCGAGTGTGGTGTGCAGACACCCCCTCTGTCGGACCCGACCGCGCCAGCGGTTCAGGGATCGCCCGGCAGCCTCAGGTGGGCGGTGCCGGCGACGAGGTCGACCCGGCTGCGCGGCGGGGCGCCGTCGGCCTCGTCGTCACGGACAAGCTCCTCGCTGTGCCGTTGGGCCAGCTCGTCGGCCTTGCCCGGCGACAGCGCGGCGTGCACGGGTTGCCGCACGGGCTGCGACTCCCGGGCGGCCGCTACCAGAGGAGGGCGGTGGCGGGGTCCTCGAGGACGCGGGCGATGTCGGCGAGGAACATCGAGCCGAGCTGGCCGTCGGCCACCCGGTGGTCGAAGGACAGCGCCAGCTGGGTCACCTTGCGCACGACCACCTCGCCGTCGACGACCCACGGCATGTCGCGGACCTGGCCGAAGCACAGGATCGCGGCCTCGCCGGGGTTGAGGATCGGCGTACCGGCATCGACGCCGAAGACACCCACGTTGGTGATCGTCATCGTGCCGCCGGCCATGTCGGCGGGCTGGGTGCGTCCCTCGCGCGCGGTCGCGGCCAGCGCGTTCAGCGCCTCGGCGAGCTCGAGCAGTGACATCCGCTCGGCGTCCTTGATGTTCGGTACGACGAGCCCGCGCGGCGTTGCGGCGGCGATGCCGAGGTTCACGTAGTGCTTGACCACGATCTCCTGCGCGGCCTCGTCCCAGACCGCGTTGATGTCGGGGTTGCGCTTCACCGCGAGGATCAGCGCCTTGGCCACCAGCAGCAACGGACTGACCTTCACGTCGCGGAAGTCGCGGTCCTTCTTCAGCCGCGCGACCAGGTCCATGGTGCGGGTGACGTCGATCGTCACCCACTCGGTCACGTGCGGCGCGGTGAATGCCGAGGCCACCATCGCCTGCGCCGTCATCTTGCGGACGCCCTTGACCGGCACCCGGGTCTCGCGCTGCCCAGCAGCAGGGACGTACGACGGGGCGCCCGCCGCCGTGGCTGCGGAGCCGTCGCCGGCCGCCGACTCCACGTCGGCGCGGGTGACGACGCCGCCCTCGCCGGACGGTGTCACCGTCGTCAGGTCGACGCCGAGGTCCTTGGCCAGCTTGCGCACCGGCGGCTTGGCCAGCACCCGCGCGGTGGCGCCGTCCCCGTTGCCGGCGACCGTCTGCGCCGGGGCGGACTCGGGCGCGTCGTCGACCGCGGGCTCCTGCACCGGGGTCGGCGTGGTCATCATCGAGGTCTGCACGGCCTGCTGCGCGGTGGCGGCGGACGCACCGACGGGGCCCTTGCGCGGCCGCCGGGCGGCACTGGTCGTCTTGGGGCCGTAGCCCACGAGCACCGAGGTCCGGCCGCCGGGTGCCGGCCCACCGATCAGACCGGGCTCGACCGCCTGGTCCTCGGCCGGGGTGTCGATGGCCGACGGGTCCGGAACGGCCGGAGCCATGTCGTCGCGCGGAGCCGCGGCGGGTGCGGCCGGGGCTGCCGGCGCAGCGCCGCCCGAGCCGTCGTCCACGGTGATGATCGGGGTGCCCACGTCGACCGTCGTGCCCTCGGGCACGAGCAGCTCGGTGACGACGCCGGCGAACGGCGACGGCAGCTCGACCAAGGACTTCGCGGTCTCGATCTCGACGACGATCTCGTTGACCTTCACGGTGTCGCCGGGCTTGACCTTCCACGACACGATCTCGGCCTCGGTGAGGCCCTCGCCGACGTCGGGGAGCTTGAACTGCTTCATCTGGCGAACTCCTGGTGGCGGATCAGAACGCGAGGGATCGGTCGACGGCGTCGAGCACGCGGTCCAGGTCGGGGAGGTACTCCTCCTCGACCCGGCTCGGCGGGTAGGGGGTGTCGAAGCCGCACACCCGCAGCACCGGCGCCTCCAGCGAGTAGAAGCACTGCTCGGTGACCCTGGCCGCGACCTCGGACCCCATGCCGAGGAAGGCCGGCGCCTCGTGCACCACGACCATCCGGCCGGTCTTCTCGACGGAGGCGCGCAGGGTGCCCATGTCCAGCGGCGAGAGCGAGCGCAGGTCGATGACCTCGAGCGACTTGCCCTCCTCGGCGGCAGCGGTGGCCGCCTCCATGCACGTCTTCACCATCGGCCCGTACGCCGCGACCGTGATGTCGGTGCCCTCGCGGGCGACCCGCGCCGAGTAGAGCGACAGCGCCGAGTCCAGCGTCAGCGACTCGTCCAGGTCGGCCTTCTCCCAGTAGCGCCGCTTGGGCTCGTAGAGGATGACCGGGTCGTCGGAGAGGATCGCCTGCTGCACCATGAAGTAGGCGTCGATCGGGTTCGAGCAGGCGACCACCTTCAGGCCGGCGGTGTGTGCGAAGTAGGCCTCGTTGGACTCGCTGTGGTGCTCGACCGCGCCGATGCCGCCGCCGACGGGGATGCGCACGACGACGGGCAGCGACACCTTGCCCAGGGCGCGGGCCCGCATCTTGGCCAGCTGGCTGACGATCTGGTCGAACGCCGGGTAGACGAAGCCGTCGAACTGGATCTCGCAGACCGGCCGGTAGCCGCGCAGGGCGAGCCCGATGGCGGTGCCGATGATGCCCGACTCGGCGAGCGGGGTGTCGATGACCCGGTCCTCGCCGAAGTCCTTCTGCAGCCCGTCGGTGACCCGGAAGACGCCGCCGAGCTTGCCGACGTCCTCGCCCATGACCAGCACCTTGGGGTCGGCCTCCATCGCCTTGCGCAGGCCCATCGTGATGCCCTTGGCGAGGGTGATCTGCGCCATCAGTGGTCGCTCCCCACAGTGTCGTCAAAGGTCTCGAGATAGGCGCGGAACTGCTCGCGCTCCTCCTCGATCAGTGGGTGCCGCTCGGCGTAGACGTGGTCGAAGATGGACAGCGGCTCGGGGTCTTCCATTTCCAGGCAGCCCTTGCGGACGTGGGCGGCCAGCTCGTCCGACTCGGCCTCGATCGCGTCGAAGAACGCCTGGTCGGCGATGCCGCCGCGCACCAGGTAGGCCTTCACCCGCTCGATCGGGTCCTTGAGCTTCCAGGACTCGAGCTCGTCGGTGAGCCGGTAGCGGGTCGGGTCGTCGGACGTCGTGTGCGCACCCATCCGGTAGGTGAAGGCCTCCACCAGGGTGGGCCCGTTGCCCTCCCGGGCGTTCTGCAGCGCTGCCCTGGTCACGGCCAGCACGGCCAGCACGTCGTTGCCGTCGACCCGGATCCCGGGGAAGCCGAAGCCCCGCGCCCGCTGGTAGAGCGGGATCCGGCTCTGCTTCTCGATCGGCTCCGAGATGGCCCACTGGTTGTTCTGGCAGAAGAAGACGACCGGTGCGTTGAAGACGCTGGCGTAGATGAACGCCTCGTTGACGTCGCCCTGGCTGGTCGCGCCGTCACCGAAGTAGGCGATGACCGCGCTCTCGGCGCCGTCTTTCTGCATGCCCATGGCGTAGCCCGTCGCGTGCAGCGTCTGGGCGCCGATGACGATCGTGTACAGGTGGAAGTTCTTCTCGTTCGGGTCCCAGCCGCCGTGGTTCACCCCGCGGAACAGGCCCAGCAAGTTGAGCGGGTCGACGCCGCGGCACCAGGCGACGCCGTGCTCGCGGTAGGTCGGGAAGGCGTAGTCGTCCTCGCGCATAGCCCGGCCGGACCCGACCTGGGCCGCCTCCTGCCCGAGCAGGCTGGCCCAGATGCCCAGCTCGCCCTGCCGCTGCAGGGCGGTGGCCTCGGAGTCGACCCGGCGGACCAGGACGAGGTCCCGGTAGAGGCCGCGCAGCTCCTCGTCGGACAGGTCGAGCGAGTACGTCGGGTGCTGGACCCGCTCGCCCTCCGGCGTGAGCAGCTGCACCAGCGGGGGATCGCTCGGCGTCGGTCCCGGGCTGATAACGGGGTCGGTCGACACCCCGACGGCACTGTCGGTCACGGGCGCTCCTCGTGTCGCGCGCGGCGCGCCCACGGGATCTCCGCGGCCGACGCCGTGCTGCTCTGCTCCCGGGGACGCGAGCCGGGGGCCGGTTGGGCTCGGCGGCGTACCCGGTCCGGACGGTTCGGGTGTGCTGCGGCTCACAAGGTGAGACGCGCTCTTAACGTACCGGCGCGGAGGGGCTGGCGACGAACCGGGCGGCTCAGACCTTGTCGTGGCCGTACGCGTGCCCGTGACCGTTGCCCGGGCCGCTCGGGTCATCGGTGGGCGAAACGGCAGGGGTCACCGGGGTGGGAGCTGCGGGCAGCGCCGGGTCGGTGACCGCTGACTGGTGCGCGCCGCGGCCGTGCCCGGAGCCGGCGTGCGTCGGGCGCCCGTGCTCCGGCTGAGCATGCTTGTCGCCGCTGGCGGCAGGGGACTCGCCCAGGAAGGTGAGGCTGGTGGGGGTGGCGGCCGCCGCCACCGTGCCCCCGGCCAAACGAGCCGGCTTCTTGGCGTGGCCCCGCGAGTGGGCGTGCCCGAGAGCCTTGCCGTGCTTGGTCGCGAGCACGCTCGGCGCCGGCGTCGGGTCCAGCGAGCTGAACACCGGACCCGCCGGCAGCGGCCCGGTCGGGGCGACGGTCGGTGGCACCGCGACCTCCCCGGGCCCCGCGGCCGCCAGCGTGGGGCCGCCGCCATCGACACCGCCGGTCACGGCCGCCAGCTCGAACGGGCCGAGCACCGGCTGGCCGCTTCCGCCGCCGCCGGCGCCCCGCGGGCCGGAGCCGGGGCCGCTCGGCACAGCGGGCGTCACCACGACGTCGACGGGCGGGAGCAGGTCGTTGTACGGAGCGCCCAGGCTGCCGGCGGTGCCGCCACGCAGCCCGTCGGCGGTGACGAGGCCGAGGGAGGCGAGCGTGCCGGCCGAGAGCAGGGCAAGCACAGCCGTCGCGATACCGGTTGTGCTACCGGTGTCGCGGGCGTGCGCACCGCGCCTGGCCATCGTCCCTCTTCGGTGGATTGTCAGGAGGTCCTGCCCCCACTGCTGCCACCGGGCAACTGCTGGTGACGAGGACACCACCATAAGTGACAGAACGGGCACCGGGCAGGGCCATTCCGGTGATTTCCGCGACCAGTTTGTAACGGCCGCCCCAGCAGAAACTGCCGCGACCAGGATGTCAGCAGCAACGTAGGCTCTCGGTCATGACATCCGGCCGGCCGCCCGTGCCGACCCGGCCGCTGCTGGTCTGGGTCGCACTGGTCACGGTCTACCTGGTCTGGGGCTCCACCTACCTCGGCATCCGGGTCGTCGTCGAGACGACCCCGCCGCTGCTGGGCATGGGCGCGCGGTTCCTGGCCGCCGGTCTGCTGCTGGCCACTTTCCTGCTCGTACGCCGGGGAAAGCGGGCCCTCGCCGTGACCGGGCGCGCAGCTGCGCGGTGCGGCCCTCGTCGGCCTGCTCCTGCTCCTTGGCGGCAACGGCGGAGTCGCGCTGGCCGAGCGCACGGTGCCCTCGGGCCTGACCGCCCTGCTGGTCGCCGCGACCCCGCTGTGGCTGGTGCTGCTCCGCCGGGCGGCCGGCGACCGGGTGCGGCGAATGACGCTGGTCGGCACCGGGCTGGGCTTCGTCGGCATCGCGCTGCTGGTGCTGCCGGACGGCCACTCGTCCGGCGACGGCACCCCCGTGCACGTGTGGGGGCTGCTCGTCGTCATCTGCGCCGCCGCGAGCTGGGCGGTCGGCTCGTTCGCCAGCAGCCGGGTGGCCATGCCCGCCGACGCGTTCGTGGCGACCACCTGGGAGATGCTGGCCGGCGGGGTGGGGCTGATGCTCGCCGGCACGGCTCACGGAGAGCTACGTGGGTTCGCCGTGTCCGACGTCGCGGGTGAGGCGTGGGCCTGGCTCGCCTACCTCGTGGTGTTCGGATCGCTGGTCGCCTTCTCGGCGTACGTCTGGCTGCTGCAGCACGCACCGATCTCGCTCACCGCCACCTACGCGTACGTGAACCCGGTGGTGGCGGTCGGCCTCGGCGCGCTGGTGCTGGACGAGCCGGTGACCGCGGCGGTGCTGGTCGGTGGCGCGGTCGTCGTCGCCGGGGTCTGCCTGGTGGTCTCCTCGGAGCGGCCGCGCAGACAGCCGCCGCCCACGACTGAGCCGGTTGGCGACGGCGGCAAGGTGGTAGATCTCCGGGTATGAGGTGCCTGCAGTGACCGACCTGGTGCTCGGCCCGCTGCTGCGCCACGTGGGCGAGCGTGACGCCACCATCTGGGTGGAGACCGCCGGGCCGTGCACGGTCGAGGTGCTCGGCCACACCGAGCACACGTTCCTGGTCGGCGGTCACCACTACGCGCTGGTTGTCGTGGACGGGCTGGACAAGGGCGTCCCCACGCCGTACGACGTGCGGCTGGACGGCGAGGTGGTGTGGCCCCCAGCGGGGTCCGACCTGCCGAAGCCGCGGATCCGCACCCTCGACCCGGACACGACGCTGCGGGTGCTGTTCGGCTCCTGCCGCTACGCGACCCCGAAGGCCGTTACCGGCGACAAGCACTTCGAGGCCGACGCGCTGGACACCTACGCCAAGCGGATGGCAGGGCTGCCGGACGACCGCTGGCCGGACGCGCTGGTGCTGCTCGGCGACCAGGTGTACGCCGACGAGACGTCGAAGGAGGTGCAGGAGCGGATCAAGGCCCGGCGTGACATCGGGGTCGCGCCGTACGAGCAGGTGCGCGACTTCGAGGAGTACACCTGGCTCTACGTCGAGGGCTGGAGCGACCCGGACGTCCGCTGGCTGCTCTCCACGATCCCGTCATCGATGATCTTCGACGACCACGACGTGCGGGACGACTGGAACACCTCGGCCGCGTGGCGCCGCGAGATGCAGCAGACCTCGTGGTGGGAGGAGCGCATCATCGGCGGCCTGTCGTCGTACTGGGTCTACCAGCACCTCGGCAACCTCTCGCCCCAGGACCTGGCCGACAACGAGCTCTACCAGCGGGTCCGCGCGCACGACGGCGACTGCGAGCCGATGCTTCGGGAGTTCGCGGCGGCGGCGGACAAGGAGGCCGACGGCCACAAGGGCACCCAGTGGTCCTACCGGCGCGACCTCGGTGACGTGCGGCTGCTCGTCATCGACTCGCGGTGCGGACGGGTGCTGGAGTCGGGTGACCGGTCGATGGTGTCGGACGCGGAGTTCCGCTGGATCGAGGCCCAGGTCGAGGGCCGGTACGACCATCTGCTCGTGGGCACGTCGCTGCCCTGGCTGCTGCCCCGGGCGCTGCACGACGTGGAGTCGTGGAACGAGGTGCTGGCCGACGGCCGGCGCGGAGCGTTGATGGCCCGCTGGGCGGAGTCGTTCCGGCGGGCCGCCGACCTCGAGCACTGGGCGGCCTTCCGGCAGTCCTTCGACCGGCTGGCCGAGCTGTTCCGGTGCGTCGGCCGCGGCGACCACGCCGGCTCCGGCGGGCAGCCGCCCGGCTCGATCTGCGTGCTGTCCGGCGACGTGCACCACGCCTACGCGGCCCGTGCGCACTACGGGGACGAGGTGCCAGTCCCCGGTCTACCAGCTCACCTGCTCGCCGGTGCACAACTTCGTGCCCCCGTTCATGAAGGTCGCCTTCCGGATCTCGTGGAGCCGGGTGGCCGAGAAGACGATGCACTTCCTGCTGAACAAGGTGGCGCGGCTGCCCCGGCAGGAGCTCGACTGGTCGCGGCTGGCCGGCCCGTTCTACGGCAACGAGATCGCCACCCTGCTGCTCGACGGCCGGTCGGCCGCGCTGGTCATCGAGAAGGCCGGCCGTGACCGCGACGGCACGGCCCGGCTCACCCCGGTGGTCGACCTGCCGCTGGCGTGAACCTGCTCAGCCGCCGCGTCGGGCCCGACCGCGGGGCCGGTTCACCACGACGTACGCCGAGGGGTGCAGGCCGCCCGACTCCAGCTCGACCTCCTTGATCACGCTGAGGTCTGCGGTGCGCTGGACCGCGTCCCGCAGCAACCGCTTCTCCTCGGTCAGCAGCACCGCGCGCCCGGTCGGCCGCAGCACGCTGCGGACCCGGCGCAGGAAGGCCGGGTAGAGCTCGAGGTTGGCAGCGTGCGAGCCGGCCCGCTTGCCGAACGGCAGGTTGGCGACGATCCGGTCCACCGAGTCCGGCGCCACGGTCAGCCGCGCGGCGTCGGCCTGCCACAGCAGCGCCTCGATGCCGCGGGCGGCCAGGTTGGCGCGAGCCTTGCTCAGGGCCCCGAGGTCCAGGTCGGACCCGAGCAGCCGGGCGGGCGCGGACATCTGCGCCACCTGGACGAGGTTGGTGCCGGCACCGCAGAACGGGTCCAGCACCACGTCGCCCGGGCCGGCCTTGGTCAGCCGGGCCAGCACGGCCGCGACCACCGGCGTCGTCGAGGCGGGCACCCGCTCGAGCCGGCCGAACCGGGCGGTGAAGAACAGCGCGCCGACGTCCAGGACGAGGTGGCCGCGGTAGTCGTCGACGTTCACGGCCCAGTCCGTCGGTGCGTTGACCCACCCGAGGGTGGTCTGCAGCTCGTCCCGGAGCGGCCAGCGGCGGTCGCCGATGTCGGCGACGCGGAACGTCACCGGTTGCTGGTCGGCCGCCATCGCGCCGAGGAGCCCGCCGTCCTGGGACCGGGCCAGCGCCGCCATCACGTCCGGCTCCAGCCAGACCGAGCAGGAGGAGAAGAACCGGACCGCTGCCAGCCGCGACAGCGAGCCGGTGAAGTCGACCAGCAGCCCGTCCCGCCACCGCTGCTCGACCCGTGCCTGGGCCTGCGGCCCGAGCGCCCGCAGGTCCTCGACCAGGTAGTCGACGGCGCCCGGGACGGTGCGCAGCAGCAGCCGGTCCGCCACGGTCAGGTCGACGTCGTCGAGGGCGGCCACGGTGCCGATGGTGGCACCCCGGGCGGGGATAGGACGGGGGCCGGCCCTGCCGCCGGTGACCATGATCGTGCCCCCGGCCCACAGTGGTGCCGGTTTGGTCCGACCGCTGAGCGTGGGCCCGCCGGCGGATACCCCGGAGCGGCGGTGCACTGTGGGGCCTGGGAACGATCTTCGTCCTGCTCCCCCGCGGCCCGCCGATAACCCGGGACCAGTCTTGACGAGACTTCTTTCGAACGTCTACTTTCGAAAGGTGTCTACCGAACCGCTGCCCCCCGAGGCCCGGCCCGGCCCGCCCCGCGACCTGGGCGCCGACCCGCTGGCGATGCGCGCGCTGGCTCACCCGGTCCGGATCCGGCTGCTCGAGGAGCTGACCTTCCGCGGCCCGCTGACCGCGACCCAGGCCGCGGAACACGTCGGGGAGTCGCCCTCGTCCTGCTCGTTCCACCTGCGCACCCTGGCCAAGTACGGCTTCGTCGAGGAGGCAGGCGGCGGCACCGGCCGGCAGCGGCCGTGGCGGGTCGTGTCGCTGGGCAACCGGTGGCGCACCGGTCCGGACACCGAGGCGACGATCCGGACGGCGGGGGAGGCGCTGGCCGCCCAGGTCCGCCGTCGCGACCAGGAGCTGTTCGACGACTACCGGGCGCACCAGGACGAGCTGCCGGCCGAGTGGACCGAAGCGGTGATCCACGCCAACTTCGGCGGCTGGCTGACCGCCGACGAGCTGGCCGAGATCGGGGAGCGCCTGATCGAGACCTGGCGGCCGTACCTCGACCGGCTGCGCGACCCGTCGGCCCGGCCGCCGGGGGCGCGGCTGGTGCACATGTTCGCCCACGGCTTCCCCCGCGCCGAGACTGCCGGCGCCACCACCGAGGATGACGCCGGTGCGTGACCTGTTGCGCCACCGCGACTTCCGGTTGCTCTTCGCCGGCCAGAGCCTGTCGATGTTCGGCGACATGGCGATGCTGCTCGTGCTCGCCATGTGGGCCAAGGAGCTGACCGGCTCGAACGGGATCGCGGGCTCAGTCATCGGCGCCGTCGTGCTGCCGAGCCTGCTCGCGCCGCTGGGCGGTGTGCTGATCGACCGGTTCCGGCGACGCACCGTGATGGTGGTGACCGACCTCGCGACAGCGGCCGTGGTGCTGCTGCTCCTACTGGTCGACGGCCGGGGTGACCTCTGGCTGATCTACGTCGTGGCGTTCCTCTACGGCGCGTCACTGGTCGCGTTCAACAGCGCCCGGTCGGCCCTGCTGAGCACCATGCTCGAGGACCACCAGCTCGGCCAGGCGAACGGCTCGCTGAGCACCATGCGCGAGGCGTTGCGGCTGGTCGCCCCGCTGGCCGGCGCCGGGCTGTACGCCGGGTTCGGCGGGCCGGCAGTCGCCGTCGTCGACGCCGCCACCTTCCTCGTCTCGGCCGCCGCCCTCATCGCGCTGCGGGTCGACGAGCCGGTACCGGCGCGGTCCGAGCCTGCACTTCCTGGCCGAGGCCAGCGCCGGTGGCCGGCACCTGCTCGGCAGCCGACTACTGCGCGCCACCGTCGTCGCCACCGTGATCTGCATGCTCGCCATCGGCATCAGCGAGTCGGTGTTCTTCGCGGTCGTCGACGAGGGCCTGGGCAAGCCGGTGGAGTTCGTCGGTGTCCTTGGCGCAATCCAGGGGGTCGGCGCGATCCTGGCCGGCATCACGATCACAGCACTGATCCGCCGCACCGGCGAGCTGCGCCCGGTGCCCTGGGCCTTCGCCGTGATCGCTCTGGGTGTGCTTCTGACGACGTCGCCGCAGCTGCCGGTGGTCGCGGTCGGCACGCTGCTGTTCGGCGCCGGCCTGCCGGTACTGATCGTCTGTTTCATCACGGTGATCCAGCGCCGTACGCCGGGAGAGCTGCAGGGCCGCACGTTCACCGCGTTCGAGCTGTTCTCCGGCGTCCCACAGCTGCTGTCGATCCTCGGCGGCGCGGTGGCCGTCAGCCTGGTCGACTACCGGATGCCGCTGCTTGTGATGGCGCTCGGTATCGCGGCGGCCGCCGTCTACTCGGCGCTGCGGCTGCGCGAGGACAGCGACTCCGGGGGCCGGTCACACCTCGGCGACCCGGCCGTCGTCGACGTGGAGGTGCCGGTCGGTACGCACGTGCTCCAGCAGACGACGGTCGTGGCTGACGAGCAGCAGGGTCCCGTCGTACGTCGATAGCGCTTCCTCGAGCTGCTCGATCGCGGCGAGGTCGAGGTGGTTGGTCGGCTCGTCCAGCACCAGCAGGTTGGCCCGCTGAGCCATCAGCAGCGCCAGGTCGGCCCGGGTGCGCTCGCCCGGTGACAGGGTCCCGACCGGACGCAGCACGTCGTCCGCGCCGAGGCCGAACTTCGCCAGCAGGGTGCGGGCCTCGGCCTCGTCCTGGCCGGTCGCGTCCCGGAACGCCTGGACCAGGGCGGTGTCGCCGGGGAACGTCCGGCGCACCTGGTCGACCTCACCGACCACCACGCTGCGCCCGAGCCAGGACCGGCCGGACGACAGCGGCAGCCGGCCCAGCAGCGCGGCCAGCAGGGTCGACTTGCCCGAGCCGTTCGGGCCGGTGACCGCGAGGCGCTCCCCCCGGCGTACGGCCAGGTCCACCGGCCCCAGCCGGAAACCCTCGCGGTCGACCACCGCCGCCGCGAGCCCGGCCACCTCGTCCGGCCCGCGAGTCGCCGGGTCCAGCGCGAGCCGGAGCTCCCAGGGGTCGCGCGGGTCCTCCACCTGCTCGAGCCGGTCGAGTTTTCGCACCAGCCGGCCGGCCGCGGCGCTGCGCGACTGCGCCCCCGCCAGCTTGGCGGAGCGGACGTTCCTGTCCGGCTCGGCGGCCCGGGCCTTCGCGCTGGTCGCCCGAGCCTGGCCCTGCCGGGCCCACTCCTTCTCCCGGCGAGCCCGGTCGACCAGCGTGCTGCGCTGCTCGTCGTAGGTCTGGAAGGCCGCCTTCGCGGCGGCCCGGGCCCGCTCCCGCTCCTCGAGGTAGGCCGCGAAGCCGCCGCCGAACACCGTGCCCTGCCGGCTGAACTCGTCGATCTCGAGCACCGCGGTCGCGACCCGCTCCAGGAAGGCGCGGTCGTGCGAGACGACCACCAGCCCGCCGTCGCGGCCCTCGAGGAACGACTCGAGCAGCGCCAGCCCGTCGACGTCGAGGTCGTTGGTCGGCTCGTCCAGGAGCAGGACGTCGGCCTGGGTGAGCAGGACGGCCGCCAGGCCGCACCGGGCCAGCTGGCCGCCGGAGAAGCTGGTCGTCTCACGGTCCAGGGCGGCCTCGGTCAGGCCGAGCCGGTCGACGACGGCGGCCGCCCGGCTGTCGAGGTCAGCGCCGCCGAGGGCGAGCCAGCGCTCCAGCGCCACGGCGTACGAAACGTCCGCGCCCTCTGTCCCGGCCGCCAGCGCGTCCGCGGCGGCGTGCAGCTCGGCGTCCGCGGCGGCCACGCCGGTACGCCGGGCGAGGTACTGCCGCAACGTCTCCCCGGTCCGCCGGTCGCGCTCCTGCGGCAGCAGGACGACCGTCGCGCTCGGGGGCGCGAGCGTGACCCGGCCGGTCTCGGGGGTCAGGTCGCCCGCGAGCAGGGCGAGCAGTGTCGACTTGCCGACACCGTTGGGCCCGACGACGGCCAGCCGGCTGCGCGGGCCGATGGTCGCGGTGACGTCGGCCAGCACCGTGTGCGGCCCGTGCGAGAAGCCGACCGACCGCAGCTCCACCTCGACCCCGGACACCACCTCCCCGAGGCTACTGGCCGCCCCCAACCTCATTTTCCCCGTTGATCATGCACAAGTGGTGATCCCCAAAAGTGCATGATCGACAGCGGCTCAGGAGTGGGCTGGCCCGCGGGTTCGCACAAGATCCCCAAAGTTGCATGATCCACTGGGGATTGATCATGCAACTTTGGGGATCTTGGTCAGTCGATGCGGACGACGCCGTTGTTGGTGCTGAAGTGCACCGCCGACAGGCCGGGGTCACCGTCGTCGACCCAGTCGATCTGGAACTCGGCCCGCTCCACCGACTCACCGAGCCACTCGCCGACCTTGGCCCGGTCGCCGCAGATCTCCACCCGGGTGATCCCCGGGGCGGCGCGGTCGCCGTCGGACCTCGCCGACGGGTGCAGGCCCGGGTCGCTCTGCCACTGCACGAAGAACGGCAGCGCCGGGTCGTCGAGCAGGTCGAGCACCCCGATCTGTCGCCAGGTCAGGTCGACGCCGTCCGGTCGCCGGCGATGGCCGGCGACTGCGGGACGTCCGAGCCGCGCCTCGATCGGGGCCAGGTCGTCCACGGCCACGACCCACGCGAGCCAGCCGCCGCCCGCCTCGGTGCGCGCCTTGACCGCCTGCCCGAACGGCGCCTTGTCGGCAGCCGGGTGGTCGAGTGCCGCGACGACTTCGAGGTAGACGCCGTTCGCGAGCGGGAGCAGGAAGTTGCGCGTGCCGAAGCGCGGGTGCAGCCCGCCGTCACGAAAACCTGCACCGAGAGCGGAGCCCAACCGCTGCGCGCACGCACCGAGACCCTCGGGTCCAGCTGCGTAGGAGAGGTGGTCGAGTCGCACCCTTCGACCTTCTCACCTGTCGCTCGGGGGGCTGCACGCAGGGTCCGCCGTCAGGCCGGCGAAGGCCTTCGCGACCTGGAGGAAGACGTCGTTCGCCTCCGGCTCGCCGATGGTCACCCGGGCGCCCTCACCCGCGAACGGGCGCACGACCACACCCGCCGCCTCGCAGGCAGCCGCGAGCTCGGTGGTCCGGTCGCCGAGTCGGAGCCAGACGAAGTTGGCCTGCGAGTCGGGCACCGACGACCAGCCCTGCTCACGCAACGCGGCCTGCACCCGGGTGCGCTCCTCGACCAGGGCTGCAACCCGCTGCAGCAGCTCGTCCTCGGCGGCGAGCGAGGCCACGGCCGCGGCCTGCGCGATGCTGCTGACGCCGAACGGCACGGCCGTCTTGCGCAGCGCATCGGCGACCGGCGGGTGCGCGACGGCGTACCCGACCCGCAGCCCGGCAAGCCCGTAGGCCTTGGAGAACGTGCGCAGGACCGCGACATTCGGCCGGTCGCGGTAGACCTCGAGGGCGTCCGGCACCTCGGCGTCGCGGACGAACTCGCGGTAGGCCTCGTCGATGACGACCAGGACGTCCCGCGGCACCTGGTCCAGGAACCGCTCCAGCTCTGCCCGTCGTACGGCCGTGCCGGTGGGGTTGTTCGGCGAACAGACGAGCACCAGCCGGGTCCGGTCGGTGATCGCCGCGGCCATCGCGTCGAGGTCGTGGTGCTCCCCCGCCGTCAGCGGCACGGTGACCGAGCGGGCTCCGGAGATCTGCACCACGATCGGGTAGGCCTCGAACGACCGCCAGGCGTAGACCACCTCGTCGCCCTCGCCGGCGCTGGCCTGCACCAGCTGCTGCAGCACACCCACCGACCCGGTGCCGGTGGCGACGTGCGACGCCGGGACGTCGAACCGCTCGGCGATCGCCGCGGTCAGCCCGGTCGCGAACATGTCGGGGTAGCGGTTGAACGACTCCGTCTCGGCGCGCACCGTCGCCAGCACCGACGGCAGCGGCGGGTACGGGTTCTCGTTGGACGAGAGCTTGTACGCCGGCCGGCCGGCCTGGGCGGTGGCGGGACGGCCCGGCTTGTACGACGGGATGCCGTCGAGCGCGGAGCGCAGGCGAGGAGTGCTGTCGCTGTCGTGCCGGTCGGTGCTCACCCCTGCACCTTAGGGACGGCGCGCAGTCCGCTCCACCGGCAGTGCCACCAGGCACTGCGCCGGGTCCTCGTGGTAGCGCGCGACCAGCTCGGCGGTCGCGCGGTCCAGCCTGCGGTGCAAGGCCTCGCGGTAGGACGACAGGACGCTCTCCGCGGAGGCCAGCTTGCCGAACAGCTCGGCCCGGGTTGCGTCGTCGCCCCGGTCCACGACGGTGGCCCAGAGGTCGGGGAGGTGCGGCAGGATCGGCATGCCGCCATCCGGGTGCAGGGTCAGGATGACCTGGCGACCCTTGGTTCCCCGGACCTCGGTGAGCGTGTCGGTGAGGGCCTGCCGGTCGCCGGGATCGCTGTCGGCCCGCAGCAGGTCACGGCGGGCCTGCAGCAGCCGGCGCCAGTACGAGGCCCGCAGCTCCTCGCCGAGCAGCGTCCGCCGGTAGATGCGCAACCGCTTGAGGTCCATGTGCGCGAGCTCCGCGCAGCGCTCCGGCGCAGCGGAGCGCGCACGGGAGGTCGGGGCGCCGGCCGAAGCCTGCGACCCGCCCGTCTCGGCCAGTTGTCCCACCACTGTCACGAGGACTGCATCGTCGTGAACCGGCGCCGCCTTGATCCCTCTCACCCCTGCGGAGTAGACGCTGTGCCCCGTCCGCCGGGTGCCTGCAGGTCAGCGGGTTGCGAGCACCTCGCCGTGCACGAGCACCAGCCACCCGTCCGGGTGCGCGCCCCACTCCCGCCAGGCGTCGGCGATCCGGCCGAGGTCGGCATCGGTGGCGAGCCCTCGGTCCCGTGCCTGCACCGCGAAGTCGGACGACGTTGCCCGACCCGCCCAGCTCTGCGACCACCACTCCCGGTCGGCCGGCGAGGCAAAGCACCAGACCGAGGCGCCAGCCGTCACGTCGGTGAACCCCGCGGCGTGCGCCCAGGCCAGCAGCCGCCGGCCGGCGTCGGGCTCGGCGCCGTTCGACCGGGCGACCTGGTGGTACAGGTCGAGCCACTCGTCCAGCCCAGGCAGCCGCGGCCACCAGGTGAACGCGCCGTAGTCGGCGTCCCGCGCCGCGACCAGGCCGCCCGGGCGGGTGACGCGCCGCATCTCGGCCAGCGCCGCCACCGGATCGGTCAGGTGCTGGAGCACCTGGTGCGCGTGGGTGACGTCGAATTCGCCGTCGGCGTGATCGAGGGCGTAGACGTCCCCGAGCCGTACGTCGGCGCCGGGCGCAGCAGTCCGAGCCTCCTCGAGCACGTCGGGGGAGCGGTCGATCGCGACCACCCGGCCCGGCGCCACAGCGGCCACCAGGTCGGCGGTGATGGTGCCCGGTCCGCAGCCGACGTCGAGGAGGCTGTCGCCCGGGTGCAGGTGCGGCAGCAGGTAGCCGGCGGAGTTGGCCGCGGTCCGCCACCGGTGCGACCGCAGCACGCTGTCGTGGTGGCCGTGGGTGTAGACGTCGTCGGGCATCAGTCCCGGACTCTAGGCGGCCGCCATGGCCGCGACGATCGCATCGGTGGCGGCGGGTGCGACGAGGACGCCGAGGTGGTCGGTGTCCGGGACCTCGACCAGGTGGGTGTCGACGCCTCTGTCGCGCAGGGCTTTCGCGAAGTCCCGGGCCACCGCGGGGGCGACGGTGGTGTCGCCGGTGCCGTGGACGACGGTGACGGGGACCTGGCCGTGCTTCTTCGTTGCTGCCAGGGCGAACGGGTCGGACTGAGCCCATCGCTGCGGGCGCTGAGCCCGGCTGCCGTCGAAGAAGCCGCGCAGGAACTCCGGCAGCCCCGACCCTCGCTGGTCCAGGTCGACCGCACCGGCGAGGGTGACCAGGGCGTCGGGGCGCAGCGAGCCGCTGGTGGGGTTGCAGGCGTCGTCGGCCGGCGTCAGCTCGGTCGGTGACAGGGCGACCACCGCGCTGGCCCAGCCGCCGAGCGAGTGGCCGACCAGGACCAGCCGGTCCGGGTCGCCGCCGTAGTCCGGCCCGATGGCGCGGGCCACGCCGACCGCGCACGCGATGTCCTGGAACGCCGTCGGCCAGCCGCCGCCCTGGTCCTGGTCCTGCCGCCAGACGGGGTTGATGACCACGGCGTCGTGCACGGCGACGGGGAACCCGGCGTCCATGACGTAGCCCTGGTCGGCCAGCGGGTTGGGCCCACCGGCGACAAGCAGCACGATCGGTCGGGTGCCGGGTGCTGTCGGGGCCAACACGTCCATCGTGAGCCGACAGGTGGTGCCGACGGCGTCGCAGGCGACCTCGGGGGTGAACGGCACTCCGGTCCACCTCGCCAGCTCGGCGGTCGAGCAGACGTCGCCGCGGCAGGTGTCGGCCGGGAGGACCACGTCCGGCGTCGGGCCGTGACCGCCGCCGGAGGGACTCGGCGTCGTCGTGTCCGACGCGGTGTTGCTCTCAGTCACTGTCGGGCTGGACGTCGCGTCGGACGATCCGCCGCTGCAGGAGGCCAGGACGGCGCTCGCCAGGACGCCCGCGAACACGCAGGCGACCCGGCGGCGGCGCGTCATGCCCTGATCAGACCACGGTCAAGGTCGCGCGATAGCAACGATCTGGCGGCAGTTCGGCGACGTCAGCTCTGCGCCATGTCGACGAACCGGGAGTAGTGCCCCTGGAACGCGACGGTGATCGTGGCGGTCGGCCCGTTGCGGTGCTTGGCCACGATGAAGTCGGCCTCGCCGGCCCGCGGTGACTCCCGCTCGTAGAGCTCCTCGCGGTGCAGCAGCACCACCATGTCCGCATCCTGTTCGATCGATCCTGATTCGCGAAGGTCGGACATCTGCGGCTTCTTGTCGGTGCGCTGCTCGGAGCCACGGTTGAGCTGGGAGATCGCGATGACCGGCACCTCGAGCTCCTTGGCCAGCAGCTTGATGGCCCGGGAGAACTCCGACACCTCCTGCTGGCGGCTCTCGACCCGCTTGCCGCTCGACATCAGCTGCAGGTAGTCGATGATCACGAGCTTGAGGTCGTGCCGCTGCTTGAGGCGGCGGCACTTGGCCCGGATCTCCATCATCGACATGTTCGGGGAGTCGTCGATGAACAGCGGCGCGTTGGAGACCTCGCCCATCCGCCGGGCCAGCCGGGTCCAGTCGTCGTCGGTCAGCCGCCCGGTGCGCATGTGGTGCAGCGGCACCCGCGCCTCGGCCGACAGCAGTCGCATCGTGATCTCGTTGCGGCTCATCTCCAGCGAGAAGATGCAGGTCGCCATGTTGTTCTTGATGGCCGACGACCGGGCGATATCCAGACCCAACGTCGAGTTGTGGGTCGGCACCATCGAGGGTCCGGCCAGGTAGAGGTGGTCGGAGTTGTCGACCTCGACGCAACGCACCGGGACGCTCGCTACTCGACGTACGTCGACGACGACCCGACTCGCGTCGTCCTCGCGCTGACCCCGCAGCTCCTTGTGCGCCAGCCGCTTGCTCTCGACCCGGAAGACGTCGTCGTCGGCGCAGAACGACAGCGCCGTCGACTCGGACGACCCGGTCGCCGAGCACTGGTAGCCGAGGCCCACCACCAGGTCGTGCAGGTCCGCCGCAAGACCGGCCGGCAGCGCCGGCAGCCGGATACAGCCACGCGCCGAGACCGAACCGGCCCGGTCCAGCACCCCGGCCAACAGGTCGCGGCGTCGGCCCTCCGAGCCGCGCAGCAGCGCGACCGGCAGTCGACCGCCCGCCCGGTGCAGCTGCTCGGCGTCCGGTGACATCACCGTCGGCACTCCACCGACCCGCATCACCAGCTCCTCGTCGGCGGCGGAACTCGACCAGGACTCGACCGCCGCCGCGCCCCACGCATAGGCGTCCGCAGCGACACCTGCGTCGGCGAGCTGCAGAGGGGCTGTGGTGCGGACCCGGTGGTTGGGCCGCAACTCGTCGCCCGCGCCGACCCACAATGTCGCGGCGATCTCGCGGGTGGTCCGGACGGCTTGTCCCGCCACGGCCGTCTCGGTCCGCCAGCCGTGCTCGGCGTCGGCCACGATGACTGTCCCATCCGCGAACTCGACCTCGAAGCAGGGTCGTCCGGTCATCACCTCGGTGGCCGCCACCACCGTCGTGGGCCGGCCATCGGCCCCCATCAGCACGTCCCCGACAGCGACCTCGCCCATCGTCGTCCAGCCCGTGGGTGTGACCAGAGCCGTGTCCAGCGCGAGCGCCTTGCCGACCGCCGGTCGCGCGGCCAGGACGATCATCTGGCCCGGGTGCAACCCGTTGGTCAGCTCGTCGAAGTCGGCGAACCCGGTCGGCACCCCGACCATCTCGCCGCCGCGGGAGCCGATCGCCTCGATCTCGTCGAGCGCGCCCTCCATGATCGCCGACAGCGGCAGGTAGTCCTCGGAGGTACGCCGGTCGGTGACGTTGTAGACCTCGACCTGGGCGGCGTCGACGATGTCGTCGGCGTCGCCGTCGCCGGTGTAGCCGAGCTGGACGATCTTGGTGCCGGCCTCGATCAGCCGCCGCAGGATGGCGGTCTCGCGCACGATCCGCGCGTAGTAGCCCGCGTTCGCCGCCGTGGGCACCGACTGCAGCAGGGTGTGGATGTACGGCGCGCCGCCGACCCGGCCCAGCTCGCCCCGCTTCTGCAGCTCGGCCGAGACCGTCACCGCGTCGGCCGGCTCGCCCCGGCCGTAGAGGTCGAGCACGGCCTCGTAGACCAGCTCGTGCGCCGGCCGGTAGAAGTCGTGCCCGCGGACGACCTCGACGACGTCGGCGATGGCGTCCTTGGACAGCAGCATGCCGCCCAGGACGGACTGCTCGGCGGCAAGGTCCTGCGGTGGGGTGCGGCCCAGCTCGCCCGTAGACGGCATGCTGGGGAACTCCGCCACACTCACAGCCGCTCAACCCCTCTCGCGCCCCGATGGACCTGCTCGCGGCCATCAACCCACGGACCGTGGACATAACCTCTCGCAGGGACGGCGCGACGGTACGGGCTCGGCCGGAACTGTCCGAATCGGCCGGTGGACAACCTGTGGACGAACAGGTCCGAAGGTGGGGATCCCGGGCTGCACAGCGGGCTTCCCCTGTGGACAAGCCTGTGCACGACCCGCCCGGGCGACCGCTGCTCAGGCCCGTCGCGTGCACCGTTCCTGTCCACCCCCTGTGGACCGGAGAAAGTTTCCGATGCTGTCTACGATGTGGACCTGTGCGGCCGACATCTGGACTCCGGGCGGGCCGGGCCGCCCATGACCGGGAGATCCTCCGGCTGGCGGTGCCGGCCTTCGGTGCCCTCGTCGCCGAGCCGCTGTTCCTACTGGCCGACTCCGCCATCGTCGGCCACCTGGGCACCCCGCAGCTCGCCGGGCTCGGCGTGGCCGGCTCCCTGCTCGCGACCGCGGTCTCGGTCTGTGTCTTCCTGGCCTACGGCACCACCGCTGCCGTCGCGCGGCGGGTCGGAGCCGGCGACCTGCGCGCGGCGGTCGCCCAGGGTGTCGACGGGGTCTGGCTGGCTCTCGGCCTCGGCTGCCTGCTCGCCGCAGCGCTCGCGGCGACCGCCGGGCCGCTGGTGGACGCGTTCGGCACGTCCGACGCTGCGACGCCGTACGCGCTGACCTACCTGCGGGTGTCGGTCCTCGGGCTGCCGGCGATGCTCGCCGTCCTCGCGGCCACCGGAGTGCTGCGCGGCCTGCAGGACACCCGCACCCCGCTGGTCGTCGCCGCCGGCGGCGCCGTCGCGAACATCGCCCTGAACCTCGTGCTGGTCTACCCCGTCGGCCTTGGCATCGCCGGCTCGGCGCTGGGCACGGTGCTGGCCCAGGCCGGCATGGCCGCCGCCTTCCTCACCGTCGTGGTCCGCGGCGCCCGGCGCGAGCACGCGTCGCTGCGACCGGACCTGCCCGGCATCCGGGCCGCCGCGCAGGCCGGCGTACCTCTCATCGTCCGCACCGTGACACTGCGTGCGGCCCTGCTGCTCACCACCTACGTCGCTGCGGCCGCGGGCACGGTGGCCGTCGCGGCGCACCAGGTTGCCTTCACCATCTGGCTGTTCCTGTCGCTGATGCTGGACGCGGTGGCGATCGCCGGACAGGCGATCGTCGGCCGCTACCTCGGGGCCGCCGATGTCGACGGCACCCGGGCGGCCACCCGGCGGATGGTCGAGTGGGGCATCGGCTCCGGCATCGTGCTGGGGGTCGTCCTGCTCGCCCTGCGGGCCGCGTTCGTCCCGCTGTTCACCGAGGACCCGGCGGTGCGCGACCTCCTCGGCAGCGTGCTCGTCGTGGCGGCTGTGGCCCAGCCGGTCTGCGGGGTCGTGTTCGCCCTGGACGGTGTGCTGATCGGTGCCGGCGACGGCCGCTACCTCGCGCTGGCGGGAGTCATCACCCTGGCCTGCTTCGCACCGCTGGCGCTGCTGGTGCTCGCGACCGACGGCGGACTGGTCTGCCTGTGGTGGGCGTTCAACGCGTTCATGCTGGCCCGACTGGTCACCCTCGTGACCCGGTGGCGGGGCGAGGCCTGGCTGGTGACCGGCGCGGCACTGCCCCGACGTACGGCCACGTAGTCACCGACCCAAGGACGGCGCCTCACCACCACCCGTCGCGCCGTTGCCGGACCCACAGTGTGCAGCCCTGCGTCGACCCGGCACGCACACCACGGCAGGCAGGCAGCTGCGCCGGCCACTCCACGTCGTCGACGTGGGTGACACCGTCCTCCTCGTACTCCCGCGATGGGGTCCACAGCTCGTGCGCCGGCTCGTAGCCGTTGAGGAAGATCTCGCAGTCGCAGTAGCCGCCCCGCCGACCGAGCCGGGCCTCGAGGGCCGTCGCTCGTGGTGCGCGCAGGTCCCGGTAGCGGACCGCCCAGCGCAGGCCGGTGCAGCCGTACTCGAGCATCCGGTGGACGTAGCAGAGCAGGCACTCGCCGTCGTGTGGGTCGGTGAGCGCGGTCGCGAGGATCCGCAGCTCGCGCTCGGTTTCGGTGACCAGTGATTCCGTGTCCATGACGGGATCGGAGCACGAGGGCTGGACATATCACCGTCTCGCCGAAGCGGCGTGGTCACTCGCCGGTGGTCCCGTCGATCGCCTCCCGCAGGAGGTCGGCGTGCCCGTTGTGCCGGGCGTACTCCTCGATCATGTGCAGCACCAAGGTCCGGATGTCGATGGTCTCCTCGGAGCCGTCGCTATGGCTGGCCACGAAGGTGTCGTCGTAGTCGCGCGCTGCGAGCACGGCGCGGGCGGCCTCGACCTCGGCCGCGTAGGTCGCGAAGTCGGCCTCGGCGCCGGCCGGGTCGAGGTCGTCGAAGTCGCCGTCCGGGCTGGCGTCAGTCCAGTAGATCGCCGGGATGTCCTCCCCGGCGATCCGGCGCCGGAACCAGACCCGCTCCACGTCGGCCAGGTGCCGGACCAGGCCGAGCAGCGACATGGTCGACGTGGGCACCGTGCGGGCGGCGAGCTGCTGGCCCGTCAGCCCGCCGCACTTCCACAGCAGTGTGGCCCGGTGGTGGTCCAGCAACGTCTCCATCGCCACGCGCTCCGGAGCGATGTTCGGCCCTCCTGGCCGGTCGACGACGGGTGCGGTCCAGCTGCTCTCGGTCATGTCCGCCGACGCTAGCCGGAGGACACGACAGCGAGCTCAGGACGGCCGGCCAAGCACGACGGTGCGCGCCTCGGCGGCGGCCTTGAGCCGGCTGAGCGTGTGTCGCATGCCCTCCTGCAGCTCCCGCGCCCGGTTGGTCGGGACGTCCAGGATGCGCGCCCAGGTCGGGATCCACGTGACCCGGTACGACTCGGTGACCCGGGTGCCCCCTTCGACCGGGTCGAACCGGTAGCGCCACTCGGTGCCCTCCCGGCCGCCCTCCTCGGTGACGAAGGCCAGCTCGACGCCGGGGTCAGCAGTCAGCACCCGACCCCGCCGGGACCACCGGATCAGCCGCAGCGGGCCGCCGCGGTTGTGACCGAAGAACCGGGCACCCACCTCGGGTCCGGTCGAGCCCTCGGTCCACTCCACCTGCTGGCACTCCGGGCTCCACTCGCCCATCCTCGGCAGGTCCGCCACCAGCGCGTAGACGGTGTCGGCGGGGGCCGCGACCAGGACGTCCATCGCGTCGCTCCGCAGCCACCAGCGGGTGCTCTTCTCGGCCATCGTGTCTCTCCTTATAGCCCTTATAGCGCATCCAGAAGACACAGCGAAAGCTACGACCATTAGCCAAACCTGTCAAGAGCAAGATGTGCTATTGTCCGCTGCATGACCTCCGCCGCGCCCACCGCCGCTCCCGGCGACCGGCGGGCCCGCCGCCGGCAGGAGACGATCGAGGAGATCCTCGACATCGCCGCCGACGTGATGGACGAGTCGGGGGTCAACGCCCTCAGCATCGCCGAGATCGCCCGCCGGTTGGGCGTCCAGCCGCCCTCGATCTACAAATACTTCGACTCGCTGCTCGCCATCTACGACGCGCTGTTCCGCCGGGGGCAAACCGAGCACCTTGCCGTCATGCGCGCCGCCATGGATGGGTCCGGTCGGGGGCTGGCGGCCCTGTCCGCCGGGCTCGAGGCGAGCGGGCGCTGGGGCCTGGCGCACCAGTCCGTGGCCCAGTTGATGTTCTGGCGGCCGGTACCGAGCTTCGAGCCGTCGGCCGAGTCGTTCGCGCCGAGCCTGGAGATGGTCGCCCTGCAGCGGAAGGCGTTGGCCGAGGCCGTCGCCGACGGTGAGCTTGGACCGGGCGCCGAGTCCGAGGAGGGCCTGTACGTCGTGTCCGTGCTCATCGCCGGCGTGCTCGGCCAGGCCATGGCCAACGAGCCCCACCTGGCCTGGGGCGAGGGCCGCTTCACGCCGGTCTTCCCGCGCCTGATGGCGTTGCTGCCGCTGATGTACCCGCCGGCCTGAGGGGTCGCCCGCACGTCGGCTCTTTGCGAGGCGAGGCGGTACTTCGCGAGGCACCTGCGCCTCGCAAGGTGCCGACACGCCTGCCGTACGTGGTCGACGGGCGGGGCCCAGGAAGGGCTTCGGCCGGTACGTCGGGGGCCCCCGCGCGCGACGGCCCGGCGACCCCCTGCGGGGCGGCCGGGCCGTCGTACGGCGTGGAACGAGTCAGGCAGCGGGCACGACCTCGACGGACAGCGTGGCGGTGACCTCGGGGTGCACCCGGACGGTCACCTGGTGGGCGCCGACGGTCTTGATCGGCTGGCCGATCTCGATCCGACGCTTGTCCACGGCCGGGCCGCCGGCCTTGGCGACGGCCTCGACGATGTCGGAGACCGTGACGGCGCCGAACAGGCGACCGGTCTCGCCAGCCCGGACCGGGAGCTTGATCGAGAGCGACTCGAGCTTGCCCTTGACCTCGCCAGCCTGGCCGAGGTCACGGACGTCGCGGACCTCGCGGCCGCGCTGGATCGAGGAGACCTGCTTCTCGCCGCCACGGGTCCAGCGGATGGCCGCGCCGCGGGGCATCAGGTAGTTGCGGCCGTAGCCGTCCTTGACCTCGACGACGTCGCCGGGGCCGCCGAGACCGGCGACCTCCTGGGTGAGGATGAGCTTCATGGTCGTCGCCCCCTCTAGCGCGCGGTGCTGGTGTAGGGCAGCAGCGCCATCTCACGGCTGTTCTTCACGGCCGTGGCGACGTCGCGCTGGTGCTGGGTGCAGTTGCCGGTCACCCGGCGGGCCCGGATCTTGCCGCGGTCGGAGATGAACTTCCGCAGCAGGCCGGTGTCCTTGTAGTCGATGTAGGCCGTCTTTTCCTTGCAGAACTGACAGACCTTCTTCTTGATCTTGCGGGGCGGTGGCTTGGCCATCGTGGTGCTCCAGTCACTGGATGCCCGGCGCGGTGGCCGGGATGGTCAACGGATGGTGCTGCTCCGGCCGGGCGGCCGCAGCAGGTCGGTCAGAAGGGCGGCTCGTCGGAGGCGCCGGGGGCGTTCCAGCCGCCACCGCCACCGCCTGCGTTGCCGGCCGGCGCCGGGGCAGGGGCGGCCGAGGCCCATGGGTCGTTGTCGGCCGCTGCGCCGCCGCCGAAGCCGCCCGCGCCGGCACCGCGCTGGGTCTTGACGACCTTCGCGGTGGCGGACTTGAGGCTCGGGCCGACCTCGTCGACCTCGACCTCGTAGACGGTGCGCTTCTCGCCCTCCTTGGTCTCGTAGGACCGCTGCTTGAGCCGGCCCTGGACGATGACGCGCATGCCGCGCTGGAGGGACTCCGCGACGTTCTCGGCCGCCTGGCGCCAGACGTTGCAGGAGAGGAAGAGGCTCTCGCCGTCCTTCCACTCGTTGGTCTGCTTGTCCAGGAACCGGGGGGTCGAGGCGATGCGGAACTTCGCCACGGCCGCGCCGCTGGGCGTGAAGCGCAGCTCGGGGTCGTCGACGAGGTTGCCGACGAGTGTGATGACGGTGTCGCCTGCGGCCATGGGTAAGTCCCTCGTTCTCGGCGGGATGGACGGTGCTGTCTAGATGGACGCTGTGCTGTCTAGCAATGCTGTCTTACACCTGAGGTCGGACTAGCGCTGGTCGGGGCGCAGGACCTTGGTGCGCAGCACGGCCTCGTTGAGGTTGAGCTGGCGGTCGAGCTCCTTCACGGTGGCCGGCTCGGCCTGGAGGTCGACGACCGCATAGATGCCCTCGGACTTCTTCGCGATCTCGAACGACATCCGGCGACGGCCCCAGATGTCGACCTTCTCCACGCTGCCGCCGTCGTTCTTCACGACGGTCAGGAACTGGTCGAGAGCGGGAGCGACGGTGCGCTCCTCGATGTCGGGGTCGAGGATGACCATGAGCTCGTAGTGACGCATGCGGTTAACCCGCCTCCTCTGGACTCGGCGGCCACGGTCTCTCCGTGGCAGGAGGGCTACTGCGTCTGATGCAGTCCCGCCAGGGTAGCCGCCCGGCGGACGGCCGCGAAATCGTCGTCCACAGGGCGCCTGCCGGGTCTGCCGGTCTGTCCGGCCCCGGTCGTAAGGTCGAGGACATGACCAGTCTCCGCATCGGTGCCCACGTCGGCTCGGACGACCCGCTCGCCGAGGCGGTGGCCCGCGGGGCCGACCTGGTGCAGATCTTCCTGGGCGACCCGCAGGGCTGGAAGGACCCGGTCGTGGCGTACGCCGGAGGAGCGGCCGCCCTGCGCGCGGCCGCCGAGCGCGCCGACCTCGACCTGTACGTGCACGCGCCGTACCGGCTCAACGTGGCCACGGCGAACAACCGGATCCGCATCCCCAGCCGCCAGCTGCTGGCCAAGCACGCCGCGGCCGCCGCCGAGATCGGCGCCAAGGGGCTGATCGTGCACGGCGGGCACGTGCTCAAGGACGACGACCCGGAGACCGGCGTCGACAACTGGGCCAAGACCTTCGAGCGCTGGGAGCCGCCGCTGCCGGTGCTGATCGAGAACACCGCGGGAGGCGACGGGGCGATGGCCCGCCGGCTGGACCGGGTGGCCCGCCTCTGGGAGGTCCTCGAGGACCGGGTCGACGCCACCGTGCTGGCCCGGATCGGCTTCTGCCTGGACACCTGCCACGCGCACGCCGGCGGTGAGGAGCTGGCCGGGGTGGTCGACCGGGTCAAGGCGGTCACCGGCCGGGTCGACCTGGTGCACGCCAACGACTCCCGGGACGAGTTCGACTCCGGCGCCGACCGGCACGCCAACTTCGGCAGCGGCCAGATCGACGGGGACGACCTGGTGGCGGTGGTGTCGGCGGCCGGGGCCCCCGTGGTGTGCGAGACGCCGGGGGGCGCCGAGGGCCAGGGCGCCGACATCGCCTGGCTGCGCGAGCGACTGCCGGCCTAGCCGGTCTGAGCGGTCAGCTGGCCGCGGTCTCGCGGCACCGGCAGGGACGCACCGTCGCTGCCCGCGGTCGCGCACGGCGCGGCGTGGTCACGCAGCGCCCGCAATCCGGCCACGAAGTCGTCCACACCCGTCGCGGAGTCGCTGAGCGGGTCCATGACCCACTCCTGGGCCAGGGCCAGGTGCCCGGGGAGCACCTGGGCCAGCAGCCCGCGCCCGGTCTCGCTGATCACGGCGTAGGTCGTCCGCCGGTCGGTCGCGCAAGCGCGGCGGCTGACCAGCCCGCGCTCGACCAGCCGGTCGACCACCCGGGTGATGCCGCTCGACGTCAGGGTCGTCTGGGCGGCCAGGTCCGACATCCGGAGCAGGCCCTCGGGGGACCGCGCCAGCCGCAGGCAGACCTCGAACTCGGCCCCGGACAGCCCGAACCCGGCCAGGTGCGCGTTGGCCCGGGCCGTCAGCGAGGCCCAGGTCTCGGCGAACAGCCCCAGCACGGTGAGGCGCTCGTCCGCGAGCACGCGGTCCAGGTCGGCGTCCATGGGTCCCACTCTACAGGAACTTGACAAGGGGAATGTTGAGAGTGCAATGTTTGCTGTAGCAGCAATCACCCGCTTCTCCACCCACACGTGCTGACAGACCACCACGAACCGACCAGTCAGTCCCGAGAGGACCCACACCATGACCGACACCCAGAACACCCCCGTCGAGCAGGCCACCGAGGCAGTCTCCGCGCTGCGCGTCGTCGAGGGCGTGACCCTTCCCGCCGCCGGCACCTACGTGCTCGACCCGATGCACACCCGGATCGGCTTCGTCGCCCGGCACCTGATGGTGACCAAGGTGCGCGGCGCGTTCCGCGACTTCACCGGCAGCATCACCATCGGCGACGACCACACCGCGTCCACCGCCGAGGCCACCCTGCAGACCGCCTCGATCGACACCGGCACCCGGGACCGGGACAAGCACCTCGTGTCCGGTGACTTCCTTGAGGTCGAGAAGTTCCCGACGATCACCTTCAGCAACGCCCGCGTCACCGGCCAGAAGGGCTCCGACTTCACCGTCGTGGGCGACCTGACCATCAAGGGCGTCACCCGTGAGGTCACCCTCGACGTCGAGCTCGACGGCGTGGCGAAGGACCCGTGGGGCAACGAGAAGCTCGCCGTCACCGCAAAGACCGAGATCGACCGCGAGGACTTCGGCATCACCTGGAACGTCGCGCTGGAGAGCGGCGGCGTCCTGGTCTCCAAGAAGGTCACGATCGAGATCGAGGCCCAGGCAGCCCGCCAGGCCTGATCGTCCGACAGCTGCGACGCCCCGGTGTGCTTCGGCACCCGGGGCGTCGTCGTGTCATGTCCGGCTGTCCGACCGGGGGTTACGGCGGACCCGCTGGGTAGCCTCGACCCCGACCTCTGACCGACGTACCGCCCGTGCCGTCCTGACAGGAGCCACGCCGACCGTGCTCGCCGTCCGCCAGATCAGCAACGCCGAGCACCTCGGGTTCCTCGAAGCGCGGCCGTCGGCGTCGTTCCTGCAGTGCCCGTCGTGGGCCGCCGTCAAGCAGGAGTGGGGGGCCCAGAGCCTCGGCTGGTACGACGATGGCGGCACCCTCGTGGGCGTCGGCCTGGTGCTGCTGCGGCAGGTGCCGAAGGTGAAGCGGTTCCTGGCCTACCTGCCGGAGGGCCCGGTGCTCGACTGGGCCTCCGACGACCTGGCGGGCTGGCTGGACCCGATGGTCGACCACCTGCGGGACGCGGGTGCGTTCGGCATCAAGATGGGCCCGCCGGTCGTGCGCCGCCGATGGTCGGCCGCGACCGTCAAGGCCGCCATCGCCGACGGCAGCGCGCGGCGTCTTGCCGACGTACCGGCTGATGCCACCGACGACGTCGGGGAGGGGGTCGCGACCGCCTTGGCCCGCGCTGGGTGGCGGGCGCCGTCGACCGAGGAGGGGTTCGCCGCCGGGCAGCCGCAGTATGTGTTCCAGGTGCCGCTCGACGGGACGCTCCGAGGACGAGCTGCTGAAGGGCTTCAACCAGCTGTGGCGGCGGAACATCAAGAAGGCCGAGAAGCTCGGCGTCGTCGTGCGGCAGGGGTCGGCCGACGACCTGGCCGCGTTCCACGCGCTCTACCTCGAGACCGCCGACACGCGACCACTTCACCGGCCGGCCGGTGTCGTACTTCCGGCGGATGTGGGACGCGATGCGGGCCGAGGACCCGGACCGGATCCGGCTCTACCTGGCCGAGCACGAGGGCGACCTGGTCGCCGCGACCACGATGGTGCGGGTCGGCCAGCACGCCTGGTACTCCTACGGCGCCTCGTCGACGGCGAAGCGCGAGGTGCGCGGCTCGAACGCGGTGCAGTGGGCGATGCTGCGCGACGCGAAGGCGGCCGGCGCCACCGTCTACGACCTGCGCGGCATCACCGACACGTTGGCCGAGGACGACCCGCACTTCGGGCTGATCCAGTTCAAGCTCGGCACCGGCGGCGAGGCGGTCGAGTACCTCGGTGAGTGGGACCTGCCGCTGAACAAGGTGCTGTTCAAGGCCTTCGAGCTGTACCTGGCTCGGCGCGGGTGACCCGGCCATGACCTTCACGCTGTACGTCGACGAGGCTCGCTGGCGCGCACACCTGGCGGCGACCGTCGCGACCACCCCGGACATCGTGCCGGTCATCAAGGGCAACGGCTATGGGCTCGGGAACCCGCGGCTGGCTGCCGAGGCCGCGCTGCTCGGTGTGGACACGGTCGCGGTCGGGACCGTCGACGAGCTGCCGGCGGTGCGGGACGCCTTCCCCGGTGACGTGCTGGTGCTGACCCCGTCCTACCCGCGGCCGTTCGACGACCCGACCGGGCGGATCGTGCAGACGGTCGCCCACGTCGAGAGCGTGCGCGCGGCCGGGGCGGCTCGCGTCGTGGTCGAGGCCATGACGTCGATGCACCGGCACGGGCTCGCCGATGGCGACATGCCGGTGCTCGCCGAGGTGGCGGCCGGGCTGCGGCTGGACGGCCTGGCGTTCCACCTGCCGATGGACCGGCACGGCGGCTACGACCCGGCGGCGGAGGTTGCCGGCTGGCTGCGGCGGCTCGCTGCTGCCGGCGTACCGACGTCTGTCGCCTTCGTCAGCCACCTGACGGCCTTGGACCTGAGCGGGCTGCGCCGGGACTTCCCGGGCACGACGTTCCGGCCGCGGATCGGCACCTCGCTCTGGCTGGGCGACCGAGGGGCGCTGCAGGCGCGCGGCACCGTGCTCGACGTGCACCGGCTCGCGCGCGGCACCCACTACGGCTACCGGCGGCGGCGCGCGGCGCGGGACTGCCACCTGGTCGTGGTCAGCGGCGGGACCGCGCACGGTGTCGCGCTCGAGGCGCCGCGGACGGTCCGTGGCCCGGTGGGGCGCAGCAAGGCGATCGCCGTCGGCACGCTCGCGGCGGCCAACCTGTCGCTGTCACCGTTCCGGTGGGCGGGCAAGCAGCGCTGGTTCGCCGAGCCGCCGCACATGCACGTGTCCCTGTTGCTGATGCCCGCCTCCGTCGAGCCCCCCGCGATCGGCACCGAGCTCGACTGCGACGTCCGCCTCACCACCTTGCACCCCGACCACGTCCGCCCCCTCCCCACCATCTGAGCCGCCGTCGAGCCGGAGTCGAGCCGCCGTCGAGCCGCCGTCGAGCCGCCGTCGAGCCGCCGTCGAGCCGGAGTCGACCACGTATGGCAGGCGGGTCGGCACCCTGCGAGGCGCAGGTGCCTCGCTCAGTACCGACTGGCCTCGCAAAGTGCCGGGGCGAGCGACCCCTCAGGCCGGCCGACGGCGCTGGGCGGCTCGCGCCATCGCGGCTCGCACCCGCTGCCCGATCACGCCTGGGCGGTAGTGATGGGCGCCCTCCCACCGTGCGACCTCTCGCCCCAGGCCGCGGATCCGGTCCTCCCGTCGCTTCTCGCGACGCACGATGCGCACCGCCTCGACCGGGTCCGTGTCGACTCCGATCCCGTACTTTCCCTTGCCGTCCAGCTCTCCGACGACGTCCTCGCCCCAGCCGAAGTCGGCGTAGCCAATCAGCCCGTCCTCGTCCTCGAGCCGCACCTGGAGGTCCGACGGAGCGAGGCCGAGCCTGATCAGGATCACTCGGGACCACGACTCACCCGGGTTGTCGGCGCGACCGTCCGCGATCGGCAGGGCGCCGCTCAGCAGCCGAGCCCCGGGCCAGGACCGGCAGCGTGTGAACACATCCCGGAGCTCCTCGGCTGGGACGCCCATCCGGAGGGCCGAGTCGAGAGCGGCGACCGCGCACTCGAACCGGTCGGTGGCGCGACCGACGTCGATCGCGGTGCGCGCCAGGGTGGTCAGGTCGAGCAGCCCATCCCGACGTACGACGTGGTGCTCGGGCAGGTCGGCCGCATGATGGACGACTCCTGCCTCACGACGTGAGCTCGCCGCGATCGGTCGGGTCACGTGCAACGACGCAAGGTCGGGGTCGAGGAGCTCGAGGCCGAGCTCGATGGCAGCCGACTCGTGGCTGAGCGTCGCCGGGGCGGTCAGGGCGAGTCCGAGTGCTGCGACCCGCATGCCGTGCTGGGTAGGCGGGTCGGCACCGTCGTACGCGGCGCGCAGCGCGTAGACACCGCGACGAAGGGCCACCAGATGTCGCCGCCGGCGCAGCCACTGGAGGTCGTCGACGGTGTGACCACCGAGGCGGCGGGCCTGTTCGGCTGTGAAGACACCCCGCTGCGTCCCGGCCTGAGCCAGCAGCGTCGGGTGCAGGAACGGTGTTCGGTGCATCGGACGACGATGGCAGCGCGCCGGATGGGCGGAGGCCGGTCGTCCACAGAGGCCTGACGGCTGGAGGTGCGTGACTCGGCCTTTCCTTGCGAGGCGTATGGGTACTTCCCGAGGCGCAGGTGCCTTGCAATGTGCCGACTCGCCTGCCATACGTGGTCGACGCCGCCTCAGCCGAGCCGCCGGACGGTCAGGTGCGGACGAGGCGCCAGGCGTCGTCGGTGCCGTCGAGGACGCCACCGGCCGGGTCGTCGTCGGCCTCGCCGTCGGCGGACACCTCCCGGACCGGGTCCTGCTCCGGGTGCAGGATGTCGCGGACGATCACGGCGCACAGCCACAGCGTGGCCACCACGTGCGCCATCACCGTGAGGCCGTACCCGTCGTCGCTGAGCGCCCGCTCGGGCCGCCCCGGCGGGTAGCCCGCCAGCAGCAGCCAGATGCCGACGAAGTGCACGACCTCGCCGGCCTGCCAGATCAGGAAGTCCCGCCAGCGGGGGCGGGCGAGCACCGCCAGGGGGATCAACCACAGCACGTACTGCGGCGAGTACACCTTGTTGGTCAGCAGGAAGGCCGCCACGACGAGGAACACCAGCTGTGGCAACCGGGGTCGACGCTCGGCCGACAGTCCCAGCACCGCGATCCCCAGACAAGCCACGGCGAACAGCCCACCGGCCAGGACGTTCAGCGCACCAGCCGGCACCGGATGGCCCTGCTGCGAGAGCACGAACCAGATCGAGCTGAACCCCGCGTCGCGGTCCTGCGACAGCCGGTAGAACTTCGACCAGCCGTCGAAGTCCGCCAGCATCACCGGCACGTTGACGGCGGCCCACGCGCACACCGCCGCAACGAACGCGGTCCAGAACTCCCGCATCCGGCCGGCCCGCAGGCACAGCACCAGCAACGGCCCCAGCACGAACAGCGGGTAGAACTTGGTCGCCGCCGCCAGCCCGATCAGCACGCCCGCGGCCACCGGTCTCTCCCGGGCCCACGCCAGCATGCCGAGGGCGAGCAGCGCCACGGCGTACAGGTCCCAGTTGATCGTGCCGGCGAGCGCGAGGCCCGGGGCAAGGGCGAACATCGCCGCGTCCCAGGGCCGTCGTCCGGCCACCGCCGCGGTCGCACCGACTGCCACGGCCGCCGCGAGCGCAAGCCCGATCGCGTTGATGTCGAAGTACCAGCGGGACCGGTCCGACGGCACGTCGCTGGGCGGCACCAGCTGCGCGGTCAGCCACATCACCGCACCGGTGAGCACGGGGTACTCCACCTGCCGGTCCTCCGACTGGCCGATGTAGGGCACCTCGCCATCGGCCAGCCCGCGGCCGTAGTACAGCGGCGGAATGTCGCTGTAGCAAGCGTGGGTGTAGACACCCGGCGCACCCCAGGCGTTGTCGCGGCACCAGTCCTTCTGCACCAGCCCCACCCCGCAGGTGAGGAACGTCAGCGCCAGCAGCACGCGCAACGGCGTCCACCACGACGACCCGAGCCGGGCCCGGCGCCCCAGCGGGCCACCGACAGCCTCACTGGCCAGCCGGACGACCGTGTCGTCCCGCGACGGGGCGACGAGCTCGTGGTCGGTCATCCGATCAGGCGGGTGGTGGCGAGATGATGATGGTGTCCGTCGGTGACTGACCCGGTGGTGTCGACGGCGGGCCCGGCGGCGTCGACGGCAACGGCGTCGTTGGTAGCGGCGTCGGGGTCTCGGTCGGGGTCTCGGTCGGGGTCTCGGTCGTCTCGGTCGGCGACGGCGTGAAGGTGGGCTGCGGGTTCACCGTCTCACCGACGTACGCCGGCGGCGGGAACGTCTCGACATCCTTGTTCTGCAACGCCGCGGTCATGAACGCCGTCCAGATCCGCGCGGGGTACTCACCGCCGAAGAAGGTGGACAAGCCGCCGACACCGTCGAGGTCTGCCCTGCCAGTCCCCTTGTAGAAGTCGACGGCTGCCGACAGCTGCGGGGTGTAGCCGACGAACCAGGCGGACGTCGTGGTGTCCGGCCGGAGTGCGGCGGTCCCCGTCTTGGCGGCGGCCGGGCGGTCCAGCGAGAGCGCCTCCGTGCCCGTGCCGTTCTTCACCACCTGCTGGAGTGCGTAGCTCACGTCGGAGGTGATGTCCTCGTCGAAGGCCCGCGTCGTCTTCGGATGGGCCTCGTACCGGGTGCCGCCGTTGGCGCCCTTCACCTCCTGCACGGTGTACCACGTGGCCGCCTTGCCCTTGGCCGCGAAGGTCGCGTACGCCGTGGACATGTCGATGTTGCGCACCGACGCCGTGCCGAGAGTGTTGACCGCGTTGGCCTCCAGGCCGGGGGTGTCCGCGGGGATGCCGGCGTCGACTGCCGCGTCGACGACCTTGCGCGGTCCCATGTCCAGCGTCAGGTCGACGAACGCCGTGTTGATCGACTGCTCGGTCGCCTTGACCAGGTCGACGGACGACCCGTAGTCGCGGTCGAACTCGTTGTTGACCTGCTTGTCGGTGCCCGGCAGGTCGAGCGGCGAGTTGCCGGAGTAGCGGCTCTTGAGCCCGATGCCGTCGCGCAGTGCGCCGGCGAGCGCGAACGGCTTGAACGCGGAGCCCGGTTGCACCCGTGCCTGGGTGACCTCGTTCAGACCGCCGGCGGTCCCACCGCCGTACATCGCGACGACCGCCCCGGTTCCTGGCTGCACGGCGGACAAGCCGATGTGCACGTTGCGGGCGTTCTCCCGGGGCCTCTCCTGGCGCACCGCGCGCACGGCCGCGCGCTGCGAGCGCTTGTCGAAGGTTGTGATCACCCGCAGGCCGCCGAGGTCGATGTCCTGGTCGGTGAAGTCGTGCGCCTTGAGCTCACGCCGCACGGTGTCCATCAGGTAGTAGTTCGAGCCACCCTTCGGCTTGCTGGCCGTGGCGAGTGGTGGCACCTGCATGCCGGCCCGGTCGCCCGCCTTCAGCCAGCCCTTGGCGACCATCCCGTCCAGCACGTAGTTGAATCGGCCGGCCAGCCGGTCGGCGTGGTTCTCCGGGTCGTAGCCCGCTGGTGAGCGGATGACCGACGCGAGCACCGCGCCCTGCTCGACCGTCAGGTCCTTCGCGTCGACCCCGAAGTAGGTCTGCGCCGCGGTCTGGATGCCATAGGCGCCGCGCCCGAAGTAGATGGTGTTGAGGTAGTCCGCGAGGATCTTGTCCTTGTCGTCCCGGCGGGCCAGCTTCACCGCGATGAAGAACTCCTTGAACTTGCGCGTGTAGGTGCGCTCCGAGGACAGGTAGGCGTTCTTCGCGTACTGCTGGGTGATCGTCGAGCCGCCTTGGGTGGCGCCGCCGCGCAGGTTGGTCCAGAACGCCCGCGCGATGCCGGTCGGGGAGATGCCGCGGTTCTCGTAGAAGGACCGGTCCTCCGCCGCGAGCACGGCCTTCTGCACGTGGTCGGGCACCTGGTCGAGCGGGATGATGATCCGGTTCTGGTCGCCGAAGCGGCCGATCTCGGTCTTGCCGTCGTCGTAGTAGACGATCGTCGTCTGCGCCGAGATCAGGGACTTCGGCGCCGGGATCGGGGTCGCGGCGTAGGCGACGCCCAGCAATGCGACCACCGCGAGGAACCCCACCCCGGCCAGCGCCAGGAACTGCCGCCACGACGGCACATAGCGGCGGAAGCCGTCGTACGCAGCACGCGGGTAGTCGACTGTCATGGATCTCACGGGTTCTGCAGGTCCTTCGGCGCCGAGGGCGGGGGAGTGGGTCGCCAGCGTAACGACGGTGGCTGGTTACCCCTCCGCGCCGTACGACGAACCGGCGTACGCCGTCCGGCGCGACCCGCGCGCCACCCGCCGGTCGACTCCGTCCCCCAGGACGTAGGAGCGGACCAGATGGTTCCAGCCGCACCCGCGGCCCACCTCGACGACGTACACCGTGAACTCGCCGTGCTCGTGGGCCATCTCGACCAGCTCGGCGCGGCCCTTGACCCGGCCCTGGTAACGGCCCAGCTGGTCGCCGTAGACGTAGCTCACCTCGACCAGCAGCTCCGCGCGGCACACCGGGCACTCCCGGCCGGTGGGCTCGCCGTGGTGCCGGGCGGCGAGCAGCAGGTACGGGTGGGCGTCGCAGGCGTCCTCACGCGTGACCGCACCCGCCCCCTGCAGCGACGTCAGCGTCGCGCGGCGGGCCAGTCCGTAGTCGATCACCGACCGCTGGGACCACACGCCGACGAGCGTACGACGGTCGGCCCGGCCCGCGGGAGGGATGTTTCGGGCTTGCCATCGCGGCGTCCCCCGCCTATCGTCCCGATGTATCAGCTCGATATATCGGCGGTACGGTCATCAGGGACGGGAGGCTCGGCGTGGCCAAGAGGTCAGACGTGCTCGAGTTCGCCGTCCTCGGCCTGCTGCACGAGACTCCCATGCACGGCTACGAGCTGCGCAAGCGCCTCAACGCCACCCTCGGCGCCTTCCGCGCGTTCTCCTACGGCTCGCTCTACCCGTGCCTCAAGTCGCTGCTGGCGGCCGGCCTGGTGAGCGAGCAGGTCGACGCGCCCGCCGTCCTCGGCAAGCGGTCCCGGATCGTCTACCAGCTCACGGCGGAGGGCAAGGAGCACTTCGCCGCGCTGCTGGCCGAGAGCGGTCCGTCGGCCTGGGACGACGAGGGCTTCGGGGTGCACTTCGCGTTCTTCGGCCGGACCGACGCCCAGACCCGGCTGCGGATCCTCGAGGGTCGCCGGTCCCGGCTGGAGGAGCGGGTGGACGGCTTCCGGGCCGCCCTCGCCCGCAGCCGGGAGCGGGTCGACGGCTACACCCTCGAGCTGCACCAGCACGGGCTGGAGTCGGTCGAGCGTGAGGTCCGCTGGCTGTCCGAGCTGATCGACGACGAGCGGCGCCGCCGCGAGTCACCCGAAGACCACGAGATAGAACCACCTGAGAAGGAGCACCCATGGGTTCGGTACGAGTGGCCATCGTCGGCGTCGGCAACTGCGCCTCGTCGCTGGTCCAGGGCGTCGAGTACTACAAGGACGCCGACCCGCAGAGCCGCGTCCCCGGGCTCATGCACGTCCAGTTCGGCGACTACCACGTCCGGGACGTGGAGTTCGTCGCTGCGTTCGACGTGGACGCGAAGAAGGTCGGCAGCGACCTCTCCGACGCCATCAACGCCAGCGAGAACAACACCATCAAGATCTGCGACGTGCCGCCGACCGGCGTCACGGTCCAGCGCGGCCACACCCTCGACGGCCTCGGCAAGTACTACCGCGAGACGATCACCGAGTCCGACGACGAGCCGGTCGACGTGGTGCAGGTGCTCAAGGACAACAAGGTCGACGTCCTCGTCTGCTACCTGCCCGTCGGCTCCGAGGCCGCCGCGAAGTTCTACGCGCAGTGCGCCATCGACGCCAGGGTCGGCTTCGTCAACGCCCTCCCCGTCTTCATCGCCGGCACCCCCGAGTGGGCGCAGAAGTTCACCGACGCCGGCGTGCCGATCGTCGGCGACGACATCAAGTCGCAGGTCGGCGCCACCATCACGCACCGCGTGCTGGCGAAGCTGTTCGAGGACCGCGGCGTGATCCTGGACCGCACCTACCAGCTCAACGTCGGCGGCAACATGGACTTCAAGAACATGCTGGAGCGCGACCGCCTCGAGTCCAAGAAGATCTCCAAGACGCAGGCCGTCACCAGCAACATGGAGAACAAGCTGTCGGCCCGCAACGTGCACATCGGCCCGTCCGACTACGTGCAGTGGCTGGACGACCGCAAGTGGGCCTACGTCCGGCTCGAGGGCCGCAACTTCGGCGACGTGCCGCTGAACCTCGAGTACAAGCTCGAGGTGTGGGACTCGCCGAACTCGGCCGGCGTCATCATCGACGCGCTGCGCTGCGCGAAGATCGCGATGGACCGCGGCATCGGCGGCCCGATCCTCTCGGCGTCGAGCTACTTCATGAAGTCGCCGCCGGAGCAGCACGACGACGACACGGCGAAGGATCTCGTCGAGCAGTTCATCGCGGGGACGATCGAGCGCTAGACCGCACGCGGTCTCGTCACGAAGCGGACCGGCTGGCGGCCCCCTCGGGGGTACGCCAGCCGGTCCGCTTCGTCATGAGGGCCACCGTGCCCGCCGTACGCTCCCAGGCATGGGCTTCGCCGGCGACCTCCGTGCCGTCGTACGGCACCGCGACTTCCGCCGGCTGTTCGCGACCCGGCTGACCTCGCAGGCCGCGGACGGCGCGTTCCAGGCCGCGCTCGCCAGCCTGTTCTTCTTCTCGCCCGAGCGGCAGACGTCGGCGGGCAGCGTCGCGGCCGCGTTCGCGACCCTGCTGCTGCCCTACTCGCTGGTCGGTCCGTTCGCGGGTGTGCTGCTGGACCGCTGGCGGCGCCGGCAGATCCTGGTGGTGGCCAACCTGCTCCGCGCCGCCATGGTGCTCGGTGTGGCCGCGCTCAGCGCGGCGGACGTGACCGGCGTACCCCTCTATGCCGCCGTGCTCGCCTGCCTGTCGGTGAACCGGTTCTTCCTGGCCGGGCTGTCGGCCGCGCTCCCGCACGTGGTGACCCGGGCCGAGCTGGTGATGGCCAACTCGGTGTCGACCACCACCGGCACCGTGGTGGCGATCCTCGGCGGCGGGATCGGCTTCGGGCTCAAGCGGCTGTTCGGTGACGGGGGCAACGCCGACGCCGAGGTCATCGTGGTCGCGGCGCTGGCCTACGCGGTGGCCGGCGGGCTGGCGGCCCGGATGGACAAGGACCTGCTCGGGCCGGACCTCGACGCCGAACCGCCGCAGACCCGTGAGGCCGTACGCCGGGTGGCCCGCGGCCTGGTCGACGGCGCCCGACACGTGTGGCACCACCGCCCCGCCGGGCACGCCCTCGCGGCGATCGGTGGGCACCGCTTCTTCTACGGCGTCTCGACCATCTCGGCGATCCTGCTGTTCCGGTCGTACTTCCACGACCCGGACGACGTCGACGCGGGCCTGGCCGGACTTGCGGGTGTCTTCGCCGCGTCGGGGGTCGGCTTCTTCGTCGCGGCGGTGGTCACGCCGGAGGTGACCCAGCGAGTGCGCAAGCAGACCTGGATCGTGGTCTGCTTCGCGATGGCCGCGGTGGCGGAGGCCGTGTTCGTGGTCGTGCTCAGCGAGTGGCTGCTCTACGTCGGGGCGTTCGTGCTCGGCGTCGCGGCGCAGGGGTCGAAGATCTGCGTCGACACGATCGTGCAGACCTCCGTCGACGACGCCTTCCGCGGCCGGGTGTTCTCGTTCTACGACGTCATCTTCAACATCGCGTTCGTGTCCGCCGCGGCGTTCGGCGCGGTGGCGCTGCCGGCCGACGGCAACTCCCGCCCGGTCTACGCCGTAGTGGCCCTCGGCTACGCCGCCACCGCCATCCTCTACGCCCGCGCCACCAAGCACCTCACCACCCGCACCGTCACGGCCTGACCCGACTCCCCGTCGACCACGTATGGCAGGTGAGTGGGTACTTCGCCAGGTGCACACGCCTCGGGAAGTACCGACACGCCTGCCATACGTGGTCAAACGGCGGCCCCGGTACGCCGGGTAGGGCGCGGCCCGTCGCGACGGACGGTCAGGGCTGCTGGGTGGCCCACCAGGCTCGGAGCTCGGCCTCGGCGGCTTCCGGGGAGAGCGGGCCCTGCTCGAGGCGGACCTCCTTGAGGTGCCGCCAGGCCTGCCCGACCACGGGACCCGGCGGGACACCGAGGATCGCCATGATTGCGTCGCCGTCCAGGTCGGGCCGGATCGAGTCCAGCTCCTCCTGCTCGCGCAGCCGGGCGATCCGCTCCTCGAGCGAGTCGTAGGTGCGCGAAAGAGCCGCCGCCTTGCGCCGGTTGCGGGTGGTGCAGTCCGACCGGGTCAGCTTGTGCAGCCGGTCGAGCAGCGGGCCGGCGTCGGTGACGTACCGGCGTACGGCGGAGTCGGTCCACTCCCCGCTGCCGTAGCCGTGGAACCGCAGGTGCAGCTCGACCAGCCGGGACACGTCCTCGACCACGTCCTTGGGGAACCGCAGGGCGCGCAGCCGGGCCCGGGTCAACTTGGCCCCGACCACCTCGTGGTGGTGGAACGAGACCCCACCGCCGGGCTCGAACCGACGGGTCTTCGGCTTGCCCACGTCGTGCATCAGCGCGGCCAGCCGGAGCACGAGATCGGGGCCATCGGCCCCCTCCAGTGCGATCGCCTGCTCCAGCACCGTGAGGGTGTGCTCGTAGACGTCCTTGTGCCGGTGGTGCTCGTCGATCTCCAGCGCCAGCCGGGGCAGCTCGGGCAGCACCCGGTCGGCCAGCCCGGTCGACACCAGCAACGCGAGCCCGGCCCGCGGGTCCCGCGCCAGCACCAGCTTCACCAGCTCGTCGCGCACCCGCTCCGCCGAGACGATCGAGATCCGGTCGGCCATCGCGGTGATCGCGGCGAGCAACGCAGGGTCGACCCGCAGCCCGAGCTGGGCGGCGAACCGCGCAGCCCGCAGCATCCGCAGCGGGTCGTCGCTGAAGGAGTCCTCCGGCCGTCCGGGGGTCCGCAGCAGCCCAGCGGCGAGGTCGTCCAGGCCGCCGTACGGGTCCACGAACCGCGCCGACGGCAGCACCACCGCCATCGCGTTCACGGTGAAGTCGCGGCGGAGGAGGTCGGCCTCGAGCGTGTCCCCGTAGGTCACCTCCGGCTTGCGCGACTCGGAGCGGTAGATCTCGTCCCGGTACGTCGTCACCTCGACCACGTGGTCGCCCTTGCGGGCCCCGACGGTGCCGAACGCGATGCCGACCTCCCACCAGGCGTCGGCCCAGTCCTTCAGTAGCTCGCGCACGGCGTCCGGGCGCGCGTCGGTGGTCAGGTCGAGGTCCGGTGACGGCCGGCCGATGAGCAGGTCGCGCACCGGCCCGCCCACCAGCGCCAGGCTGTGGCCCGCCGCCGCGAACCGTTCGGCCAGCCCACCGAGCACCGGCGTGAGCTCCACCAGGCCGGCCGCCAGCCGGCGCTGGGCCGTCTGCAGGGTCAGCGGCGCCGGCGGCTCGGTCGCGGGCGCGGGCAGGTCAGGCACGGGAGGCAAGGGTACGGCGGTGGCCCCGCCTGCGACGCCCGCGACCGCCCAGCGGGCTCCGGCCCGGTCGAGGGCAGGCTGGCTACGATCGACGGATGGCCCGCTCCCCTTCCCCCCGGCGGCCCCGGCAGCGCCAGCCGGCGGCGCGGGCGCGTGGCCTCCGCAAGGTCGAGGAGACCTCCGCGGGCGGGCTGGTGGTGGACCGCAGCGACGGCGCCCCCCGGGCGGCGCTGATCGGCCGGGTCGACCGGCGGGGTCGGCTGCTCTGGTCCCTTCCCAAGGGCCACCTCGAGGACGGCGAGACCGCCGAGGACGCCGCGATCCGCGAGGTCGAGGAGGAGACGGGCATCCGCGGGCGGGTGCTCGCCGTCCTGGGCACCATCGACTACTGGTTCGTGGCCGAGGACCGCCGGATCCACAAAACCGTGCACCACTACCTGCTGGAAGCGTCAGGCGGGCAGCTCAGCGACGACGACGTCGAGGTCGACGAGGTGGCCTGGGTCCCGCTGGCGGAGCTGACCGACCGGCTCGCGTACGCCGGGGAGCGGCGGCTCGCGGAGACAGCAGCCGGACTGCTGGCGGACACCGCGTGAGCTGCCCCTCGGAGCCGGTCCGGGGGATGCGTCGCGCCGCTGCGGCCGGCCTGGTCGCACTGCTGGTCGGGGCCGTCGGGGCCGTCGGGGTGCTCGGCGCGCCGACCGCCGCGCGCGCCGCCGGAGGAGTCCGGCTGGCTATCACCGCGCTGACGCCCAGCGCGACCGCCGGCACCACGCTGCACGTCGCCGGGACGGTCACCAACCGCGGCGACCAAACGGTGCACGACGCCGTGGTCCGGGTCCGGCTCTCCGACACCCGGCTCAACAGCCGGTCCGAGCTGGCCGCGGTGATGACCGGGCGGGTCTCCAGCCGGGAGGGCGACGTGGTGGTCGAGGCACCGCTTTCCGACCTCGTGCCGGGGGCCACCACGCCGTTCGACCTGCAGCAGCCGCTGGACGGCGTGACCGCGCTGACCGGGTTCGGGGTGTACGCGCTCGGCATCGAGGTCGTGGGGGCCCGCGGCGACGGGGAGCCCGGCCGGCTGGCGTTCACCCGCAGCCTGCTGCCGTGGGTGCCGAGCACCCGGGACTTCGTGCCCACCGGGTTCAGCTGGCTCTGGCCGCTGGTCGCGGCGCCGGTGCGGCTCAGCACGGGAGTCTTCGCCGACGACTCGCTGGCCACCGCGCTGGAGACCGGCGGCCGGCTGGACCGGCTGCTGCACGCCGGGAACGAGCTCGAGCAGGGCGCCGGCCTGACCTGGGTCCTCGACCCCGACCTGGTGGAGACCGTCGCGGACATGGCCGACGGCAACAGCTATCGGGTCGCCGCGCCGGACGGCGGCACCGTCCCCGGCAAGGGTGACGTGCTGGCCAAGCGCTGGCTGACCGAGCTGCGGGCAGCCACCGCCGGGCGGGACGTGCTGGCGCTGCCCTACGCCGACCCGGATCTGACTGCGCTGGTGCGCCACGGCAACGAGTCCGAGATCCCGAGGGCCCGCGTCACCGGCGTGGACGTGCTCGCCGACCTGCTGCCGGCGGCGGACGTGGTGCCCGGCCTTGCCTGGCCGGCCGGGGGCTACCTCGACCGCGACACCCTGGCCGCCCTCGGCCGCGACGACATGACCTCGGTGGTCCTGGACGGCCGCGCGCTCCCGCCGACCATCGACCTGAGCTATACGCCGTCCGCCCGGGCCGAGCTGTCCGCCGGCGGCGATCCCGTCGCCGCCCTGGTCGCCGACCCGGGGCTGGTGGACCTGCTCGGCCGGGCGAGACCCGGCACCGGCAACCCGGTTCTGGCCGCCCAGCGGGTGGTCGCCGAGACGGCCATGATCACCTCCGAGCTCCCCGGCACCGGCACCGCCCGGACCATCGTCCTGATGCCCCCGCGCCGGTGGGACCCGACCCCGGAGTTCCTCGACCAGCTGCAGACGATGGCGACCGCACCGTGGGCGGCGCCGGTGAGCCTGCGCGCTCTCGCCGCCAGCGTGCCGCCCGACGTCGAGCGGGCCCGGCTGCGCTACCCGCGCTCCCAGCGGGCCCGCGAGCTGCCCGAGCCCTACCTGCGGGCGCTGGACAAGCAGCAGGCCAGCATCGACAACTTCGCCGGCATCCTGTCCGACCCGTCTCCGTTCGTGCCGCGGCTGCAGAACGCGCTGCTGCGGCTGGAGTCGACCTGGTGGCGCGGCCGCGACAGCCGGTCCATCCGGTTCGAGCGTGAGCAGGACCACCTGGTGAACCTGCGCGGCCGGGTCCGGGTCCAGCCGGGCAGCTTCACCTTCGGCAGCCGGTCCGGCCGGATCCCGCTCACCCTGGTCAACGACCTGCCGCAGGAGGTCGTGGTCGTGCTGCGGCTGGAGCCGCAGACACCGCGGCTTCGGCTGGACCCGCCCCTCGCGCCCCAGGTGATCGGGCCGAACCGGAAGATCCAGGTCGAGGTGCCGGCGACCGCGGTGGCCGGCGGCCCGGTCGTCGTGGAGGCCACCCTGCAGACGGCGAGCGGCGAGAGCTACGGCCAGCCGGTGCTGCTGCACGTCAACGTCACCCAGATCGGCGCGGTGGCGCTGGTGATCACCGTCGGCGCAGCCATCGTGCTGTTCGTGGCCGCTGGCCTGCGGGTCGCCCGCCGGGTGCGGGCCGCGCGCCGGGACGGACCCGGCGGCCCCGGTGACGATCACGACCCCGAGGACCCCGACGACCCCGGCCAGCCCGACCCCAGCGACGAGCCCGCGGACGTGACGGCATGAGCGGCAACGACGCGACCGCGGACGCGGCCCCGGACCCGGTCGACCCGCTCGACCCCGTCTCCGTCCGGGCTCCGGCCCGCTCGCTGCTGCGCGCGTCCACGGTGATGGCCGCGGGCACGGTCGCCTCCCGGGCGCTCGGCTTCGTCCGCAGCGCTGTCCTGGTGGCAGCCCTCGGCCAGGCCCTGACCTTCGACACGTTCACGGTGGCGAACACCGTGCCCAACATCATCTACATCCTGCTGGCCGGCGGCGTCCTGAACGCCGTGTTCGTGCCCCAGCTGGTCCGGGCCATGAAGGAGGGCGCGGAGCACTCCCGGGCTTACACCGACCGGCTGTTGACCCTCGCCCTCCTGGTGCTCGGGGTGGCGGCCGCGGCGGCCACCCTCGCCGCACCGCTGGTGATCGGGCTCTACACGATGCTCAGCGACCTGAGCCGGGCCGACTTCCGGGTGGCGACGCTGCTGGCGTTCTGGTGCCTGCCGCAGATCCTGTTCTACGGGCTCTACTCGATGCTCGGCCAGGTGCTCAACGCCCGTGGCAGCTTCGGCCCGATGATGTGGGCTCCTGTCGTCAACAACCTGATCACGATCGCGGCGGGCCTGGTCTTCATCGCGGCCTACACCGTCGACGCCTCCGACCCGTCCTCGCTGAGCACCGCCGAGATCGCCTTCCTCGGGGCCAGCACCACCCTTGGGGTGGCGGCCCAGGCGCTGGTGCTCGTCCCGGTGCTGCGCCGGACCGGATTCCACTGGCAACCGCGCTTCGACTTCCGCGGCGTGGGTCTGGGCAAGGCCCGCGAGCTCGCCAAGTGGACGCTGATGTTCGTCCTGGTCAACCAGCTGGCCTACATCGTGATCGTGAACCTGGGCGTGCGCGCCGGTGTCGAGGCCAAGGACGCCCTGCTTGCCTACGGCGTGGGTTACGGCGCCTACGCGACGGCGTACCTCATCTTCATCCTGCCGCACTCGATCATCACGGTCTCGGTCATGACCGGCCTGCTGCCCCGGCTCAGCGGCCAGGCCGCCGACCGCGACCTGCCCGCCGTGCGCGCCTCGCTGTCCGAGGCCTGGCGGCTGACCGGGGTCGGCATCGTGCTGGCGGCCGCGGCCCTGGTGGCACTCGGGCCGGACCTCACCGGCGTGCTCTACTCCGGCACGTCGGTGGCCGGCGCCCACTACATCGGACTGGTCACCGCCGCCTTCGCCCTCGGCCTGCCGGCGTTCTCGGCGCAGTACATCGCCCTGCGCGGCTTCTACGCCTTCGAGGACACCCGCACCCCGTTCCTGCTGCAGGTGGCGATCGCGGCCACCAACGTCCTTCTTGCCCTGGCCGCGTACGCCGTGCTGCCGCTTCGCTGGAAGATGGTCGGCGTCGCGCTGGCCTACTCGGTGACCTACCTGGGCGGCCTGGCGCTGTCCACGTCGGTGCTCCGGCGCCGGACCGGCGGCCTGGACGGCCACTACGTCGTCCGGCACTACGTGCGACTGCTGGCGGCCGCCGTGCCCGCCGGGCTGCTGGGGTGGGTGGTGGCCTGGCTGGTGGGCCGGTGGCTCGGCGACGGGCTCGGCGGGTCGGCTGCCTCACTGGCAGCCGGCGGGCTGGTGCTCCTGCTCGGGTACGTCGGTGCGGCCCGCGCCCTGCACGTCCGCGAGCTCACCGACCTGCTGGCTCGGCTGGGCATCCGGTCTCGCAACTCAAGACCCGGCCCTCAAGCGAGAGCCTGAGACGTCCGACACAGAGACCATGCGCGCTGCCCTCATGCGGTCCACCGGTGTCCCGACGTCCGACGGTGGCGGGATCGTGATCAGCTGGTTGACCAAGATCGCCCTCGTCTTCGCGGTGGCGGGCTTCGTGCTCTTCGACGCCATCTCGGTCGCCAGCACCACGGCCAACGTGGCCGACCAGGGATCCACCGCGGCCATGGAGGCGTCCGCCGTCTGGGACGAGACGCACGACGTCCAGGCCGCGTACGCCGCCGCCGTGACCTCGGCCACCGAGCAGGACCCCGGCAACACCGTGTCGCCCAAGGGCTTCACCATCGACCCGGACGGCACCGTGCACCTGCGGGTCAGCCGGGAGGCCAAGACCCTGATCCTGTTCCGCTGGGACAAGACCCGCAAGTGGGCCGAGGTCAGCCGCACCGCGCGAGGCCGCAGCGTCAGCAGCTGACCGACGCTCCCGGGCAGGACTGACCCCCAGCCCTCGGGGTAGGCCGCACTTACGATGGACCCGTGCCTGCCGACGCAGGCCTGGACCGCCCGCTGCCGCCCGTCAGGAGTCCCGTGTCGCCGAATGCCGTCGAGCCGGGCACCCGGCTCGTCGACCGCTACCGGCTCGAGGAGCATCTCGGGGCGGCCGACGGCACGACGTACTGGCGGGCCCAGGACGAGCTGCTCGACCGGCCGGTCGGGGTGTGCCTCCTGCCCGCGACCGAGGCGCAGGCCGAGCAGGCCGACCGGGTGCTGCGGGCCGCCCGCCGGGCCGCCGTCCTCACCGACGCGCGGTTCCTGCGGGTCCTGGACGCCAGCCAGGTCGACGGCGTGGTCTACGTCGTCAGCGAGTGGGTCGCCGCCACCAGCCTGGTCCAGCTGCTGGCGGACGGACCACTGCCGCCCACCGACGCCCGCGACCTCGCCCTGGACATCGCCGGTGCGCTCGACGCGGCTCACCAGGCCGGCCTGGCCCACCTCTGCCTGCAGCCCGAGCACGTGCTGCGCACCAGCCACGGCCAGGTCAAGGTCGGCGGACTGGCGATCGACGCCGCCGTACGCGGCATCGAGCCGTCCAGCGCCGAGGACGCGTCCCGGATGGACGCGGAGGGCACCGCCCGCGTCGCCTATGCCGCGCTGACCGCGCGGTGGCCGGGCGACCCGGGCACCGGCCTGGCGCCCGCCCCGCACGACGGGCCCGTCCTGTGCACGCCCCGGCAGGTCCGGGCCGGCGTGCCGCACGACCTCGACGTCGTCGTGTCCCGCGCGCTGCGGATCCCCGGCGCCCCGGGCGGCCCGCTCGGCAGCCTGGCCGCCCTCACCGAGGCACTGAACGCTGTCCATCTCCCCAGCCGGGTCGGCGGCGGTGCCCGGTCGGCCTCCGGACCGGACCGGGCGTCGACGCTGACGCCGTACGACGAGGAGCCGGTGCCGCGCCGCCGGAGCCGGGCCGCCGTGCTGGCCTGGGCAGCCGCCGCCCTGGTGCTGGCCGTCGGGTTCGCCCTGGCCGGCAGCCAGCTGTGGCTGGGGCTGCGCGACGGTGGCGGCGGGGCCGCCGACGCCAGCGACAGCAGCCCCTCCGCGCAACCGTCGGACTCGCCGGGGGCGACGGGGAAGAAGCTCCCCGTCGATGCGGTCACGACCTTCGACCCGCCGCCGGGCACCGGCGACGAGAACCCGTCCACGGCGGACCTTGTCGTCGACGGCGACCCGTCGACCGTGTGGACCACGAAGGAGTACTTCGACCCCTTCGGCCCCAGCGGGCTCAAGACTGGTGTGGGTCTGGTGCTGGACCTCGGCTCGCCGCAGCAGATCGGCTCGGTCACGGTCCGCACCGTGGGCGCCACCGACTTCGAGGTGCGCACCGCGGACGAGCAGGGCGCGGCGCTGGACGACTACACCCCGGTCGACGACCCGGTCCGCGACGCCGACGGCCGCGCCGTGGTCGTGCCGCCCAAGGAGCTGCGGGCCCGCTACGTCCTGATCTGGCTCACCTCGCTGCCGGCTGACGGCGCTCGCTACCGCGGCGAGATCGCCGAGGTCACCGTCCGCGACTGACCCTGTCGGTGCTTCGGCGCGCTTGAGCCGGGCGATGCGGATGCCGACCTACCCTGGGCAGGCGTGACCCAACAGGCGAGGACAGGGCGGTGCGGTGACCGACGCGGAGCTGCTCCAGGCGCACGCCGAGGGTGACCCGGACGCGTTCGGCGAGCTCGTCCGCCGGCACCGCGACCGCCTGTGGGCCGTCGCCCTGCGCACCCTCGGCGACCGCGAGGAGGCGGCCGACGCGCTGCAGGACGCGTTGCTCTCGGCCTTCCGGGCCGGTCGGGGCGCGGCCTTCCGCGGCGACGCAGCCCCCACCACGTGGCTGCACCGGATCGTCGTGAACGCCTGTCTCGACCGGGTACGCCGGCGCGCGGCCCGCCCCGCTGACCCGCTGCCGGAGCACGACGTCCCGGCCCGCGGCGACGCCGTCGGGTCGCGGCTCACCGGCATCGACGTCGAGGCGGCGCTGCGGACCCTGCCGGTCGAGCAGCGCAGCGCGCTGGTGCTCGTGGACATGTACGGCTGGTCGGTCGAGGACGCGGCCCAGGTGCTCGACTGCCCGAGCGGCACGGTGAAGAGCCGGTGCGCACGCGGCCGGGCCCGGCTGCTCCCGTTGCTCCGGGAGGGGAACCCCGAGCCGGCGCCCGACGTCCCACCGCAGACGAGCCCCAGCCACGACGCACGACAGGGAGGTGAGCCGTCATGACCGAGCATCTGGATGTCGACGCGCTCGCCGACCTCGAGGAGGGCCTGCTCGACCGCGACCACGTGGCCTCGGCCCGGGCGCACGTGGCGGGCTGCCCGCGGTGCCGGGCCGAGCTGGCCGCGCTGACCGGCGTACGGGAGCGGCTGTCTGCAGCGGCGGAGGTGGAGCCGATGCCCGCGGAGGTGGTGGCCCGCCTGGACCGGGCGCTGGCCGCCGTCGCCGCCGAGCCCGCCAGCACCGCGGTCACCCGCAGCGTCATCCCGTTGCGGGAGCCGCAGCACTCCTCGCCGCGCGGACTCCGCTGGCTGCAGGCCGCCGCCGTGGTCGTGCTGATCCTCGCCGGCGGTGCGGTGGCCGTCTCGGCGCTGCGCGGCTCCGGCAACACCAACGACAATGCGTCCACCACCGCCGGCGCGGCCGACAAGGCCGGTCGCGAGGCGGCAAGCGGCACCACCTACCCGGTCACCGCAAGCGGGCGGCACTGGACCCAGGCCTCGGTCGAGGCCGGGGTGCCGCAGCTGCTGGCCGGCACGCTGAGCCCCACTCTGCCGCCGAGCAGCTTCGCCGCCGAGGACAATGGGTCCGGGGGGGCCGAGGCGCCGCGCGCGCTCGCCGGCGTGCCCGCGGCCCGACTGGCGGGCGGCCCGGCGCTGGCCGACTGCGTGACCGAGCTGGCCGGGGGGCCGGCGACGCCGCTGGCCGTCGACCTGGCCACCTTCGACGGCCAGCCCGCCGCGGTGGTGCTGCTGCCGGGGATCGGTGGGCCGGGCCGGGTGGACGTCTGGGTGGTGCCGCCGGACTGCGCCCAGGGGAAGGGCCAGTTCCTTTACTACGCCAACGTGCCACGGCCCTGACCGGCGCCTGTTGGGAATGTCGTCCCCGTAGGATCGGTTCCATTCCACGACCGTCCGGACGCCGGGCGGATCGTCATCTGAAGGGCGCGACACCGCTGTGGACGACGTACGCAACGTGATCATCATCGGCTCCGGGCCGGCCGGCTACACGGCCGCGATCTACGCCGCCCGGGCGAGCCTGACGCCGCTGGTCTTCGAGGGCTCGGTCACCGCCGGCGGCGCGCTGATGAACACCACCGACGTGGAGAACTACCCGGGCTTCCCCGAGGGCATCATGGGGCCGGACCTGATGGACAACCTGCGCAAGCAGGCGGAGCGCTTCGGTGCCGAGCTGGTCACCGACGACGTGACCGCAGTCGACCTGACCGGCGACGTGAAGGTCGTCACGGACGGCAGCGGCGTCGAGCACCGGGCCCGCGCCGTGATCATCGCCACCGGCTCGGGCTACCGCGAGCTCGGCCTGCACCACGAGAAGCGGCTGTCCGGCCGCGGCGTCTCCTGGTGCGCCACCTGCGACGGCTTCTTCTTCAAGGACCAGGACATCGCCGTGGTCGGCGGCGGCGACACCGCGATGGAGGAGGCCACCTTCCTCACCCGGTTCGCCCGCTCGGTGACCATCGTCCACCGGCGCGACTCGCTGCGCGCCTCCAAGATCATGCAGGAGCGCGCGTTCTCGAACGAGAAGATCCGCTTCCTCTGGGACTCCGAGGTCTTCGACGTGGTCGGAGAGTCCAAGGTCGAAGCCCTGAAGGTGCGCAACCTGCGCACCGGCGAGGAGTCTCGGCTGGAGGTCACCGGACTGTTCGTGGCCATCGGCCACGACCCGCGCAGCGAGCTGTTCGAGGGTCAGGTCCACCGGGACGACGAGGGCTACCTGCTGGTGGAGAGCCCGACGACCCGCACCAACCTGGCCGGCGTGTTCGCCTGCGGCGACGTCGTCGACCACAGCTACCGGCAGGCGGTGACCGCGGCCGGCACCGGCTGCGCGGCCGCCCTCGACGCCGAGCGGTACCTCACCGCACTCGAGGACAACTCGTTAGCCGGCGACCCCGTCCAGGCCGGCGTCTGAGCCGTCCACCCAGCACCTGAACCGCATCGACCCGAAACCGCACCACCCCGAACCGCACCGAGAGGAGCTCCTGTGGGAGCCAAGAGCGTGACCGACGAGACCTTCATCGCCGACGTGCTGCAGAGCGAGAAGACCGTGCTCGTGGACTTCTGGGCCGAGTGGTGCGGACCGTGCCGCCAGGTCTCCCCGATCCTCGAGGAGATCGCGAACGAGCACGCCGACAAGCTGGAGATCGTCAAGCTCAACGTGGACGAGAACCCGCGCACCGCGGCCGACTACGGGATCACCTCGATCCCGACCATGAACGTCTACGCCGGCGGTGAGGTGGTCAAGACGATCGTCGGAGCCAAGCCCAAGGCGATGCTGCTGCGCGACCTGGACGCCTTCATCTGATCTGCGGGTAGGCTGCCCCGGCTGGTCACTCCCGAGCCGGCAGACGCCCCACAGGAGCCTGAAGCAGCCACGATGTCCGAGCACCGGCCACCGGCTTCATCGAGCCCTCCCGGGCGCACGTTCGCCCGGGGCGACACCGGTCCGGCCGTGGCGGAGATCCGGGCCAAGCTGGCGATGCTCGGGCTGCTCGCCGAGGGCGAGGGTGCCGAGCTGCTGGACCCGGCTGGTGCCTTGTTCGACGAAGCCACCGACCGCGCCGTGCGGGCCTTCCAGCAGCAGCGCGGGATCTCGGTCGACGGCCAGGTGGGGTCGCGCACCTACCACGCCCTCGAGGAGGCTCGCTGGCGCCTCGGTGACCGGATCCTGTTCTTCGTGCCGGCCCGGCTGATGGCCGGTGACGACGTGGCCGCGCTGCAACAGCGGCTGCTGGACATGGGGTTCGACTGCGGCCGGGTGGACGGCCTGTTCGGTGTCGAGACCGAGCAGGCGCTGCGCGACTTCCAGCGCAACATCGGCGTGGTGGCCGACGGCACCTGCGGTCCGGCCACCTTCAAGGCGCTGGCCCAGCTCAGCCGGACCGTTGTCGGCGGCCGCCCGCACGCGATGCGAGACTCCGAGGCGATCAATCGGGCCGGCCCGGCGCTGGCCGGCAAGCTGCTCATCATCGACCCGGGCCACGGCGGTCCCGCACCGGGCGCAGAACCCGGCGTCCTCGACGAGGGCGAGCTGGTCTATGACCTGGCGTCCCGGATCGAGGGCCGGCTCACGGCCACCGGGGCATCGGCGTTCCTCACCCGCGGACCTGACGGCACCCCGCAGGGTCCGAGCGAGGAGGACCGGGCCAGCTTCGCGAACGCCGCAGGCGCCGACCTGCTGCTGTCCCTGCACGTGAACCGGCATGACAGCGCCGCAGCCAGCGGGGTCGCCACCTACTACTACGGCAGCGACGAGTTCGGCCACTACTCGATGGTCGGGGAGAAGCTGGCCGACCTCGTGCAGCGCGAGGTGTGCGCCCGGACCGACCTGGTCGACTGCCGGGTGCATGCCAAGAACTGGGACCTGCTGCGCCGCACCCGGATGCCGGCCGTCCGGGTCGAAGTGGGGTACCTGACCAACCCGGGTGATGCCCTGCGGCTGGCCGACCCCGCCTTCCGGGACGTGCTGGCCGAGGCGGTGGCCGCTGCGGTGCAGCGGCTGTACCTGCCCGAGGACGCGGATGCGCAGACCGGCGCCCTGCGGATCCCCGAGTGGCTGCGCGCGTAGTTGTTCCTACTGGGGAGGCACGCGTGAGGCTTCTGCTCACGTCCGCAGGCGTCAAGAACGCGAGCATCCAGAACGCGCTGGTCGACCTACTGGGCAAACCGATCGCCGACTCCAACGCCCTCTGCATCCCCACTGCGGGGTACGGGCACCCCCAGGGCGATCCCGGCGGGGCGTGGCGCTTCATCACCGGTCACTCCTCCACACCCATGTGCGAGCTGGGTTGGAAGTCCTTGGGAGTGCTGGAGCTCACCGCGCTGCCCAGCATCGACGAAGAACGCTGGATCACCTGGGTCCGTGACGCAGACGTCCTGCTGGTGAACGGCGGCGACGCCCTGTACCTGTCCCACTGGATGCGGCAGTCCGGACTGGCGGATCTCTTGCCGTCGCTGCGCGAGACGGTCTGGGTGGGGCTGAGCGCCGGGAGCATGGTGATGACCCCCCGGATCGGGGCGGACTTCGTCGGGTGGAAGCCGCCCACCGGGGGCGACAGCGCGCTGGGGATCGTCGACTTCTCGATCTTCCCGCACCTGGACAACCCGCTCTGCCCGGAGAACGACATGGCCGGCGCAGAAATGTGGGCGGCCGAGATCGCGGGTCCGGCGTATGCGATCGACGACGAGACCGCCATCACGGTGACTGATGGCACCGTCGACGTCGTCTCCGAGGGGCACTGGAAGCTGTTCTCCTCCTAGCACCACGAGACACACCCAGTTACACCGGCCGGAAGGCTGGCTCCGGGTTCATCGACCCCAGCAACCGCTCCAGGGCGACCTCCATGTCCTCGCGCCAGGACAGCGCACTGCGCAGGTCGAGCCGCAGCCGCGGGAAGACGTGGTGCGGCCGCACCGTCTTGAAGCCCACGGCCAGCAGGAAGTCGGCGGGCACCACGCAGCCACCTGGCGGGAGGTTCTCGCCGACCCGCCCGAACGCCTCGAGCGCGCGCACCCCACGACGGGTCAGGTCCTTGGCCGCGGCCTGGACCAGCATCCGGCCGAGGCCGCCGCCGGCGAACTCCGGGAGCAGCCTTGCTGTCATCAGCAGCACCGCGTCACCGGACACCGGCGACGTCGGGAAGGCGGCACCCCGCGGCACGTGCACCGGCGGCGCGTACGTGACGTAGCCCGCGGGGTGGGAGTCCACGTAGACGATCTTTCCGCAGGAGCCCCACTCGAGCAGCGTGGCCGACAGCCACGCCTCCTTCTCGAGCGCCACGTCCCCGGCCTCCTCGGCCGTCTCGCGGGCCACCGGGTCCAGCTCCCAGAAGGCGCATCGACGACACTGCCGCGGCAGGTCGTCCAGGTTGTCCAGGGTGAGACTGGCACACCGGCGTGACAGGACTGCCTCCTCCGGGGTCCCGACGGTCGGCTCGCAGGCTAACGCCGGTACCGGCCCGACCGGAAGCCCCCGCAGGTCATGACATCGTCATGTCGACTTCTCGGCAGGGCGACTCCTCGCTGTGTCGACTTCTCGTCAGGCCGACATGTCACCGTGCCGACTTCGTGCTCTGCCGACATCACGGTAGGTCGACAAAGCGACCAGCCGACATGTCGCCACGAGCCCCAGGGGTCCCAGCAGCCCCAGAGGTCACTGGTCACCTTCCGCCCGAGCAGTCAGGCCGAGTCGAGGTCGTGCGGGACCTCGGTGTCGGGAGCCATCAGGGCCACGATCCGCTCGAGGTCGTCGATGGTGGCGAACTCCACCACGATCCGGCCCTTGGTCCGGCCCAGGTCGACCTTCACCCGGGTCTCGAACCGGTCGGCGAGCCGGTCGGCCAGGACACTCAGCTTCGGGGCCACCGGGCGTTTCCCGCGGGGTGTCCGGACCGGCGCGGCCGGCTCTCCGCCGAGTGCCACGATCTCCTCCACCGACCGCACCGACAGTCCCTCGGCGACGATCCGCTGGGCCAGTCGCTCCTGGCCGGTCTCGTCGTCCAGCCCGAGCAGGGCTCGGGCATGGCCGGCCGACAGGACCCCCGCCGCCACCCGCCGCTGCACCGACGGCGGCAGCTTGAGCAGTCGCAGCGTGTTGGAGATCTGCGGCCGGGACCGCCCGATCCGGCCGGCCAGCTCGTCGTGAGTGCAACCGAAGTCCTGCAGCAGCTGGTCGTAGGCCGCCGCCTCCTCCAGCGGGTTGAGCTGGGACCGGTGCAGGTTCTCCAGCAGCGCGTCCCGGAGCAGGGCGTCGTCGCCGGTGGCCCGGACGATGGCCGGGATCGCGACGAAGCCGGCCTCCCGGGCGGCCCGCCAGCGCCGCTCCCCCATGATCAGCTCGTACCGGTCCGAGCCGAGCGGCCGGACGACCACGGGCTGCAGCAGGCCGACCTCGCGCAGGGAGTGGACCAGCTCGGCCAGCGCCTCCTCCTCGAACACGACCCGCGGCTGGCGCGGGTTGGGGGTGATCGCGTCCAGCGCGATCTCGGCGAAGTAGGCGCCGGCCACCTCGGCCACCGGTGCCGCCCCGTCGTGGCCGGGTCCCGTCGCCCCCCGGCCCGGGATCAGCAGGTCGACGGGCGAGGGACCGGTCGCCGGCGCCTCACCCTTGCCGGGCGCGGTGGGGATCAGGGCGCCCAGGCCGCGGCCCAGACCTCGTCGGCGATCGGTCACTGCGGGTCCTCCGAACTGGTGCGGACATTCGCCCGCAGGGCCATCTCGCGCGCCGCCTCGAGGTAGGACAGCGCCCCCGTCGAGCCGGGGTCGTAGGTCATCACGGTCTGACCGTAGCTGGGCGCCTCCGAGATCCGTACCGACCGCGGGATGGTGGTGCGCAGGACCGTCGCGCTGAAGTGGGTCCGCACCTCGTCGGCCACCTGGGCCGCCAGCCGGGTCCGCGCGTCGTACATGGTGAGCAGGACGGTGGAGACGTGCAGCCCCGGGTTCAGGTGAGCCTTGACCAGCTCGATGTTGCGCAGCAGCTGGCCCACCCCCTCCAGCGCGTAGTACTCGCACTGGATCGGGATCAGGACCTCGGGCGCCGCCACCAGCGCGTTCACCGTGAGCAGGCCGAGGCTCGGCGGGCAGTCGATCAGGACGTAGTCGAGCCGGGTGGTCCGGTGCTCCAGGGCCCAGGTCTGGTACGCGTCCAGGGCCCGCTGCAGCCGGGTCTCCCGGGCGACCAAGGAGACCAGCTCGATCTCGGCGCCGGCCAGGTCGATGGTGGCCGGCGCACACCACAGACCAGCAATGCCCTCGACCGGGGCGACCACCTCCTGCAGCGGCCGACCCTCGATCAGCACGTCGTAGATGGAGGGCACCTCGGAGTGGTGCTCGACGCCGAGGGCGGTGGAGGCGTTGCCCTGCGGGTCGAGGTCGACCACCAGCACCTGTAGGCCCTGCAGCGCGAGCGCGGCGGCGATGTTCACCGTCGTGGTGGTCTTGCCGACACCGCCCTTCTGGTTCGCCACGGTCAGGATCCGGGTCTCGTCCGGGGTCGGCAGCGGGTCCCCCACCCGGCCGGCCAGCACCCGCAGCGCCGTCTCGGCGGCCCGAGCTATCGGGGTGTCTTCGGCGACGTCGGCGGGCTCGTCGTCCGGCACGGCCGTGTCGGTCACTGCCAACTCCTTCGCGGTTGCGGTGCCGCTCAGGAGCAGCGGGTTGGCCGGGATCTCGCCGGGTGCCGCGGGCGCGGGCGCGGTTTCACGTGAAACATCGGGGGACAGAACGCCTGGCCCCTCGGGTGGCCGGGCCACGTGCGATCCCGGTGGCGACGACACCTGCAGCGCCGCCGGCAGCACCGAGTTCATCGGAGCCTCGAGGGTGCGGACCGGTGTTTCACGTGAAACATCGACCAGCGATGGCTCGTCCGTCTCGTCAACCACGTCTGGCTCGTTGACCACGTCTGTGTCATCGACCTCGTCGATGGCCGTGACCGCCTGCTCCGCCGCGGGGACAGGGGGGGCAGCGGGGGTGGTGAGACGGGTGGGCGTGGTGGGGTCCGTCGCGACGGCCGGGAAATCATCCGGCCACCCGAGACCGGTCCGGGCGGTCTCGTCGGCCCCGTCGGTTGCCCCGCCCGCTCGATCCCTGCCACCAGCACGGGCCGGTCCGCTGGAAATGACGAGCTCCTCGGGCCAGCCCAGTCCTGACGACCTCATCGCACCTGCTTCCAGCACCACGGTCCACCGAAGGTCAGTGGCCGACGAGCAACTCCTCGAGCCGGGTCGCGGCTGCCGACGACCCTATGCCGCCGGACGGTCACGGGGCCAGGCACCGACCCGCCGGTTGGACAGCAATTCACTTCGCACCGGCGCTACGGCCGGACCGGGTCGGCCCGGCCACGATCCGCACCACTCGAACTGGCGGGTCGACCAGACCGGCCCCGTGCTCCTCGACCGACCAGCTGGTGGCTCCGAGCCGCCGCAGTTGTTGCTCCGCGGTGGCCAGCTCGGCAGCCGCCCGGTCGCCCTTCAGGGCCAGCATCGGCCCGCCCGAGACGACCAGGGGCAGGCACCAGCCGGCCAGCCGGGCCAGCGGCGCCACCGCCCGGGCGGTCACGACGTCCGCGGTCCAGGCGCCGCGCAGATCCTCGGCCCGGGCCCGGACCACCTCGACGTTGCCGAGCTCGAGCCGGTCGACGACCTCCGTCAGGAAGGTGGCCCGACGCAGCAACGGCTCCACCAGCCGCACCCGCAGCGCCGGGCGGGCCAGCGCCAGCGGAATGCCGGGCAGGCCGGCGCCGGAGCCGATGTCGGCTACCAGGCCGGTGAGGGGGAATGCCGACACGGCGGCGGCGCAGTTGACCAGGTGCCGGTCCCAGAGCCGGTCGGCCTCGCGGGGGCCGATCAACCCACGAGTGACCCCGTCGGTCCGGAGCAGCTCGGCGTAGCGCTCGGCCAGGGCCAGCCCCGGCCCGAAGGCCGCCTCCGCTGTTTCACGTGAAACATCCACTCGCGGATCGTGGACGGTCAGGCCGGCAGCACGACGACCCGTCGCTGCGGCTCCTCGCCCTCGGACTCGCTGGTCAGCCCCGCCTCCGCGACCGCGTCGTGCACGATCTTGCGCTCGAACGGGCTCATCGGCTCGAGCCGGACGCGTTCCCCGGTGGCCCGGACGGTCTCGGCCGTCGTCCGGCCCAGCTCGGACAGGACCGCGCGGCGGCCGGCCCGGTACCCGCCGATGTCCAGCATCAGCCGGCTGCGCTGCCCGGTCTGGGTCAGTACCGCCAACCGGACCAGCTCCTGCAGCGCCTCGAGCACCACCCCGTCCCGGCCCACCAGGTCGTCCAGGTCGCCACCGACCACCGAGACCAGGGCCCGGTCCCGCTCGACGTCCATGTCGATGTCGCCGTCCAGGTCGGCGATGTCCAACAGGTCCTCGAGGTAGTCGGCCGCGATCTCGCTCTCCTTCTCGAGGTCGGGCACCGAACCGGAGGCGCGCGAGCGACTGGGCCGAGCCGACCTGGCCGGCTCGGTGCCGGCCTCGTCGGCCGCGGTCTCGTCGACGGCGGCGCTCTCGGCGGTCGGCTGGTCCTCGGGCGACTCGGTCATCGCGGTGTCCTCCGGTGGTTCGGCGCAGATGGGGACGGCCGGGTGACCGGCCGGGAGCTGGGGGGAAGGTCAGGGTTTCTTCTTCGGCCGACGCTTCGGGTTGCGGGGCTGCTGGCGCTGGCCGCCGGGCCGGGGCTGGTCGGGGCCGGGGTCGGTCGCGGTGCCCACCGCGCCGCCGGCACTCGGCTCCGCGCCACCGGTGCTCGAGGCCTCCGGATGACGGGCGGCGGCCTTCTCTGCCCGCCGGCGTTCGAGCGCCTCGGCTGCGGGGGAGCCCGGTGTCGGATTGCGCCGGATCACGTAGAACTGCTGACCCATCGACCAGACGTTGGTGGTCAGCCAGTAGAGCAGCACGCCGATCGGGAAGTTGACACCGGACACGGCGAACACGAGGGGGAAGACGTAGAGCAGGATCTTCTGCTGCTGGGCGAACGGGTTGTTCATCGCGTCGGCCGGCATGTTCTTGCTCATCAGCTGCTTCTGCGTGGTGAACGTCGTCGCCGACATCAGCACGATGAGAATGGCGCAGACGATCTGGACGTGCAGCGAGTCGGCGCCGATGAACTTGTCCGAGATGTTGGCGCCCAGGATCTGAGCTGAGGCTGCCTGCGCGGCCTCGGTGTCGTTCATGAAGCCCTTACCCTGCGGCGGGTTCTTCCCGATCCCGTTGAGAATGTGGAAGAGGGCGAAGAAGATCGGCGCCTGCAGGATGATCGGCAGGCAGCTGGCCAGCGGGTTGGTCCCGTTGTCCTTGTAGAGCTTCATCATCTCTTGCTGCTGCTTCTGCCGACTCTCCGGGTCGGTCTTGCCCTTGTACTTGGTCTGGATCTTCTTGATCTCGGGCTGCAGGATCTGCAGCCCCCGCTGGGCGTTGATCTGCTTGACGAACAGGGGGATCAGGATGATCCGGATCACGATCACCAGGCCGACGATGGAACCGCCCCACGCCCACCCGCCGCGCGGGTCGAGGCCAATACTCTTGAACAAGTCGTGAAACGCCATCATGACGAACGTGATGGCGTTGTACAGCGGCTCCAGAAGCTGGAGGGCGTGGATCGCCTGGGTCACTGGGGGGCTCCATGGGGGGCGCGAGCGACGCGGTCGGCGCCCGGACGTGTGGGGGGAACGGGGTCGAGGCCGCCCGGGTTCCACGGGTGGCAGCGCAGCAGCCGTCGAGCCGCCAGCCAGCTGCCGCGCAAGGCACCGTGGGTGGTGAGGGCCTCCACCGCGTAGGACGAGCAGGACGGGTAGAACCGGCAGCGCGGGCCGAGCAGCGGCGACAGGACCAGTTGGTAAGCACGGATCGGCAGGACCAGCAGCCGGGCCACCAGGCGATTCACGGGCTCACCACCCGGGCCAGGGCCCGGTCCAGGGCGCCAGCCAGCTGGGCCGAGCTGGCGGAAGCCGCCGCAGGCAGCACCCGCACGACCAGCCGACTACCGGCCGGGAGCCGGTCCAGCCGGTCCCGCAGCAGGTGCCGCAGCCGGCGCCGGACCCGGTTGCGGGCCACCGCCGGGCCGACCGCTCGGGGCACCACGAAGCCGACCCGGGGGCTGGACGCCCGCGAGTCCGCCTCGGCGAGGTCTGCGGGAGCGGCGTGCAGGACGACCATCCCGTCACCACGGGCGCTGCGCGCGATGCGCAGGGTCGCGGTGAAGTCGGTCGAGTGGCGCAGCCGGGCTGCGGCCGGCAGCACGTCGGTCAGGCCGAGATCTTCGAGCGGCCCTTGTGGCGCCGGGCGGCCAGGATCGACCGGCCGGCCCGGGTGCGCATCCGCAGGCGGAAGCCGTGCGTCTTGGCCCGACGACGGTTGTTGGGCTGGAACGTGCGCTTGCTCACTCGTGGGCTCCCGGACTGGTGGCGGTCATGCTTGGCACCGCGAGGTACCAGGGTCAGTGGCGGGTCGTGGTCGGCTGCGCGGAAGGCCCGGGCGACGCCGCTCGACGTGGCGGCGAACACAAGGCGGGCACGGCGCAGCAGCCGTCGACGACTCGACCGGGCCACGGTACGGGCGGCCCCCGTCCCGGGTCAAACGGGTCCGGGCCTGCCAGCCGACACCGCCGACCTGTCATCGTCGCAGGTCAGGACCCGCGCACCGGGGCGACACGCCCGGCCCCGGTCGGGCGCCGTGTCCACGGGCTGAAAAAATGTCGCCGCGGGTTGTGGACAACCGCTTGCTGGCGGTGCGGCGGCCTCGTTAGTGTCTCGCGAGTCGCCGGACGTGTACCCGGCCGGACGACATCGACGCACCCATCGCCGTTGCCGCGGTGTTCGCTGCCGCGGCCCAGGATCGGGTGGGATCGAACAGGACGAACCGGGGCAACCTATGTACACAGGCTGTGGACGACCGTGTGGACGGTGATCGGGGAGCGCTCCCGGACCCGGCTCGGACGGCCGGCACCATGCTCGGCACGATGCTCGGTACGCAGTCACCGCCGCCCGGCTCCGGGCGCGTGACGACCGACACGGTGCGCACCGCGCGCACCCCGGGAGGGACCACCGCGTGACCGATGAGACCACCTCAGCCCCTGGCGTGTCCCTGCAGCTCGAGGACGGTGACTGGGGCCAGGTCTGGGACCGGGCGCTCGCGGTGCTGGAGGAGACCGTCACCCAGCAGCAGCGCGCCTTCATCCGGCTCAGCCGGCTGGACGGCGTGGTCGGCGAGACGGCCCTGGTGTCGGTGCCGCACCAGTTCGCCAAGGACGTGATCGAGGCCCGACTGCGTCAGGTGATCACCTCGGTCCTGTCCGAGCAGCTGGGCACCGAGCTGCGGATCGCGGTGGTGGTCGACCCCAGCCTCGACCTGGGCGGGCCCACCGAGGCGGTGCCGGCCGAACCGGCCGAGCCGCCCGACCTGATGGCAGTACCGGACGAGCGGGTGGGGTCGCAGGCCGACGACGGTGGGCCCGGTCAGCACCGGCAGCAGCCGGACACCCCCGGCACCGGTCGCGAACCCGGGGCCCGCAAGGAGAGCGAGCCGACCCGGCTCAACCCGCGCTACCTGTTCGAGACCTTCGTCATCGGCTCCAGCAACAGGTTCGCGCACGCAGCCGCGGTCGCGGTCGCCGAAGCGCCGGCCAAGGCCTACAACCCGCTGTTCATCTACGGCGACTCCGGCCTGGGCAAGACCCACCTGCTGCACGCGATCGGTCACTACGGCATGAGCCTGTACGCCGGGGTGCGGGTGCGCTACGTGAGCTCCGAGGAGTTCACCAACGACTTCATCAACTCGATCCGGGACGGCCGGGCCGACGGCTTCCGCCGGCGGTACCGCGACGTCGACATCCTGCTGGTGGACGACATCCAGTTCCTGGAGAACAAGGAGCAGACGCAGGAGGAGTTCTTCCACACCTTCAACACGCTGCACAACGCGAACAAGCAGATCGTCATCTCCAGCGACCGCCCGCCGCAGCAGCTGGTGACCCTGGAGGACCGGCTGCGCAACCGGTTCCACTGGGGCCTGATCACCGACGTGCAGCCGCCCGAGCTCGAGACCCGGATCGCGATCCTGCGCAAGAAGGCCGCCCAGGAACGACTGGCGGCCCCGCCGGAGGTCCTCGAGTTCATCGCCAGCAAGATCTCGACCAACATCCGCGAGCTCGAGGGCGCGCTGATCCGGGTGACGGCCTTCGCCAGCCTGAACCGGCAGGGTGTCGACCTGGCGCTGGCCGAGATCGTGCTCAAGGACCTGATCCCGGACAACAGCCAGCCCGAGATCACCGCTGCGACGATCATGGCCCAGACCTCGGCGTACTTCGGTCAGTCGATGGAGGAGCTCTGCGGCTCGTCCCGGTCCCGGGTGCTGGTCAACGCCCGGCAGATCGCGATGTACCTCTGCCGGGAGCTCACCGACCTGTCGCTGCCCAAGATCGGCCAGCAGTTCGGCGGCCGGGACCACACCACGGTCATGCACGCGGACAAGAAGATCCGCCAGCTGATGGCCGAGCGCCGCAGCGTCTACAACCAGGTCACCGAGCTGACCAACCGGATCAAGTCGCAGGCCCGGGCCGGCTGACGTGCCCGTGCTGACAGCACACGGTCGACCGCGGGTTCACACACTGGGGACAACCCTGTGGACACCAGCCGATCTGGCTCGGGACACCGTGTGGACGACCGCGACCGCCGCCGGTCGCGCACAGGGCACGGGGCGCGCCGCACAGCCGTGTACCCAGACTGTCCCCAGGGCGTCGTACGGTCTGACCTGCGAGGATGCGAGATCTCCACACTGTCCACCACCCCTGGTGCGACAACGACAGATACCTAGGGAGTTGGATCGGCACACCATGGTCAAGGTGCACGGTGCTGGGGACGGACAGATCGGAGGCGGTGACCGGTGAGGTTCCGGGTAGAGCGTGACGTGCTGGCCGAGGCAGTCGCCTGGGCGGCCCGCAGCCTGCCGGCCCGACCGCCGGTCCCCGTGCTGGCGGGTCTGATGCTGTCCGCCGACACCGACGCGGCCGGGCGCCTGGTGCTGTCCAGCTTCGACTACGAGGTGTCGGCACGGGTCGAGATCACGGCCGACGTCACCGAGCCCGGCGTGGTCCTGGTCAGCGGCCGGCTGCTTGCCGACATCACCCGCAGCCTCCCGGCCCGCCCGGTCGAGGTGGCCACCGACGGTGCCAAGGTGATCGTGACCTGCGGGTCCTCTCGCTTTACGTTGCTCACCCTGCCGGTGGAGGACTACCCGTCCCTGCCCGAGATGCCCGGTGCGTCCGGGTCGCTGCGGGGTGACCTGTTCGCGGCCGCCGTCGGCCAGGTGTCGATCGCCGCAGGCCGGGACGACACGCTGCCGGTGCTCACGGGAGTCCGGCTCGAGATCGAGGCCGAGAAGATCACCATGGCGGCGACCGACCGCTACCGGCTGGCGGTCCGCGACCTGGCCTGGACGCCGGAGCAGGCCGGCCTGTCGGCCATCGCCCTGGTGCCGGCCCGCACCCTGGCGGACACGGCGAAGTCGCTGGCCTCGGCCGACAAGGTGACCGTGGCGCTGGCGTCCGGGGGCACCGGCGAGGGCCTGGTCGGCTTCGAAGGCTCCGGCCGGCGCACCACCTCACGCCTGCTGGACGGGGAGTTCCCCAAATACAAGTCACTGCTGCCCGCGGAGTCCGCGAGCGTCGCGACGGTCGAGACCGCCGGGCTGGTCGAGTCGGTACGCCGGGTGGCGCTGGTCGCCGAGCGCAACACCCCGATCCGGCTGAGCTTCTCCGGCGGCGAGGTGACCCTCGAGGCGGGGTCCGGGGACGAGGCGCAGGCCTCGGAGTCCCTCGACGCTGGCCTCACCGGGGACGACATCTCGATCGCCTTCAACCCGGCGTACCTGCTGGACGGGCTCGGGGTGCTGGACGCGGCCTACGCCGAGCTCCGGTTCACCGCCTCCACCCGGCCGGCGGTGATCGCCGCCAAGGACAGCATGGACGCGACCGCCGGCGACGACTACCGCTACCTACTGATGCCGGTCCGGCTCTCCGGCTGAGGCGGCAGCGAGCTTTCTGCGACGACCGGCGCGACCCTGGGAAGGCGGCACCACGATGGAGATCGGACTCGTCGGCCTCGGCAAGATGGGCGGCAACATGCGCGAGCGGCTGCGCCGCTCGAAGCACACCGTGATCGGCTACGACCGCAACCAGGAGATCAGCGACGCCAAGGACCTGGCCGACATGGTCCAGCAGCTGCCGTCGCCCAAGGTGGTCTGGGTGATGGTGCCGGCCGGTGACATCACCCGGCAGACCATCGAGGCGCTGGGCGAGCTGCTCGACGAGGGCGACGTCGTGGTCGACGGCGGCAACTCGCGGTGGACCGACGACAAGGACCACGCCGCGATGCTCGGTGAGCGCGGCATCGGCTTCGTCGACGCCGGCGTCTCCGGCGGCGTGTGGGGCCTGGAGAACGGCTACGCGCTGATGGTCGGCGGCGACCCGGCGACCGTGGCCAAGGTGCAGCCGGCCTTCGACGCCCTCAAGCCCGAGGGCGAGTCGGGATTCGTGCACGCCGGCCCGGTCGGCGCCGGGCACTTCGCCAAGATGGTCCACAACGGCATCGAGTACGGCCTGATGCAGGCCTACGCCGAGGGCTACGAGCTGCTCATGGCGGCGAACGTGGTCGAGGACGTCGCCGGGGTCATCAAGTCCTGGACCCACGGCACGGTGATCCGGTCCTGGCTGCTCGACCTGCTGGTGCTCGCCCTCGAGCAGGACCCGGAGCTGGCCGAGATCCGCGGCTACGTCGAGGACTCCGGCGAGGGCCGGTGGACCATCGAGGAGGCCATCAATCACGCGGTGCCGGCGCCGGTGATGACCGCGGCGCTGTACGCCCGGTTCGCCTCGCGGCAGGACGACTCGCCCGCGATGAAGGCGGTGGCCGCGCTGCGCAACCAGTTCGGCGGTCACGCGGTCACCAAGGTCGCCAAGGGCGAGGTGGAGCCGCCGGCATGAGTCCTGTCATTCCGCGGTCGTGAGAGTCGCGCACCTGTCGCTGCGCGACTTCCGCTCGTACACCGAGGTCGAGCTGCCACTCGACGCCGGCGTCACGGCGCTGATCGGTCCCAACGGCCAGGGCAAGACCAACCTGGTCGAGGCGGTCGGCTATCTCGCAACCCTGGGCTCGCACCGGGTCGCCCAGGACGCCCCGCTGGTCCGGCTCGGTGCGGAGCGCGCGGTGGTGCGCGGCCAGGTGGTGCGCGACGACCGGTCCCTGCTGCTCGAGGTCGAGATCACCCCCGGCAAGGCCAACCGGGCCCGGGTCAACCGGTCACCGGTGCCGCGGGCCCGGGAGATGCTCGGGATCCTGCGCAGCGTGCTGTTCGCCCCCGAGGACCTGGCCCTCGTCAAGGGCGACCCGGCCGAGCGCCGCCGGTTCCTCGACGACCTGCTCGTGCTCCGCACTCCCCGGTACGCCGGGGTGCGGGCCGACTACGACCGGGTGCTCAAGCAGCGCAACGCCCTGCTGCGATCTGGTGCGGGCCGTCGCGCCGAGCAGGTGGACCTGCGCACCCTCGAGGTCTGGGACTCGCACCTGTCCACCGCCGGCGCCGAGCTGCTGGCCGGCCGGATCGACCTGGTCGAGGGGCTGAGACCGTTGGTGGACAAGGCCTATCAGGCGGTGGCCGAGGCGTCGTTCGCTTCGGCCGGGCCGGCGGCGATCGACTACCGGTCATCGTTGGGCGAGGACGTGCCGCTTGTTGCCGACCGCGACCTGCTCGCCGCGGCGATGCTCAACCAGATCTCCGAGGTCCGCAAGGCGGAGCTGGAGCGCGGCATCACCCTGGTCGGTCCGCACCGGGACGAGCTGGTGCTGAAGCTGGGTCCGTTGCCGGCCAAGGGCTACGCCAGCCACGGCGAGTCCTGGTCGTTCGCGCTGGCACTCAAGCTCGCGGCCTACGACCTGCTCCGGGCCGAGACCGACGCGGGCGGCGAGCCCGTGCTGGTGCTCGACGACGTCTTCGCCGAGCTCGACGGCCACCGGCGCGAGCGGCTGGCCACACTGGTCGCCGGTGCCGAGCAGGTGCTCGTCACGGCCGCCGTCCCGGAGGACGTGCCCGAGGCACTGTCCGGGGCGCGGGTCGACGTGATGGGCGCAGAGGTCCGGCGGATCCGATGAGCGAGCAACCTCCAGACCAGCCGGTGCAGCCGGACCAGCCGGACCAGGTCGCCGCGGCCCGGCGTACCGGCCTCGAGATCGCCCGGGAGGCATTGGCCAGCGCGCGGGCCGAGGCTCGGAAGCGGGGGCTGGCACCCGGGCGGGCGCCGGCCTCGACGACCCGCGACGACCCGGCCGGCCGGCGCCGCCGGCGGATGATCACCGAGCAGCGCAGCGGTGCCCACCCCGACGACCGCGACCCCCAGCTGCTCGGGCCCACCCTCGGCCGGCTGATAGCCGAGCGCGGCTGGGAGACCGACGCCGCGGTCGGCGGGGTGCTGGGGCGGTGGGCGGCGATCGTCGGCCCCGAGGTCGCGGCGCACGCGCGCCCGCTCGCCTTCGACGACGGCGAGCTGATGGTGGGGACCGACTCGACGGCCTGGGCCACCCAGATCCGGCTGCTCGCGCCGACCCTGCTGGCCCGGCTGGCCACGGAGCTCGGCGCCGGCGTGGTCACCGCGGTGACGGTCCGGGGGCCGTCGGCGCCGTCCTGGAAGAAGGGCCTGCTCGCGGTCCGCGGCCGGGGCCCGCGGGACACCTACGGCTGACCGGGGCCGACGGGCGGGCCGCCACAGGGACCGCGGTGACCCCCCGCTCACGTGGGGGGAGCCATCCCCACCCTGGATCGGGCCGGAAAACCGTCCCCAGGGGCCCCTGGCGGCCGATTGTGGGTCGGGTGACCGGCTAAGATGAGGGGTGCCGCGCGGGCGTCCCCACGTCGGCCCCCTCAGCCCCCCTCTAGCGGGGCTGCGTGTGACGAAAGGTGTTCCGTGACCCAGCCGGCCCAGCCGACCGAGCCCATCCTCACCGCCGTTGTCCCCGACTTCTCCGGCACCTCGGACCACTCCTACGACGCCAGCAACATCCAGGTGCTCGAGGGGCTCGAGGCCGTCCGCAAGCGGCCGGGCATGTACATCGGCTCGACCGGTGAGCGCGGCCTGCACCACCTGGTCTACGAGGTCGTCGACAACTCCGTCGACGAGGCGCTGGCCGGCCACTGCGACCGGATCGAGATCGTGCTGCTGCCCGAGGGCGGGGTGCGGGTCACCGACAACGGCCGCGGCATCCCGGTCGACGACGTCGCGAGCGAGGGCCGTTCGGCGGTCGAGGTCGTGCTCACCGTGCTGCACGCCGGCGGCAAGTTCGGCGGCGGCGGTTACAAGGTGTCCGGCGGCCTGCACGGCGTCGGCGTCTCGGTCGTCAACGCGCTGTCCGCCCGGCTCGATGTCGAGATCCAGCGCGAGGGCCACCTCTGGACCCAGTCCTACGCGGTCGGCGTGCCGCTGGCACCGCTGCTCAAGGGCGGTCCGACCGACGAGACCGGGACGACCATCACGTTCTGGGCCTCGCCGGACATCTTCGAGACGACCGACTACAGCTTCGAGACGCTGTCCAACCGGCTGCGCGAGATGGCGTTCCTCAACCGCGGCCTGACGATCGTGCTGCGCGACGAGCGGCCGGCCTCGACCGAGGAGAAGGAGCACGACGAGGTCGACGAGACCACCCAGACCGAGGTCGTCTACAAGTACGACGGCGGCCTGGTCGACTACGTCGACTTCCTCGGTGCCCGCAAGGACCCGGTGCATCGCACCGTCATCTCGTTCGAGGCCGAGTCCGAGTACATCGACGGCGGCCTGTCGCTGGACGTCGCGATGCAGTGGAACACCGGCTTCACCGAGTCGGTGCACACCTTCGCGAACACCATCAACACCCACGAGGGCGGCACCCACGAGGAAGGCTTCCGGGCCGCGCTCACGACGCTGGTCAACAAGTTCGCCCGCGACTGGAACATCCTCAAGGAGAAGGACGCCAACCTCACCGGCGACGACGTCCGCGAGGGTCTCACCGCGATCGTCAGCGTCAAGCTGGCCGAGCCGCAGTTCGAGGGCCAGACCAAGACCAAGCTCGGCAACACCGAGGCCAAGTCGTTCGTGCAGAAGGTCGTCAACGACAAGCTCGGCGAGTGGTTCGAGAAGAACCCGAGCGAGGGCAAGGACATCGCCCGCAAGGCCCAGGGCGCTGCGGTCGCCCGGCTGGCCGCGCGCAAGGCCCGCGACGCGGCCCGCAGCCGCAAGGGTCTGCTCGGCGGTGGCAGCCTGCCGGGCAAGCTGGCGGACTGCCAGTCGACCAACCCCGAGGAGTGCGAGCTTTTCATCGTCGAGGGCGACTCGGCCGGCGGCCCCGCCAAGCAGGGCCGCGACCAGCGGACCCAGGCGATCCTGCCGATCCGCGGCAAGATCCTCAACGTCGAGCGGGCCCGGTTGGACCGAGTCCTGGGCAACCAGGAGGTGCAGGCCATCATCTCGGCGTTGGGCACCGGCATCCAGGGCGACGAGTTCGACCTGGCCCGGCTGCGCTACCACAAGGTGGTGCTGATGGCCGACGCCGACGTCGACGGCCAGCACATCCGGACCCTGCTGCTCACGCTGCTGTTCCGGTTCATGCCCGAGGTGGTCGAGCAGGGGCACGTGTTCCTGGCACAGCCGCCGCTGTACAAGCTGAAGTGGGCCCGACCCGCGGAGCCCGAGTACGCCTACTCCGACCGCGAGCGCGACGCGCTGACCGAGGTCGGACTGGCGGCGGGCAAGAAGCTGCTCAAGGACGACGGGGTGCAGCGCTACAAGGGTCTCGGTGAGATGAACAACGACGAGCTGTGGGACACCACGATGGACCCGGCCAAGCGGATCCTGCTGCAGGTCACCCTGGAGAACGCGGCGCTCGCCGACGTGCTGTTCACCGAGCTGATGGGCGAGGACGTCGAGAGCCGGCGCAAGTTCATCCAGCGCAACGCTAAGGACGTCCGGTTCTTGGATATTTGATCGTCATCTGGTCCGTAGCGCTGTTCGCCGCTGTGCCGACGTACCCCTCAAGGAGAACTTTCCGTGACTGACACCACCGACATGCCGCCGGTCGACCACGGTCCTCACGGCCGGATCGAGCCGGTCGACCTGCAGGTCGAGATGCAGCGGTCGTACCTCGACTACGCGATGTCGGTCATCGTGCAGCGGGCGCTGCCGGACGTGTGCGCATTGTCCCGGCATCCCCTCTTTAGGCCTTACCTCGCCCTGCTCGCGGTGTGTTTTTTCTGGGGAACCACGTACCTCGGAATCCGCATGGCGCTCGAGTCTTTCCCGCCGATGCTGCTGGTCTGCGTGCGCTTCATCATCTCCGGCTCCATGCTGCTTGCCTTCGCGCGTATCCGCGGGCTCTACCTGCCGAAGGGCAAGGAACTGGCATGGGCGTGCTTCAGCGGCCTGCTCACGCTCGGCATCGGCAACGGCGCCCTGGTCTTATCGGAGACTCGCATCCCGAGCGGGATCGCCGGCCTCATCGTCACCATCTCGCCATTCTGGATGGTGGGAGTCGAGGCGCTGCTCCCGGGCGGCGAGCGGCTGCACTGGCCCACCATCGGCGGCATGGCTCGTGGGGCTAGCCGGCGCGGCGCTGCTCTTCGCACCGGACGCAGGCGCGCAAGCCATCGACCGCAATCTGGTGGCCGGCTTCCTGCTGCTGCAGTGCGGCATGGCGGGCTGGAGCTTCGGATCCATCATTCAGCGGCGAAAAGCCGGAAAGGCGCATCCGGTGGTTGCGGGCGGCGTGCAGCAACTGGCCGCGGGACTCGCCATGATTCCGTTCATGGCCCTGGCGCGCGATTGGACCGATCCACTGGAACTTTCGCGGCGTGGCGGCGATCTGCTACCTGATCACGTTCGGCTCGCTGGTGGGTTACAGTGCCTACGTCTATGCCATGGACCGTCTGCCGGTCTCGATCGTGTCGCTGTATCCGTACGTGAATGTGGTGGTGGCGGTGTCGCTCGGCTGGCTGTTCTATCGCGAGCCGTTCGGACGGCGCGAACTGGTGGCGATGGTGATCATCTTCGCCGGAGTGGGGATCGTCAAGCGGTACTCGCACAAGCCGTCCGCGCAGGTGCTGCCGGCGTCGCGGCGCGTGTAATTCAGGCTAGCGGCGGGACGAGAACTTGGCGCCGAGCGCGCCGCCCGCCATGCTAAGCAGCATGATCACCACAAACATCATTGTCAGCACGGTCAGTATCACAAGTGCGATTCCGGGCGCGTATCCAGAAACCGGAGGGCTTCCTGAATGTTGGGATCGCCAGGGTTCTTGACCTGCTGGCGCATCAAGGTTCGCAATGTTCCGTTGGTGGCGGCCGGAACAGGTTGGCCGTCATCGTCACAAGGTTGAAGGCGGACAGCAACATGCCCGTGATTAGCCCGAGCCGCATGCCCGCCTTTACGTTCAGCAGAGCTCCCGTACGGCGTTGGTATACCAAAACCGCGAAATAGCCTGCCCCGACCCAGTACAACACCCCGACTACAGGTATCCAGCTCAGTAGCGCCCCGAGGATGGCGAACATCAGGCCTATGCGAACCGCCAGGCGGTTGTGAAAGTTCACCGGCGGCGGTTCGATTCGAGCCGTGGCCTGTGGAACCGGGGTCGTCTCGGCCGGGGCCTCCGGCTGATACTCCTGGATCTCACGCTGCGGCTTGCCGCACTTATGGCAGAACAGACTATCGGGCGCGAGCTCGGTACCACACGTGCAAAAAGCGGGCATCTACGACCTAAGTTTAGCTCTTCTCTCCCGAGCCGCGGGTTTCCTTGGCAGTGTCTGTGCCTTTCGCCGTCCCCATAATCTGCCGGTTCAGGGCCTGCAGCCGGCGGAATTCCTCGATCCACTGCTTGAGTGTCAGGCTGTTGATGGTGCGCACCCCGACGGTGCGATCGATCCATTCCTCGGCTTCGCCCGATTCAAAATAGAAGTAGTTGGAGGCTTTCGCCAGCCGCGCCGTATGGCCCAACCGAGCTAGTTCATCATTGACTACTTTCAGATGGAGCCTCATATACGGGCGCAACTCCAGTTTAACCAACCCTGGAAGCGCGTGAACATACAGTTACTAGTACCCACTCGGGGCTGCCCCTACTGTTTTTTGAGAAGCCCAGGCTTCATGATGGTCTTAAGAGGCGGGAGTTCAGACAGTCATGAGTGAAATTCAAGAGAGGCTGAGATCGGGTGTCGCGGTACTTGCCGAGATAGAGCAAAAGAGGCGCGAAACCGGCGACCCGCGTTGGGGACACGATATGGAGTACGCCGTCCTCATCGCCGAGTTGTGGGATCTGGAGGAAGATATTTTTCGCGATCCCGGCGCGCTCGCAGTACGAACTGTGCCGCGTGCCGCGCGGCTACACCTCGCGAGTAACACACTGGCGCGCGGTAACACACCTCGCAGTAGACGCGTGATAGCCTACACGCTTGGGTTCGAACCCGCAAAGCGCGCGCAGAGCTCGGCGTCTTCGACGCCACGATGCTCGTGATGGGTGGCATCGTCGGCTCGGGCATCTTCATGAACCCGTACGTGGTCGCGCGGCAGGTGCACACGCCGTTTCTGATCCTGGGCGCGTGGGCTGGCGGGCGGCGCTCATCGCGCTGCCGGGCGCGTTCGTCTACGCCGAGCTCGCGCACGCGGCGCCCGCACGCCGGCGGCCAGTACGCCTACCTCCGCGAGGCCTACCATCCCGCGGTCGCGTTCGTCTACGGCTGGGTGCTGCTGCTGGTCACGCAGACGCGGCGGGATGGCGGCGGTCGCCGTCACGTTCGCCCGCTACTTCCGCGAGATCTACCGGCGTGCGCTGTCGCGACTGGCGTCGTCGCGGCGCGTCGGCGCTGCTCGGCGCTCACGGCGATCAACTGCTTCGGCGTCGCGCGCCGGCAGCAACGTGCAGAGCGCTCTCATGGTGCTCAAGATCGGGCCATCGCCGCGCTGGTCGCGCTCGGGCTCTGCGCTCGGCGCCGGCCGCCTGCACGCCGCTGCCCGCTGCTCGATCGGCCGGTCTCGCTCGATCTGCTCGCCGCGATCGGCGCGGCGCATGGTGCCGGTGCTGTTCGCCTACGGCGGATGGCAGACGGCCAGCTTCGTGGCGGGCGAGATGCGCGACCCGCGCGCGCGACCTCCGCGCGGGCTGCTGCTCGGCGTGATCGGCGTGGTCGTGCTCTACCTGGCGGTGAACTTCGTCTGCGTGCGAGTGCTCGGGCCCGACGGCCTTGCCGCCACCGCGCACGCCGGCGTCGGACGTGATGCGCGCTGCGCTGGGCGAGCGCGGCGCGCGCTGATCGCGGTCGGCATCGCCATCTCGACCTCGGGCTTCCTCAGCCAGGGCATGCTCACCGCGCCGCGCGTCTACTACGCGATGGCGCCGCGACGGGCTCTTCTTCGAGCGCGTGGGCCGGCTTCACCCGCGCACGCGCGCGCCCGTGATCGCCATCGTGCTGCAAGGCGTCGCGTCGCGATGGTGATCGCCTGCGTCCGGCACGGTACGAGCAGATCCTGAACTACGTCGTCGTCGGTGGATTTCATCGCGTTCGGCCTCGACCGCGACGCGCTGTTCGTCTGCGGCGCGAGCGCCGCGGCGAGGCACACCGGCACGCGGATCTACCGCGCGCCCGGCCACCCGTGGACGACCGCCTTCTTCGTGGCGGCCTGTGCCGGCATCGTCGTGCAGCACCGTCCTACCGACCCGGCCAACAGCGCCTCGGGCTGGGGCATCATGCTGACCGGCATTCCCGTATATTTGTATCTGGAGCCGCCGTTCGAGGAACCCCGCCATGATGATCGATGACACAAGCATTCCGATTACATGCACTGGGCGAAGACCCAGCGCGCGCCCGCTACAATCTGGCCACCAGCGGCGTGGCGACCTTTCCCGCTGCGCGAGCTGCCCGATCGATCGCGCGAGCTCGAGATCAACGGCGAGAACAGCTACGGCTACGCGCCGCTCAAGAGGCGATCGCGGCAAAGCACGGCGTGGATCCCGGATTGCGTGGTCACAGCCGCCGGCACGTCGATGGCGAACCACCTGGCGATGGCCGCGCTGCTGGAACCGGGCGACGAGGTGCTGATGCGAGCATCCCAGCCTACGGACCTGATCGTCGACGCGCGCGCTACCTCGGCGCCGACCGTGAAGCCCTTCCCGCGACGCCCGGAGAGCGGCTATGCGCGTCGACCCGGACGAGGTCCGCCGCGCCGTCACGCCGCAAAACCAAGCTGATCGTGATCACGAACCTGCACAATCCGAGCAGCGTGCTCACGCCGGAGCCGGTGCTGCGCGAGATCGGCGAAATCGCGCGGGAGGCCGGGGCGCGCGTGCTGGTGGACGAAGTCTATCTCGACGCGGTCTATCGAGAAGACGCCGCGCACCGGCCTTCCACCTCGGCCCGCAGTTCGTCGTCACCAGCAGCCTGACCAAGGTCTACGGCGTGAGCGGCCTGCGCTGCGGATGGATCCTGGCCGAGGCGGAGCTGGCTCGCGCCATGTGGCGGCTCAACGACCTGTTCGCGGCCACGCCCGTATATCCGGCCGAGGTGCTCAGCGTCGCGGTCTTGCAGCAGCTCCCGCTGGTGCGCGACCGCGCCCGGCGTGATTGTGGAAGCCGATCGCGAGGCGCTCGCCGGATTTCTGCGGCGCGAGACCGGCGTCAGCGCCGTGCCTACCGAGTGGGGCACGACTTGCTTTTCTGCGCCTGACCCGCGGCAACGCGGACGCGTTCCTGGAAACGCTGCGCGCGGCCCACGAAACGTCCGCGGTGCCGGGCCGCTTCTTCGGCGTGCCGGATCACTTCCGCATCGGCATGGGGGTGGACTCGGAGATGTTCGCCGAAGGATTAGACGCTGTCGTTACACCTTCGCACGCACGTGCAGTAACGCAGACCTTCGTCGCCTCACGCTTCAGTAGTCTACACCTTCGCAATCACGTCCAGCAGCGCCTTCAACGATTGCTCGGTGGAACAGTCTTGCCCTTCGGATCTTTCCAGTGCGTCTCCAGCGTGAAGGTTTCTTTGTATCCGTCCTTCACCATCGCGCGGATCTGTCCGAGATTATCGAACTCGCCGTCGCCGACTTTGGTCCAGACCACCTGGCCGTCCGGATGCTTTGTAGTCGCGCAGGTGTACGTGGAAGATGCGCGCCGGGTCCAGCTTGCGATACCCATCGGGAAAGCGATCTGCTCGCCGATTGGCCCGCATTGTTCGGATCCCACGTGAGCGCCGACGTTGTGCTCCTTCACGTTCTTCAACACATGCCGCCATCTGCGCGCCGGTCGCGACATGGCCGCCGCCGATATTCTCGATCGCGAGACGGAACCCCTTGGCCCGCCGCGCCGCTTCGCGCGTCAACTCCTAGATGCGGGCGTAAGCTCTTGTCGCACGTCTCTCGCCGCGTCCCAGCATGAACGTGAACACGCGCATCTTATCCGTGCCGAATGCCTTGGCGCGCTCCATGGCCGAGTTCAACAGCTCCCACTGCTTGTCCAGAATCTTCTGCCCTTCCGGCGTCTCCGGCGGCAGCGGAATCTTGAAAAAACCGGTGCCTTCGATGGAGACGCGAATGCCGTGATCGTCGAAGATCGCGCGGCCTCGCGCACCTTCTCCATCGGCTGCGCCGTATTGTACGGTCCCCAAATGTTGCGGACCTCGGCCCACTTCAGCTTGTGAGCCTGGAGAAATTTCGCCGCGGTCAGGACATCGTCATCGATCTCATCGGTGGTGACCCCGAGTTTGATCTCCGAAAGAGGCAGGGCGCGCAGGCTGCGCGCAAATGCGGCCATCGACGCGGCGGCCAACAGTTCACGACGGGTAGTCATGCAGAGATTGTAGTGTCGGCCTCCTGGCCTGCGCAAGCGGCGAAGTCAACGGGTATCATAGACCCTATGCTCCGTCTGACCCTGGCCCTCCTCGCAATCTCCCTCTCGGCATATTCCCTCTCGCTGGCCGCAGCCGACCGCGTCATCGTCATCAAGGCCGCTCGCCTCTTCGACGGCAAGGGCGATCGCGCGGTCACACCCGGCGTAGTGGTGGTGACCAACAACAAGATCACCGCCGTCGGCGCCAATGCCGTTGTACCCGGCGGCGCGGAGATCATCGAACTGGGCGATTCCACGATCCTTCCCGGCTTCATGGACGCCCACACGCACCTCACCTTTCCGTTCGAGCGCGATTACCGCGTCGAGGAGCTGAACCGGCTCAAAAAGCCCGTCGCGGAACGCACGCTGGACGCCGTCGATATCGTGCGCCGGACCCTGATGGCGGGCTTCACCACCGTCCGCGACGTCGGCGCCAACGACTTCATCGACGTCGGTCTGCGCAACGCCATCGCCTCCGGCAAGATCCCGGGCCCGCGCATGCTCGTCTCCGTCAACGCGCTGGGCTCCACCGGCGGCCACTGCGACCCGTTCGCGGGATTTGCCGCCGGGCATCTTCGGGCGCGAATCCGGCGTCACCGACGGCGTGATCAACGGCGCCGATCAGGCCCGCCTCGCCGTCCGCTACAACATCAATCACGGCGCCGACGTGATCAAGACCTGCGCCACCGGCGGCGTGCTCTCGCTGACCGACGACGTCGACACGCCGCAGCTCACACAGGCGGAGCTGGACGCCCTGGTGGACGAGGCGCACGCGCTTCGTCGCAAGGTGGCCGCGCATGCCCACGGGGCGAGCGGCGCCAAGCGCGCGATTCGCGCAGGCATCGATTCCATCGAGCACGGCACGTTTCTGGACGATGAGGCTCTGGAGATGATGAAGGCCCGCGGCACATATCTGGTTCCCACGCTGATGGCAGTGGAGGGGCTGAAGGAGCGGCTGAGCGACGGGTATGTGCCGCCGGCCATCCAGGTGAAGGCGCGTACGGCCATGGCCGCGCTGGACGGTACCGTGCGCAAGGCGATCGCGAAAGGCGTCAGGATCGCGGTGGGGACCGACGCCGCGGTCTACCCGCATGGCCGCAACGCGGGCGAGTTCGTACGGCTGGTCGCTCTGGGGATGACGCCCGCGCAGGCACTGAGGGCGGGAACCAGCGTCGACGCCGAGCTGCTCGGCGTCTTGGATCGTACCGGTACATTGGAACCCGGCAAGCTGGCCGATATTATCGCCGTGCCGGGCAATCCTCTGGAGAACATCGCGCAGGTGGAAAAAGTCCGGTTTGTGATGAAGGATGGCGTGGTTTGGCGCAAGGAATAAGGGCGGGAACGGGGCCGACCCCGGGCTCTTATCAGATTTGTTAATATCGGGAGTACCGTGTACAGTATTCATCTGGCGTTGCTGGCGTCGAAGTCGCCGGGCGAGCGCTTGATCGAGAACATCTTCAACAACACGTTCGCGGGCATCCATCAGCTCGGCTGGTTCGACTGGGCGATGCTGATTCCCTATTTCACGATCCTGGTCGATCCTGTCCGTTTACGGCCTGCACCGCTACGAGGTGATCCGCACTTATTTCAAGCACCGCAAGAACGCCGTCGACCGAGCCGCCCGCGCGCTTCGAGCAGTTGCCGCCGGTCACCATCCAGCTTCCGCTTTACAACGAGCGATACGTGGTGGAGCGGCTGATCGACGAGGTCACCAAGATCGAGTACCCGAAGGAGCTGCTGCAGATCCAGGTGCTCGACGATTCCACCGACGACACGCATCCCTTCGCCGAAGCGCTGGTCGAGCGCTACCGGGCGCTGGGATTCCCGATCGAGTACCATCACCGCACCAATCGCCACGGCTATCAAGGCCGGCGCGCTGCAGGAGGGTCTGAAGACGGCGACCGGCGAGTTCGTCGCGATCTTCGACGCGGATTTCGTCCCGCCGCCCGATTTCCTGCACGCGCACCGTCCACTACTTCGCCGATCCGAAGGTCGGCGTGGTGCAGACGCGCTGGAGCTATCTGAATCGCGACTACAACTTCCTGACCGAAGTCGAGGCGATGCTGCTCGACGGCCACTTCATTCTCGAGCACGGCGCGCGCTCGCGCGCCGGGCTCTTCTTCAATTTCAACGGCACGGCGGGCATTCTGCGGCGCAAGCCATGATCGACGACGCCGGCGGCTGGCAGCACGACACGCTGACCGAGGATTCCGACCTCAGCTATCGCGCGCAGCTGAAGGGCTGGCGGTTCGTCTACCTGCCCGGCGCTCGATTGCCCGTCCGAGCTGCCGGTCGAGATGCACGGCTTCCAGGTGCAGCAATCGCGCTGGGCCAAGGGGCTGACGCAGGTGGCGAAGAAGCTGCTGCCCGCGATCCTGCAAGCGCCGATCTGCCGAGGCGCGTCAAGTTCGAAGCCGTTCATGCACCTGACGCCGAACATCTCCTATCCGCTGATGGTCGTGCGTGTCGGCGCTGATGCTGCCGGTGATGATCGTGCGCTTCTACATGGGCGTGTTCGCAGATGGTGTTCCTCGACCTGCCGCTGATCATCGCGTCGTTCTGGTCGATTTCGGCGTTCTACATGGTGGCGCAGCGCGAGCTGTATCCGAAGAACTGGAAGCGGTCGCTCTTTCTGCTGCCGATGCTGATGGCGGTGGGCGTGGCGCTGACGATCATCAACACGCGCGCGGTGCTCGAGGCGCTGTTCGGAGTCAAGACCAGCTTTGTGCGCACGCCCAAGTACGCCATCGGCGACCAGCCGATGAAGCTCGGGAAGAACAAGAAGTACCGGCGCCGGAGCGGCTGGCTGCCATACGCCGAAATCGCTGGTCGGCACGTACTTCCTGGCGATGGTGGTGTTCGCCATTCCAGACGTACAACTTCCTTGTCGATTCCGTTCCTGTTGCTGTTCGTCGGCGGATACTACTGGGCCGGCTTCGCGACGCTGTACCAGGAGCATCAACAGCGTCTGCAGTGGCTGAAGGCCCGCAACCTTGAGCTGGCTCGACAGTAACGCCGCCATCGACGGCGCGCTCGATACCGATTCGCATTCGAATTCTTCCGACAGGTGATTCCACCAGATAGCGCTGGAAGTGGCGGCCTGCCAGCGACGTCGGGCGGGTCCAGATAGTTCTCCTCCTGCAGCATGCGCTCCACGTAGTTGTAGATCAAGGCCACGTCTCCGGCGCTGTTGATGGAATGAAACCACATCGATCGTCCCCTGAACTGAATCAGCACCACATTCGCCAGCGGACATGGACCCGAGACATCCGGAGATAGTCAGATGAAACCGCCGTCGGATGCCGCGCTGCTTCCACTGCCGTTTGAACTCGTCGAGCGGCAGAGGCCGGAAAGCCTTTCTCGGTGCTGCCCGCAGCAACAGCCCTGGCACACAAACAGCTGCCCATCCTGAATGCGGATTTCTTTCGACACGCCGTCGGCGCGTGTCACGCGTGCAACGGGCTCTGCCGGTATTGGTAGCTGATGCGGAACCCGGGACGCAGCTGCACGGGCTTGCCATGCGGCGTGTGGCGATAGGCATCGGCCCATGCCTCTTTGCGTTCGTACAGCGACTGCGTTATCGGCCAGCCCTTTGGCGGTCACCAGTTTTTCCAGAGCTGCGAGCCAGTGAATGTAATACTCGGAGCCATCGTCGGCCTCGCCGCGTTCCGCTGCGTCGGCGAGTTCCGCCGCGAGAGTATCGGCCCATTCCTTCCACGTGAAATGGCCCTGCGCGGAGAGCCTCACGGCAAGCGCGAAAGCCTGCGCCTGCCATGGCTCCGCGAACACCGGGCCCGCTTCAGTCGCGCGGCAGGCTCTGCAACTCCGGAAAGCAGCCGTCAGATCAAGAACGTTCAAGGTAGTCATCCCACAGGTCGATATAGACGAAGTCGCGCGGCGAAGCCTGATCGCCCCAAAGCTCGCGAGCCGCGAACCGCACGGAGTACACGTGCTGGCGTTTCTCACCCAGCCCATGCGCGTTGGTATCAGGAAAAATGTGGACGCCGTGATCGCGATCGATCTTGCCTGTTTTGCCTCGCGCATAACGGGGCAGCCGTGTGTGGCCTGTCGGATTGATATTGCGGGCGCGCACGCGCTGGCCGGCCTTGAACCGCGGTTTGATGGCTGGATCGTGGCTGGAAGCGATGTTTCGATTGAGCGCCGACGGCGGCACTCGTCCGCCTGTAAGCGCGCGGCGTCAGCTTCGGCGATCCCGGAGCCGGTTTGCCGGACTCGATCTCGGCGCGCGTGACCATACCGGTCTTCACCAGTAGCTCGACCAGCCGCACGAACCACTTTTCGTAGTAGCTCATGCGCAGATAATCGGCTGCCGGAAGCAATCGTTCGATCTGATGACGGCCCGTATCGATGTTCCACTTACGCCACGCGCCGATTGCGCGAGTCAGCACATAGGTGCGGGCTTCCCAATCGCTCATGAAAGACAGGCTCATCTTTCTCGACTCTGGATCGGGCCCATCCCGTGCATCCCGCCCATGTCGTGTACGCCGTTCATGCGCACCTCCCGCCTTGGGAACATCGCCTCCGGCTTGGGCCGGCTTCAGG
>CAVSKC010000003.1:0-311453 GCA_963728425.1 uncultured Actinomycetota bacterium
ATGGCCGGCCGGATGGGTGGGGTGCGCACGACGACCCAGGGCCTCACCGTCCACGCGGTCGACGCCGAGAAGGGTCTGCTGCTCATCAAGGGCGCCGTCCCCGGCCCCAAGGGCGCCCTGGTGCTGGTCCGCACGGCCGCCAAGGGCACCGCCGTGAAGGGAGCTGACAAGTGAGCACGGAAACTGCCGAGGAGGTCGTCGAGACGACGAACCTCGAGCTCGACGTCCACACTGCCGACGGCAAGACCGACGGCACCGTCACGCTGCCGGCCGAGATCTTCGACGTCCAGGTCAACATCCCGCTGATCCACCAGGTCGTGGTGGCGCAGCTGGCCGCGGCGCGACAGGGCACCCACTCCACCAAGAACCGCGGCGAGGTCCGCGGTGGTGGCGCGAAGCCCTACCGCCAGAAGGGCACCGGCCGGGCCCGCCAGGGCTCCTCGCGGGCCCCGCAGTTCGCCGGTGGTGGCGTCGTGCACGGCCCGACCCCCCGGTCCTATGCGCAGCGCACCCCCAAGAAGATGAAGGCCGCCGCCCTGCGCGGTGCCCTCTCCGACCGGGCCCGCAACGGCCGCGTCCACGTCGTCGCCAGCCTGTTCGAGGGTGACGTCCCGTCGACCCGTACGGCCATCGCCGTGCTCGCCGGCCTCTCCGAGCGCAAGCACGTGCTCGTGGTGGCCCAGCGGGGCGACGAGATGACCTGGAAGAGCCTGCGCAACGCCGAGCGCGTGCACCTGCTCTACGCCGACCAGCTGAACACCTACGACGTCCTCGTGTCGGACGACGTGGTGTTCACCCGCGGCGCCCTGGACGACTTCGTGGCCGGCCCGGTCACGGGCCGCTCGGCCAAGGGCAGCGCCACCGAGGCCGAGGCCCAGACAGGAGACGACGCCTGATGTCTTCCATCCACAAGGACCACCGGGACGTGCTCCTCGCCCCCGTGGTCAGCGAGAAGAGCTACGGCCTCCTCGACGAGAACAAGTACACGTTCCTGGTCCACCCCGACGCCAACAAGACCGAGATCAAGATCGCGGTCGAGCAGGTCTTCGGCGTGAAGGTCAACGGTGTGAACACGCTCAACCGTGAGGGCAAGCGCAAGCGCACCCGCACGGGCTTCGGCCGCCGCAAGGCGACCAAGCGGGCGATCGTCACCGTCGCCGAGGGTGACCGCATCGACATTTTCGGTGGGCCGGTCTCATGACACACATCAACGTTCAGGGGCCGGATAGGCCCATCGGAAACATGGTTCACAGTGGAGGGCCGGTCTCCTAATGGGCATCCGCAAGTACAAGCCGACCACACCGGCCCGCCGCGGCTCGAGCGTCGCCGACTTCGTCGAGATCACGCGCTCGGAGCCGGAGAAGTCGCTGGTCCGCCCGCTGCACAGCAAGGGCGGCCGCAACAACGCGGGCCGGATCACGACCCGTCACCAGGGCGGTGGCCACAAGCGCGCCTACCGGGTGATCGACTTCCGTCGCCACGACAAGGACGGGGTGCCGGCCAAGGTCGCGCACATCGAGTACGACCCGAACCGCACCGCGCGGATCGCGCTGCTGCACTACGCCGACGGCGAGAAGCGCTACATCATCGCGCCGAACCGGCTCAAGCAGGGCGACCGGATCGAGAACGGTCCCTCGGCCGACATCAAGCCGGGGAACAGCCTGCCGCTGCGCAACATCCCGGTCGGCACCGTGGTGCACGCCATCGAGCTGCGGCCCGGTGGCGGGGCCAAGATCGCCCGCTCCGCCGGTGCCAGCGTCCAGCTGGTCGCCAAGGACGGTCCGTACGCACAGCTGCGGCTGCCGTCGGGCGAGATCCGCAACGTCGACCTGCGCTGCCGCGCCACGGTCGGCGAGGTGGGCAACGCCGAGCAGTCGAACATCAACTGGGGCAAGGCCGGCCGGATGCGCTGGAAGGGCAAGCGCCCGACCGTGCGCGGTGTGGCCATGAACCCGGTGGACCACCCCCACGGTGGTGGTGAGGGAAAGACCTCCGGCGGTCGCCACCCGGTGAACCCGAACGGAAAGCCCGAGGGACGCACTCGTCGGCCGAACAAGGCCAGCAACGCGATGATCGTCCGCCGCCGCAAGACCGGCAAGAAGCGCTGATCGGAGACTTGGAACCATGCCGCGTTCCCTGAAGAAGGGTCCCTTCGTGGACGACCACCTGATCAAGAAGGTGGACGCCCAGAACGACAAGGGCACCAAGAACGTCATCAAGACGTGGTCCAGGCGGTCCATGATCGTGCCGGCCATGCTCGGCCACACGATCGCGGTCCACGACGGGCGCAAGCACGTCCCGGTCTTCGTGACCGAGTCGATGGTCGGCCACAAGCTGGGCGAGTTCGCCCCGACGCGCACCTTCCGCGGTCACGTCAAGGACGACCGGAGGGCTCGCCGTGGCTGACAAGTCTCTGCTGGCGGACGTCCGCGCCTCGCGGGCCCAGGCCAAGCACGTGCGCGTCACGCCGATGAAGGCCCGGCGCCTGGTCGACGTGATCCGTGGCATGCAGGCGGAGGAGGCCCTGGCGGTGCTGAAGTTCGCGCCCCAGTCGGCCAGCGAGCCCGTCTACAAGGTCGTGGCCAGCGCGGTCGCCAACGCCCGGTACCTGGCCGAGCGGGACAGCCGCCGGCTCGACGTCGAGGACCTGGTCATCGCGGAGGCGTACGTCGACGAGGGCCCGACCCTGAAACGGTTCCGGCCGCGGGCCCAGGGCCGCGCCTTCCGGGTGCGCAAGCGCACCAGCCACATCACGGTGGTCGTCGCACCCCGTCCCGAGGACGAGCAGAAGTCCACCAGCAGCCCGAGGGCCGCGAGCACGAAGAGGAGGACCCGATAGTGGGCCAGAAGGTCAACCCGCACGGGTTCCGCCTGGGCATCTCGACGGACCACAAGAGCCGGTGGTTCGCCGACAGCACCAAGCCCGGCCAGCGCTACAGCGACTACGTCAAGGAAGACGTGGCGATCCGCCGTCTCATGTCCAAGGGCATGGAGCGGGCCGGCATCAGCCGCGTCGAGATCGAGCGGACCCGGGACCGGGTCCGCGTGGACATCCACACCGCACGTCCCGGCATCGTGATCGGCCGCCGCGGCGCCGAGGCAGACCGCATCCGCGGCGACCTCGAGAAGCTCACCGGCAAGCAGGTCCAGCTGAACATCCTCGAGGTCAAGAACCCCGAGGTCGACGCCCAGCTCGTCGCACAGGGCGTGGCCGAGCAGCTGTCCAGCCGGGTCTCGTTCCGGCGCGCGATGCGCAAGTCGATGCAGACCACCATGAAGGCCGGCGCCAAGGGCATCCGGGTGCAGTGCGCGGGCCGCCTCGGCGGCGCCGAGATGTCTCGCTCGGAGTTCTACCGCGAGGGCCGGGTCCCGCTGCACACGCTTCGGGCGAACATCGACTACGGCTTCTACGAGGCCAAGACGACGTTCGGCCGGATCGGCGTGAAGGTCTGGATCTACAAGGGCGACTCGGCCGGCAGCAAGGCCGAGCGCGACGCCGCCCAGGCGGCGGCCCGGATGGCGCAGCGGGCCCGTCCGGCCCGCGCCACCCGGCCGCGGCGCGACGATGCTCCCGGTGCTCCGAGGCTCCCGCCGCCGAGGCCACCACGGCCCCGGCCGAGGTCCACGACCGCCGGCCCGACCAGTGGAACGGAGGCCTGACCATGCTGATCCCGCGCAGGGTCAAGCACCGCAAGCAGCACCACCCGGGTCGCACCGGGGCCGCCAAGGGCGGCACCCGGGTCACCTTCGGCGACTACGGCATCCAGGCCGTCGAGCCCGCCTACGTCACCAACCGGCAGATCGAGTCGGCGCGTATCGCGATGACCCGGCACATCAAGCGTGGCGGCAAGGTGTGGATCAACATCTACCCCGACCGCCCGCTGACCAAGAAGCCGGCCGAGACCCGGATGGGTTCCGGAAAGGGGTCACCGGAGTGGTGGATCGCCAACGTCAAGCCGGGCCGGGTCATGTTCGAGCTGTCGGGCGTGCCCGAGCCGATCGCCCGTGAGGCGATGCGCCGGGCGATGCACAAGCTCCCGATGAAGTGCCGGTTCGTCCGGCGCGAGGAGGTCTGATGAGCAGCCTGCAGAACAAGCTCGCGGCCCCCATCCGCACGCTCGAGGACGACGAGCTCGTCACGAAGCTGCGGGAGGCCAAGGAGGAGCTGTTCAACCTCCGGTTCCAGGCGGCCACCGGCCAGCTGGAGAGTCACGGCCGGCTGAACGCCGTCCGCAAGGACATCGCCCGGATCTACACGGTCATGCGCGAGCGCGAGCTCGGCATCAGCGCCGTCGAGGCCGAAGTCGAGGCGCCGGCATGAGCGAGAAGGCAGACATGAGCACTCAGGCAGAGACCGCCGCGGCCCGCCGCGGCTTCCGGAAGACCCGCGAGGGCCTCGTGGTCAGCGACAAGATGGACAAGACCGTCGTGGTCGTCGTCGAGGACCGCGTCAAGCATGCGCTGTACGGCAAGGTCATCCGCCGTACCAGCAACCTCAAGGCACACGACGAGGCGAACGCCTGCGGCGTCGGCGACCGGGTGCTCCTCATGGAGACCCGCCCGCTGTCGGCGACCAAGCGCTGGCGCGTCGTTCAGGTTTTGGAGAAGGCAAAGTGATCCAGCAGGAGTCGCGACTGCGTGTCGCCGACAACACCGGTGCCAAGGAGCTGCTCTGCATCCGCGTGCTCGGCGGCTCCGGACGGCGCTACGCCGGCATCGGTGACGTCATCGTGGCGACCGTCAAGGACGCCATCCCCGGCGGCAACGTCAAGAAGGGCGAGGTCGTCAAGGCGGTCGTCGTGCGCACCCGCAAGGAGCGGCGGCGTCCGGACGGCTCGTACATCCGCTTCGACGAGAACGCGGCTGTCCTCATCAGGGACGGCGGGGACCCGCGCGGCACGCGCATCTTCGGCCCCGTCGGCCGCGAACTGCGCGACAAGCGCTTCATGCGCATCATCTCGCTCGCGCCGGAGGTGCTGTAACTCATGGGTATGAGAATCAAGAAGGGCGACCGCGTCATCGTGGTCTCCGGCAAGGACAAGGGCGTCACGCGGCAAGGTGATCGAGGCCTACCCGACCACCCAGCGCGTGCTGGTCGAGGGCGTCAACCGGATCAAGAAGCACACCAAGATCGGCCAGTCCACGCGTGGCGCCAAGACCGGCGGCATCGTGACCCAGGAGGCCTCGGTCCACGTCAGCAACGTGATGCTCGTGGTCGAGGTCGACGGCAAGAAGGTCGGCAGCCGGGTGGGCTACCGGGTCGAGAAGGTCGAGCGCGACGGCCGCGAGAAGACCGTGCGAGTCCGCTACGCCAAGCGGACCGGTGAGGACATCTGATGAGCACCACAGCGACCGAGCCGAAGGCGTGACCTCGATGCCGCGGCTCAAGGCGCGCTACCGCGAGGAGATCGTCGGCAAGCTGCGCGACGAGTTCGAGTTCGGCAACGTCATGCAGGTGCCCGGCCTGGTCAAGATCGTGGTCAACATGGGTGTCGGCGACGCCGCCAAGGACTCGAAGCTGATGGACGGCGCGATCCGCGACCTGGCCACGATCACCGGCCAGAAGCCGCAGGTGACCAAGGCGCGCAAGTCGATCGCCCAGTTCAAGCTGCGCGAGGGGATGCCGATCGGTGCCCACGTCACGCTGCGCGGCGACCGGATGTGGGAGTTCCTCGACCGCCTGCTGTCGCTGGCGCTCCCACGCATCCGCGACTTCCGCGGCCTCTCGCCCCGGCAGTTCGACGGCAAGGGCAACTACACGTTCGGCCTCAACGAGCAGTCGATGTTCCACGAGATCGACCAGGACAGGATCGACCGCGTCCGCGGCATGGACATCACGGTCGTGACCACCGCCAAGACCGACGACGAGGGACGGGCCCTGCTCCGCCTCCTCGGATTCCCCTTCAAGGAGGCCTGACAGTGGCCAAGACAGCCCTGGTCAACAAGGCCGCGCGCAAGCCCAAGTTCAAGGTGCGCGGGTACACCCGTTGTCAGCGTTGCGGCCGGCCGCACTCGGTCTACCGCAAGTTCGGGCTCTGCCGCATCTGCTTCCGCGAGATGGCGCACGCAGGCGAGCTTCCCGGCATCACCAAGAGCAGCTGGTAACCCACCACCCCTAGACCTCCCGAGAACGCCGTAGGTCCGCCAGCCCGAGAGGGCAGGCGCGAAACCCCGGCGAGAAAGCGGCAAACGCAGCCATGACGATGACCGACCCGATCGCAGACATGCTCACCCGTCTGCGCAACGCGAACACGGCGTACCACGACACCGTGGCCATGCCCCACTCCAAGCTCAAGACGCACGTCGCCGAGATCCTCCAGCAGGAGGGCTACATCGCCGGCTGGCACGTCGACGAGCCGGCCGAGGACGAGGTCGGCAAGACGCTCGTGCTCGACCTCAAGTACGGCCCGAACCGGGAGCGCTCGATCGCGGGCATCAAGCGGATCAGCAAGCCCGGCCTGCGGGTCTACGCCAAGTCGACCAACCTGCCGAGGGTCCTCGGTGGTCTCGGTGTGGCGATCATCTCGACGTCGTCCGGGCTGCTGACCGACCGCCAGGCCGGCAAGAAGGGCGTGGGTGGGGAAGTCCTCGCCTACGTCTGGTAAGGGGACCTGACATGTCGCGTATCGGACGCCTTCCCATCACCGTGCCCTCGGGCGTGGACGTGGCCATCGACGGTCGCGCCGTCACCGTGAAGGGCCCCAAGGGCACCCTTCAGCACACGGTGGCCGAGCCGATCGAGATCACCCGCGCCGACGACGGCACCCTGCAGGTGACCCGCCCCAACGACGAGCGGGCGAACCGTGCGCTGCACGGCCTGTCCCGCACCCTGGTCGCCAACATGGTCCAGGGCGTCACGGACGGCTACACCAAGGTCCTCGAGATCGTGGGCACCGGCTACCGGGTGGTCGCCAAGGGCTCCGACCTGGAGTTCCAGCTCGGCTTCTCGCACCCGGTCGAGGTGAAGGCCCCCGAGGGCATCACCTTCGCGGTCGAGTCCCCGACCCGGTTCTCGGTCTCGGGCGTCGACAAGCAGAAGGTCGGCGAGGTCTCGGCCAAGATCCGCAAGCTGCGCAAGCCCGACCCGTACAAGGGCAAGGGCGTGCGGTACCAGGGCGAGGTCATCAAGCGCAAGGCCGGAAAGGCTGGTAAGTAGCAATGGCGTTGGCAGTCAAGATCCGCCGCGGCGACAAGAACGTCGCCCGGTCCCGCCGTCACCTCCGGGTCCGCAAGAAGGTCAGCGGTACGACGACGCGGCCCCGCCTGGTCGTGACCCGCTCCAGCCGGCACGTCTTCGTGCAGGTCGTCGACGACGTCGCCGGCCGCACCCTGGTCTCGGCCTCGACGATGGAGGCCGACCTGCGCGGTCTCACCGGGGACAAGACCGCCAAGGCACGCAAGGTCGGCGAGCTCGTCGGCCAGCGGGCCAAGGACGCCGGCGTCGACTCGGTGGTGTTCGACCGTGGCGGCAACCGCTACCACGGTCGGGTCGCCGCCATCGCCGACGGCGCGCGTGAGGCAGGGCTGGCCCTGTGACGAAGTCACATCATGTAGCTGCGATCGATTCCGATGAGCTTTTCCAGTCTGAGAAGAGGGACGTCTGATGCCTGGACCCCAGCGCCGAGGTGGCACTGCCGGTGCCAGCGACGGCAAGAGTCGAGACCGACGCGACCGCAGCGGCGGTGGCGGCGGGCCCGAGAAGACCGCCTTCGTCGAGCGCGTCGTGGCGATCAACCGGGTGGCGAAGGTCGTCAAGGGCGGCCGCCGCTTCAGCTTCACGGCCCTCGTGGTCGTGGGTGACGGCGACGGCTCCGTCGGGGTCGGCTACGGCAAGGCCAAGGAGGTGCCCGCTGCGATCGCCAAGGGCGTCGAGGAGGCCAAGAAGCACTTCTTCAAGGTGCCGCGCATCCAGGGCACGATCCCGCACCCCGTCCAGGGCGAGAAGGCCGCGGGCGTCGTGCTGCTCAAGCCGGCCTCGCCGGGAACCGGTGTGATCGCCGGCGGCCCGGTCCGCGCCGTGCTGGAGTGCGCCGGCGTGCACGACGTGCTCTCGAAGTCGCTCGGGTCCTCCAACCCGATCAACATCGTGCACGCGACCGTGGCGGCCCTGCAGGGCCTGGAGCGCCCGGAGGCGGTGGCCGCCCGGCGCGGCCTGCCGCTCGAGGATGTGGCCCCCGCATCGCTGCTGCGCGCCCGGGCCGCCGGGGCAGGTGCCTGATGGGCAAGCGCCTCAAGGTCACCCAGACCCGGTCCGGGATCGGTGGCAAGCAGAACCAGCGGGACACGCTGCGCTCGCTCGGGCTCAAGCGCCTCCACGACGTCGTCGTCAAGGAGGACCGCCCCGAGATCCGCGGCATGGTCAACACGGTGTCGCACCTGGTCACCGTCGAGGAGGTCGACTGATGGCGAACAACCCACTCAAGGTCCACCACCTGCGGCCGGCTCCCGGGTCCAAGACCGCGCGGACCCGGGTCGGTCGCGGTGAGGGCTCGAAGGGCAAGACCGCAGGTCGCGGGACCAAGGGCACCAAGGCCCGCTACCAGGTCCCGGCCCGGTTCGAGGGCGGTCAGATGCCCCTGCACATGCGGCTGCCCAAGCTGCGGGGCTTCAAGAACCCGTTCCGCACCGAGTACCAGGTCGTCAACCTGGACCGGCTGACCGAGCTGTTCCCGGAGGGCGGCGAGGTCACCGTCGAGTCCCTGGTGGCCAAGGGCGCCGTCCGCAAGGGCGAGCTCGTCAAGGTCCTCGGCTCCGGCGAGGCAGGCGTGAAGCTGCAGGTCAGCGCGCACGCCTTCTCGGCCAGCGCCAAGGACAAGATCGCCGCTGCCGGCGGCACCGTCACCCAGCTGTAGTCCCTGGCATCCGGACCCGGGCTGCTCCCGTCACCGGGAGCGGGCCCGGGTCCGCCCAGCTCGACCCAGCTGGATCCCATGAGGACCGGGGGACCGTCGGCCGGGCTGTTAGAGTCCGAGACGGTCGTGCTCGCGAAGCCGGCTACCGACGACCCTTGCGCCCCGCAGCCATGCGGGTGCGGAACGTGACAACCCGGAGGATCTCGTGCTCACCGCGTTCGCTCGGGCATTCCGTACGCCCGACCTTCGCCGGAAGATCCTCTTCTCGATGGCGATCATGGCTCTGTTCCGGCTGGGGTCGGTCATCCCGACGCCCGGCGTGTCCTACCAGGCGGTGCAGGACTGCATCGACCAGAGCAAGACCAGCAGCGGGCTCTACAGCCTGATCAACCTGTTCAGCGGCGGAGCGCTGCTCCAGCTGTCGATCTTCGCGCTGGGGATCATGCCGTACATCACGGCGAGCATCATCGTGCAGCTGCTGACGGTCGTGATCCCGCGGTTCGAGGACCTGAAGAAGGAAGGCCAGTCCGGCACCGCGCGGCTGACGCAGTACACCCGGTACCTCACCATCGGGCTGGCGATCCTGCAGTCGACCGGCCTGATCGCCCTCGCCCGGCAGCCCGGTCAGCTGTTCTCCGGCTGCCAGAACGACATCATCTACTCCGACATCGGCATCTTCGGCATCATCGTCATGGTCGTCACGATGACCGCGGGCACCGGCGTCATCATGTGGCTCGGCGAGCTGATCACCGACCGCGGCATCGGCAACGGCATGTCGCTGCTGATCTTCACCTCGATCGCGTCCGGCTTCCCCTCCTCGCTGTGGCAGATCAAGCTGCAGCGCGGCTGGACCCTCTTCACGGTCGTGATCGCCGCCGGCCTCGTGCTGGTCGCCCTGGTGGTCTTCGTCGAGCAGGCCCAGCGCCGGATCCCGGTGCAGTACGCCAAGCGGATGATCGGGCGGCGCATGTACGGCGGCTCCTCGACCTACATCCCGCTCAAGGTCAACCAGGCAGGCGTCATCCCGGTGATCTTCGCCTCGTCGCTGCTCTACCTGCCGGCCCTGGCGGTCAACCTCACCGACCGCAACAACCCGCCCGGCTGGGCCAGTCTGGGTGCAGGACTACCTGGTCCGCGGCGACCACCCCATCTACATGGCGCTGTACTTCGGCTTGATCGTGTTCTTCACGTACTTCTACGTGGCGATCACCTTCAACCCGACCGAGGTCGCCGACAACATGAAGAAGTACGGCGGGTTCATCCCGGGCATCCGGGCCGGCCGGCCGACGGCGGAGTACCTCGACTACGTCCTGTCGCGGATCACCATGCCGGGCGCGCTCTACCTCGGCGGCATCGCCCTCATCCCGCTCATCGCGCTCGGGCTGTTCCACGCCAACAGCAACTTCCCGTTCGGCGGCACCGCCATCCTGATCATCGTGGGCGTCGGTCTCGAGACGGTGAAGCAGATCGAGAGCCAGCTCCAGCAGCGTAACTACGAGGGCTTCCTCCGCTAGTGCGGCTCGTACTCGTCGGGCCGCCGGGTGCCGGCAAGGGGACCCAGGCGCAGTTCATCGCGTCGCACTTCGCCGTGCCCAAGATCTCGACGGGGGACATCTTCCGGACCAACGTCAGCGACGGCACCGACCTCGGCCTCGAGGCGAGGAAGTACATGGACGCCGGTGACCTGGTGCCCGACGAGGTGACCATCGGGATGGTGAAGGAGCGGCTGTCCCACGACGACACCAGCGAGGGCTTCCTGCTCGACGGCTTCCCGCGGACGGTCCAGCAGGCCGTGGTGCTGGACGACATGCTGGCAACCCACGGCGTCGGCCTGGACGTCGTGCTCGAGCTCGTGGTGGACGACGAGGAGGTCGTGCGGCGGCTCTCCGGCCGGCGTACCTGCCGGCGGTGCGGCCACGTCTGGCACCTCGACTTCGACCCGCCGGCCACCGAGGGCATCTGTGACCGCTGCGGCGGCGAGCTGTTCCAGCGGGACGACGACTCCGAGCTCACGATCCGGCACCGGCTCGAGGTGTACGCCGACCAGACCTCCCCGCTGATCGGCTACTACGGCGACCGCGGCCTGCTGAGCGGTGTCGACGCCACCGGCCCGGTCGAGGACGTCACCGAGCGGGCCATCAACGCGCTGCGCCGGTTCGGCGACTGAGCCCGGTAGGTCGACGTGTTTCGGAAGCAGGACCGCATGATCCAGATCAAGACGGACGAGGAGATCGTCCTGATGCGCGCGGCCGGCCTGGTCGTGGGGCGGACGCTCGAGGCGCTGGCCGCCGCCGTGGCACCCGGGGTCACGACCGGCGAGCTGGACGCGCTGGCTGAGTCGACGATCCGCTCGGCCGGGGCCGTGCCGTCGTTCCTGGGCTACCGGCCGCACCCGTCGATCCCGCCGTTCCCCGGCTCCATCTGCGCGTCGGTCAACGACGAGATCGTGCACGGCATCCCCGGCCAGCGCGTCCTGCGCGACGGCGACGTCATCTCGATCGACTGCGGCGCGATCCTGGCCGGCTGGCACGGGGACGCCGCGGTGACCGTGGGAGTGGGCACGGTGAGCGAGACGGCGCGCGAGCTGATGCGGGTGACCGAGGAGTCGATGTGGCACGGGCTGGCCGCCGCCCGGCTCGGCGGCCGGCTGACCGACATCAGCCACGCCGTCGAGAGCTACGCCCGGTCCCAGGGGGACTACGGCATCGTCGAGGAGTACGGCGGTCACGGCATCGGCACCGAGATGCACCAGGAGCCCGCACCTGCTCAACTACGGCCGCCCGGGTCGCGGCCCGACCCTGCGCAAGGGGCTCGCCCTCGCGGTCGAGCCGATGCTGACCACCGGGAGCCGGCACACCCAGGAGCTGGACGACGGCTGGACCGTCTCGACGGTCGACGGCGGGCTCTCGGCGCACTTCGAGCAACGGTCGCCGTCACCGAGCGCGGCCCCTGGGTCCTGACCGCGCTCGACGGCGGCGTCGAGCGGCTGGCCGCGCTCGGCGTCACGGCCGCCTCCCGGTCATGAGCGGGGAGCCCGATCCGAGCCTCCGGGCCGCCGACGCCGACCGGGACGCGGTGGCCGACCGGCTGCGGACGGCGCACGCCGAGGGCCGCCTGACGGTCGAGGAGTTCGGCGAGCGGCTGGACGCTGCCTTCGCCGCGCGCACGATGGGGGAGCTGGCCGGTCTGACCGCCGACCTGCCGCCCGGCCGGGTAGCCCGCACCGGGGACGAGGCCGAGGCGAGCCCAGTTCCGGCCGCTGCCGCCCACCGGGCCGGGCTGCGGGCGGGCTGGGGTGCCTGGGCCACCGCGGTCCTGGTGACCTCGGCGATCTGGCTGATCGTCAGCGTGTCCGAGGGCGACCTGGGCTACTTCTGGCCGATCTGGGTCGCCGGGCCCTGGGGAGCCGTCCTGGTGGCCCGCACGGTCTTCGGCGCCCGGCACCGCCCGCGCTGACCTGCGCTGACCTGCGCGGATCTGGCCCGGTTCGCCGTTTTGGCGCTGCGGGCGGGCGTGGCGTAGACTCGCTTGCTGGCTCACGAGCCTTGTCACGCATGCCCCGCGGCTGGCCCGGCATGCGCGACTCACGTCACGAGTGAGCCGACCCATGAGCACGAACCAGGCACGACGATGAGCATCAGCCTGCCCGGCAGAACCCTGCCGGGTGGACACCGACGGATTGCGGAGGACATGCCCAAGAAGGACGGGGTCATCGAGATCGAGGGCACCGTGGTCGAGGCACTGCCGAACGCGTTCTTTCGCGTGGAGCTGACCAACGGCCACAAGGTCCTCGCGCACATCAGCGGCAAGATGCGCCAGCACTACATCCGGATCCTCCCAGAGGACCGCGTGGTGGTGGAGCTCAGCCCGTACGACCTCAACCGCGGGCGCATCGTCTACCGCTACAAGTAACCGCCACAGCAACCCACCGAGGCTGAGTACACCGATGAAGGTCAAGCCCAGCGTCAAGAAGATCTGCGACAAGTGCAAGGTGATCCGCCGTCACGGCCGGGTCATGGTGATCTGCGACAACGCACGTCACAAGCAGCGCCAGGGCTGACCAGCCCAGCAGAGCTTCGCGACCGACACGAGCAGCACAACGCAAGCGCGCCGCGCCCCGCGGTCCACCTCCTCGCAGGAGGCAGGCAGCGGGTCACCCCCGGAACCAGGCCGGGGCCATCCACCCCGGGCGGGGTGGGGGAGCGGCGGGCACGACCTGGCAGTGAGAAGGAGAACCGCCCGATGGCACGCCTCGTCGGCGTCGACCTCCCGCGCGAGAAGCGCGTCGAGATCGCCCTGACCTACATCTTCGGTGTCGGCCGCACTCGTGCCGCCGAGACCCTCGCCAACACCGGGGTCAGTCCGGACATCCGGGTCCGCGACCTGGGTGACGACGACCTCGTCAAGCTGCGCGAATGGATCGAGTCCAACTACCGGATCGAGGGAGACCTGCGCCGCGAGGTGCAGGCCGACATCCGGCGCAAGGTCGAGATCGGCTGCTACGAGGGGATCCGGCACCGTCGTGGTCTCCCCGTCCGCGGGCAGCGCACGCACACCAACGCGCGCACCCGCAAGGGCCCGCGCAAGGCCATCGCCGGCAAGAAGAAGGTCGGCAAGAAGTGACCTCGGTCTCACTGAGACTTTCCGCCAGCCGAATGATCAGGAGTTCGTAACCCGATGCCTCCGAAGAGCCGTCAAGGCGCGGGCACCAAGAAGGTGCGCCGCAAGGAGAAGAAGAACGTGGCCCACGGCCACGCCCACATCAAGAGCACGTTCAACAACACCATCGTGTCGATCACCGACCCGATGGGCGCCGTCATTGCCTGGGCGTCCGCCGGCCACGTGGGCTTCAAGGGCTCCCGCAAGTCGACGCCGTTCGCGGCGCAGATGGCCGCGGAGAGCGCTGCCCGCCGGGCCCAGGAGCACGGCATGCGCAAGGTGGACGTGTTCGTGAAGGGCCCGGGCTCGGGCCGCGAGACCGCGATCCGGTCGCTGCAGGCGGCCGGCCTCGAGGTCGGGACCATCCAGGACGTGACCCCCGTCCCCCACAACGGCTGCCGCCCTCCCAAGCGGCGCCGGGTCTGACGGGAGAGAAGGACACATGGCTCGGTACACAGGTGCGGACTGCAAGCGCTGCCGCCGCGAGAAGATGAAGCTGTTCCTGAAGGGCTCCAAGTGCGAGTCCCCGAAGTGCCCGATCGAGATCCGTCCCTACCCCCCGGGTGAGCACGGTCGCGGTCGCACCAAGGACAGCGAGTACCTCCTGCAGATGCGGGAGAAGCAGAAGTGCGCCCGGATCTACGGCGTGCTGGAGAAGCAGTTCCGCGGGTACTACGACGAGGCGAACCGCAAGCAGGGCAAGACCGGCGAGAACCTGCTGCGCATCCTCGAGTCCCGGCTGGACAACGTGGTCTACCGCGCCGGCTTCGCCAAGAGCCGCGACATGGCCCGCCAGGTCGTGCGCCACGGCCACATCCTGGTCAACGGTCACAAGGTCGACATCCCGTCGTTCCGCGTGAGCGACAACGACATCATCGAGGTGCGCGAGCGGTCGCTCGAGCTCACTCCCTTCGTGGTGGCCAGGGCGGAGGCCGGCGAGCGCACGGTGCCGGCCTGGATCGAGGTCATCCCCAACCGGATGCGCATCCTCGTGCACTCCCTCCCGGCCCGGCAGGTCATCGACACGCCGGTCCAGGAGCAGCTGATCGTCGAGCTCTACTCGAAGTAATCAGGAAGATAGACAACTCAATTCAAAACCTGGAGGCGGCAGACCGACGCCGCCTCCAGGCGCACCACATCGCGAGGCGTCAAATAGCGGACGCCCGTGGGAAGGACAACTGACGTGCTGATCGCACAGCGCCCCACCCTCACCGAAGACGTCGTCGACGACTATCGCTCCCGGTTCGTCATCGAGCCGCTCGAGCCGGGCTTCGGCTACACCCTGGGCAACAGCCTCCGCCGCACTCTCCTGTCCTCCATCCCCGGTGCCTCGGTCACGAGCATCCGGGTGGACGGCGTCCTGCACGAGTTCACCACCGTGCCGGGCGTCAAGGAGGACCTCACCGACATCATCCTCAACATCAAGGGGCTCGTCGTGAGCTCCGAGGTGGACGAGCCGGTCGTCATGTACCTGCGCAAGCAGGGGCCCGGTCCGGTCACGGCCGCGGACATCGCGCCGCCGGCCGGCGTCGAGGTGCACAACCCCGACCTGCACATCGCGACGCTCAACGGCAAGGGCAAGCTCGAGATGGAGCTCACCGTCGAGCGCGGCCGCGGCTACGTCTCCGCCGTGCAGAACAAGCAGCAGGGCCAGGAGATCGGCCGGATCCCGGTCGACTCGATCTACTCGCCGGTCCTCAAGGTGACCTACAAGGTCGAGGCCACCCGTGTCGAGCAGCGCACCGACTTCGACAAGCTGATCGTCGACGTCGAGACCAAGCGCTCGATGCTCCCGCGGGACGCGATGGCGTCGGCCGGCAAGACCCTGGTCGAGCTGTTCGGCCTGGCCCGCGAGCTCAACGTCGAGGCCGAGGGCATCGACATGGGCCCGTCGCCCACCGACGCAGCGCTGGCCGCGGACCTCGCCCTCCCGGTCGAGGACCTCGAGCTGACCGTGCGGTCGTACAACTGCCTCAAGCGCGAGGGCATCCACACCGTCGGCGAGCTGGTCTCGCGCAGCGAGGCGGACCTGCTCGACATCCGCAACTTCGGCGCGAAGTCGATCGACGAGGTCAAGGCCAAGCTGCACTCGATGGGCCTGGCGCTCAAGGACAGCCCGCCCGGGTTCGACCCGAGCACCGCTGTGGACAGCTACGGCTCCGATGACGACACGGCCTACGTCGAGGACGAGCAGTACTGAGGGTCCTTACGACCGCCAGCACTGACCGTCGACCGAGAACTGGAGAAGCCTGACCATGCCTACCCCCACCAAGGGAGCTCGCCTCGGCGGCGGCCCGGCGCACGAGCGGCTGATGCTGGCGAACCTCGCCACCGCGCTGTTCGAGCACGGCAAGATCACCACCACCGAGGCGAAGGCCAAGCGGCTGCGCCCCCTAGCCGAGCGTCTGATCACCTTCGCCAAGCGCGGTGACCTGCACGCACGCCGCCGGGTGATGACGGTCGTCCGGGACAAGGGCGTCGTGCACGAGCTCTTCACCGAGATCGGGCCGCGCTACGAGAACCGGCAGGGTGGCTACACCCGCATCACCAAGGTCGGGCCGCGCAAGGGCGACAACGCCCCGATGGCGGTCATCGAGCTGGTCGAGGCGCTCACCGCCAAGGCCGAGACGGTCCGCGAGGCGACTGCGGCCACCAAGAAGTCGGCGGCCAAGAAGGCGCCGGCGAAGAAGGCCGCAGCCAGCGAGACGGCCACGGCGAAGAAGGCGGCAGCCGCCGCCGAGGCTGCTGAGGCCGCAGCGGAGGAGGCCGCCGACGACGCCGCCGAGGGCGACGTCGAGGGTGCCGAGGAGGCAGCCGCCGAGGCCCGCGCCGAGGCGGACAAGGCGGCCGCGGCCGCCGAGGGCTCTGACGACCCGAAGGCCGACGCGGCCGCGGGTGAGGCCGAGGCGTTCGCCGAGATCGCCGAGGACGCCGCAGACGACGCCAAGAAGTCCGAGTAGGGACGAGTCCTGACCGACTCGCCCCGCACCACGACCGAGCCCGCCGACCCCCATCCGGGGGACGGCGGGCTCGTGCGTCTGCGCATCGACCTGGCCTACGACGGCACCGACTTCGCGGGCTGGGCGGTGCAGCCTGGGCAGCGCACCGTCCAGGCTGAGGTCGAGGCTGCCCTGGCCACGGTGCTGCGGCTGCCGGGTGTGCGGGTGACCTGCGCCGGCCGCACCGACGCCGGGGTGCACGCCCGCGGCCAGGTCGTGCACGTCGACGTGCCGGCAACGGCGTACGACGGTGATGCCCACGCCCTGGGGCGGCGGCTCGCCGGTGTGCTGCCGCCGGACGTCCGCACCCGAGCCGTCCGGGCCGCGCCGCTGGGCTTCGACGCCCGGTTCTCCCCGCTCTGGCGGCGCTACGCCTACCGGTTGACCGAGCACCCGTTCGGTCCCGAGCCGCTACGGCGCCACGATGTGGTCGCGCACGGCCGGCCGCTGGACGTTGCCGCGATGGAGGAGGCGGCCCACACGCTGCTCGGCGAGCACGACTTCGCGGCGTTCTGCCGGCGGCGGGAGGGAGCGACCACGGTGCGCACCCTGCTCGAGCTGCACTGGTCCCGCGAGCCGGGCGAGCTCCTCGTGGCCACCGTGCTCGCCGACGCGTTCTGCCACTCGATGGTGCGGTCGCTGGTCGGCGCCTGCCTCGCGGTCGGCGAGGGCCGGCGTGACGTGCACTGGCCGGTCGAGGTGCTGTCGGGGCGGGTGCGCCGGCCGGACGTCACGGTCGTGCCGGCCAAGGGGCTCACCCTGGAGGAGGTCCACTACCCGCCGGACGAGGAGGTCGCGGCACGCGCCGCCGCCGCCCGCAGGCGCCGGGAGGAGGAGGGGTCATGAGCGGCGTCGTCACCCGCGAACAGCTCGTGGTGCAGCTCGCCGCGCAGATCCTGGCGCTGGACGAGTCGGCGCCCCGAGCCGTGGCAGTGACGGGCATGTCCTGCGCCGGGAAGACGACGCTCGCCGCCGAGGTGGCCGTCGTGGTCGACGGCGCCGGTCGACCGGTCGTACCGATCGCCTACGACGACTTCCACCACCCGAGGGAGCGGCGCTACCGGCTGGGGCGGACCTCGGCCGAGGGGTACCTGGACGACGCGTTCGACCCCGACGCACTGGGCCGGCTGGTGCTCGACCCGGTGGCAGCCGGCGGACCCGCGGTGGTGCCGGCGTCCTACGACCTGGCAGCCGACCTGCCGGTCGCGCCGGATCCGGTGCCCGTCGCGGCCGGCTCGGTGGTGCTGGTCGAGGGCTCGTTCCTGCTCGTCCCGGCCCTGGCCGGCCGGTGGGACCTGTCCGTGTTCGTGGTCGCCGACGCCGAGCGGGTGCTGGAGCGGGCCGTGGTGCGCGACGCGGACCTGGGGACACCGGCCGAGGTGCGCGAGATGTACCTGCGCCGCTACCTGGCGGCCGAGTCCATGCACCAGGAGCGCGACGACCCGTGGTCGCACGCCGACGTGGTGGTCGACCTCACCGACCCGGCCGCGCCCCGTCTGCTGAGCTGAACGACGGTCGGCCGGGTCGCTCAACTCGGTCGCGTGACCGGGGGTCCACCCCCCACACTCGGGAGACGTGGGACACGTCGACGTCAACGGCATCAGCTACTACCTCCCGGACGGGCGGTGCCTGCTGTCGGACATCTCGTTCCGGGTCGGTGACGGGGCCAAGGTCGCGCTGGTCGGCGCCAACGGGGCGGGCAAGACCACCCTGCTGCGCCTGGTCGCCGGCGACATCGATCCGCACGAGGGCTCGATCGGCCGGTCCGGCGGCCTCGGGGTGATGCGCCAGTTCGTGGGGTCGGTGCGGGACGCCTCCTCGGTGCGCGACCTGCTGGTGTCGGTGGCACCGCCCGCCGTGCGTGCGGCCGCCGAGGCGCTGGAGAAGGCCGAGCTGCTGATGATGGAGCGCGACGACGAGCGCACCCAGATGCGCTACGCGCAGGCCTTGGCCGACTGGGCCGACGCCGGCGGCTACGAGGCCGAGGTCCTGTGGGACACCTGCACCGTCGCGGCGATCGGTATCCCGTTCGAGAAGGCGCAGTGGCGCGAGGTGCGCACGCTGTCCGGCGGCGAGCAGAAGCGAGTCGTGCTCGAGGCGCTGCTCCGCGGCCCGGACGAGGTGCTGATGCTCGACGAGCCGGACAACTACCTGGACGTGCCCGGCAAGCTGTGGCTCGAGGAGGCGCTGCGGGAGTCGCCCAAGACGGTGCTGTTCGTGAGCCACGACCGCGAGCTGCTGGCCCGATCGGCGACGCGGGTGGTGACGGTCGAGCTCGGCGCCGGCGGGAACACCGCATGGACCCACGGCGGTGGCTTCACGACGTACCACCAGGCCCGGAAGGAACGGTTCGAGCGGCTCGAGGAGCTGCGCCGCCGCTGGGACGAGGAGCACGCCAAGATCAAGGCACTGGTCCTCATGTACAAGCAGAAGGCTGCCTACAACGACGGGATGGCCTCCCGCTACCAGGCTGCCGTGACGCGGCTGCGGATGTTCGAGGAGGCCGGCCCGCCGGAGGCCATCCCGCAGGGCCAGGACGTCACCATGCGGCTGCGCGGCGCGCGGACCGGCAAGCGCGCGGTCGTCTGCGAGGACCTGGAGCTGACCGGGCTGATGAAGCCCTTCGACCTCGAGGTCTGGTACGGCGACCGGGTGGCCGTGCTGGGCTCGAACGGGTCCGGCAAGTCGCACTTCCTGCGGCTGCTGGCCCTCGGCGGGAGCGACCCCGACGTCGAGCACCGGCCGGTCGACGACACGGCGATCGCACCGGTCGCGCACACCGGCCGGGCCCGGCTCGGCGCCCGGGTCCGACCGGGCTGGTTCGCCCAGACCCACGAGCACCCGGAGCTCGTCGGTCGCACCCTGCTGGACATCCTCTGGCGCGGCGACGACCACCGGGACGGTCTCGGTCGCGAGCCCGCGTCCCGGGCCCTGGACCGCTACGAGCTCGCGCACGCGGCCGAGCAGACCTTCGAGTCACTCTCCGGCGGCCAGCAGGCGCGGCTGCAGATCCTGCTGCTCGAACTGTCCGGGGCCACCCTGCTGCTGCTCGACGAGCCCACCGACAACCTGGACCTGGTGTCGGCGGAGGCGCTGGAGGAGGGGCTGGCAGCCTTCGACGGCACCGTCGTCGGGGTGACGCACGACCGGTGGTTCGCCCGCGGCTTCGACCGGTTCCTCGTGTTCGGCGCCGACGGCGGAGGTCTACGAGTCCGACGAGCCGGTCTGGGACGAGGGCCGGGTGCAGCGCGCTCGCTGAGGCTGTGTGACACCCGTCCGACGGGGTGGCGGGAAACGGTGACGTTTCCGGGTCTTTCACCCCTAAAGCCGACGCGTTACGGTGCGAGCCAAGCCTCCCGCCGGCGCCGTCTGGAGTACCCATGCGTCCCACGCTCGCCCGCCGTCCTGCCCTTCTCGCCGCACTCGCGCTGCTGGTCGGACTCGTCCTGCCGGTGTCCGCGGCACCCGCCGGCGCCGACCACACCCCGACCCCATCCCGGGTGACCCTGATGGGCTCGTTGATGAGCGAGCTCGGCTGCGCGGGCGACTGGGACGAGAGCTGCACGGCCACCGACATGGCGCCGGTCCCCGGCACCACGACGTACCGGCTGACCGGCACGCTGCCGGGGGGTGACTACGAGTTCAAGGTCCGGCTCAACGGCTCCTGGGACGAGAACTACGGGGTCAACGGTGGCGCGAACGGCAACAACTACCCGCTGCACCTCGACGCCACGACGTCGCTGGTCTTCACCTACGACCATGCGACGCACGAGACGACCGTGCTGCCGGCAGGCTGGGAGCCCGCAGACACACCGACCGCCAGCGATCAGGGCTGGCCAGGAACAGCCTCCGCGCCCCGTTGACCCGCGAGCGCTTCTACTTCGTGATGGCCGACCGGTTCGCCAACGGCGACAGCTCGAACGACACAGGGGGCCTCACCGGTGGTCGTGACATCACCGGCTACGACCCGACCGGCAAGGGCTGGTACCACGGCGGTGACATCGCAGGCCTGACCCAGCGGCTCAGCTACATCAAGGACCTCGGCACCACGGCGATCTGGCTGACGCCGTCATTCAAGAACAAGCCGGTGCAAGGCACCGGTGACACAGAGAGCGCCGGCTACCACGGTTACTGGGTCACGGACTTCACCCGGGTCGACCCGCACTTCGGCACCAACGCCGAGCTGTCGACGTTCATCGACAAGGCCCACGCCAACGGCATGAAGGTTTTCTTCGACATCATCACGAACCACACCGCCGACGTGCTCGGCTACCCGGACTCGGCATACGTCGACAACGCCGGCACCCGGTCGGTGCCCTACGTCTCGAAGGCGGCCGAGCCCTACACCGACGTCAACGGCACGCCCTTCGACGACGCGGCCTACGCCTCGGGCGGCAACGGCTTCCCGGCAGTGGACCTCACCTCGTTCCCGTACACGCCGACGTTCCTCTCGGAGTCGGACAAGACCGCCAAGATGCCGGCATGGCTCAACGACCCGACGATGTACCACAACCGCGGGACCTCGGCGTTCTCCGGCGAGAACAGCACGTACGGCGACTTCCCGGCGGGCGACAAGTCGGCCCTCGACGACCTCTGGACCGAGCGGCCCGCCGTCGTGGAGGGCATGGAGGACATCTACAAGACGTGGGTCGACTTCGGCATCGACGGGTTCCGTATCGACACTGTGAAGCACGTGAACATGGAGTTCTGGCAGCAGTTCGCGCCGGCCATCCAGCAAGAGGCGGCGCGGATCGGCAACCCCGACTTCTTCTCGTTCGGCGAGGTGTTCGACGCCAGCTCCGAGTTCATGTCGCAGTACACGACTACGGGCCGGCTCCAGGCGACGCTGGACTTCGGCTTCCAGGACAGGTCGCGCCGGTTCGACCAGGGCAAGCGGACCAGCGACCTGGCCGACTTCTTTGCCAACGACGACTACTACACCGACGCTGACAGCAACGCCTATCAGCTGCCGACCTTCCTGGGGAACCATGACATGGGACGGGTCGGCTACTTCATCAAGGCCGACCACGGGTCGGCGGGACCCTCCGAGCTGTTGCAACGCGACCAGCTGCTGCACTCGCTCATGTACCTCACCCGTGGGCAGCCGGTCGTCTACTACGGCGACGAGCAGGGGTTCATCGGCGACGGCGGCGACCAGGGCGCTCGGCAGGACATGTTCGCCAGCCAGGTCGCGAGCTACAACGACGACCCGATGTTGATCGGCTCGCAGTCGACGGGCAGCCGGGACCGCTATGCCAAGGGCGCGCCGATGTACAAGTTCATCGACGAGCTGGCTGACCTCGTGAGCGCGCACCCGGCACTCCGTGACGGGGCTCAGATCCCGCGCTACGCCGAGAACCAGGCGGGCGTCTTCGCGGTCAGCCGGATCGATCGTACCCAGAAGGTCGAGTACATCGTGGCCCTCAACAACTCGACGGAGTCCCGCGAGGTCGCCGTCCCGACGTACTCCGCGGACATGCGCTTCGACGGCGTCTGGCCGGCCCGCCTGGCAGGCGTGCGCTCGGGGTCCGACAAGGCCGCCACCGTGACCGTGCCGCCGCTCTCCGCGAGGGTGTGGAAGGCGGCCGCGCCAATTGCGGCGCGGGCCACCGCCCCAGGCATCTCTTTCACCTCGCTCCAGGCCGGCAGCAACATCGGCAAGCGGGCCGAGATCGGCGTGACAGCCGACGCCGACGCGTTCAGCCAGGTGTCGTTCGCGTACCGGAAGTACGGGACGACGGACTGGACCTACCTCGGCAGCGACGACAACGCGCCCTACCGGGTGCTCCCCGACGTCAGCGGGTTCCCCCGGGGCACGATGCTCGAGTACCGCGCGGTGCTGAAGGACTCCTCCGGCAACCTCTCGGTGACCTCGACCATCGGGATCGCCGGTGACGCCAAGCCGGTGAAGGAGCCGACCGTGGTGTCGGTGACGGTGCCGGGCGACTTCAACTCCGAGATCGGCTGCTCATCGGACTGGGCGCCGGACTGCGCCGTGGCCCATCTCACCCTGGGCCCGGACGGGCTGTGGACCGGCTCGTTCGCCATCCCGGCAGGCGCGTGGCAGTACAAGATCGCGATCAACGACTCGTGGGACGTCAACTACGGGGCCGGTGGGGCTCGCAACGGCGGCAACATCAACCTGGTGCTGCCGAGCGCGACGACGGTCTCGTTCTCCTACGACCCCGTCACCCACGTGGTCACCACGGTTCCCCCCTCGACCTGAGAGCAACCGGCCGCCGGCCCCCACCCTTTGACGGGGGTGGGGGTCCGCCGTGGTGGCCGGCAGCCGGCGGCGGGTGGCGGGTTGGCTGCCGGAGCGTGGTCACCCGGCGTTTTTGACCCCCTGGCGGCCCGGACGGTATCGTGCGAGGTCGCCTGCGCCTGTCCCCCGAGGACCCGTCCCGGCGGCGGGGGCGCCCGCGCTTCGACACCGATCCGATCACGACCGACCCGAGAAGGCCTCACCGTGCGTACGTACAGCCCCAAGTCCGGCGACGTCCAGCGTCAGTGGCTCGTCATCGACGCTACCGACGTCGTCCTCGGCCGGCTCGCCACGCAGGCGGCCACCCTGCTGCGCGGCAAGCACAAGCCGATCTACGCCCCGCACCTGGACACCGGTGACTTCGTGATCGTCATCAACGCCGACAAGGTCGCCCTGACCGGCAACAAGCGCGAGACGAAGGTCGCCTACCGGCACTCCGGGTTCCCCGGCGGGCTGCGGGCCACCAAGTACAGCGACCTGCTCGAGAAGCACCCCGAGAAGGCCGTCGAGAAGGCCGTCAAGGGGATGCTGCCGCACAACACCCTGGGCCGGGCGATGCTGTCCAAGCTCAAGGTGTACGCCGGGCCCTCGCACCCCCACCAGGCCCAGGCGCCGACCCCGTTCGAGATCACCCAGGTCGCGCAGTAGGCGCGTCGTTCGACCCCCTGAGTTTGACCGTGACCCACGAGAGAGACCGAGAGCAACGTGGCTGAGACCACCGCACGACCCACCGACGACGTGGCCGACGTGGCTGACGTCGCCGACGACGCCGTCGCCGACGACGCCCCCGAGAGCTTCACCTCCGAGTCCTCGACCGAGTCGTTCACCACGGTGACGCCGCGCGAGATCATCACGGCCCCGGCCGCTGCGACCGGCCGCCGTAAGCAGGCCATCGCCCGGGTGCGGATCGTCCCCGGCACCGGACAGTGGACCGTCAACGGCCGCGCGCTGGACGTCTACTTCCCGAACAAGGTGCACCAGCAGCTGGTCAACGACCCGTTCCTGACGGTCGGTGCCGAGGACCGGTTCGACGTGATCGCCCGGATCCACGGCGGCGGCACGTCCGGCCAGGCCGGCGCCCTGCGCCTGGCCATCTCCCGGGCCCTCAACGAGATCGACACAGAGGGCAACCGCCCGGCGCTGAAGAAGGCCGGCTTCCTCACCCGTGACCCGCGTGCGATCGAGCGGAAGAAGTACGGTCTGAAGAAGGCCCGCAAGGCCCCGCAGTACAGCAAGCGCTGACGAACACCTCAGCTGCCGCCGCAGCAACACACGTCGTGCCCCGGCCGCTCCGTGCGACCGGGGCACGCGTGTCTCGGCACCGACGATCGCGAGAGGACAGGGCGTGGGAAGCATCTTCGGCACCGACGGGGTGCGGGGCCTGGCCAACCGGGACCTGACGGCCGAGCTGGCCCTGGACCTGTCGGTGGCCGCTGCTCACGTGCTCGCTGACGTCGGCGCCTTCGAGGGCCACCGGCCGACCGCTGTCGTCGGGCGCGACCCGCGCGCGTCGGGGGAGTTCCTGTCCGCCGCGGTCGTCGCCGGCCTCGCCAGCGCCGGCGTGGACGTCCTGGACGTCGGCGTGCTGCCGACCCCTGCGGTGGCCTTCCTCACCGCGGAGCTCGGGGCCGACCTGGGAGCCGTGATCTCGGCCAGCCACAACCCGATGCCGGACAACGGGCTGAAGTTCCTCGCCCGGGGCGGCCACAAGCTCGCCGACGAGCTCGAGGACGCCATCGAGGCCCGGCTGCGCGAGAACTGGCAGCGACCGACCGGAGCGGCCGTGGGGCGGGTCCGCCAGGACGCGACAGCCGGCGAGCGCTACGTGCAGCACCTGCTCTCGACTCTGCCGCATCGCCTGGACGGTCTCACCGTGGTGGTGGACACCGCGCACGGTGCCGCCCACGAGGTCGCGCCCGAGGCGCTCCGGCGAGCCGGCGCCACCGTGGTCGCGATCGGCGACCGCCCGGACGGGCTCAACATCAACGACGGGTTCGGCTCGACCCACCTCGACCCCCTGCGGGAAGCCGTCGTCGCCCACGCGGCCGACCTGGGCGTCGCGCTCGACGGTGACGCCGACCGCTGCCTCGCGGTCGACGCCACCGGCACGGTGGTCGACGGCGACCAGATCCTCGCAGTCCTCGCACTGGCGATGCAGGAGGCCGGCCGGCTGCCGCAGGACACCGCGGTCGCGACCGTGATGTCGAACCTCGGCTTCCGGCTCGCGATGGCCCGCCAGGGGGTCACCGTGGTCGAGACCGGCGTCGGCGACCGCTACGTTCTCGAGGCGATGAAGGCCGGCGGCTTCGGCCTGGGCGGCGAGCAGTCCGGCCACGTGATCATGCTCGACCACGCCACCACGGGCGACGGCACGCTGACCGCGCTGCAGCTGATGGCCCGGGTGGCCGCCACCGGCAAGCCGCTGGCCGAGCTGGCCGCGGTCATGGACCGGCTGCCGCAGGTCCTGCTCAACGTCCGCGGCGTGGACCGGGAGGGCGTCGAGGCCTGCGCGCCGCTGCAGGAGGCCGTGCGGGCCGCCGCGGCCGAGCTCGGCGCGACCGGCCGGGTGCTGCTGCGCCCGAGTGGCACCGAGCCGGTGGTGCGCGTGATGGTCGAGGCGCCCGACAAGGCCCAGGCCGACGCGGTCGCCGCTCGGTTGGCCGCGGTCGTCAAGGCGGAGCTCACGATCTGACCTACAGCTTGCGGAGCCTGACCCGGCGTACGGCGTGGTCCGGGCCCTTCTCGAGCACCAGCGTGGCCCGGCCGCGGGTGGGCAGGATGTTCTGCACCAGGTTGGGCCCGTTGACCTCCACCCAGATCGACAGCGCGGTCTCGCGGGCTGCCTCGTCCGACAGTGACGCGTAGCGGCGGAAGTAGGAGGCCGGGTCGGCGAACGCGGTCCGCCGCAGGCGGAGGAACCGCTCGACGTACCACCGGCGTACGTCGACCGTGGCGGCGTCGACGTAGACCGAGAAGTCGAAGTAGTCCGAGACGCTCATCCGGCTGCGGCCGTCGGCCCGCGGGCGCGGCGGCTGCAGCACGTTGAGACCCTCGACGACGAGGATGTCGGGGCTGCGCACCACGATCGTGCCGCCGGGGACCACGTCGTAGACGAGGTGGGAGTACAGCGGCGCCACCACTTCGGGGGCGCCGGACTTCACCGCCGCCAGGAAGCGCAGCAGGGCGCGCTGGTCGTAGGACTCGGGAAAGCCCTTGCGGGCGAGGATGCCGCGCCGCTCGAGCTCGGCGTTCGGCAGCAGGAAGCCGTCGGTGGTCACCAGCTCGACCTGCGGATGGTGCGGCCAGCGGGCCAGCAGCTCGCGCAGCACGCGGGACGTGGTGCTCTTGCCGACCGCCACGCTGCCGGCCACGCCGATGACGAACGGCACCCTGGCCGACCCCTCGCCGAGGAAGGTGGAGGTGGCGCGGTGCCGCTCGTGCGCAGCGGTCACCTGCAGGCTCAGCAACCGGGACAGCGGGAGGTAGACCTCCTCGACCTCGGTCAGGTCGATCGGCTCGCCCGAGCCCGCGCAGCCGGGCCAGGTCCTCGTCGTCGAGCGTCAGCGGGGTGGTGTCACGCAGGCTGCTCCACCGCTCGCGGTCGATCGCGACGTAGGGCGACGGCGCCGGGGCGGAAGGGGGTTGTGCCACGGCGGATACCCTGTCACCCATGTGCGGCATCGTGGGCTACGTCGGTGACCAGTCCGCCCTCGGGGTCGTGATCGAGGGTCTGCGGCGGCTGGAGTACCGCGGCTACGACTCCGCCGGAGTCGCGATGCTGGCCGACGGGAAGCTGGCCACGGCGAAGAAGGCCGGCAAGCTCGGCAACCTCGAGGCGCTGCTCGAGGAGAGCCCGATGGCTCCCGCCACCACCGGCATCGGCCACACCCGCTGGGCCACCCATGGCGCACCCAACGACCGCAACGCCCACCCCCACGTCGACTGCACCGGAACCGTCGCGGTCATCCACAACGGCATCATCGAGAACTTCGCCCACCTGCGGGCCGAGCTCGAGTCGCGCGGCCACGACGCTGGTGAGCGACACGGACACCGAAGCGGTCGCGCACCTGCTGGAGGAAGCCACCCGCGGCGGCGAGGTCGGGCTCGCGGACGCGATGCGCGCCGTCTGCCACCGGCTCGAGGGCGCCTTCACCCTGGTCGCCACTCACGTCGACTTCCCCGACGTCGTGGTGGGTGCCCGCCGCAACTCACCGTTGGTCGTCGGACGCGGCCAGGGCGAGAACTTCCTGGCGTCCGACGTCGCGGCTTTCATCGCGCACACCCGCGACGCGGTCGAGCTCGGCCAGGACCAAGTCGTCGAGGTGCGCCGCGACGGGGTCACCGTCACCGACTTCGACGGCAACCCGGGTGAGGTGCGCGAGTACCACGTCGACTGGGACCTGTCGGCCGCCGAGAAGGGTGGCTACGACTTCTTCATGCTCAAGGAGATCGACGAGCAGCCGCAGGCCGTCGCCGACACGATGCTCGGCCGGCTGGACGACGACAACCGGCTGGTGCTGGACGAGATGCGGCTCTCCGACGACGACCTGCGAGAGATCGACAAGATCATCGTGATCGCGTGCGGAACCTCCTTCCACGCCGGGCTGATCGCGAAGTACGCCATCGAGCACTGGACCCGGATCCCGTGCGAGGTCGAGCTGGCGTCGGAGTTCCGCTACCGCGACCCGGTGCTCACCCGCTCGACCCTGATCATCGCGATCTCGCAGTCGGGCGAGACGATGGACACGCTGATGGCCTTGCGCCACGCCCGCGAGCAGAAGGCGAAGGTGCTCGCCATCTGCAACACCAACGGCTCCACGATGCCGCGCGAGTCCGACGCCGTGCTCTACACGCACGCCGGGCCAGAGGTCGCGGTCGCGTCGACCAAGGGCTACCTCACCCAGATCGTCGCCTGCTACCTCGTCGGGCTCTACCTCGCCCAGGTCCGCGGGACGAAGTACGGCGACGAGATCGCGAAGGTCGTCGCCGACCTGCGCGGCATGCCGGCGAAGATGGCCACCGTGCTCGAGGCGACTCGAGCCGGTCCGCGAGCTCGCCCGGGAGCTGGCCGGCGCCACCTCGGTGCTCTTCCTCGGCCGCCACGTCGGCTACCCGACGGCACTCGAGGGAGCGCTCAAGCTCAAGGAGCTCGCCTACATGCACGCCGAAGGCTTCGCGGCCGGCGAGCTCAAGCATGGCCCGATCGCGCTCATCGAGGAGGGTGTCCCCGTCATCACCGCGGTGCCCTCTCCCCGCGGCCGGAGCATCCTGCACGACAAGGTGGTGTCCAACCTGCAGGAGGTGCGCGCTCGCGGGGCCCGAACGATCGTGATCGCAGAGGACGGCGACACCACGGTCGAGCCGTACGCCGACGTGGTGATCCGGATCCCGCAGTCGCCGACGCTGCTGCAGCCGCTGCTGTCCACGATCCCGCTGCAGGTGTTCGCCTGCGAGATGGCCAAGGCCCGGGGTCACGACGTCGACCAGCCGCGCAACCTGGCCAAGTCGGTCACCGTCGAGTGAGCCGCCCTCACGCCCGGTGACGGACCTTCCCGGTCGCCGCCCGCGCGGCTAGGTTGACGGGTCTCCCGCCCGTCGCTCGCCAAGGAGATCCGCATGACCGAGCTCGACCGCCGCAGCTTCCTCAAGACGTCCGCCGCCGCAGGAGCGGGCGCCACTGTGCTCGGGGGCCCGCTGGCCGGATTCCTCGCCGCCCCTGCCGTCGCTGGTGCGGGGCGGGACAACCAGAACGTGCTGCGTGATGTGCCGGACCTGCGCGACAACGTGGTGCGGCTGGCGCTGCCGGCCGGGTTCGCCTACCGCTCGTTCCAGCCCAGCCGCCGGAACGTGCCGACGCAGCTGGTGCTCGACGACGGCTCCAAGCTCCCGGGCCGTCATGACGGCATGGCTGCCTTCGAGGGCCCGGGCAGCCTGGTGACGCTGGTCCGCAACCACGAGGAGAACGGCGCCGAGCTGAACGGCGCGTTCGGGGTGGCCGGGTCACCGGTCTATGACAGCAGCGCGCTGGGTGGCACGTCGACGGTGCACGTCACCCTCCAGGGCGTGGTGGAGAACTCCTTCGCCAGCCTCTCGGGGACCCAGATGAACTGCTCGGGCGGCCGGATGTCCTGGGGCTCGTGGATCACCTGTGAGGAGACCGTGAACGGGTACGACGTCGGCGACGACTTCACCCGACCGGCGGGGTCGGACCCGCTGGCGCAGGCCACCAATGCCAAGCTGCAGAAGACCCACGGCCACATCTTCGAGGTCCCTGCAGACGGCACGGCGACCGCCGAGCCGATCACCCACGCCGGTCGGTTCGCGCACGAGTCGGTCGCCTGGGAGGGCGGGGCGCTCTACCTGAGCGAGGACAACTTCTCGTTCCCGTCCGGGTTCTACAAGTACGTGCCGCCGCAGGACGCCGAAGCCGTAGGTCGCCTGCTCGACGGCGGACGCCTGTACATGCTCAAGGTGAAGGGCGTGACCAACGCCGACCTGGCCCGGCACCTGCCGGACCGGACCAGCTTCGACGTCGAGTGGGTCGAGATCGACCAGCCGTCGTTCGACTTCGGCCGACCAGCGGCCGGGGCGCTCGCGTCGAAGACCAACGACCAGGCGATCCAGTTCGTCAGCGGACAGGGCCTGGCCAAGGGCGCCGCGAAGTTCTCCCGGCTCGAGGGGACCGTCGCCGACCGCGGCTGGATCTACTTCACCTCGACCCAGGGCGGGGTGGACCCCGGCCCGACCCAGCCCGACACGATCGGCGGGTTCGGCAAGGGCTTCGGCCAGATCTGGGGCTACGACACGAAGTCCCAGACGCTGCACATGCTGTACGAGTCGCCGAGCAAGGACGTCCTCGACTTCCCGGACAACGTCACGACCAGCGCCCGCGGCACCCTGGTGGTGTGCGAGGACGGGACCAACCTCAACTTCCTCCGCGGCCTCACCCGCAAGGGGGAGCTCTTCGACATCGCGCAGAACAGGATCGCGACCCAGCTCAACGACGAGTTCGCCGGCTCGACGTTCAGTCCGGACGGGGAAACGCTGTTCGTCAACATCCAGGCATCGCAAGGCGTCTCCCTGGCGATCTGGGGCCCGTGGGGCCGGATCGGGGTCTAGGCAACCGGGCATATCCGGGCGTAACGTCCTCGCGGGCCGCCAACGGGGCCGGTCCGCGAGGAGGTCCGGAGTGAGACGACACACCCTTGCCGCCGCCGGCGCAGGACTGGCCGCAGCGGCTCTGCTGGCGGCGTCACTGCTGCCTGGCTCGACCGCTACAGCCGCCACCAAGTCCCCCTCCGGCGCCAAGGCCGTCGGCGGCTTCAAGCACATCGTCGTGATCTACGAGGAGAACCACAGCTTCGACAACCTCTACGGCGGCTGGGGCAAGGTCGGCGACCGCAAGGTCAACGGCAGGTCCAAGGCCAGCCCGGCGAAGAAGCAGCAGATCGCGCAGGACGGCCATGCGTACGCGTGCCTGATGCAGAACGACGTGAACCTCACGGTCGGGCCGCTGGCCGGCACATGTGGGTCCGAGTCGGTGCCGCAGGCCGACGGGACCTCGGTCAACTACGTCAGCCACTTCACCAACAAGCCGTTCCGGATCGACACGTACATCAAGCCGACGGACACCACCTGCCCGCCGATCGACAACCTGTTCGGCTTCCCCAACGGCGTCCCCAAGGGCCAGGGCACGCCTGGCGGCTGCACCCGCGACCTGGTGCACAAGTTCTACCAGGAGCAGTACCAGCTGCACGGCGGCAAGATGAACCGGTACGTCACCGGCAGCGACGCGGTCGGGCTGTCGATGGGCTACTACGACACCAAGAACCTGCCGATCTACCGCTACCTGCACGGCAAGAAGGCCCCGCACTACGTCATCGCGGACCACTTCTTCCAGGCCGCGTTCGGCGGTTCGTACCTCAACCACCAGTACCTCGTGGCGGCCCAGCCGCCGCTGTGGACCACGGCTCCGGCGAACGAGCACAGCGTCATCGACAGCGCTGGCATGCCGCGCAACAACTACCCGCTCTACCGCACGACGTACCCGGCGCAGGACAAGACGGTGACCCAGGCCTGCGGCTTGCCGACCACTGTGGCGGGTCGCGCGTGCGGAAACTGGAGCGTCAACACGTCCCTGCCCGCGACGCAGCCCACCGCGTCGTACGGTCCGAAGATCCCGCTGATCGACGACACCACGCTCGACCTCAACATCGGTGACCGGCTCAGCGACGCCGGCGTCAGCTGGGCCTGGTACTCGGGCGGCTGGGACAACGCCGCCGGCAACGTCACCGGGCGCGGCTACACCAACGGCGCCGGACCCGCCTGTGGCGACCCCGCGTCCGCCCCGGCGGGCCCGGACGCGGCCGGGCTCAACGCGGGCTACCCGTACTGCCCGAACAAGTCCTTCCAGCAGCACCACCAGCCGCTCGGGTACTTCGCGCGCTACGCGGCGGGCACGCCCGGCCGGGCCGCGCACCTGAAGGACGAGAAGGACTTCCTGGCCCAGGCCGCCGCCGGCGACCTGCCGAAGGTGAGCTTCATCAAGCCGCTCGGCGAGGAGAACGAGCACCCCGGCTACGCCAGCGAGCCCAATGGCAGCGACCACCTCGTGTCCCTGCTCAAGGCGATCCGACGCGGGCCGGACGGCAAGAACACCCTGGTCATCGTGACGTACGACGAGTTCGGCGGCCAGTGGGACCACATGTCGCCTCCCGGCAAGGGACGGGCCGGCGCGCACGACCAGTTCGGCCCGGGCACCCGGGTCCCGGCACTGATCGTCTCGCCGGGTCTCAAGGTCTCCAGCGTCGATCACGACGTGTACGACACGACGTCGATCATGGCGACCATCGAGGCGCGGTGGGGCCTCGAGCCGGTCGACCACCCGGCCGGGGTGGTGCCCCGGGACAGCCGGGTCGCACCACTGACCCACGCCATCCGGCTGGGGCTGGGCAAGAACAGCTGACCCGTCGTCGCGTGGCGCGACCTGGTGGCTCCGACGGCGTGTCGGCCACCAGGTCGCGCCACTCGACAGGGAGGTGTCAGGCTGGGGCCGTGATCATCGGCGTGGGCATCGACGTCGTCGACGTCGACCGGTTCGCGCAGTCGCTGGCTCGCACGCCACGACTGGCGCACCGGCTGTTCACCGAGGCCGAGCAGGTGTTGCCGGCCGCCTCCCTGGCGGCCCGGTTCGCGGCCAAGGAGGCGCTCGCGAAGGCCCTGGGGGCGCCGGTCGGGCTGCGCTGGCGGGACGCCGAGGTGCACCGCGGCGAGGACGGCCGCCCGCACCTCTCGATGCGCGGCACGGTGGCCGCCCGGGCCGAGGCGCTCGGCGTCAGGCACGCCCACCTCTCGCTGAGCCACGACGCCGGCATCGCGTCCGCCGTCGTCATCGCGGAGGGGTGACCGGTGCGCGCGGCCTACGACGTCGCAACCGTCCGGGCTGCCGAGCAGCCGCTGCTCGAGGCCCAGCCCGAGGGCGCCCTGATGGCCCGCGCGGCGGCCGGCCTGGCGCGGGTGTGCGCCCAGCTGCTGGGCGGGGCCTACGGCGCCCGGGTGCTCGTGCTGGTCGGCGCGGGCAACAACGGGGGTGACGTGCTGCACGCCGGGGCGCTGCTCGCGCGCCGTGGTGCCCGGGTGGAGGCGCTGCTGCTGGCCGACCGGGTGCACGAGGCGGGGCTCGCGGCGCTGCGCCGGGCGGGCGGCCGGGTCGTCGACCAGGGCAGCGACATCGGCGACTTCGGAGACTTCGATCTAGTACTCGACGGCATCCTCGGCATCGGCGGTCGCGGCGGCTTGCGCGGGCGCGCGGCCGAGGTCACCTCCGCGCTGCCCGACCGCGCGCTCGTCGTGGCAGCCGACGTCCCCAGCGGGGTCGACGCTTCGACCGGCGAGGTGGCCGGGCCTGCCGTGCGCGCGGACGTGACCGTGACCTTCGGCGCGGTCAAGACCGGTCTGCTCGTCGACCCCGGCGCCGCGCACGCGGGAGTCGTCGAGCTGGTGGACATCGGGCTGGACCTGCCCCCTGCCACCGTCGAGGTGCTGCAGACCGAGGATGTCGCGGCCCTGCTGCCCCGTGCGGACCGCGAGTCGGACAAGTACCGCCGTGGCGTCGTGGGCGTGGCCGCCGGGTCGGCGCAGTACACGGGGGCGGCAGTCCTCTGCGTCGGCGGCGCGCTGCGGGGCGGTGCCGGGATGGTGCGCTATCTCGGCGCGGAGGAGCCGACCGCCCTGGTACGGGCGCGGTGGCCCGAGGCGGTGGTCGGGGAGGGCCGGGTGCAGGCCTGGACCGTCGGGTCCGGTGCCGGTGACGACGCGGCCGGCCGGCTGGACCGGGCGCTCGCCGACGGCGTCCCGACCGTGGTGGACGCCGACGCACTCGCGGCTCTGGCGGGCCAGTCCGGCCGGCGCGGCCGGTCGGTGCCGCTGCTGCTCACGCCGCACGCCGGCGAGCTGGCCCGGCTGGTCGGTGCCGAACGCGACGACGTCGAGGCCCGGCGGCTGCACCACGCCCGGCGAGCGGCGAGGGACCTCGGTGCCGTCGTGCTGCTCAAGGGGTCGACCACGGTGGTCGCCCACCCGGACGGCCGGGTCCGGGTCAACCCGACCGGCACTCCCGCGCTGGCCACGGCGGGCTCGGGCGACGTGCTGGCCGGCCTGTGCGGCGCGCTGCTGGCCGGCGGGCTGGACCCGTTCGACGCCGGCTCGGTCGGCGCCTGGCTGCACGGGCTGGCCGGCCGGCTCGCCGCGGCCGGCGGCGCGCCGGTGGCCGCGGGCGACGTGCTGGCCGCGCTCCCGCAGGCCTTCCGGCGGGTCCTGACGCCGGGCCCGACGTGGCAGTTGGCAGACTGGGCGGGTGAGGACACCCCGCCCATGACTCGCCAGCACGTCGTCGCGCGGGTCGACCTGGGCGCGATCCGCGCCAACGTCGCGGCGCTGCGCGCGCGCGCACCCGCCGAGGTGCTGGCGGTCGTCAAGGCGGACGGCTACGGCCACGGCCTGCTGCCCTCGCGCCCGCGCGGCCGTCGCCGGCGGCGCGACCTGGCTGGGCACCGCGCTGCTGGACGAGGCGCTCGCGCTGCGTGCGGCCGGGATCACCGCGCCCCGGGTGCTGGCCTGGCTGATCGGGCCCGGGGGAGCGCCTGGGCCGACGCGCTGGCCGCCGACATCGACGTGTCGGTCAACGCGGGCTGGGCCGCTGGACGAGGTGGTCGCGGCGGCCCGGGCAGGCGGGTACGACGGCGCGGGTGCACCTCAAGGTCGACAGCGGGCTCGGCCGCGGCGGGGCCGCGCTGGCCGACTGGCCGGACCTGGTCGAGGCCGCTCGCAAGGCGCGAGGCCGACGGGCGTCGTGCGGGTCGTCGGGCTGTGGTCGCACTTCGCCTACGCCGACGCGCCGGGGCACCCGACCATCGCGCCGCCAGGCCGAGGTCTTCCGGGAGGCGGTCGCGCGTCGCCGAGGGCGCGGGGCTGCGACCCCGAGGTGCGGCACCTGGCCAACTCGGCGGCCACCCTGACCGCGCCCGAGCACCACTTCGACCTGGTGCGGCCGGGGCATCGCCGTCTACGGGCTCTCACCGGTGCCCGACGTGGCCGGCCCGCGTCTACGGCCTGCGGCCGGCCATGACGCTGCGCGGCGAACCTGGTGCACGTGAAGCGGGTGCCGGCCGGCAGCGGCGTGTGCTACGGGCACATCTACACCACCGAGCGGGAGACCACCCTCGGGCTGGTGCCGCTGGGCTACGCCGACGGGGTGCCCGCGGGCCGGCGGGCAACGTCGGGCCGGTGCTCGCCGCCGGGCGCAGCAGCGACAGTGGCCGGCCGGGTCTGCATGGACCAGTTCGTCCTCGACCTCGGCGACGACGACGCCGCGGCGGGCGACGAGGTGGTGCTGTTCGGTCCCGGCGACGACGGCGAGCCCGACCGCGCAGGACTGGGCCGACGGCGACGGGCACCATCTCCTACGAGATCGTGACCCGGGTCGGTCCGCGGGTTCCGCGCGTGTACGTCGATGCCGAGGACCTGACTGCCGAGGACGTCCGTGACCGCGCTGCCGACCTGGGGCAAGCGGGCGGCTGTCGTCGCCGGTGCCGCCGGCGTGGTCGTCGCGGGCGCCGCGGTCGGGCTGGCCGCCGAGCGCTACGCGGTCGGGCGGTCGTTCCGCAACGCCGCCGACCCCGAGGCGGACGAACCGTTCGGCGGGATCCGCGGCACCGTGGTGCCGGTGACGACCGACGACGGTGTCTCGTTGCACGTCGAGGTCGACGGGCCGCTGCCGTCGGCCAGGGCGACGCCTCCGGTGACCGTCGTGTTCTGCCACGGCCTGGCCCTCACCCAGGACAGCTGGCACTACCAGCGGCGTGACCTGTCCGACCTGGCCGAGGACGGCGCCCGGCTGGTCTTCTGGGACCAGCGCGGTCACGGCCGGTCCGCGCGCGGGCCGGCCGAGCACGCGACGATCGACCAGCTCGGGCGCGACCTGCGGTCGGTCATCGACGGCGACCGCGCCGCGCGGGCCGCTGGTGCTGGTCGGCCACTCGATGGGCGGCATGACGATGATGGCGCTGGCCGACCAGGAGCCGGAGCTGTTCGGCAAGCGGGTGATCGCCGTGGCGCTGGTGGCGACGTCACCCGGCCGGCTGGCCGAGGTCACGCTTCGGCGTGCCGGCCGCTGCCGGCCGGGTGCTGCGCCGGGCCGCCCCGAAGGCGCTGGCCGCGCTGAACCGGCGGCCGGCGCTGGTCGCGCGGGGCCGGTCGCTGGTGCCGACATCGAGTTCGTGCTGACCAAGCGCTATTCGTTCGCGACCGACGTGCCGCCGTCGCTGGTGCGGTTCGTCTCCCGGATGCACGACGCGATGCCGCCTGGAGGTGCTCGCCGAGCTGTGGCCGGCGTTCGACTCGCACGACAAGCTGGCTGCGCTGCACGTCCTGAACGGCGTCGAGACGCTGATCGTCGGCGGGCGAGCAGCGACCTGATGACCCCGGCGGACCACAGCCGCGAGATGGTCGAGCGGGTGCCCGGTGCGGAGCTGGTGATCCTGCCCGAGGCGGGCCACCTGCTGATGCTCGAGCACCACGACGTGCGTCACCGACCACCTGCGCGACCTGATCGAGCGCGCCCTGCGCCACCGCCGCGCGACCTCGGCGTGACGACGGACGACCCAGCGCGGGCGGCGGCCGCCGCGACCGGTTGGACCGACCTGGTGACCGCTGTCCAGGGGTGCGTCGCCTGCCCCGAGCTCGCGGCCAGCCGCACCCGGGTGGTGCCGGGCGTGGCACCTGCCGGGGGCCGACGTGCTGCTCGTGGGCGAGGCGCCCGGGAGCGCAGGAGGACGAGACCGGGCGTGCCGTTCGTGGGCCGGTCCGGCCAGCTGCTGGACGAGCTGCTGGGCGAGGCGGGTCTGCGCCGCGACCAGGTGGCGGTGGCCAACGTCCTCAAGTGCCGGCCGCCGGCCAACCGCAAGCCGCGGCGGGCCGAGGTGGCGCGGTGCCGGCCGTGGCTGGACCGGCAGGTGGACCTGGTCGACCCGCGTGGTCGTGGTCGCGCTCGGCGGGACCGCCGCCGAGTGGTTCTTCGGCCCAGGGGCCCGGATCGCGGCCCTGCGGGACCAGGGCCGGGTGACGCCCCTGCTGCACCGTGGCCGGCGGCTGCTGGTCACCTACCACCCGTCCGCCGCGATCCGGTTCGGGCCGCGGGGAGCGCCGCTCGCCGCGCTGCGCGAGGACCTGGCCGAGGTCGCCCGCGTCGTCGCCGAGGTCGCCCGATGACCGGACACCGGCCGACGAGCCGCCGCGGTGCCGGTCGAGCTGGTGCTGCCGACGGCCGCCGACACCGAGGCGCTCGGCGTCGGCTCGCGCGGCGTGCTGCGGGCCGGCGACCTGGTGCTGCTGTCCGGCGAGCTGGGCGCGGGCAAGACGACGCTGGCCCGCGGGCTCGGCGCCGGGCTCGGGGTCCGCGGCGCCGTGACGTCACCGACCTTCGTCATCGCCCGGGTGCACCCGTCGCTGGCGGCGGGCCGGCGCTGGTGCACGTCGACGCCTACCGGCTCGGCGACCTGGCCGAGGTCGACGACCTCGACCTGGACGCGTCGCTGTCCGAGTCGGTGACGGTCGTCGAGTGGGGCGAGGGCAAGGTCGAGGGCCTGGCCGAGGACCGGCTCGAGGTCGTCCTGCACCGGGGCAGCGACCCGTCCGACGAGACGCGGACCGTCCGGCTGCGCCCGGTCGGCCGCCGCTGGGCCGACGTCCCCCTGCCCTGACGGCGTCGGATTTGGAGGTGGCGAGAAGGGACGTTGACGGCCGGGATCTAGGTGTCTAATGTGCTAGTCACCTAGATAAATGGAGTCCCAGTGATCGAGTTCTCCCTGGACGGCCGGTCCGGCGTCTCGCCCTACCTCCAAGTGGTCCAGCAGGTCCGGCAGGCCCTGCGGCTGGGGCTGCTGCGCGAGGGCGACCAGCTCCCGACCGTCAAGGACGTGGTGGCCCGGCTGGCGATCAACCCGAACACGGTGCTCAAGGCCTACCGCGAGCTGGAGCGCGAGGGCCTGGTCGCCGCCCGGCCGGGCATCGGGACGTTCGTCACCCGGACACTGACCGACGCCTCGCTCGCCGCCCACGAGCCGTTGCGCCGGGACCTGCGGCGCTGGCTGGCCAAGGCCCGCCTGGCCGGTCTGGACGAGGAGAGCATCGACGCACTGTTCACGAGCACGTTTCGCGACGCACAGCAAGAGATAGCGTGACCGCCGTCCTGCGGGCCGAGGGCCTCGGCAAGCGCTATCGGCGCCGGTGGGCGCTGTCGGACTGCACCCTGGAGATCCCGGCCGGGCACGTCACCGGGCTGGTCGGCCCCAACGGCGCCGGCAAGACCACCCTGCTCAGCCTGGCCGTCGGGCTGCTCGCGCCGACCGTCGGGCACCATCGAGGTGTGCGGCGGCCGTCCCGCTGCCGACGCGGCGCAGCTCGCCAAGGTCGGCTTCGTGGCCCAGGACACGCCGACGTACCCGGGCCTCAGCATCGCCGACCACCTGCGGCTGGGTGCCCGACCAACCCGCGCTGGGACGACGCGGTGGCGCGGTCCCGGGTGGAGCGGCTCGGCCTGGACCCGGCCCAGAAGGCCGGCCGGCTCTCCGGCGGCCAGCGGGCCCAGCTCGCGCTCACCCTGGGCCTGGCCAAGCGACCGGAGCTGCTCATCCTGGACGAGCCGGTCGCCAGCCTGGACCCGCTGGCGCGCCGGGAGTTCCTGCAGGTGCTGATGGAGGCCGTCGCCGAGCACGAGGTCAGCGTGCTCCTGTCCTCCCACGTGGTCTCCGACCTGGAGCGCGTCTGCGACCACCTCGTGGTGCTCGTCGACTCGCAGGTCCGGGTCGAGGGCGACGTCGAGTCGCTGCTCGACGGCCACCTGCGGCTCACCGGCCCGCGCCGGGACCTCGGCACGCTGCCGGCCGACCAGCACGTCGTCTCGGCGAGCCACACCGACCGGCAGAGCACCCTCGTCGTACGCACCGACGCACCCGTCCTCGACCCGTCCTGGACGGTGGGCCGCCTCGGCCTCGAGGACCTCGTGCTCGCCTACATGGAAGGCACCCGAGCCGTGGCCCCCGGCCCCGTGATGGAGGTCCTGCGATGATCTGGCTCACCTGGCGCCAGTTCCGGGCCCAGGCCGCGGCGGTCGCGGCCGTCGCGGTCGCCTTCGCGCTGGTCCTGGCCGCGACCGGCCCACGGCTGGCCGACCTCGCCATCACCTACCGCGACGTCTTCGACCACCTGACGAGGACCGACCGCAACCTGTTCTACGCCGGGATCGTCGTCGTCGCCGTGGCACCGGTGATCATCGGCGTCTTCTGGGGCGCACCGCTGGTCGCTCGCGAGCTCGAGGCCGGCACCCATCGGCTGGCCTGGACCCAGTCGGTCACCCGCACCCGGTGGCTGGCCACCAAGCTCGGCGTGACGACGCTCGCCGCCGCCGCGGCCGTCGGGCTGCTCACTTTCGCGGTGACCTGGTGGTCGCAGCCGCTGGACGGCGCCCAAAGCAGCACCCACGGCAGCCTGCCGTCGCGCCTCACACCGGTGTCGTTCGCGATGCGCGGGCTCGTGCCTGTCGGCTACGCCGTGTTCGCGGTCGTGCTCGGCGCGACCCTGGGCGCGGTGCTCCGCCGGTCGCTGCCCGCGATGGCCGTCACCCTCGCCGTGGTCATCTTCGTGCAGATCGCGGTCCCGACCTGGATCCGCCCGCATCTCGTCCCGACGGCCGAGCAGACCGTCACGTTCAGCCGGAACGGCTCGACGGGATCTCGATCAGCGACAACGGTCCTGGCTCGCCGCTGCGGATGACCGTGAACACCGGTGGCCACGGCAACTGGGTGCTGTCCAACCAGACCGTCGATGCCAGCGGACGGGCCACCGCCCTGCCCTCCTGGTTCTCCGACTGCCTGCCGCCGCCACCGCGCCCGGGGCAGAACGGGCCGGTGGCGGTGGCCGGGCCCCGACACGATGGACGCCTGCTTCCAGCGGCTCAACGCCGAGGGCTACCGGCAACATGTCGTCTACCAGCCGGCCAAGCACTTCTGGCCGCTGCAGTGGGCCGAGCTGGCGCTGTACCTCTCGTCTCCGGCCTCCTCACCGGCTTCTGCTTCTGGTGGACCCGCCGCCGGCTGAGCTGACAGGGCCGACCGCCTAGGCTCGTCGACCGTGCTGCTCGCTCTCGACACCGCGACACCCGGCGGTCACCGTCGCGGTCGCCGACGGCGACCGAGGTGCTGGCCGAGCGCACCACCGTCGACGCGCGCCGGCACGGCGAGCTGCTGGCCCCGGCGATCGCCGACGTGCTCGCCGCCGCCGGCCTCGACCGCCGCTCGCTGACCGCGGTCGCCGTCGGCACCGGCCCGGGCCCGTTCACCGGTCTGCGGGTCGGCCTGGTCACGGCGCGGACGCTCGGCGCGGTGCTCGGCATCCCGGTGCTGGGGGTCTGCACCCTCGACGTGATCGCGCTGGGCTCGGGCCTGGCCGGCGACTTCCGGGTGGTCACCGACGCCCGCCGCCGCGAGGTGCACTGGGCGGCCTACCGGCGCCGGCGCCGGCCGGACCCGAGCGCCTCGACGGGCCGTACGTCGGTGCGCCCGCCCTCTGCGGCGTGCGCCGGTCCGGCGGCCGGCGCCGGTGCCGTCCTCTACCCGGACGCGTTCCCCGACCCGCGCGACCCGCAGCACCCGGCCGCCGCCGACCTGGCCCGCTGGGTCGCGGCCGGGCTCCCGACGCACGGCTCCGGACCCGCTCTACCTGCGCCGGCCGGACGCCACCGAGCCCGGTGCGCGCAAGTCGGTGCTCTCCCGGCCGCAGCCGTGACCGGTCCGGCGCTGCGGCCGATGCGCTGGTGGGACGTCGAGCAGGTGCACCGGCTGGAGACCGAGCTGTTCCCGGACCCGTGGTCGGTCGAGACCTTCTGGTCCGAGCTCGCCCACGTGCCTGAGTCCCGGCACTACCTGGTGGCCGAGCGGGAGGGGGAGCTCGTGGGCTACGCCGGGCTCGTGGTCAGCGGTCACCAGGCCGACGTGCAGACGCTCGCCACGGCACCGGCCGAGCAGGGGAAGGGCCTCGGGCGCCGGCTCCTCGACGCGCTGCTCGCCGAGGCCCGGCGCCGCGAGGCCGGCGAGGTGCTGCTGGAGGTGCGCGCGGACAACGTCGCCGCCCAGGCGCTCTACGCGCGGGCCGGGTTCGAGCGGATCGCGGTGCGCCGCGGGTACTACCGGCCGGGTCGGCACCGACGCCCTGGTCCTGCGGCTGCAGCTGCGCGGGCGGCGCCGGCGACCCGGGCCGTCAGTAGGCTCCTGCGCCGTGACCGCCGCCCGCATCGCGCTCTGCCACCGCCGCCGAGTTCCCCGACCTCGACGACGACGGCCCGGTCCTGCTCGCTGCCCTCGCGGGCCGAGGACTCACTGCCGAGCCCGCCGTGTGGACCGACCCGGACGTCGACTGGCCGGCGTACGACCTGGTGGTCGTGCGCTGCACCTGGGACTACCACGAACGGCTCGCCGAGTTCCTCGACTGGGCCCGCCGGGTCGCGGAGGTGACGACCATCGCCAACTCCGCCGACGTCCTCGCCTGGAACACCGACAAGACCTACCTGCGCACGCTGCAGCAGGCCGGGCTGCCGGTGGTCCCCACCGACTGGCTCGAGCCGGGCGACGCCTTCGTCGTGCCCGAGGCCGGGGAGTACGTCGTGAAGCCGGCCGTGTCGGCGGGCGCGCGGGACACCAACCGGTACCGGGTCGGGGACCACGACGAGCGGGCCGTCGCGCACGCCGCGCGACCTGCTCGACGCCGGCCGCACCGTGATGGTCCAGCCCTACCTGACCCAGGTCGACACCCACGGCGAGACGGCGCTGTTCTTCTTCGCCGGCGTCTTCAGCCACGCGTGCGCAAGGGACCGCTGCTCACGGCCGGGATGGAGCTGGTGGCCGGCGCGTACGCCCCGGAGACCATCGAGCCACGGGAGCCGTCGGAGGCCGAGCGGGAGGCCGCGCGAGCAGGTGCTCGACGCGCTCGCGGCTGTCGCGCCGGCCGCCGCGCGAGGACCTGGTCTACGCCCGGGTCGACCTGGTGCCCGGTCCGGACGGCAGCCCCACCCTGCTGGAGCTCGAGCTGACCGAGCCGTCGATGTTCCTCATCGACGACGGCACCGGCGGCACCGCGTCGGCGGACCGGTTCGCGGCGGCGATGCAGGCGGTCGTCGGATGGCTGACCAGCCCCTGGTGCTGGGGATCGAGACCTCCTGCGACGAGACCGGGGTCGGCCTGGTCCGCGGCCACACGCTGCTGGCCGACGCGGTGGCGTCCAGCGTCGACGAGCACGCCCGGTTCGGCGGCGTGGTGCCGGAGGTGGCCAGCCGGGCGCACCTCGAGGCGATGGTGCCGACCGCTCGAGCGCGCCTGCGCGGAGGCCGGCGTCCGCCTGGCCGACGTCGACGCGGTCGCCGTCACCAGCGGGCCCGGCCTGACCGGCGCCCTGCTGGTCGGCGTCGCGGCGGCCAAGGCGCTCGCGCTGGGGCTCGGCACGCCCGCTGTACGGCGTCAACCACCTGGCCGCGCACGTCGCGGTGGACCAGCTCGAGCACGGCCCGCTGCCCGCACCGTGCATCGCGCATGCTGGTGTCCGGCGGCCACTCCTCGCTGCTGCTGGTGCACGACGTCACCGGCGGCCCGGACGGGGTGGTGCCGCTCGGCGCCACCGTCGACGACGCGGCCGGCGAGGCGTTCGACAAGGTCGCGCGGGTGCTGGGCCTGCCCTTCCCCGGCGGCCCGTACATCGACCGGGCAGCGCGCGAGGGCGACCCGGCGTACGTCACGTTCCCCCGCGGCCTCACCGGCCCGCGCGACCTGCGCGAGCACCGCTACGACTTCTCGTTCTCCGGGCTGAAGACCGCGGTGGCCCGGTGGGTCGAGACCCGGGAGCGGGACGGCGAGCCGGTGCCGGTGCGCCGACGTGGCGGCGTCGTTCCAGGAGGCGGTGGTCGACGTGCTCACCCGCAAGGCGGTGCTGGCGTGCACCGAGCGCGGGCGTCGACCATCTGCTGATCGGCGGCGGGGTGGCCGCCAACTCCCGGCTGCGGGCGCTGGCCCAGGAGCGCTGCGACGCCGCCGGGATCACGCTGCGGGTGCCGCGGCCCGGCCTGTGCACCGACAACGGGGCGATGGTCGCCGCGCTGGGCGCCGAGCTGGTGGCCCGGGGCGTCACGCCGTCGTCGCTGGACCTGCCGGCCGACTCCTCGATGCCGGTCACCGACGTCCTCGCGCGGTGAGCCGGTGGCATCCGGGCCGCTGGGCTGGCTGCTGCTGGCCGGGGCCGCCGTGCTGCTGGTCGGCGGTGCGGAGCTCTTCGTCGAGAACGCGGCCGGCGCCGCGCGACGGCTCGGCGTCACGGTGCTCGCGGTCGGCATCCTGCTCGCGGGTGCCGAGCCCGAGGAGCTGCTCACAGCGGTGATCGCGGCGCTGCGCGACCGGCCCGGCCTCGCGGTCGGGGATGCGCTGGGCGCGAACGTCACCATGCTCACGGCCTGTCTCGGGCTCGCAGCGCTGATGCGGCCGCTGGGCGTCGGGCACCGGGTGCGGCAGTACGCGCTGATGTCCGCGGTGGCCGCCGGGTTCGCCGTGCTGGCGCTGCTCGACGGTCGGGTGGGGCGGGTCGAGGGCGGGCTCCTGGTCACGGCGTACGTCGGTCTGGTCGCCCTGGTCTGGTGGCGCGAACGGGAGCCGCCTGCCCTCGGCGAGCTGGCCGAGCTCGACGACGGGGAAGGCGACGACGAGCCGCGCCGTCCTGCGGCGGCGTTGCTGCTGGCGCTGGCCGGTGTCGGGCTGATGGTGGCCGGTGGCGACCTCGCGGTGCGCGGTGCCGAGCGGGTAGTCGCGAGCCTCGGGCGCACCGACTCGGCCGTCGGTCTCACGGTGCTGGCGCTGGCCACCACCGCCGAGCTGTTCGCCCTCGTCCTCTCGGCCGCGCGCCACGACGTCCCGGAGATCGCCGTGGCCGGGGTCGTCGGGTCGGCCGCCTACAACGCCACCGCGACCCTGGGAGCCGCGGCGCTGGCCCGGCCATTGGTGGCCGACGACGTGCTGGCCCCCGCTCTGCTCGGCCTGGCGCTCCCGCTGGTGCTGCTGCTCGTGACCCGCCGCGGGCAGCTCGGCCGGCTGGCCGGCGCCGGCCTCACCGTGACCTACCTGGTCTACGTCGTGGCCGTGCTGGCCTGAGGATCTGTTGGCGGCGAGACTGACCCGGAGCACCATGAACGCATGTCACCCACGGTGTTCGGGCGACGCGACGAGATGGCGCTCGGGACGCGGCTTCTCGACGAGCTGCCGCAGGCGTCGGCCGTCCTTGTCGTGGTGGGTGAGGCCGGCATCGGCAAGTCATGCCTCGTCGACGCCCTCGAGCGCGTGGCGCAGGACCGGAGGCTCCGTGTTCTCCGCGGCGGCTGCGCGCCGCTCGGCGCGAGTGTTCCGTATGCCCCGCTTCGGAACGTCCTGCAGGGACACGACGCTGTCCAGGGCGAGCCACCAGAGGCGGTAGGTGCGGCCGGCCGCGCCGGCTGGTTCGACCGCCTGGACACGACGCTCGCCGGCGGCCCAGGCACCCTGCTCGTCGTCGAGGACGCGCACTGGGCGGATCACTCCTCCCTCGCCTACCTGGCCCATCTGTCTCGCAACCTGCCACCGGCCGGGCTGGTGCTGCTGGTCACCTATCGGGACGAGGACGCCGACGCGGCGCACGACGACTGGCTCGCCGAGCAGGTCCGGCTGCCGCGGGCCAGCACGATGCGGCTGGAGCCGCTGACGTCGGAGGAGTCCGTGCAGCAGGTGCGGGCTCTGTCCCCCGGCACACCCGAGTCGGCAGCGCTGGCCGTGCATGCGCGCAGCGGCGGAAACCCTTACCTCACCGCCGAGCTTGCGCTCTCGCCGCGCGAAGGGGAGCTACCGGCCAGCCTGCGGCAGGTGCTGCTGGCACGGATCAGAGCAGCGGGCGAGGGGCCGCTGCTGGTCGTCTCGGCAGCGGGTCTGTTGACCCGACCAGCCACCGACCACGAGCTGCTGGCGGCGGCCGACGGCGACGAGCAGGCGCTGCGCGCCGCGTACCAGAAACACCTGATCGTCGCGGCCCGCGACGGGCCGGCCGGCGCGCTGCCGCGACACCCGGTGCTCGCGGAGAGCGCCTATCTGCACCTGTTGCCGGAGCAGCGCCGCCTTCTGCACGGCCGGTTGGCCCAGGCACTCGAGACACGACAGACGGCCGGTGGGAGGGCAGCCGAGATCGCGGAGCACCACATCCTCGCCGGGCACCCCGACGATGCGCTGACCTGGTCGGTGCGCGCCGCGGAAGCGGCGGCGGCCCAGTTCGCGTACGCCGAAGCCGGCCACTGGTACGCGACCGCCGTCGACGCGTGGCCGTCGGCGACGGTCGCCGCGGCGCTGGTTCCGCCGCTGGCCGACCTGGCGGACGCCGGCGCCCGCGCACTGGCGATCGCCGGACGCCATGCCGAGGTGGTGGAGCTCGTGGACCGGGTCCTCGACGCCGAACCGGAGTACGACGCAGCCGTGCCCTTGCTGCTCCGTCGATCCTGGTCCCGTTTCGTCACCGCCGACACGACCGGGGCGCTGGCTGATCTGGACCGTGCGCTGGCCGCCCCCGCCCTCGAGCACTCACCGGCGCTGGCCGCGCAGGTGTACGCCCTGCTGGCCCACGTGCACGGCACCTGCTCTCGATGGCCGGAGGCAGTCGCAGCCGCCCGCAGAGCTCAGGAACTGGCCGCTCGCTCCGGGAACGTCCGCGCCGACGGACTGGCCGCGACCGTGCTGGGCGTCGCCGCGCAGCTCGAAGGGCAGCTGCACGCCGGTCTGCGCGAGCTGGAGCGAGCCATGGCCGTCGCCAAGGACCTGGGGGAGCCGGACGACCTGGCGCTCGCCGGTGTGTGCCTGGCCGACTACTACTCCACCGACGGAACGGCCGAGCGCGCGGTGACCGTGATCGAGTCCGTCCGTGCCGACCTGCGACGTCTCGCCCCGCAGGGGCACTGGCTGGACGACATGCTGTGCTCCAACGAGGCGCATGCACTGACGGCGGTCGGGGAGTGGGACCGGGCGATCGCTGTGGCCGACGACGCACGGGGTGACCTGGGATTCGCCCAGCTGGCGGTGGCGCTGATCGAGGTCGCTCGCGGCGACCTGGCGTCGGCGCGGGAGCGGCTACGGCGAGCGGAGGCGCTCGACCGGCCCGACCAGCCGCAGTTCCACCTGCCCGTGGCGATAGTCCGGGCTGCCCTCGAGCTCACGCAGGGCCGTCCGCAGCGGGCGCTGGCGCAGGCGCTCAGCACGGCGGAGCTGGTCTCGGGAACGGAGCTCGAGGGCGCCGCGCTGCCGCTGCTGCTCACGGGGATGCGGGCTGCAGCGCTGATGGGCGCCACCGCCGAGATCGACCGGCTGCTCGCGCTGCTTCCGGGTGCGCTCGACGGTCGTACCGGCCCGGCGGTCCGCGCCCAGGCGGCCGGCGAGCGGGCCGGTGCGGTGGGAACGCCGGACTCGGCCTCCTGGGTGGCCGCAGCCGCGGAGTGGGAGGCCGTCCGGCGACCGTACGACCGTGCCTGCGCGCTGGTGCGGGCAGCCGAGTCGATGCTCGCCACCCGCGGACGTCGCCGCGAGGCCTCGGCTGCGCTCGGCACCGCCTTCAGCCTGGCCGCTCGGGTCGGTGCGGTGCCATTGCAGACCGAGGTGACCGACCTGGCGCGGGCCGCCCGGCTGCCGGTTCCGACGGCACCGGCGCAAGTCGAGGTCCCCGAGACCATGGTCGGCGAGTCCGTCCTGGGGGGCCTCACCGAGCGGGAGGAGCAGGTGCTCGTGCTGGTGGCCGGCGGCAGGACCAACCGGGAGATCGGGGAGAGCCTCTACATGAGCCCCAAGACGGCGAGCGTGCACGTCACCCACATCCTGCAGAAGCTCGGCGTCCGCACTCGGGTGCAGGCCGCGGCGCTAGCGGTCCGCCACGGCCTGACCGACGAGGTCAGCTCCTGACCCGAGGCCGCCGGGTCACCTCACGGGAAGGTGGTTGTCGATCGCCTGCGGCACCGGGTCCGACGGGGCAGGCACGACCGAGGCGATCTTGATGCAGATCATGCTGTCGAGGTTCCTGTCGACGACCCCGAAGACCTCGGTGGCCATCTCCGTCTCGTCATCAGTCAGTGGCCGGTCCCATCCGGCTTCGAGGTAGGCGATCGTGGCAGCCAGGCCGGTCACCGGGTCGAACGTGGGTTGGCAGGCGCGCGACGCTGGGCCTGCCGCTGCCGCCGGTGGGGTGGCGAGGATGCCGCACACGGCGATCGTCGTCAGGGTGAGCGCGATCCGTCTCATGGAGGACCTCCGGGGGATGCAGGCCGCCACCGCGGCGGCCGAGTGGCCCGAGCATCGCCGGGTGGTCGAGTCCGCACATCAGGCAGTCGCCCAGACCACAGGACGCCAAGTCCTTACCCGTCGGGCGGGCAACGGTGGACGAGCAGGACCGACTGCTGGCCGGCGATCCGGGTCAGGACGATCGTGGCCTCCGCGTCGCCGTTCAGCCGCAACTGCTGGCGCAAGGCCTCAGGCTGGACCGCCGTCCCACGCTTCTTCACGGTCAGCCGCCCGACCCCTCGCTCGCGCAGCAGGGTGCGCAACCGCTTGAGGCCGAACGGAAGAACGTCGGTGACCTCGTACGCCGTGCCGAACGGTGTCGAGGGACGGTGCTCGCAGGTGAGGTACGCGATCGTCGGGTCGAGCAGCCGGCCGCCGACCAGGTCCGCAGCCTCGGCGACCAGCCCGGCGCGGATCACCGCGCCGTCCGGCTCGAGCAGGTAGCGGCCCACCGGGCCGACCACGCCTCGCCGGGTCCCGTCGCCGGTCAGCGTCGCGCCGGAGGGGAGCACGGTGGCCCGGCGCCGCACGCCGGTCGCGAGGGGTCCGCACCACAGCGCGCACTCGACCACGTCGCCGCCGTCGGACACCCACTCCGCCTCGGCGTCCAGGGGGAGCACCCCGTGCGGGACGCCCGGGGCGAGCTTGGCGCCGGTCGCCCGCACCCGGGCGACGACGTCGAGCACGAACGCGAACGGCGGCGACCAGGACCAAGGGTCGAGGGCCCGACGGCCGCCGCCCCGGCGCGCCGGGTCGACGAACACCCCGTCGACGCCCGCCAGGTCGGTGTCGGCCACGTCCTGGCAGCGCAGCTCGACCCGGTCGCCGGCGCCGAGGACGGCGGCGTTCGCCTCGGCCACCGCCACGGTCAGCGGGTCCCGGTCGACGCCCACAGCGCCGGACCGGGCCGCCCCGGCGAGCGGCACCAGGTCGCCGCCGATGCCGCAGCACAGGTCGGCCACCCGCTCGACCGCTGCCCGGGCGAACCGCTCGGCGTGGCCCGCGGCGACGCCCGGGCGGGTCGCCTGTTCGAGCCCGTCGGCCGTGAACCACAGGCGGGCGGCGTCAGCGCCGAGCTTGGCCCGGGCCCGGGCCCGCAGCCTGACCTGGGTAAGGGCGGCCGCCGCGAGGTCGGCGTCGACGCCGTCCCGCCGTAGCGCTGCCGCGGTCGCGAGGGCCCGCTCCCCGTCGTACGGGGGGATCCGGGCCAGCAGCGCGGCGCCGTCGGCCGTGAGCAGGGCGCGGAAGGCAGCGACCTCGCGAGAGGGGTCCACGCGGGCGATCCTGCCAACCCGGGGTGAAGGTGCGGCTCTTCGGTGCCGATGCTCCACAACGTTGCCCTCGAGAGGACTCTGATGACCGCACCCGTGCTCGACTCCGCCGACCTGCCCGAGGAGGAGCGGCCGTCCGCCTGGCCGGTGCCGCAGGAGGAGGCTGCCCGGGTCGCCGCGCTGCACGGCTTCGGCGTGCTCGACCAGCCGCGCCAGGCCGACCTCGACGCGGCCGCCCGGCTGGCGGCGTTCGTCTGCGGGACGCCCACGGCCGTCATCAACCTGATCGACAGCGACCGGCAGTGGCAGGCGGGCGCCCACGGGGTGGAGCCCGGCGAGGTCGTCCCGCGGCGACGCCATGTGCCAGCACACCGTGCTGGGCACCGAGGTCGTCTACACGCCGGACGCGCGGCACGAGGCGCTGTTCGCCGACAACCCGTTCGTCACCGGCCGGACCGGCCGGGTCCGGCTCTACGCGTCGGCCCCGCTGCTCACCTCGGACGGCCACGCGATCGGCACCGTCTCCGCCTTCGACGAGGCGGCCGGCAGCCTGGACGCGACCCAGCTCGGCCTGCTGCGCGACGTCGCGACCCAGGTGATGGCGCTGTTCGAGCTGCGCCGGCTGGCCGCGGCCCTGGCCCGGGCCGCCTCGAGCGACCCGCTCACCGGCGTCGCGAACCGGCGTGGCCTGGCGACCGCGATCTCCGGGGCGATCGCCCGGGCCGAGCGCGGGCTGGGCACCCCCTCGGTCGTGGTGGTCGACCTGGACGGGTTCAAGGCCGTCAACGACGAGCTCGGGCACGCGACCGGCGACGCCGTGCTGCGCTCGGTCGCCCAGCGGCTGACCAGCACCGCCCGGACCGTGGACACGGTGGCCCGCCTCGGCGGCGACGAGTTCGTGGTCCTGCTCGAGCACACCGGCGGCCCCGGGGCCACGGCGGCGCTGTCCCGGCTGCGGCGCGGCCTGGAGGGCGGCTGGGCGGAGGTCACCGGCGGCCCCGAGGTCGGGGCCGCGCTGGGCATCACCACCTACCGGGCCGGGGACAGCGTGGCCACCCTGCTGGCGCGGGCGGACGCCGAGATGTACGCCGACAAGGCCCGCCACGGCGCGCTGTAGAGCCCTCGCGGGGAGGGCCCCGCAGACGCCGGGTTGGCACTCGGGTTGACCGAGTGCCAGGTCTCGCCTAGATTCGGTCCTGGCACTCTCGAGGTGAGTGTGCCAACCAGAGCAGCTACGGCGAGGTCAGGCGTTCCGGCCCCCGCGACGGCGGACACGTCACCGCACCCGCCCCACGCTCGTCAGATCAGTGCGAGAGGGAGTCACAAGTGACGACGGCCACCAAGGTTGCCATCAAGCCGCTCGAGGACCGCATCGTGGTCCAGCCGTCCGACGCCGAGCAGACCACTGCGTCGGGCCTCGTCATCCCGGACACCGCGAAGGAGAAGCCCCAGGAGGGCACCGTTCTCGCCGTGGGTCCGGGCCGCTTCGAGGACGGCGCACGCGTGCCGCTCGACGTGGCAGTCGGCGACACCGTGATCTACAGCAAGTACGGCGGCACCGAGGTCAAGCACGGCGGCGAGGAGTACCTCGTCCTGTCCGCGCGTGACGTCCTCGCCGTCATCGAGAAGTAGGACGGCAACGGTCACCCCGCGAGCGATCGCGGGTTGACCGGACGACGCCCCGGGTGCCCCCGGCTCCTGCGGGAGCCCGGGCGCCCGGGGCGTCGTCGTCGGCGTCCCTCCTGCACCACCGACCGAAGGAAGCCCAGACCAGATGGCCAAGATCCTCCAGTTCGACGACGCCGCGAGGAAGTCTCTCGAGCGCGGCGTCAACAAGCTCGCCGACGCGGTCAAGGTGACCCTCGGCCCGCGCGGGCGCAACGTCGTGATCGACAAGAAGTGGGGCGCCCCCACGATCACCAACGACGGCGTGACGATCGCCAAGGAGGTGGAGCTGGACGACCCCTACGAGAACCTGGGGGCCCAGCTCGCCAAGGAGGTCGCCACCAAGACCAACGACGTCGCCGGTGACGGCACCACCACCGCAACCGTGCTCGCCCAGGCGATGGTCCGCGAGGGGCTGCGCAACGTGGCCTCCGGCGCCAGCCCGGTCGGCCTCAACCGCGGCATCGCGAAGGCGGTCGAGGCCGTCTCGGCCCGCCTGCTCGAGCTGGCCCGCGACGTCGACGGCAAGGACGACATCGCCAAGGTCGCCAGCATCTCGGCCCAGGACCCCGCCGTCGGCGAGCTCATCGCGGACGCGTTCGACAAGGTCGGCAAGGACGGCGTCATCACCGTCGAGGAAGCCAACACGATGGGCCTCGAGCTCGAGTTCACCGAGGGGATGCAGTTCGACAAGGGCTACATCTCGCCGTACATGGTGACCGACCCGGAGCGGATGGAGTCCGTCCTCGAGGACGCCTACGTCCTGATCAACCAGGGCAAGATCTCGGCCGTCGCCGACCTCCTGCCGTTGCTCGAGCAGGTCGCCAAGGCCGGCAAGCCGCTGCTCGTCATCGCCGAGGACGTCGACGGCGAGGCGCTCTCGACGCTGGTGGTCAACAAGATCCGCGGCCTGTTCATCTCGGTCGCGGTCAAGGCACCCGGCTTCGGCGACCGCCGCAAGGCGATGCTCGAGGACCTCGCGGTCCTCACCGGCGGCCAGGTCGTGGCCCCCGAGGTCGGCCTCAAGCTCGACCAGGTCGGTCTCGAGGTGCTGGGCACCGCCCGCCGGGTCGTGGTGACCAAGGACGACACCACGGTGATCGACGGCGGCGGCAAGCGCGACGCGGTCGAGGACCGGGTCCGCCAGATCCGCAGCGAGATCGAGAACACCGACTCGGACTGGGACAAGGAGAAGCTGCAGGAGCGGCTGGCCAAGCTGGCCGGCGGCGTCTGCGTGATCGGCGTCGGTGCCGCCACCGAGGTCGAGCTCAAGGAGCGCAAGCACCGGATCGAGGACGCCGTGTCGGCGACCCGGGCGGCCATCGAGGAGGGCATCGTCGCCGGTGGCGGCTCGGCTCTCGTCCACGCCGTGGCTGTCCTCGACGCGCTCGACCTCAGCGGCGACGAGAAGACCGGTGCGAACATCGTGCGGCGCGCCGCCGACGAGCCGCTGCGCTGGATCGCGGAGAACGCGGGCCAGGAGGGCTACGTGGTCGTCAACCACGTCCGCGAGGGCGGCGTGGGCACCGGCTGGAACGGTGCGACCGGCGAGTACGGCGACCTGGTCGCCCAGGGCGTGCTGGACCCGGTCAAGGTGACCCGGTCCGCTCTGCAGAACGCGGCCTCGATCGCGAGCATGGTCCTCACCACGGACACCCTCGTGGTGGAGAAGAAGGAGGAGGAGCCCGAGAGCGCGGGGCACTCCCACGGCGGGCACGGTCACTCGCACTGACCTGACCAGCCAGCAGATCGCCAGCACGCCCCCGGCCAGTGGTCGGGGGCGTGCTGTGTCTCGGGGCTGTGTCGGACGGGGGCGTCGGCACCGGTACGCCACAATCGGAGGGTGCCCATCCGACGACGCCCGGCCGCTGGGCTTGCGATGCCATCGCAGCCGTCGACTCCGGTCACCCTCGAGGTGGCGGCCGTTGCCCGCCGGCTGGGGGTCGCCACCGGCACGCTGCGGACTTGGGACCGGCGCTACGGCCTGGGCCCGAGCGGGCACCAGGCGGGCACCCGGCGCCGCTACACGGCCGCGGACCTGGCCCGGCTGACCCTGATGCACCGGCTGATGCTGCAAGGGGTCGGCGCTGCCGAGGCGGCCCGGGCGGCGACCGAGACCGAGGTGGACCAGCTGCCGGGAGCCGACCAGCCGCTGCGTCCTGAGCCGCCGGCGGTCGCGCCGCGCGGCCGCCGGGCCCGGCCGGGTGGCGGGCGAGTGGTGGCCACCCGGGAGGCGGGCCCGGCCGCGCGGGGTCTGGCCCGGGCCGCCATGAGCCTGGACAGCGACGCCTGCACGGCGCTGCTGCGGACCAGCCTGGCCCGGTCCGGCGTGGTCGGCACCTGGAACGACGTGCTCCTCCCGGTGCTGGCCGGGGTCGGTGACCGCTGGCGAAGCACCGGGGCGGGGATCGAGGTCGAGCACCTGCTCAGCGAGTGCGCCGAGGCCGCCCTCCGGGGGGTCGCCGACCCCGACGGCCCGGCCCGCAACGCCAGGCCGGTGCTGCTCGCCGCGCTGGAGCCCGAGGACCACCGGCTGCCGCTGGTCGCGCTCGGCGCCGCCCTGGCCGAGCGCCGGATCGCCACCCGGCCGCTCGGCGCCCGGCTGCCGGCCCGGGCGCTGGTCGACGCGGTGACCCGCACCGGTGCCCTGGCGGTGTTCCTGTGGTCCCAGGGCGCCGCCGGGCCGGGCCGCCTGCCGGACGACGAGGCGCTGCAGGCCGTCCGGCCAGCGCCCGTCCTGCTGCTGGGTGGCCCGGGCTGGGACGCGGAGCGGGGTCGTCCCGGCGTGACGGTGTGCGCCGACCTCGAGTCCGCGGTCGGCGCGGTGGTCGCGCTCGTCTCCGGCCGGGTCCCCGCACGGTAGCCTCGCGCCCGACGTGCTGGGTGCGAGAGCAGGGGGCTGGAGTGGCGGACGACCTCGCGGGGCTGCTCGCGGCCGGCGAACGGGCAGCGTTCCACGGGCGGCCGGCGGCCGGGATCGAGCCGCTCCGGCGCGCCGTCGACATCGCCGCCGGCGAGGGGCTGGTCGCGGAGGCCGCGGCGGCCGGGTGGCTGCTGGGCGTGTGCCTGGCCTCCGCCGGGCGGTACGGCGGTGCGCTGGAGGTCCTGGACCCCCTCGTGGCCGGGCACGGGGCCGCGGAGAACCGGGTCCTCGCGGCACTCGCCAGTGCGACCGTCGCGAGCGTGCACCGCCAGCTGGGCCGGCACAGCGTCGCCCAGGGGTACGACGAGCGGGCCCTGGAGGGCTCCGACGGCGCGGGGGAGGCGGGCTTCGACGCGCTGCTCGGCCTAGCTGCCGATGCGGTCGGGCTCGGCGACGTCGGCACCGCCGAGGCCCGGCTGGCCGAGGCCGCGGCCCTGGCCGAGGGTCGGGGCCAGGGCGACTGGTGGCGCCAGCGGGTCCGGCTGGGGTGGGTCCGGGCCGAGGTGGCGCTGCTGGACGGGCGGCCGGAGGCGGCGGTGGCCGCGGCTCACGACGCGATCGAGCTCGCCGAGCACTCGGGCGCCCCCCGGCACGTGGCCAAGGGCCTGCTGTTCCTCGGCGTGGGGCACCTCGAGGCGGGTCGCACCGAGGAGGCGGCCGCGGTCCTGCGCCGGGCCGGCCTGCTCGCCGAGAGCCTGGGCACGCTGCCGCTGCAGTGGCCGGTCCGGGCCGTCCTGGGCGCCCTGCTGGCCGCCGACCACCCGGAGGACAGCGCCCAGGCGCTCGCCTCGGCCCGCCGGGCGGTGACCGCCATCGCGGCGGACCTGCCGGAGGACCTGCGCGGTCCGTGGCTGGCCCGGCCGGACGTCGAGGCCCTGCTGGAGGCCCTCCCCTGACGGTGAGAGTCAGATGGGCGCTGCCCATCCTGTCTCGCCGTGTGCGCCCCTGCCCGGGGCGGTCCAGTTCTTATGCCTCGCGGGTGCGTGACCGGCTGGTTCCTGCTTCGACGGGGGCTCCCGCCGGCGTTGCCGTCGGCTCGTTGCCTCCTCCACAGGCGTGGAGACCGGGGTCTCCTGACGGGCCGCCCGGGTGGCGGTCCCCGGCCTGGGTGCGCTCAGCGAGCTGGGCCTCGCCCCAGGCGGCGAGGTTGGCTGCGGCGTTGACGTCCCGGTCCGCGACGAGGTCGCAGGCCGGGTTGCCGCAGGTGTAGGTGCGCTGGCTGAGGCTGAGCTTGGGTGTCACCCAGCCGCAGCACGAGCACGTCTTCGATGACGCGAACCAGCGGTCCGCGACGATGAGCTGCCCCCCGTGGCGGGCCGTCTTGTAGCCGAGCTGGCGGGCCAGCTCACCCCAACCCTGGTCACTGATCGCCGCTGCAAGGTGCCGGTTCCTCATCAGGTTCGCGGTCGGGAGGTCCTCGACCACGATGACCGCGTGCGTCCGGGACAGTCGCGCGGTGAAGGTGTGCAGCGCGTCGGCGCGGACCGCGGCGACCCGGGCGTGCGCCTTCGCGAGCCGGGCAGCGGCCTTCGCGCGGTTCGCGGACCCGCGCTGGGTGCGGGCGAAGCCCCGCTGCAGGTGCGCGACCTTGCGGCGTGCATCCCGCAGCGCCCGCACTCCAGCCAGCTCGGCGACGACCTGCCTTTCGGAGGTCGAGGCCACCGCAGCGGTCCGCACGCCGCGGTCGACCCCGACGACTGGGCCAGTCGGTGCCCGACGAGTCTGCGCCGCGACGCGGGCCGGACGGTCGTAGCAGACGGCGGCGTACCAGTGCCCGTCCGTGTGCCGGGTCACGGTGATATTCAGCAGCCGGGCCTGCCCGCGTCGCAGCAGCCGGCGGAGCTTCGCCTGCGCCTTGCAGGGAGCGGCGACCGGCAACCATCCGTACTTGCCGACCCGAACCCCGCCGACCTTGAGGTGCAGACCGTCCCTAACGGTGAACCGGGCTCGGTCGGTGCGCCTTGACTTGAACCGCGGGAATTGGCGCCGGCCGGCGAGGAACGCCTGATGCGCCTCTGCGGCGGACCGGATGCCGTACAGGAACGCCCACGTCGAGTGCTCGCCGGACCACGGCGCGACGGTCGGCTTGGCCGCCGTCCACATCTTCGCCAGCGTGAAGTACGTCAGCGGCCGAACCCGTTCCGGCCCCGCCATCCCGTAGGACGCCTCTGCGCGCCACTGGTCGGCGTTCGCCGTGATCTTCGCGACCGCCCAGTTGTGCGCGAACCGGCGAGCGCCCGCAGCTCGCAGCAACATCCCGGCCTGGACCTTGTTGACGTCCAGCCGGACCCGCACCGCGGCCTGACCCATAACCGCGATCGTGCCGCCAGCCCCGGACACGGCAGACCAGCTTCGCCGAGGGGGTTCAGGCCTGAGCCCCGCCGGGGGTTAGGCCGGACGGTGTACCTGCCGATGAGAACGGGGTGCCCCGGGACCGACCCGGTGCGGGAGGTGACCCACGTCCATGTCCACCGTGCTCGTCTGTGACGACTCGCCGCTGGCCCGCGAGGCCCTGCGCCGCGCTGTGGCCACCGTTGCGGGGGTCGACCGGGTCGTGGTCGCCGGCTCCGGTGAGGAGTGTTTGGTCCGCTTCAGCGCCGAGCGCCCGGACCTCGTGCTGGTCGACGTCCGGATGCCTGGGATCGGCGGAGTTGAGGCAGCTCGGCGAATCCTCGGCGCCGCGCCCCGATCTGCGGTCATCATGATGACGATGGCCGAGGACGTCGACGGCGTCGCGCGGGCGGTGAGCTCGGGTGCCCGTGGCTACCTGGTCAAGGACGCGTCTCGGGAGGAGCTGACGGCGATGGTCACGCAGGCGCTCGCCGACGTGGCGTCCCGGCACGTCCCCCGCCCCCGCCCCGACGCCGAGGGGCTGCCGCCGCTGACCGAGCGCGAGCTGCAGGTGCTGCGCGGCATGGGCCGGGGCCGGAGCAACTCCGAGATCGGCAAGGAGCTCTACCTGTCCGAGGACACCGTGAAGACCCATGCGCGACGGCTGTTCCGCAAGCTCGGGGCCGCCGATCGTGCACAGGCCGTGGCCATGGGTTTCCGCTGGGGACTGGTGCGCTGAGGCCGTGACCGTAACGTCGAGGCCCCCGGCGGCGATCTCCAGGAGCACGGAGGTCGTCGGAGAACCGGCCGACATGGGTGGGCTGGCAGCCCGGGCGGTCGCGGGTGACACCGTGGCCCGGGACTCCCTGCTGGCGCACGTCAGGGTCGTCGTCCACCGCTACTGCCGTGCACGACTAGGGCGGCTGCCCGGAAGCGAGCATGCCGCCGACGACGTGGCCCAGGAGGTCTGTCTCGCCGTGCTGACCGCCCTGCCGCGGTACCGGGACGAAGGACGCCCGTTCGAGGCGTTCGTTTTCGGGATCGCCGCCCACAAGGTCGCCGATGCGCAGCGCGCGGCGGTCCGGGCTGCGGTGCCCACCGACGACCTCCCGGAGACCGCCGACGGCGGCCTGGGACCGGAGGACCACGCGGTCCGCAGCAGCGAGGCCGCCACGGCTCGCCGGCTGCTCGACCTGCTGCCTCCCCACCAGCGCGAGCTGCTGCTGCTGCGCGTGGCGGTCGGGCTGTCCGCCGAGGAGACCGGGGCCGCGCTGGGCATGTCCTCCGGTGCCGTACGGGTCGCGCAGCACCGCGCCCTCGCGCGGCTACGGGTGCTCGCTGCAGCGGAGGTGGCGTCGTGATGAGCCAGGGTGGGTCGGGCCGCGCCGTGGACCTCGTCGAGGTCGCCCGGGACGCCGAGCTGCTCGACCAGCTGGCCGCCCGGGACGCGATCCTGGACGACGACGCCGTCAGCGCGATGCTGGCCGCCTTCGCCGCCGAGGTCGACGAGGGTCTCGCCGCTCTGCTCGACGACATGGAGCCCGCCGACGGGCGCGAGGACCGTGGACTGGTGGCGGTGCCCGCCGTGCTGGCCGAACCGCGCCGCGGACACGGCCTGCGGGCCACCACGATCGCGGTGGTGCTGGGGGCCACCTTGTCCGTCAGCGGGGTGGCCGCGGCCGTGACGGGTGACCCGCTCTCGCCGTACAAGGGGATCGTTTCGGCCGTCAAGGGCGGCGACGACCTGCCGTCGCACGCCGCCCGGGTCGCGCACATGAACCACAAGCTGGTCGGCACCCGGGCCCAGATCGCCCACGGCGACCTGGCGGGCGCCCAGGCCACGCTGGCCGGGCTGCGCGCCGACCTCGCCTCGATGACCGACCTGACGCCCGGTCAACGCCACGCCATCGAGGCCCGGATCGCCTCGCTGGAGGCGGCCCTGGGCCGGGCCACAAGCCAGGCGGCGGCGCACGAGAAGCAGCAGAAGTCGGGGACCAAGGGCACGCGCACCGCGGAGCCCAACAACACCACGGCGCAGCAGCCGGACAACACCAGGACGCCGGAGCCGAACGACACCAAGACGCCCGAGCCGAACAACACCAAGGCCCCGGAGCCGGCGAACACCGCGACGCCGGGATCCGGGGGCACCCACACGGCCGAGCCGCAGAACACCAAGCCCACCGACTCGGCCGTCGGCGGCGGTGGCGGCAGCGGCGGCGGCGGGGCCTCGGACGCGACAGCGACTGACGAGGCGTCGCAAACCGACGCCGGCGCGGCCGATGGCAAAACGGCGCAGGGCAAGGGCGCCACGCGCTGACGGCGACGGCCGGGCCGGGCGACCACCGCCGGTAGCATTACCCGTGTGACGACTCTCGGCGGCTCCGACGACACCGACGACTCTGCACAGCTGGCCCCGCTGGCGCTGACCTTCGACGACGTGCTGCTGCTGCCCGGCGAGACCGACGTCATCCCCTCGGAGGTGGACACCACCTCGCGGCTCACCCGTGAGATCAGCGTGGCCGTGCCGCTGCTCTCGGCCGCGATGGACACCGTGACCGAGGCCCGGATGGCCATCGCGATGGCCCGCGAGGGCGGCATCGGCGTCCTGCACCGCAACCTCTCGATCGAGGACCAGGCCCATCAGGTCGACCTGGTCAAGCGGTCCGAGGCGGGGATGGTCAACGACCCGGTCACCATCGCGCCGGACGCGACGCTGGCCGAGCTGGACGCCCTCTGCGGCACGTACCGGGTCTCCGGGCTCCCCGTGGTCGACGAGGACCGGCGGCTGCTCGGCATCATCACCAACCGCGACCTGCTGTTCGTGCCGGCCGAGGACTTCGCCAGCCGCACCGTCCGCGAGCTGATGACCTCGATGCCGCTGGTGACCGCCCCGGTCGGCATCTCGTCCGCCGACGCTGCCGCCCTGCTGGCCAAGCACAAGATCGAGAAGCTGCCGCTGCTCGACGCCGCGGGCCGGCTGGCCGGCCTGATCACGGTCAAGGACTTCGTCAAGACCGAGAAGCACCCGCTGGCCACCAAGGACGGCGAGAGCCGGCTGCGGGTGGCCGCGGCGATCGGCTTCTTCGGTGACTCGTGGGAGCGTGCGACGGCCCTGGTCGAGGCCGGAGTCGACGTGATCGTGCCGGACACGGCAAACGGGCAGGCCCGGCTGATGCTCGACATGGTCCGGCGGCTCAAGGCCGATCCCGCGACCCGGCACGTGCAGGTACTCGGCGGCAACGTCGCCACCCGGGCCGGCGCGCAGGCACTGGTGGACGCGGGTGTCGACGGCGTGAAGGTCGGCGTCGGACCGGGTGCGATCTGCACCACCCGGGTGGTCGCCGGGGTCGGCGTGCCGCAGATCACCGCGATCCACGAGGCGGCCAAGGCGTGCCGGCCGGCGGGGGTGCCCGTCGTCGGCGACGGCGGGCTGCAGTACTCCGGCGACATCGCCAAGGCGATGGTCGCCGGCGCCGACACGGTGATGCTCGGCTCGCTGCTGGCCGGCTGCGACGAGAGCCCGGGCGAGCTGGTCTTCGTCAACGGCAAGCAGTACAAGCCCTACCGCGGCATGGGGTCGCTGGGCGCGATGGCGTCCCGCGGCAAGGTGTCCTACTCCAAGGACCGCTACTTCCAGGCCGACGTCGGCTCCGACGACAAGATCGTGCCCGAGGGCATCGAGGGCCAGGTGCCCTACCGCGGCCCGCTGCGCGCGGTCGCCCAGCAGCTGATCGGCGGCCTGCGCGCAGTCGATGTTCTACGTCGGGGCGCACACCATTCCCGAGCTGCAGCAGCGTGGCCGGTTCGTCCGGATCACCTCGGCGGGGCTCAAGGAGAGCCACCCGCACGACATCCAGATGACCGTCGAGGCCCCCAACTACCACTCCCGCTGAGGAGCGAGCAGCACACGTGACCGAGATCGAGATCGGCAAGGGCAAGCGCGGCCGCACGGCCTACTCCTTCGACGACATCGCCATCGTGCCGAGCCGGCGTACCCGCGACCCGGAAGAGGTCTCGGTGGCCTGGCAGATCGACGCCTACCGGTTCGAGATCCCGGTGCTCGCCGCGCCGATGGACTCGGTGGTGTCGCCGGCGACGGCGATCGCCATCGGCAAGCTCGGCGGCGTCGGCGTGCTCAACCTCGAGGGCATCTGGACCCGCTACGAGGACCCGGAGCCGTTGCTGGCCGAGATCGCCGGGCTGGGCGACGCCGAGGTCACCCGGCGGATGCAGGAGATCTACGAGGCCCGATCCAGCCGGAGCTGGTCTCGACCCGGATCGCCGAGGTGCGGGGCGCGGGCGTCACCGTGGCGGCCGCTCTGTCGCCGCAACGGACCGCGCAGCTGTGGAAGACGGTGGTCGACGCAGGCGTGGACCTCTTCGTCATCCGCGGTACGACGGTCAGCGCCGAGCACGTCTCGGGCCGGGCCGAGCCGCTGAACCTCAAGCAGTTCATCTACGAGCTCGACGTGCCGGTCATCGTCGGTGGCTGCGCGACCTACCAGGCGGCCCTGCACCTGATGCGCACCGGCGCCGCCGGCGTGCTGGTCGGCTTCGGCGGCGGCGCGTCGCACACCACCCGATCGGTGCTCGGAGTGGCGGTGCCGATGGCATCGGCCGTGGCCGACGTGCATGCGGCCCGGCGCGACTACCTGGACGAGTCCGGCGGCCGGTACGTGCACGTCATCGCCGATGGCGGAGTCGGGATGTCCGGCGACATCTCCAAGGCGATCGCCTGCGGCGCGGACGCCGTCATGGTCGGCTCGCCGCTCGCACGGGCCACCGAGGCGCCCGGTCGCGGCTTCCACTGGGGCTCCGAGGCCCATCACGCCGAGCTGCCGCGCGGCGAGCGGGTCCGGGTCGGCACGATCGGCTCGCTGGAGGAGATCCTCAGCGGTCCGTCCCGGGTCTCCGACGGCTCGATGAACATGGTCGGCGCGCTGCGCCGGGCGATGGCCACCACGGGCTACTCCGACCTCAAGGAGTTCCAGCGGGTCGAGGTCACCGTCGCCCGCTGAGAATGCCCGATTCGTCAGGGTTTGCCCAAGAGAGGGTCACGGACGAACCGGACCTCTTGACCCTGTGACGCAGGCCACACCACGCTCCTCGGCGGCCCACTTCGGGTCGAGCCCCCACCCCACCGAGGAGTTCGATGACCCACCCCTCCCGCTCCCGTCTGCTGGCCGGTCTCGCTACCGCGGCGACCGTCGGCATGCTGGCGACCGGTCTCGGCGCACCCGCCGCGACAGCCGCCCCGCAGAGCCGCCAGGACGTCGCGCGCGACCACGCCCGCGCCGCCCTGGCCGCCCACCCCACAGCGTTCCGCACCGGCGCTGACGATACCTACACCGCGCGAGGCAGTGCGGTGCTCGACTCGGACGGCGCCGCGCACGTGCGCTACGAGCGCACCTACCGCGGGCTCCCGGTCCTCGGTGGCGACGTCGTCGTGCACCTGGCCCCGGACGGGTCGTACGACGGGTCGTCGCTGGCCCTGCAGCGGCCGCTGTCGCTGGACCCCGCGGCCAAGGTCAGCCGGGCCGACGCGGTCGCGGCCGCCACCCGGTCCTTCGACGGCACAGTGTCGTCGACCGACGCGCGCCGGGTCGTCGACGCGGTGGGGACGCGGCCCTACCCGGCCTGGGAGGTCACGCTGACCGGCGTACGGTCCGACCGGACGCCGTCGGTGCTGCACGTCCTGGTCGACTCGACGACGGGTGCTGTCCGTCGCTCAGCCGACGAGGTCCGCACCGGCACCGGCAACAGCAAGTACTCGGGGACGGTGTCCATCACCACCTCGGGCAGCGCCGGCGCCTACAAGCTGAACGACCCGACCCGCGGCGGCAACAACACGACCGACCTGTTCGGGGCGACCAGCGGCACCGGCACGCTGTTCAGCGACGCGGACGACGTCTGGGGCAACGGCACGACCTCGGACCGCGCCACCGCGGGGGTCGACGCCCACTACGGCGCCCAGATGACCTTCGACTACTACAAGAACGTCCTCGGTCGGAACGGCATCTTCAACAACGGCACCGGGGTGCGCTCGCGGGTGCACTACGGCAACGGCTACAACAACGCCTTCTGGGACGGGACCCAGATGACCTACGGCGACGGCACCGGCAACACCCGGCCGCTGACCGAGCTCGACGTGGCCGGCCACGAGATGAGCCACGGCGTCACGGAGAACACCGCGAACCTCACCTACTCCGGCGAGTCCGGCGGCCTGAACGAGGCGACCAGCGACATCTTCGGCACCGCGGTGGAGTTCTACGCCAACAACCCGACCGACGTCGGCGACTACCTGATCGGCGAGAAGATCGACATCAACGGCAACGGCACCCCGCTGCGCTACATGGACAAGCCGAGCAAGGACGGCGGCTCTGCCGACTGCTGGTACTCCGGCGTCGGCAACCTGGACGTGCACTACTCGTCCGGCCCGGCGAACCACGTCTTCTACCTGATGTCGGAGGGCAGCGGCGCCAAGACGATCAACGGTGTCTCGTACAACAGCCCGACGTGCAACGGCTCGACGGTGGCCGGCATCGGCCGGGACGCGGCCGCCAAGATCTGGTACCGCGCCCTCAGCGTCTACATGACGTCGTCGACCAACTACGCCGGTGCGCGCACGGCGGCGGTCAAGGCCGCCACCGACCTCTACGGGGCGAGCAGCTCGCAGTGCGCCGGTGTCGCGAACGCGTTCAGCGCCATCAGCGTGAGCGGTACGACGTGCGGCACCACGCCGCCGCCGCCGGGCAACCTGCTGGCCAACCCCGGCTTCGAGTCCGGCGCGACCTCCTGGTCGCAGACGGCCGGCGTCATCAGCAGCGACTCGACCAAGGCCCACGCCGGGTCGTGGTTCGGCTGGCTGGACGGCTACGGCACGACGCACACCGACACGCTGTCGCAGTCGGTCACGATCCCCTCGGCCAGCAGCGCGAGCCTCTCGCTCTGGCTGAAGATCACCACCGCCGAGTCGGGCAGCACGCCGTACGACACGTTCAAGGTGCAGGTGGTCAGCGGCACGACCACCACGACGCTGGGGACCTACTCCAACGCCAACGCCGGGAGCAGCTACGTGCAGCGCACGTTCAACCTCTCGTCGTTCGTGGGCCGGACCGTGACGATCAAGTTCGTCGGTGCCGAGGACAGCTCGCTGGCGACGAGCTTCTACGTCGACGACACCTCGCTGACGACCGCCTGAGGTAGCTCCCGCAAGGCCGGCACCGCCGCCCTCGACGCGCAGGTCGAGGGCGGCGGTGCCGCGGGCTGTTACCGACGGGTAACCTCACCGGCATGGGCCTGCTCACCGAGCACCTGCAGCTGTCCGCGGCCGACCTGACCGACGCCGTCGTGCGCTCGCCCGGTGCGGAGACCGTCACGACCTGCGCACCCTTCACCGGCGAGCCGCTCGCCGAGCTGCCGGTCTCCACCCCCGACGACGTCATCAGGGCGTACGACGTGGCGCGAGCCGCACAGCAGCCGTGGGCGGCCCGGCCGCTGGCCGAGCGCACCGCGGTCTTCCTGCGGCTGCACGACCTGGTGCTCGACCGGCAGGACGAGGTCCTCGACCTGGTGCAGCTCGAGACCGGCAAGGCCCGGCGGCACGCCCTCGAGGAGGTCGTCGACGTCGCGCTGACCGCCCGCCACTACGCGCGCACCGCCCGCCGCTACCTCGCGCCGGTCCGGCACAGCGGCATCGCGCCGGTGCTGTCGACCGCGCACGAGCTGCACCACCCCAAGGGCGTGGTGGGCATCGTCTCGCCGTGGAACTACCCGCTGACCCTGGCGGTCACCGACGCGATCCCGGCGTTCGTCGCGGGCAACGCGGTCGTGCACAAGCCGGACACCCAGACCGCGCTGACCGCCCTGTGGATCAGGGCGCTCGCCGTCGAGGCCGGGCTGCCGCCGGACCTGTGGCAGGTCGTGGTCGGCGACGGTCCGGTGGTCGGGCCGGGCGGTCGTCGACGGCGGCGACTTCGTCTGCTTCACCGGCTCCACCCCGGTCGGCCGCGAGGTGGCCGAGCGCTGCGCCCGCCGGCTGGTCGGCTGCTCGCTCGAGCTCGGCGGCAAGAACCCGATGCTGGTGCTGCCCGACGCCGACCTGGACCGCGCGGCCGAGGGCGCGGTGCGGGACTGCTTCAGCAACGCCGGCCAGCTGTGCATCTCGATGGAGCGGATCTACGTCGTCGAGAGCGTGCACGACGCGTTCCTGGACCGCTTCCTCGCCCGGGTCCGGGCGATGCGGCTGGGCAGCCGACCTCGACCTACGGCCCGGACATGGGCTCGCTGATCTCGGCCGCCCAGCTGCGACCGGGTCAGCGCGCACGTCGACGACGCGGTGGCCAAGGGCGCGACCGTGCTGGCCGGCGGTCGCGCCCGGCCGGACCTCGGCCCGTGGTTCTACGAGCCGACCGTGCTCGCGCGGCGTCACCGAGGAGATGGCGCTCTGCCGGGCCGAGACGTTCGGGCCGGTGGTCTCGGTGCGCGCGGTGCGCGACGAGGACGAGGCGGTCGCCCTGGCCAACGACTCGGAGTACGGCCTCAACGCCTCGGTCTGGAGCCGGGACGTGAGCGCCGCGGCCGCGGCGTCGCAGCCCGCCTGCGCACCGGCACCGTCAGCATCAACGAGACGTACGCCGCGGTGTGGGGCGCGACCCGCTCGCCGATGGGCGGCGTCAAGGACTCCGGGCTGGGCCGGCGGCACGGGCGCGACGGCATCCTCAAGTACACCGAGTCGCAGACCGTCGCGGTGCAGCGGCTGCACGGCTTCTCGCCGCCGCCGTCGGTCTCCTGGGACACCTGGGCCCGCGGCTTCACCGGTCTCGCTGCGCGCGCTCAAGGCCCTCGGCCGCCGATGACCGAACACCACGACGTCGTGGTCGTGGGCTCCGGGTTCGGCGGCTCGGTGACCGCGCTGCGGCTGGCCGAGAAGGGCTACCGCGTGCTGGTGCTCGAGGCGGGCCGCCGGTTCGCCGACGACGAGTTCGCCCGGACGTCGTGGGACCTGCGCCGCTGGCTGTGGGCGCCCCGGCTCGGCTGCTACGGCATCCAGCGGCTCCACCGGCTGCCGGACGTCACCATCCTGGCCGGCGCCGGGGTGGGCGGCGGCTCGCTGGTCTACGCCAACACGCTCTACCGGCCGGACGAGTCGTTCTACGACGACCCGCAGTGGCGCGACGTCGCGGACTGGCGGGCCGAGCTCGCGCCCGCCTTCGAGCTGGCCAGCCGGATGCTGGGCGTGACGCAGAACCCGACCACCACCGCGTCGGACGTGGCGATGAAGGCCGTCGCCGACCAGATGGGCGTCGGGCACACCTTCGCGCTCACCCCGGTCGGCGTGTTCTTCGGCGACCGGCCGGGCGTCACCGTCCCCGACCCCTACTTCGGCGGCGCCGGGCCGGCGCGCACCGGCTGCATCCAGTGCGGCGAGTGCATGACCGGCTGCCGGCACGGCGCGAAGAACACGCTGGTCAAGAACTACCTCTACCTGGCCGAGCGGCTCGGCGTGCAGGTGCGCCCGCTGACCACCGTGACCGGGCTGCGGCAGCGCGCCGACGGCGGCTGGGAGGTCGAGACGGTGCGCACCGGAGCGTGGGCGGCGGCGCGCACCCGGCGTACGGTCACGGCGTCCCAGGTGGTGCTCGCGGCCGGCGCCTACGGCACCCAGCGGCTGCTGCACCGGATGCGTGACACCGGCCGGCTGCCGCACCTGTCGCCGCGGCTCGGGGAGCTGACCCGGACCAACTCCGAGTCGCTGCTGGGCGCGCTGGCCCGCGGGCGGGACGTCGACTACAGCCGCGGCGTCGCGATCACGTCGTCGTTCCGGCCGGCACCGGACACCCACGTCGAGCCGGTCCGCTACGGGCACGGCTCGAACGCGATGGGGCTGCTCTCGGTCAGCCTCACCGACGGTGACGGGCCGCGGCCGCGCTGGCTCACCTGGCTGGCCGACCAGCTGCGCGACCCGCGCGGCTTCGCCCGCAGCATGCGGCTGCGCGGCTGGTCCGAGCGCACGATCATCGCGCTGGTGATGCAGTCGGTCGACAACTCGCTGGTGGTCTCCGGCCGGCGGCGGCTCGGCCGCTGGGGGCTGACCAGCAGGCAGGGGAGCGGCGTCCCGAACCCGTCCTGGATCCCGGCCGGCAACGAGGTGGTGCGCCGGCTGGCTGAGGTCATCGACGGCGACCCCGGCGGCAACGCGGGCGACCTGGTCGGCTCGACGATGACGGCCCACTTCCTCGGCGGCGCCCCGATCGGGGCGGACCCGGCCGCCGGTGTGGTCGACGGCTGGCACCGCGTCTTCGGCCACCCCGGCCTGCACGTCGTCGACGGGGCCGCGATCTCGGCCAACCTCGGCGCCAACCCGTCGCTGACGATCACCGCGCAGGCCGAGCGGGCGATGTCGTTCTGGCCGGTGCACGGTGAACCGGACCCGAGACCGTCGCTGGGCTCCCGCTACGAGCCAGTCGCCCCGGTGCCGGCGTCGCACCCCGCCGTACCGGGCATGTCCCTGTCCTGAAGGGCGGGGGCCGGGTCCCCTGCTCCGATCACCGGCCCCCGCCCATCGACGCTTCGGAGCGGGGGAGGTCGGTGGATTGGTCGGTCCTCCACGAGTCCCAGAGCGCCGCGTAGGCGCCCCGGGCCGCCATCAGCTCGTGGTGGCTGCCCAGCTCGGTGATCCGGCCGTCCTCGACCACCGCGACCCGGTCGGCGTCGTGCGCGGTGTGCAGCCGGTGCGCGATGGCGACCACGGTGCGCCCGTGCAGCACGGCGGCCAGCGACCGCTCGAGGTGCCGGGCCGCGCGCGGGTCGAGCAGCGAGGTGGCCTCGTCCAGCACCAGGGTGTGCGGGTCGGCCAGCACCAGCCGGGCCAGCGCCAGCTGCTGGGCCTGGGCCGGGGTGATCGGGCGGCCGCCGGAACCGACCTCGGTCGCCAGCCCGTCGGGCAGGGCGAGCACCCAGTCGAGGGCCTCGACGGCGTCCAGCGCGCTGCGCAGGTCGCCCTCGCCGGCCGACGGCCGGGCCAGCAGGAGGTTCTCGGCCACGGTGCCCACGAAGACGTGGTGCTCCTGGGTGACCAGCACGACGTGCTTGCGCAGGTCGTCGAGGGGGAGCCCGACCAGCGGCACCTGACCGACCGTCACGTGGCCGGTCCGCGGCGGGTGGATGCCGGCCAGCAGGCGGCCGAGGGTCGACTTGCCGGCGCCGGACGGGCCGACCACGGCCAGCCGCTCGCCGGGCCGCAGGTCGAGGTCGATGCCGTGCAGCACGTCGCGGCCGTCCGCGGTACGCGAACCGGACGTCGTCGACCCGGACGTGCTCGTCGGCCGGCACGGCGTCGCCCTCGGCCCGGTCCGGCGGCACCAGCTCGACGCCGAGGATCCGGGACAGGGCGGTCGCGCCGACCTGCACCTCGTCCAGCCAGGAGATCAGCCGGTCGACCGGGTCGACGATCTGGACCGCGTAGAGCGTGACCGCGGTGACCTGGCCGAGGCTCGCGTGGCCGTTGGACGCCAGCCAGCCGCCCCAGACCAGGCTCAGCGTCACCGGGATCGCGTAGGCGAGCTCCATCGTCGGGAACCAGAAGGTGCGGATCCGCAGCGTGTACCGCTCGGCCGCGTGCGCGTCGGAGAGGTCGTGCTCCAGGGCCCGGATCCGGCGGCCGCCGAGACCGAGCGCCTCCACCGTGCGCGCCCCGTCGACGGTCTCGGCCAGCGTCCCGTTGAACGCGGAGTAGCACTCGCGCTCGACCAGGTAGCCCTCGGGCGCCCGGGCCAGGTACCAGCGGGTGCCGATCCAGATCAGCGGCGCACCGCCGAGCAGCGGGAGCGCGAGCAGCGGTCCGGTGAGGAAGGCCGCGAGCACCGTGAGCACCACGGTGATGGACGCCACCAGGACCTCGGGCACGGCGAACCGCACCGTGCGGGACAGCGCCTCGACGTCGCCGGTGCTGCGGGTGACCAGGTCCCCGGTGCCGGCCCGCTCCACCGTCGACAGCGGCAGGGACAGCACCTTCTCGAGGTAGCGCTCGCGGAGCCGGGCGAACACCGTCTCGCCGAGCACGAAGGCGGACTTGCGGGCCCACCAGGTCAGCACCGTCTGGACCAGCAGGGCGGCGGCCAGCAGCATCGCCAGCCGGTCGATGTGCCCGGTGGTGGTGCCGCCGCGGACCGACTCGACGATCTCGCCGAGCAGCCGCGGACCGGCCAGCGCTGCGAGCGCGGCGAAGCCGTTGAGCGCCAGCATCCCGAGCAGCGGCCGCCGATGCTCGGCGAGCAGCACCTTCGCCTGCCCACGCACCTGGGCGGCGGAGGCGACCGGGAGCGTGGTGGTCGTCGCCCGTCGTTCCGGCAGGGTCGCGCGGGCCATCAGCCGTCCTCCCCTCGGGTCACGGTCTCGCGGTAGCCGGGGTGCCGGGCCAGCAGGTCGCGGTGGGTGCCGGTGGCCACCACCCGGCCCGCGACCAGGAAGGCCACCTCGTCGCACTGGTCCAGCAGCAGCGGGCTGGTGCTGGTCACCACGGTCGTACGTCGGTCGGCGACCGCGGTGTCGTCACCGTGCCGCGCGGCGCGCAGCCGCTGCGCGACCAGGATCTCGGTGTGCGCGTCCACGGCGCTGGTCGGCTCGACCAGCACCAGCACCTCGCTGTCCGCGAGCAGCGCCCGGGCCAGGGCGAGCCGCTGGCGCTGGCCGCCGGAGAACCCGCGTCCGGCCTCGTCGACCTGGGCGTCCAGACCCTCCGGCAACGCCTCCAGCACGTCGTGCGCCGCGGCCACGCCGACCCCGGCCAGGATGGCCGCGTCGTCGCCGACCCGTCCCCACGGGTCGAGCTCGGCGCGCAGCTCGCCGGTGAACAGCCGGGGCTCGGCCTCGGACACGAGCACCCGCCGCCGGATCGTCGCCAGCGGCAGGTCGGCCAGCCGGGTGCCGCCGAGGGTCACCCGGTCGTCGTCGGTCAGCCGGCCGAGGCGCAGGGCGAGGGCCGCCGACTCGTCCGGGTCGGCGCTGACCAGCCCGGTCAGGGACCCGGCCGGGACGTGCAGCCCGGAGCTGCGGGTCCTCAAGGGGGACGTGCGGCGGCGGCTCGGCGGCCGGGTCGGCCGGGTCGGGGATCTCCGGGACGGTCGTCAGCACGGCCACGATCCGGCGGGCGCCGACCAGGGAGCGGGTCACCTTGTCGGCCGCCTCGACCGCCGTACGGATCGGGATGACGAGGAAGAAGGCGTAGCCGTAGAACGCGACCACGTCGCCGACGTCGACGGTGCCCTCCATCGCCAGCCGGGCGCTGAGCCAGGTCACGACGACGAGGAAGATGCCGGGCAGCAGAACCTGGGCCGAGTCCAGGGTGGCCTGCGGGCCGGACACGTCGACGCCGGCCGCCCGCAGCTGCTCGGACCGGCGGCGGTAGCGGTCCAGGAAGGCCGGCTCGCCGCCGATGCCGCGCAGCACCCGGAGACCGGCCACCGTGTCCGCGCCCAGCGCGGTGAGCTTGCCGGCCACCTCGCGCTGCACGTGCTGGCGCCGCTGCAGCGGGCGCAGGAGCGGGCCGAGCAGCAGGACCATGGCCGGTACGCCGAGCAGCACCACCAGGCCGAGGACGGCGGACGTGCGCAGCAGCAGCACCGCCACGACGCCGTAGGACACGATCGCGCCGGAGAAGCGGGCCGAGACGTCGAAGGCGCTGCCGATGTGCAGGGCGTCGTTGGTGGCCGCCGACACCACCTCTCCGGTCGGCAGCCGGCGCCGGATGGCGACGCCGACCAGCGCGCTGTGCCGGCCCAGCAGCTGCATCGCCCGGAACGAGGCGGCCAGCCAGTTGGTCACCGCCATCCGGTGCCGGAGGATGCCGAACACGGCCTGCAGCCCGGCCAGGCCGAGGACCACCAGCGACCAGCGGACGGCGGCGCTGAGGTCTGCGTCGGCCACCCCGTCCTGCAGGCCGCGGCCGATCGCGGCCGGCACCAGGGCCTGGGCGACCATCCAGATGACGCCGTAGACGATGCCGAGCAGCAGGGTGCGCCACTGCATCCGGCCGGTCCACAGCAGGAACCGGGCCGGCGACCGGAGATCCGGGGTCCCGGGGTCGTCGTAGGGGAGATGGCGCACGAGAGTCGACCGTACGTTGCCGCGGGCGGTCCTTAAAAGCGGGTTTCGCACGTGGGAGGATCGGGAGGTGACAGCGACGCCTCCCGAGCCCGGCACCGTCCACACTCCGACCGTCCTGGTGGTCGACTTCGGGGCGCAGTACGCGCAGCTGATTGCGCGCCGGGTCCGCGAGGCGCGGGTTTACAGCGAGATTGTCCCGCACACGATGCCGGTGGCCGAGATGCTGGCCAAGCGGCCGGCGGCGATCATCCTGTCCGGCGGCCCCGCATCGGTGTACGCGCCGGGAGCGCCGTCGGTCGACGCCGCGATGTTCGAGGCTGGGGTGCCGGCGTTCGGCATCTGCTACGGGTTCCAGGCGATGGCCCTCGCGCTCGGCGGCACGGTGGCCCGCACGGGATCCGCGGAGTTCGGCCGGACCACGCTCGAGGTGGTGGGCGGCGACCCGACGCTGTTCCACGGCCTGCCGCGCGACCAGCAGGTGTGGATGTCACACAACGACGCGGTATCCGAGGCGCCGGACGGCTTCACGGTCGTGGCGCGTACGAGCGACACGCCCGTCGCGGGCTTCGAGGACCTCGGCCGTCGGCTGGCCGGCGTGCAGTTCCACCCCGAGGTGCTGCACAGCGAGCACGGCCAGGCGGTGCTCGAGCACTTCCTCTACGAGGTCGCCGGCATCGAGCCTTCGTGGACGATGAGCAACGTCATCGACGAGCAGGTCGACGCTATCCGGGCCGAGGTGGGCTCGGCCCGGGTCATCTGCGGCCTGTCCGGCGGCGTCGACTCGGCGGTCGCTGCTGCCCTGGTGCACCGCGCGGTCGGTGACCAGCTCACCTGCGTGTTCGTGGACCACGGGCTGCTGCGTGCCGGCGAGGCGGAGCAGGTCGAGCGGGACTTCGTCGCCGCGACCGGCGTACGGCTCAAGGTGGCGGATGCGTCCAAGCGGTTCCTGGACGCGCTCGCCGGGGTCAGCGACCCCGAAGAGAAGCGCAAGGTCATCGGTCGCGAGTTCATCAGGGTCTTCGAGGAGGCCGCGCGTGACGTCGTGGCCGAGGCGGGCGCGCATGGCGAGACGGTGGAGTTCCTCGTGCAGGGGACGCTCTACCCCGACGTGGTCGAGTCCGGTGGCGGCACCGGCACGGCGAACATCAAGTCGCACCACAACGTCGGCGGCCTGCCCGACGACCTGCAGTTCGCCCTCGTCGAGCCACTGCGAACGCTGTTCAAGGACGAGGTGCGCAAGGTCGGCCTCGAGCTGGGACTGCCCGAGGCGATCGTGTGGCGGCAGCCGTTCCCCGGCCCGGGGCTGGGGATCCGGATCGTCGGCGAGGTCACTTTCGAGCGGCTGGACGTGCTGCGTGAGGCCGACGCGATCGCCCGCGAGGAGCTCACGGCGGCGGGGCTCGACCGGGAGATCTGGCAGTGCCCGGTGGTGCTGCTCGGCGACGTGCGGTCGGTCGGCGTACAGGGCGACGAGCGGACGTACGGCCACCCGGTGGTGCTGCGGCCGGTGTCCTCCGAGGACGCGATGACCGCGGACTGGACCCGGGTGCCCTACGACGTGCTGGCCCGGATCTCGACCCGAATCACCAACGAGGTCCGCGAGGTGAACCGGGTGACCCTGGACATCACCTCCAAGCCGCCCGGCACCATCGAGTGGGAGTAATCCACTCCTAGCTTGCCAAGGCAAGATCCTCTCGTCGGCCGTGATGACCATGAGATGGGTGCAATCGTACGGGCCGACGGAGCTCGCCTGATGCTCGCTGGTGCGGGGGATCGAGCGGGACGAGCCACAGGGGCCGTCGTGGAGCAGACCGGTTGTTCGACCGGCGCGTGCCGTGACGCAAGCAGCTGGCTCGCCTGCCGGACCTACCGTTCCGCGAACCTCGGGCGACACGGGAAGCACATCCCTACATCGAAGAGGTTCGCATGACCGACAGCCCCGGCCAGTTCACCATTCCGACGTCGCCGCAGGCCGCGCCGGGCGGTGGCCACCCACCGCAGGTCCCGCAGCAGTTCCAGCCGCCGCAGCAGACCCAGCCGCCGGCCCTGAAGGGCAACGGCCTGGCCGTCGCCGCACTCGTGCTGGGCATCATTGCGCTTGTCTTCTGCTGGATCCCGTTCTTGAACGTGCTGTCGATCATCCTGGGCCTGATCGGCCTGGGCCTTGGTGTGCCCGGACTGCTCGGCGCGCTGCGCGGCCGACGTTCCGGCAAGGGCATCGCCATCACCGGCGTCATCCTGTCGGTAGTCGCCATCATCGCCGCGATCGCCATCTCCGCGGCTGCCACCGTCGCAGTCGACGACGCGCTCTCGGGCACCGACATCTCCACGTCGACCGACAGCGACAGCGGCAGTTCCGCGGGCACCGGCGGCAGCGGCGACGAGGCCGCCAGCGACGATGGCGTGTATGCGTTCGGGGACACCGTGACCTTCGAGGACGGCTCGACGCTCACGGTCGAGGCGCCGGTCAAATTCCGGCCGAAGCGTTTCGCGGCCGGCGGGGAGGCGTTCCCGGCGCACGTGAAGTACAAGGCGACGTTCACCAACAACACCGACGAGGTGTTCGACCCGGCGCTGAGCAGCGGCAGCGTCAGCTCCGCCGGCATCGAGGGCGACTCGGTGTACCAGGACGGGCTGGACGCCCCGGACAATCCGGTGCTGCCGGGCAAGTCCGTCACCTGGTGGATGGGCTACGGCGTCCAGGACCCGGCCGAGACGCAGTTGACCATGAGCCTCGGCTTCCTCGACTACGAGGACGCGATCTTCACGCCGTAGCCGGGGCTTGGCAGCGTCCCGCCGCACCTGTCGTCCGGATGCCGCCCCAGGCGGGGACGGCGAGGACTCCCAGGTGGCGGTCCGGACAACTATGCGGACTTCGCGGCATCAGCCGGTGTGAGGCGTCGACTAGTGACGGTTATGTTCGGCCGGCCGCGCCAACGATCGCGTCTTTCCGCCCCTGGATGATGTGCCCTTCTAGCGGACCATTGCCGTGGCCGTGGCCAGGCGGCCGCGGCCGAGACCGGGGTCGGGTCCGTTCCCGAGCCGTGCGTCTCGTACGCCCGGCTCCCGCCAGGCGACCGCCTCCTCGAGCTCATCGGCGAGGTGACGCCATCGGTCCCGCTCGAGCCCGACCGGGCCTCTCACACTCGACCCGAGCCGCGCGAGCGGGCCACCCACAGGATCAGCTGGCGAACCGGTTGATCTTGCGGATTTTGCTGTCGAAGACACGGGGGGGAACGAAACGGCGTAGGGCGCTCACTCGACCGGCCGTGACGCCGGCGGGGTATCGGAGCCTCGGCTTGGCGTCGGTGACCGCGGCGACGATGACCTTCGCCACCGTGTCCGGGTCGTCACCGTCCTTGATCGAGTCCGCCATCACTTCGGCAAACGTCTCCCGCTGCTGTGCGTACGCCGGGATGAGCACGTCGGGGCGCACCATCGCCGCGTCGAACGGTGTCGAGGTGGGTCCGGGCTCGACGAGAACCACGCGGACGCTGTACTCGCGAACCTCGTGGTCCACCGACTCCGAGTAGCCCTCGAGGGCGTGCTTGGACGCGACGTACACCGCCATGTGCGGCTGAGGGACGAGCCCGGCGACGGACGAGACGTTCACGATGCGCCCCCGCCCCTGGGCGCGCATGTGTGGCAGCACCGCCTTCATCATGCGAATCACGCCGCGGACATTGACGTCGATGACCTTGCGGCCCTGTGCGACGGAAAGCTCCTCTGCAGCACCTGCGGAACCGATGCCTGCGTTGTTGACCAGGACGTCCAGCCGGCCGAAACCGCCCCAGCACGTCCTCGACGGCGCCGTCACGGACGCATCACTCGACACGTCGAGGTCCGCGAAGGTCAGGCCCTCGCGACCGGCGAGGCCTGATGCGTTGCGGCTCGTCCCTACCACCTGGAACCCGGCCTCGACCAGGCCAAGGGCGACCTCCTTGCCGATGCCCGACGAGGCGCCTGTCACGAGTGCCACTGGCTGCTGCGCTGTCATGGTGAAACTCCTCACAGTTTGTCTGCCGGTCATAATATTACGTCCGTCAGACCATAGGGTATGGTGGCCCGGCGGGCAAGGGGTCACGTCCAGGAAGTGGAGGAACGCATGGCGCGCTACGGGACCGAGCACAAGGAAGCCACGCGTCGGCGCATCGTCGAGACGGCTGGTCGCCGGCTCAAGCGCGACGGGATCGACGGGTCCGGCATCGCCACGCTGATGGCCGACGCCGGGCTCACCAACGGCGCCTTCTACGCCCACTTCGACTCCAAGGACGACCTCGTCGCGACGGTCGTCGGCGACCAGCTCGGTCGACAGGTGTCGGAGTTCAGCAAGCTGCCGGGCGGCCGCGCCGGACTCGAGGTCTTCGTGCGCGAGTACCTGTCGCCTGCGCACCGAGATCACCCCGACATCGGCTGCCCGTCGGCAGCCCTTCTCGACGAGATCGGGCGGTGCACCGGAGCGACCAGGAAGGCGTACACCGCCGGCGCCAAGGCGATCCTGGACGAAATCTGCACGCGGCTGGCTCCGGCGGATCCGGAGTCGGCGCGCCGAACTGCGCTCTTGCTGTTCACGATGCTCGTCGGATCGATGCAGCTGGCCCGGGCGCTGTCCGACAAGAAGCTGTCGAACGCCGTCCTCGAGGAGGGCATCCGGAGCGCGCAGGCGATTCTGACCGCAGGGACGACGTAGAAGTACAAGGGCTCTCCCGGTTACCCGACCCACGGGCCGCGGGGTTGTCCTTCCGGCATTCCTCCATTACCGTACGACCATAATATAACTCTGAGTTCAGGAGCAGACATGCCCGTCATCACCGCGCACAAGGACGCCTCAACCAAGACCGTTGATGTCGGCGGCACGACCTTCGCGTACAGGGACCTGGGTCCCCGGAGCGGAACTCCGGTCATCTTCCTCAACCACCTCGCGGCGGTCCTGGACAACTGGGATCCCCGGGTAGTTGACGGCATCGCTGCGCGTCGTCGGGTGATCACCTTCGACAACCGCGGCGTCGGCGCGTCGAAGGGAAGGACGCCGAGCTCGATCAGCGAGATGGCGAAGGACGCCGTCGGCTTCATCAAGGCTCTCGGCTTCGACCAGGTCGATCTGCTCGGATTCTCGATGGGCGGCTTCGTCGCTCAGGTCATCGCGGAAGAGCAGCCTGATCTCGTCCACAAGATCATCCTCGCGGGCACCGGTCCCGCAGGAGGCAAAGGCATCGACAAGGTCACTCTGCTCACCTACCTGGACGTGGCCAGAGGCGCCGTGATGTTCCGCGACGCGAAGTACTACCTGTTCTTCACCCAGACGGCGAACGGCCGGTCGGAGGCGCGAGCCTTCCTGAAGAGGCTCAAGGAGCGCACAGAGAACCGCGACAAGGCGATCTCCGTCCCGTCGTTCCGCGCCCACCTCAAGGCCATCCACGGCTGGGGCGTCCAGCAGCCGACAGATCTTTCGCGCATCCATCAGGCTGTGTTCGTCGCGAACGGCGACCACGACCGCATGGTGCCCAGCCACAACTCGGCCGACCTCGCCCGTCGACTGCCCAACGCCCAGCTCAAGATCTACCCCGACGCCGGCCACGGGGGAATCTTCCAGTACCACGCAGAATTCGTCCCGGAAGCCCTGGACTTCCTCGAGACCTGACAGCACCCACCCCAGAGGACCGCGATCATGAAGGCTTTCGTCGTCGAGAAGTACGGCCAGGACGGTCCGCGCGCCGCCGACGTGCCCGAGCCCGTCGTGGGACGACGCGACGTCCTCGTCCGCGTGGTCGCCGCGAGCATCAACCCGCTGGACAAGATGATCCGCAACGGCGAGTTCAAGCGGCTGATCAAGTACAAGCCGCCCTTCGTGCTCGGCCACGACATGGCCGGAGTGGTCACCGAGGTAGGCCCCGACGTGGGCGACTTCAAGGTCGGTGACGAGGTGTACGCCCGTCCTCGTGACCTTCGGATCGGCACGTTCGCCGAATTCATCGCGATCGACCAGGACGATGTCGCGCCCAAGCCGGACTCGCTCACGCTCCAGGAAGCCGCCGCCCTACCGCTGGTCGCCCTGGCCGCCTGGCAGATCCTGGTCGACCGCGCACACGTGCAAGCGGGTCAGAGGGTGCTCGTCCACGCCGGATCCGGCGGCCTCGGCTCGACCGTCATCCAGCTGGCTAAGCACCTCGGCGCCGTCGTCGCGACCACCGCGGCCACCGCCTCCGCAGACCTGGTCAGGAGCCTCGGGGCCGACGTCGTCGTCGACTACACCAAGCAGGACTTCTCCCAGGTGCTGTCCGGCTACGACCTCGTGATCGACTCCCTCGGAGGCCAGAACCTGGAGAAGTCCCTCAGCGTGCTGAAGCCCGGCGGTCTCGCCATCGGCGTAGCCGGCCCGCCGGACGCCGGGTTCGCCAGGCAGCTCGGCGCGCCGTCGATCCTGCGCGTCGTCATGACCCTGCTCAGCCGCAAGGTCCGCAAACAGGCGAAGGCACTCGATGTGCGCTACGAGTTCTTCTTCATGCAGGCCAGCGGCTCCCAACTCCGCGAGCTCGGTGCCCTGTATGACGCCGGCGTGCTGCGGCCGGTAATCGACAGAACGTTTCCGTTCGAGCAGACATCCGAGGCGATGGCCTACGTCGAGCAGGGCCGCACCAAGGCCGGCAAGGTCGTCGTCATGATGCCGTCGGTTCCCGGTGTCGGGTCGTCCGCAGATTGACGACCAGGCCCAGGAACCGCCGGAGTTTCGCGCGCGGGGCCGCTCGAGATGGTGTGCGCTCGAGCCGGCTGGGTCGGACTGAGCGACCGCGACTCGGCTGAGCATCACGTGCGCCGTGCCAGTAGTAGTTCGCCATGAGGAGAAGCAGCCTGCGGTCCACGCCGCTCACCGAGTAGCACCTGAGCCACGCGCATTGCAACGGCGTCAAGAAGATGCGTCAAACCGCCGCGATCGACGCTGGTCGCAGCGGACCGTCTCCCTGGGACCGACGTCGTACGGGTCTTGAACCTCGAGTTCGACCCGCATCACCGATCGCGGCGAGGCGGGCAGGTGCTCCGCTGGAGCGTTGTTCGACACGGTGATGGCATCGACCGGTAGTGCCAGCTCTGGGACTTCTCAAGCGCTGATGACACAGGTTGCCGCTCTGGTCTCGGCGCCCCCGTCCGGTGCGATCAACGGCGACGGGCTGGCCTAAGGGTGAGGACGCCGGCGTGCCCTTGCGCCTCGACGAGGCCGAGGCCTTGGCCGAGCAGCTGCTCCCTTTGGTGCAGGCGGCAAGGTCGCGGCTGGTCTGGACGATGTGGCATGCGGGGTCTAAACCGGAACACAGAAGAGCGTCTGAGTCACCCTCTCCGGAAGTGGAGGACCCTCGAATGTGGCGTTTCAAGTTCGCGCTAGTCGTCCCCGTACTCGCCGTGACGTTGGGTGCCGCCGCACCCTTCCCTGGTTCGGTTCCGCTTCCCGTTGATTTCGCCCCTGAGGGGATTGCGGTGGGAACGGGATCGACCTTCTACGTCGGGTCGCTGAGCGACGGCGACATCTACCGAGGCGATCTGCGCAGCGGTAACGGTGCGGTGTTCGTCGATGCCCCGGCAGGGCGACAGGCTGCCGGCCTCAAGGTCGACGAGCCTCGCCACCGCCTATTCGTGGCTGGAGGGGCAGCCGGACGTGCCTACGTCTACGACACCCGGGACGGAGCACCTCTGGCCGACATCCGGCTGACCGCGAACCCCGCCACGCTCATCAATGACGTCGTGGTGACCACAAGAGGCGCCTACTTCACCGACTCCTTCAACCCGGTGCTGTACAAGGTGCCGATCGCGCCCGACGGCGAGCTGGAGCCGCCAGAGACGATCGTGCTGACCGGTCCAGCAGCGGTCGTGTTCCCCGGCTCACCGAACCTGAACGGCATCGACGCCACCCCGTCCGGAGACACACTGCTGGTCGGGCACACCGCCCTGGGCGTGCTCTTCACCGTCGACCCCGACACCGGTGCCAGCCAGCAGATCGCCATTACCGAAGGCTCCCTAATCCCTGGCACGAACGACGGGATCCTGCTTGATGGAAAGACCCTGTGGGTGGTGGAGAACTTCGCCAATCGGCTCCTCAAGATCCAACTCTCTCCCGGCATGTCCAGCGGGCGCATCACCGCCGTGATCACCAACGCAGACGTGGCGGGCAGATTCCGTGTTCCAACCACCGTGGCCAAACACGGCAACAGCCTGGCGCTGGTCAACGGTCGCTTCGACCAGGGGTTGCCGCCGCCCTTCGGCTCAGGCGCCCCTCCCGGGACGAACTTCGACGTAGTACTGGTCGACAAACCGTGAGGTTAGGACGCGTCGTGGTCTTGCTCGGTGGGTGGCCTTAGCGGAGCTGCCCCCGGCGGGGCCAAGATCGCCAGGCGCATCGTCGCCGCCCTCTGCTGCCTGAGGGCACTTGCGTTTTCACGACCTGCTCATCGGGCACTCACCCGCCGCCGCTGGTGTGATTCCGACGCTGGGGGGATTGCCGGATCGCCCGTCCTCGGGGGGAGCCCGCTCACGCGACTACGTCGCCGTACCCGCTGGTGCGGCAGCGTGGGTCGCTTGCGAACTGCGCAACCACACAACTGCAGTTCCCAGGGCGACCGATCCCGATTACATGCTCCACCAGTCTCGATGCGAGCGAAAGTGCCAGCCCCGAAGTGACGGCTTCTTTCGCTCCGGCCGGTCGTGCCCCTTGACGAACACATCCGGCACTACCGAGCGACTCTCGGGATGCGCTCTCAGCCGATGAGCGGATGCCCATGGCCTTCCGTGCCAGGGTAGGAGCGCCCATCGGCGCACCCGAGAAGGATGATCATGGAGCCAGAACAAGTCCGCGAAACCATGAATGATCCAGTGGCACGTCGACTTCTCGAGTCGGCTAATCCCGCGCGGCTGGCGTACATGGCGCGTGACGGCGCCCCACGAGTCGTGCCAGTGGGTTTTCACTGGGACGGGACTGTTCTGGTAATCGGCACGGTGCCCGGCTCGGCGAAGGTCGCCGCGTTAGAGGCGAACCCGGCGGTGGCCTTGACCATTGACACCAGCCCTCCGACCTGGCCGCCAAACGTGCTGTTGATTCGCGGAACGGCGAGGGTGTCGATGGTGAACGGGGTATTTCCGGAGTACGTGGCGGGCGCGAGGAAGTTGACGCCAGTCGAAGAGTTCCAGCAGTGGGAAGCCGGTGTCCACGCCCTGTATGACCAGATGGCGCGGATCGCCATCACCCCTACCTGGGTGAAGGTGCACGATTTCGAGAATCGCATTCCGCAGGCGGTTGAGGATCTGGTCAGGATCAAGTTCGGCGAGCCGTAACGGACGGTGCGCAGCCGGATGCCCGCATGCCGCGAAGGGAGCGAGCGAACCGGTCAGGCACTGGGAGGGCCGAACCGATGAAAGCTTCGAATCGGGAGTCGTAATCTCCATGGACTACACGATCAGCCTGGCGACCACCGATAGGCGCCGCTCGCTTGCCTTCTACAGCGACGGGCTCGGTTTCAAAGCCTTCGGCCCCCTCGCGGACGACGGCGTCCCCGAGCCGCTGCAACTCCGCCTCGGGTCGAGCGTGAGCCTGATGCTGATCCCCACGGGCGGGTTCGGCTGGGTCGCTGGCGAGGATCGCCTGGCACCGTCCGGCGCCAGCGAGTGCGTGCTATGCGTTTATGCCCGCGACGAGGACGCCGTGCGTGCCCGATACGCCGCCGCCCTCGCCGCCGGCGGAAGCAGCGTCTACGAGCCCGCGCAGCAAGACTGGAATGCGTTCGCGGCTCAAATTCAGGACCCGGATGGGCATCTGTGGATGGTCCTGGTCCGGCCGCCTGACTGGGCGGAATGACCTTGTCCGCCGCAACTCGGAGGCATGCCGATCGGGACATCGACCCGGATGAGCCAGGCTGCACCAGCCGAAGACCTCGACCGCCTCATCGCGGGAGCGGGCAACGCCCTCTATGCGGCGACGGCCCAACGGCACCACATCGGCGCCTCCCGGCCTCCGGTCCTGGTCACGGGTTTCCAGGTCGAGATCAGCGACTGGCAGAGCGCGCCCGCGTGCCGATCGCGTTCCATTCCGGGGCACGCAGAACTGTCTCTCCGATTCGGCCAGCGCACCGGAGGTCGGACCGTTCTGGTAATGGTTCCCCTCTGTGTCAAGACACAACTGCAGCGACGGGCGTAAGGTCGTCGCTGAGCCCGGGAAGTGACTGCTCCGAAGTGCTGGCCATGGGGATCAGGTCAGCCGCGCTGGATTGAAGAGACGCCCCCATCTGTCCTCCCGGGCTCCCTGCTGCCAGGTCGTCGACCAGGTGTCGGTAGACGGCGTCGGAGATGCGTCGCTTGAGGCAACGCAGGGCTTCGTTGTGGGTCTTGCCGGCCGCCCGCTTGCGCCGGTAGTAGTCCTGCCCAGCGCCAGGTATCCGGTACTGGACGACGGCCGCGATGTGCAGTGCGTGGTTGAGGCGGCGGTTGCCGCCGCGGTTGAGCCGGTGGCGGTTGTTCTCTCCGGAGGACACGTCGATTGGGGCGGTGCCGGTGTAGCTGGCGAAGTGGTGTCGGCTGGCGAACCGGCGGACGTCACTGACCTCGGCCAGGATCTTCGCGGCGTTGATGGTCGCGATCCCGTCGATCTGGGTCAGCGTGGTCGGGTCCTCGGCGAGCACCTCGCCGATCTGCCGCTTCAACTGCTTGAGCCGTGCGTCCAGCCGGTCGAGCTCGCCTGCATAGTCCAGCGCGAGCTGCTTGCGGGCCTTCCCGACCGCGTCCCGCGGCCGCACCGCCGAGAGCATCGGCCGGGCCTTGGTCGCGCTTAGATGCCGTTTCGCCCCGCCAGGAATCAGCTGACACAGCACCACGTGCAGCCGGTTCACTGTCGCGATCCGCGCCTCGACGACCTCCTGACGGCGGGCGGTCAGCAGCCGCAGGATCTCCGTGGTGTCATCGGGTCGCACCACCTGCAGCTCGCGGGCACGCAACCCGGCGACGGCCACCGCGTAGGCGTCGGCGTCATCGGTCTTGCGGCCGCTGCCACCACCCAGCGCGCGGACCCGAGCCGACAGCCGGGCCGGCACATCCAGGACCGGCTCGCCCTCGGCGACCAGCCGCTGCGCGAGCGAGGCACCCACGCCACGTGCCCCTTCAACAGCCCACACCCGGTCCGGGTGGGCTCGAGCGAAGGTCTTCATCGACCGGTAGCCGGCCCGGTCGTTGCCGAACCGGTCCTGTGCCAGCACCCGCTCACGTCCGTCGATGACGACCAGTGTGTTGCTCGCCTTGTGCGGGTCGACACCGATGATCACTCGTGCCACGGAACCCTCCTCACTCCTCCTCCGGCGGCGAGGAGGGCAGAGCTACTTCAGGCGAAGCACACCCCTCTTGAGCCACTCCCAGCCAACGACGACCGGCAGGGGTAGCACCCCATTAATGAGCCACACCAAGATCGTGGGCAGCCAGTTCCCGAGCTACCCCACCGGGCGTCTGACCTACAGCCTGGCCGGGCCGTGGGCTGATGTCATTCAACAAGTAGCCAGCTCTGAGGAGCCGCGCGGCTGACACCGCCGGCGAGCAGATCCGGCACCCGTCCGGTGCATAACCGAAGTCAGTTGCCAGGTCTCACGGCCGTCGTGGACGCATTCATTGCGGGCAATCAAGGCGGCTCAACTGGCCGCGGGTTGCGTCCCGCGGACCGGCCACAAGCTGACGGCTCCGCAGTTCAGTCGTAATGCCGCCCGGCGGGTCAGTTCATCGGGTTGTCGTCAGCGTTGTGTTCGCCTGCTCATGCTCGGCAAGGGCAAGCCCCGCTCGCCAGCCTGGTGCCCGTCCGCCGGCGGGTGGGCGGACAGCGCGCATGTCGTGTCCGCTGCGTGCCAGGGCCCACGAGACGAGGGAGTTCGAGTTCCACATGTCGCCGCAGTGGAGCTCGTCGCGTCCCCAGGTCAGCGCGGGTACGGCTGGCACGGCCTTGAGGACGGCGCTCGCCTGCAAACGGTCCGCGCTCACGCGCACCGGGCTCGCGACCGCTTCCGCGAGGTCTGGGATCGATCCTCCGGGCCAGCAACGGACCTCGTACTGAAAGGCGCGGAATCGTCCGAGCGAGCGAGCGCCGACCGAGCCTTGGCAGACAGCTCCGCGGTCAGGGGAGTCGACGTTCCACACTGGCCCCATCTCGATTGCGTAGGTGATCTCATCCAGTCGCACAAGCAGCGCAGAATGGAAGAGGTCGGCCGGCGCCCGGTGCTGGTGCCGCGCAAGGACGCGCTCGTACACGCGGCCGTTGAACCGGACACAGTGTCCGCCGGCGCCGAGTGGGAGCCAGTAAAGGTCAACCCATGCCGCCGCGGTCTCCGTAGCCATTCGGATCACCCGTCGAACAGTCAACGCCTCCCACGCCCCAGGACCCAGGGCCAAAGGTCCCCGAACACTCGGTGATCACGAGGTAAGCGAGGCCAACAGGCGCCGACGAGCCTCAACTCGAAAGCGGTGATAGTGCCAGCTCCGACGCGCCGGCGGCTGACTCCGGCGCGGAACCGGCATTTGCGGCGGTTCCTCGGCGGTGCCTCGATGCCCATCCTCGCCCCAGGTCGCCTATCGTTCCGATATGGGCGACGGCATGGCATTCGCGCACCTGGGCCGTTCGGGCGTGATGGTCAGCCGGATCGGCCTCGGCACCATGAACTTCGGCTACCTCGTGGACGAGTCGAGCAGTTTCGTGGTCATGGACGCTGCGGTCGACGGCGGGCATCAACTTCTTCGATACCGCCGACGTGTACGGCGGTGCCGCAGTCGCCGGACATGAAGATGGGTTACGGCGTCGCGGAGGAGACCGTTGGTCGGTGGCTGAAGCGCAGCGGGCACCGCGACGACATCGTGCTGGCCACGAAGGTGTACCAACCGATGGGACTCGGCCCGAACGACCGACGGCTGTCCGCCTATCACATCCGGCGCGCGTGCGAGGCGAGCCTGCGACGACTCCAGACCGACCACATCGACCTGTACCAGATGCACCACGTCGACCGGGCCACGCCGTGGGAGGAGATCTGGCAGGCGATGGAGCAACTGGTCCGCGAGGGAAAGATCACCTACGTCGGGAGCAGCAACTTCGCCGGCTGGGATATCGCCCTCGCTCAGTCCGCGGCCTCGGCCCGGCCGTTCCTAGGTCTGACGTCCGAGCAGAGCCTCTACAACCTCGCCGTGCGGGCCGTGGAGCAGGAACTAGTTCCCGCGCTCCGCCACGTCGGCGTGGCCCTGATCCCGTACAGCCCCCTGCACGCCGGACTGCTCGCCGGTGCGCTGCAGGCGGAGGCCGAAGGACGCGGCGCTGACCCCCGCATCGAGGAGCACCGCAGCCAACTCGAAGCCTACGAAGGGCTATGTCGGGAACTCGATGCACCGCCGGCGGCAGTGGCATTGTCCTGGTTGCTGCGCAACCCGGTCGTGTCCACCACCATCGTCGGAGCGATGACCACCGAGGAACTGCGATCTGACCTGGAAGCGACTATCCGTCCATTTGGACGACGCAGCCATGGAACGACTCAACCAGATTTGGCCGGGGCCGGGCGAAGCCCCGGAGTCCTACGCGTGGTAGCCCCGACTCCCGACCAATCGCAGGCGGCGACCGGTCTGGCAGCCGCCCATATGTGCCGTCCGAGATCCTTCTCGAACCGCTCGGTAGTGCCAGCTCTGATGCGGCAGTTGGCTGACTCGAGCGCTCGTAACCGGCATTCCGAGTGGCGCGCACCTCAGTGGCTCAGCCGATCTCAGGTGGGTAGGCGGTCGTCGCCGTAGGTGGCTTTGACTTCGCTGACGACGATCCGGTAGCCGTCGTACCACCGCTGCACCTGCCCTTTGGCCTCGCGGTGGCGGGGGAAGCTGGCGAGTTGCGCGACGGACTCCTGGTCGGCGAAGTAGTACATCGCGTTGATGACGTCGCCTTTCGGGGCTTGCCACGTCTCGGCCCGCTCGAACCCTGGCAGGCTGCGTGCGAACTCCTCGATCTGGCCGTCGAGGCGGTGGAAGTCGTCGTCGTAGGTGCCGGGCTTGAAGATGAACTGGCAGCAGATCACGTCAGGGCTCCGGGTCAGACTGCCGGCGGCCTGGTGCTCAGTGGCGGCGCCGTAGGTGGTGGTGAGGGCGGCGTCGAGGTCGGCGATGAGGTCTCCGGCGGTTTCGAGGCCGATGGCGAGGCGGATGAGCCCGTGCTCGCGGAACACCGGCTGGAAGCCGGCGGCGCGGTCGGGCGGGTATTCCTCGTAGGCGACCAGGGTTTCGTCGTGGCCGAGGGAGACCGCGGAGGTGATGAGCTGCAGGTCGTTGACGAACCGGAGCCGGTCTTGGTGGGTTCCAGCGATGGCGAGGGAGACGACGCCGCCGTAGCCGCCGGATAGCTGGGCCGCGGCGGTGGCGTGGTGCGGATCATTGGGCAGGCCGGGGTAGGCGACGTGGGTGATGCGTGGATCCTGGGCCAGGAAGGTGGCGACCGCCTGGGCGCTCTCGCAGTGTCGCTGCAGGCGCAGGGGCAGAGTGACCGAGCCACGCATGATTAGCCAGGCGTTGAAGGGTGCGATGGCGCCGCCGGCGTGGTGCAGGACGCCGAGCTTGATCTGGTCGACGAGTGCTTTGCTGCCGATGACGGCGCCGCCCATGGCGTCGCCGTGGCCGTTGACGTATTTGGTGAGGGAGTGGATGACCAGGTCGGCGCCGTGGTCGAGCGGGGTGAACAGCGGTGGCGGGGTGAAGGTGGAGTCGACGCTGAGCAGCACGTCATGGTTGTGGGCGATCTGGGCGAGAGCACCGATGTCGGCGACCCTCAGGTCGGGGTTGGCGATGACCTCGGTGTGGATCAGGCGGGTGTTCCGGCGCACGGCGGCGCGCACAGCGTCGAGGTCGGTGATGTCGACGAGATCGACCTCGATGCCCAGCTTGGCGGGCAGCAACGTCGAGAACAGGCCGTGGGTGCGCATATAGACCACGTTGGACACGATCACGTGGTCCCCGGGGTTGAGCACGCTGAAGAAGATGGCGTGCAGCGCAGCCATGCCGGTGGCGAACACCGCGGCGGCCTCGCCGTGGTCCTGGCGGGCGAGCTTGTCTTGCAGGCCGAGCTGGTTGGCGCCGGACTCGCGGGTGTAGACCAGCAGGTCGGGGTCGTCCCCGGCCAAGGTGGCCGGGTCGTCGGGTAACAGGTAGGAGTTGGCCATCACGATCGGCGTGCGGATGGCGCCGGTGGTCCGGTCGGGCCGGTTCCCGCCGTGCACGGCCCAGGTGTCCGCGGAGACGGTCGCGTAGTCCTGCTTGTCGGGCCGTCCGATGACCGGGTCGGTATCGGCCGGACGAGTCTGTTCGGTGGTCAATCGGGGCTCCTGGGACGTGGGTGCGTGGTGTGGGTGCTGCTGCGCGGCGTCCGCGTACCGGCTGGACGCGTGTGCCTGGTGGGCTATGGGGTGGCTGGACTCATGGCCGGCGCCGGTCGGCTGTCGTCTGCGGGCTGCCGACTCCGGGCTCGTAGACGGTCAGGGAGAACCGGGCGGGCTCGTGCTGGTGGTTGGCGTAGCCGTGGTCCACGTCTCCCGGGAAGGACATCGAGTCGCCGAGGTCCAGCTCTACCGCCTGGTCCCCGACGTTGACGGTGAGCGCGCCGGCCAGGACGTGAACGAGCTCGTGGGTGCCATCGGCGTGGGCTTCGCTGGCGTGCCGGTCGCCGGGGTTCATCGTCCAATCCCACAACTCGACCACATTGGGCGGTTCGGTTCCGGCCACCAGGGCGCCGCGGCCGCCGAATTCGCCGGACCACAGGACCGCGGCTTCGCCGGCGCGGGTCACGGAGAGCGGCTTGGGCTCGGGGGGCGCCACGAGTGTGGGCAGCCCGATCCCCAGGGCGTCGCTGAGCTTCAGCAGGATGCCGACGCTCGGGTTTGCCGCGCCCTGCTCCACGTTGATGAGCGAGCGCCGGCTGGTGCCGGCTGCCTCCGCGAGCTGGTCCAGCGTCCACCGGCGCGACTGCCGCTCGGACCGGACCCGCGAGCCGATGACTCGCGCCAAGGCGAGGGTGTCCGGGTCCATGAGTGCATGATACTGCACGTGGAGTGCACCGCCAAGACACGGTTAGTCAGCCAGGTCCGACCGTCCCCGGAAAGTGCCTCGCTCCAGCAGTCCGCTGGGACTTCCGGAACCGAGCCGGTAGTTCCCCTCTGTGTCAAGACACAACAGCGAGGTCCGGCGTAGGTCGTGGGCGAGCCCGGGAAGTGACTGCTCCGAAGTGCTGGCCATGGGGATCAGGTCAGTCGCGCTGGATTGAAGAGACGCCCCCACTTGTCCTCCCGGGCTCCCTGCTGCCAGGTCGTCCATGAGGCATCGGTAGACAGCGTCGGAGAGTCGCCGTTTGAGGCAGCGCAGCGCTTCGAGGTGGGTCTTGCCCTGGTCTCGCTTGCGCCGGTAGTAGTCCTGCCCGGGGCCGGGCATCCGGGTCTGGGTGATGGCCGCGATGTGCAGCACGTGGTTGAGTCGGCGGTTTGCCGCCTCGGTTGAGCCGGTGCCGGTTGTTGTCGCCGGAGGATACGTCGATGGGTGCGGTGCCGGTGTAGCTGGCGAAGTGCGCCTTGACGGGAACCGGCGCACGTCGATCACCTCGGCGAGGGTCTTGCCGGCACCCAGGGGGCCGACTCCGTCGATGCTCACCAGCGAGCTGCCTTGGGCGGCGACAGCCTCGGCGATCTGCGCCTTGAGTTCTTTCAGCCTCGTGTCGAGCCGCTCGAGGTCACCGATGTAGTCCAGGGCGAGCTGCTTGCGGGCCTTGCCGACCACCGCGCGAGGCCGCACCGAGGACAGCAGCCGGCGGGCCGTGGAGGCGCAGGTTCTTCCGTGCCCCGCCAGGAATGAGCTGGGTGAGGACCTCGTGCAGCCGGTTCACGGTCGCGATCCGCTCGCGGACCAGCTCCTGGCGGCGGTCGGTCAGCATCTTCAGGACCTCGGTGACGTCATCCGGGCGGACTTGCCGCAGGTCATGTGCGCGCAGGCCGGCCACGGCTACCGCGAACGCGTCGGCGCTGTCGGTCTTGCGGCCGCTGCCACCGCCGAGAGCGCGGACCCGGGCGGACAGCTTCGCAGGGACGTCGAGCACCGGCTCACCTTCGGCGACCAGCCGCTGGGCCAGCCCGGCACCGACACCGCGGGCGCCTTCCACCGACCAGGTCCGCTCCAGGAACGCCCGGGCGAAAGACCTCATCGAACGGTAGCCGGTGCGGTCGTTGACGAACCGCTGCTCGGCCACCACCTGCTCGTGGGCGTCGATCACCACCAGCGTGTTGCTCGCCTTGTGCGGGTCGACCCCGATGACAACTTGCGGCATGAACCCTCCTCGGCCGCAGTGGACGGCGAGGAGGGCAGAGCTACTTCCGGCGAAGCACACCCCTCTTGAGCCACTCCCAGCCAGCGACACCCGGCCGGGCGGCACCCCACTAATGAGCCACGCGGAACACCGCGGGCAGCCCGCTAGCGAGCCACCGGCCGAGTGTCTGACCCACAGCCTGGCCGGGCCACGGGCTGATGCAAGTGAACAAGTAGCCAGCGATGACGTGATCTGCGGATCAAGATCTACGAGCCTTATCGGCGTCGACGCCCGATCACCGACGCGCCATCGTCTGCTGGGACGCGGCAAGGGCCTTTAATCTCTCACGAGAGCGCGAACGCAGCCGGGTTGGCCCAGAAGCTGTTCAGGTCTCGCCTCCGATGTCGGTCTGGTAGGCGTCGAAGACGAGGTCGGCGCCCCTCTGTCGGTGCTGGCTGAGCATGCCGAGAAACGTAGTGGCGGATTCCCGGATACCGTCCACGTCTCCGGTGGTCACCGGCCTGCCCATGCTGGTGAGAAGGCGGTCGACCGATTTTCTGATCTGGCTGTGCTCAGCCGTAAGTCTGGTCACCTGACTGGAGAGTTGCGGTGCCGTCGCCAGGAGAGCCCGGTAGAGACCTTCAGGTCCCTCGGTTAGTTCGACGTGTTCGCCGAAATCCGCCTCGAGCTCCACCAGCGCGACGTTGACCCGTTCTTCCCAAGCGTTGTTGCGGCCGGTGGCGGGTGCTGCCAGAGCCTGCTCTAACGCTCTCATCGACTCCAATAGCTCCGCCCGGTGCGCGCGCAGCGCCTCGAAGCCGGGATCGATCTGCAAGTCGTCGGGTTCCATGTGCGCCTCCGCACGCCGGATCTCCTCCGATGCTCGGGCATCTCTGCCAGCCAGTCCAGGGGCTCCCTGGGGCACGTTTCGACCAGGGGCGCGCGATCCGAGAAGGGCCGCATGAGCCGCTCCGCGGCGTTGGCTGCTGGTCGAGGAACCAAGCGGTAGTGCCAACTCTGGATCTCTGTTCGACGCCGCGGCGGAGCGCTGACGACGCACTGATACGGCGCTATTGCTTCAAAGCCGCTGCCCGGCTGTGTGGTCCTGGTGCTGGTTGGGCACCGGATGGGCCAATGAAGCGTTTCTCCGGCATGTCAGCAGTCTGCGCACTAGTGACCAGAGCGGTGATCCTGACCATTTGCGCGATGATGGTCACGAGTTGCGTGGGTGACGATCGATCCACGAGCGAAGGTGGGAGTCCACCGACCTCACCCTCAGCGTCACTGTCGGAGTCAGAAGTGCCGTCGGCGTCACCCGCCGCCACTGCCCCGAGCACTGCACCCCCACCAGTCGGTGTCACCGGCATCGTCATCATGACGGCGGACAGCGAGTTCGGCACCATGCTCTTCGATCGACGGGGGCAGGCGATCTACCTGTTCGGCAAGGAGACCACGTCCACGCCCAGGTGTTACGAAGCCTGCGCGGAAGCGTGGCCACCGGTGCTCACGGAGGGGATGCCTCGCGCGGTCGGCAAGGTCATGGCGCAGCAGCTGGGCACGACACCCAGGTCGGACGGCTCGAGCCAAGTCACCTACGCTGGGCACCCGTTGTACTACTACGCCCACGAGGGTCCGGGCAAGGTTCTCTGTCACAACGTCGCGGAGTTCGGTGGCCGCTGGCTGGTGGTGACCCCGGCAGGGACACCCGCGCCCGCGTGACGTCGCAGATGAACGTCCGAGGAGTGCCCAGGGCGCGCGCGGAAGGGCGGCCGTGGGCTCCACGCAGCAACGCGACGGGACTGCTCGGCGACGGGTCAGGGCCGGTGTCAGGCCGCATGGGAGAACTCCACACCATTGAGCATCCCTGCCACTCGGCGACGAGCCCATCCCGACCAGCCCCGCCCGCACCGAACCGATGGGTAGTGCCAGCTCTGATGTGACTAGTGCTTGCTGCTGCCGGCACGAGAGCGCACTCGGAGTGGCTCGCCGGGTCGCCTAGGTAAGTTCCCCCAACGATGTGAGGAACCGACGCTCATGCCGAGTCGCACGTTCCGCAAAGCGTTGGGAACGGGGAACACACGAACCATAGGGTTTGGCCCATGGAGTTGATCTCGCCGCGCAAGGCGCAGGCAGGCGACAAGGTCGCGGTGTTGTCGCCGTCGTTCGCGGCTCCTGCGGTTGCCCCCGCCGTCCATGAGCAGGCACTGGAGCGACTTCGTGCCGTCACCGGGTTGGTGCCCGTGGAGTTCCCCACGACACGCAAACTCGGCGCTTCCCCCCGTCAGCGTGCGGCCGACCTGAACGCGGCATTCGCCGATCCGGAGATCCGCGCCGTGCTTGCCACCATTGGTGGGGAGGACCAGATCACCGTCGTTCCGTACCTCGGTGCCACCCAGATTGCCGCTGACCCGAAGCCACTTCTGGGCTACAGCGACAACACCAATCTGCTGAACTGGTTCTGGACGAACGGCGTGGCCGGCTACTACGGCGGATCGACACAGGTCCAGCTCGGACCTGGTCCCCGCGTCGACCCAATCCACGAACTTTCGTTACGGGCCGCCCTCTTGACGGGTGAGCGTCTGGAACTCACGGAGCCAGGTGAATCGGAAGACGTTGGGCACGATTGGAACGACCCACGAGCGCTGACGGAGTTCGGCGACCGCGAGCCAACGGAGCCCTGGGCGTGGTCGGGGCCGGCACGAACGATCACCGGTCGGACATGGGGTGGCTGCATCGAAGTCGTGCAGTGGATCCTGACCGCGGGTCGGTTCCCGTCCGACCCTGCCGTTCTCGAAGGGGGAGTGCTCATCCTTGCGTCCTCCGAGGAACTCGTCACCGCTACGGAGTTCGGCCGGATCACCAGATCGCTTGGGGAGCGCGGAGTCTTGGCGGCCGTGGATGCGGTCGTGGTCGCCAGGCCGCCGACGTCGGACTTCACGATCCGGCCGGCGGCCGACGAGAGGCGAGCGAAGCGTGAGGAGCAGCGTGACACGGTGATCGACGTCGTTCACGCGTACAACGCCGATGCGGTCGTCGTCGTCGGTCCTCCCTTCGGCCACACGCGGCCGCAGTGGATCGTGCCGTACGGCGGTTTCATGACGGTCGATAGAGCCAACCAGCAGCTCTTCGCGGACTACAGCTGAAGACGTCGACACTTCGCGGCGCGGCAGCGCCCCCGTCCTCTGCGTCACCCGCGGCGAGCACAGCGGCACCACAGCCATCGGCTCCTCGACGGAGCCTTCCCGTCTCATCGTCTTCATCCACAAGACCGCCGATCTGCCTGCGTTGTTACGCCGACCATGGCTGGCCATGCGCGTCCGAACGATCCGCGCACATGGCCCCCTAGGCGGCGCTTAGGCGCTGGACGGCCCCTTGGCTGTGAAGGCGATCAGTAGTGCCAGCTCCAGACTGACGATGCTTCGAGCGATCAGGCCCGGTCGTCAGTAGCGACGCAGGCGGCTGGCGTCAGCGGTCGGAACGGACATACTGACCGCATGCCAGGCGCCCGGCTACGAATTCACTGCGATTTTGTGACGCCCGACGAGTACCGCGTTCAACTCGAGGCGATGGGCTTTACTTCGGACAGGATCCGTGACGAGTTCGCCAACCAAGCCGACGCCGCCTCGTTCACGTTGCGCCAAGTAGTCGCCCTCGAGGACGGCACCGAACTCACCTGGGGAGACGACAACGCCTTCACGACCGGGGTCTGCGGTTTCGGTGACACCCCTGACGTGTGGGCCACCATCGACCCCAACCAGCTCACCTACGTTGCCCGAGCCGCGTTCACCGGCGCCATCGCCGACCATCGCCGCCATGACGACGACCTGGCCGAGTTCTTGCGTATTCATGGCGTCGATGAGTCGTCGAGCGACCTGCTCGCCCAGCCCGCAGACGTCGTCTTCTCCGACCGCCTCATCGCGCGGCTCGACCAACCCGATGGGGATTGGCAGGGAGACTAACCGTCTCGGCCCTGCGGCTAGCGAACTGATCAAATCCGCATTGGACTAACCGTTCGGTAGTGCCAGCTCTGAACCGGTGGCGAGATGCGACTGGACGCTGACGAGATCGATCTGATCCGGCACTATGCGCGCATCGGGATTGGTCGCGTGCTGGCGCTGCGCAGGACCGATCAGGTCTCAAGACGGGCTAACGCACACGGGGCGCAGCCGTGGTGGTGTCGCAACCCGTCTCGGTACTACGTGCCGTTGACCAGCCAGGTGGTGAGCGCGACGACGCGGTCGAGGTCGCTCAGATGGCCCTGCCCCTCTTCGACCACCACCGTGGCGCCGGGGACGCCAACCAACGCCCGTTGGGGGCGGATGGCAGCTTTCCGCGCCAACTACAGCAGAAGTACTCCGCCGAAGTCCTCGAAGCCGCTGAAGGACCGCGAGGGGCGGCACTGGTTCGGGTTGAAGCGCCGCCCCAAGTAGCCCTCCGCCCTCCGCCCTAGCCGGGCGGGAGAACGTTTCCATCCAACATCCCTGCCCCTACGCGGCCTTCCGCTGTCGACATCAGTCGAGGAACGCTTCAGCGTCGAAGACGACACCACTGCCCAGTCCCTCAGCGAGGCATCCTGCGTGCGCCCACATCGTCTGACTCGGCGCGTCAGGCTCGTTGATCCTCTTCGCGGCAGCAACCACGAGTGCGAGCGCATCGGGCGAGTCGAACCGAACGCTCTGAGAGCAGAAGCAGCAGGTGAACACCCGCGACAACCTGCCACCGCGACACCGAGCGGAGTAGCGCGGAATTGCCGGTCTGTCGCAAGTCGGCGCCGGTTGCGTCCGTCGGACTCGAAACCGCTCGGTAGTGCCAGCACGGGCGCGACGGCGCTGTTCGCCAATCGCCCGCAGAACCGAGCGTGCGCCTGCAGAGCAGCCGTAGCCCCTCACGCACCGATGTGCGAGCAGACCATCCTTCGGTTGGTGGCCGGCCGCGGCCGTTCGTGAATGATGATCACCGCCCGGATCGTGCAAATTCCCCCAGCAGCTCCCCCACTCGGTCCGGGTAGCCGAGCTGCGGCACGTGCCCTGCTGGTAGCACTTCGAGCCGTGCGTCGGGTATCAGTTCCGCCGCGGCCCGTGCATCCGCGACGGACACCACCGGATCCCTGTCCCCCCAGATCATCAGCGTCGGCACGGCCAACCGGCGGAGGTCCTCCGGGCGAATCCGGGTCGCAGATCGCGTCCCGAACGGTGAGAGGAGGGCCCGGAACTCGGCCACGTTGGCGGCGGATGCCACCGGGTCACGAGCTGCATCAATGAGCGAGTCGAGCAACGCGGGGTGTCGCAGAATGGTGTCGCTCTCACCCATCGAGGACATCAGGCGCAGCAGCATCCGCCGGCCTGGTCTCACGCTGCGGCTGAGCACGTCGCCCAGCACCGGCGTCGCCATGAGCCGGATGCCGATGGGAATGCGAGCGCCGGGAAGGAGCGGGACCGATCCGAGCATGACAAGGCCGCGCACCCGCTCCGGACGGTCGAGTGCGCACCAGATCGCCCAGGTCCCACCCCCTGATGCGCCGGCGAGCACAGCCGACTCCAGCCCGAGTTCGTCGAGGACCTCGACGACGAACCGCACCGCGCACTGCCGAAAGGTCCTGCGAGGGAAGGTCACGGGGTCGCTGAGGCCGAATCCCGGTCGGTCGATCAGAAACGACCGTACCCCTGTGGGCTGTGCGAGCAACATCAGGTGCGACAGCGACGAGGTGTTGTTGCCGTGCAGGTGGACGACCGGCGGGCCCTCGCCGGCCTCGATCACGTGGACGGCGCCGCCCTGCGGCCTCCAAATGAAGCGCCCCCGGGCGCCGGCTGACAGGACCATCTGGTCATACCGCTCGCCTAGTCGGGTCGGGTGCGCCGGCACGGGCGGCCTGTTTCTGTTCGACTGTGTCGCCATCTAGCCCCCCTCGTCGTGGACTCGTGCCTTCTAACGATCTGCTGCCCGGCCGGGCGCGCCTAGTTCGAACTTCGAACCTCCCGATCCGGGCCGCCGGTGCGACACTGGCAGTTGTGGGCTCGAGCGAGTTCAGCGGCTACTGCTCCTACACCAAGGCCATCGAGCACCTCGGTGACCGCTGGAGCCTGCTCATCGTGCGCGAGCTCGGGACATTCGGGCCGCACCGATTCAATGACCTGGTCAGCGGGCTGCCCGGGCGAATCTCGCGCTCCGTGCTCACCGATCGACTGCGCCGCCTCGAAACCCTGGGGCTGGTGTCGCGGGCTGACGGGCAAGATCCGCACCCTGCCTACCGCCTCACGGCGCTCGGTGAGGGTTTGATGGCGACGCTTGGCTCGCTGCGTTCCTGGGCGGACACGTGGCTCCCGGACGATCCCGACATGATCGAGCGTGACCCGGACGTCGTGCTCGGCTGGCTCGCCCAGCGGGCCGACCCCGAGCGTATACCGGTCCGGGCCGTCGTCGTGGAGCTCCACCTGCCCCACCACTTCGACCGGAGGTACTGGCTCGTGCTCGAGCGCGGAATCGAGCCCTACGGCTGCCTGACGGACCCGCTCCTGGACCAGAGCCGCTACGTGTACGTCGAGGCATCGATGCCGGCCCTTCTGGCACTTGCACGGGGCCGGCGTGAATGGTTGGACGCGTTCCGAGACGGCTCGGTAACGGCCGCTGGCGATCCCGACTTGGTGTACCACCTGGCCGGATGGTTCCGGCCCGCCTCTGACCACGTGCGGTCGTCGTCCGCCGGCGGCTCACCCTCCTGACGGACACAAGGGTGCCCTCTCCGTGAAGTCGCAGGACAGCTACGTTCTTGCACGCCAGGCAGTGGCGGCCAACCGACGGGTAGTGCCAGCTGAGTAGCGAAGGGTCAGCGCATGCCGAGCCAAGATGGACGCGAGGGCGATGGCATGGCGGAACAGTGCCGAAGAGCACCTGCTCGACAGAGGTGCGCAGCTCCGGCGGTGACGGTTGGTGCGCGATCGGGCGCAGAAAGCGAATCCTCATGGTGGGCTATCGCCCCCGTGGGGCGTACCGGGGACATTCGAGCGGTGGTCCCGAACTCCCACCCGAGAGGGCCAAAGTCATGGGGAGACCCATAATCGTCTGCGCGGCCGCATTGCTCCTCGCCGCGTGTGCGGGGAGCACGGCGGGCAGGCCGGCGGCTACATCAACCCCGGCGTCGTCGACCGCGCCGGCACGCACCACCACGCCGGCCGCGACGAACGCTGCAGGTGTCAGGACGTGCGTGAGCTCGTCAGAGGGCCCTGAGCGGGAGTGCGCGCTCGAGGCAGACACCTATGCGACCGAGGGCATGGTCCCGGCGCTGACCTACACGTTGCCGACATCGGGCTGGGCAAGCCTGAACCGAACAGTCGCGCGGGGAAACTTCCACCTGTTCCCGCCGGGCGGTTCGATGTCCGGCTTCGACGAGGGCACGACCGACGCCATCACGGTGCTCTCGGCCGTGGTCCCACCGGGGGTCTGCACTGGCCAGCCGTCGGAGAAGTTCGAGAGCACGTTCCGCGGCCTCATGCATTTCATTAGGGGGAACCCGCACGTCGTACTCAGCAACATTCGCAATGCGTCGGTGGGCGGGCTCAAGGGCATGGCGATGGACGTCGCCTATGCCGGTGACGACGGCTGTCCCGACGGCGACTACACGGACCTCATGGTCGGCGTCGACCCGTCGCATGGAGCGGTCGGGGTGACACCGTCGACGCGCGGTCTCCGAGCGATTCTGCTGCACGTGCCCGGCAGCGACATCCCCCTGGCGATCCTGATCGACGATGCACGGAACGGTGGCAGTGACTATGGCGACGGCAAGCCCTGGCTCGATGCGGCGGAGGGCGTCATCGACACGTTCGTCATCACTCCCTGAATATGGACCAGCCGGCCAGTCCCTCGTCGCACAACGAGGCCCGGCCACCGCCGTCGGCGGGTAGTGCGCGGCCCGTCAGCCGATCTCCTCCGCCAGAGCGACGACGATCCCAGCCGGCCCACGGACGCAGCAGAGCCGGTAGATGTCCTCGTACTGCGCGATCTCGCCGCAGAGTCTGTCGCGTCGGTTTCACAATCTGCGAGATACGCACGGTAGTGCCAGCTCTGGCTTCGGGGGGCGACGCTGTTGTCGGATGCTGACGGGGCCGAGCTGAACCGGCAGTACTCGGGCCACAGCCGCAGGGTCATTCCAACTCTTCGACGCCAGTGGCTCGTCTGCGCACAAATCCTTGCGCACCGATGATGGCCGCGACTCCGGCTCCGCCAAAGACGAATGCCTTGAACAAGCGACCGAACCCGGCGCCGGAACAGGCATCGTCCACCGCGTTGAATCCCTTGTCATCCGGCTCGCTCGGCGCCCTGAGCGAGAACGCGGGGAAGCCGCAATGGGCGGGGCTGCCATCCACCTCTACTGTCATTGGAAGGGTGGCGAGCCCGGCAGCGATGACCAGAAGACACGCCCCGACGAGGATGCTGAGCACTCTGATGCGGCGGCCGGTTGGCGTCTGATCCACGACGCACAGGGTCCCACGATCGCTCTGGCGGTCTTGGCATCAACCGAGCAGTCGTTCACCTGCACGAGCAGTCCTAGAACGTACCGCTCTGAGTCGCTCACGGCGAAGGCGGCGGCTGGAACCGAGCGGTAGTGCCAGCTCTGAACCAGAGTCGAGCCGTAACAAGCCGCTGACCAGACCGCGCCGATCCGGCACCAGCGAACGCTTCTCGTACCAGGTTGGCGCAACATAGAGGTGGAGCAAGGCAGCGGTTGGCAGGTCTAGGGAGGGCTTGATGGACTACAGAGACGTCAAGCAAGTGGTTGTGGAGTTCTACGAGGGGTGGACACGCGGGGTCATCGATTTCGAGGCGCTCGTCGCTGCCGACATCGTGAACCATCAGCCGGACACAGAACCGGCGCGAGGCAGAGCCCTCTTTCAGGCGGCCGTGGCGGGCGTCATGGCGGCTGTGCCTGACTCGCGCTGGCAGATCTCGGACCTCATGGCCGAAGGTGACCGCGTCGCGATTCGCGTCACGTGGAGCGGCACATACCAGGGAGGGCAGTTCCGCGGGTTCGACATCCCGGGTCTCAAGCCGTTCTCCGTGGAGCACATTCACATCTATCGCGTGAGGGAGGGGAAGCTCGCGGAGCACTGGGTGGTGCGAGACGATCTGGCGATGCTCGCGCAGTTGGGTGCCTTGGACCCGTAGCCCTGGCAGCGGCAGACCAGACGTAAGTGCCCATCCCGCGCACCGCCCAGAGACTGACAAGACCGAAAGGAACCGGCACTACCGAGCGCATGAACGCACGCTCATGCCGATGAGCGGTCGGACCATGACCGGCTTGCGGCCCCGCCGCTGGCGCCCGGAGGATCTGTATATGAACGAGACGCCCGCCACGGCGAGGCTAAGACGTGCCGTCCGGGCGGTCATCCTGGCCGATGATGACCGTGTCCTGCTGTGCCGCTTCAGCTTCCCGCATCCAGCTGTACCGACGGGCGCAACGGGCGTATGGGCGGCCCCCGGCGGCGGCATCGAGCCCGGTGAACTGCCGCTGGCGGCACTGCGCCGGGAGCTGCACGAAGAGACGGGGCTTGTCATTGACGCCGACCCGCCTCACGTCTGGCACCAGGAGGTCGCCGCTCCCAGCCATGCGGACGGGTACGACGGGGTGGTCAACGACTACTTCCTCGTCCGCACCACGCGCTTTGATCCCCGCGGCGCGCTGTCCGATGACGACCTCGCCGCCGAGCACATCAGCGGGATTCGATGGTGGCGGCACGGAGACATCGCCGAGTACGGCGGAACCGACCTGTTCTCACCCCGTGACATCGCCACGCCGCTGGCGGCGCTGATCGCCGGTGACATCCCGGGCACACCAATGATGCTCGGCCTGTGATCTCTCTGGGCACTTATAGGTCCGACTGAGCCCGGGTCGAGATGCGCGCGGATCTGCCGCGATGGGGGCGCTCGGGTAGGTGCCGCTACCGCTCCGTATCCGAGTTCAGTCTGTGGCGAGTCGCCAGGCCCGGGAAGGTTGCTGCGAGCCGTTATGTGCACTGGCACACGACGTCGGCGACCCTCAGGACGTGCCCGTGGGCCTGGCCTTCTGCGGGTGCGGCGTTTCCTGCCGGGCGAGCATCGCGACGAACTCCGCAATTTTGCGCTCACGCGTCGCGGGACGCTTCACCGCACCGAGACGGTAGATCAAGGCGAAGCGGTTGGTCTTGGTGAGCACGTCGAACATCGCCTGGGCTGCCGGGTCAGCGGCGACGGCAGCGGCAAGGTCGGCGGGCACCTCGGCCTCGGACTGGGCGGCGTAGGCGACCTCCCACCGGCCGTCCGCCTTTGCGGCTTCCACAGCGCGCCAGCCCGCTGGGAGCATCCGGCCCTCCGCCGCCAACCGCGTTACGTTAGCGACGTTGCGCTGCGACCACGGGCTGCGCGGCCGACGAGGAGTGAACCGGATCGACGACGTCTCGCTGTCACGAGCAAGTGCCTGCCCATCGATCCAGCCGACGCAGAGCGCCTCGTCGACGGCCTGCTGCCACGTCAGCGACGTGACCGTTCCGCCCTTCCTGGTCAGGGCGAGCCACACCCCCGGCGAGGTCTCGTGGTTGTCCAGCAGCCACGCGCGCAGGGCCTCGACATCAGGGACGACGAGCTCCTCAAGTTCAACCGCGCGCACGTTTCACCCTAACGTCTGGCCCCCGTCACCGACGGCGCATCCACACCACCGTTGTGTACGTCCTCACGAACTGCCCGTAAGTGCCCCTAGGCGACGCCTGGAGCTGGGCGGCGTCCACCTTGGGCTGGGAAACCGATCGGTAGTGCCAGCTCGGGCGCACCGGTGGCGGACGTCGGCGTCCGGCATCGCGCGCGCTTGCTCGTTCGCAAACAGTCAGCCAGGTGCGGGTTGCATCGCGGCTCCCCACTTTGCTTGCGAGGACGATCACACACGCGGCTGCGGTGATCTACGGCGCACGCCACGGCAACCATGGCAACCGCCCACCAGGCCGCGCCCTGTCCGTGATCTGTGGGCCGTGGCGGTAGTCGTACTCGCCTCGCCGCATGTCGTCGACGGAGGTGAAGGCCGAGCCATCGACATACTTCTCGCTCTGCGGGGTCATTCTCGTGCTTGGGTGTGCCGAGTTCTTACGGGCGAACGCGGATGATCGTCTTTCCCTTGGCCCGCCCGGTCGGGTTGAGGGCGGCCACGGCGTCGTCGAGGGTCGCGACGTTGCCGATGTTGGTCCGCAGTCGTCCATCCCGCACCCGCTGGACAATCTCACTCAGTTGGGCGCGATCGGACTCGACGACGAAGTCGACTGCCAGGCCGTCGGCGGGCCGTGCCTCGGGCGGCCCAACGACGGTTACCAGGGTTCCTCCGGCGCGGATCAGGTTTGCGGAGCGCTTCTGGATGTCTCCACCAATCACGTCGAACACCAGGTCGACGACGCCGACGTCTTCCAGGGCGTCGTTGTCGAGGTCGATGAACTCCTGCGCGCCGAAGTCGAGCGCCTTCTGGCGGTCGGCGGTGCGCCCAGTGCCGATGACGTAGGCGCCGGCCTCACGTGCGAGCTGCGTCACCATCGTCCCGACTGCGCCAGCCGCACCGTGCGCGAGGACACTCTGCCCTGCCTGAAGGTGACCGTGGTCGAACAGTCCCTGCCACGCGGTCAGGCCCGAGATCGGCAGGCTCGCGCCCACGGTGAAGTCGACGTCGCCCGGCAGTGGCGCGAGGTTGCGTGCCTCGATCGCGACATACTCCGCCAAGGTGCCGTCGCGATGCCAGTCCGCGAGGCCGAGCACCCGCTGTCCCACCGAGACACCTGTCGTGCCGTACCCGAGGGCGGTGACCACTCCCGCCAGCTCGTGCCCAGGGATCGACGGTGTTCGGTCACGGTCGCGGCGATCGGTCCAGGTCGAGGGCCACGCCAGCTCAGTCGGGACGTATCCCGAGGCGTGAACCTGAACGACGACGTCGTTTATCGCTGCCTGCGGCTGGGGCCGCTCGGCCAGCGTCATCCCCGCTGATCCCGCGGCCTGATCCGTCACCACAATCGCCTTCATCCGGCACCTCCGTGTCTCCAGTCTCTGCCTGCGCGGCATGTACGTATCGTGAGCCTTCTGGCGAACGTCACAGGACGTTTTCGACCTGAGTTGCACACGGACAGGCCCGACTGGATCTTCCGATCTTGCCGCGCGAAGCCGCTCGCGCCGCGCGCATTGATCGCCCAGGGGCCCTGAACTGATCGGTAGTGCCATTCCTGAACGGGGTGGGGCCGTCAACTGGTTGGTCTGAGCGTTTTCGAGGATGGCCGGCGGTTTTGGAGCAGCGTCGGGCGCGGGGCGGGGTCAACACGCAGCGCCCGGAGCGCGAAGCGCGAGGACGAACGGTGTTGAGGCCGTCTCGTGGTCGACGCAAGACTTGCTCGCCGGCGTCGTCGACTGTGCGGATGTGTGGGGGCGGCTTCAGTCTCGGGGGGCCGAGGGTGGGCAGGCGGGGCTGCCAGCCATTCCTTCGCGGTGGTGCTGCATGAAGCCGTGCGGGAGGCCCCGGCTGGGCCGGGGTCGTGAGGCCACTCAGTTCCTCGACCGCACCGGTGGGTGGGTCATGGCATTACCCGGCCTGCACGAAGTCCTGGTGATGCTCATGCCGCGTCTGCCGTCGTGAGGCAGCGGGCTTGGCCGTCGCGCAGCACGTAGTAGACGACCTCGAGCATCCGCCGCGCGGCGGCGACCTTGGCGATGTTGCGGGCGCCCTTCCCGCGGCGAGCCACGATCTCGTCCTTGACGGCTTTGACCGTGGGTTCGCACTGGCGCTGGATCGCCTCGACCGCAGCCCAGCGCACCAGCGGGTCGCCTTCCTTGCGATGTGCCCGCGGTGCACCGTCTTGTCCGACTCGTAGTGCCGCGGCGTGAGGCCGGCCCAGCAGCACAACGCCCCGGCGGTCGGGAACCGGGCGACGTCGCCGATCTCGGCGACGAACACCGCGGCCAGAGTGGGGCCGATGCCCTTCACTTTCAGCAGGTTGCAGTAGCCCGGATGGTGATGCAGCCGGGTGTGCAGGTCGATCTCGACCGACGCGCGATCTCGTCAGCGAGGACCAACAGCATCCGCCGCTGCGACGCCAACCGCTGGGCGTAAGTTCCGGGCAGCTCGAGCGCGTCCATCAACGCGGTCGCGGTGTCTACCGTCCAGGTCGCTCGCGGCAAGACGGATGTTGTGTTTGGCCAGCAACGCACGGACCCCGCCCTTGATCGAGGTGGCCAGCTTCACCAGCTGCCGGCGGTGCCGGACCAGCTCCCGCAGCTCCCGTAGGTCCGGTGGGGCGATGTAGGCCTCCGGTAGCGACCCGTGCCGCAGCAGGTTCGCCAGCTCGTAGGCGTCGCGCTGGGTCGGTCTTGACCCGCTTGCGCTTGCGCAGCGCCTTCATTCCCAGCGGGTGCGCCAAATGCACGTCGAACCCGGCCGCGAGCAGCGCGTCGACCGCCCAGTACCAGCCGTAGGTCGCCTCGATGGCCACCGGCACCCCGCGACCCACCTTGCGGCACTCGGCAACCAGCGCCTTCGGGTCGTTGTCGATCCGCACCCACCCCAGCTGCTTGCCCACCTCACATCCAGCCCCGCGATCACCGACCGGTGCAGATGCAGATCGACTCCTACGAACCGCCGCCCAACAGAGATACCGTCGTTCACGGTGGCCTCCCTTCCACGTGGGTCATGAGCAACCGCAGTTTCCTGCGGTACTCACGGGAGCGGGAGGCCCCGCCCCTTATGGCATCAGCTCCAGTGGCTATCGCCCGCGGGCCGGCACCGCACTAACGTCAGTACCGGACCGTCGAGCAGCTCTCGGCGGCAGAACCGAGTCTTCACTGACGCGTCGGGGCGGTGAACAGAGCGTTTGCAGAGCTGCGTGACTAGCCAGCATCCATCTCCGCCGGAAGGGCCCTAGATCCCATGGAGAACGCCGAGGGCGCATCCGCCGCAGGGAAGGTCGGCCGAATCGTGATTGCGGGGGCGGGCTACGCCGGGTTGCACGTTGCCTTGCGCCTGACGGGCAAGCTGCGAAACAACCCCACGGTGGAACTGACCCTGGTCGACCGGCACGATTACCACCAGGCACTCACCGAGCTGCCGCGAGTCGCCGGCGGCACCCGCGCTGCCGACGCGGTGCGTGTGCCGCTTCATGAGGTGTTGGCCAAGCGGGTCCGCTTCGTGCAGGCCGAGATCACGGGTTTCGACTTGGCCGGTCGTCGGGTGCTCACCGGGGATGGACCGATCGGCTGGAGGTGGCTGGTGCTGGCGCTCGGGAGCCGGCCCAACGACTTCGCCATCCCCGGGCTGGGCGAACGCGCGCTGTCGCTGTACTCGGCCAGCGACGCCGAGCGGGTGTGGGCGGCGGTCAACAAGGCGCTCGAGGACGCCGCGGCCGCCACTGATCCGGAGCGGCAGCGCTGCCTGGCGACCGTGGTGGTTGGTGGCGGAGGGGCCACCGGGGTCGAGCTCGCCGGCGAGTTGGCCGAGATGCTGCCCGAGGTGGCCAGCGTCCGCGGTCTCGCGGTCGACAGGCCGGCCGTGCTGCTTGTCGAGGCCGGCCCGACCATTCTGGCCGGGTCCTCACCGCAGCTGATCGAGAAGGCCACCAGGATCCTTTCCGAACTTGGAGTCCAGGTTCGCACCAACGCGACGATCGAGGCCGCGACCGAGGAGGGTTTCCGGCTTAAGGACGGCGAGCTCGTGGAGGGCGGCGTGTTCGTCTGGGCGGGTGGGGTGAAGGCACCGGAGCTTGTGGCCGGTTCGGGGCTGCCGACTGGCCACAACGGGCGCGTCAAGGTCGACCAGCACCTGCGCGCGCTGGACCGTCCGGAGATCTACGTCGCCGGCGACCTCGCGTCGGTGGTGGATCCGCGCAGCGGGCACGTGCTGCCGCCGCTGGCCCAGGTGGCGCTTGAGGAAGGCGAGACCGTGGCCCGCAACCTGGACGCGGAACTGGAGGGTCGGCCGCTGGAGGCATTCACCTTCCATGACAAGGGGTTCGTCGTCTCGGTCGGTACGAGCCGCGGGGTGGCTGACATCGCCGGCATCACCACCGGAGGACGGCTGACCCACCTGCTCAAAGATGCCATCGAGTGGGAGTACCGCCAGTCGGTCAGGCACCTGCGTGGCTGGAGCCCGGTGTCCCGGTAGACGGCGCCATCGGCGAACCGATCGGTAACGCCAGCGATGACGTGGACAGCTCGGACGGTGATCAACAAACAGCCGGCATTGAGGAGCGCAGTCTGGCAGCGGCTACGGCGTGGCCGACCCGGACGGTCATACCGCAACTGCCTACTTTGACCCTGTGGCCTCGAGCCTTGTGGAGATGGGCTCGAGCAGAGCGATGAGCTGGTCGCGCTCGAGCGGCTCCAGTTCGTCATATGGAGCTTCTGCGAGAGCGTCGGTCAGTGACTCGATCCGGGCCTTGGTCGCACGGCCGGCGTCGGTGAAGCGACCGGAGGCATCGAGGAGGCCGCGGTCGCGCAGGCCCGCCATGACCTCGGCAAGGCGGCCCTTGGGGAGGTGGTGGATCCGGCCGAACGACTCCGCCGGGTAGATGCCGCTGGCGAGGGCGCTGAGCACGTGGGCCTCGGTCCCGCCGATTCGCTCGGACACCAGGGCAGCGATGTGGCCGTCCCCGCGGTGCTCGCGAAGCATGTTGGCCCCGTGCCATAGCCGGGCCACGGGCTCCTCTGGCACCGGGAGCGCGCGGAGCCCGGCGTACATGACTCGTCCCTCGGTCGGGGCGCTGCTCGAAGCCTTGGCGAGGAGCTCGGCGGCGCGCGCGAGCCCGGGAGTTTCGACGAGGTCGCCGAGGATCCGCCGCAGCGCCGCCACGCAGCCCTGCTCACGCGCGGCGTGCGCCGCCTCGGGTGTGGTCGTGTCCCAGACCTTGGGGATGTGGCGGGCCACTTCGCCGTCGGCGAAGTTGTAGAAGGCAGCGTGCACAACCTCGGCCGGGACCCGGCCGAGCGGTGCTGAGCGTCCCGCGAAGTATCCGTCCCAGTAGTTTCGGAAGCCGAGCGCCGCCATCGAGTCGTTGGGCTCCGGAGAGAAGAAGTTGACGAGGGAGATCGGCTCGGTGAGCTCGAAGAGACGGCGGGCGACGGGCTCCGAAGGCTGCATCTGTGTCATCTCCTGTGGTCGTGACGGCGCGCCCTGGTGGGCGGCCCCTCACCAGTGCTACGAACAGCTCGACCGCCATACGACAACCTCGCGGCGATCTTCCTTCACCCCTCACATGCCTGCCAGTTGCCGCCGACCGCCACGGCGGACAGCGAACGCCCGAGCACGCCCTGTCGGCTCCGCCCGATCATGGCCGCGATGAGAGCGCTCGGTGTGTGCTGTTCCGATCGCAGCGCGCGTTTCCGCGGAAACGCCTGCTGTGGACAACGACGCAGTAGGCACCCCCACCTAGCACCCGCTCGGCGGCTGAAACGAGCGCGCAGGAACCGCCATCATGCGCGTCATGGCAGACGACAAGGTCAACCGGACGCGTTCGCGCGGGCCCAGCCGTGATCGCGGAAGGCGTCTCACGCACGCGTGGTGAAGGGTTCTTGGTTGTCGCTGCACTCTTCTCAGGGGAGCGATCGGGGCGGCGTGGGCCATCTATGTCCCTCTCGCGCGTCCGCGAGTCATGGTCAGGCAGACGTCTATCAACTGGAGTGCCGCAAGTCGCATTGCAAACCATTCGGGTGGAATGACCTGCTGCTGGTTCGACCGACGCCGGCCCCACCTCTTGTCCGCGACGTTCTTTGATGGCCAGACTGGTGGTCCACCTCGAGAAGGGGTACTGCGATGGACACCCACGACCAAGCAGCAACTGACGTTCGAGCCACCCGGTCCAGGGTCGTGGGACCTGGATCCGCTGCACTTCCCTCGACCGGTCACCGCCTACTGGGCGGAGATGCATCCGGAGCCGTTCAGCCTCGGGTACGCCGACATGACGGCGTACTACGGCGCCCCGATCCAGACCAGACGGACCGCCTACGTCAACGGGTTCTGCTACGGGCAGATGCAGCCCGTGCCCCCCGAAGCGTTCCCCGAGCGCGTCCAGCGCGCCACGGAGGTCTTCGACCGCAAGCTGTGGCGTGACAGTGCGCAGGAGTGGCAGGAGGTTCGCAAGCCGGCATCGGTGAAAGCCAACCGCGAGATCCAGGCGATCGATCCCGACCAGCTGGCGGACAAGGAGCTGGTGGACCACCTGCTCCGCTGCCGCGACAACCACGTCTCGATGATCAGACAACACATGGCCTTCACCGGCACCGCTGTCATCCCCCCGGGTGACTTCCTCGTCCACGCGAGGCAGTGGACCGGTCTGCCGACGGTGAAGCTGCTCGGTCTGATGCGCGGCGCATCGAAGGTCTCCGGTGGAAGCTCGCCGCAGCACGCCGCACTGGTCGCGGCCTACCGCGCCGACGACTGCCGCGCGCGAGGCAGCTCGGCTCGGACGAGGACCCCGGGGCACTCCTCGAGCGCCTGCGGCGAGAACCCAGCGCCACCGGTCAGGCGCTGAACGACTACCTCGACTTCGTCGGGTACCGACTGCTCGACGGGTTCGACATCTCGAACCACTGCGCACTCGAGCTGCCCGACGTACTCCTGCGCTCCATCCGGACCGCGATCGACGAGACAGACTGCGGCATCGGACCTCGACCAGCAGGTCGCCGACGTCCGCAGCCACGTTCCGGAGGAGCATCGCGAGGACTACGACGCACTGCTCGAGGAGGCCCGAGTCGGGTACTCGGTGCGCGACGAGCGCGGTGTCTACGGAGACATCTGGGCGTCCGGGCTGATGCGCCGTGCCGCGCTGGCAGCCGGCCGTCGACTCGCGGAACGTGGGCGTCTCCACGATCCTGAGCACTTCGTCTTCGCGGACATCGACGAGATGTGCGCGCTGCTTGATGGAGCGCCGACGCCGACGGCCGAGGAGCTGGCCGCCCGCCACGACCTACCACCGGACGTACACCGCGAAGGACGCCCCGATGCATCTGGGGGACGAGTCCGCCACCGATGCCCGACCCGTCGGCGCTCCCGCCGCCGATGGCCCGGCTCATGGCTGCGATCGGCACAGCGATGGGCGAGATGTTCGCGGTCTCGGAAGAGGCGCACGAGGAAACGGTGATCCGCGGCCTGGGTGCCAGCTCGGGCGTGCGGGAAGGGATCGCGCGGCGCGTCGCCGGTGCGGCGGACTTCGACCGCATTCAGCGGGGCGATGTGCTCCTCACCGAGGCGACCACCGAGGCCTTCAACATCCTGCTGCCGTTGCTCAGCGCGATCATCACCGACAGCGGTGGTGCTCTGTCGCACGCGGCGATCGTCTCGCGGGAGTACGGCATCCCCGGTGTCGTCGGCACCCGCGATGCCACCGAGCGGATCCCCGACGGCACCCTCGTCCGGGTGGACGGTGACGCGGGCACCGTGACGGTGCTGGGTGAGCGGCATCGTCCCGCTGGTCGGTGCGGACAAGGAGGAGCTGTACGGCGGGAAAGCTGTGGGTCTGGGCGACGCGCTGCGGGCCGGACTGCCGGTGCCACCGGGTGTCGCCCTGCCGGGACCCGAGGTTGACGCGATCGCGTCCGGCGAGGTCGATGCCACGGCCGCGCTGCGTGACGCCGTGCGACTGCTGCCGATGCCCCTGGCGGTGCGGTCGTCCGCGGTCGACGAGGACAGCGCCGGGGCGAGCTTCGCCGGACAGCACATCACCGTCCTCAACGTGCCGTCGGCTGACGACGTGGAGGCGGCGGTCCGGGAGGTCTGGTGGTCAGCCAACTCCGACTCGGCCATCACCTACCGCAAGCGACTCGGTGTCTTCGCCAGGCCGAGCGTCGGCGTGGTCGTGCAGTCACTGCTGCAGCCGGAGACGGCGGGTGTGATGTTCACGCGAAACCCGATCACCGGCGCGGACGAGCGAATGATCGAAGCGAGCTGGGGTCTGGGTGAGGCGGTGGTCTGCGGGCCGGGTCATTCCCGACTCCTACCGGGTGGCCCGCGGGGGCGACGTACTCGAGCGTCGCCCAGGACTCAAGAAGTTCGCGATTCGTTCCGCGTTCGGACGGTGGCACCGTGGACGAGGAGGTCGCAGCCCGACTTGGTGGAGTCACTGTGTCTGCGCGACGAGCATCTGCAGGCTCTGTCGGCCCTGGCCGACGACTGTGAGCGGGTGTACGGCGCGGAGCGTGACATCGAGTGGGCCTTCGCGGGCGGACAGCTCTACCTACTGCAATGCCGGGCGGTGACGCGGTCGGCGGGCGTCGCGCCGACAGTGGCACCGGCAGCGCCGCCGGTCTCGGGCGACTCACTCGTGCACGTGCCCCTGTTCTCCGATCTGGCCGGGCCCGATCGCGACGCTATCGCGCGACTGTTCACACAGCGGGTGTTCGCGTCCGGCGAGACCGTCACCAAGGAGGGGTCGGACGCTGCGGCGTTCTACCTCATCGAGTCGGGCACAGCAACGGTGACCGTGCACGGTGCGTTTCGACGGACTTTGCATTCAGGAGACTACTTCGGCGAGATCGCACTCATCGATGGGCGGGCCCGCTCAGCCACGGTGACCGCTGACGGCGAACTCGTCTGCCAGGGAATCACGCTGTGGGACTTCCAGCCGCTGGTGCAGCGCAACCCGACCATGGCGTGGACGCTGCTGCAGACACTCGCCGGCATGCTGCGCGAGACCAATGACGACGCGCAGATCCCCCCGAATTAGCAGCAGCCGGACTAGGAGGGAACGACAACAACCTTGCCGAGCGCGCGTCCCTCACCGACACGAGCAAGCGCGGCCGGAACCTCGTCGAGCGCGAAGGAACGGTCGATGTGGGTCCTGATGTCCCCGGCAACGCAGAGGTCGGCAAGGGGCTCGAAGTTGGCCGGACCCTCCTTCACAACGAGCACCCCGATCGAGCGACCGGTGACCCGCCCAGCCACCGAGCCGACGGTGAGCACACGCAACAGCGCGCGCACCGACCCACCCACGCACCGATACCTGCCGCCGGGCGCTAGCGCGCGCCGGTAGGCGAAGACCGACCTGCGCGCGACCAGATCCAGGATCAGATCGTACGGCTGGGTCGTCCGGGTGAAGTCGTCCCGGCGATAGTCGATCACGTCGTCCGCGCCCACCGACCGCATGAAGTCCTGCTTGGCGGAGTTGTCCACACCCGTCACGTGAGCACCGCGTCGCTTGGCGAGCTGAATAGCGAAGTATCCGGACCCTCCGCCAGCGCCGTTGATCAGCACTCGGCTGCCCGCGACGACCTTTTCGGTGCCTCGCAGGGCGATCGCGCCCGCCTGCGGGATGGTCGACGCCTCAGCGAACGTGAGCTGGGCCGGCTTGTGGGCGAGTGCCGATTCCGGCGCGATTGCATACTCCGCGAAGCCACCCATCAGCGCGAGGTTGTCGCCGTACACCTCGTCTCCGGTTCGAAACCGGGTCACCCCTTGGCCGAGATCGTCGACCACGCCGGCGATGTCCGATCCGAGCGTCCGACGAGACGGGGAACGCAGCCCGCCGATCCGCGCATACGCAGGCGACCCGCGCAGGCCCTCCCAGTCGCTGAGGTTGACCGAAGTCGCAGCGACCTTTACCCGAACCTGCCCAGCGGCTGGCGACGGAATCGGGACGTCCTCGAGACGCAGCGCATCGGGGGACCCGTACCGCTCGTAGACGACCGCCTTCACGCTCGCCCCCGCCGACCGGAACACCTAGTCATGGCGGCAACGTAGCAACGTGGACGCCGACCGGCGCGGATCGTTGCAGCGGCGCATCACTTCGCCGCGTCCGCTCGCCGGCACGTGCAGTGGTGTAGGCAGGCCGTCAGCCGCTTGGGTCACTTCGTGGTGCGTCGCGACGACGTCCCTGCGCGCTGCGCCGCTTAGCGTCCTGCGCGTGGCCTCGCTTTAGTACTTCCGTCATTGTCTCCCTCGAGGAGTTCGGCCACGGCCGCACGCTCTATCCAGTCGGCGTACTCAGCGCGCGTCCAGCCGTGCTCGCTGACCAGCGTTCGGTGAACGGCCGGGTCCATAAGCACCAGGGCGGCGGCCACGGCATGCTCGGTGGTCAGTCCCGGTCGCAGGCCATCGGTTGCCGTGAGGCGAGCCACGAGGAACTCCGCGCCCCCGAGCCGGTTCCGTTCGGACACCCCGTGCACATCGGCGGCTTCCGGGTCGGCGTCGGCAGCCACGACGAGAACGGCGGCCAAGGGGGCCGCCCGCTCCTCCAGTTCGGCGACGAACTGTGCCCAGTGGGCCACGAGCGCGCGAGGCTGCGTCAGCTGTTCCATGCTCGCGATGACCTGCCGTCCGGACATCGGGACCGGTTCGTCGTCACCAACCAGCGCCCAGTCCAGCGCGAGCTTCAGAAGTGCCGCTTTGCCACCGACCGAGGTGAACACCGTCTTGCGGCTTACCCCCGCACGGGCGGCCACGGCGTCGATGGTCGTGCGTGACCACCCGAGCTCGACGAAGAGGTCGCGGGCAGCGCTGACGACCGCTCGCCGAGTCGCCCGCGCCTGATCCTCACGGAGCGTCGACCGGTATGGACGGCGTACCTGGGGCATCTTGACACCTCCTTCCCTCTGAGGTAACTCTTGGTGTAATCAAATCACTCGAAGTGTAGCGGAGGCAAGCATGCGCACACTCATCGTGGGATCAGGCCCGACGGGGCTCATCCTCGGCGCCTCCCTCGCACGTCGCGGTCACGAAGTCATTTCGGTGGACCGAGACCCCGGCCCGACAGGAGGCGCCTGGATCCGTCGTGGCGTCATGCAGTTCGAGCACGCCCATGGCTTCCGGCCCCAGGTGTCGATGACCCTCCAGGCGGAATGGCCAGAGGCCCTGAAATGTTGGCTGTGCCTTGGCGCCGAGCCCGTCGAGGTGCCGAACTCCGCCGGATCTCGCCAGGTACTGGCGGTGCTCTCACGTCGATCGACCTTCGAGCGAGCGCTTCGCCACGCGGCGGAGAAGCAGCCCGGCCTGACCTTGCGCACGGGTCACGTCGACGGACTCGCTTTCGACCGCGGACAAGTGATGGGCGTTCGGGTCGACGGATCCCTCGTCGAGGCTGACCTCGTCGTGGACGCCTCAGGCCGAGCCGGGCGCCTTGGCAGGTCGAGCGCGCCGGACGGCGGCCCGGAGCTCGACGGCGACTGCGGCCTCGCATACGTCGACCGCACCTACCGGCTCCGACCGGGAGCAGAGCCCGGGCCCATGGTGAGCCCGATTGCCTACATGGCCGACTTCGACGGCTACCAGTGCCTGGTCTTCCTGCACGAGGCCGGCCATTTCTCGGTGGTTCTCGTGCGCCCCACCGCGGACGCCGCACTCAGGGCACTGCGGTTCGAGGCCGCCTTCGAGACGGCCTGCCGAGCCATCCCGGCCCTCGCCGAGTGGACCCAGCCGGACCGTGCGCAGCCCACATCAGCGGTTCTTGTCGGCGGGGCGCTGCGTAACGTCTACCGGCGGCAGATCGGTACGCCGGGACTAGTCGCCGTCGGGGACTCGGTGGCGACCACGACCCCGACCCGAGGGCGCGGGATCGCGATGGCGTGCATGCAGGTCACCGCACTGCTCGGGCTTCTCGACGTGGGCGCCGACCCAACCACCGTGGCCGAACCGTTCGGTGCCTGGTGCGACCACGCCATCGAACCCTGGGTGGCTGACCACATTGCGATCGATGGCGGCATGGTCAGGCGCTGGCAGGGTGATGACCTCGACCTGAGCATCCCGCTCACCTCCGACCTCATAGCCGCCGCGATAGAGGCCGACCCCCGGATTGTTCGGCACGCCGGAGGCTACTTCGAGATGACCGCGCTGCCCCAGACACTGAGGCCGGCCGAGCCACTGGCGCTGGCGGTCTACCAGGACGGCTGGCGACCGGCGTACGCCCCCGGCCCAACGCGCGACGAACTGGTGGACGTCATCCGCGCGGCTATGCCCGCCGCTTGACCCTGATGGCTTTCGAAGCCCCTGGCAACGCCCGGGTACGCCGCAAGGTGGATGATCAGCGGCGCAGGGCCGCCGCTTGGAGCCGCACGGCAATGACAGAGACCGCCAGAGTGAGCGCACTGAACACGATCAACGCTGACCGGCTGCTGATCAGGTGCGTGGCCGCGGTCAACAGAACCGGCAGACCCAGTCCGAGGTAGGCGACGACAAAGAACAGGGCGAGAACACCGGCGGTCGAGCCCGGCTCGGCGGTGGTGATTGCCACGCTGAGGGCGGCCTTGAACAGCAGCCCCGCGCCGGCACCGGCGATCGCCGATCCCAGTAGGTAGAGGGTGAGCGATGGGTTGTAGAGAGCGACGACGACCAGGGCCATGCCGACGGGTACACCGATGAGACCGAGGACCAGCATCCGAACGACGGCCAGTTTGGCGAACAGCGTCTGGGCGAGGGCAGAAACGCCAAGAACGAGGAATGCGGCCAGTCCCCAGATGAACGGGGAGCTCTCGTGCAGCTCGGTGTGAACGATGAGCGAGCCGACGGAGGAGAACAGCCCGAAGATCGCGAATGAGCAGAACGCCACTGCGGCCGCGCCGATGAAAACGGTGCTCTGTGCGTCGCGTAGGACGAACTTGGGTGCGCCGGCGGATTTGGGCAGCGCGAGGTCGACCGTCTCCGGGCTGAGGCTGACCGAGATCGCGCCGATGACCATGAGTGCGATGAACACGAGGTAGGAGGTGGTGAAGGGGTGCCCGACCCAGCTCAGAAGAGCGCCTGCGACAAGCGGCCCTAGTGACAGCCCGCCGAGGTTCGCCACCGAAGCGACGGTCGCCGGCACGCGCGAGCGCGGCTGCGCCGGGTGTCCCGCCCGATACAGGTCGGTGAGGTAGGTCGTCGCGGTGGAAGCCATCAGCCCGACAGCGACGCCGGTGAGGACGCGCCCGATCAGTAGCCCGGGCAGCGGTCGGCCACCACGCCATGACCGCGGCGGCCGAGATGCCGAACGCGAGCGCCGGAACGATGATGCGCCGCCGGCCCCACCGGTCGGAGAGATGACCGAAGAAGTACAGGCTGGCGCCTGCTCCGACGACCATGCAGGCGAACGCGAGTGTCACCGTGGTCGGGCTGAGTCCGTCGCGTGCGGCGTACAGCGGCCACAGCGGTGTCGGGACGGTGCCGAACGCCTGCAATGACACGAAGGCGGCGGCCACCAGCCAGAAGCTGACGTTGTGCGGCACGACGCCGTGACCGGATCTGATGGTTGACAATTCCTGCGGTGCCGCAGCGACCGTCGAGTTGGTCTGCCATGGGCCGATCTCCTGTCCTGACGGGTGTCTATTGACTGGCTCGTCGGTGTCAACCACGCCCGTCGGGACGCCGATGCCCGCCCGGACGGCAGCGCGCAGAGATGGATTCCATCTTCCTGACAGATGATGCTCTCCAGATAGGCTGCCGAGCAGGCCGAGGAGGCGGTGGCCGATGGAACTCAGGCAGTTACGTCACTTCCTGGCGTTGGTCGAGGAACGCAGCATCACCCGCGCCGCCAAGCGCGAGCTCATCGTGCAGTCAGGCCTGTCGAACTCGATCCAGGCCCTGGAACGCGAGCTCGGCACGCCCCTCTACATCCGCGGGACGCGGCCGGTTCGACTCACCGCGGCTGGCGAGGCATTGGTGGGCGCGGCTCGCCGCACGGTCACCAGCGCCGCGCAGGCGGAACAGGTCGTACACCAAACCCGTGACGTGCTCATCGGCACCCTGCGCATCGGCATCTCACTCTCCGCTCAGCATCTGGTGCCGTTCGCTTCCTATCTCGGGGAGTTCACTCGCGACCATCCCGGCATCGACCTGCGCCTGCAGTACGCGCCCGGGCTGACGATGATCTCGATGCTGGAGGCGGGAGAACTGGACTGCGTGATCGGACCCGCGGTCAGCCAGGTCCCGGGCGTCCGGATGACACCTCTAGCGCGAGAGCCAATGCGCCTCGTCTGCCGTTCCGATCACCGCCTGGCGGAGCAGGCAGAGGTCAGCCTGAGACAACTCGCCGACGAGCGCTTCGTCGAGATACCCCCAGGGTGGACCGGTCGCCTGCTGAGCGACGCCGCATTCGCCGGCGAGGGCATACCGCGCCGCGTCGTCTGTGAGGTCGGTGACTGGGAACTGTTCCTCGACCTGGTCAGCGCAGGCGTCGGCATCGGCTTCGCTCCGGTCGGCCTGCAGTACCCGGTGCTGACCGCACCAGACAGCGTTCTGCGGTTCATCACGGTTGCGGACGTCCACCTGGAGAGGCACATCTACCTGATGCTGCCTTCGGTGGGCGAGACCAGTCCGGCAGCACGGCGGTTCGCAGAACAGCTGCAGAGCATCCGCGCCGAGGGCAGCTGACAGGGGGCCCCCGCGGCGGGACCGACCAGACAGCACTGGAGGATGGAAGTCATGTCACACATCAGGCGCTTCGACCACGTTGGAATCACCGTCGCGGACCTCGACTCGGTGACGGCGTTCTTCGTCCGACTGGGTCTCGAGGTCGAAGGCACTGGATCCGTGGAGGGCGAATTCGTGGAGACCGTCTGCGGCATCCCGGGCGCGCACTGTGAGATCGCGATGCTGCGGCCGCCCGATGGAGGGTCCCGCCTGGAGCTCGCGAGCTTCATCACGCCTGACCACGTGCCCGGATCGCCCACAGCGATGGCCAACGAGCTCGGCCTGCGCAACGTGTCCTTCGAGGTCGGCGACCTCGAAGCGGCCGTCGATGCGGTGGCTGCGGACGGGTACGGGCTCGTCGGCGGCATCGGCGAGTACGAGAACAGCGTGCGGATGGCCTACGTACGTGGGCCAGAAGGGATCATCGTGTCCCTGTTCGAGCAGATCAGTTGACGCGCTGGCGCGTTGCCCACGGGTGTCAATCCGCCGCCTTACGGGAAGATGCGCCCCCAGTCCATTGATCGTTGACCCCCTGGTCGTTGAGCCGCACACGCACCGCTTGTCTCGCGATGCAGGTCGCTCCCGGCGGTTCAAGCGCGAGTCAGAGTTCCAGGGGCAGTGCCGGACCACCCGAACCCATGCCTGGGACGCTCACGAAGAATGACCCGACGTTCTCCGTCAATTTCGTGCGTGCCCGAGGAGAGCAGATCGCGGGGGCGTCAAAGGGCAGCAAGGGAACGGTCCCCACTGACCTCCTCTGTAGAGGACGGGTCAGCTGATCGAGGACGAGGTCAGCGCAAGGACCTGAAGGCGGCCCGGAGTTCTTCGGAGAACAGTTGGGGCTGTTCCCATGCCGCGAAGTGGCCGCCTCGGTCCAGCCTGTTGTAGTGGATGAGGTTGTCGGGGTAGGCGCGCTCGGCCCAGGACCGCGGAGCTTCGTACAGCTCGTCCGGGAACACGCTGATGGCGAAGGGGATCGAGATGGGCTTGGCGTCGAAGAAGTCGGCCTTGTTCTCCCAATAGAAGCGGGCCGCGGAGACGCCGGTATTCGTCAGCCAGTAGAGCGTGATGTTGTCGAGGAGGTCGTCACGGGTGAGGTCACTGTCCAGCGTTCCCTCGAGGACCTTCTTCACCAGGCCGGGCTGACCGGACCCGTCGCCATGATCGAGAGCGAACGCAGCGAGATCGATAGGTGAGTCCGCGAACCCGTAGAGCGTCTGCGGGCGGGTCGACATGATCTGTGCGTATGCCACGTGCTTGGCGTAGAACTCGCTCAGCTGCCCGTATGCGCGTAGCTCCTCATCCGAGAGCCCGGCCGGCGGCGGGTCGCCTCGCTCGAACCCCTTGACGACTTCGGCCGGGGCTGTTCCGGGCATGTTGGAGTGAATGCCCAGCAAGCCCGGAGGCGCCTGGATGCCCATCGTCTGCGTGACGGCCGCACCCCAGTCACCACCCTGAGCCACGAACTCGGTGTATCCGAGGCGATTCATTAGCACCACCCAAGCCCGTGCGACACGCGCCGGATCCCAGCCAGTGGCGGTCGGCTTGCCGGAGAACCCATGGCCCGGTAGCGACGGGATCACCAGGTGGAAAGCGTCCGCCTCGGTTCCGCCGTACGACGTCGGATCCGTGAGTGGCCCGATGATCTTTAGCTGCTCGATGATCGAGCCTGGCCAGCCGTGCGTGACGATCAGCGGGAGCGCGTCCTCATGGCGCGAGCGGACGTGGATGAAGTGAATGTCCAGCCCGTCGATCTCCGTCAGGTAGTTCGGGACGGAGTTCAGCGTTCTCTCGCAGCTTCTCCAGTCATATTCGGTCGCCCAGTACCGGGCGAGCTCCTGCATGGTCGCCAGCGGCATGCCCTGGGAGTCGTCGTCCACCGTCTCGCGCTCGGGCCACCGGGTCGCGGCGACGCGGCGGCGCAGGTCGACGATCGCGTCCTCGGGAAAGTCGACGTGGAAGGGGCGCGCCGGCCCGTCGTCGACGATCGAGAGCTCGTCCGTTGAACTGGTTCTGGTCGGTGCGAGATCACTCATGAGGGCCCTCCAGGGCGGGATCGTTGCTGTCACGCCGGGACCGAGCGTAGGGACGTGCCGGCAAGGTGGCAATGAGGACGGCCTCCTTGCCATCCGGCTCATCAGCGCGATCCCCGCGATGGACGACGCGTCTCATGCTGCCGCAGGTGATGCAGGACTCAGAAGCCAAATCGGCCGCGCGGAACGTCCGCTCCTGCCGCCTTGGGCGCGCCCCAGGTATCGCTCTGCGACGCGCAGTGCTTAGGGGGTTGCCGCCTGCGAGTCGCCCGTCGGGTCGGTGGGTCCGGTGGGCTATTGCGTGGTCGTGTGGTCGCGCGTGAGATGGAGGCGTGCGTCTGCGTGGCCGAGACGATGAGCGGGTCCGGGTCGACCGGCTGTTGAGTGGGGCTCGGACGGGGCGGGCAGGGGTGCTTGCTTACGTGGGCGAGCCCGGCATCGGCAAGTCGGCGCTGCTCGCGTGGGCACGCGACCGGGCCGAAGGCTTCACGCAGATCGCGCTGACCGGCGTGGAGTCGGAGAGCGAGATCGGGTACGGCGGGCTGCTCGAACTGTTCGGAGCGAACCGAGGGTTGCTCGAGGAGCTGCCTGCCCCACAGGCCCGGGCCCTGTCCGGTGCGCTCGCATTGTCCGACCACGACGTGTCGGCGCTTGACGTCGGCGCCGGTGTGCTGTCGATGCTCGGTCTGCTGTCCAGGCAGGCGCCCCTGCTGTGCACGGTCGACGACGCGCACTGGGTCGATGAGGCGACGTTGTCTACGCTGTTGTTCGCAGTACGACGGCTCGCTGATGAGCCAGCCGCCGTACTCATCACCGCCCGTTCTCCCTTCGCAGGCACACTGTCCAGTCGGGGCATGTCGGTCGCCGAGCTCGGCGCCCTCGATGACGGCTCGGCTCGGCTCGTCGTCGGTGACTGCGGGATCGTGGACCGCCAGCTCATGGAGCTCGTGGTGCGCGAGTCGGTCGGCAACCCACTAGCCCTGGTCGAGTTGTCGAGGCCGGGTCGACGCGACGGAGCCACCGGACCGAGTGGGCTCGTGGCGAGCAGGTTCCTCGGCGAGGTCGCCGAGCTGCCGGAGGGCACACGCCGCGCCCTGGTCGTGGTCGCCGCCTGCGACACCACCGACGCATGCGCATCGAGGAGGGCGTACGGCGGTGGCTCGGTGGAGTCGAGGCGCTCACGCCGGCGTACGGCACGGTGCTCCGCAGCGAGCCAGGCGTCATCCGGTTCCGGCACCCGCTTCTTCGAGCGGTCGTCTACGACGCAGCGAGCCCGAGCGAGCGGCGAGCGGCACACCGAGCGGTTGCCGACGCATACCCCGACCGGTCCGACCGCCGTGCCTGGCACCGGGCACTCGCGGCGACGGGCCCCGACGCGGAGGCCGCCGCAGATCTGGAGCTGACGGCACAGGCGGCTCGCCGGCGTGGCGGCTTCCACGCCGAGGCAATAGCCCTGGAACGAGCGGCCCGTCTGAGTACGACGCCCGCGCTCGCTGGCCGACGGTACTTCGCCGCAGCCGCGGCAGAGTTCCTCGCGGGCGGGCACGCGCACACGTCGGCGCTGCTGGACCGCGCCGGTGAGTCCGATCCGACGGACCCGGAGCTCGCGGTCGACATCGCCTTCGAACGAGCCCGGCTGGCCCTCTGGCACGACGCGGTCGACAGAGCAGACCTGCAGGAGGCTGCTCGACGGGTGGCCGATCGCGACCCGAGGCGCGCCGCCAGGCTGCTGTCCTTCCGGATCGTCGGTCTGCTCTCGGACTTCGACGGCCCCGCGCTGGCCGAAGCCGCTGCGCGAGGTCTGGTCGCTGATGGATGGCCGTCCTGAGCCGCTGGATGCAGCGTTCAAGGTGGCGCTGGCCTGGCTCGCGTGTGGCGACACCGACCGGGCCGTCGCACTGGCTGGTGAGTGTGCCGCACTCGCGGCCGAGCAGGCAGACCCGACGACGCTGGTCCAGGTCGGGCACCTGTTCACGTGGGTCGAGCGCCATGGCGAGGCGGCCCGAGTGTTGGAAGCGGGGATCACGCTCTGCCGGTCCTCGGGTGGGGATTGGCTCCTGGTAAATGCCTTGTGTCACCGGTCTGACCTGCACCGTCGTACCGGGCGCCTGCTCCTTGCCGTCGCGGACGCCGCCGCGGCGCTCGACCTGGCCGACTATCTGCAGATCCCCGGCGCCCGCGTCGAGGCCCTAGCCACCCTCGCACAGGCTGAGGCACTCACAGGAAGACTGGTGGAGGCGCAGGCACATGCCGACCAGGTGCTCCGCCTCGCCGCACAGATGCGGCTCGGTTCTGCGGAGTCCGAGACGGCTGCTCGGAGTGCGCTCGCGTCCGTCGCGCTCGTGCAAGGCAGGTACGCGGAGGCGGTCGTGCAGCTGCAGCAGGTGCGCGCCGTACTCGACGACGGGCACTTCCTCGAGCTCGGCGCGTGTCCGTCGGTGGTCGAACTCGTGCTAGGGCTTGCCGCTACGGGAAACGCTGCCGAGGCGATCGTGCTCGCGGAGACAGTCGAGGCCTTCGCCGCGCCGCGGGAGCGACGGGGCCTGCTCGCGACGGTCGCGCTCGGTCGGGCGCTCGTTGACGCGGAGGACGGAGCTGGGTTCGTGAGGGCGATCGAGCTGGCTGTCGACAGCCCGTTCGCCGTCGGGAGGGCCCGCCTGATGTATGGCGAGTGGATGCGTCGAACCCGGCGGATCGTGGACGCACGTGTCGAGCTGACCGCCGCACACGAGGTGCTCCGTGCCCTCGGCGCCACGGCCTGGGCGGACCGAGCGGCCGCCGAGATGCGGGTCACCGGTGTCAGGTCCGACCCCCGTCCGCCGGGATCCGAGTCGCTCACGCCACAGGAGCTGCAGATCGCCATGCTCGCCGGGTCCGGCCACCGCAACCGCGAGATCGCAGGACAGCTGTTCGTCAGCGAGAAGACCGTGGAGGCGCATCTCGGCCGGGTCTTCCGCAAGCTCGGGATCCGTTCGCGGACTCAGCTGGCAATGCTCCTTCCGATGCAGGAGCAGCCATAGGGATTTCCCCGAAGCCTCACGGCAAGGCCCGCTTCTAGCCTCGAACCGTCATCAGCCGACCGACGACAGAGAGGTGGAGACGATGGCTCTCTACTTGGTCCGGCGCACCCTGCCAGGCACGGGCGCGGACGATCTGGTGGCTGCGGCGCAACGCGTCCGAGACGAGGCCGACGGGCTCACACGGTCCGGGCGACCGGTCCGCTACCTGAGGTCGACGTACGTATCCGCCGACGGCGCCTGCGCGTGCCTTTTCGAGGCCGACGAGCGCGACGACGTACGTGCCGCCAACGAACGGGCTGCGGTCCCCTACGACCGCATCGACACTGCAACCACGCTGACGGCCGAGGGACTTCCTCGGACTGTCGCCTGAAATCCCAGGAGACACCCATGCACACCATCACCAAGGTGCTCGGCACCACGGCTGTCCTCGGCATCACCGTCCTCGGCCCTTCCCCTGCCCAGGCCGCCGAGCCGACGAGCGCCGGCGTCCCGGTCAGCGACTTCGCGACCCAGTACCACGGCTGCGCCGGCCCGCTCCGAAGCATGCTCGCCAGCGGAGCCCTGGGCGGCGCGCAGGTCGGCAACCTGACGGTCCCGGACGGCTTCAGCAAGTCGTTCAACCCCGGCGCCCATCAGGGATCGACCGACGAGATCGCGTTCGTGATGGAGGCCACCGGCTTCGACCTGGCCACCGTCCGGGAGCTGTGCGCCGCGCTCGATCCCAGATGACGAGAGCGCCGGCCAACCGGGCGGCAACGGCTCCAGCACCGCGACGTACGCCGAGGGTCCGAACGACCCGCGCGCCGTCGACGACCCCGTGAACGCGCGCCAAAAGCGGCCCGTCTTCATACTGTGGTCGGTGAAGGTGCAGGGCTTTGCCTGGACGATATGTCTGATGTCGGTGTTGACGGCATTGCTGCTCCTAGATCCGCCTGGCCAAGCGTTCTGCGTCGGTAGACGCACGGGCCGCGGATCATGGGGCAGTCGGTAAGAGCCTGGAGCGGGTCAGCCTGTGAGCCGGGTGACGCACATTGTCGGTCTAAGGTGAGGCATGGGTTCTGATCCGTATGCCGACTGGGCCCTTGTGGTGGTCGACGTGCAGCAAGGTTTCGACGATCCGTTCTGGGGTGTCCGCAACAACCCGGATGGAGACCTCAACATCGCCGCCCTGGTGGACGACTGGGCGAGCCACGGTCGCCCGCTCGTGTTCGTCCAGCACGACTCCGTCGAAGACGAGTCACCTCTGGATCCGGGCAAGCCGGGTAACCAGCTGAAGCCCTATCTGAAGGCTGACCCCGACCTGGCGGTGTCGAAGACGGTCAACTCGGCCTTTCACGGCACACCTGACCTGCACGCATGGCTGGTCGACCGTAAGACCGCCGGCATCGTGGTCTGCGGCATCACCACCAACCACTGCTGTGAAACGACTGCGCGCGTCGGCGGCAACCTCGGCCACGACGTGCTCTTCGCCCTCGACGCGACGTACACCTTCGACCGGACCGGGCCGGATGGGCACACGCTCACCGCCGACGAGCTCGCCCGGGCGACGGCCACCAACCTGCACGGTGAGTTCGCGACCGTCACCAGCACGGCGGAGCTATTGGCAGGGACGGCCCGGCCGCTCGACTAGCGGCGGCCAGCCTCACCCGTTCGGGCGAACTTGATCGTCCCGTACATGGCCGATGCAGAAGTAGTCAGCGACAAAGGCAAACCCATCGCGAGGTGGGGACGCAAAGCCACGGGACCCTCGAGGTCAGCCGGGTTGCCGAACGGAGAGGCTCCTTGGTCCGCACCCTAGACAGGGCTGCTGTCGCGCTTCGCGCGATCATCGCGGTCTGCCTGCTCACCCTTGCCGTGACGGCGCTGCTGCCGGACCCGCACGTCGGGCACGCCTCGGCAGCATCCTCGTCCCCGCCCGTGCAGGTCGTCGGCGTTGCCGTGGGCGGTACGTCGGCCGGCCACCGGGCCGTCGAGGTCCGGCTGGCCGCTCCGCTCCCGGCCGCCACGACGGCGTCAGTCAGCCTCGGCGAGGGCAGCCACCGCTGGGCCTGTGCGAGCCGCACCGGACACCCGAGGCTGCTTGACTGCCCGGTATCCGGCCCCGCGGCGCGAATGTCCGACCAGCTCCAGGTGGTGGTGCATATCTGAGCGAGCGGGACAGATTTATACAAGCCGGGCTGGCCCGATCGGGCTGATGCTGGCGCACTACCGGGTGGTTTCCGCGCCGGTAGGTGCTGTCTTGCGCTCCTGCCACTCCAGCACCACCCCGACTGGCCCGATCAACGACTGTCCTCGTCGATCTCATCTGCCAGTCATCCAGGAGCCCCGATGAACCGCATCTCCGCCCTGTGGCGGTCGTCCCCCCGCACGCTGCTGCTCGGCCTCGGGACGATCGGCCTCGCCGCCGCCGTGACCGTTGGCTCCGGCGCTGACTTCACCTCTACCTCCGCCAACCCGAGCAACATCTTCACCGCCGGCACGCTGACGCACTTCAACAGCAAGGCGGGTGCGGCGATCCTGACTGCTTCGCTCATGCGCCCCGGCGACACCGCGAGCGGCACCGTCGACATCCAGAACACCGGCTCCCTGAGCGGCAACTTCAGCCTGGCCAAGACGGTCACCGCCGAGACGGCTGGCTTCGCCAGCAAGCTCACCATCGTCATCACCGACAACGGCGACCCGTCCTGCGTCGTGGCGTGCCCGGGCCCGGTCGGGGTCTACTCCGGCACCGTGGCGGCCATGGGCAGCCAGGTGCTCGGAAGCTTCGCGGCCGGCGCCACCCACCGCTACAGCTTCGTGGTGACCTTCCCGGCCACCGGCGCCCCCGGTGCCGGTGCCGACAACGCCTACCAGGGCGCCACCACGACCGTGCTCTACACCTGGACCGCTAGCTCCTAGCGGAAACCTGCAGCGTTCACGACGTCGTCCGAGGGAGACCAGGATGAGCACGATCGCCGACGGCCCGTCGGCGGTGACGGCAGCAGCCGTCGCCGCACCGGCGGGCCGTCGACGTGTCCTGCTCACCGCCGCGACGGTGCTCGCGACGGCAGCCCTCGCGGCCTACTGCCTCCTGCTCGTCGTGCCCAGCCTGCTGGGGTTCCAGCGCTACGTGCTGACCGGCGGCTCGATGGAACCCACCCTGCACCGGGGCTCGCTCGTGTTCGACAGGGTGACTCCGGTCGAGGACCTGGCCGTCGGCGACGTCATCACCTACGTGCCGCCTGGTGCGTCCCGGCCGCTCTCGCACCGGATCACGTCAATCACCCAGGACGACAAGGACGGGTTGGTCTTCACCAGCAAGGGCGACGCCAACGAGGCCGGCGACCCGTGGAAGTTCACCCTCGACGACCGGGTGCAGGCCAAGGTCGTCTTCACCGTCCCGTGGGCGGGCTACCCGTTGTGGGTCCTCGGCAGCCCGCTGTCCCGGCTGCTGCTGATCGGTGGGCCCGCGATGGCGATCGCGGTCATCACCGGCCGCCGGCTCTGGCGGCAGGCAGGCGAGCTCGTGGCCGCCGAGGCACAGGACTGCGACCCGGCGTCGGCAGAGGACGAGCGGCTGCCGGTGGCCTCGTGACGAGGGCGCCCCTGCTCGTGGCGACACTGCTCGGCGCAACCGTCGCCCTGGGCGCGTCCGTCCCGTCCTCCGGTGCCGACCTCACCTCGGCCAGCAGCAACCCGGGGAACACGGTGACCGCGGACAGCCCGGGTCGTTACCTGCACGGCTACAGCCAGGCCACCGACCCGACCGGCCTGACCCCCTACGCCGCCGTCTCGGGGGCACCGCTCGTGCCCGCGGCGACCGGCGTCGACAGCACCCTGACCGTCAACCTCGGCAGCTACAAGAACGTCACCACGGCCACGATCACCCGGGTTCTCGTCGTCGCCACGCCGAGCTCGCTGCCCACGGGCATCACCGCGGTCACCGTGCGGATCGCCTTGGCCGCCGACCCGACCAGCGGGCTTCAGCCGATCACCGCGACGACGTTCGCCGCGGCGAACGGCACCGGCACATGCAGCGGCAGTACCGTCACCCTCGCGGCCGGCAACCGCTGCCAACTCAACCTCACGATCACCACTCGGGTGAACCAGGGGTTCACGAACAACTCGTCCTACACGCCGGTGCTCTACCTGATCGCGAACTTCACCGGGTACAGCGGCAGCAGCTTCCTGGACTACCCGGTCCCGATCGCGATCTCCACCTCCTGACCCGCAGCCCTAGGCTGCCCCGCATGACGGACCTCGACCTCGAGACGGCAGGTGTCGCCGACGTCCAGGCGGCGATCGCGGACGGTGCCACTACGAGCACCGACCTCGTCGCCGGCTACCTGGCCCGGATCGACGCGCTCGACCGGCGCGGCCCCGCGGTGCACGCGATCCGCTGCCTGGCCCCGGACGCCGACCGACCAGGCCGGACGGCTGGACGCCGAGCGGCGGGACGGGCAGACACGTGGCCCGCTGCACGGCGTACCGGTGCTGGTGAAGGACAACATCGACGTGGCCGGGCTGCCCACCACCGCCGGTGCGCTCGCCCTCGAGCACTCGGTGCCCGATCGCGACGCCGCGCCTGGTGACCCGGCTGCGCGAGGCCGGCGCCGTGGTCCTCGGCAAGACCAACCTCACCGAGCTGGCCAACTTCATGGCCGAGCGGATGCCCAGCGGCTACTCATCGCTCGGCGGGCAGGTGCTCAACCCCTACGACGTGAGCCTGACGCCGTGCGGGTCGAGCAGCGGCTCCGGGCGCGGCCGCCGCGCTCGGGCTGGCGACCGTCACCGTCGGCACCGAGACGGACGGCTCGATCCTGTGCCCGAGCGACGCGCAGAGCCTGGTCGGGCGTCAAGCCGACGCTCGGCCTGGTGCAGCGGCGACGGGCATCCTGCCGATCGCCAGCAGCCAGGACTGCGCCGGCCCGATGTGCCGCTCCGTCAGCCGACGCGGCGGCCCTGCTCGGGTGCGCTCACCGGCGAGTCGTACGCGTCGGCGCCTGCGGCAGCGGCGCGCTGGACGGCAGGCGCGGCTCGCGGTGCCGCCGATGCCGGACGACCTCGACCCCGCCGAGGCCGTGAGCTGTCCGGGCGGCGCTGCGGCGTGCTGCGCGACCTCGGCGCCGTCACGGTGCGAGGTCCCGGCGCTGCCGGAGACCGACGAGACGCCGGTGCTGCACCACGAGTTCGCCCGCGACGTGGACGCCTACCTCGCCCGGCTGCCCGCCGGTGCGCCGATCCGGACCATGGCCGAGCTCGCCGCGTGGAACGACGCGCACGCGGACGCGGCCCTGAAGTACGGCCAGGCGCACGTGACGGCCGCGCTGGCGGTCGACCACGGGGCCGACGGAGGCGGCCTACGGGCCGACCGGGCCCGCGACCTCGCGGTCGCGGGGGAGCACGGCATCGACGCGACCCTCGCCGCGGCCGATGCGGCGGCCGTCGTGACTGCCCGTCCGGCACGGCGCCGGGGTGGCGGCGCGGGCCGGCTACCCCAGCCTCGTGGTGCCGGCGGGCTACCGCCGCGTCGGCCGGGCCCGTTCGGGGTGACCTTCCTGGGCCCGGCCCGGTCGGAGGCGCTGCTGCTCGGCCTGGCGTACGCGCTTCGAGCAGGCCGCCGGCCCGCCGGCCGGTCTCTGCGGTCAACCCGTCACTGCTGCGCTGATCCGGCCCTCCCGCGCGGCCCGGGAGGTAGCGTCGCCCGGGCAAGGGGGTGGTCGAGGGCGGGACTAGGGGTCGGGACATGCTGGCGCAACGGGTCACGCCAGGGCGGTCGCCCTGCCCGCATCCTGCTCGTCGAGGACAGCGTCGCCGACCTCAAGCTGGTCGAGATGGCGCTCGCGGAGTCCGGTGGCGACACCGAGCTGCTGCATGCCGACGACGGAGCGGCGGCGATCGACGTCCTCGACGAAGTGGTCGCCGGACGCCACCCGCGTCCCGACGTGGTGCTGCTGGACCTCAACATGCCGAAGGCCAGCGGGGTCGACGTGCTCCGCCGGGTCAAGGGCGACCCGGAGCTGCGAACCATCCCGGTCGTGGTCTTCAGCACCTCGCGCTCGGACGTCGACGTGGCGGTGGCCTATGCCGCCGGTGCCAACGCCTACGTAGTCAAGCCGCTCGACCTGCAGCGCTTCATGACCGTCGTGCGCTGCATCGAGGAGCTACTGGACCGGCGTGGTCCGCCTGCCCTGAGCGTCGGCCTAGGCGGTGGCCACCACGAAGAACCGCTCGGCCAGCCGGCCGGCCGGCAGGCCGGCGGCCTCGGCGTTGAGCGCCCCCACTCCCGCAGCCGGGACTCGAGGTCGTCCATGTGCGCGGTCTGGCTCTCGTGCGCGCGCAGGGCGTCGATCTTGGCGGTCGAACACGTCGGTGATGTCGACGGCGTGGTTGGTGTCCGGGTGGGCCATCAGCCAGGTCTCGGCCACCGCCCAGTCGGTCGAGGCCCTCGTCGGCGAGCAGCGTCGGGTGGGCGAACGGGTTGCGCGCGTCCGGGTAGATCGCCGCGATCGCCGCGACCCCGGCCGCCAGGTGGTCGGGGTGGCTGGCGCCGACCCGGGCCCAGTTGCGTTCCGGGCTCTGGATCAGCGCCCGCTGCGGCCGGACCTGCCGGATCACCCGGCTGATGTCGCGCCGCAGGTCCTGGGTCGCCTCGAGCGCAGCCGTCCTTGTAGCCCAGGAACCGGACGTCGGTCACGCCCACCGCCTTGCGCGGCCGCCTGCTGCTCGGCGCGCCGGATGCCGGGGATCTCCGACCGCGGCACGGTCGGGGTCGAAGCCGCCGGCGTCCCCGTCGGTGCAGACGCAGTAGGTCACCTCGATGCCCGGCCGCGGTCCAGCCGGAGATCGTGCCCGCCGCACCGAAGTCGACGTCGTCGGGGTGCGCGGTCACCACCAGGACCCGCTCGACCTCGCTGTCGTCCAGCACCAGGCTGCTCCTCTCGTGATCGCGCCGTCATCGTAGGCAGACGCGCTCAAGGTTCGCGCGCCGGGGGGTCGATCGCTGAGGTGACGTCTGCGCTCCCGCCGCCTGCCCGCCCGCGTGGCCCTGGTCGCTCGCGTGCTCGCTGGCTCGGGCTGGCGCAGGCGGGTCCGGCCTCGCCGCGGCGGTCACGCCCACGGCGGACAAGTCGTTCGGCACCGGCATCGACGCCTACCCGCGCTGGGAGCGGGAGAGCAGCTGCAGCCCGACCGAGAAGCGCGGCCCGAAGTACCTGCGGCGCCTGCTGCTCGCGACGTACGGCCCGATCTCCTCGAACATCGTGCGGCCCTGCACCGCGGCCGACTCCGGTCACGAGGAGGGCCGGGCGCTGGACTGGATGGTCAACGTCCGGGTGCCCGAGCAGAAGGCGATGGCCGACGCGCTTCGTCGGCTGGCTGCAGGCGCCGGACGGGTTCGGCAACCCCGAGGCGATGGCCCGCCGGCTCGGCATCACCTACCTGATCTGGAACAACCAGACCTGGCGGGCGTACGACCCGGGCCGGGGCTGGACCGAGTACAACGGCTGCCTGCGCCGAAGAAGCAGAAGAAGAAGTTCGACAACATCTGCCACCGCACCCACGTGCACCTCAGCTTCACCTGGGACGGCGCCCTGAAGCGGACGTCGTTCTACACCGGCTTCGTCGCCTGCCCGGCGCCGGCGCCGACGCCGACTGGTCCCGACCGTGCCGCCGGTGCCGGTGGTCATGCCGGCGCCCGTCCTCGGCCCGGTCTGCCGCTGCCGCCGGCCCAGCTGCTCGGCACCAAGCAGGGCATCGGCACGCCCGGCGGTCCCTGCCGGGTGCACCCGGACGTCCGGCTCGACCTGCCCGTCCTGGCGGCGCGGCGGGGTCCCGGCCACCGGGCGTGGCCGCCGTCGTGCTGCGGGTGCAGCTGATCAGGCCGGACGCGGCCGGCACCAGCTCCGCGCTCTGGCCGGCCGGCTCCACCGATGCCGGTCGAGAGCCTGCCGCTGGACGCCGCCGGCCGGACCGCCGACGTCACCGTCTCGGTCGGTACGGCGGGCAGGTGAGCCTGCAGCTCAGCGGTGCGATGGCCCACGTGCGGGTCGACGTGACCGGCTGGGTCGCTGCTCCGGCCGTCGAACCAGCTCCGCTGGCGTAGGACCGCCGTCACCGGGGGATCAGTCCGGCCCGCCGCCTAGACTCGTCGAGGAGATGAGCACCCTCTTCGACGACACCTTCCCGCTGCCTTCGGGCAGCCCGCCGGCGGCTCCCGAGCGCGCCGAGCGGCAGCCGCGGGACGGCCGCCCTGCTCGACGGGCTCAACCCGCAGCAGCGGGCCGCGGTGGTGCACGAGGGCAGCCCGCTGCTGATCGTCGCCGGCGCCGGGTCGGGCAAGACGCGGGTGCTCACCCACCGGATCGCCTACCTGCTCGGCGAGCGCAAGCGTCCACCCGGGCGCGATGCTGGCCATCACGTTCACCAACAAGGCCGCCGGCGAGATGAAGGAGCGGGTCACCGCCCTGGTCGGCGGCCGGGCCAAGGCGATGTGGGTGGCGACGTTCCACTCCGCCTGCGTGCGGATCCTGCGCCGCGAGGCGGCCCACCTCGGGATGAAGTCGACCTTCTCGATCTACGACCAGGCCGACTCCCAACGGCTGATGACGCTGGTCTGCCGCGACCTCGACCTCGACCCCAAGCGCTATCCGCCCCGGTCGTTCTCCAACCAGGTCAGCAACCTCAAGAACGAGCTGGTCGACCACGAGACCTTCGCCGGCCGGGCCGAGACGCACTTGGAGAAGACGCTGGCCGAGGCCTACCGGCTCTACCAGCGGCGGCTGCACGAGGCCAACGCGTTCGACTTCGACGACCTGATCATGACGACGGTGCACCTGCTGCAGGCCTTCCCGGAGGTGGCCGAGCACTACCGGCGCCGGTTCCGGCACGTGCTGGTGGACGAGTACCAGGACACCAACCACGCGCAGTACGTGCTGGTGCAGGAGCTCGTCACCGGCGGGGATCCCTCGCTCGGCGTACCGCCTGCGGAGCTGTGCGTCGTCGGGGACGCCGACCAGTCGATCTACGCGTTCCGCGGCGCGACGATCCGCAACATCCTGGCCTTCGAGCAGGACTACCCGGACGCCACCACGATCCTGCTCGAGCAGAACTACCGCTCCACCCAGACCATCCTGTCCGCGGCCAACGCGGTCATCTCCCGCAACGCCAGCCGCAAGCCCAAGAACCTGTGGTCGGACGCCGGGGAGGGCGCGCCGATCGTCGGCTACGTGGCCGACAACGAGCACGACGAGGCCTCGTTCGTCGCCCAGGAGGTCGACCGGCTCACCGACGACGACGGCGTGCTGCCGTCCCAGGTCGCGGTGTTCTACCGGACCAACGCGCAGTCCCGGGTGTTCGAGGAGGTGTTCATCCGGGTCGGCCTGCCCTACAAGGTGGTCGGCGGGGTGCGCTTCTACGAGCGGCGCGAGGTGCGCGACGCGCTGGCCTACCTGCGGGTGCTGGCCAACCCGGCCGACACGGTGTCCCTGCGCCGGATCCTCAACGTGCCCAAGCGCGGCATCGGCGACCGGGCCGAGGCGTGCCTCGAGGCGCTGGCCCAGCGCGAGGCGATCACGTTCAACGCGGCGCTGCACGCGGTGCGAGGACGCCTACGGGCTGGCCACCCGGTCGCTGTCCGCGGTGCAGGGGTTCCGGACCCTGATGGACGAGCTGCGCACGCTGGTCGAGGCCGGCACCGTCGCCGGCCACGGTGCTCGAGGCGGTGCTCGACCGGACCGGCTACGCCGCCGAGCTGTCCGGGTCGAGCCGACCCGCAGGACCAGACCCGGCTGGAGAACCTGCAGGAGCTGGTCGCCGTGGCCCGCGAGTTCGAGGAGGCCAGCCCCGAGCGGCACGCTGGTCGACTTCATGGAGCAGGTCGCGCTGGTGGCCGACGCCGACGAGATCCCGGACGAGCCGGAGGACGGCGAGGACGGCGCGCCGTCGCCAGGGCGTGGTCACGCTGATGACGCTGCACACCGCGAAGGGCCTGGAGTTCCCGGTCGTGTTCCTGACCGGGCTGGAGGACGGGATCTTCCCGCACCTGCGCTCGCTCGGGCGACCCGACCGAGCTCGAGGAGGAGCGGCGGCTGGCCTACGTCGGCATCACCCGGGCCCGAGCAGCGGCTCTACCTGACCCGGTCGACGGTGCGCAGCGCCTGGGGGGCGCCGCAGGCCTACCCGGCGTCGCGGTTCCTGGAGGAGATCCCGGAGGCAGCTGATCGACTGGCGCCGGCTGGAGTCGACGGTGACCAGCGTCCCGGCGGTGGCCGCGATGGCGGCGCGCGCCGGGCGTTCGGTCGCCGGGCAACCGGGTAGTGGTGCACCTCGAGCCGGGCGACCGGGTCACCCACGACACGTTCGGCCTGGGCTCGGTGGTCACCGTCGAGGGCGTGGGCGAGCGGGCCGTCGCGTCGATCGACTTCCGCACCGGCGGGGTGAAGCGGCTGCTGCTGCGCTACGCCCCGGTCGAGAAGCTCGTGAGCCGGCTCAGGGCGCTGAGCGTCAGACCTTGACGCCGTGCTCGCGCAGCCAGGTCAGCGGCGGGACCGGACCGCCGTTGTGCGGGCGGACCTCGAGGTGCAGGTGCGGCCCGGTGGTGTTGCCGGTGGACCCGATCCGGCCGATCACGTCGCCGGCCTCGACGGTGCCGCTGGTCTGCAGGAAGGCCGACAGGTGCGCGTACCAGGTGACGGTGCCGTCGGGGTGCAGGATCGCGATCTTGTTGCCGTACGAGCCGTCGTACGACGCGAAGATGATCTTGCCGTCACCGACCGCGTGGACCGGCGTGCCCTCGGGGGCCGCGAAGTCCTGGCCGGTGTGGATGCTGCTCCACAGGCCGACGTCGCCGAACCCGGCGGTCAGCCGGAAGTGGTCGACGGGGACGACCCACTTCGGCCGGGCCGCCTCGCGGGCCGCGCGCTCCTCCTCGGCAGCAGTCCTGGACCTGCCGGACCATGATGCTCTGGGCGTCGCGCAGCCGGCTGGCGCGCTGCTCCTGCTGCGAACCAGCGTCTGGCGCAGCTGTCCGGCGGCGATGGTGCGGGCCTGCTGGAGCTGCTGGCTGCGTGCCCGAGACGCCGCTCTCGCGGGCGGCGCCGATGGCTCCGGGCACGTTGAGGCCGCTGACAGCGAAGGCGGCCAGCGTGGCGGCGGTGACGTACGCAGGACCGTTGTTGCGGCTGGGCTTGCGGTGGCGTCCGCTTGGCGGGCGGCGAGGTGGCACGGGGGGATCGCCTCGTCGTCGGGGGGCAGGGGGACTGCGCGACGATAACGGGGAGATCACGTGCGACGGCCAACCGGCCGGGTGTTCACATGTTGTTCAAGCACAGCGCGTCAGCTCAGCGTGACGGACGGTCGATGATCCGACCCTGTCCGTGGGTCTTATGTCCGACTCGTCCGGCCGGAAACGTCCCCGTGGTGCAGGTCACGGCGGCCCGGCCCGCGGGGCCTCCGGTCCAGGCGCTCGGAGCGGTCCGGCCGGTCGCTGCTGATCGGCGTCACGCCGGGCGTGACGGTGCGCGCCGTGCGTGGTCGAGCTGGGCCAGCGTCGCGCCGATCTCGTGGACGGCCCGGCGGTGGATCGGCAGCGACATGTGGCCGACGCCGCGGATGAGGACGTTGCGGGCGTCCAGGTCGGGGTGGTCGATCCGGGCGGCGCGCTTGGGCACCATCATCTGGTCGAGGTCGCTCCACACCGCGAGGAACCGGGTCGCGGCAGCCGGGCGCCGGCTCGCCAGCTCGGCGACCAGGTCGCTGTCCGGGCGCAGCTGGCGGGCCAGCCGGTGCGGGATCAGCCGGGCCGGCAGGGTGCCGGCGTGCGGGGTGCCGAGCGTCACCAGGGTGTGCACCCGGGCGTCGCCGTCCAGCCGCTGCACGTAGTAGCGCGCGATCAGCCCGCCCATGCTGTGGCCGATCAGGTGGATGCGCTCGAAGCCGGTCTCCGCGCAGATGCTCCTCGACCCGGGTGGCCAGGTTGGTGGCCGCGAGCCGGACGTCGCGGGTCAGCGGGCTGTAGTTGATGGCCGAGCACCCGGCGGAAGCCGCGCCGCCGCAGCGCCGCGCCGCAGCACCGTGAAGATCGAACGGTTGTCGACCATGCCGTGCACCAGCAGGATCGGGGTGCCGGAGGCCTCGACGTCCCCGACCACGAGGCCGCGCTGCAGCGGGGAGAGCCCGGCGAGGTCGCGGCGCGCGTCGCCGCGCGCCACGGCGCGCTCCTTGACGACGCCGAGCGGGTAGAGCGCGGCGTGCGCGGCGACCCAGCCGACCTCGACGGCGGCGCCGCGCAGGGCGGTCGGGGAGCAGCTGACGGCTCGCCGCGGCTGCGGCGTGGACGCGCGTCCCGGCCGATCCCGCACCCTGTCCCGCACGTCCGTGATCACCTTTCGGCTCGTCGGTTCATCTGCCTGAGCGTCCCGGGCACCGTAGCCGTCGCCTACCCCGTCCTCGCCGCACGGACGCGCCGAGCGGCCGCGGGCTACGCTCTGGCGACCGTGAGCAGCTCCGCGCCCGGTCCGCGTCGTCGTCGCCAAGCCCGGCCTCGACGGGCACGACCGCGGCGCCAAGGTGGTCGCCCGCGCGCTGCGCGACGCCGGGGTCGAGGTCGTCTACACCGGGCTGCACCAGACCCCCGAGCAGATCGTCGAGACGGCCATCCAGGAGGACGCCGACGCGATCGGCATGTCGGTGCTGTCCGGGGCGCACATGACGCTGTTCGCCCGAAGGTCATCGACCTGCTGCGCGAGCGGGACGCGTCGCGACATCGTGGTCTTCGGCGGCGGCATCGTGCCCGAGGCCGACATGCCCGAGCTCACCGAGATGGGCGTCGCCAAGGTCTTCACCCCCGGTGCGACGACCGGCGAGATCATCAGCTGGGTGCGCGAGAACCTCGGCACCGCCGCCCAGCCTGACCTCGCGCGGACCGCGCCGTCAGGACACGCCGCGCCGAGCACCGGCAGGCGCAGGACGCCGGGGTCGCCCGGGCGACGTGAGCACCGTGACCGGCTGCACCGACCTTGTTGTTGCGGTAGGCGGCGTCGGTGGCCGCCACCACCACCGACAGCCGGTGGCCCGCCTCGTAGCGGTGCACCACACCCGGCAGCTCGATGGTGACGGGCTTGCGGACGTCGGCGACCCGGGTCGGCGAGACCAGCCGGTGCACCAGGGTCTTGCTGCCGTCCGGCGCGACGTCGTAGATCTTGGCGAACAGCAGCAGCTGCCCGGCCGGGCCGCCGGCCTGGGTCTGCTCGGCCACCGGTGACGACAGCCGCAGCGTCAGCGTCGGCACGCCGACCGAGACGACGGGCGCCGCCAGCGGCGCCGTCGTCCAGGCGGCGAAGGTGCCGGGGGTGTCGTACGGCGGCGTGACGCCGTCCGGCACCGGCGAGCCCTGCAGCGCGGAGACCTCGCTGAAGCTGGTCGGCACCTCGCCGGCGACGTTGGCGTAGGACGCGCTGCCCGGCTGCACCGACGAGCGGCCTTCGGCGACGAGGGCGTCGGCTGCCGGACAGGTAGAGGTCCTGCGTCGTGCCGACCGGGTAGCGCCGACGCGGTGCCGTACGCCGGGGTGGCGATGCCGGTGTAGGGGACCCAGTCGCGGAAGTACGTGAACCGCGGGCCGGTGCGAGACCTTGCGGTCCTTGAGGTGGTGGGCGAACCAGCGGATGATCCGGCGGCCCTCGTAGCTCGGCGCCGGGTCGGGCCATGTCGAGCTCGCCCGGCGCCGGGGCTGCCGCCGCCGCTGTGGCCCCACGACTGCCAGATCATCTTCACCGGCGTGCCCTGGGCCCGCAGCGCGCGGTAGGTCGCGGCCGCCTCCTGCAGGTTGAACAGCGTGTCGTTCTGGCCCTGCACGAGCAGCGTGGGGATCCGGATCCTCGTCGACGTACGACGAGACGCTGGCGTGCCGGGCGAAGTCGAGGGTGTCCTGGGTGGGGTAGCCGAGCGCGTCCATCTGCGCCTTGGCCGACGCAGGCCTGGTCGGCGAAGTTGGGGCAGCCGACGTTGCGGGTCGGGTCGGTGCTGCGCGTGCTGGATGCCGTCGGCGATGCCGACCCCGAAGAACAGGCTGGTCCAGCCGACCTTCTCGCTGCCCGGGGTGCCGTAGCGCACGCCCTCGCCGGTCGGCGTCGTGAAGTCGGTGTTGTTCGGGCGCCAGCGAGTAGGACAGGTCGTTCCAGGTGATGATCGGGACGATCGTGTCGACGCGCGGGTCGATGCCGGCGACCGCGAACTGCACCTGGCCGCCGTAGGAGCCGCCGACCATGCCGACCCGCGGGTCGTGCCGGCGCCGCCGCCGTCGTGCGACCGCGCGTCCTTGCGGACGTAGCGGACCCGGCTGCCGTCGTTGGCCGGCTTGCCGCCGCCGAGGTAGGTCACCAGCTGCTTGGCGGCCTGGCCGTCCCAGTCCGGGTCGTCGAGGGTGATCTTGCAGTCGGAGCCGCCGAAGCCGAGGCCGGAGTACGACAGGACGACGTACCCGCGCTTCGCGAAGCCGTCGCCGAGGTCGGCCTGGTCGTCCTTGGAGCCGCCGAAGCCGTTGGTGGTGAGGATCGCCGGCTTCGGGTGCCGCCGGGTGGCCGTCGACGGCCGGTAGAGGTCGAAGACGACCGTGCAGACCTTCCGGGCGCCGGCCGGGCCGACCGTGACGTCGATGCTCCTTGCTCTGCACCGTGACGGTGGTCCGGCGGCCTGCGCAGGCGGCGGCGTCGGCACCCGGTACGCCGGTGAGCAGGCCACCGGTCAGCGCGGCCGCCACGGTGGTGGCGCCGAGGGCGGCGGGTCGGGACGTGGCGCACGAGGGCCTCCAGTGTGGTCGGGTTCGCCCGGTTCAACGCGCCGAGCTGGCGCTGCGGTTACGCTCGCGTGACGCCGCCAGCACCGATCGATCCGAGCGGATCCGAGTGCGAGGACTGACCCGTGGACCTCTTCGAGTACCAGGCACGCGACCTCTTCGAGAAGCACGGCGTGCCCGTGCTGGGCGGCGCCGTCGCCGAGACGCCGGAGGAGGCGCGGGCCGCCGCCGAGCGGCTGCTGCCCGAGGGCGGCGGCAAGGTCGTGGTCAAGGCGCAGGTGAAGGTCGGCGGCCGCGGCAAGGCCGGCGGCGTCAAGCTCGCGTCCTCGGTCGAGGAGGCCGAGCAGGTGGCCTCGCAGATCCTCGGCATGGACATCAAGGGGCACACCGTGCACCGGGTGATGATCGCGCCGGCCGCCGCGATCGACGAGGAGTACTACTTCTCGGTGCTGCTGGACCGCGCCAACCGCACCTACCTCGCGATGGCGTCCCGCGAGGGCGGCATGGAGATCGAGCAGCTCGCCGTCGAGAAGCCCGAGGCGCTGGCCCGGGTCGCGGTCGACGCGCTCGAGGGCGATCGACGAGGCGAAGGCCCGCGAGATCGCGGCGCAGGGCGGCTTCCCGGCCGACGTGCGTCGACGAGGTCGCGGCCGCGATCGTGAAGCTCTGGGGCGTCTTCGTCGCCGAGGACGCGACGCTGGTCGAGGTCAACCCGCTGGTGAAGACGGCCGACGGCCGGATCGTCGCGCTCGACGGCAAGGTGACCCTCGACGGCAACGCCGACTTCCGCCAGCCGGACCACCCCGGCCTCGAGGACGAGTTCTCGGCCGACCCGCTGGAGGCGCAGGCCAAGGCGAAGGACCTCAACTACGTCAAGCTCGACGGTGCGGTCGGCATCATCGGCAACGGCGCCGGGCTGGTGATGTCGACCCTCGACGTCGTCGCCTACGCCGGTGAGGAGCACGGCGGGGTGAAGCCGGCGAACTTCCTCGACATCGGCGGCGGCGCGTCGGCCGAGGTGATGGCCAACGGGCTGGAGATCATCCTGGGCGACCCGGACGTGAAGTCGGTGTTCGTCAACGTCTTCGGCGGCATCACCGCCTGCGACGCGGTGGCCAACGGCATCGTGCAGGCCTTCGGCCTGCTGCAGGAGCGCGGCGACGAGATCAGCCACCCGCTCGTCGTCCGGCTGGACGGCAACAACGCCGAGGAGGGCCGGCGGATCCTCACCGAGGCGCAGCTGCCGCTGCTCGAGCAGGTCGACACCATGGACGGCGCCGCCGGCGCGGGCCGCCGAGCTGGCTGCCAAGTACGAGGGACGAGGGACTCACTGACATGGCCATCTGGCTGACCGAGAACTCCAAGATCATCGTCCAGGGCATGACCGGCTCCGAGGGCACCAAGCACACCCGGCGGATGGTCGCGTCCGGCGCGCAGGTCGTCGGCGGCGTCAACCCGCGCAAGGCCGGCACCACCGTCGACGTCGACGGGCGTCCAGGTGCCGGTGTTCGCGACCGTCGCCGAGGCCATGAAGGAGACCGGCGCCGACGTGTCGGTCGTCTTCGTGCCGCCGGCGTTCGCCAAGGGCGCGGTCTCGAGGCGGTCGACGCCGCGATCCCGCTGTGCGTCGTCATCACCGAGGGCATCCCGGTGCACGACTCGGCGGCGTTCTACCAGCACGCGGTCAACGCCGGCACGACCCGGATCATCGGGCCGAACTGCCCCGGCCTGATCAGCCCCGGCGAAGTCCAACGCCGGCATCATCCCGGCCGACATCACCAAGGCCGGCCGGATCGGGCTGGTCTCCAAGTCGGGCACCCTGACCTACCAGATGATGTACGAGCTGCGGGACATCGGCTTCTCCACCGCGGTCGGCATCGGCGGCGACCCGGTCATCGGCACCACGCACATCGACTGCCTCGCGGCCTTCGAGGCCGACCCCGAGACCGACGCGATCGTGATGATCGGCGAGATCGGCGGCGACGCCGAGGAGCGCGCGGCGGCCTACATCAAGGACAACGTGACCAAGCCGGTCGTCGGCTACGTCGCCGGCTTCACCGCGCCCGAGGGCAAGACGATGGGCCACGCCGGCGCGATCGTCTCCGGCTCGTCCGGCACGGCCCAGGCCAAGCAGGACGCGCTGGAGGCGGTCGGCGTCAAGGTCGGCAGGACGCCGTCGGCCACCGCGCAGCTGATGCGCGAGATCATGACGGCCGGCTGACCGGCGTACGGCCCAAGGATCACTTGACGGCGCGGTCGAGGGCGGTCTGCAGCTGCCCGCCGGACCAGGCCCAGCTGTCCGGGTTGCCGCTGGGCGTGTCGTCGGCGGCCCAGGTCAGCACGACCACCACGTTGCTGGTGCGCGCGGCCGCCACCTCGTAGTAGCTGGGCTCGGACGCCGCCGACGGGGTGAAGTAGCGCGCCACGTGCACGCCGTCCTCGACACCGGCCATCGTCTCGGGCGGCCGGACCTCGAGGGTTCCCTCGGCCGGGTCCGGCTCGGGGCAGAGGGCCAGGTCGGTGCCCGGCTGGTCCAGCGCCACCTTCGCCTGCTCGGCCGTGTCGTAGCGGAGCACGACCTCGACGATGTCGAGCGTGGAGCCGTCCTGGTAGAAGCGGGTCGCGTACAGCTGCCCGGCGCCCCACTTGGTCGGCCGGATCTGGCACACGCCGGCCGGCGGCGTGAGGTCGGGCTCGGTGGGCGCCTGCAGCACCGGGAGGCTGCCGTACCGGCCGAGGCCGGTGAGGTCGGTCGGCTTCAGCAACGGGTCGTCCGCCAGCGCGAGCGGGGACTCGGTCGGGGTCGGGCTGACCGCGGGGATGTTGCTGGCCCCGTCGTCGCCGCCGAGACCGCCGTAGATGCCCGCGGCACCGGCCACCAGCGCCACCACCGCGAGCGCGCCGCCGACGGCCTGGTTGCGGGTACGCCGGTCGCCCCGCCGGCGGACGGTGAGCGAGTCGGACAGCGGGAGGCGCTCGACGTCCGAGCGCAGCGTGTCCAGCGTGTTCGTCATCGGGTCGTTGTGCTCAGGCATGGGGGCTCACCTCCGCGAGCGTGCTGTCGGCCAGAAGCGCGGCAAGGGCGGCCCGGCCGCGCGACAGGCGCGCCTTGACCGTGCCCTCGGGTGCTCCCACCTCGTGGGCGACCTCGGCGACCGAGAGGCCGCTGAGGTGGTGCAGGACGATGGCCCGCCGCTGCGCGTCCGGGATCTGCCGGAGCGCGGCGACCAGGGCCACGTTGTCGATGCTGGGCTCGGGGGTGTGCTCCGGCGGCCCGTGCCGCAGCATCGCGGCCACGCCGTTCTTGGCCTTGCGCCAGCGGCTCGCCGCCAGCCGCCAGGCCACCGTGCGCACCCAGGCCTCGGGGTCGTCGTACGTCGAGACCGTCGACCAGCGCTGCCAGGCCCGGGCGTAGGCCTCCTGGGTCAGCTCCTGGGCGTCGGACAGGTTGCCGGTCATGGCGTACATCTGGTGCAGGACCCGCTTGTTGCCGGCCGCGTAGAAGGCGTCGAAGCCTTCGGCGTCCTTCACCTCGCCCCTCCCTGTGCCGCTGCTCGGTCGTGCTCGGTCGTGCTCTCAAAGAAGGATGACGCCCGACCGGCCTACCCGGTTGCATCGGCTGCCCGCGACCCGCCGACAAGGCGCCGGGTGCGGGGCCGGACGCCCGCCAGCGGCGACGATGGGTCCGATGACCGAGCTCCTGTCCCGGCCGCCTCGTCCGCACCGCGGGCGCGCGACCCGGAAGCCAGCGGGCGCGAGGTCGGCGCCGCCGCCGACCCCGCGCTCGGTGACCGTGGTCGGCATGGTGGCCGCGCTGCGGTCGGCTGCGCTGGGCGTGCTCGCCGTCATGGTCCTGGTGCTGGTCGCCTGGGCCTCGACCGCCGACAGCGGGGCCGACGCCACCGATGCGGTCGCCACCGCCCTGCAGGCCTGGCTGGTGGGCCACCACGCCCACCTGGCCGTCCCGGGCGGGGAGCTGGCGCTGGTGCCGCTGGGCCTGACCGCGCTGCCGCTGGCGCTGCTGCACACCGCCACCGTGCGGGCCGGTCGGGCCGCCGGCGTGCGCGGGCGCACCGGCGTGCTCGCGCTGGTGTCGTCGGTCACTGCCACGTACGCCGTGGTCGCGACCCTCGTGGCGCTGCTGGCCCGCACCGACGCGGTCCAGGCGCTGCCGGTGAGCGCGTTCCTCGGGGCCGCCGGGGTCGCCGCCCTCGGCTCCGGCACCGGAGCGGTGCGGGCCACCGGGACCTGGGCCGGGGTCAGCCGCCGGCTGCCAGCCCTCGTGCGGGCGGCCGGCGCCCCGGCTGCGGCCGCCCTGGCCACCTTGGTCGCCGGCGGGGCCGTGCTGGTCGGCGGGTCGCTGGCGGTGCACCACGACCGGGCCGTGCTGCTGATCGACAGCCTGGGCGCCGGTATCGGCGGCGGCCTCCTGGTGGCGCTGCTCTGCCTGCTCTACCTGCCCACGGCGGCCGTGTGGGGTCTCGCGTTCGTGGTCGGCCCGGGGTTCGCGGTCGGCGCCGGGACCACGGTGTCGGTCGGCGGCACCGACCTGGGTGCGGTCCCGGTCTTCCCGCTGCTGGCCGCGCTGCCGCAGGATCCGGGCCCGGCCTGGGCACCGGTGCTGCTGCTGGTCCCGGTCGCTGCCGGCGTGGTGGCGGGCATGCTCTGCCGGCGGTCCGGCGCCGTCGCGGTGGACGGGTGGCGGCCGGTCGCCGCAGCTTCCGCGGTCGCCGGCGGCCTGCTCGCTGGAGCGGTCGCCGTGCTCTGCCTGCTCGCCTCCGGACCGGCCGGGCCAGGCCGGCTGGGCGAGACCGGTCCCACCTGGTGGCTGGTCGCGGTGCTCGCCGGGATCGAGGTGGCCGCCGTCATGGCCGCCACGCAGTTCGTGCTGCGCCGCCGCTAGGGTCGGGCGCGTGCACTTCGGGCCGGGACCGCGGGTGGTCGTGCTGGCCTCCGGCAGCGGCTCCACCCTGCAGGCGCTGCTCGACGCGGCAGCCGACCCCGCGTACGGCGTGACGGTCGTCGCGGTGGGATCCGACCGCGACGGTGCCGGTGCGCTGGACCGGGCCCGATCCGCGGGGGTCGACACGTTCGTCTGCGCGCCGGCCGAGCACGCCGACCGGGCCGCCTGGGACGTCGCGCTGGCCGACCGGGTGACGGCGCTGAGGCCCGACCTGGTGGTGTCGGCCGGCTTCATGCGGCTGGTAGGCCCGGCGTTTCTCGACCGGTTCGACGGGCGGTTCGTCAACAGCCACCCGGCGCTGCTGCCCGCGTTCCCCGGCATGCACGGGCCGCGGGACGCGCTGGCCTACGGGGCCAAGGTCAGCGGCGCGACGTTGTTCGTGGTCGACGGCGGCGTCGACACCGGGCCGATCGTCGCCCAGCGGACGGTCCCGGTGCTCGACGGCGACGACGAGGAGTCGCTGCACGAGCGCATCAAGGTCGAGGAGCGCGCGATGCTCGTCGACGTCGTCGGCCGGCTGGCCCGTGAGGGCTGGACGGTCACCGGACGGAAGGTCACCATCCCGTGAGCGAGCTCCAGCAGGTGCCGGTGCGCCGCGCACTGCTCAGTGTCTACGACAAGACCGGCCTGGAGGACCTGGCCCGCGGGCTGCACGAGGCCGGCGTCGCGCTGGTCTCGACCGGGTCGACGGCCGCGCGGATCGCGGCCGCCGGAGTGCCGGTCACCCCCGTCGAGGAGCTCACCGGCTTCCCCGAGTGCCTGGACGGGCGGGTGAAGACGCTGCACCCCGCGGGTGCACGCGGGCATCCTGGCCGACCGCCGGAGGGAGGACCACGTGCAGCAGCTCGCCGACCTCGGCATCGAGGCCTTCGACCTGGTCGTGGTCAACCTCTACCCGTTCCGCGAGACCGTGGCCTCCGGCGCAGGGACCGACGAGGTGGTCGAGCAGATCGACATCGGCGGCCCGTCGATGGTGCGGGCCGCGGCGAAGAACCACCCCAGCGTCGCGGTGGTCGTCGACCCCACGTCGTACGACCAGGTGCTGGCCGCGGTGCAGGCGGGAGGCTTCGACCTGGCGGCCCGGCGTCGGCTCGCGGCGCAGGCGTTCGCGCACACGGCGGCCTACGACACGGCGGTCGCCACCTGGTGCCAGCAGGAGCTGACCAGCGACCCGCAGCGGTGGCCGCCGTACGCCGGGCTGGCCCTGGAGCGGGCCGGCGTCCTGCGCTACGGCGAGAACCCGCACCAGCAGGCCGCGCTCTACGTCGACCAGGCCGCCGCCGCCCGGCATCGCCCAGGGCACCGTGCTGCACGGCAAGGAGATGTCCTACAACAACTACGTCGACGCCGACGCGGCGCTGCGGACCGCGTTCGACTTCGACCAGCCGGCCGTCGCGATCATCAAGCACACCAACCCGTGCGGCATCGCGGTCGGCGCCGACATCGCCGCGGCGCACGCGGCCGCGCACGCCTGCGACCCGGTGTCCGCCTTCGGCGGCGTGGTCGCGGCCAACCGCCCGGTCACCCTGGCGATGGCCGAGCAGCTGGCCGAGGTGTTCACCGAGGTGGTGGTGGCGCCGTCGTTCGACGACGGACGCGTTCGCCCTGCTCAGCAGGAAGAAGAACGTGCGCCTGCTCGAGCTGCCCGACGGGCACCGGCGCGACGCCGTCGAGCTGCGCCAGGTGTCGGGCGGGGTGCTGGCCCAGACCGCGGACCGGGTCGACGCCGAGGGCGACGACCCGTCGACCTGGACGCTGGCCGCCGGCAAGCCGGCCGACGACGCCGTGCTCGCCGACCTCGCCTTCGCCTGGCGGGCCTGCCGGGCGGTGAAGTCCAACGCGATCCTGCTGGCCGCCGGCGGCGCCACCGTCGGGGTCGGCATGGGCCAGGTCAACCGGGTCGACTCGGCCCGCCTCGCGGTGTCCCGGGCGGGGGAGCGCGCGGCCGGTGCGGTGGCCGCCTCGGACGCGTTCTTCCCGTTCGCCGACGGCCTGCAGGTGCTGCTCGACGCGGGGGTGCGCGCGGTGGTCCAGCCGGGCGGGTCGGTGCGCGACGAGGAGGTCGTGGCGGCCGCGACCGCCGCGGGGGTCACGCTCTACCTGACCGGCGTGCGGCACTTCGCGCATTGAGCGGGAGCGAAGATCAGGTATTGAACGGGAGCGAAGATCAGGTATTGAGCGGGAGCGCGGATCGGGTATCGAGCAGCACCGTGGCTCTCAGCACCGTGGATCGGCCGTGACAGACTCGGCGACCGTGAGCGCGACGATCCTCGACGGGAAGGCCGCCGCGGCCGAGATCCGGGCCGACCTGACCGGGCGGGTGTCCCGGCTCCGGGAGCAAGGCATCGTCCCCGGGCTCGGCACCGTGCTGGTGGGCGACGACCCCGGCAGCCGGTCGTACGTCGCCGGCAAGCACCGCGACTGCGCCGAGGTCGGCCTGACCTCGCTGGCCCGCGAGCTGCCGGCGACCGCGACCCAGGCCGACGTCGAGGCGGTCGTCGACGAGCTGAACGCCGACCCGGCCTGCACCGGGTACATCGTCCAGCTGCCGCTGCCGGCCGGTCTCGACTCGGGCGCGTTGCTGACCCGGATGGACCCGGCCAAGGACGCCGACGGCCTGCACCCGACCAACCTCGGGCGGCTGGTGCTGATGGAGGACGGGCCGCTGCCGTGCACGCCGCGCGGGCATCGTGGTCCTGCTCCGGCGCTACGGCGTCGAGCTCGCGGGTGCCCATGTCGTCGTCGTCGGCCGCGGCGTCACCGTCGGGCGGCCGCTGGGGCTGCTGCTCACCCGGCGTACCGAGAACTCGACCGTGACGCTGTGCCACACCGGGACCAGGGACCTCGGTGGGCACCTGCGCCGGGCCGACGTGATCGTCGCCGCCGCGGGCGTGCCCGGGCTGGTCGACGCCGGACCTGGTGCGGCCGGGTGCCGCGGTCGTCGACGTCGGCATCACCCGCACCGACGCCGGCCTGGTCGGGGACGTCGCGCCGGAGGTGCGCGAGGTCGCGGGCTACGTCGCGCCGATGCCCGGCGGGGTGGGGCCGATGACCCGGGCGATGCTGCTGCTCAACGTGGTCGAGCGGGCCGAGCGCGAGGCGCAGCGAGGCAGTGGGTGAGCCGCACCGAGACCGTCGACGACCGGCCGCCGATCCGCGGCGGCTGGGTCGGCCGGCAGTGGCCGCTGCTCACCGTGCTGGGCGGCGGGGTCGTGGGGCTCTCGGCGGTGGCGCTGGACCACTTCCGCAGCGGCTGCCTGCTCCTCGGGGTGTCGGTGCTGTTCGCGGCGCTGGCCCGGCTGGTGCTGCCGGTGCGACGGGTGGGGCTCCTGGTCGTCCGCAGCCGGGCCTTCGACGTGCTCGTGCTCGTGAGCATGGGCGCCTCGCTGGTGGTGCTCGCGGTGATCGTGCCGCCGTCCCGCGGCTGAGCCAGACCTCGCCACCGGGCCTCGGACGTGCTGGGATAGCCTCGTTCGCCTAGGTCTCTTGATGACGAGAGATCTGCTGCGCAGCAACCCACGTGCGTGCGCCGTCGACGCGAAGGAGCGCCTCGCCATGGCCCGGACCCCCGTCACCGTCACCGTCACCGGCGCCGCCGGCCAGATCGGCTACGCCCTGCTCTTCCGGATCGCCTCCGGTCAGCTGCTGGGGCCGGACCTGCCCGTGCACCTGCGGCTGCTGGAGATCACACCCGCCCTCAAAGCTGCCGAAGGCACCGCGATGGAGCTGGACGACTGCGCCTTCCCGCTGCTGAAGCGCATCGACATCACCGACGACGCGAAGACGGCGTTCGACGGCGTCAACGTGGCGCTGCTGGTGGGCGCCCGCCCGCGCACGGCGGGCATGGAGCGTGGTGACCTGCTCGAGGCGAACGGCGGCATCTTCAAGCCGCAGGGCGAGGCCATCAACGCCGGTGCCGCGGACGACGTCCGGGTGCTGGTCGTCGGCAACCCGGCCAACACCAACGCGTTGATCGCCGCCTCACACGCGCCGGACGTGCCGAAGTCTCGGTTCACAGCGATGACCCGGCTGGACCACAACCGGGCCCTGAGCCAGCTGGCGAACAAGATGCGTACGTCGGTGACCGAGATCCAGAAACTCACCATCTGGGGCAACCACTCGGCGACCCAGTACCCCGACCTGTCGCACGCGACCGTGGGCGGCAAGCCGGCCCGCGAGGTGCTCGACGACGACGCGTGGATCGCGGACTTCTTCATCCCGACGGTGGCCAAGCGCGGCGCGGCCATCATCGAGGCGCGCGGGGCGTCGTCGGCCGCGTCGGCGGCGAACGCGGCAGTCGACCACGTGTTCAGCTGGATCAACGGCACCCCGGAGGGTGACTGGACCTCGGCGGCCATCGTGTCCGACGGCTCCTACGGAGTGCCCGAGGGCCTCGTCTCGTCGTTCCCCGTCACCTCCTCCGGGGGCGACTGGGAGATCGTCCAAGGCCTGGACGTCGACGACTTCTCCCGCGCCCGGATCGACGCGTCGGTAGCCGAGCTGGTCGAGGAGCGCGACGCGGTCCAGGGCCTCGGGCTGGTCTGACCGGCGTACCACCTCAGGACCTCACGGACTCAGGACAACAGGAGCAGCCTCGTGGCGAAGATCAAGGTGCAGAACAAGGTCGTCGAGCTCGACGGCGACGAGATGACCCGGATCATCTGGTCGTTCATCAAGGACCGGCTGATCCACCCCTATCTCGACATCGACCTCGAGTACTACGACCTGGGCATCGAGCACCGCGACGCCACCGGCGACCAGGTGACGATCGACGCGGCCAACGCCATCAAGGCGCACGGCGTCGGCGTGAAGTGCGCGACGATCACGCCGGACGAGGCGCGGGTCGAGGAGTTCGGCCTCAAGGAGATGTGGAAGAGCCCGAACGGCACCATCCGCAACATCCTCGGCGGCGTCATCTTCCGCGAGCCGATCATCATCAGCAACATCCCGCGGCTGGTTCCCGGCTGGACCAAGCCGATCATCATCGGCCGCCACGCGCACGGCGACCAGTACAAGGCCACGAACTTCAAGGTGCCCGGTGCCGGCGAGCTGACGATCACCTTCACACCGTCGGACGGGTCCGAGCCGATCCAGCACGTGGTGGCCAACTACGGCGACGACGGTGGCGTGGCGATGGGCATGTTCAACTTCAACAAGTCCATCGAGGACTTCGCCCGCGCGTCCCTCAACTACGGGCTGCAGCGCGACTACCCCGTCTACCTGTCGACGAAGAACACGATCCTCAAGGCCTACGACGGTGCGTTCAAGGACATCTTCGCCGAGGTCTACGAGTCGGAGTTCAAGGCCGACTTCGAGAAGGCCGGGCTCACCTACGAGCACCGCCTGATCGACGACATGGTCGCCGCCGCCCTCAAGTGGGAGGGCGGCTACGTCTGGGCCTGCAAGAACTACGACGGCGACGTGCAGTCCGACACCGTGGCGCAGGGCTTCGGCTCGCTGGGGCTGATGACCTCGGTGCTGATGACGCCGGACGGGAAGACCGTCGAGGCCGAGGCGGCGCACGGCACGGTGACCCGGCACTTCCGCCAGCACCAGCAGGGCAAGCCGACGTCCACCAACCCGATCGCCTCGATTTTCGCGTGGACCGGCGGGCTCAAGCACCGCGGCAAGCTCGACGGCACACCCGAGGTCACCGGCTTCGCCGAGGCCCTGGAGCAGGTCTGTGTCGAGACGGTCGAGGCCGGCACCATGACCAAGGACCTGGCCCTGCTCGTCGGCCCGGACCAGCCGTGGGCCACCACCGAGGACTTCCTGGCCGCCCTGGACCAGAACCTGTCCACCAAGGTCGGCAGCTAGCTCCGCGCAGCTAGACCGGCCGGCCATTTGGATTGGATGCGGCAGTGTGTCGGCGTCCACTTCGTGCAACCAGTGACATCGCGTCGTGCACATTCAAAGCGGACCGGCTACCGGCGTACGCCATCGACCACCATCCGGTCCACTTTGCGGCAACCTGGCTGGCCGGGTTGTCGAGTGCGAAGAAAACACGGATTCATCCGGTGCATGGTGGTCGGGTGAGCGTGACCTGCCGCCTCAGACGCGGTGAGTCCGTGTTTCCTTTGCGTTCTCCCGCATGCCGGTGCCACCCGAAGATCCATTGGACGCTCCGACACCAGACACGCCGACAACCTGGTGTGTAGGCGTCCACTTCGTGCAGGCGCCCAAGCCTGCGGCTAGCTGGCGGCCTCGTCGATGCGGCAGCGGGACGCGGCGGCACCGAAGTAGTCGACGGTGCGGGACCGGCGTACGGTCGCGTCCTCGCCCGCCGGTGCCTCGGCGAGCAGCGGGATGTGCTTCGAGCAGTGGATGTAGGCCTCCTCGACCTCGACCCGCACCCAGAGCCGGGCCGTCCCGCCCGCTGGGGAGTCAGCCCGCACGCCCGCCTTGGCCATCGTGGCCACGTCCACCAGCGCGGCCCGGCCGTTGACGTGCAGGCCCACGGTGTCCTCGACGAAGTCGACCAGCAGCAGTCCCACCTGCGGGTTCTCGGCGATGTTGCCCATGCTGGCCATCACGCCGTTCCCGCGGAACTCCGGCCAGGCCAGGGTCCGCGAGTCGAGCACCGAGAGGAAGCCGGGCGGGCCCGCTCGCAGCGTGCTGTCGCAGGCGCCCGACGCGTCGGCCGTGGCGAGGAAGAACATCCGCTGGCGGCGGACGAATGAGCGCATCAGCGGGTTCAGGTGGTCCAGCACCTGGTCGTCGTAGAACCGGTCCGCGCGGTCGGTGCTGCCGAGCTGCGCCTGCAGGGCACGCTCACCGTCGGACCCCGGGCGGTGGCTGCCGGAGCGGGGGAAGGCCATGGACAGGTCATACCAAGTCGACTGCTTCCCTGACAAACGGGCGGTCCTTTGAGAGACTGATCAGGCGTCGCGGCGGGCGCCGGCCGAGGGCGTGACCTCCGCGATGTCCGGGGCAGCCCAGCCACGGCCGGCAAAGGCGGCGATGACCGCCTCGCCCACCGTGCCGGCGCTGGCGACCGGCACCAGCGCGATCGCCGAGCCGCCGAACCCCCCGCCGGTCATTCGGGCACCCAGCGCGCCGGCGTCACCGGCCGCGGCCACGGCAACGTCCAGCTCGTCGCAGCTGACCTCGTAGTCGACCCGTAACGACTCGTGCGAGGCGTCCATCAGCGCCCCGAGCCGCGACCAGTCGCCGCCCCGCAGCGCGGCCACGGCCCCCAGCACCCGGGCGTCCTCGGTCACGACGTGGCGCACCCGTCCGTGCAGCTCATCGGGAAGCGTGCCCAGGGCGCCGTCGAGGTCCTCGGTGGCGACATCGCGGAGGGCGGCGACTCCCAGCAGCCGGGCCGCCCGCTCGCAGGCGGCCCGCCGGTCGCCGTACGCGCCGTCGGCATTGGCGTGGTGCACGCGGGTGTTGAGTACCAGCAGCCGAAGGCCGGCCCGGGCCGGGTCCAGCGGGACCTGTTCGACATCGAGGCTGCGGTTGTCCAGGAACAGTGCGTGGCCCGCGGTTGCCCGCAGCGACGCGATCTGGTCCATCATCCCGGTCGGCGCGCCGACGAAATCGTTCTCGGCCACGAGCGCGAGCCGGGCCAGCTGGTTGGGGCCTAGGCGGGTGCCGTGCAGCGCGTCGAGGGCTGTGACCACCGCGCACTCCAGTGCGTGCGACGAGGAGAGCCCGCTGCCGAGCGGCACCCGGCCGTCGACCAGGATGTCTGCGCCAGATACCGGGTACCCGGCCTCCCGCGCTGCCCACACCACCCCGGCGACGTGGGCCGCCCAGCCGCCGGGGCGCCCGGGTGCCAGGTCGCGCAGTGAGACCTCGGTGTCGTCCCCGGGTTGCTGCACGGAGCGCATCCGAAGCACGCCGTCAGCACGGGTGGCGACCGCCGCCCACACCCGCGCGGCGATCGCGAACGGCAGTGCGAAGCCGTCGTTGTAGTCGGTGTGTTCGCCGATCAAGTTGACCCGGCCGGGCGACGACCAGACGCCGTCTGGCGCGCGACCGGACAGCTCCTCGAATGCACCCGTGACGGTTGTGGCCGACGGCGGGGAGGCCGCTTGCGAAGCGGAAGTCATCGGAGGAGCGCGTCGCGCAGCATCGCCGCAGCCCGCTCGGGGGCGATGTCGTTGACGAATGCGCCCATCCCCGACTCCGATCCGGCCAGGAACTTCAGCTTGTTCGGGGCCCGCTTGATCGAGAACACCTCGAGGTGCAGGGAGACCAGGTCGCGGTCGACACGCACCGGCGCCTGGTGCCATGCCGAGATGTAGGGCAGCGGCGCATCGTAGAGGCAGTCCATCGCCCTCAGCACGGCGAGGTACACGGCAGGGAAGTCGTCACGTGCCTCGGCGTCCAGTGCGGGCAGATCGGGCACCCCAGCCCTCGGGTAGAGATGCACCTCCACGGGCCAGCGGGCCGCGAACGGCACGAAGGCAACCCAGTGCTCGCTGCTCGTCACGATCCGCGAGCCGTCGGCCAGCTCGGCGGCCACCCGATCGGCGAAGACGTCGCGGCCCGTGCGCTCGTGGTAGTGCCGGGCGGACTCGGCCATCGTGCGGGTGCGTGGCGTGACGAACGGGTACCCGTAGATCTGCCCGTGCGGGTGCCCCAGCGTGACGCCGATCTCCTCGCCGCGGTTCTCGAAGCAGAACACCTGCTCGACCGACGGCAGGGCGGCCATCGCCTCGGTGCGGTCGATCCAGGCGTCCAGCACCAGGCGGACTCGCTCGGGCGGGAGCTGGCTCAGCGCGGTGTCGTGGTCACTGGTGAAGCAGAGCACCTCGCACCGGCCCCGGCCGGCCCGTCGCTCGCCGTCCTCCACGAAGCCTGGGTCGGCATCCTCGGCGAATGACGGGAAGCGGTTCTCGAAGGACACGACGTCGTAGTCCGAAGCCGGCACCTCGGTGTGCCGGCCGTCCCGGGACGGGCAGAGGGGGCACTCGTCGGCCGGCGGCAGGTGGGTTCGGCCCTGGCGGTGCGAGGCGATCGCCACCCACTCGTCGAGCACCGCATCGTGCCGGATCTCCGAGGCGGTCGATGTCGGCTCGAGATCGCGAAGGTCGACGACCTCAGTGCGGTCTGTCGTCGTCGCGGTCGCGTCGCTGTCGAAGTAGACGAGCTCGCGCCCGTCCGCCAGTGTCGTCGTGGTCTTCCTCACGACGCACCCTCGGTGAGACGTTCGGTCGGCATCGGTGCGATCATCACCTCGCCGACCTGCTCGGTGAGGATGGCGGTCGCCTCCGGGTCGAGCCCGGAGTCGGTGATGACCACGTCGGCTTCAGGGAGCGTGGCGATCGTGCTGATGCCGACCACGCCCCACTTGGTGTGGTCGGTGACGACTGCCAGCCGGCGGGCCGAGCGGGCCAAGGCCCGGCTGGTCTCTGCCTCCAGGAGGTTGGGGCTGGTGAACCCGGTGCGCTCGTCCATCCCGTGCACGCCGAGGAAGACGAGGTCGAGGTTGAGCGACCGCAGCGTCGCCACGGCCACCGGGCCGACCAGGGCGTCCGACGGCGTGCGGACGCCGCCCGTGAGCACGACGGTCTGATCCGGGTCGCGGCGACTGGTAGAAGACGGTCGCGATCTGCACCGAGTTCGTGACCACGGTGATGCCGCTCACGTCGAGCAGCCGGTGCGCGAGGGTCCAGGTGGTGGTGCCGGCCGACAGCCCGATCGCGCTGCCGGGGCGCACCATGCCCACCGCCAAGCCGGGCGATGGCGTCCTTCTCGTCCCTCTCGCGCGCCGACTTCGCCTCGAAGCCTGGCTCGTCGGTGCTGGTGCGTCCGGGGGCTGTGGCGCCTCCGTGCACCTTGTCGAGCAGCCCTTGGCCGGCCAGCAGGTCGAGGTCGCGGCGCACGGTCATGTCCGAGACCGCGAGGGCCCGGGTCAGGTCGCTGACGCGCACAGCGCCGCGCTCGCGCACTCGCTCGAGGATGTACGCCTGCCGTTCCCTCGCCAACAACGTCAGACCCCTTCCTCTCGGATGACGGCGACGCCGCCAGCGGGCACCTCGACCGTGCCGGCGCAGGTCGTGCCGGTGAGCAGGTCGGTGCCGGCCGCGTCGACCTTCGCCGGCTGGTCGGTGTGGTTGAGCACGAACAGGTACGACGCCTGCGCACCGTACCGCCGCACCGTCTCGACGCCCGGCTGGTCGTGGACCTCGACGCCGGCTTCCTGGCACAGGTGGCGTACGAGCATGGCGGTGGCCGAGGGGTCCAGCCGGGCCGCGAGGTACCACGCCTTCCCGGCCCCGCTGCTGTGGACGGTCAGCGCGGGTGACGCCGGGCAGCGGGCCGTCGGCGTAGGTCGACGACCCTTGGGCGCCGCGCAGAGAGACTGCTCGGTCCACACGTCGGCCGCGGCACCGTCGAGAACACCTCCCGCGAGCCGCACCGACTCACCCTGTCGCAGCGGCGCGAACTCCTCCGTCCGCACCCCGAGCAGGTCGCGGAAGGCGCCGGGATAGCCGCCGAGCCGGACGTGGTCGTTCTCGTCGACGATGCCGCTCCAGTAGGTGACCAGGGCGGTGCCGCCGCCGTCGACGTACGCGCCGATGTTGGCCGGCGCCGGCGTCGGTGACTGAGGTACAGGGTCGGCACGAGGACCAGCCGGTAGCCCGTGAGGTCGGCCTCGGGGCCGACCATGTCGACGATGACCCCGGCGTCCCAGAGGGCGCGGTAGAGCGCCAGGTGGCGGTCGAGGTACTCGAGGTCGCGACGTGGGGTGGCTGTCCAGCTCGCAGGCCCACCGGGCGTCCCAGTCCACGACGACTGCGACCTCGGCCGCGCACCGTGGAGCCGGCCACCTCGGCGATGGCGCCGAGCCAGGCACCGAGGTCGACTACCTCGCGCCAGACCCGGCTGTCGGTGCCGGCGTGCGGCAGCATCGCCGAGTGGAACTTCTCGGCCCCTGCTCGTGACGCCCGCCACTGGAAGAAGCAGACGGCGTCCGCACCCCGGGCGACGTGCGCGAGGCTGTTGCGCAGCAGCTGGCCCGGCGCCTTGGCGACGTTGCGCGGCTGCCAGTTGACCGCGCTGGTGGAGTGCTCCATCAGCAACCACGGCCGGCCGCTGCGCGGTGCCGCGGGTGAGGTCGGCGCTCCACGACAGCTCGATGTGCGCGTCGGGGTCATGCGCCATCAGGTAGTGGTCCTGGGCAACCAGGTCCAGCTCGGGACCCCACGCCAGGTAGTCCATGGCGCGGACGTGCTCGCATCACCATGAAGTTGGTCGTGACCGGGACGCCCGGCGCTGAGCCGGTGCAGCAGGTCGCGCTCGGCGATGAAGCACTCCAGCAGCGCGTCGGAGCTGAAGCGCAGCGAAGTCCAGCTGCTGGGTGGGGTTGGCGAAGGTTGGCGCGGTGCGCGGCGGGAGGACCTCGGTCGAAGGAGCCGTAGTGCTGGCTCCAGAACGCTGTGCCCCACGCCTCGTTGAGCGTGTCGACATCGCCGTAGCGCGAGCGCAGCCAGTCGCGGAAGGCGGCGGCCGACACGTCGCAGTAGCAGTGCGCGTTGTGCCCGCCGAGCTCGTTGGACACGTGCCACATCGCCAGGGCCGGGTGGTCGTGGAACCGCTCGGCCAGCGCGGTCACCAGGGCTAGAGCCCGCTCGCGGAAGACCGGCGAGCTGGGGCACCACGCCTGGCGGCCGCCGGGCGAGAGCACCGTCCCGTCGGCGGTGCGGGGCAGCACCTCGGGGTGCGCCGCGGTGAGCCAGGGCGGCGGCGACGCGGTGGCGGTGGCCAGGTCGACGGCGATGCCGTTCTCGTGCAGCAGGTCGATCGCGTCGGCGAGCCAGTCGAGCTCGAACCGGCCCTGCTCCGGCTCCAGCAGCGCCCAGGAGAAGACCCCGAGGGTGACCACGGTCACGCCGGCCTCGCGCATCAGGCGGACGTCCTCGGCCCAGGTCTCCGCGGGGCCACTGCTCCGGGTTGTAGTCGGCCCCGTAGGCGATCCCCGGCGAGTCGCGTGCAGGCCAGGCAGTCATGGTGGGGACTGTGGGGCAGGCCGCCGGAAAAGTCAACAGAAACCAACGCGCGATCGTGATGCGGCCGTGTCAGCGGCCATCCGGACCGTTCCTCCGCCTGATCCCGGGGAATGGAGGCGACTGCCGCCGAACCGGGAGGTGACCAGAGTGTGACCGGGACATTTCGTCGCAGACTCTTGACAGGCGGGCGGGTCGAGGATCAGGGTGTGCGCAGTGTTGAAATCTGTTCAATCGTGTTTCCGTCCGTTGCCAACTCCACACGTCGTCCGGTTGGCCCCCAGCGTCCGCCCGATCGCCCCAGGAGGGGAACAGATGTCCAAGCCTCAGTCCGAAGAGCACTACCTCGCGAGCATGGTCCCGCCGTCCGTGCGGGCTACTGCCGGCGCCGCCGTGGGCCGGCGCGGCTTTCTCAAGGGTGCCGCCGGTGCAGGGGCGGCCCTGTCGCTGCCTGCTCTGCTGGCCGCCTGCGGGGGTGACAGCGACACATCGAGCAGCAGCGGCGGCGGAGGTGGGGCCCCGACCGGCACCGTCACCGTCGGCTCCAACGCCTCCGACGACGTGCCGAAGAAGGCCTACGCCGACGTCTTCGCCGCGTTCGAGGCGAAGTCGCCGAAGCTGAAGGTCAAGGTCAACACCGTCGACCACAACACCTTCCAGGAGCAGATCAACAACTACCTGCAGGGCAGCCCGGACGACGTCTTCACCTGGTTCGCCGGCTACCGGATGCGGTTCTTCGCCGCGCAGGGCCTCGCCGGCGACATCAGCGATGTCTGGGACAAGGTCGGCGCCAACTTCAGCGACTCCTTCAAGAAGGCGTCGACCGGCGACGACGGCAAGCAGTACTTCATCCCGATCTACAACTACCCGTGGGTGCTGATGTACCGGAAGAGCCTGTTCGCCGAGCGTGGGCTACACCGCTCCCACGACGATGGACGAGCTGACGACGCTCGGTGCCACGATGAAGAAGGACGGCCTCGAGCCGATCGCCTTCGCCGACAAGGACGGCTGGCCGGCGATGGGCACCTTCGACATCCTCAACATGCGCACCAACGGCTACGACTTCCACGTCAGCCTGATGGCCGGCGAGGAGTCGTGGGAGGACGCCAAGGTCAAGGCAGGTCTTCAGCACCTGGGCCGACCTGCTGCCCTACCACCAGGAGGGCTCGCTGGGCCGCACCTGGCAGGAGGCCGCGCAGTCCCTGGTGCAGAAGAAGACCGGCATGTACCTGCTGGGCACCTTCGCCTCGCAGCAGTTCACCGAGCCGGCCGACCTCGAGGACCTCGACTTCTTCGCGTTCCCGGAGGTCGACTCCGAGCACGGCACAGACTCGATCGACGCCCCGATCGACGGCTTGATGATGTCGTCGAAGCCCAAGAACGAGGACGGCGCCAAGGCCCTGCTGGAGTACCTCGCCTCGGCGGACGCCGAGAACATCTACCTCAAGACCGACCCGGGCGACGTCGGGTGCCAACAAGCGAGGTGGACACCGAGTGGCTACAACGCGGTGCAGAAGAAGTCGGCCGAGATCATCGGCGCGACCGCGAACATCGCCCAGTTCCTCGACCGGGACACCCGGCCGGACTTCGCCTCGACGGTGATGATCCCGGCGCTGCAGGACTTCATCAAGAACCCGAACGACATCGACGGACTCACGTCGAGCATCGAGAACCAGAAGAAGTCGATCTTCGTCTGACGCAGTCCCACAGGTTGACGCAACGGTGGCCGGGAGCGGAACGTCGATCGGGTCCGCGCCCGGCACCGTCGGTCGAGCGCGGGCCAGCGCCGCCGGCCGCTGCTCGAGGAGAGGTGACGTCGATGGCCACGTCCGACGGCCCCGCCCGTCGTACCGCCGTAGAAGGCGGTCGGAAGCGGCCGCGTGCAGGGCGAGGCTGACCCGGCTCTCCCGGGGCGACCGGATCACGGTCTTCGTGATGGCTGCGGTGCCCACCGCTCCTCGTGCTCTGGCTGGTCTGGCTGCCCGGCCATCGCCTCGGTGGTCCTCAGCTTCTTCCGCTGGGAGGGGGTCGGCGGCTTCGACACGGCCAGCTGGATCGGCGTCGAGAACTACAAGAACATCTTCACCAACTACCCGCCGTTCCAGCCGGCGATCGAGCACAACCTGATCTGGCTGGTCGCGCTCTTCCTCGATCCCCACGCCGCTCGGCATCTTCCTCGCGGTGCTGCTGGACAAGGAGATGCGGTTCAGCCGCTTCTACCAGACCGCGCTCTTCATCCCGGTCGTGCTGTCGCTGGCCCTGGTGGGCTTCATGTGGCAGCTCATCTACTCGCCCGGACCAGGGCCTGCTCAACCAGATCACCGGCGGCGACACCGACTGGTACGGCGACCCGAACATCAACCTGTGGGCGGTGCTGGTCGCGGTCTGCTGGAAGCAGACCGGCTACGTGATGCTGCTCTACCTGGCCGGTCTCAAGGCGGTCGACCCGACTCTGCGTGAGGCCGCCACGGTCGACGGTGCCTCGGAGACGCAGACCTTCTTCCGGGTCGTCTTCCCGGTGATGCGCCCGATCAACGTCGTGGTCCTCGTCATCACGTTCATCGAGGGCCTGCGCGCCTTCGACATCGTCTGGGTCATCAACAAGGGCCGCAACGGGCTCGAGCTCATCTCCGCCCTGGTCACCCAGAACATCGTCGGCGAGGCCAGCCGGATCGGCTTCGGCTCGGCCCTGGCCACCATCATGCTGGCGATCTCGTCGGTGTTCGTCGCGCATCTACGTACGGATCGCGCTGCGCGAGGAGGACAACAGCATGAGCGCCACCGTCGCGCACACCGGGACGACGACCGCCGTGCCGACCCCGGACGGTCCGCCGGGGACCGGCGGCCGCGCGGCCGCCGGGTGCTCCTGCACGCCTTCCTGTCGGTCGTCGCGGTGCTGTGGCTGTTCCCGATCGGCTACGCCCTGCTCAGCAGCTTCCGCACCTACGCGTACACCCAGGAGCACGGCTACCTGTCGTTCGGCGGGTTCACGCGTCGACAACTACAAGGACGCCTGGGAGCGGGCCGACTTCACCCAGCCACTTCGTCAACACCATCTACATCACCGGTCCCGGCGGTGCTCCTGACGCTGTTCCTGTCGTCGTGCATGGCGTTCGTCCTGGCCCGGTTCAGCTTCAAGTTCAACCTGACCCTGCTCGGCGTCTTCCTCGCGGCGAACCTGCTGCCGCAGCAGGCGCTGCTCATCCCACTGTTCCGGATGTTCCGCGAGATCCCGCTGCCGACGTTCATGAGCGACTCCGGGACGATGCTCAACAGCTTCTGGGCGCTGATCCTCGTCAACACGGCGTTCCAGACCGGGTTCTGCACCTTCGTGCTCAGCAACTACATGAAGACGCTGCCCAAGGAGCTCTACGAGTCGGCCCAGGTCGACGGCGCCTCGGTGCTGCGGCAGTTCTTCCAGCTGACCCTGCCGCTGTGCCGGCCGCCGCTCGCCGCGCTCGCGACGCTCGAGGTCACCTGGATCTACAACGAGTTCTTCTGGGCCACGGTGCTGCTGCAGAGCGGTGACAAGTTCCCGATCACCAGCTCGCTGAACAACCTGCGCGGCGAGTTCTTCACCGACAACAACCTGGTCGCCGCCGGCTCGATGGTGGTGGCCCTGCCGCCGCTGATCATCTTCTTCATCCTGCAGAAGCAGTTCGTCTCCGGACTGACCCTGGGGGCCACGAAGGGATGACCGAGCCCCCGAGCACACGCGCCCGGCGGACGGTCGACGGGTGTCGTGCATGCTGCGGGCCGCCGGCGCCAGCGTCGTGCTCGACGCGTCCGGCGCCGGTGTGCCTGCGGTCCTGCACTGGGGCGCGCGACCTCGGCGACCGGGTGCCCGACCCTCTGGGCCTGGCGAGCCGGCCCGGCCGCACAGCGCGGTCGACGTCGCCGGCGCCGCTCACCCTGCTGGCCGGCGCGTGGGACGGCACCCAGCACGCGCCGGCGCTGCGCGGCGGCCCCGCACTGGGCGCCGCGCTGGCGGCTGACCGACGTCGACCACGAGGGCGCAGCGACGTCGCGTCACGTCACCGCCGGTGCCGACGACGCGGCCCTGGAGCTGGTGACCGAGCTGGCCCTCGACGACGACGGCGTGCTGCGGGTCGCGCACGAGCTGCACCAACGTCGGCCCGACGGCGTACGGGCTGGACCGGCTTGGTCGTCGTCCTGCCCGTGCCCCGCGGACGGCGACCGAGCTGCTCGACCTCACCGGGCGGTGGTGCCGCGAGCGGCACCCGCAGCGGCTGCCGCTCGACCGCCCAGGGCACCTGGGACCCGCGACTCGCGGCACGGGCGCACCGGCCACGACGCGACCTTGCTGCTCGTCGCCGGGACGCCGGGCTTCGGCAACCGCGCACGGCTGAGGTGCAGGGGCGTGCACCTCGCCTGGAGCGGCGACCAGACCTCGTGGGCGGAGCGGCGACCGGACGGGCGGGCCGTGCTCGGCGCGCGGCGAGCTGCTCGGGCCGGGCGAGGTGGTGCTCGCGCCGGGGGAGTCCTACCGGACGCCGGACGTGCTCGCGGTCTGGTCCGACGAGGGTCTCGACGGGCTGAGTAGCGCGGCTGCACCGGCACGTCCGGGCCCGGCGCGTCGCACCCGCGCCGGCCGCGGCCGGTCGTGCTCAACACCTGGGAGGCCGTCTACTTCGACCACCGGCTCGACCGGCTCAGCGACGCTCGCCGACGTGGCCGCCGACGGTGGGCGTGGAGCGGTTCGTGCTCGACGACGGCTGGTTCCATGCGCCGGCGGCACGACCGGGCGGGGCTGGGCGACTGGACCGTCGACCCGGACGTGTGGCCGGACGGCCTGGCCCCGCTGATCACGCACGTGCGACGGGCTGGGCATGGAGTTCGGGCTCTGGGTCGAGCCGGAGATGGTCAACATGGACTCCGACCTCTACCGGGCGCACCCCGACTGGGTGCTGCGGGTCGAGCGACAGGCTGCCCGGTGCCGTGGCGCCATCAGCAGGTGCTCGACCTCGGCAGTGCCGGCGGCGTAGGAGCACGTGCTCGGGCAGCTCGACGCGCTGCTGACGCGACCACGACATCGACTACCTCAAGTGGGACCACAACCGCGACCTGGTCGACGCCGGTCACGCCGGCCGGCCGGGAGTGCACGGGCAGACGCTGGCGGTCTACCGACTGCTCGACGAGCTGCGTGCCGCGTCACCCCGGAGTCGAGATCGAGTCTTGCGCGTCCGGTGGCGCCCGGGTCGACCTCGGCATCCTGGCGCGCACCGACCGGGTCTGGGCCAGCGACACCAACGACGCACTGGAGCGCCAGACCATCCAGCGCTGGACCCAGCTGCTGCTTCCGCCCGAGCTGGTCGGCAGCCACGTCGGCCCGCCGCGGTCGCACACGACCGGGCGTACTCACGACCTGTCGTTCCGCGGCGCGACTGCGCTGTTCGGCCACTTCGGGCATCGAGTGGGACGTGAGCGGGCTGCTTGCCGAAGACCTGGCCTCGCTCGGCCGCGCTGGTCGCGACGTACCGCGCGCACCGCGTCACTGCTGCACGCCGGCGACGTCGTGCACGCCGACCACCCCGACGCCGCGGTGACCGTGCACGGCGTGGTGGCTGCCGACCGGGGCGAGGCGCTGATGGCCTATGTGAGCCTGACCAGCCGAGCGGCCGAGGCGCCGGGCCCGGCCCGGCTGCCCGGGCTGGACCCCGTTGCCGACTATCGGGTCGACCTGGTCGACACCGGCGGAGAACCGTGGACCAAACAGCACACGGCACCGGGCTGGTGGCCGCAGCCGGTGCTGCCGGGCCGGTGCTGCCGGGCTCCTTCCTGGGGCGGGTCGGCCTGCCGATGCCGGTGCTCGGCCCCGAGCAGGCTGTAGTCCTGCACCTCACCCGCCTCTGACCGCTCCCGCGCTGCCGCCCGTGTCCGGTTCGTCTACGCTGTGCGGCATGGACGGCTGCTCCAGACCGGCGTGCCGACTCGACCCCCCTGGGACGTGTGGCACGCCGTGAACGGAACGCTCGCCAATGCCCTGCTCGTGGGCTTCTTCCTCGTGCTCGGCGGCTTCTTCTCCGGCTCCGAGATCGCGCTGGTGTCGCTGCGCGAAGGCCAGGTCAAGGCCCTGGCCCAGCGCGGCCGGCGCGGCGAGAAGGTCGCCGAGCTGCACGCCGACCCCAACCGGTTCCTCGCCGCGGTCCAGATCGGCGTCACTCTGGCCGGCTTCCTGTCGGCAGCCTTCGGCGCGACCGCCTTTGCCGACGACCTGGCGCCGGTGCTGCGCGGCTGGGGCCTGTCCGACGGGCCCGGTGACCAGACGGGCGACCAGGACGCGGCGTACTGGATCGCCTTCGTCGTCGTCACGCTGGTCATCACCTACCTGGCTCTGGTCATCGGCGAGCTCGCGCCCAAGCGGCTGGCCCTGCAGCGCGCCGAGGGCATCTCGCTGCTCGCCGCGCCGACGCCTGGACCGGCATCGCGCGCGTGTCCCGGCCGGTCATCTGGCTGCTGTCGCGCTCGACCGACCTCGTCGTCCGGCTGCTCGGCGGCGACCCCGCGGCAGCGACGCGAGACGATCACCGAGGAGGAGCTGCGCGACATCGTCGCCGGTCACGAGACCCTCGGCCACGAGGAGCGGCAGCTCATCGAGGACGTCTTCGAGGCCGGCGACCGCCAGCTGCACGAGGTGATGGTGCCGCGCACCGAGGTCGACTTCCTGGACGCCACGACGCCGGTCTACAAGGCGGTCGAAGATGTCGTCGAGCAACCCGCACACCCGCTACCCGGTCGTGCGCGGCTCGCACGACGAGGTGGTCGGCTTCGTGCACGTCCGCGACCTGTTCGCCCCCGAGCGTCAGCGGCCGCCACCGTCCGGGTGGGCGAGATCGCCCGCGAGGTGAAGATGCTGCCCGGCACCAAGCGGGTGCTGTCCGCGCTGTCGGAGATGCGGCGCGAGGGCGCACCACCTCGCCATCGTCGTCGACGAGTACGGCGGCACCGACGGCATCGTCACCCTCGAGGACCTGGTCGAGGAGCTCATCGGCGACATCCACGACGAGTACGACGTCGCCGAGGAGCCGCCCGCGTGCGCTGCTCGACGGCGACGTCGAGGTCGACGGCCTGCTCAACCTCGAGGACTTCGAGGACCGGACCGGCCTGGAGCTGCCGGAGGGCCCGTACGAGACGGTGGCCGGCTTCGTCATCACCGAGCTCGGCCGGCTGCCCGAGGTCGGCGAGAGCGTCGGTGGCGCTGGGCCGGCGGTTCACCGTCACCGAGCTGGACGGCCGGCGGATCGCCCGGGTCCGGCTCACCCCGGACGCCGGCCGAGCGGAACGACGACCGAGTCGACCGGGTCCGCCGACGGCCGAGGACGCGGCGACCGCCGGCGATCCGTGACCGGCGTACCGGCCTGCCTGGCAGAATGCCGCGTCATGCCCCAGCAGCCCCGGCCCCGCGTCCTGTCCGGCATGCAGCCGACCGCCGACTCGCTGCACCTCGGCAACTACCTGGGTGCGCTGCGGCAGTGGGTGGCCCTGCAGGACAGCCACGAGGCGTTCTACTGCGTCGTCGACCTGCACGCGATCACGATGGAGCACGACCCCGCCGAGCTGCGCGAGCGCACCCGGGTCACGGCCGCGCAGTACCTCGCGGCCGGGGTCGACCCGGAGCGGTCCACGCTGTTCGTGCAGAGCCACGTGCCGGAGCACGCCCAGCTCGCCTGGGTGCTCGGCTGCCTCACCGGCTTCGGCGAGGCGAGCCGGATGACGCAGTTCAAGGACAAGGCCGCCCGCGGCAGCAGCGACCGCGCGACGGTGGGCCTGTTCACCTACCCGATCCTGCAGGCCGCCGACATCCTGCTCTACCAGGCCCACCAGGTGCCGGTCGGCGAGGACCAGCGCCAGCACCTCGAGCTCACCCGCGACCTGGCGCAGCGGTTCAACCACCGCTTCGGCGAGACGTTCCAGGTGCCCGAGCCCTACATCCTCGCGCGAGACGGCGAAGATCTTCGACCTGCAGGTCGCGGACAAGCAGATGAGCAAGAGCATCGGCGGCAACGGGTGTCGTGTGCCTGCTCGACGACCCGAAGGTGATCGAGAAGAAGATCCGCTCGGCGGTCACCGACACCGGCCGCGAGGTCGTCTTCGACCCGGTCGCGAAGCCCGGCGTGACCAACCTGCTGGCGATCCTGTCCGCGTTCGGCGAGGAGCCGGTGCCGGCCCTGGTCGACCGGTTCGCCGGCGCCGGCTACGGCGACCTGAAGAAGGAGGTCGCCACCGCCGTCCTGGACTTCGTGGTGCCGTTCCAGGGGCGGGTCCGCGGCTTCCTCGACGACCCGGCCGAGCTGGACCGCGCGCTCGCCCGCGGCGCGGAGAAAGCGCGCGCCGTCGCCGGGCCGACGCTGGCCACGGCGTACGACCGGGTCGGGTTCCTGCCCAGCACCGGCCCGGTCACGTGACCACCTCTCCGCGGACCCGCACCATCGGTGTCGCGATCCCGATCCCCGAGCCGTACGGCAGGGCCCTGCAGAGGGTCCGGGAGTCCTTCGGCGACCCGCTGGCCCGGTCGATCCCCACCCACATCACGCTGCTCCCGCCCACCGAGGTCGTGGCCGACGACCTCGACGACATCGACAAGCACCTGCGCACGATCGCCGAGTCCGAGCAGCCGTTCGACATCCACCTGCGCGGCACCGGGACCTTCCGCCCGGTGTCCCCGGTGGTGTTCGTGTCGGTGGTGCTCGGCATCAGCGACTGCGAGCGGATCGAGTCGCGGGTGCGTTCCGGCCCCCTGGGTCGCGACCTGGCGTTCCCCTACCACCCGCACGTCACGGTGGCCCACGACCTGCCGGACGACGTGCTGCAGCGGACCTTCGACGAGATGGCGTCGTACGACGTGCGGTTCGAGGTCTGGGGCTTCAGCCTCTACGAGCACGGCGCGGACGCCGTGTGGCGCCCGCAACGGGACTTCCCGCTCGGGCAGGAGCTGCCCGGACCGCGCAGCGAGTAGGTCGCCCGGCGGTAGGGCATCGTCGGAGCATGACGATCCTGGACCGGGCCCGCGGGCGGCTGCGTGCCGCCCGAGCGAGGCACCCGGCGCTCGACCACGCGGCCCGCGCCAACAGCAGGTACAACGAGGTCCGTGGCGCACAGGTCGCCGGGGCGGTCACGTACTTCGGCTTCCTGTCGTTCTTCCCGTTGCTGGCGCTGGCGTATGCGGCCGTGGGCTACATCAGCGTCTGGTTCCCCGACGCCGAGCAGACCATCACCGACGCCGTCAACGACGCCTTCCCGAGCCTGATCGGGTTCGGGCCAGGGCAGATCGACATCGGCGAGGTGGAGTCGGCCAGGACCGCTGCAGGGATCATCGGCACGGTCGGTCTGCTGTACGCCGGGCTGGGCTGGCTCGACGCCCTGCGGATCGGTATGCGCCGTGTGTTCGGCACCCTCGACGAGCCGCTGTCGTTCCTGCGCGCCAAGCTGGTCGACCTGTTCGTGCTCCTGCTCCTCGGCGCCACGCTGATCGCCTCGGTCGTGGTGAGCAGCCTGGCCACCAGTGCCACGAGGTACGCCCTGGACACGGTCGGGCTGGCCGACTCCCAGGTGGCCACGGTGCTGCTCAAGGTGCTCGCAGTGGCGCTGGCCCTGGCCCTGGACACCGCCGTCTTCGCCATCCTCCTGTCCCGGCTGCCAGGTGCCCAGCTGCCCTGGAGCTGGGTGCGATCGGGTGCTCTCCTCGCAGCGGTGGGCTTCGAGGTGCTCAAGCTGTTCGGCACGTTCCTCATCGCGCGCACGACCCAGAACCCGGTCTATGCCACCTTCGGGGTGGTGGTCGGACTGCTGGTGTGGATGAACTTCGCCTCGAGGCTGCTGGTGTACTCCGCGGCCTGGACCGCCACCGAGCCGCGCTCGCCGGAGCCGACCGGTTACGACTCGGTGCCGGTGGGGGTGGGAACGGAGGTCGGGGGGTCGTCGCGCAGCACCCTGACGGTGCGCGGGGTGCTGGTCGGTGCGGCGCTGGGGGCCGGGCTGGCCGGCGCCCTCACCCGGCGAGGCTCCCGGGACTGAGGCACCACCCCGGGCAGCGTTGCCCACTGCCGCCGGCTCCGCCGGCGCAGCAGCACCCGCGCCCGCAGCAGCGCCAGCAGCAGGACCAGCAGGACCGGCCCGGCGAGCCACCAGGGCACGCCGCCGCCGCCGGCTGTGCTGGCCATCGCCGCGGTGCGCGGCTTGGCAGGCGGGCCTGCCACGCTGCCGCCGGACGCGCCCTCGGCCGCTCGGCTGGTGGCGTCCAGGGTGCCCACCGGACGGGCCAGCGCCGCGTTGTGGAAGCCCCAGCTCAGCAGGGCGGCGGAGTCGCGCCAGGAGTCCAGGTCGCTGTGCATCACCGTCGCCACCAGGGTGTGGCCGCCGCGGGTGGCGGCGCCCACGAAGGTGCCGCGGGCCTTGGTGGTCCAGCCGGTCTTCACCCCGATGGCGCCGCGGTAGTTCAGCAGCAGCCGGTCCTGGGTGTAGATCTCGAAGGTCTTGCGGACCTTGCCAGGCTTGGGCATCTTGCCGGGGAACTGCGCCTTCACGGTGGTGACGTACTCCCGGAAGTCCTGCCTGGCCATCGCCGCGCGGGCGAACACCGCCAGGTCGTAGGCCGAGGTGTACTGCCCGGGCGCGTCCAGGCCGCTGGGGTTGCGGACCGTCGTGTCCAGGGCGCCGAGGCTCTGGGCGGTGGCGGTCATCGCGGCCACCGTCTGCGGGACTCCGCCGGCGGCGTTAGCCAGGGCACTGGCCGCGTCGTTGCCCGACACCAGGAAGAGAGCCTGGAACATCTGGTGCACCGTGTAGGTGGCGTCCGGCACCAGCCCGGCCCGGCTGCCCTCGGCGTTGGCGTCCTCCCACTGCGCGGTGTAGACGGCGTCCGGGGACAGCTTCGGCAGCAGCGTGAGCGCGGTGAGCACCTTGAGGGTGCTGGCCGGGCGCAGCCGCCCGTGCGGGTCCTTGGCGGCCAGCACCTCGCCGGTGTCCAGGTCCGCCAGCAGGTAGGACGAGGCGCGGACGCTGGGCAGCGCGGTGGCCCCGGGCGCGTCCACGACGATCCCCTGCGTGGCCAGCCGCTCGCCGCCGACCGTCGAGGGCGCGGTGGTGGCTGCTGCGGCTGCCGCCGCGCCCGAGACCGTGGCCGACCCGGCCAGGACCGCGCCCACGGCGGCGAGCGCGAGGCGTGACCTCATCATGGTTCCGGGGCCCCTTGTCATCGCTGGTCAGGCTAGCGCCGGGAACACGGCGCGCCCCCGGTACGACACATGATCGGAGTGTCCGGCTACGGATCTGAAGCCGTCGAGGTCAGCGGATCGTCGTACCGGGGCGGAGGTTAGGCTCGCGCCATGTCGCGCGAGTCGGAGTCCGGTCTGCCGATCGAGCCCGTCTACGGCCCGGACGCGCTGGACGGATGGGACCCCGGAACCCGGCTCGGGGAGCCCGGCGCCTACCCGTACACCCGCGGCGTCTACCCGTCGATGTACACCGGCCGCCCGTGGACGATGCGCCAGTACGCCGGGTTCGGCACCGCCACGGAGTCCAACGAGCGCTACCACCAGCTGGTCGAGGCCGGCACCGGCGGCCTGTCGGTCGCCTTCGACCTGCCGACCCAGATGGGCTACGACTCCGACGACCCGGTGGCGCACGGCGAGGTCGGCAAGGTCGGCGTCGCGATCGACTCGGTCGAGGACATGCGCACGCTGTTCGACGGGATCCCGCTCGGCGAGGTCTCCACCTCGATGACGATCAACGCGCCGGCCGCGCTGCTGCTCCTGCTCTACCAACTGGTCGGCGAGGAGCAGGGGGTCGACCCGTCGAAGCTGACCGGCACGATCCAGAACGACGTGCTCAAGGAGTACATCGCGCGCGGCACCTACATCTACCCGCCGAAGCAGTCGCTGCGGCTGATCAGCGACATCTTCGGCTACTGCCACAAGGAGATCCCGCGCTGGAACACGATCTCCATCTCCGGCTACCACATGGCCGAGGCGGGGGCGACGCCGGCGCAGGAGGTCGCGTTCACCCTGGCCAACGCCCGGGAGTACGTCCGCGCCGCGCTGGCCGCCGGGCTGGCCGTCGACGACTTCGCGCCCCGGCTGTCGTTCTTCTTCGTGGCCCGCACGACGCTGCTCGAGGAGGTGGCGAAGTTCCGCGCGGCCCGGCGGATCTGGGCCCAGGTGATGCGGGACGAGTTCGACGCGCAGGACCCGCGCTCGACGATGCTGCGCTTCCACACCCAGACCGCCGGCGTGCAGCTCACCGCGCAGCAGCCCGAGGTCAACATGGTGCGCGTCACGGTGCAGGCGCTGGCCGCGGTGCTCGGCGGCACCCAGTCCCTGCACACCAACTCCTACGACGAGGCGATCGCGCTGCCGACCGAGAAGGCGGCCCGGCTGGCCCTGCGCACCCAGCAGGTCATCGCCTACGAGTCCGACCTCACCGCCACCGTCGACCCGTTCGCGGGGTCCTACGCGGTGGAGGCGATGACCGACGAGCTCGAGGCGAAGATCCGGGAGCTGATGGACACCGTCGAGGAGCTGGGCGGGGCGGTGGCGGCCATCGAGGCCGGGTTCCAGAAGCGTGAGATCGAGCAGTCGGCGTACGACGTGGTGCGCTCGATCGAGGACGGCTCCCGCACGGTCGTGGGCGTCAACCGGTTCCGTCGCGAGGCCGACGAGATCTACGAGCCGCTGCGAGGCGACCCGACCATCGAGGCCCAGCAGGCCGAGCGGCTGGCCCGGCTGCGGGCCGAGCGCGACAACGCCGAGGTCGACCGGCACCTGGCGGCCCTGCGGGCAGCGGCCGAGGGCACCGACAACGTTCTCTACCCGATGCACGACGCGCTGCGGGCCCGGGCCACGGTCGGCGAGGTCTGCAACGTGCTCCGCGACGTCTGGGGCGTCCACCACCCCACCGACGCCTTCTGACGCCACGTCACCGTCGGTTCCCGGCGATCGGATAGCGATTCGGTCGTCAGTCACCCGAATGCCTATCCGATCCTGGGATATCTGCCTCGAGTCGCGGCGGTAAGGTCGCGCAGGTGACCTCGACCCTCGACCCGCTGGACGGCGGCGCGGTCCCGCCGGACATCGCAGCTCGGGTGAAGGCGCACCACGACGAGCTGGTGGCCCTGCGCCGCGACCTGCACGCCCATCCCGAGCTCTCCTGGGCCGAGACCCGCACCACCCGCCTGGTGCACGAGCGGCTGCTGGCCGCCGGGCTGCGACCTCGGCTGCTGCCGGGCGGCACCGGCCTGGTCTGCGACGTCGGCACCGGCCCCCGCGTGATCGGCCTGCGGGCCGACCTGGACGCGCTGCCCATCGTCGACGAGAAGGCCGTCCCGTACGCCTCCACGGTGCCCGGCGCTTGCCACGCCTGCGGCCACGACGTGCACACGACGGCCCTGCTCGGCGCCGGCCTGGTGCTGGCGGCCCTGGCGGACGAAGGGTTGCTGCCGGGTGCCGCCCGGCTGATCTTCCAGCCGGCCGAGGAGTCCGCCCGCAGCGGCGCGCTGGCCGTGATCGCGGCCGGCGAGGCAGCCGACCTGGAGCGGATCTTCGCGCTGCACTGCGACCCGCGGACGGACGTCGGCCGGGTCGGGCTGCGCAGCGGGGCGATCACCGGGTCGGCCGACCAGCTGCTGGTGCGGCTGCACGGGCCCGGCGGGCATACCGCCCGTCCCCAGCTGACCGCCGACCTGGTCTACGCGCTCGGCAAGGTGGTGACCGAGCTGCCGGCCGCCCTGTCCCGCCGGGTCGACCCGCGGGCCGCGCTGAGCGTGGTGTGGGGTCGGATCGCGGCCGGGCGGGTGGCCAACGCGATCCCGGCCGAGGGCGAGGTGGATGGCACCGTGCGCTGTCTGGACGCCGCCGCCTGGCACGATGCGCCCGCCCTGGTCGAGTCGCTGGTGGCGGAGATCGTGTCGCCGTACGGCGTGCGGGCGGAGGTCGTCTACACCCGCAACGTCCCCCCGGTCGAGAACGAGGCGACCAGCATCGAGATGTTCGCCGCCGCGGTGCGCGCCACGGAGGGTCCGGACGCCGTCGTGGGGACCGAGCAGAGCCTTGGTGGCGAGGACTTCGCCTGGTACCTGGAGGGGGTCCCCGGGGCGCTGGCTCGGCTCGGGGTCAGCCGGCCGGAGGTGCCGCTGCACGAGCGGCTCGACCTGCACCAAGGTCGCTTCGACGCGGACGAAAGGGCCATCTCGGTCGGGGCCAGGGTTCTTGTGGGCGCAACCTTCGTCGCCTTGGCCTCGTTCTGATAACGGTCTGGTGTGACATCTGGGGGACCGGCACGGATCACGGCGTCAGGTTGGCTAGAGTGCGCAGGCCCGGCCGATCGACGGCTGGCCCCGGCGCACGGATCGAGTCTGATCGTGTCCGGCCCCATGGAAGGAGACACCCTTTGCGACGGGTGACCACACTGGTGTCGGCGCTGCTCGCCGGCGCCCTCGTCCTCACCGCCTGCGGCGGTAGCAGCGACACCTCATCGACCGACACGACGCCCGGCACCGGCGACAGCAGCAGCAGCGCCCCGAAGAGCGACCTGAAGGTCGGCCTCGCCTACGACATCGGCGGCCGTGGCGACCAGTCGTTCAACGACGCCGCCGCCGCCGGCCTGGACAAGGCCAAGGCCGAGCTCGGCATCGAGGCCAAGGAGGTCGAGGCCAGCAACGGCGAGGCCGACGCGGCCAAGGAGGAGCGCCTGCGCGTCCTGGCCACCGCGGCTACAACCCGGTCATCGCGGTCGGCTTCGCCTACTCCGCGGCCGTCGCCAAGGTCGCCGCGGAGATCCCGGACACGCAGTTCGCGATCATCGACGACGCTGCCGCTGTCGGCGACAACATCGCCAACCTGGTCTTCGCCGAGGAGCAGGGCTCCTTCCTGGTCGGCGCGGCCGCCGCGCTGAAGCCAAGACCGGCAACGTCGGCTTCGTCGGCGGCGTCGACGTCCCGCTGATCCAGAAGTTCGAGGCGGGCTACGAGGCCGGTGCGAAGGCCGTCAAGCCGGACATCAAGGTCCAGGTCAAGTACCTGACCCAGCCGCCGGACTTCTCCGGCTTCAACGACCCGGCCAAGGGCAAGACGGCTGCCGCGGGCATGTACGACGCCGGCGCCGACATCGTCTACCAGGCCGCCGGTGGCTCCGGTGGCGGCGTCTTCGAGGCGGCCAAGGCTGCCGGCGGCCTGGCCATCGGCGTCGACTCCGACCAGTACAAGACGGCCGACCCGAAGGTCCAGGACGTGATCATGACCTCGATGCTCAAGAGGGTCGACGTCGCGGTCTTCGACTTCATCTCCAGGTCGACGACGGCAACTTCACCGCCGGGTCGACGATCTACGACCTGGAGAAGGACGGCGTCGGCTACTCCACCAGCGGTGGCCAGATCGACGACATCGAGTCCAAGCTCGACGACTACAAGGCGAAGATCATCTACGGCGAGATCAAGGTCCCGACCGAGTAGGACACGCCGCCGGGCCCTGGCTGCCCGGCGCTGGACCTGACGACCGGGTCCGAGGGGACGGTGACGTCTCCCCGGGCCCGGTCGTACGTTCCGGGCCAGCGCGCTAGCGTGCAGCCCTGCCCGCCGAACGCTCCGACGTCGCCAGCCGTCGTCGCCGGCCCAGGAAGGTGCCCCATCGCGACGACGAGTGCCCCCCCGCCGGTCGAGGCGCCGGCTCCGACCGACACGGCCGTCGAGCTGCGCGGCATCACCAAGCGCTTCCCCGGCGTCGTCGCCAACCGCGACATCAACATCGTCGTACGCCGCGGCAAGGTGCACGCCATCGTCGGCGAGAACGGCGCCGGCAAGTCCACGCTGATGAAGATCCTCTACGGCATGCAGCGCCCGGACGAGGGCACGATCGCGATCGACGGCCAGGCAGGTCACCTTCCACTCGCCCAGCGACGCCATCGCCGCCGGCATCGGCATGGTGCACCAGCACTTCATGCTGGCCGACAACCTCACCGTGCTGGAGAACGTCGTGCTCGGCAGCGAGCCGAGCAGGGCCGGCACTGCATCGACTTCGCCGCCGCCCGCAGCCGGATCAAGGAGATCTCCGACAGCTACGGCCTGGACGTCGAGCCCGACCGCCTGGTCGAGGACCTCGGCGTCGGCGACCGGCAGCGGGTCGAGATCCTCAAGGTGCTCTACCGCGGCGCCCGGATCCTGATCCTGGACGAGCCGACCGCCGTGCTGGTGCCGCAGGAGGTCGACGAGCTGTTCGACAACCTGCGCGAGCTCAAGGGCGAGGGCCTGACGGTCATCTTCATCTCGCACAAGCTGGACGAGGTGCTCGTCGGTCGCCGACGAGATCACCGTCATCCGGCGCGGCACCACCGTGGCCACGGTCGAGCCCGCCGGACGTCACCGCCCGCGCAGCTCGCCGAGCTGATGGTCGGCAGCGAGCTGCCCACGCCCGGAGACCCGCGAGTCCACGGTCACCGACGAGGTCGTGCTGCAGCGCCGAGGGCCTGACCGTGCGCGTCGGCCGACGGCCGGCGCGCTGCTCGACGACGTGTCCTTCACCATCCACCGCGGCGAGGTGCTCGGCATCGCCGGCGTCGAGGGCAACGGCCAGGCCGAGCTGGTCGAGGCGATCATGGGCATGCGCCCGCTGGCGGCCGGCTCGATCCGGCTCGGCGGCGACGACATCTCCGCCTGGCGCACCCGGCGCCGCCGCGAGGCCGGCATCGGCTACATCCCCGAGGACCGGCACCGGCACGGCCTGCTGCTGGACGCGCCGCTGTGGGAGAACCGCATCCTCGGCCACCAGACCGAGGCGCCCAACGTCAACGGGCCGCTGGATCGACCGGGCCGGCGCCCGCGAGGACACCGAGCGGATCGTCGACCGAGTACGACGTCCGGACGCCCGGCATCGACGTCGCTGGCCGTCGTCGCTGTCCGGCGGCAACCAGCAGAAGCTGATCGTCGGCCGGGAGATGAGCGGCGACCCGAAGGTGCTGATCGCCGCGCACCCGACCCGCGGCGTCGACGTCGGCGCCCAGGCCGCGATCTGGGACCACATCCGCAGCGCCCGCGCGCGACGGGCCTGGCCGTGCTGCTGATCTCCGCCGACCTGGACGAGCTGATCGGCCTGTCCGACACGCTGAGGGTGATCCTGCGCGGCCGGCTCGTCGCCGACGTCGACCCGCCGACGTCACGCCCGAGGAGCTGGGCTCGGCGATGACCGGCGCCGGCGAGCGGCAGGCCCGGCATGACGCGCGGCCTGACGGACGCCGACCGCCGGCTCGGCGCTCGGCGGTCGCGGCGCCGGCTGCTGGCGATCGTCGTTCGCCGCTGCTCGGTCGACCGCGCTGCGTGCCTCGTCGCTGACCGGTCAGACCCGGTCGATCAGCACCGTGCAGCACGATGTGCGGACTACGGCACGCCGAGCCCCGGCGTCGATGGCCGCTGATCCTCAACCAGGCGCACCGTCTACTACCTCGCGGCGCTCGCGGTGGCCATCGGCTTCCGGATGAACCTGTTCAACATCGGCGTCGACGGCCAGTACCGGCTGGCGGCCTTCGCCGCGGCCGTGGTCGGCGGCGCGGTCGCGCTGCCCGAGCCGCTGCACGATCCTGCGTGATCATCGTGCGTCGCGATGCTCGTCGGCGCGATCTGGGCCGGCATCGCCGCCCTGCTCAAGGTGACCCGCGGCGTCAGCGAGGTCATCTCGACGATCATGCTGAACGCCATCGCGACCTCGCTGATCGCCTACCTGCTCCGCGCAGGTCGCTGGTGGACGTCGCCGGCAGCAACAACATCGACGACCAAGCCGATCCCGGAGTCCGGGCGCGTTCCCCGGCATCCCGCTCGATCCCGGACAGCCCGCTGCGACGGTCTACGGCTTCATCGTCGTCGCGGTCGCTCGCCGGCGTCGTCTACTCGGTCGTGCTCAGCCGCACCCGGTTCGGCTTCGACCTGCGCGCCACCGGTCGAGTCCGAGTCGGCGGCCGTCGGCCAGCGGCGTCAACGTCAAGCGGATGGTCGTCATCTCGATGCTGCTCTCCGGCGCGGTCGCCGGCCTGGTCGGCATGCCGCAGCTGCTCGGTGGCGACACCCGCAGCCTACAGCCTGGACTTCCCGCCGGCCTCGGCTTCACCGGCATCGCGATCGCGCTGCTCGGCCGCAACAACCCGATCGGCATGGCCTTCGGCGCGCTGCTGTTCTCCTTCCTGGACTCGTCCGCGATCATCCTCGACCTCAACGACATCTCGAAGGAGATCGTGCTCATCATGCAGGGCACGATCGTGCTCGCCGTCGTCATCGCCTACGAGCTGGTCCGCCGCTACGGCATCGTCGCCGAGCAGCGCCGGGTCAGCCGTGAGCTGGCCGCTGCCAGGCCCGCCGGGCCGGCGGGGGTGACCGCATGAGCGCCGCGGATGGTCGCGGCGGGCCTGGCGTACACCGCCCAAGCCGAGCGCAGCCGGCTGCCCAGGCGCCGGCTGACCCGCTGGTGCTGCTCATCGATCGCCGGCGGCTGATCCTGCTCCTGCGCTCGTCCGGGTCGTCACCGGCGCCGACGACCTCACCTCCAGCGGCACGATCGGCGCCGCGCTCGCCGCTCGCCGTGCCGATCGGGCTGGCCGGGCTCGGCGGCCTGTGGTCCGAGCGCGCCGGCGTGGTCAACATCGGCCTCGAGGGCATGATGATCCTCGGCACCTGGGGGGCCGGCTGGGCCGGCTACCAGTGGGGCCCCTGGGCCGGCGTGCTGGTCGGCGTGGCGCTCGGCGGCCGTCGGCGGCCTGCTGCACGCGGTCGCCACCGTGACCTTCGGCGTCGACCACATCGTCTCCGGTGTCGCGATCAACATCCTTGGCCTCGGCGTCACGCGGTACCTGTCCGTCGACGGCGTTCGAGGGCACGCCGCGGCGGCGGCGAGTCGCAGTCGCCGCCCACGCCCGACATCAGCGAGGTCTCGATCCCCGGCCTCGCCGACCCGCTTGCTCACGCTGCAGAACAAGGACTGGTTCCTCGTCTCCGACCTGGCCGGCATCGCTGCGCGGGCTGCTCACCGGTGTCTCGCTGCTCACGGTCGTCGCGGTGCTGCTGGTGATCGGCTGACCTAGGTCGTGCTCTGGCGCACCGCCGTTCGGGCTGCGGCTGCGCTCCTGCGGCGAGAGCCCGTCGGCCGCGGAGTCCCTCGGCGTCAACGTCTACCTGATCAAGTACTTCGCCGTGATCGTCTCCGGCGCGCTCGCCGGCCTCGGCGGCGCGTTCCTCGCGATCGTCGCCGGCAACGGCTACCGCGAGGGCCAGACCGGCGGCCGCGGCTACATCGGCCTGGCCGCGATGATCTTCGGCAACTGGCGGCCCGGCGGGCTGGCGGCCGGCGCGGGCCTGTTCGGCTACACCGACGCGCTGCAGCTGCGCCGGGGCGGCGAGTCGGTGCACGCCCTGCTGCTGCTCGTCGGCGTCCTGCTGCTCGTCCTGGCGGTCTGGTTGGCGATGCGTACGGAAGCTGGTCGCCGGCGGCATCGCGGCTGTCGTCGGTGCCGGCGGCGTCGCTCTGGTTCTCCCTGACCGACGACGTGCCCGACGACTTCACCACGATGACGCCGTACGTCACCACGCTGCTGGTGCTCGCGCTGGCCTCGCAGCGGCTGCGGATGCCGGCCGCCGACGGCCTGCCGTACCGGCGGGGTCAAGGTGGCTGAGGTCACCGAGGCCGACTGGGCCGGCGCTGCGCGCGGCGGCCACCGAGGTCATGACGCCGGGCCTACGCGCCGTACTCGAGGTTCCCGGTCGGCGCCGCCGGCCTGGTCGACGACGGCCGGGTCGTCGTCGGCTGCAACGTCGAGAACGCGTCGTACGGCCTGGCGCTGTGCGCCGAGTGCGGCCTGGTGTCGGCGCTGCACGCCACCGGCGGCGGCCGGCTGGTGGCGGTCGTCTGCGTGGACGGCCACGGCGACTGCTGATGCCGTGCGGCCGCTGCCGGCAGCTGCTGTGGGAGAACGGCGGCCCCGACCTGCTGGTCGAGACCGTCGAGCGGCATCAAGCCGATGACCGAGGTGCTGCCGGACGCCTTCGGCCCCGAGGACCTGCGTCAGCCGAGCATGAGTGAGTTCGACGCGGTCGACGTCATCCGACCAAGCGGGACCGCAAGGCGCTGACCGACGAGCCAGATCGACTGGGTGATCGACGCCTACACCCGCGGCGAGGTCGCCGACGAGCAGATGTCGGCGCTGGCGATGGCCATCCTGCTCAACGGCATGGACCGGCGCGAGATCGCCCGCTGGACCGACGCGATGATCGCCTCCGGCGTGCGGATGTCGTTCCCGGTCGAGGCGCTCGGCGGCCGCCCCACCGCCGACAAGCACTCCACCGGCGGCGTCGGCGACAAGATCACCCTGCCGCTCGCGCCGCTGGTCGCCGCCTGCGGCGCGGCCGTGCCGCAGCTGTCCGGCCGCGGCCTCGGCCACACCGGCGGCACGCTGGACAAGCTCGAGTCGATCCCCGGCTGGCGCGCGTCGCTGTCGCACGAGGAGATGCTGGCCCAGCTCGGCGCCGTCGGCGCGGTCATCTGCGCGGCCGGCGACGACCTGGCCCCCGCCGACAAGAAGCTCTACGCGCTGCGCGACGTCACCGGCACCGTCGAGGCCATCCCGCTGATCGCCAGCTCGATCATGAGCAAGAAGATCGCCGAGGGCACCGGCGCGCTGGTGCTCGACGTCAAGGTCGGCTCCGGCGCGTTCATGAAGGACGTCGACACGGCGCGCGAGCTGGCCGCCACGATGGTCGCGCTGGGCGCCGACCACGGCGTGCGCACCGTCGCCCTGCTCACCGACATGTCCACCCCGCTCGGGCTGACCGCCGGCAACGCCCTCGAGGTCCGCGAGTCGGTCGAGGTGCTGGCCGGCGGCGGCCCGCCCGACGTCGTCGAGCTCACCGTCACGCTGGCCCGGGAGATGCTCGCGGCGGCCGGGCTGGACGGCGTCGACCCCGCCGACCGGCTGGCCGACGGCTCGGCGATGGACGTCTGGCGGCGGATGATCCGCGCCCAGGGCGGCGACCCGGACGCGCCGCTGCCGACGGCCCGCGAGACCCAGGTCGTGGCCGCCCCGGCCGACGGCGTGCTGGCCCGGCTGGACGCCTACGCCGTCGGCGTCGCCGCCTGGCGGCTGGGCGCCGGCCGGGCCCGCAAGGAGGACCCGGTGCAGGCCGGCGCGGGCGTCGAGATGCACGCCAAGCCCGGCGCCGAGGTGCGCGGGGCGAGCCGCTGTTCACCCTGCACACCGACGAGCCGGACCGGTTCGCCCGGGCCGAGGAGGCGCTCGCGGGCGCTGTCGTCATCGCCCCCGAGGGGTCCCGCCCGGACCTGCCCGGCGCTGGTGCTGGAGCGGGTCGGCTGATGGCGCCGCAGCTGATCGCGGCCCCGACCCGGATCCCGGTGCCGGGCGGGAAGGTCATCGACGAGTACGTCGGTCGGGTGACCTCGGCGGACAGTGCCGTGTCGGTGGCGCACATGCGGGCGCCGGCGGGCTGGTCGGAGCCGGCCCAGACGCCGGAGTTCGACGAGGTGACTCTGGTGCTGCAGGGCTCGGTGGTGGTCGAGCACGACGGCGGCCGGCTGGAGGTGCCGGCCGGGCAGGCGGTGGTCACCCGGTCCGGCGAGCGGGTGCGGTACCTGGTGGGAGCCGAGGGGGCGGAGTACGTCGCGGTCTGCCTGCCGGCCTTCGACCCCGAGCTGGCCCACCGCGACGCCTGACGCAGCCGGTCGGCCGGGCCCGGCGTACGTTGCCGGAGGGCGCTCCTAGCCCCTTGCTCCAAGCCCCTTTACTCCAAGCCCCTTTACTCCAAGCCCCCGTTGATCATGCAACTTTGGGGATCTTGGTGCGCGCGAGCTCATGACCTGCGGCGACGCGGCCTCGCTACGTTGTCGATCATGCAGCTTTGGGGATCTTGCTCCTGAGCCTTCCCAGCCTTCCCAGCCGTCGCGGCCAACCCGCGTCGGCGACGTCGAGCCCCGACGTCCGTGCTCGGACGCGGGCTCGGGCCAGAACTGCTCGCGGAACTGGGACCCACCAAGATCCCCAAAGTTGCATGATCAACGGCGAGGTGTAGGCCGGTGACCTGCGGAGGCGCTCAAGATCCCCAAAGTTGCATGATCAACGGGGAAGGGGACGTCCGGTCAGGTGGGCTTGCGGTCGCTCTTGTCGCTCTTGAGGCGGAACGGGTCGGACAGCGGCGGGGTGGCCAGCTCGGCCCGGGGGCAGGTGGCGATGGTGAGGCCGGCCCAGATCAGCGCGTCGTCGCACAGGCTCTCGACGGTCCAGCCCTGGTCCAGGCCGTTCTCGCTGACGGTGACCTTGTAGATCGTGATCTCGTGGCGGTGCGGGCTGTCGTACATGACCGCGATCGAGCCGAGCAGCTGGGCCTCACCGCGGGTGCCGCCCACGCCGTCCCAGGGGGCGTCGTAGCGCTGCCAGAGCGAGGAGGTGGCGTTCCAGACGCCCCCGGCGGACACATCGAGGCGTCGAAGCTGCTGCAGAACCTGTGCCGCGGCCCGTTCGTCCAGGATCGCGGCAGGCCGGATGATCCGGACGTCCTCGCGTGCGCCCACCGTCATAGCCCTTTCATCGTGCTTTGAGACCCAGAAGTTGAGAGTCTCGCAGACGGTAGCGTCCTCCCGTGACCAACTCTTTGACTCCCGATGATCTCCTGCGCGCCCCCAAAGTCCTCCTGCACGACCACCTGGACGGCGGCGTGCGGCCCCGGACCGTCGTCGAGCTGGCTGCCGAGCACGGGTACCAGGGCCTCCCCACGACCGACGTGGACGCCCTCTCGGGCTGGTTCTACGACGCCGCCAACTCCGGCTCGCTGGAGCGCTACCTGGAGACCTTCGCACACACCGTGGGCGTGATGCAGACCCCGGAGGCGCTGGCCCGGGTGGCGTCGGAGTGCGCCCAGGACCTCGCGGCCGACGGCGTGGTCTACGCGGAGGTCCGCTACGCCCCCGAGCTGCACGTGGCCGAGGGCATGGAGCTGCCGGCCGTGGTCGAGGCGGTCACCGAGGGGTTCCGCGAGGGGCAGAAGCTGGCCGAGGCAGCCGGTACGCCGATCAGGGTCGGCGCCCTGCTCACCGCGATGCGCCACGCCGCCCGCTCGATGGAGATCGCCGAGCTGGCGGTGCGCTACCGGGACGACGGGGTGGTGGGTTTCGACATCGCCGGTGCCGAGGCCGGCTTCCCGCCGACCCGGCACCTGGACGCCTTCGAGTACCTCCAGCGCGAGAACGCCCACTTCACGATCCACGCGGGGGAGGGCTTCGGGCTGCCCTCGATCTGGCAGGCGATCCAGTGGTGCGGGGCCGACCGGCTGGGGCACGGCGTCCGGATCATCGACGACATCACCGTCGGGGCCGACGGTGAGGCGCGGCTCGGCCTGCTCGCTGCCTACGTGCGGGACAAGCGGATCCCGCTGGAGATGGCGCCGACCTCGAACGTCATGACCGGCGCGGTGCGGTCCATCGAGGAGCACCCGATCGGCCTGCTGCGGCGGCTCAGTTTCCGGGTCACCATCAACACCGACAACCGTCTGATGAGCGGCACCTCGATGACCAAGGAGTTCGTCCAGCTCGCCGACGCGTTCGGCTGGGGGCTGGACGACTTCCGGTGGTTCACCATCAACGCGATGAAGTCGGCCTTCATCCCGTTCGACCAGCGGCTGGCCCTGATCGACGGCGTGATCAAGCCGGGGTACGCCGCCCTGCAGGCCTGAGCCGGCCCCTGCGCGGAGCTAGCCTGCCGGTCGGCCGGCCCGCAGCACGCGGGCGCCCCCTTCAGCACGGGTGCAGGCGTGCTGAAGCGGGTGCCGGCGTGCTTTACGTGGTCGACGCGGGTCAGGCGGCGACGTGTACGGGCTGCGGCTGCGGGTGGGGGTGCAGGGCGTTGAGGGTGTCGCAGCGGGTGCAGCGGTAGACCAGGTCGACGCCACCGGTGGGCCGGCCGGTCGGGACGAGGAGCTCGATGGAGCGAGGGCCGCGCAGCTCGCGCAGGCCGCACGCCTGGCAGTCGGTGACGAACATGGATCTATTGTCGGATCCCGGCTACCATCAGCACAATCGACGTTCTGAGGTGACACCATCAGCAGGGCTAATACTGTTCTCGAGCTGCCGGTGACCCCGTCCTGGGACACCCGGCAGCTGGTCGCGCTGCTCGCGGTGGTCGACACCGGCACCTTCAGCGCCGCCGCGCTGCACCTGGGCTACACCCAGTCGGCGGTCAGCCAGCAGGTGGCCAGCCTCGAGCGGGCCGTCGGCGCGCCGCTGCTCGAGCGGCCGGGCGGCCCGCGCCGGGTGCGGCTCACGCCGGTGGGTGAGTCGCTGGTCGTGCACGCCCGCGCCGTGGTGGCCCGGCTGCTCGCCGCCCAGGCCGACATCGCGGCCATCCGGGCCGGGGAGCGCGGGACACTGCGGGTCGGCACCATGCAGAGCGTCGGGACCAAGGTGCTGCCGCGCCTGCTCAGCCGGTTCCGGGACGAGCGGCCGGGCATCGCCCTGGTCCCGCTGGAGACGTTCGACCACGCCGAGCTGGCCCGAGCGGTCGAGACCGGGCGGTTCGACCTGTCGTTCGCCCCGATGCCGGTGGTCGAGGGCCCGTTCGCGGTCCGCCGGATCCTCGACGACCCGTTCGTCCTGCTCGCCCCCTCCGACTCCCCGCTCGCGGGCAGCACGTCGTTAACGCTGCGACAGGTCGTCCGGCTGCCGCTGATCGGCTTCGCCGACCCGGACCTACAGGACGAGCTGGTGCGGCACCTGCAGCGGACCGGGCACGAGCCGGACATCGTCTTCCGGTCCAACGACAACCCGACCGTGCAGGGCTTCGTCGCCGCCGGCCTCGGCTACGCCCTGATGCCGCGGCTCACGGTGGACGAGGACGACCCCGAGGTCGCGGTCGTCCCCACCGTGACCGGGCTGCCGGCCCGGCAGCTCGGCGTCATCTGGCACGTCGACCGGCAGCTGCCGCCGTCGGTGCACCGCTTCATCGAGCTGGCCGTCGAGGTCTGCGCCGACCTCAGCCGTGGCTGGCAGGAAGCCGACGCTCAAGTCGGGCCCTGAGCCTGCCGACCACCCGGCGGAGCCGGTACGACGGGGACCTGCCCGATCGTGGAAAGCGGGGCAAGATGGCGGGCAACCACATCAGTGCGGCGAGCACGAACTTCTTCCTCACCGCCGCGCTGCTCGCGCTGTTCGGGCTGGCGGCGCTCAACCAGGCCGGACCGCACGGCCCGCTGCAGCTCGTGCTCGCTGCCGTGATGGGCGTGGCCGGCTTCCTGCTGCGCTCCGGCACGGCCGAGGCCCGGCTGATCGGCCTCGGTGCTGCCGGGCTCACCACCGCTGTGGGCGCGGTCCTGCTCGTCACCGGCTGCCCCGTCGGCCACGCCCGTAGCGCAACCGCCGGCCGGTCAGGAGTGGGACTACTTCGGCAAGCCGACCTAGCGTCCGGCCGCCGCCCGGAGCGCGCGCAGGGTGCCCTCCCGGTCGCACGGCCGGCAGCCCAGCGACAGCTGGCGGGCCACCACCGCGGGCTCCGCGCGCATCAGGCGCAGCCCTCGGCGTACCAGGGTCAGGGGTGGCTTGCGGTGCTCGCGGAGGTCCCGGCGGAGCCGGCGGAGGAAGTTCTTCACCCGCGACCGGCGCACCACGACGGCGTCGAGCAGCAGCCCGCGCTCGCGGGCCGAGGCGACCAGCTCGGCCGCGAAGATGCCCGTGCCGACGAACGCGGTCGCCCCGTCGAGGGAGAACCGGCGGGTGCCGACCCGGGCGTCGCGGGAGATGTCGTAGACGGGCACGTCCGCGGCGCCGTCGCGGCAGACCGACTCCAGGGCCGTGAGGGCGCCCTCGGCGTCCCACGACCGCGGGTCGTCCCAGTCGACGATGGCGAGGGTCGGGTGGCGGGGGACGGTCGGGTCCGATCCGTCCTTGTAGAAGTCGTCCAGGTCCAGCAGCGGCAGCCCGGACTCCTCGGCGAGGTGGGTCTTGCCCGAGCCCGAGGGTCCGGCGAGCAGCACCAGCCGTGGGATCACCCGCGGGAGGCTATCGGGCCGGCCTCGCCTCGCGCCGCGATAAGGATTTGTCCTGATTCGAGGAATCTTGGTCAAGATGGGGAGGATGTGCCCCGATACTGAAGGCACATGACCCGTACCTTGCACCTCTCCGGCGCCCGCCTCCGCGCCTCGTTCCTCGCCACCGGCGTCGCCGTCGGGTCGGCTGTGTTGCTGGTCCTGGTGGCGCCGGGAGCGAGCGCGGCGGTCATGCCGGTGCCGCTCGGCACCGCGTCCTCGTTCGTCGTCCTGGCGGGGGCGGGTATCACCAACACCGGCCCGACGACGCTGAACGGCGACCTCGGCACGTTCCCGACGCCGTCGGTCACCGGCGCCGGCTCGCTGACCATCACCGGCACGAACCACGGTGGCGACGCCGTGACCCAGGGCGCCAAGGGCGCGCTCGTCACGGCCTATGACAACGCGGCCGGCCAGGGACCGGCTACAGCGATCACCGCGGACCTCGCCGGGCAGACCTTGGCTCCGGGCGTCTACAACTCCGCCTCCTCGATCGGGCTCACGGGAGCCCTGACGCTGAACGGCGGAGGCGACCCAAGTGCCGTGTTCGTGTTCCAGGCCGGCTCCACTCTGACCACGGCGTCCGCGAGCAGCGTCTCGCTGGTCAACGGCGCCCAGGCCTGCAACGTCTTCTGGCAGGTCGGCAGCTCGGCGACCCTGGGCACCGGCTCGGTCTTCCGCGGTTCGATCCTCGCCCTGACCGACATCACCGTCACCACGGGAGCGACGGTCGAGGGCCGGGTGCTGGCCCGCAACGGCGCGGTCACCCTGGACACCAACACCATCACCCGGCCGCAGTGTGCCGCGGGCACCGGTTCCTCGCCCTCGGCCACCGCGACCCCGTCGGCCACGGCAACGAGGTCGGGCGGCCCGGGTTCCGGGTCTGGTGGTCCCGACTCGGACGAGACCACCCAGATCACCGATGTCCCCGGGGGCGGTGTCGACACGGGCAGCAGCTCCGGCGGTCTCGGCACAGTGGGCACCGGGCTCGTCATGCTGACTGTGATCGGCGCCGCGACCGCGGTCGCGCTTCGGCGGCGGCACCGGAACGCCTGAGCCCGGCGCGCTGATGGGACGCCATACCGACGCTCGCTCGGCGGTCCCTGTGCTGGCCGGCCTTGCCGTGCTCATCGCCGGCTGCGCGGCAGAACCGGCCGCCGCGCCGTCGACCAGCACAGCCGCGTCGAGCGGCACGGCCCCGTCGGCCAGTGCGAGTCAGGCCCCCGTCCCGCCGAGCTCGGCACCCTCCGCGAGCCCGATGACGAGATCGCGACCAGTGAGGCTGCAGATCCCGGCGATCGGGGTCGACTCGCGCACGATGCGGCTCGGGCTGCAGTCCGACGGGACGCTCGGGGTCCCGCCGGGTCCCTTCCCGGCCGGCTGGTACACCGGCTCACCGACCCCAGGCGAGCTCGGCCCGGCGGTGCTCGTCGGGCACGTGCACTGGAACGAGCGGGCCGGTGTCTTCGCTGACCTGGCTCGCCTGACGAGCGGCGACGCGGTCATCGTGCGGCGCGCGGACGGGGGCTCAGCGGTGTTCCGGGTGACCCGGACCAAGCAGTTCAGCAAGGACGCGTTCCCGACAGCCAGGGTCTACGGCGACATCGACCATGCAGGGCTGCGGCTGATCACCTGCGGCGGGCGCAACGGGCTGACCGGGAGGTACGAGGACAACGTCGTCGTCTTCGCCCGGCTGGTCGCGACCAGCTGAGCAGCCGGGAGCGCTGCGGTCAGACCCCGATCGGGTGCCAGACCGTCTTGGTCTCGAGATGGTGCAGCAGCCGGCCGAGCCCCGGGGTGGCAGTCCAGTCGGTGCGCTCGGGCCGCAGCACCCGCTTGAGGTTGTCGGCCGCCGCCACCTGCAGCTCGGTGGCGCTGCCCTCCGGCGCCCCCGCCAGGTCGATCGCGTTGACGTCCATGTGCGAGGCGAGCCACGGCGCGATCTCGGCGGTGCGCCCGGTCAGCACATTGACGACGCCGCCCGGCACGTCGGAGGTGGCCAGCACCTCGGACAGCGTCACGGCAGGCAGCGGTCGCAGCTCGCTGGCGACGGCCACCACGGTGTTGCCGGTGACGATCGCCGGAGCAACCACCGAGACCAGGCCCAGCAGCGAGGAGTCCTGCGGCGCCAGGACGGCCACGACGCCTGTCGGCTCCGGCACCGAGAAGTCGAAGTACGGCCCGGCGACCTGGTTGGCCGAGCCGGCCACCTGCGACACCTTGTCCGACCACCCGGCGTACCAGACCCAGCGGTCGATGGCGGCGTCGACGGCCGCCTCGGCCCTTGACCGGGAGAGTCCCTCGCCGGCCGCGACCTCCTCGACGAACTGGCCGCGCCGGCCCTCGAGCAGCTCCGCCACCCGGTAGAGCACCTGGCCGCGGTTGTACGCCGTGGCGGCCGACCAGCCGGGAAACGCCTTGCGGGCCGCGACGACCGCGTCCCGGGCGTCCTTGCGGGAGCCCATCGCGGCGTTGGCGACAAAGTGCCCCTTGCTGTCGGTCACCTCGTAGGACCGGCCGCTCTCGGACCGCGGGAACTTGCCGCCGATGAACAGCTTGTAGGTCTTGCGGACGTCCAGTCGCTCAGACATCGAGGTAGGCCTCCAGCCCGTGGCGGCCGCCCTCGCGGCCGTAGCCCGACTCCTTGTAGCCGCCGAACGGCGACGCCGGGTCGAACCGGTTGAACGTGTTGGCCCAGACGACCCCGGCCCGCAGCTGGTCGGCCATCCAGAGGATCCGCGACCCCTTGTCGGTCCAGACCCCCGCGGACAGCCCGTACGGCGTGTTGTTGGCCTTCTCGACGGCCTCGGCCGGGGTGCGGAAGGTGAGCACCGACAGGACCGGGCCGAAGATCTCCTCGCGGGCGATCCGGTGCGCCTGTGAGACGCCGGTGAACACGGTGGGCGGGAACCAGAAACCCTTGACCGGGAGGTCGCAAGGCGGCGACCACCGCTCGGCGCCCTCGGCCTCGCCGACGTCGGACAGCTCACGGATCCGGGCCAGCTGCTCGGCGGAGTTGATCGCTCCGATGTCGGTGTTCTTGTCCAGCGGGTCGCCCAGCCGCAGGGTGCCGAGCCGTCGCTTCAGCGAGGACAGCACCTCGTCGTACGCGCTCTCCTGGACGAGCAGCCTCGACCCGGCGCAGCACACGTGGCCCTGGTTGAAGAAGATGCCGTTGACGATGCCCTCGACCGCCTGGTCGACCGGTGCGTCGTCGAAGACGATGTTGGCGGCCTTGCCACCGAGCTCCAGGGTGACCTTCTTGTGGCTGCCGGCGGTCGAGCGAGCGATCATCTTGCCGACGTCGGTGGACCCGGTGAACGCGACCTTGTCGATGCCCGGGTGCTCGACCAGAGCGCGACCGGTGTCGCCGGCGCCGGTGACGATGTTGACGACGCCTGGTGGCAGGTCGGCCTGCTGGCAGATCTCGGCGAACAGCAGCGCGGTCAGCGGCGTCGTCTCGGCCGGCTTGAGCACCACGGTGTTGCCGCACGCCAACGCCGGCGCGATCTTCCAGGCCAGCATCAGCAGCGGGAAGTTCCACGGGATGACCTGACCGGCCACGCCGAGCGGCTTCGGGTTCGGTCCGAAACCGGCATGGTCGAGCTTGTCGGCCCAGCCGGCGTAGTGGAAGAACCATGCGGCGACCAACGGGATGTCGACGTCGCGCGACTCGCGGATCGGCTTGCCGTTGTCCAGCGACTCGAGCACCGCCAGCTCGCGGGCGCGCTCCTGCAGGATGCGCGCGATCCGGAACAGGTACTTGCCGCGCTCCCGGGCCGGCAGCTTGGACCAGACCTTGTCGTAGGCCTTGCGCGCCGCCGCGACCGCGCGGTCGACGTCGGCCTGGCCGGCCTCGGTGATCTCGGCGAGCACCTCTTCCGACGCGGGGCTGACCGTCTTGAACGTGCGCCCGTCGAGGGTGTCGACGAACTGCCCGTCGATGAACAGGCCGTAGGACGGCTTCAGGTCCAGGATCGCCCGGGACTCGGGAGCGGGTGCGTAGTCGAACTTCTTGCCGGCGGGGCTCATGGGCGCTCAGTCCAGGGTGAAGTAGTCGGGGCCGCTGTAGCGGCCGGTCGCAGCCTTGGTGCGCTGCATCAGCAGGTCGTTGAGCAAGCTCGAGGCGCCCAGCCGGAACCAGTCCGGATCCAGCCAGTCGTCGCCGACGGTCTCGTTGACCAGCACGAGGTACTTGATCGCGTCCTTGGTGGTGCGGATCCCGCCCGCGGGCTTGACGCCCACCTGCCGGCCGGTCGTGGCCCGGAAGTCGCGCACCGCCTCGAGCATGACCAGCGTCACCGGCAGGGTGGCCGCAGGGGCGATCTTGCCGGTCGAGGTCTTGATGAAGTCGCCGCCGGCCAGCATCCCCAACCAGGACGCGCGCCGCACGTTGTCGTAGGTGTCGAGCTCACCGGTCTCGAGGATCACCTTGAGATGCGCCTCGCCGCAGGCCTCCTTGACCGCCACGATCTCCTCGAACACCTCGAGGTAGTGGCCGGACAGGAACGCACCGCGGTCGATCACCATGTCGATCTCGTCGGCCCCGGCCGCGACCGCGTCGCGGGTGTCGGCCAGCTTGACCGCGAGGCTCGAGCGCCCGGACGGGAACGCCGTCGCGACGCTGGCGACCTTGACCCGGCTGCCGCGCAGTGCCTCGACGGCCACCGGCACCATGTCGGGGTAGACGCAGATGGCCGCGACCCGCGGGGTGTCGGGCACCGACGGGTCGGGGCGCAGGGCCTTGGCGCACAGCGCGCGCACCTTGCCCGGGGTGTCCTGCCCCTCCAGCGTGGTGAGGTCGATCATGGTGATCGCGAGGTCGATCGCCCAGGCCTTGGCGCTGGTCTTGATCGAGCGCGTCGACAGCATCGCAGCGCGGGCCTCGGCACCCACCTGGTCGACACCGGGCAGGCCGTGCAGGAAGCGTCGGAGCGCGGAGTCGGACGAGGTGATCTGGGACACGTCCGGCAGGCCGGTGCCGCTCGCGACCGGAGGTGAAGCGGTCGTCGTCACCGCGCGAGTCTACGCGGGCGCGACGTCGGTTCCCAATGGCGATGGCTACGGTGGCGGGCGTGGGCACAGGCGGGGATTCACCGCGGGTCGCTGCGGCTGCCGACCGCGACGAGGTGGTCCGGATCCTGGTGGGTGCCTTCGCCGAGGACCCGGCGTGGAGCTGGGCCTTCCCGGACCGCTCGCGCCGGGCGGCCGAGCACACCCGGCTGTGGCGGCTGCTGGTCGAGGGCGCCATGCGCTACCCCTGGGTGTGGCTCGCACCCGGTGGCACCGCTACCTCGGTGTGGATCCCGCCGGGCGGCACCGACCTGTCGCCGGAGCAGGAGGCGCAGCTCGAGCCGATGCTCGTCGACCTGTTGGGGTCGGGGGCCGGCCGCGTCCTGGAGGCGTTCGAGGCCTTCGAGCGGGCCCACCCGCGGGATGCGCCGCACTACTTCCTGACCCTGCTGGGCACCGCCCCGGAGCACCGCGGCCGGGGTCACGGCCTGGCGCTGCTGGCGGCCAACCTCCGGCTCGTCGACGAGGCGGGCCTCCCGGCGTACCTGGAGGCCAGCAACGTGGCCAACGTCCCGCTCTACCAGCGCCACGGCTTCGTCGTCCACGGCGGCTTCGTGCTCCCTGACGGTGGTCCCGAGGTGGTCACGATGTGGCGGGACCCGCGGCCGGTCTGACATCGCGCGCCCTCTGGCTTGAGCGCGACTCAACCGGCGAGGTAGGAAGGGGCCATGGACACCAGGACATTGGGACAAGGGCTCGAGGTTTCCGCCCTCGGACTCGGCTGCATGGGCATGAGCCAGTCGTTCGGGTCGCGACCGCCTCGGGACGAGATGATCACCTTCCTCCGCGCCGCGGTGGATCGGGGCGTCACTCTGTTCGACACCGCAGAGGTCTACGGCCCCTTCCACAACGAGGAGCTGGTGGGCGAGGCACTGGAACCGGTGCGCGAGGACGTCGTCATCGCCACCAAGTTCGGCTTCGCCTTCGACGAGAACGGCACCCAGACCGGCGTCACGAGCAGACCCGAAGGCATCCGCGCCGCCGTCGAGGGCTCACTGCGTCGCCTGCGGACCAACGCGATCGACCTGCTCTACCAGCATCGCGTCGACCCGGACGTCCCCATCGAGGACGTCGCCGGCACCGTCAAGGAGCTCATCGAGGCCGGCAAGGTCCACCACTTCGGGATGTCCGAGGCCGGCGTCGGCACGATCCGCCGTGCCCACGCGGTGCAGCCCGTCACGGCGCTGCAGAGCGAGTACTCCCTGTTCTGGCGCGAGCCCGAGGACGAGATCCTGCCCGCCCTCGAGGAGCTCGGCATCGGCTTCGTGCCGTTCAGTCCGCTCGGGCGCGGGCTCCTGACCGGGCAGGTGACCGCCGCGAGCCAGTTCGGCGAGGGTGACATCCGCGCGTCCCTTCCCCGGTTCGAGCGTGAGGCACTCGAGGCCAACCTCGCCCTGGTCGACCTGATCACAAGGGTCGCCGAGCGCAAGAACGCGACCGTCGGCCAGGTGGCGCTGGCCTGGCTGCTGGCGCAGCAGCCCTGGATCGTGCCGATCCCCGGGACCAGGCGGCTGGAGCGCCTCGAGGAGAACCTGGGATCGGCGGACCTCGACCTCACCCCCGAGGACCTGGAAGAGCTCGAGAGCGCATCAGCCAGCGTGCAGGTGCAGGGCGACCGCTACCCGGAAGCCATGCAGAGGATGATCGACCGCTGAGGCCTCGTCCGGCAGATGAGTGCTCGGTAATGGCCGGTTGGGTCTGGTCGTGTCAGCCGCCGAACGGGTGCTCGGGAACGGCACCTTCCGAGTTGGGTTGTCCACGAAGCGTTTCCGCGGAAACGCTTCGCGATCAGAAGGGCTCTTCTGTTCGCGCGAGAGGTGGACCCTTAGGTGATAACTGCGGTGGCTAGGGTTTCTCTCATGCCGGTGCGGTACGCGTCACCCGACGAGGACAGTTCGCGCTGGACGGAGTTTCCCTTCCGAGTTGGCGACATCGTCATCAGCACTCGATCGAAGAGCGGGACCACGTGGATGCAGATGATCTGCGCGCTCTTGATCTTCCAAGACGAGCAGTTTCCGCAGCCATTGCCGCGCTTGTCCCCGTGGTCTGGACCGCACGACGGCCCCGCTGGACGAGGTCATCGCGCGACTCGAAGCACAGCCACATCGCCGGGTAGTCAAGACCCACACGCCTCTGGACGGCATCCCGATCGACGACCGGGCCACCTACATCGTCGTCGGTCGCCATCCGCTCGATCTAGCCGTCTCCCTTTACCACCAGGGCAACAACATCGACCGTCAACGGCTCCGGGGAGCTGACCGGTGCACCGGAACTCACCGAACCTGACCCCCCGCAGCCGGACCTGCGCGCCTGGCTGCTCAACTGGGTGAACAGCGACGCCGAGCCGACCGAGCAGATGGATGGGCTACGCGGAGTCCTCTGCCACATCACCGACGCGTGGCATCGACGGCACCAGCCCAACATCCTCCTCGTGCACTACGACGACCTGCTCGAAGATCTCGACCGCCAGATGCGGCACCTCGCCGACCGGCTGGGCATCTCGGTCCCCGACGATCTGTGGCAGGAACTTACCGAGGCTGCGACCTTCGCCAGCATGAAGGCGCGCGTCGACGAGATCGCACCGAACTCCGACGGCGTCCTGAAGGATAGCCGCGCCTTCTTCACCCGAGGACGTTCAGGGGCGGGCAGCCGAAGCCCTGAACGAGGCCGAGCTCGACCACTACTACGACGGGCGGCCTCCTCGCAGCGCCGCAGGTGCTCAGCTGGCTACACCGCCAGAGCCTCGACGAATAGTGCCGGCTCCGTGCGGGAACGCGTTCCCGCGGGAACGTCGTGGCTGACTCTCAGACACAACTGGGGCTGAGGCGGCACAACAAGAGCTGAGCCCGTCTCGGCAGTCCCATCGGCACCAGATGTGTCCGGGAGTCAGCGAGGTGGCTAGGGGCGACCGATGCGCCGATGGCGCGACCCGCGGCCGGCCGAGGCTCAACCCAGGGCGAGCGCGGTCGCGAGGTCGTCCGTGATGGCGGCGAGGGCGGCCGCCGCCGTACGCCGGGCCGCTGCGACGTCGCCGTCGGCTACCGGGACGACCACCTCGAGGTAGCCCTTGAGCTTGGGCTCGGTGCCGGAGGGACGCACCACCACCCGGCCGCCGTCGGCCAGCCGGTAGCGCAGGCCGTCGGTCGGCGGCAGCGTGTCGGTGCCCTCGAGGAGGTCCTCGGCCTGCTCGACCGCGCGGCCGCCGAGCGCGGTCGGCGGCTCGGCGCGGAGCCGGGCCATCGCGTCCTCGATCAGGGACAGGTCGTCCACCCGCACCGAGAGCTGGTCGGTGGCGTGCAGGCCGTGCTCGCAGCGCGAGGTCGTCGAGCAGGTCGGTGCAGGACCCGCCCCTCGGCCTTCAGCGTCGCGGCCAGCTCGGCCATCGAGCAGCGCCGCGGAGACGCCGTCCTTGTCCCGGACGCCCGCCGGGTCGACGCAGTAGCCCAGCGCCTCCTCGTAGCCGTAGCGCAGGCCCTCGACCCGGGAGATCCACTTGAAGCCGGTGAGCGTCTCCACGTAGCCCAGGCCGTGCGCGGCGGCGATCCGGCCGAGCAGCGACGAGGACACGATGGACGCGGCGAAGGTGCCGGACAGGTCGGGGTACCGGCGTACCAGGTGCGTGGCGAGCAGCGCGCCCACCTCGTCGCCGCGCAGCATCCGCCAGCCCGTCGTGCTCTGTCGGGTCGGGGACCGCGACCGCGCAGCGGTCCGCGTCGGGGTCGTTGGCCAGCACGATGTCGGCCTGGTGCTCGACCGCGGCGGCGACCGCGAGGTCGATGGCGCCGGGCTCCTCGGGGTTGGGGAACGCCACGGTGCTGAACTCCGGGTCCGGGTCGCCCTGCGCGGGCCACGACAGCCGGCGCGTCGAAGCCGGCGCGCTGGAAGGCGGCGAGGACGACGTCGCGGCCGACGCCGTGCAGCGGCGTGTAGGCGATCCGGAGGTCGCGCGGGGACGCCGGGTCGACCAGACCGGTGACCCGGTCCAGGTACGCCGCGACGCACGTCGTCGTCGAGGGTCTGCCAGTCGTCACTGCGCGGGACCCCGGCCAGCGGCCCGACCGCCGCGATCTCGGCCGAGATCTCCGCGTCGGCCGGCGGCACGATCTGCGAGCCGTCGCCGAGGTAGACCTTGTACCCGTTGTCCTGCGGCGGGTTGTGCGACGCGGTGACCATGACCCCGGCGTCCACGCCGAGGTGCCGGATCGCGAACGCCAGCACCGGCGTGGGCAGCGGCCGGGGCAGCACGAAGGCGCGCAGCCCGGCGCCGGCCATCACCTCGGCGGTGTCGCGGGCGAAGACGTCGGACTTGTGCCGCGCGTCGTAGCCGACCACCACCGCGGCGCCGCCGTGCGCCTTGACGTACGCCGCCAGGCCGGCCGCCGCGCGGATGACGACCACCCGGTTCATCCGGTTGGGCCCGGCGCCGAGGGCCCCGCGCAGCCCGGCGGTGCCGAACTCCAGCGAGGCCCCGAACCGGTCCGTCGAGGCCGGCCATGTCGCCGGCCTCGAGCAGCGCCTGCAGCTCGGCCCGGGTGTCCGGGTCCGGGTCCTCGGCCAGCCAGGCCTCGGCGACGCTGACCGCGTCCACGGTGTCCGCGCTGCTGCGGTGCTCGTGGCCCTGGCCCGGGCCCGACGTACGACCAGTCACAGCTGGCCGACCACCTTCGCGAGCAGGCCGCCCATCCGGGTCGCGGCCGCCCGCCCCGCCTCGAGGACCTCCTCGTGGTTGAGCGGCTCGCCGGTCATGCCGGCGGCGAGGTTCGTCACCAGCGAGAGGCCGAGCACCTCGGCGCCGGCCTCGCGGGCGGCGATCGCCTCCAGCGTCGTGGACATGCCGACCAGGTCGCCGCCGATCGCGCGCACCATGCCGATCTCGGCCGGGGTCTCGTAGTGCGGGCCGGGGAACTGGACGTAGACGCCCTCCTCGAGGCCGGGCTCGACCTCGCGGCACAGGGCGCGCAGCCGGGGCGAGTAGAGGTCGGTGAGGTCGACGAAGGTCGGGCCGACGATCGGCGAGGTCGCGGTGAGGTTGATGTGGTCGCTGATCAGCACCGGCTGACCCGGGGAGTACGTCGGTCGCAGGCCGCCGCAGCCGTTGGTCAGCACGACGACGCGAGCCCCCGCCGCGACCGCCGTACGGACGCCGTGGACGACGGAGGCGACCCCGCGGCCCTCGTAGAGGTGGGTGCGGCCGAGGAAGACGAGGGCCCGTCGCTCGCCGACGCCACGGACCGGAAGGTGCCGGCGTGCCCCGCGACGGCCGCGGCGTGGAAGCCGGGCAGCTCGGTGACGGGATGCTCGGCCGCGGTCTCGCCGAGCATCTCGGCGGCGGGCACCCAGCCGGAGCCCATCACGAGGGCCACGTCGTGGGTGTCGGCCCCGGTCAGGTCACGGAGCCGGGCAGCGGCCTCGCGGGCCAGGGCGTACGGGTCGGTGGTCGCGTCGCTCACGGCCGCGACAGTAGCGCCAGACGGGTGCCGAGGTCAGGCGGCGGCGAGCTCGGCCCGGCCGTGGCAGCGGGCCAGGACCGGGGCGGTGGCGGTGAGGAACGCGACGACGTCCTCGACCGAGCCGCTGACGATGCCGTCCACCCAGCGCACGGCGACCCCGCGGGTCTCGGCCAGGGCGATCCGGCAGTGCGCCGCTCCGGCCTGGTTGCGCAGGGCGTCGAGGATCGAGGGTCGCCCGCGGCTGCTGCTGGCGCTGAGCACCAGGCTCACCAGCTGGGTCGGCGGGCAGGCCCGCAGGGACGCCAGGACGGAGTCCGCCACGGAGCCACGGGAGTCGCGCATCAGCCACATGCCTGCACTATCGGCAGCCGATGTTGCGGACTGGAGAAATCCAGGTGTCGGTCTGCTGTGCGTCGGCGGCTGTAGTCCGCCCCGGCGGGCGGGTCAGTCGACGACCGGGCCGGGCCCGACCGACCGGCAGGGGCGGGACCGCAGCTCGGCCACGTAGTCGTCCGGCGCCCCGGCGGCCTCGGCGGCGTCGGCGATCAGCCCGAGGTAGCGCGCCGAGGGCAGGCCGCCCTCGTAGTCGTCCAGGACGTAGAGCCAGGCGAGCACCTCGCCGTCGAGCGTGTGGACCCGCACCCGGACCTTGCGGAACAGCGCCAGGTCGGCGGCCTCCCAGCGGTCCATGCTGAGCTCGTCGTACTCGGTGACGTCGTAGAGCGCCACGAAGACCTGGTAGCGCGACGTCCTCGACCAGCGTCGCCAGCGGCCCCTCCCAGCCCACGTCCTCGCCGCCGAAGGTGAGCCGCCAGCCGTCCAGCCATCCCGTGCCGCGCAGCGGCGAGTGCGGCGCCCGGAGGGCCATCTGCCCCGGGTCCATGTTGCTGCCGTACGCGGCGTAGACGGCCATGGGCCCAGGTTAGGGGCCGAGCCCCGCCCGGCCGTGCACCGGCGTGCGGGACAATGGGTCGCGCGTGACACGCATCGGCATCATCGGCGGCGGCCCGGGCGGCTACGAGGCGGCTCTGGTCGCCGCCCAGCTCGGGGCCGAGGTGACCGTCGTCGACCGCGACGGGCTCGGCGGCTCGGCCGTGCTGACCGACTGCGTGCCGTCCAAGACGCTGATCGCGACCGCCGAGGTGATGACCGACACGGCCGAGTCCGGCGAGCTGGGGGTGCTGGATCGGGTGCCGGGACGGCGCGGTCCCTACGGCCAGGTGGGCGTGGACCTGGTCCGGGTCAACGCGCGGGTCACCGGCCTCGCGCAGGCGCAGTCCGACGACATCGCGGCCCGGCTCGAACGCGAGGGCGTGCGGGTGGTGCGCGGGCTCGGCCGGCTGGACGGGCCGACCCGGGTCGTGGCCGACACTGTCGCGGGGGTGCCGAGACGGTCGAGGTCGACGCGGTGCTGGTGTCGACCGGTGCGCACCCGCGGGTGCTGCCCGACGCGCAGCCGGACGGCGAGCGGATCCTGACCTGGGAGCAGCTCTACACCCTCGCCGAGCTGCCCGAGCACCTCGTGGTGGTGGGGTCCGGCGTCACCGGCGCGGAGTTCGCCTCGGCCTACACCGCGCTCGGCAGCGAGGTGACGCTGGTCTCCAGCCGCGACCGGGTGCTGCCGGGCGAGGACGCCGACGCCGCGCAGGTGCTCGAGGACGTGTTCAAGCGCCGGGGCATGACGGTGCTGTCCAAGTCCAGGGCCGGCGCGGTACGCCGCGTCCGGCGACCGGGTGCTCGTCTCGCTCGACGACGGCCGCACGGTCGAGGGCAGCCACTGCCTGATGGCGGTCGGCTCGATCCCCAACACCGCCGGGCTCGGCCTCGAGGAGGCGGGGGTCCGGCTCGGCGACGGCGGGTTCGTCGAGGTGGACCGCGTCTCCCGCACGTCGGCCACCGGCGTCTACGCGGCCGGCGACTGCACCGGCGTGCTCATGCTCGCCTCGGTCGCGGCCATGCAGGGCCGGATCGCGATGTGGCACCGCCTCGGCGACGCCGTCGCCCCGCTGAACCTGCGCGCCGTGTCGTCCAACGTGTTCACCGACCCGGAGATCGCCACCGTCGGCTGGACCGAGAACGACATGGACGACTCGGGCAGCGACCGTGACGGTGAAGCTGCCGCTGGCGACCAACGCCCGGGCCAAGATGCAGGGCGTGCACGACGGCTTCGTGAAGCTGTTCGCCCGGGCCGGGTCGGGCACCGTCGTGGGTGGCGTCGTCGTCGCGCCGCGCGCCAGCGAGCTGATCTTCCCGGTCGCGCTGGCCGTCGAGGCCCGGCTGACGGTCGACCAGCTGGCCCACTCGTTCACGATCTACCCGTCGATCAGCGGCTCGGTGGCCGAGGCCGCCCGCCAGCTGCACACCAAGGTCTGGCGCGGCTAGCCGCTAGCGGCCTCCGTCCCCCGCCTCCCTAGCGTCGAGTGGCGCGACCTCGTGGTCCCGTCGGCGTGTCGACCACCAGATCGCGCCACTCGACGGCGGTCAGCCGAAGTCGCCGCCGCCGAAGTCGCCGCCGCCGAAGTCGCCGCCGCCACCCCAGTCGCCACCGCTGAAGTCCGAGCCGCCGCCGTCGTACCCGCCGCCATCGCCATAGTCGCCGCTGGCGCTGTCGTAGCCGCCGCCGTCCCCACCGCCGCCGTCGCCGCCGTCCCCACCGCCGCCGTCGCACCGCCGCCGTCGCCCCCGTCACCTGAGCCGCCGCCGTCGCCAGAGTCCTGGCCGTCCTGGTAGCCGTCCGAGTACGACCCGTCCCCGCCGCCGAAGCCGCCGGACAGCAGCGAGCCGAGGAACAGCCCGGGGAGCAGGCCGGACATCGCGAACGGCGAGAAGTAGCCCTGCGCGTAGGGGCTGTAGCCGCGGCCGCCCTGCCAGTACGGCTTCCGGCCCGCACCCACCGGCACCTTCCGTACGTCGGGCTCCGCCCCGGCCCGGACCCGCTCGGCATCGGCCGCACAGGCCGGCACCGAGCGGGGCACGCCACCGGGTGGCGCCCAGTCGACGTTCTCGACCGACGGGCCGTGCTGCGGGTTGAAGAAGCACGGTGGCAGCCGGGCCGGCACCGGCTCTCCGGCCAGCCGGGCCTGGACGCAGGCGATCGCGTACCGGCCGTCCTCGAGGATGCCGGTGATGCCACGAATGTCGTCGGGCTTGGTCACCCGGTCCAGCGCGGCCTTCGACGCGTCGTAGGCGTCCAGCGCGCGCCGGTAGTCCTGTCGCGTCGCCTCGTCCAGCTCGCGGCCGGCGGTCTCGTTGCCGAGCAGCGTCACGTCCTCGCCGAACCGGACGACGTCCTCCTCGGCCGCCGCGCGCACCGCCGTGAGCGCCTCGAGCTCGCGCTGCTTCTCGCGCCGCTGCGACCGGGTGACGACAACGGCGATCACGACGCCGATGACGACGAGCAGGATCAGGATGTCCATGGCCGGTCAACTCCGCCCGTCGTACGTCGGTTCCGCACTAGTCCTTGATCTCGCAGATGACCGCGCCGCTGGTGACCGTCTCGCCGACGGCCGCAGTGAGCCCGGTGATGGTCCCCGCCTTGTGCGCGTTCAGCGGCTGCTCCATCTTCATCGCCTCGAGCACGACCACCGGGTCGCCGGCGGCCACCTGCTGCCCGTCCTCGGCCACCACCTTGACGATGGTGCCTTGCATCGGGCTGGTCAGCGAGTCGCCGCTGGCCGCGGCTCCGGTCTTCTTCCCGCCCGTACGCCGGGGAGAGCGGGCCCCGGCGGACCGGCCCGCGGCCGCCCCGAGACCGGCGGGCAGCACGACCTCCAGCCGCTTGCCGCCCACCTCGACGACGATCCGCTCGCGCTCGCCCGGCTCGGCGGACTCGGCGGTCGCTCCGGCCCAGGGCTCGATGGTGTTGTCGAACTCGGTCTCGATCCAGCGGGTGTGGATCGTGAACGGCTTGTCGCCGTCCGGCGCGAACGCCGGGTCGGCGACGACGGCCCGGTGGAACGGCAGCACCGTCGGCATCCCGTCGACCTCGAACTCGGCCAGCGCCCGCCGGGACCGCTCCAGCGCCTGCTTGCGGGTGGCGCCGGTCACGATCAGCTTGGCCAGCATCGAGTCGAAGGCGCCGACGACCTCGCCGCCCTCCTCGACACCGGAGTCGAGTCGCACGCCGGGACCGGTCGGCGGCCGGAAGGTGGTCACGTGCCCGGGCGCGGGCAGGAAGCCGCGGCCGGCGTCCTCTCCGTTGATCCGGAACTCGATCGAGTGGCCGCGCAGCGGCGGGTCGTCGTAGCCCAGCGGTTCGCCGTCGGCGATGCGGAACATCTCCCGGACCAGGTCGATGCCGCTGACCTCCTCGGTCACCGGGTGCTCGACCTGCAGCCGGGTGTTGACCTCGAGGAAGGAGATCGTGCCGTCCTGGCCGACCAGGAACTCACAGGTGCCGGCGCCCACGTAGCCGGCCTCGGCGAGGATCGCCTTGGACGCGCGGTAGAGCTCGGCGTTCTGGGCGTCGGTGAGGAACGGCGCGGGCGCTTCCTCGACGAGCTTCTGGTGGCGGCGCTGCAGGGAGCAGTCGCGAGTGGAGACGACGACCACGGTGCCGTGGCTGTCGGCCAGGCACTGGGTCTCGACGTGCCGCGGCTTGTCGAGGTACTTCTCGACGAAGCACTCGCCGCGGCCGAACGCGCCCACGGCCTCGCGCACCGCGGACTCGTAGAGGTCGGGGATCTCCTCGAGGGTGCGCGCGACCTTGAGGCCGCGGCCGCCCCCGCCGTACGCCGCCTTGATGGCGACCGGGACGCCGTGCTCTTTCGCGAAGGCGACCACCTCGTCGGCGTCCTTGACCGGCTCCTTGGTGCCTGCGACCAGGGGGGCGCCGGCCCGCTCGGCGATGTGCCGGGCCTTGACCTTGTCGCCGAGCGAGTCGATGGCCGCCGGGGGAGGGCCGATCCAGGTCAGCCCGGCGTCCAGCACGGCCTGGGCGAAGCCGGCGTTCTCGGCCAGGAAGCCGTAGCCGGGGTGCACGGCGTCGGCACCGGACTGCTTCGCGACGTCGAGGATCTTGTCGATGACGAGGTAGGAGTCGCCCGGGTGTGCTGCCGCCCAGCGCGAAGGCCTCGTCGGCGACCCGGACGTGCAGCGCGTCGCGGTCCGGCTCGGCGTAGACCGCGACGCTGGCGAGGCCGGCGTCCCGGCAGGCCCGGGCGATCCGGACGGCGATCTCACCGCGGTTGGCGATCAGCACCTTGCGCACGCTGCGGCTCCCTCACGTCGGGCTCGGCCGGGAGTCTAGGGGTGAGGGGTGCGGATGCGTCCGCTGAGGCCTCCGACAGCAACAGGTCCGATACGTGTGGTCACCGTGCGTAGAGCGTGCCCGACATGTCGGGCGGCACTAGTCCGAAAGGGGGACCCAAGGTGGCCCGAACGTGTCTCGCCGCATCGACCGTTTGGCTACAGAGTCCGGAGTGCCTCGGGGGGAGGGACTGGCGGAGGGGTGTGTCCGTGTCCGGGGTGCGTGTGGTTGTCGCTGACGCCTTGCCCATCATGGGGCTGGGCCTGGAAGAGGCGCTGTCCGGGTTGGGCTACTCGGTGACGGCGCGAGTCGAGACCGCCGACGAGCTGGTCGCAGCCGTGGAGCGCTGCAAGCCGGAGCTCGTCCTCGTGGACCTGTCCATCGCGAAGATCATCCCGGCGGTGGCAACCATCTGCTCGACCGGCGCCGCGGCACCGCAGGTGATCCTGCTGGCTGAGCCGAAGCAGGCTGATCTGATCGTGGCCGGGGTCTGTGCCGGTGCCGTCGGGTCGGTACCTCGGTCTGTCAGCCCGGAGCCGCTGCGCAAGGCGTTGATGGCCGTGCGGGCCGGTGAGTCGCTGATCTCTCGGGCCCTGGTCCCCAACGTCCTGGCCGAGCTGCGGCTGCGGGCCGAGTCACAGCGGCGAGGAGCCGTCGTCCCACATCTCGGTCCTCACCATCCGCGAGCGCCAGGTCCTGGAGATGATGCGCGCCGGGATGTCGACCGCGTCCATCGCGGAGCAGCTGGTCGTCGCCCCGGTCACGGTGCGAACCCACATCTGCGCGATCAGGCGCAAGCTGCGCCTGCGCGATGGGGGACCGGAGCACATGTCGCCACTGCGGGCTAGTTGACCTTCAGCCCTTCGGCGGGCAGCCAGGTAGGTGACGCTGGCCTTCGCTGACCTGCACATTTGCTGCTATTTGCGGATCTTCCAGTACGTTCCCGCGGGAGCCCAGAGGGCTTGACCGTGTCTTGGTGTTACCCCACCACGGCCGGGCCGATAGGAACCCTACGACCTGCCGACCCCCTGGCAGGCCCATCGGGGTCGTTCTGGAAGGTCTCCTGCCATGTCCATGCACCGCCGCCCCGTCCGGGGCCGTCGTACCGGGCTCGCCGCAGCCGCACTGGCCGTTGCAGCCCTCACCACTCTCGGCGCCTCCGCGCCGGCCCTCGCCGCCAAGGGCGGCGGCGGAGGAAAGCCCGGCGGCGGAGGCAAGCCCCCGCACAGCGCGCCAGCCACCGGAACGTTCCAGCTCGTCGCCTCGGAATCCATCGACGGGCAGGCCCATTGGGGCCAGCACATCACGTTCAACGTGACGTCTACCGCCACCTACTACTTCGTCGGCGTCGCGTGCTCGCAGGGGGGTACTGTCGTCTACCAGCAGGACATCGGCTTCTACCCGGGCTGGCCTTGGTCCCAGGACTTCACGCTGATGTCGTATGCCTGGACTGGTGGAGCCGCCGACTGCAGCGCCCGGCTGTACTCCAGCCTGTCGGACGGTTCGAACCAGCAGACGATGGCCACGATGCTGTTCACCGCGGCCGCCTGACGCCGCAGGTCGCCATGTGACAACGATCGAAGGGGCCCCGTCGGTGACGGGGCCCTTCGTTGCGCGTTCCGGGTCAGCTACGGCAATGCGCTGCCTGGTCCGTTGTCGTTGGTGTACGTGATGCTGAAGTGCTCGGCATCACACGAACTCTGCTTGCCGGTGTGTGCGGTGTCGTTGGCGTTCGGTGTGTACACGACCTTCCAGGAGTACGGACCGGCAACGGAGCCCGCTGCGTCGGTGTATCCGGTAGTGATCTTGAAGGTAGTGTTCGTCGTGCCGACCTCTTCTGACGGACTGCCACCCGTGACCGTCCTCGACTCGCTGTAGATTGCCGCGCCACTGCATGTGGCGTTGTCGTAGAGGCTGAACGCGACCGTGCCGTTCGCTCCGAGGTTCCCCGAGGTCGCGGCCACCGTCGCCGTGTCATTGGGGATCCAGCTCTGCTTGGTCTTGATCGTCGTTGGGATCTGGCTGACCACGACGGTCTCGTCCGAGTCGTTGCAGGTGGCGTTGTGCGTGCTCCCCAGGTTGTTCGGGTCGCCGGCGGCCGGTGTGTAGACCGCCTTCCAGTGGTAGGTGCCAGGTGCGTCTGGCGTGAAGCTGACCGGCCCGTAGGTCCCATTTCCACTGATGGGTGTGAAGTCCTGCGGGTTGGTCCCGGTGCCGGTGGCCAGGGTCGTGCAGTCAGCCTTCACCAGCGTGAAGGTGATCTTGCCGCCCGCGGGCGACCCGGTTGGGCCGTTGATGATCGGGCTGCCGGGCTGGCTGGCCGTGTTGCCTAGCGTGGCGTTGTCCTGCACCGGCTGACCGAAGTTGACCGCCGCTGCCACCGCTTGGGTGTCCAGAGTTGTCTGCACCGGTGTGACCGTGAAGCATTCCGTCGTGCTCGTGGAATCGGACGGATCGGACGCGTTGGGAACACCTGTGGTGTTGGAGGTGTAGTCGGCCCTCCAGCAGTAGCGACCGACCGAGGTGATCGTGGCATCAGCCGAGTCATAGTTGCCGTTCACCGTGACCGGGTTGACTCCAGCCTTCGCCGCGACTGCCGTTCCGCCGGTCTGGCAGTTGCCGGTCGCGATCGGGCCGCACAGGTGGAAGTTGAGGCTGCCGGAGAAGGTGGTGATGCCCGACACTGCGACGGCAGCCGTGTCGTGGACCGTCACTGAACCCGTGCCGATCGAGACGCTGCCGTTCTGGCCTGCACTCGGCGTCGTCACGACGCTCGACCCGCAGGAGCCGAAGGCTCCGAGGGCGAAGTCCTGCAGCACCGAGGTGCCGGACTGCGAGGAACGGGTGTTCAGCAGCGTGCTCGAGAAACACGCCTCACCGAACCCGAGCCCGGTGAGGTCCAGACCGCCCTCGTAGAACTCGCTGGGGCCGAACGTGTTCGCCGGCGCGCCGGAGGTCTTGTCCGTGAAGACCCACGGGGACGGCTTCGAACTTCCGTTGACGATCGCACAAGCGACGTCGCCGGTCGTCGGACCGCCCACGTCGCAGCGGTTGTCGTTGAAGCCCGGCGTGTTCGGGACCGGCAGTGGCTGCAGGGTGCAGGCGCTGGTGAAGCAGTTGTTCGAGCCCAGGTAGTTCTTGGTGGCGTTCCCCGGCCCGACCCACTCGAAGATCTTGATTGTGGGCTGCGCGCCGCCATTGGTGAAGGCGCTCAGGATGAACAGGTCGCCAGGCGTGTTCCCGCCGAGCGACTTGTTGCCGACGGTGTGCAACTGGGTGAAGCCGCAACCGGAGTTGAACGAGCAGGTGGGGTTGCCGTTCGCATCGGTTCCGCTCCGGGAGCCGCCAGCCGTCACGTTGTTGTGGAAGAACCAGAAGCCGATGTTGGTGTTGCCGTTGTTGGCGAGGCGGTCTCCGCCGAAGAACAGCACCTTGTGGTTCTGGTACGGGCCCGCTGCGGTGATCGTGTACTGCGCCGCATAGGCATGCTCGATGTCGTCCTTGTCGGGCGACGGGCCGGCCTGCTTCCATGCCCAGCTGCTGATGTCCGCGTCGTCCGTGCCGCCCTTGAAGATGTTGTCGCTGGCAGAAAGGAATGCGTCAGCGATGAAGGTCGCCCGGTCGGCTGTGTTTCCGCCGAGGCAGGTCAGGGACTGCGGGTGGTTCGCCGGACAGACCTTGTCCCAGTCCTCCGTTGCCGGCGGGTTGGACTGGTCCGATGTCTGGGCATTGCCGTCGAGCTGGAACTTCCCGGTGTCGTGTACGGCGTTCGCTGGCAACGCGTAGAGCATGGCCAGGCTGAGTGAAGCGACTGCAACCGTGACGGTCCGTCGGGTCCTTCGCCGGTTGAGCCGATGTGACCCCGCGCTTCTTCGTCCGTACATGTGCCCCTCCTAATCGCGTGCTCGGAGCACGCCTAGCCGAGACCTGTGTCGAGAACCCCCAAGGCCGGGTCCAGCCTCAGCCGGGCCGAGCCGGGGGGCCATAGTCAGGTGGGGACGGGGGCGTTGAGATTTCTCAACGTTGACTTCCGTCAACTGCCGGTTGCCGAGGTCTTGCGAACCGGTGACTAGGAGGTCAGCGGAAGACGCCGGTGTGCCCCAGGGAGTAGCGACCGGGCTGCGGGTAGACGCAGAGCCCGTGCGGGCCGCTCCCGACGGGGATCCGCTTGATCAGGTGCCCGTCGACGGTCGAGATCGCGTACACCTCGGCGTCGTAGCGCCCGCTGACCCAGAAGACCTTGCCGTTGGTGGACAGGCCGCCCATGTCCGGGCTCCCGCCGCCGGGGATCTTCCACCGGTCGACCAGCCGGTTGGTGGCGAAGTCGAGCACCGAGATGCTGCCCTCCTCGCGGTTGGTGATCAGCAGGTGCTGGGAGTCGCGGGTGACGTAGAGGCCGTGGGCGCCCTTGCCGGTGTGCAGGAAGCGGCGGACCTTGAGGGTCGGGCCGTCGACCAGCCAGATGCCGTTGCTCTGCATGTCCGCCACGTAGAAGGTGCGACCGTCGGGCGACATCTTCACGTCCTGCGGCATCGGGGCCATGTGGCCGGGCCGCGTCTTCAGCCGCCGTACCTTGGTCACCTTCATCGTCACGGTGTCGACCTTGAGCAGCTGCCCGGAGAACTCGCACGACACGACGAAGTAGCGGCCGTCAGCCGAGAAGTCCGCGTGGTTGACGCCGTAGCACGGCACGTGGGTGCGGTGGCGCACCTTCATCGTGTGCGGGTCGCGGAAGACCAGCTGGCGGTCCCTCGAGGCCATCACCACGGCGTACTTGCCGTCAGGGGTGAAGTAGAGGTTGTAAGGGTCGTGCACGCGGAAGCTCTTGCCCGGCTTACCGGTGCGTGGGTTGATCGCGGTCAGCGAGTTGCCGAGGTCGTTGTTGACCCACAGCGTCTTGAGGTCCCAGGACGGCACCACGTGCTGCGGCTCGGTGCCGGTGCGGAACGTGCGCACGACCTTGAAGGTGTGCGGGTCGATCTCGGTGACGGTGTTGCTCTCGGAGTTGGGCACGTAGACCAGGTCGCGGAACCCGGTGACGGCCGGCGCGAGGTTGCCGGGGCGGTCCGCCGCCCAGACGTCGGCGGGGTCCAGCGGCGCGGGCATCCCGGGCAGCAGGTCCAACGCGCCGGCGGTAGGGCTCGCCGGAGCGGGTGCCGACGGCGAGGTCGCGGTGGGCGACGACGAGGTCGGCCGGGAGGACCGGCTGGTTGCGTCGCCACCGGACGGGCTGGACGACCCGGTGCAGCCCGCCAGCACCAGGCAGGCGGCGAGCGGAAGAACAGTGAGGCGGGCAGCGAGCCTCATCCGAGCAGCTCCGTGAGCGTCACCGGCTGGAGGCTCCGCGGCGCGCAGCCCGCGCAGGATGTCGGGCAGCGCCGCGACGGTGACCGGATGGCCCAGGTGCAGGCTGATGATCGACCCGCCGCGGGCGCCGTCGAGCACTGCTCGCACGACGGTGCCGGCCGACGGGTCCTGCCAGTCGAGCCCGTCGACGTCGTACGACACGCAGCGGTCGTAGCCGGCCCGGGCAGCAGCCCGGCGGATCGTGGGCGTCGTCACCTGGGTGCCGGAGGCGCGGAACCAGGTCCCGCGGCTGCCCGCGGTGTGCTGGAGGACCCGGGCGCATCCCTCGACCTCGTCCAGTGCAGCCCGGGGGGCGAGGTCGCGCATCGGGTAGTGGTGCAGCGTGTGGTTGCCCAGCTCGTGGCCGCCGCGGGTGATCCGCCGGGCCATCTGCGGGGCCGCCTTGAGCCAGGTGCCGACCGCCATCACGGTGGCCTGCACGTCGTGCCGCTCGAGCAGCCCGAGCAGCTGCTCAGCGAGGGCCACATCGCCCGCGCCGTGGAAGGTCAGGGCCACCTGGCCCGACGTCCGGTCGCCGTGGCGCACCTCAACGGCGTCGCGCGGGCGGGGCGTTGCCGTGCTGGCGGGGGTCGACGGGACGCTGCTCGGGCTCGGCGCACCGGTCGGGGACCGAGGGGCGGCGGCATCTGGAGACCCGCTCGGGCTGCACGCCGCGGCAGCGGCCGCCGCTGCGGCTGCGGCGGTGCCGCGCAGCAGGGCGCGGCGGGTGAGCGGCATTTGTCCACCGTACGGCGGCCAAGGTAAGCGGCCGGCAAGGCGTCTACGGGTCGCAGCTCGAGCAGCGAGCTCCCGACGTCGGTGAGCAGGTGGCGCAGCAGGGGCAGCGACAGGCCGACCACGTTGTGCGGGTCGCCTTCGACGCCTTCGACGAAGGGGCCGCCGAGCCCGTCGATGGTGAACGCACCGGCCACCCGCAACGGCTCGCCGGTCCCGACGTACGCCGTGATCTCCGCGTCCGAGAGGTCGGCGAAGTGGACGGTGGTCGAGGCCACCGACGCCGCGTCGCGGCCGGTGCGGGTGTCGATCAGGCAGTGCCCGGTCCGCAGCACGCCGCTGCGTCCGCGCATCCGCTGCCAGCGGGCGACCGCGTCCTCGGCGTCGCGGGGCTTGCCGAGCGTCTCGCCGTCGAGGTCGAGCACCGAGTCGCAACCGAGGACCAGGGCGTCCTCGCACCGGGGCGCCACCGCTGTCGCCTTGCGCACGGCCAGGGTCAGCGCGACGTCGCCGGGCGGCCCGGTCACGGTGCTCTCGTCGACGCCGCTGACGACGACCTCGGGCTGCAGCCCGGCGCTGCGGAGCAGCCCGAGCCGGGCCGGGGAGGCGGAGGCGAGGACGAGGCGTCGACGGGGGGCGGTCACGGTCGGCCACGGTAGCCAGCGACCGGCTGACCCTCGACGCACCGCCGGGACGGGAGCACGATCGTCTCGGACCGGAGTCGCACCAAGGAGGCCGAGATGTCAGCTGAGCCCGAGGTCGTCAGCCTCTACGCCCGTGCGGTGGACGCCTTCCTGGCCGCGGTCGACCAGGTGCCCGACGGTGCCTGGGAGGCGCCGACACCGTGCACCGACTGGGACGTCCGGACGCTGGTCAACCACGTGGTCGGCGAGGACCGCTGGGTGGTGCCGCTGCTCGAGGGGCGCACCATCGCCGAGGTGGGTGACGCCCTGGACGGGGACCTGTTGGGCGCAGCACCGCCGGAGTCGGCGACCACCGCCGGCAAGGCTGCGTCGGCGGCGTTCGCCGAGCCCGGCGCGACCGAGCGCACGGTGCACCTGTCGTTCGGTGACTTCTCCGGCGCCGACTACGCCTGGCAGGTCCTGGTCGACCACGTGGTCCACACCTGGGACCTGCTGCGCCGGCGCCGGCGCCGACCGCGCCCTCGACCCTGAGCTGGTCGCCGCCACAGCCGGCTGGTGGGCCGGTATGGAGGACGTCTACCGCGGTGCGGGCGCGGTCGCCGCCCGGGTCGAGCTGCCGGACGGAGCCTCCGAGCAGGACCGGCTGATCGGCTCGTTCGGCCGCGACCCGGCGTGGAGCGCCGGGCGGGTGACCGTGTCAGAGCTGCTGCCTAGGCCGGGCGGCCGGACCGGGTCCATTGGCCCGCCCCATGGGCGAGCGGCCGTCGCACCTGCCCAGCCGGGTCGCTCCAGGCGGACCGGGTCGCCGCTGGCAACTGCGCCCGCGCGGGCATTGCGAGCGCCGAGCACGGCGACCAGGGCGGCGGCCAGCTCCTCGGGCGTCGGCTGGCCTCGGACGACCCGCAGCACGGCGGCGGCGGCCTCGTCGCTCCGCTCACAGCGTTGTCGGTTCGCTCGCTGCGCCTCGCTGGCGCTCGTCGCTCGCTCACAGCGGGATGTTGCCGTGCTTCTTCGGCGGCAGGGTCTGCCGCTTGGTGCGCAGCGCGCGCAGCGCCTTGACGACGTAGGTCCGCGTGTAGCGACGGCGGGATCACCGAGTCGACGTAGCCGCGCTCGGCCGCGATGTAGGGGTTGGCCAGGTGGTCCTCGTAGTCCGCGACCAGCTCCTTGCGCGTCGCCTCGGCGCCGCCGTCGGCCTCGGCCAGCTCGCGGCGGTAGAGGATGTTGACGGCGCCCTGCGCGCCCATCACCGCGATCTGCGCCGTCGGCCAGGCCAGGTTGATGTCGGCGCCGAGGTGCTTGGAGCCCATGACGTCGTAGGCGCCGCCGTACGCCTTGCGGGTGATGACCGTGACCTTCGGCACGGTGGCCTCGGCGTAGGCGTAGATGAGCTTGGCGCCGCGGCGGATGATGCCGTCCCACTCCTGCGAGGTGCCGGGCAGGAAGCCGGGGACGTCGACGAAGGTCAGCACCGGCACGTTGAACGCGTCGCAGGTGCGCACGAACCGCGCGGCCTTCTCCGACGCGTCGATGTCGAGCGTCCCGGCGAGCTGCATCGGCTGGTTCGCGACGACCCCGACCGAGCGGCCCTCGACCCGGCCGAAGCCGCAGATGATGTTCGGCGCGAACAGCGCCTGCACCTCGAGGAAGTCACCGCCGTCGAGGACGTGCTCGATCACCGTGTGCATGTCGTAGGGCTGGTTGGCCGAGTCGGGGACGAAGGTGTCCAGCTCGCGGTCCTCGTCGGTGACCTCCAGCGTCACGTCCTCGTCGTACGACGGCGCGTCCTCGAGGTTGTTCGATCGGCAGGTAGGACAGCAGCGCCTTGACGTAGTCGATCGCGTCGGCCTCGTCGGCGGCGAGGTGGTGGGCGTTGCCGGACTTCGTGTTGTGGGTGCGGGCGCCGCCGAGGTCCTCCTGCGTCACGTCCTCGCCGGTGACCGTCTTGATGACGTCGGGGCCGGTGATGAACATGTAGGACTTCTGGTCGACCATCACGGTGAAGTCGGTGATGGCGGGGGAGTAGACGGCGCCGCCGGCGCACGGCCCCATGATCAGCGAGATCTGCGGCACCACGCCGGAGGCCATCACGTTGCGGTAGAAGATGTCGCCGTAGAGGCCGAGCGAGACGACGCCCTCCTGGATCCGCGCGCCGCCGGAGTCGTTGATGCCGACGACCGGGCAGCCGATCTTCATCGCCAGGTCCATCACCTTGACGATCTTCTCGCCGAAGACCTCGCCCAGCGACCCGCCGAACACCGTGAAGTCCTGGGCGAACACGCAGACCTGCCGGCCGTCGACCGTGCCGTAGCCGGTGACGACCCCGTCGCCGTACGGCCGGCGTCTTGTCCAGCCCGAACGCCACCGAGCGGTGCCGGGCCAGCTCGTCCATCTCGACGAACGAGCCCTCGTCGAGCAGCGCCTCGATCCGCTCGCGGGCGGTCATCTTGCCCTTGGCGTGCTGCTTCTCGACCGCCCGGGCCGACCCGGCGTGCACCGCCTCGTCGTTGCGCCGGTGCAGGTCGGCGAGCCGGCCGGCGGTCGTGTGCAGGTCGAGTCGTCGGGGACCTCGGTCCCGACGGCGCGCAGTCGGGACTCTGCGCTCATGGGCCGTAGCGTAGTGAGCCGTGACGGCAGCCCCTGGCGCGACCTCGACCGCCCGCCGCTGCGCGAGCGGCCCTGCGGGCGGCGCTGGTCGTCGAGCGACGGGCTGTGGACCGAGCTGCGGGTCGTGGCGGAGACCGGCTCGACGAACGCCGACGTCGCGGCGGCGGCCCGGGCCGGCGCCGCCGAAGGGCTGGTGGTCGTCGCCGAGCAGCAGACCGCCGGCCGGGGCCGGGCCGACCGGACCTGGACGGCGCCGCCGCGCTCCGGGCTCGCGCTTCTCCGTGCTGCTGCGGCCGACGGCACCGCGGGAGACGTGGGGGTGGCTGCCGCTGCTCGCCGGGCTCGCCGTGGCCGGGCCGGTCGGCCGACCTGTCCGGCCTCGACGCTGGGGCTCAAGTGGCCCAACGACGTGCTGGTCGCCGACCGCAAGCTGGCCGGGCTGCTGGCCGAGGTCGTCGACGACGCGGTCGTGCTCGGGGTCGGGCTGAACGTGTCCCTGCGCGAGGACGAGCTGCCGGTCCCGACCGCCACGTCGCTGGCCGCTCGAGGGGTCGGAGGTCGTCGACCGCGAGCCGGTGCTGCGCGCGGTGCTGCGCGACCTCGGCCGCCGCTACCGGACCTTCGAGGAGCACGCTGGCGACGCCGGGGCGGCCGGCCTGCGCGACGCCTACCGCGCGGCCTGTGCGACGATCGGCCGGGCCGGTGCGGGTGACGCTGCCGGGCGACCGGGTGCTCGAGGGCGACGCCGTCGACGTCGACAGCTCGGGCCGGCTCGTCGTACGGACCGCGACCGGGACCGAGGCGCTCGCGGCCGGCGACGTCGTTCACGTGCGCTGACCCCGGCGGGACTGGCACGATCGCCTGCGTGACCGGCATCCCGAAGCGACTGCTCGCCGACGACGAAGAGGTCGTCATGGCCATGCGCCCGCACTGGAAGGAGATGGTCGGCCCGGTCCTGGTGCTGCTCGTCGCCTGCCCGGTCGGCGACCTACCTCGCCACCGTGGTGCCCGACGGCGGCGCGCAGAAGTGGCTGCGGCTGGCGGTCGTCGTGGTCGCGGTGCTGATCGTGCTGCGGTTCACCGTGTGGCCGTTCCTGAAGTGGCTGACGACGTCGTACATCGTGACCGACCGCCGCATCATCACCCGGGTCGGCGTGGTCGCGCGCACCGGCCGGGACATGCCGCTCTCGCGGGTCAACGACGTGACCTTCGAGCACAGCGGCCTGCTGGAGCGGATGCTCGGCTGCGGCACCCTGGTCGTGGAGTCGGCCGGCGAGCGCGGCCAGCTCGTGCTGCGCGACGTGCCGCACGTCGAGGAGGTGCAGCGCGACGTCTACCGGCTGGCCGAGGCGGACGAGGAGCGCCGGCGCGGCGAGGGCAGGGACGTCAACTCCTCCTCCGACATGCCGTGATCGAGCCGCCGGAGGAGGAGCCGGCGCCGCACGTCAACGTCGGAGAGGTCGAGGAGCGGCTGCTCGGCGGCCCGCGCCGGCACACCCGCGACGCGGTGGCCGCGTTCGCCGGCATGCCCGTCGACTACGTCCGCCGGCTGTGGCGGGCGATGGGCTTCGCCAACGTCGGGCGACGCCGCGGCCTTCACCGACGGCGACCTGCTCGCCATCGACCGGCTGATCGCCCTGGTGCGCGACGGCGTCTTCGACGAGGAGCTCGCGGTCAGCGTGACCCGGGCGCTGGGCCACAACGCCGCGCGGCTGGTCGAGTGGCAGGTCGACGCGCTCGCCGAGCACCTCGCGCGAGCCGCGGGCTCAGCCCCGACGAGGCGGTCCGCGCAGGCGGTCGACCTCTCGGCCGACCACCTCGAGGACCTCGAGGCACTGCTGGTCTACGCCTGGCGGCGCCAGCTCGCGGCCGTCGCCGGTCGGGTGCTGTCGGCCCCGGACAGCGATCCCGACGGCCGGCTGCTCTCGGTCGGCTTCGCCGACCTGGTGTCCTACACCCGGCTCTCGCAGCGGCTGGAGGAGCGCGAGCTGGCCGCTGCTGGTCGACCGGTTCGGCCGCCGGTCGGCCGACGTCATCGCCGGCGGCGTACGGGCGGCTGGTCAAGACGGTCGGCGACGAGGTGCTGTTCGTCGCGGACGACCCGGCGACCGCGGCGCGGATCGGTCTGGAGCTGGCCGAGGCGATGGCCGCGGACCCCGAGCTGCCCGGACGTGCGGGTCGGCATCGCGACCGGGCCGGTCCTCTACCGGATGGGCGACGTCTTCGGCCGCACCGTGAACCTGGCCAGCCGGCTGACGGCGCTCGCGGCGCCGGGCACGGTGCTGGTCGACGCCACCACGGCCACGGCGCTGGCCGGGCTGGACGACGTGGTCGCCGAACTCGAGCAGACCCGGGCGGTGCGCGGCATCGGCCTGGTGCGGCCGGAGGTCGTGCGGCGCACGACCTGAGCACGCGGGTTAGGGTCGGCCACCGTGAGCGAGCACCCGGACCGGATGGAGCACGTCACCGTCGTACGGCATGGCGAGGGTGGGCACGTCGCCGAGCTGGTCCTGGACCGGGCGGAGGCGCACAACGCGCTGTCGACCGCGATGGCCCGCGAGATCGCGGCCGCGACCGCGGCGCTGGCCGCGGACGACACCGTGCGCGCGGTCGTCGTGACGCTCCGCGTCGGCCAAGGCGTTCTGCGTCGGCGCCGACCTCAAGGAGCGCAACGGGTTCAGCGACGCCGACCTGATGGCGCAGCGGCCGCACTTCCGGGCGGCGTTCGGCGGCATCCTCGACCTGCCCGTGCCGGCCATCGCGGCGGTGCACGGCTTCGCGCTCGGCGGCGGGCTCGAGCTCGCCCTGTCCTGCGACCTGATGGTGTGCGACGAGACGGCGGTGCTCGGGCTGCCGGAGGTGACCGTCGGCGTCATCCCGGGCGGCGGCGGGACCCAGCTGCTCGTCCGCCGGGTGGGGCCGTCGCGGGCCGCCGACCTCGTCTTCACCGGCCGCCAGGTCGACGTCGCCGAGGCCGACCGGCTGGGGCTGGTGGACCGGCGGGTCGCCGCCGGGACCGACCGCGACGTCGCGCTGGAGCTCGCGGCGACCATCGCGGCGAACTCGCCGGTGGGAGTACGCAACGCCAAGCGGGCGTTGCGCCAGGGGGCGGACGTCGACCTGGCGACCGGCCTCGACGTCGAGGACGGCGCCTGGCGGGCGACCGCGTTCTCCGGCGACCGGGCCGAGGGCGTGGCGGCGTTCAACGAGAAGCGCCGGCCGGACTGGCCGGGCCGCTGAGTGGAGGGACGAGCGCATGAGTGACCTGCCGGAGCGGCTGTCGCTGCGCGAGGTCGGGCCGCGCGACGGGCTGCAGAACGAGGCGCCGGTGCCGACCGCCGCCAAGGTGGCCCTGGTCGACGCGCTGTCGCGGACCGGCGTGGGGCGGATCGAGGCCGTGTCGTTCGTGCACCCCAAGGCGATCCCGTCGATGGCCGACGCCGCCGAGGTCTGGGCCGCGGTGCAGCGCAACCCGGACGTGCGCTACTCCGCGCTGGTGCCCAACCTGCGCGGGCGCCGAGCGCGCGCTGGACGGCCGGGTTCACGAGATCGAGGTCGTCGTGTCGGCGTCCGACACCCACAACCGCAAGAACGTCAACCGGTCGACCGAGGAGTCGCTGGACGACATCGCCGCGATCCTCGACCTGGTGCACGGCCAGCGGCGCCACGTGCCAGGTCATCGTCTCCACCGCGTGGGGCTGCCCCTACGAGGGCGACGTGCCGGTGGAGCGGGTGCTCTCCGTGGCGGGCCGGGCGCTGGCCGACGGCGCCGACACCCTGTCGTACGGCGACACGACCGGCATGGCCACGCCGTCCCGGGTCACCCGGCTGGTCGGGGAGACCCGGTCGGCCTTCCCCGACGCCGCGCTGAACCTGCACTTCCACAACACCCGCGGCACCGGCCTGGCCAACGTGCTGGCCGCGCTCGAGCTGGGCGTCAGCGACTTCGACGCGTCGGTCGGCGGCCTCGGCGGCTGCCCGTACGCGCCCGGGGCCACCGGCAACATCGCCACCGAGGAGCTGGTGCACATGGTCGAGGACATGGGCGTCGCCACCGGCGTCGACCTCGAGGCGATGATCGAGGTGGCCGCCCAGGCCGAGACGATGGTCGGGCGCACCCTGCCCTCCCAGGTGCTGCGGGCCGGTCCGCGGACCCGCACCGTCCGGCCTGAGCCGTTGGGCGATACGGGGTGCAGAGCAGGGGCGAAACGCGTCGTTTTGTCGGACCGTGCCCCGCGGCCGGCGCCGTCGTGCGTCCACAGTGCGTGGCGTGACGCAGTCCGACGACGCCGGGCGGCTGCGGTCGCTGCTCGACATCGCCAAGGTGGTCGGGGCGGCACGCAGCTTCGACGACCTGGTCGAGCTGACCGCCGAGGAGGCCCGCCGGGCGCTGGACGCGGCCTCGCTGTCGATCACCCGCTGGGAGGGCGAGCAGGGGCTGCTGCGGGTGCTGGTCAACGTCGGCATGCTCGGCCCGCGGCGAGGTCCGGTTCCCGAGCGACGAGATCTACCCCGCGACCCGGTACCCGCAGGCGCACACCGTGGTCCAGGACCGGCTCGGCTACGTCGCGACGGTCGACGACGGCGAGGAGGAGGCGGCCCTGCTGCGCGCCGCTCGGGAAGGACTCCTGCCTGGGCGTGCCGATCGTCGTCGACGCCAGGGTGTGGGGCGGGCTCTACGCCACCCGGTTCGCCGGGCAGCCCCGGTTCACGGCCGCCGACATCGAGTTCGCGGCCGCCGTGGCCACCCAGGTGGCGGCCGGCGTCGTGCAGGCCGACCACTTCGCCCGGATCGAGCGGCTGGCGTTCCAGGACCCGCTGACCGGCCTGGCCAACCGGCGCGCCGTCGACGACCGGCTGGAGGCCGAGGTGCACCCCGGTGCGCCGCCGGACCAGCCGGTGTCGGTGGTGCTCGCCGACATCAACCGGCTCAAGCAGGTCAACGACTCCTTCGGCCACGAGGCGGGCGACCGGCTGATCGTCGCGGTGGGCGAGGCGGTGAGCCGGGCCAGCGGCCTGGTTCCAGGCAGCCTGGCGGCCCGGATCGGCGGGGACGAGTTCTGCATCGTCGTCAGCGGCGCGCCGAGCAGTGAGGCGGTCCGGGTGGCCGAGGAGCTGTGCCGGCTGGTCGACGGGCAGCCCATGAGCACCGGGGTGTCCTGCGGGGTGGCCTCGACCGACTCGTTGGACGGGCACGTCGACACGCCGCTGCGGCTGCTCCGGCTGGCCGACGCCGCGCAGTACCGCGCCAAGCGGGCCGGGCTGCGCTGGCCGGTGGTGGCGGGGCGGGTGGCGGCCGGGGAGAACCTCGACCCGGCCGGGAACGACCGCCGCAGCCGGCGCAGCCACGGCGGGGCGCTCGCTCCCGAGACCCTCGACTCCGGGCTCGCGGTGCTGGACCGGCTCGAGGGAGCCGACCGGCGGGAGCGGCTGGAGGCGGTCGCGGCCCACCTGCTGTCGGTCGCGGACGCGGCCGGCTGGTGGGTGTCGGAGGCGCCCGGCGGCGGGCCGGAGCTGGTCACGGTGAGCAGCTCGGTGCAGCGCGCCGGCGACCCGTCGGATGCCCGGTTCGCCCAGCAGAACCAGGTGGGTGCGGTGTTCCAGCTGGCCGCGTTCCCGGCCACCGAGCGCGCCGTCCTGGGCGCGGCCTCGTTCGCCGTCGAGCTCGGCGTGCCCGGCAACGACCCGGACGAGGAGGCGGCGCTGGTGATCGCCGGCTACCGGGCCGTGATCGGCGCCGGGGCGACGGTGGACGGCTGCGGCTGGCTGGTCGAGCTCTTCGCCGACACCCTCACCATGCACCTGCTCGACTTCGAGGGCGTGCTCCGGGCACTCGTGGCGGTCGCCGTCACCGGGGCGTCGACCACGTCTCAGTGACACCGCCCCGGCACCGCGGCTGCAGGACGCCGAGGGCGGCCTCCCGGGCGCCCGCGGCGCCGAGTCCCGCTGACCCGGCGTTAGGCTCGCCCGCGTCCCTCAGCCCCCGTCCCCGAGGTGAAGCGCGTGTCGCCGGTCCAGTCGCAGGAGCACAATCCCCTCCCCGAGCACCCGCCGGCGGCGGAGCTGCGCGCCCGGGTCGAGCGTGGCGGTGCGGCGAAGTACCACGAGGCGAACGCCGGCAAGGGCAAGCTCTTCGCCCGCGAGCGGGTGCGGCTGCTGGTCGACGAGGGGTCCTTCGTCGAGGACGGCGTGTTCGCCAACGTGGCCGCCGCGGACCTGCCCGCTGACGGAGTCGTCACGGGCACGGCGACCATCGACGGCCGCCCGGTGGCGCTGATGGCCAACGACTCGACGGTCAAGGCGGGCTCGTGGGGCGCGCGGACGGTCGAGAAGATCATCCGGGTCATCGAGCGGGCCTACTCGACGTCGGTCCCGATGGTGTACCTGGTCGACTCGGCCGGGGCCCGGATCACCGACCAGATCGACCTGTTCCCGGGGCGGCGCGGGGCCGGGAAGATCTTCTGGAACCAGGTGCGGGCCAGCGGCTCGATCCCGCAGGTCTGTGCCCTGTTCGGCCCGTCGGCGGCCGGTGGCGCGTACATCCCGGCGTTCTGCGACGTCGTCGTCATGGTCGAGGGCAACGCCTCGATGTACCTCGGGTCGGACCGGATGGTCGAGATGGTCACCGGCGAGAAGACCACCCTCGAGGCGATGGGCGGCGCCCGGGTGCACTGTGCCGAGTCGGGCGTCGGCCATTTCCTGGTGGGCACCGAGCAGGAGGCGCTCGACACGGTGCGCGCCTACCTGTCGTACCTGCCCTCGAACTACCTCGGCACCCCGCCCAGCGCTGCGTCCGTGCCCGCCCCCGCGAACGTCGACCTGGCGGCGCTGGTGCCGGCCAGCGAGCGGCAGGCGTTCGACATGCGGCGCTATGCCAAGGGGCTGCTCGACGAGGGGTCGTTCTTCGAGATCCACGCGCTCTGGGCCCGCGAGGTCACGGTCGGCTTCGGCCGTCTCGACGGCGAGGTCGTCGGGATCGTCGGCAACAACTCGATGTTCAAGGGCGGGGTGCTGTTCATCGACTCGGCCGACAAGGCGACCCGGTTCGTGCAGCTGTGCGACGCCTTCAACGTGCCGCTGGTGTTCCTCTCCGACGTGCCCGGCTTCATGGTCGGGTCGGTGGTCGAGAAGGCCGGCATCATCCGGCACGGCGCCAAGATGATCACCGCGATCTCCGAGGCCACCGTGCCGAAGATCTGCGTCGTCGTGCGCAAGGCCTACGGCGCGGGGCTCTACGCCATGGCCGGCCCCGGCTTCGAGCCCGACGCGACCCTCGCGCTGCCCACCGCGAAGATCGCGGTGATGGGTGCCGAGGCGGCGGTGAACGCGGTCTACGCGAACAAGATCGCCGCCATCGCCGACGAGGACGAGCGGGCCGCGTTCGTCGCCGAGAAGCGGCGCGAGTACGACGAGGACATCGACATCGTGCGGCTGGCCAGCGAGCTGGTGGTCGACGACATCGTCACGCCGGAGACGCTGCGTGACGAGCTGGTCCGCCGGTTGCGCACCTACCGCGGCAAGGACCGGCACTTCTCCCGCCGCCGCCACGGCGTCACCCCGGTCTGACGGCTGGGGCGTCGGCTGACGGCTGGCCCTCCCGTCGTGTGGCGCGACCTCGTGGTTCGGCGCGGCGTGTCGCCACAGGATCGCGCCACTCGTTGCAGCCCAGCCGCACGGCGTCACCCCGGGCCTGAGCACGGGGCTCAGGTGATCTGAGTATCCGTACGGGTACGGCGGGCCCCGGCTGGGACCGATGCTCCAGGCATGGAACCGACAGTGCTCGCTGGACCCGTTGAGTTCACTCCGGCCGAGATCGCCTTCTTCCTGGCCGTGCTGGCCGGCATCTTCGTCGTCGTCATGTCGCCCGGCATGGCCCTGGTGGCCTTCGCCGCCCACCGCCGCCGGAAGGCGCAGCGGCCGGGGCCGGCCGCCGGGGCCGCGCTGCTGGGCGCAGCGGGCGGCCTGGTCCTCTGCTGCGCGGTGTCCGCGCTGGTGGGCGGGGTGCTCGGCGACAGCCTGGGCTCGACGGCGATGATCCTCGCGGTGCTCGCCTCCTGGGCCAGCTGCGGCGCGGTCGCTCTGCGGCTGACGTCGAGCGCCGAGGCGGACCCCGGCAAAGCCGGTGGCTCGGGCTCAGCGCCGCCCCACGACGGTGGGTGGGGACGATGATCCCCGAGCTGCACCTGGCGGACCCGTCCCGGTGCCCGTCCTGCTCGGCCCCGCTCACCGCCGAGCGGGACGTCTGCCGCGCCTGCGGGCTCCGGCTCACCGGGCCGCTGGCCCAGCAGCTCTGGCAGGTGTCGGTGCAGGCCGCCGAGCTGCTCGACCGCCGCGCCGCGCTGATCGGGCAGCTGCGCCGCGAGCCGGCCGCCCCCGCGTGGGCACCCGCCGGGCCGCCGACGGCCTCGCCCGCATCGGCCGGGCCGACCGCACCGCTGGGCGCCCGTACCCGCCGCGCCCCGCCCCGAGTGGTCCCGCCGCAAGGTGCAGAACCTGCTGCTCGCCCTGGGCGTAGGGCTCCTGGGCGTCGCGGCCGTCATCTTCCTGGCCGTCTCCTGGGGCAGCCTCGGGGTCGGCGGCCGCTCGGCCGTGATGGCGGGCGTGACCGCGCTGGCTGCCGTCGGCGCTCTCCGCACCCACCGCGCGGGCCTGACCTCGACCGCCGAGTGGCTCTCGCTGCTCACCGCCGGCCTGGCCGTGCTGGACTGCTTCGGCGCCCGCTCGTCCGACCTGGCCGGGCTCGGCGGCGTCGACGGCGCGCTCTACTGGGCCGGCGCCCTGATGGTCGTCGCCGTCCTGACCGGGCTGTTCGCGCTCGTCCTGCCCACCCGGGCCCTCTCGCTGACGGCGGCCGCCCTGGGCCAGCTGCCCGTGCCGCTGCTCGCGGCCCACCTCGCGCCGGGGGTAGACCGGCCGTTGGCCGTGGACGCCCTGCTGCTCACGGGTCAGGCGGTCGCCGCCCTCGCGCTGGCCGCCGCCTGGCCATCCGGGTCCCGCACGCACGACGCCAGGGTCCTCGTCGCGGCAGGAGGCGGCCTGGCGCTCCTGGTGGCCGCCGCCTCAGCCGGCGCGGCTGCCTACGCCGAGGACGGCTCTCTCGTGATCGGCACCGCACTCCTGCTGCTGCTCGCCGCCGTCCTGGCCGCCGCGGCCGGCTGGGTCGCGGCGCGGCAACCGGTGGACGCCGGAGCAGTGCCGGCGCTCGACGGGCTCGCCGCCGTGCTGCTGGTCGCAGCGGTCTGGGCACCGGCGTACGACGTGGTGGAGCCCGGTTGGATCGGCGTCGCGTCCGCAGGCCTCGCGGCCGTGCTGCTGCTCGCTGGCAGGTGGGTGCCCGCCGACCGGCGTACCGCCCCGGCTGTGGTCGTCCTGCTCGCCGGGCTGCTGCCCGCCCTGGCCGCCCTGGAGCCGGTCGGCCGGGCGCTGGACGCCATGCTCCGGCCGCTGGAGCAGCCGTGGAGCTGGACCCCGGGCTCGGTGCCTGTCGTCGTGGACCGGCCGGCGGCCCTGCTGCTGGCCGAGGCGGCGGCGCTGCTGGTGATCGGTGCCCTGGTGCTGCGGCTGCGCGCGCTGACGGCCGCCGCGGTGCCGGTGCTCGGTGCGGCCGGGCTGCTGGCCGCGCCGGCTCTCGGGGCCACCTACCCGGTGGCGCTGGCGACGCTCCTGGGTCTCGCGGCGCTGCTGCTGGTCGGCGGCGGCCTGCTCGACGCCCGGGGCCGGGTCCTGGCGGGCTGGACGGCGCTGGGCACCGGCGCGGTGCTGCTCGCCCTGGCGGCGAGCTGGGCGCTGGCCGACGACGTCACCACGCTGCTCACCCTCCCCGCAGTCGTGCTGGCGCTGCTGGCGGGGGCAGCCGCGGCCCGCGGGCCGCAGGAGATGCGGCCCTGGCGGGTGGCCCTGGTCGCGACGTCGCTGCTCGTGGTCGTGGCCGAGGCGGCTGCCCTGGCCCGGTACGACGGTGCCGGCTGGCCCGCTGTCTGGTCACTGGCGCTGGGCCTGCTGGCGGCGGTGGCCGGCACCGCGGCGCTCGCGCTGTCGCTGCGGACAGCCCCCGAGGACGTGTTCTGGGGGCCGCTGCACACCGCGGTGGTCGCCGTAGGTGTCGCCGCGGCGGTGGCCGACGCGGCGGCGCTGGCCCGGTGGGGCGGCACCGCGCTGGCGGGCTGCGGGCTCGCCGCCGCCGTGACCGCGGCGGCCCTGATGGCGCTGACGGCGGCACCGCTGCCGACCCGCCGACCGGTGCGGGGCGCGGTGCAGGTCGTGGCCGGACTCGCCGCCGGCCCGGCGCTCGCGCTCGCAGCCCTCGACGGAGACCGGCTGTGGGTGGCGCTGCTGGCCACCGGGCTCGGCCTGGCCGTGGTCGCGACCACGCCGCAGCGGCACCGGCTGGGGCTGGGGCGCCGGCCTGGTGCTGGCCGCCAGCAGCTGGGTCCGGCTCGCCGACGCCGATGTCGACGCGCCGGAGGCCTACACCGTGCCCGGCGGGGTCGCGCTGCTGGTCGTGGGGGCGCTGCGGCGCCGGCGCGACCCGGCGTACGGCTCCTGGGCGGCCTACGGCAGCGGGCTGTCCCTCGTCCTGGTGCCGAGCCTGCTCCGGGCGGTGACCGACTCCGGCGACCTCAGGCCCCTGCTGCTCGCCGTGGTCGCGGCCGCGGTGCTGGCGGCCGGCGTGGCCCGGCGGCTGCAGGCGCCGCTCGTGCTGGGTGCCGCGGTGCTCGCGATCGACGCCCTGGTGCAGCTGGCGCCCTACCTCGCCGCCGCTTACGACGCGGTGCCGCGCTGGGTGACGATCGGGGTGCTCGGGCTGGCGCTGCTGGGGGCCGGCGCCACCTACGAGCAGCGGGTCCGTGACCTGCGGCGAGTCGGCAGACGGGTGGCCGGACTGAGCTGAGGCGCGAAACGCACGGCGCGGATCGATGCTGTGCGTCACGATGTGCCTACGATGCCGCTATGACGCGCGTGCTGCTCGCCGAGGACGACCAGGCGATCTCCGAGCCGCTCGCGCGCGCCCTGCGCCGTGAGGGCTACGAGGTCGAGGTCTGCGAGGACGGTCCGGGCGCGCTCGAGTCGGCCACCGGAGGGACGCCGGTCGACCTGGTCGTGCTCGACATCGGGCTCCCCGGGATGGACGGCCTCGAGGTGTGCCGGCGGCTGCGCACCGAGGGCAGCGGCGTCCCGGTGCTGGTGCTCACCGCCCGCACCGACGAGGTCGACACGGTCGTCGGGCCTGGACGCCGGTGCCGACGACTACGTGACCAAGCCGTTCCGGCTGGCCGAGCTGCTGGCCCGGGTCCGGGCCCTGCTGCGCCGCGGCGGCATCGAGATCGCGCGCGGGCGTGCGCGGGGTGCGGATCGACGTCGAGTCGCACCGGGCCTGGATCGAGGAGCGCGAGCTGTCGCTCACCGCCAAGGAGTTCGACCTGCTGCGGGTGCTGCTGCGCGAGAACGGCAAGGTCGTGACCCGCGAGCAGCTGATGCGCGAGGTGTGGGACACGGCGTGGTGGGGGTCCACGAAGACCCTGGACATGCACGTCTCCTGGCTGCGCAAGAAGCTGGGCGACGACGCCGCCAACCCCCGCTTCATCACCACGGTGCGAGGTGTCGGGTTCCGCTTCGAGCGCGAGTGACCCGTAGGTGACCCGTCGATGAGGGTCCGGGTGCTCGCCGCTGCGGTCCTGGTGGCGGTGCTGACCGCACTGCTGGTGGGTCTGCCGCTGACGCTTCTCGCGCTGCGCCAGGACCACGCCACCGGCACGGTCGTGGCTGCCGGCCTGGTGGCCGCCATCGTTGCCGTCGCGCTCGCCGTCGGCGTCGGCTATCTGCAGGTGCAGATGTTCCGGGGGCCGCTGGCCGGCATCCACCGGCGGGCCGAGCACCTCGGCTCGGGGCAGAAGCGGGAGCCGCTGCGGCCGTCGGGGATCTCGGAGTTCGACCGGGTGGCCGAGCTGCTCGAGCGCAGCGCGGGCCGGGTCGACCGGCTGATCGCCGCGGAGCGGCAGTTCGCCAGCGACGCGTCGCACCAGCTGCGCACGCCCCTCACGGCGCTGTCGATGCGGCTCGAGGAGATCCTGCAGGCCGAGGACCAGCAGACCGTGCGCGACGAGGCGGCCAGCGCGCTGGCCCAGGTGGAGCGGCTCGCCACCGTGGTCGAGCACCTGCTGGACAGCGTGCGGGACAACAACCTGCGCGCCGGCCCGGTGCCGCTGGACGAGGTCGTGCTGCAGCAGGTGGTGGAGTGGGAGCCCGCGTTCGCCGCCCGGCACCGCATCGTCAAGGCGACGGGCACCCGTGGGCTGGTCGCCCTGGCCACCCCCAACGGGCTGTCCCAGGTGCTCGCCACCCTGCTGGAGAACAGCCTGATCCACGGCGACGGCGTCGTGACGGTCTCCACCCGGTCGACCGGCATCTCGCTGGTGATCGAGGTCACCGACGAGGGCCCGGGAGTGCCCGCCGAGCTGGGTGCGCGGATCTTCGAGCGGTCGGTCAGCGGCCGGAAGGGCACCGGGCTCGGCCTCGCGGTGGCCCGCGAGCTGGCCGAGGCCGACGGTGGCCGGCTCGAGCTGGTGCAGCAGAAGCCGGCGATGTTCGCGCTGTTCCTCAGCGCAGCGGGTGCGGGTCCTCGCTGACCGCGGCCTCGGGCAGCAGCTCGGGGAACACCCAGCGCCGGTAGGACCAGAACCGGAACGCGGTGCCGAGGGCCAGCCCGACCACGTTGGCCGCGATGTTGTCGGCCAGCCGGCCGGTGAAGTCCAGCAGGTAGTGCGAGATGGCCAGGCAGGTCAGCGCGATCACCAGACCGACCCCGTTGAGCAGGAAGAACAGGGTGTACTCCCGGCGTACGCCGGACCGGCTGCGCCGCCGGAACGTCCAGTGCCGGTTCCCCAGGTAGGCGACCGTGGTGGCCACCACGGTGGAGATCGTCTTCGAGGTGAGCGGCTTGTCCGTGGCGTGCAGGAGCAGGTTGAACAGCCCGACGTCCACGACGAAGGCGAACCCGCCGACCACGCCGAACTTCATCAGCTCGCGCACCAGGTGGCCCAGGCGGTAGTACGCGGCGAGCAGCGGCCTCACCGGCGGGTCGGCAGCGCAGTCGTCACGCTCACGAGCCTAACCCGGCGCACACGGAGTCGGCCGGATCGTGGCACCATGACCGTCGTACGACGTGACAGGCGGGCGCAGTGGCGCAGCCTTGGTGACACACCGGCAGGAGATACAGCGTGAGCGGCACCCACCTCAGCGACGAGCTCGAGTCGCTGCGCAAGACCGTCGAGGAGTTCGCCCACGAGGTGGTCGCGCCCACCATCGGCGACCTCTACGAGCGCAACGAGTTCCCCTACGACATCGTCCGCCAGATGGGCGAGATGGGGCTGTTCGGCCTGCCGTTCCCGGAGGAGTACGGCGGCATGGGCGGCGACTACTTCGCGCTCTGCGTGGCGCTCGAGGAGCTGGCCCGGGTCGACTCGTCGGTGGCCATCACGCTGGAGGCCGCTGTCTCGCTCGGCGCGATGCCGATCTTCCGGTTCGGCACGAGGAGCAGAAGCGGGAGTGGCTGCCCCGGCTGTGCGCGGGCTCGCTGATCGGCGCGTTCGGGCTGACCGAGCCGGGTGCGGGGTCGGACGCGGGCGGCACCACGACCACCGCGCGGCTGTCCGAGGACGGCTCGGAGTGGGTGATCAACGGCACCAAGGCCTTCATCACGAACTCGGGGACGGACATCACCGGGCTGGTCACGGTGACCGCGGTGACGGGCACGACGGGACGACGGCAAGAAGGAGATCTCCTCGATCATCGTGCCGGCGGGCACGCCCGGGTTCACCGCGTCGAAGAAGTACTCCAAGGTCGGCTGGAACGCCTCGGACACCCGCGAGCTGTCCTTCGCGGACTGCAGGGTGCCGGCCGCGAACCTGGTCGGTGAGCGCGGCCGCGGCTACGCCCAGTTCCTGTCGATCCTGGACGAGGGCCGGATCGCGATCGCCGCGCTCGGCGTCGGGCTGGCGCAGGGCTGCGTGGACGAGTCGGTGAAGTACGCCAAGGAGCGGATGGCGTTCGGCCGCCCGATCGGGGCCAACCAGGCGATCCATTCAAGATCGCGGACATGGAGATGCGGGCCCACACGGCCCGGCTGGCCTACTACGACGCGGCCGCCCGGATGCTGCGGGGCGAGCCGTTCAAGAAGCAGGCGGCGATCGCGAAGCTGTACTCCTCCGAGATCGCGGTCACCAATGCCCGCGAGGCGACCCAGGTGCACGGCGGCTACGGGTTCATGAACGAGTTCCCGGTGGCCCGGATGTGGCGGGACTCGAAGATCCTCGAGATCGGCGAGGGCACCTCCGAGGTGCAGCGGATGCTCATCGCCCGCGAGCTGGGGCTCTAGCCGCACTGGTCAGCCGGCCTTCCGCCGAAGTGGACCGGTTAGCGGCGGATCGCCGCATGACGGCAGCCGGGCCGCTTTGGGCGGTGCTGGTCAGGACGCCTTGAGGGTGCCCGGGTCCCAGCCGAGCCGGTTCCGGTAGGCCGCCGAGCACCCTGACCGCCCTCGGGCTCGGTTGCCACCCGTGCGCCGTGAGCGTCTCTGCGACCAGCAACATGCTCTGCTCCCGCTGGTGTCGCACCGCGTAGGAGCTCAGGTCGACGACGATGCGCCCGGAGATCTGCAGCACCGCACGCTGGAAGTCGTCGGCCTCGCGCAGCAGCTGCTCGTAGTGCTGCAAGCCGTTCACCTCGACGGTCACGAGGTAGTGCGGTGAAGTCGTTGTCCAGGTACCACGTACCGTCGGCGCGCTGCAGCTTTTGTTGGCGGGCCGGCTCCGGAAGGCCAGCACGCACGCAGGCCGCCGAGGAGTTCAGCTCGGGCAGCGAGTGCGCGCCACCGGCGGCGTCGCTGATGGTCTCCAGGACGAGCCGCCGACCCGGTAGCGTGCGGCGCGATGTGGCGAAGGCCCTGAGGTCGTGGGGTCGTACGAGCCGTTGCTGCACGGCGGCGGCGATCAGAGCGCGAGCCCGGCCAGGTCGTTCGATGGCGACCTGGCTCGCACTCTCGACGACCGCGCGCGGCAGCCGAAGCCGGGCGGGCCGCAGCTCGGGTGCACCTCGGACCTTCCAAGTGACGCGGTCTGGTGCACCGTGACGCGGACAGCCGGGTCGTCGAGGTCCTCGACCTCGCGCCCGTGCTCGACGGCTATGTGCACGACACGAGTCTCGAAGCCAGCTAGGCCGCCTGCTTCGGCCGCCGAGAGCCCGGTCAGCGCCACGACCGGCAGCTCCGGACGACCTCTCGATCCTGTGACGTCCCGTAGGTCACCGTGCAGCACGCCCACCCACCATCGCTGTTCCCGGGTGAGCACGCCGCGGTGCAGGGCGACGGCTCGCGGGCCCAGCGGTCGCCAGATCGGCTGGCCTCCCGGCGGGAGACCATGTGGCGGTCGACTCCCAGGGTCGGCCAGCTGCGCCCGGCTCACGACGTCGACCTGCCGGCGAGCCAGCCGGTCGAGCCCGGGCGGGATCGTGGTCATCGAGGGATGCTGCCCATGTGGGCGGGCCGGCCGGGCGAGTTACCCACAGGCACCGTCGGGCGAGGAAGCGGACCGACTTGCGGCCTGCTGGACGGCACGCAAGCCGGTCCGCTTCGGATCTCCGAGGGCTGCGGCAGGCATCCTGAGCGAAGTGGACCGGTTGCCGTCATGTCCGCGTGCCGTAGCCGGTCCACTTCGAGTCGAGACCGCGGGCAGGTGCCGCCAGCCGGTCCGCTTCGCACTGTGCCGCCGCGGCGGGTGGCTCAGTCCGGTTCGAGGCACGTCGTTAGGGTCGCGCGACGTGGGGTTCCCGGTGGTGGGCGTCGTGGGCGGCGGGCAGCTGGCCCGGATGATGGCCCCGCCGGCGATCGCGCTCGGCATCGAGCTGCGGGTGCTGGCCCGCGACCCGCACGACAGCGCCGCGCAGGTCGTACCCGGCACCACGGTCGGGGTCCGAGGACGACCTCGACGCGCTGCGCGCCTTCGCCCGCCGGCTGCGACGTCCTCACCTTCGACCACGAGCACGTGCCGACCGCGCACCTGCGCACGCTGGAGGCCGAGGGCGTCGTCGTGCGCCCCGGGCCGGACGCCCTCGAGCACGCCCAGGACAAGCTCGTCATGCGCCGGCGGCTGACCGAGCTGGGCGTCGCCGTGCCCCCGCTGGCGGGCGGTCACCACGCGCCGACGAGCTCGCGGCGTTCGGTGAGGAGGTCGGCTGGCCGGTCGTCCTCAAGACGCCCAGGGGCGGATACGACGGCAAGGGGGTCCGCCTGGTCGAGCAGCCGCGGCGACGCCGACGACTGGCTGGCCGGCGCCGAGCGGCCGGCGCCCCGCTGCTCGCCGAGGAGCGGGTCGACGTTCACCCGCGAGCTGGCGGTGCTGGTGGCCCGGAGCCCGCACGGCCAGGCCGCGGTCTGGCCGGTCGTCGAGACGGTCCAGGTCGACGGCGTCTGCCGCGAGGTGGTCGCGCCGGCGCCGATCACCGAGGACCACGCCCTGGCCGCCCAGCAGGCCGCGCTGCGGATCGCCGAGGGGCTGGGCGTGACCGGCGTGATGGCGGTCGAGATGTTCGACACCGACGGCGGGCGTGCTCGTCAACGAGCTCGCGATGCGCCCGCACAACAGCGGCCACTGGACCATCGAGGGCTCGCGCACCAGCCAGTTCGAGCAGCACCTGCGCGCCGTGCTCGACCTGCCGCTCGGCGACACCCGGATGACGGCGCCGTACGTCGTGATGGCCAACGTCCTGGGCGGCGACATCGCGCGACATGTACGCCGGCTACCTGCACTGCCTCGCGCACGACCGCGGGCGTCCGGATCCACATGTACGGCAAGGAGGTACGCCCAGGGCGAAAGGTGGGTCACGTGACGACTCTCGGCGGGGATGCTGACGACGTGCGCGAGCGTGCCCGTCACGCCGCCGCGTTCCTGCGAGGAGACATCGATGAGTAGCGACCACGCGCCGCTGGTCGGCATCGTCATGGGCAGCGACTCGCGACTGGCCGGTGATGGAGGAGGCCGCGACCGCGCTGGCGCGAGTTCGGCGTGCCGTACGAGGTCGACGTCGTCTCGGCGCACCGGATGCCGCGCGAGATGATCGCAGTACGGCGAGCAGGCCGCCGGCCGCGGCATGAAGGTGATCGTGGCCGGCGCCGGGGGAGCGGCCCACCTGCCGGGCATGCTCGCGAGCGTCACGCCGCTGCCGGTGATCGGCGTGCCGGTGCCGCTGCGGCACCTCGACGGCATGGACTCGCTGCTCTCGATCGTGCAGATGCCGGCCGGCGTCCCGGTCGCGACGGTGTCGGTCGGCGGTGCCCGCAACGCCGGCCTGCTCGCGGTCCGCATCCTCGCGGCCTCCGACCCGGAGCTGCAGGAGCGGATGCTCGCCTTCCAGGGCGAGCTGCGCGAGAAGGCCGTCGCCAAGGGCGAGGCGCTGCGGCGCACGAGACGGCGTACGGCGTCGGGTTCGGCGCCTGAGCCGTGCCGACGCTACGTCGCCCTGCTGCGCGGCATCAACCTCGGCGTCCAAGCGCCGGGTCGCGATGGCCGACCTGCGTTCGCTGCTCGAGGGTCTCGGGTACGACGACGTGCGCACCCACCTGCAGAGCGGCAACGCGTCTTCGGCACCGGCACGAGGTCGGCGGCCGCCGTGCAGAAGCGCGGTGCAGGACGGCATCGCCGACGAGCTGCGGGATGACCGTCGACGTCGTGGTGCGCACCGCGGCGCAGCTGGCAAGGTCGTCGAGGCCGACCCGTTCGCCGGCACGGCGACCGACCCCGCGCGCTACCTGGTGACGTTCCTCGAGAAGGCGCCGGCGGAGGGCTGGCTCGCCGACGTGCGACGTCGCCGACTACGAGCCCGAGCAGGTCGCGGTGCGCGGCAAGGAGGTCTACCTCTGGCTGCCGAAGGGCGTGCACGCCAGCCGGCTGGCCCGCGACTGGTGAGCGGACAAGGAGCTCGGCGGCACGGCCACCGTCGCGCAACTGGAACGTCGTCACCAAGCTCGCCGAGCTGGCCGCCGGCTGAGTGAGCGCGTCAGAGGTCGAGGGCTGACATCTCCTGCCAGGTCCTCGTCGCCGTACGCCGTCCAGTGCCACATGCTCGCGCCGGTGACCCGGGCGTCGTTGCAGGCCGCGACGAACGCCCGGGTCTCGGCCCGGCTCGGACGCGCCGGCGTTGCCGCCGATCACGTGGATCGACACCGTCGGGCCGAGCGCCGCGCGCAGGAACGCGATGTTGCCCATCGTGTAGTCGTACGTCGCGGTGGCACCGCTGACGCGGTAGGTGGAGTAGCTCATCGGCAGCACCACGTCGTAGAAGCGGCCGAGGGTGGCGCACGGGAAGTCCGGCCAGAACCGCGGCGACGAGGCGACATGCCCGATCGGCGACGGGACGATCGCGCCGAGCTTGTACCCGGTCGGGCCGACGGCGTGCGGATCCGGCTGCTCAGCCGGCGCAGGTTGTCGTCGCGCAGCGCGCCCGCGGCGTGGTCGCCGGACGGCTCGATGTCCAGCGCGAACGCGTCGAAGCGCTGGCCGCGCGGCCGTCCGGAAGTCGATCGCCGCCATCGCCCGGCGGTGCTCGCGGCCGACGTCGCGCAGCGGCGGCAGGTACCACGCGACCACCCGCATCCCGCGGGCGTGCGCCGCGACGCAGGAACCGCGCGACCTGCGACGGCCGGTAGACGTCGGTGCCGACCGGGGACGGACGAGCTGGCCGGTCTGCAGGTAGAGGGTGTGGACTCCGGCCCGCGTGCATCCGCCGCACCTGCGCCCGCGGGTGGTCCCACACCGCGTCGCCGGAGAAGATCGAGACCCAGGTGCCGGCCTCGGCGAACGGCCGGCCGCCGCCGACGACCGCGCCGACGCCGGCGCCGCCGGAGCCGCGGGCCCGCGAGGACGACGGCGAGCACGACGTTGACGACTCGCCGCTGGTCGATCCGCGCCCCGTCACGTCGTTCCACTCGATCACCGGGCAGCGGTCCATGACCATGAGCAGGCCGGCCTCGCGCACCCGCGCGGCGGCGTCCTCGTCGACGACGCCGAGCTGGAACCACACCGCCCTCGCCCCGATCGCGACGGCCTGGTCGGCGACGTCGCCCGCAAGCGTGCAGTTGACGAAGACGTCGACCACGTCGACCGGGTGCGGGATGTCGGCCAGCCGCGGGTACGCCTGCTCGCCGAAGACGTCCTGCGGCGTGCGGTGCACCGGGACGATGCGCCGGCCCTGCTGCTGCAGGAACCGCGCCACCCCGTAGGCCGGCGCGGGCCGGGTTGTCGCGCAGCCCGACGACGGCCCAGGTGTGCAGGCCCGAGGACCTCGCGCACGGTGTCGCGGGATCGGTCACGGGCGGCCGAGCGAGCCGTAGGTCCAGCCGGCCGCGCGCCAGCGGGCTCGCGGTCGAGGGCGTTGCGGCCGTCGATGATCGTCTTCTGCGGCGACCACGTCCGACAGCACCGCCGGGTCCATCTCGCGGAACTCCTGCCACTCGGTGAGGTGCAGCACCAGGTCGGCGCCCTCGCACGCCTCCACCGCCGAGTCGGCGTAGCCCAGCGTGGGGAACAGCGCCCGCGCGTTGTCGTTGCCGCGCGGGTCGTAGACGGTGACCTGGGCGCCCTGCAGCTGGATCTGGCCGGCGACGTTGAGAGCGGGCGAGTCGCGGACGTCGTCGCTGTTGGGCTTGAACGTGGCGCCGAGCACGCCGACCCGCGTGCCCGAGGAAGCTGCCGCCGCAGGCGTCCCGCGCCAGGTCGACGACGTGGCTGCGCCGGCGCATGTTGATCGCGTCGACCTCGCGAGGAAGGACAGCGCCTGGTCGACGCCGAGCTCCCCGGCGCGGGCCATGAACGCGCGGATGTCCTTGGGCAGGCAGCCGCCGCCGAAGCCGAGGCCGGCGTTGAGGAACTTGCGGCCGATCCGCTCGTCGTGGCCGATCGCGTCGGCCAGCTGGGTGACGTCGGCGCCGGTCGCCTCGCACAGCTCGGCCATCGCGTTGATGAACGAGATCTTGGTGGCGAGGAAGGCGTTGGCCGAGACCTTGACCAGCTCGGCGGTCGCGAAGTCGGTGACGAGGAACGGCGACGCCGGCCGTCGATCGCGTTGGCGTAGACCTCGCGCAGCAGCGCCTTCGGCCCGCTCCGAGTCGGTGCCGACCACGAGCCGGTCGGGCTGCAGCGTGTCCTCGACGGCGAAGCCCTCGCGCAGGAACTCCGGGTTCCAGGCCAGCTCGGCCGCCGTCGCCCGCCGGCGCCAGCTCGGCCAGCCGCTGCTGCAGCCGCGCGGCGGTGCCGACCGGCACCGTCGACTTGCCGACGACCAGGGTCGGGCCGGTCGAGGTGCGGCGCCAGGCCGTCGACGACGCCGTCGACGTAGCGCATGTCGGCGGCGTACTCACCCTTGCGCTGCGGGGTCCCGACGCAGAGGAAGTGCACGTCGCCGGTCGCCGCCTCGGCGTACGACGTGGTGAACCGCAGCCGGCCGCTCTCGAGGCTCTTGCGCAGCAGCGGCTCGAGGTCCGGCTCGTAGAAGGGCGTCCGGCCCTCGGCGAGCATGGCGACCTTCGCCTCGTCGACGTCCATGCCGAGGACCTCGAAGCCGAGCTCGGCCATGCAGGCGGCGTGCGTGGCGCCGAGGTAGCCGGTGCCGAGGACGCTGAGGCGCAGGGTCATGGTCGGCAGGCTACCGAGGTGCCCCGCCGTCGGCCCAACCCGGCGCCGCCGTACCCTCGACGAGTGAGCGACTTCGACCTGTACCGGCTGTCCGACGAGCACGAGATGCTCCGCGAGGCGGTCCGAGCCGTCTGCGACGACAAGGTCGCCCCGCACGCCGCGGAGGTCGACGCGACGGCCGAGTTCCCGCAGGAGTCCTACGACGCGCTGCGCAAGGCCGACTTCCACGCCGTGCACATCCCCGAGGAGTACGGCGGCGCCGGCGCCGACGCGCTGGCCACCTGCATCGTGATCGAGGAGGTCGCCCGGGCCTGCGCCTCCACCTCGCTGATCCCCGCCGTCAACAAGCTCGGCACCATGCCGCTGCTGCTGTCGGCCTCCGAGGACCTGCTCAAGCGCTACCTGCCGGCGGTCGCCAGCGGCGAGGCGATGTTCTCCTACGCCCTGTCCGAGCCCGAGGCGGGCAGCGACGCCGTGGCGATGCGGACCACGGCGGTCCGCGACGGCGACCACTACGTGCTCAACGGCGCCAAGCGCTGGATCACCAACGCGGGCATCTCCGAGTACTACACGGTGATGGCGGTGACCGACCCGGACGCGGGGGCGAACGGCATCTCGGCGTTCGTGGTCGAGAAGTCCGACGAGGGCTTCACCTTCGGGGCGCCGGAGAAGAAGCTCGGCATCAAGGGCTCGCCCACCCGCGAGCTGTACTTCGACGACTGCCGGATCCCGGCGGACCGGATGATCGGCGCCGAGGGCACCGGCTTCAAGACCGCCCTGCGCACCCTGGACCACACCCGGGTCACCATCGCCGCGCAGGCGGTCGGCATCGCGGCCGGCGCGCTGGCCTACGCGACGTCGTACGCGAAGGAGCGCAAGCAGTTCGGCAAGTCGATCGCGGAGTTCCAGGGCATGCAGTTCATGCTCGCCGACATGGCGATGAAGCTCGAGGCGGCCCGGCAGATGACCTACGTCGCGGCCTGCAAGTCCGAGCGCGGCGACAAGGACCTGACCTTCTTCGGCGCCGCCGCCAAGTGCTTCGCCTCCGACGTCGCGATGGAGGTCACGACCGACGCGGTGCAGGTGCTCGGCGGCTACGGCTACGTCAAGGACTACCCGGTCGAGCGGATGATGCGCGACGCGAAGATCACCCAGATCTACGAGGGCACCAACCAGATCCAGCGCCTGGTGATGGCCCGGCAGCTGCTGAAGTAGGGAAGGACCGGACATGGCAGGCATCGACAGCAAGAGCTTCGACCAGCCCGACGAGACACGCACCCCGGACAAGACGCGGATCGACGTCGTGCGTCTCGGGGACACCGAGGTCGGGCGCTTCACGTTCTCGCCGGGCTGGCGCTGGTCGGAGTGCATCCAGCCGGTCGTGGGCGGCGAGTCCTGCCAGGTCGACCACGTCGGGTTTGTCGCCTCCGGTCGCATCGGCGTCTCCCACGAGGACGGCTCGCAGGTGACCCTGTCGCCCGGACAGGCCTACCGGATCGCGCCCGGCCACGACGCGTGGGTGGAAGGCGACGAGGACTTCGTCGGCTACGAGTTCAAGGGCGCGGCCACCTACGCCAAGCCCTGACCACTGACCGACTCGGCCAGGGCCCGGACCTCGGTGGCGCGAGCAGCGGCCAGCACCGCCCGCGAGTCGCCGGCACCGACGTTCTCGCGCACCAGCACGGCCGCGATCTCGGCTGCACCCGACGCCATGAGGACCGCAGCCGTCGCGTCGCCGCGCAGCCGCTGGTTCCCGTCCGCGGCCACGGCCGCGGCGAGCTCGGCCACCTCGACGGCGACGTCGAGCACGGCCAGCGGCACGTCGGTGGCGGCGGCCAGGGCCGCTCGGGCAGCGGCCTGGTCGCCCGACACGCGGGCCGCCCGGGCGGCGCGGAGGTAGCCGTCGTACGCGGCGGCATCGGCGTCGGCCAGGACGGCGGCCGCGGCCCGCAGCTCCTCGGCCCGCTCTGCGCCGGTGCCGGAGAAGCGGTTCGGCCATCGACACCAGGCCGGCAGCGAGTGCCGCGGCGAGGGCGGCGACCGCCCCGCCGCCGGGAGCCGGCTCCCGAGCAGCCACGGCGTCCAGCAGACCGGCGACCCGAAGGTCGAGCAGCGAGGTCACGAGAGCCCGACGATCTCGCCGTCGTCGTCGATGTCGATGTGGAACGCCGCCGGGTCGGACCCGAGCCCCGGCATCGTCTGCATGTCGCCGCAGATCGGGTAGACGAAGCCGGCTCCGACCGAGGCGCGCACCTCGCGGACCGGCAGCCGCCAGCCGGTCGGTGCGCCCTTCAGCTTCGGGTCGGACGAGATCGACAGGTGGGTCTTGGCGATGCACACCGGCAGGTCGCCGAAGCCGTTGCGCTCGTAGCGTGTCGAGCTGCCGTGGCGCGGCCGGCGCGTGTAGTCGACGCCGTCCGCGCCGTAGATCGCGGTCGCGACCGTCTCGATCTTCTCCCGCAGGGTGGCGTCGTCGGGGTAGAGCAGGCGGAAGTGCGACGGCTCGTCGGCCGCCTCGGCCACCGCCTCGGCCAGCCCGGCGGCGCCGCGGCCGCCGTCGGCGAAGTGGGTGGCACACCGCAGCCCGCACTCCGAGCTCGGCCGCGATCTCCAGGATCGCCCGGTGCTCGCTCGGGTGGTCGCTGGGGAAGGCGTTGATCGCAATCACCGGTGGCACGCCGTGGATCCGGATGTTCTCGATCTGCTTGCGCAGGTTGGCGCCCGCCGAGCGTGCACCTCGTCCGGGTTCTCGGCCAGCATCGCTTCCGGCAGCGGCCGGCCGGCCACCACCCGGTGCCGGCCGGAGTGCGCCTTCAGCGCCCGCACCGTGGCGACCACCACCGCGGCGTCCGGGGACCAGGCCGGACGTGCGGCACTTGATGTTGAAGAACCGCTCGGCGCCCATGTCGGCGCCGAAGCCGGCCTCGGTGACCAGGAAGTCGCCGGCGTGGATGCCGATCAGGTCGGCGAGGACCGAGGAGTTGCCGTGCGCGATGTTGCCGAACGGGCCGGCGTGCACCAGCACCGGCGTGTTCTCCAGGGTCTGCAGCAGGTTCGGCTTCACGCGCGTCGCGCAGCATCACCGCCATCGCGCCGGCGCCGCCGATGTCGTCGCGCGGTGACCGCGTCCGCCGTCGCGGGTGTAGCCGACGACGATCCGCGCCAGCCGCTCCCGCAGGTCGGGCAGCGACGTGGCCAGCGCGAGGATGGCCATCACCTCCGACGCGGCGGTGATGTCGAAGCCGGTCTGCCGGGTGACGCCGTCGGCCCGGCCGCCGAGGCCGATGACGATGTTGCGCAGGGCCCGGTCGTTGACGTCGAGCACCCGGCGCCAGGTGATGGCGTGACAGGTCGAGGCCGAGCGCGTTGCCCTGGTGCAGGTGGTTGTCGACCAGCGCGGACAGCAGGTTGTGGGCCGCGGTCACCGCGTGGAAGTCGCCGGTCAGGTGCAGGTTGAGCGGCTCCATCGGCACCACCTGGCTGTAGCCGCCGCCGGCCGCGCCGCCCTTGATGCCGAACGTGGGGCCCATCGACGGCTGCCGGATGGCGACGGTCGCGTTGCGGCCGATGTGCCGGAACGCCTGGCCGAGGCCGACCGTCGTCGTGGTCTTGCCCTCGCCGAGCGGCGTCGGCGTCACCGCCGAGACGACGACGTACTTGCGCCTTCGGGCGATCGGCCAGCTCGTCGAGCGCGGTTCGAGCCGGATCTTGGCGACGTTCGTCGCCGTAGCGGCTCCAGCAGGTGCTCGCCGATGCCCATCTCGGCGGCGACGTCGGTGAGCGGCTTGAGCGTCGCGGCGTTGGCGATGGCGAGGTCGGTCAGAGGCGGCATGGAGATCCTTCCAGGAGTCGCCCGGAGCGTACTGCCGCGACCGGGTCTTGACAGCGCTCGTCGACGATCCTAGTTTCCAACAGGAAACCTTCCTAACAGAGGAGCCAAGAGGGTGGCGCAGCGCCCCGGCACGCCGCGGCTGCTCCGGGAGATCAACGACCGGACGGCGCTCGAGCTGCTGCTGCACCACGGCGCGATGACCCGGGGACAGCTGGTCGAGCGGACCGGGCTGTCCAAGCCGACCGCCTCCCAGCTGCTCGCTCGCCTGGAAGCCCTCGGGCTGGTCACGGTCACGGGCACCGCCGCCGGGGCGCGTGGCCCCAGCGCGCAGGTCTACGCCATCGAGGCGACGGCCGGCTACGCGATGGGTGTCGACGTCTCGCCGGGCAGCGCCCGGGCCGGCGTCGCCGACCTCTCCGGGCAGGTCCAGGGCCTTGCCGACGGTGCTGTGGACGCGCGCCGGTCGGCCGACCCGGTCGCGGAGGTGGCCACCGTCGTGCGGGCCGCCGCGCGGGCGGCCAAGGTGCCGCTCCGTCGGGTCGCCCACCTGGTGGTCGCCTCGCCCGGCGTACACGACGACGCCCGGGACGTCCTGCGGCACGCCGAGCACATGCCGGCCTGGGCCCGTCCGGGCCTGCGCGCGGCACTGGAAACCGAGCTGCGTGTCCCGGTGCAGGTCGAGAACGACGTGAACGTCGTGGCCGTCGCCGAGCGGGTCCGGGGCGCGGCCGTCGGCACCGACAGCTTCGCGCTGCTCTGGGTCGCCGGCGGCCTGGGGCTGGCGATCGACCTCGGCGGACGGGTGCACCGCGGTGCAACCGGCGGCGCCGGCGAGGTGGGCTACATGCCCCTGCCCGGCTTCGCCGCGGAGCGCAGCGGCGGGCGCCCGGTCAACTTCCAGAGCCTGGTGTCGGAGCAGGCCGTGCAGACCCTGGCCCGTCGCCACGGCATCCGGGCCGCGAGTGCCGCGGCCTCGGTACGTCGGGCAGCCGCCGACGTGGCTGCCACCGGCGGCGGCGGCCCGTTCCTGGACGAGCTGGCCGAGCGGCTGGCCACTGGTATCGCCATCGTGGTCGCGGTGATCGACCCCCAGATGGTGGTCCTGGCGGGGGACACGGCGGTCGCGGGCGGGGAGGAGCTGCGGTCCCGGATCGAGCGCCGGCTGCGCCACCTCACGCCGCTGCGGCCCCGGCTCGCTCTGACGGCCATCACGGGCACCCCGGTCCTGGCCGGGGCTCTCGAAGTCGGCCTGGCGGCCACCCGGGCCGACCTGTTCACCACCTCTGGTGCCACCGGCTCCCGCGCCGGCGGTGCCCGCTAGCTCCGTCGAGACGAAGGAGACACGATGACATCGACGAGGTACCTACGCCTGGCCACGGTGTCACTTGTCGTGGCGGCACTCGCGCTCAGCGGGTGCGGGTCGAGCGATGACAGCTCCTCCCAGGCCGCCCCGAAGGCGAGCAAGCCGAAGGGGGAGATCACCTTCTGGCACTTCTTCACCGATCGCGAGGCGGAGGCGATCCAGGCCGTGGTCAAGGACTTCGAGGCGGCGAACCCGGGCGTCACGGTCGTCGTCAAGGGCGGCCAGGACGACGAGAAGATGCGCCAGGCGATCGCGGCGGGGAAGGGGCCGGACGTCGGCCTGTCGTACTCCACCGACATCGTCGGCAAGTTCTGCTCGACCGGCGCCTGGCGGGACCTGGGGCCGTGCATCGAGCGGGACAAGGTGGACATCAACCAGCTGCTGCCGATCGTGCGCGGCTACACGGAGTACAACGGCACGCGCTGCTCGATGCCGATGCTGGCCGACACGTACGGGCTCTACTACAACAAGAAGATGCTCGCCGCGGCCGGCTACGACGCGCCACCGAAGACGCTGAGCGAGCTCAGCCGATGACGCTCAAGAGCTCACCAAGAAGAAGCCGGACGGCAGCATCGACGTGGCCGGCTTCGTGCCGTCGACCGGCTTCTACGAGAACTCCTCGGCCCACCTGGCTCCGCAGCTTCGGCGCCAACTGGCTCACGCCCGACGGGAAGTCGAACCTGGCCGGGACCCGGCCTGGAAGGCCATGATGCTGTGGCAGAAGGACCTTGTCGGACGTCCTGGGTGCGAAAGCTGGAGAAGTTCAACGCCGGCAAGGGCGAGGAGTTCTCGGCTGACAACGACTTCCAGAAGGGCCGGGTCGCCATGATCATGGACGGCGAGTGCCGGATCGCGTTCCTCAAGGACCAGGCGCCCGACGTCGAGTTCGGTACCGCCCCGTTCCCGGTGCCGGACGACCAGGTCGACCGCTACGGCGCCGGCTACGTGACGGGGAACATCATGGGTATCTCCAAGGGGTCGAAGAACCCCGAGGCGGCCTGGGCGCTCATCAAGTACCTCACCCCGGACACCGGAGCAATCGTCAAGCTGGCCAACGGGATCAAGAACGTGCCGACGACACGCGCCGCCCTCTCGTCCCCGGACCTGCAGGTCGACGACGCGTTCAAGACGTTCCTCGACATCTTCGAGAACCCGAACAGCCAGACCACCCCGCCGACCGCCGTCGGCGCGGTCTACCAGGAGACCAGTTCGACGACTTCTTCCAGCAGTGGGAGCGGCGGCAAGGTCTCGGACCTGGATGCCGGGCTGGCGAAGACCGATGAAGCAGATCGACAAGGCGCTGCAGCTCGGCCAGGCGCCGTAACCGGAACTCGTCGTGACCCTCACACTGACCCGTACGCCGGTGGCGCCGCCGCTTGCTCGCAAGCGGCGCGGCAACGGTCGCCTGGTCCTGCTGCTGATGGCGCCGTGGACCGTCGGTTTCGCTGGTCTTCTTCGTCTACCCGCTGATCGCCACGGTCTGGTACTCGTTCACCCGGTTCGACCTGCTCTCCCCGCCGGAGTGGGTCGGGCTGCGGAACTATCGGTATTCCTGTTCGACGACCCGAACTCCTGGAAGGCGCTGCGGAACACCTTGTGGTTCGTGGTCTTCATGGTGCCGGTGCGGATCGTCTCTGCGCTGCTCATCGCCCAGCTGCTGACCAGGATCAGGCGCGGCGGCAGCTTCTTCCGGACCCTCTTCTTCCTGCCCGCGCTCGCGCCGCCGGTGGCCGCCACCATCGCCTTCGTCTTCCTGTTCAACCCGGCGACCGGCGCCGGTCAACACCTTTCTCGGGTGGTTCGGCGTCGAGGGACCGCTGTGGTTCAGCGACCCGGCCCTGGCCAAGCCGTCGCTGCTCACTGCTCGGCGTCTGGGGGCATCGGCGACATCATGATCATCTTCCTGGCAGCCCTGCTGGACGTGCCGATCGAGCAGTACGAGGCGGCCGACCTCGACGGCGCCGGGCCGGTCGCAGCAGTTCCGCTACATCACGCTGCCGAACCATCTCGCCGGTGCTGCTGTTCGCGGCGATCACCGGGGTGATCGACGCCTTGCAGTACTTCACCCAGGCGGCGGTCGCGTCGGCGTCGCGTCCGGCGTGGCCACCACAGGTGGCGGCACGGCCTCGTCGCTGCGGCTATCCCGAACGGCTCGACGCTCACCTATCCACTGTGGCTCTACCAGATGGGATTCAAGAACTTCTACCTCGGCTACGCCTGCGCGATGGCGGTCATGCTGCTCGTGATCAGCCTGGTGTTCGTGTCGTTCATGCTGCGCCGGTCGGCCGCCTTCCTCGGGACGAGGACCTGCGATGACCGCCGCCGGGCTCGAGCGTCCGCACGGAGGGCGCCGAGCGGGTCGACGAGCCGCAGCCCCGACGGCGCGGACGCAACCGCAACGACCGGCTCCTCGGGATCGCCGAGCACTAGCATCGCCATCCTGCTGGTGGCGGTCTTCCTCGGCGCCGATCGTGCTCATCGTCCTGACGGCGTTCATGACCTCGGGGCAGACCCTCACGTCGGACCTGTGGCCGCACGAGTGGCAGCCGGCGAACTTCCGGCAGGTGTTCGTCGAGGCGCCGTTCCTGACCTGGCTGAGGAACTCGCTCGTCTACTCCGTGCTGGCCACCGGATTCATGCTGCTCTCCAGCTTCCCGGCCGCCTACGCGCTGGCCCGGCTGCGGTGGCGCGGGCGGAACCTGGTGCTGCTGGCCGTGATCACGCATGATGCTGCTGCCGCCGCAGGTGACGATCGTGCCGCTCTACCTGATGTGGGCCGAGCTGGGCCTCACCGGCACCCTGTGGCCGCTGATCCTGCCGAACCTCGTCGGGGACGCCTTCTCGGTGTTCCTGCTGCGCCAGTTCCTGCTCACCATCCCGCAGGAGTACTCCGACGCCGCCCGGGTGGACGGTGCCTGCGAGCTGCAGATCATGCTGAGGGTGGTCGCTGCCGATGGCGAAGCCGGCAATCGCCGCCACGGCCATGTTCATGTTCTTCTTCGCCTGGAACGACTACTTCGGTCCGCTGCTCTACACCAGCGACGAGCCCAGCCACTGGACCGTCGCGGTCGGGCTGGCCTCGTTCCGCGGGCTGCACCACGTGCAGTGGAACCTCGTGATGGCGGCCACCGTGCTGGTGATGCTGCCCGTGATCGTCCTGTTCTTCTTCGCGCAGAAGGCGTTCGTCGAAGGCGTCACGCTGACGGGGGTCAAGGGATGAAGGTCGCAGTCGTCGGTGGCGGGTCGACGTACACGCCCGAGCTGGTCGACGGGTTCGCCCGGCTGCGCGACCTGCTGCCGGTCGAGGAGCTCGTGCTCGTGGACCCGGACCAGGAGCGGCTGGACCTCGTCGGCGGCGTCTCCGAGCGGATCCTGGCCAAGCAGGGGCATCCCGGCCGCCTCGTGCGGACGACCGACCTCGACCAGGCGCTGGACGGCGCCGTCGTCGTGCTGATCCAGCTGCGCGTCGGCGGGCAGGCCGCCCGGAACGTGCGACGAGACGTTGCCGCTGGAGTGCGGCTGCGTGGGGCAGGAGACCACCGGGGCCGGTGGGCTCGCCAAGGCGCTGCGCACCGTGCCGGTCGTGCTCGACATCGCCGAGCGGGTGCGCGCGCCGGGCCGACGACGCGTGGATCGTCGACTTCACCAACCCGGTCGGGATCGTGACCCGGGCCCTGCTCGACGCCGGCCACCGTGCGGTCGGCCTGTGCAACGTGGCCATCGGCTTCCAGCGCCGGTTCGCGAGCATGCTCGGCGTCGAGCCCCGACCGGGTCGCCCTCGACCACGTGGGGCTGAACCACCTCACCTGGAGCCGCCGGGTGCTTGTCGACGGCGTGGACGTCCTGCCCGACCTGCTCGACGAGCGCCCGCCGAGCTCCTGGCGCCGTCCGGACTGCCGCTGGACCTCCTGCGCCGGCTGGGCGTCGTGCCGTCCTACTACCTGCGGTACTTCTACGCGCACGACGCGGTGGTCGCCGAGCAGAGGGCCGCGCCGACCCGGGCCGCAGAGGTCGCCGAGATCGAGCGGAGCTGCTCGACCTGTACGCCGACCCGGCGCTGGACGAGAAGCCGGCGCTGCTCGAGCGGCGCGGCGGCGCCTACTACTCCGAGGCCGCGGTCGAGCTGGTGCGCCTCGCTGGTGGCCGACCGGGGCGACGTGCAGGTGGTCAACCTCCGCAACAACGGCACCCTGCCGTTCCTCGACGACGAGCGCCGTGATCGAGGTGCCCGCCCGGGTCGGCAGCACGGGGGTGACCGCAGCGCCGGTCGAGCCGCTCGCCCCGCTGTTCGCCGGACTGGTCGCGCACGTCTCGGCGTACGAGGAGCTGGCTCTCGACGCCGCGGTCCACGGCGGGCGGGACCGCGTCTACCGCGCGCTGCTGGCGCACCCGCTGATCGGCCAGCACGACGTCGCCGACCCGGCTGACCGACCTGCTGCTCGACGCCAACCGCGACCACCTGGCGTGGCTGTCATGACGCGCTGCCGTGCTCGCCGTCGACGGCGGCAACAGCAAGACCGACGTGGCCCTGATCGGCATCGACGGCACGCGTGCTCGGGCTCAGCCGGGGCCCGGGCTCCTGCCACCAGAGCATCGGGGTCGAGGCGACGATGCGGCGTGCTGGCCGAGCTCGTCGCGGGCGCGGCTGCCGAGGCGGGGCTGGACCCGGCCGGTCCGGTGGCCGGGCACGGCGCGTTCTACCTGGCCGGCGCCGACCTGCCGGTCGAGGTCGCCATGCTGCGAGAAGCGGCTCACCGACATGGGCTGGGCCACCGACGTCGTGGTCGACAACGACACCTTCGCCCTGCTCCGGGCGGGCACCGAGTCGCCGGACGCGGTCGCCGTGGTCTGCGGCGCGGGCATCAACTGCGTGGGCGTCTCGGCGGCGGGCGGAGTGGCCCGCTTCCCGTCCCTGGGGCGGGTCTCCGGCGACTGGGGTGGCGGCGGGCAGCTGGGCAGCGAGGCGCTCTGGCTGGCCGTCCGCGCCGAGGACGGCCGCGGCCGCGCCGACCGCGCTGAGCCGTGCCGTCGCCGACCACTTCGGGCTCGCGACGGTCGCCGAGGTGTCCGCCGCCTTCCATCTCGGCGACCTGCCCGCTGCGCGGGTGCACGAGCTGACTCCCGTGCTCCTGCGGTGCGCCGGCGCCGGGGACGAGGTGTCCGGTGCGGTGGTCGAGCGGATGGCCGAGGAGGTGGTGCTCCTGGCCACCGTCGCGCTGCGGCCGCCTGCACCTGTTGGACCAGCCCGCCGAGCTGGTGCTCGGCGGCGGGGTGCTCGCTGCCCGGGACCCGCTGCTGCTCGGCTCGGTGGAGGCGAAGGTGCACGAGCGGGCACCGCAGGTCGAGATCCGGGTGGTCGACCGGCCACCGGTGGTCGGCGCGGCCCTCCTCGGGATGGATGCCCTCGGCGCCTCCCCGACCGCCGAGGCCCGGTTGCGCGAGGCGCTGCTGGAAAGGACAGGAGCGTCGCGCCCTGCCGGCCTGGTCGAGTAGACCTGACGGCATGACCGTAGCGATCAGCCCCGAGGTCCTGGCCGCGACTCGACTGTCGCTGCACCGGGTGGCCGAGCACCTGCTCGCCGCGACCCGCAAGCGGGCCACCGGCGAGATCACCCTGCTGCAGGGAACGGGCGGCTTCCGGACGCCGCCGCTCCCGGACGGCAGTGCGCTGGCCGTCGACGGCACCGTGCTGGTCGTCTCCGGGCCCGGCGGTGACCGCCGGGAGCGCCTACGGTCCATCGCGCAGGCGGCCGACTTTGCCGGCGTACCGGCTGGTTTTCCGTGGACCAAGTACCCGCCGGCGACGCCTTTCGAGCCGGACGCGCCGCTGACGCTCGACGAGGGCGCGGCCGCCGCCCTGGCCGACTGGTTCCGGTTGGGGCAGGAGGCCCTGTCGGCGCTCTTGTCGGACGTCGCGGCGGAGAGCCCGAGCGAGCCGCAGATCTTCCCGGAGCACTTCGACCTCGGCATCACCGCCGGCCCCGTCAACTACGGCTTCTCGCCCGGCGACGACGCGATCGCCGAGCCGTACGTGTACGTGGGCCCGCACCAGCTGCCGCCTCCGGCCGGAGACTTCTGGAACGCCTCGTTCGGTGCCTACCGCACCTGGTCGCAGGTCACGAACACCCAGCAGGCGCTGGACTTCCTGCGCGCCGGGCACTCCTCGCTCCCGCATCAACCCTGACGGAGCGCCAACAGTCCGGTGACGGCGAGCAGGTACTGCTTGCGGTCCAGCGGGTTGTGGTCGGAGCGGGGTCGCGACGGGGGGACACCGCGCACCGGCTGGTAGTGCGCGAACTCCGACTCCAGCACACCCTCGCCGTGGCTCAGCCCCGGCAGCCGTTGCCGCAACGCGTGCACCTTCGCGGCCGGGATGTTTCCCTGCACCAGGCAGGACGGTCCGCGGAGGGCCGGTGCCTCCGGGACGGCACCCAGCCGGGCCAGAACTGGTAGCGCGGGGCCGAGCGCGTCGGCGGGGAACTCGAGGCGGAACCGGTGCATCGGCTCGTGCACGGTGGTACCGGCCCGCATGAGCGCGCTCATCAGGACGAGCGGCGTGAGGCTGCGGAAGTCGCCCGCGGTGCTCGACATGCTCTTGTCGAACACGGCGTGCGCGTGACTTTGCCGGGGGTAGTAGCCGGAGTGCGTCAAGGTCACCGTGCAGTCCGTGACCTGCCATCCGTGCACGCCCTGCCGCAGCGTGTCGGCGACGGTCTCCTCCACCGCCCTCATCAGCGCGATGCGGCATCGAACCCGGCTCGACCTCCAGCCGGTAGGTCAAGCCCGAGCCCACGGCGGCCGGATCGACCCGCAGGCCCACCGTGGCGAGGAAGGGGTTGGGTGGCGTGCTGATGAGCTCGAAGGCCGCGCCGCTGCCGTTGGGGCGTTCGATGCAGATCGTCGTGGTCTCGCGGAAGCTGACCTCGACACCGAAGTCGGCCGCCAGGGTCGCCTGGACGACCTCCTTCTGTACCTCGCCGTAGAGCGAGACCGCGATCTCACGCCGTGAGTCGTCCCGGGTGAGGTTGATGAGCGGGTCCTGCTCGGCGAGCTGAGTGAGCGCGGTGTAGAGAGCCCCGCGGTCGGCTGGCCGGACCGGTGTGACGACGGTCTCGAGCGTCGGTGGTCCGAACGAGTCGCCGGGCACCTGGCGCGAGTCCGTGCCGATCACGTCGCCCACCCGGCTCCCGCCCAGGCCCCAGACCCGCCCGATCTGGCCGGCCGAGAGAGCCGCGCGCGGGGTGAGTGACCCGGCGTCGAAGACGTCGATCGCGGTCACCGTGCTCGTGCCGGCCGGACCCGAGGCCAACCGGTCACGGGTGCGCACGGTGCCCGAGAACAGGCGGACGTAGGTGACCTTCTCGCCGGAGCGGCCACGCTCGATCTTGAAGACCCGGCCGGAGACCGGCGCGCTGGCATCACCGGCGGGCGCGGGCAGCAGCTCCGCGATCCCGGCCATCAGCGCTTCGACGCCCGCACCGGTGATGGCCGAGCCGAAGTACACCGGGTGCACGGCCAGCCGCCGCGTCTGCGCTGCCAGCGCCGCCCGCAGGCAGGAGAAGGTCACGGCTCTCGGGTCGTCGACGTACGCGGCGAGAAGGTCGTCGTCGTGCTCGGCGAGCCGCTCCAGCAGGTCCCGAGTTCCGTCGGTGTCGTCCGGCGAGAGCGGGCTCACGGCCGCGTCCCGGCTGCCCAGCCCGGACACTTTCACCATCGGCACAGGCCACACGTCCAGCGCGGTCGTGATGTCCTGCAGCAGCCGCTGGTCCTGCGCCCCGGCGCGGTCGATCTTGTTCACGAAGACCAGCGTCGGGATCCGCAGCCGTCCCAGGGTCCGCATCAGCACCCGGGTCTGCGCCTGCACACCCTCGACGGCGGAGACGACCAGGACCGCGCCGTCGAGCACGCCGAGGGCCCGCTCCACCTCGGCGATGAAGTCCGGGTGTCCGGGGGTGTCGATCAGGTTGACGGTCACGCCGCCCACGGAGAACGAGGCGACGGCGGACTTGATGGTGATGCCGCGCTGTCGTTCGAGCTCCAGCGTGTCCGTCTGGGTGCTGCCGTCGTCGACGCTGCCGATCTCGTCGATGACACCGGCGGCGAAGAGGAGCCGCTCGGTCAGGCTGGTCTTACCGGCGTCGACATGCGCCACGATCCCCAAGCTCACGGTGTGCACTCGTTCTCATGTCCTCGAGGTAGGAGACAACGACCATCGGGATGGACACGAGAGCTGCACGCATGTCTGGACTCCTTGCTGGTTCGGCTTGCGGGCGCGTTGACGGGCGCCGTCAGTAGCGCAGAGGCTCGGTAGCGGCGTCAACCGACTTTGGTGCGCTCCCGGGCAGAGGGATGGACGAGCGTCCCTGGCCGACCAAGATCGTGCCCCGGCCCCACAGTGGGCAGCCGATCTCGTGCCAGTTCGACCCCGCGGCGCTCGCGGATGACGCTCCGACCCGTCGACTGTGGGGCGGGGGGACGATCATCACGGGTGTCGCCGGCGATGACTTCCAGTCGCCCGCGTGGTCGGACCGGTGACAGGATCGAGGGCAGCAGACCGAGGAGCCGCCATGATCGACAGGGAGTTCACCGCGAGCCTGCAGAAGAGCCCGGCGAAGGGTGGCTGGACCTATCTCGTCTGGCCGGAGGCGGCGACCTTCTTCGGCACCCGCGGCCTGGTCAAGGTCCGGGGCACCATCGACGGCCACCCCTTCCGGAGCTCGTTCATGGCGCTCGGCGACGGCACCCACAAGCTCCCGGTCAAGGCCGACGTACGGAAGGCCATCGGCAAGCAGGCCGGCGACGAGGTCAGCGTGCACCTGGAGGAACGGCTGGAATGACCTTGCCAGCGCGAAGAAACCACGGATTCACCCACGCAGGCTGACCAGACCCGCGCTCAGCCGGGTCACATCGGCGGATGAATCCGTGCTTTCTTTGCAGTCGGTAGACCGCCTGGGTCAGGCCGGGCTGTGCATCCAGGGGTCGCGCAGGTCGAGGAACGTCGGCTCGCCGACCTCGAGCTTGCCCATCTCGTCCATCTGCGCGGCGAGCTCGGGCGGCGTGTCCTTCTTCTCCCCTTCGCGGGCGGCCGCCTCGGAGGTGAAGTAGAGCACCGCCGTGTAGGCGTCGTCGCCGTGCCCGATCCCCAGACTGCCCAGGATGTCCGGTCGGAACGCGGCCCACGCCTCGGAGTCCTGGCTCATCAGCTCCCGGGCCCGGGCCGGGTCGCTGCTGTGGCCCTGGATGACCTGCACGAAGCCGGCGTCGTCCGGGTTGCCGGCCAGGTCGACGTCGACCTGGTCGCTCTCGATGAACCTCGGCTCGTCGGTGAACAGCTTGGAGGTCTGGGTCCACCAGGCGTCCTGCTCCGGCCGGTCGCTGTTGCGCCGGGCGGCGTCCTCGGACTCGAACCGGACGACGGCGATCAGCTCGCCGGCGTCGGTGACCCCGCCGGTCGAGCCCAGCCATCCCGTCGCACCGGGCGCCAGCTCGTCGGCCCACCTGTCCACGGCCGCCCGCATCTCGTCCTTGTCGCTGACCTTGGCCTGGATGACCTGCACGAACATCGCGATCCTCCTCCGCTGCGGGGCGCGGGCGCGCCGCCGTGGCTCCCGACGGTAGGCCGATCCGCCGGGCCCGTCGACACCTCCGGGACCACCTTCTGAGCCGGCCGGAACGGTGCCGGGCGCGCGGGCGTTCACCGCAGCGTGACGTCGCCCGCCCATCCCGCCGTACCGGCCGCCTCGTTGGCGGGTGCCGCCCCGCCCCGGCGGTGGCTGGTGCAGGAGGTCTGGCTCGTCTTCGCCCTGTCGCTGGGCGCGTCCGGCCTACGCGCCCTGCTCCACCTGCTGGACGACCTGACCAGCGGCATCGCACTGCAGCACCAGGCGGCGGTGCTGAACGGTTCGCAGGCGCCGGGCCGCCCCTGGCTGGACCTGGCCCTGCAGCTGACGTCGATCGCGGCCGGCCTGGTGCCCGTGCTGCTGGCCGCCCACCTGCTCACCCGGTCCGGGGAGAGCCTGCGCACCCTGGGCCTCGACGCCGGCCAACCCCGCAAAGACCTGGTCCGAGGCGTGCTGCTCGCCGCCGTGGTCGGCGGCACCGGCCTCGCCTTCTACCTCGCGGCGCACGCGTCCGGGGCCAACCTGGTGGTGGTGGCCGAGGACCTCCCGTCGGTCTGGTGGCGGATCCCGGTGCTGGTGCTGTCGGCGGCCCAGAACGCCGTCCTCGAGGAGGTGCTGGTCGCCGGCTACCTGCTGCACCGGCTGCGCCAGCTCGGCTGGTCGGACAACCGGGCACTGCTGGTGAGCGCGCTGCTGCGGGGCAGCTACCACCTCTACCAGGGCTTCGGCGGCTTCGTGGGGAACGTGGCGATGGGGCTGCTGTTCGGCCGGCTCTACCAGCGCTGGGGCCGGGTGACGCCGCTCGTGGTGGCGCACACGCTGATCGACGTGGTGGCCTTCGTCGGGTACGCCGAGCTGGCCGGCCATGTCTCCTGGCTCCCGACCGCATGACCGCCGCTCGCTCAGCCGGGGACGGCCTCGGCGGTTCGGAGGACCGACGCGACGGCGGCCACCGCCTCGGCTGCCTCCGGACCGTCGCCGCGGACCAGCACGGTCTGGCCGGCGACGGCACCGAGCCCCATCACAGCGAGCACGCTGCGCGCGTCGACCTCGTCCCGGCCGTCCACGCTGAGCCACACCCGGGCGTCGACGCCGGTCGCGGCCCGGGTCACCTGCCCGGCCGGGCGCGCGTGCAGGTCCGCGGCCAAGACCGCGGCCTCCTCGACCATCACCTCGTGGTCAGAGCTTGCGGACATGGCGGGCCCCTTCCGCTGCGGCCACGACGTCGGCGAGCGAGGCACCGCCGGACGCAGTCACGGCCGCGGCCACGGCGCCCTCGACGAACGGCGCGTCGGCGATCATCACGCCGGTGCCGACCTCCTGGTCGGCGAGGTACGCCTTGGCAGTGAGCACCGCGCTGCCCAGGTCGGGCAAGATCAGCACGCCGGCGCCGGCCGACACCTTCTCGACCGCGCCGACCAGGGCTTCGAGGCTGGTGCCGAGCCGGCCGTCCTCGGTGCCACCCACGCCGACGATCCGCACCGCCCCGGCGCTGACCTGGGCGGCGACGTCGGCCGCACCCTCGGCGATCGCCCGGCTGTGGGAGATGAGCACGATGCCGACCGTGGGGTTCTCACTGCTTGTGCTGTCCTCAGCCATTGCCTCTATCCTCATCTGTGTTCGACGATGCTGAACAAGAATCGGCGCGCGGGAGCGGGCCAGGAACCAGGGGAGCGGCATGATCCAGTCGGTCGACCGCGCGGCGCGGATCCTGCACGAGCTCGGCTCGGGCAGCCCCACCCTCGGCGTGACCGAGATCGGCGCCCGGCTGGACCTGGCCAAGCCGACCGTGCACGGCCTGCTGCGCACCCTCGAGCAGAGCGGTCTGGTCAGCCAGGACGTCGCGACCGGCCGCTACTCGCTCGGCCCCCGGGTGCTGCAGCTCGGCAACGCCTACCTGGCCGGCTCCGAGCTGCGGTCCCGCTCCATGCTGCGGGCCGGGTCGCTGGCCCGCCAGGTCAACGAGGCGGTCTGGGTGTCGGTGCTGGTGGACGACGCCGTGATGGTGGTGCACCACGAGTTCCGGCCGGACGACGCGGTGCAGATCCTCGAGGTCGGCGCGACGATCCCCTGGCACGCGTGCGCGCTGGGCCAGGCGATCGTCGCCGCCATGCCGGCCCCGGAGGTCGACACCCTGGTCGCGGCCCCGTTGCGCGCTCTGACCGGCCGCACCCGCACGGCACCGGACGCCGTCCGCAAGGCGCTGGCGGTCGTCGCGGACAAGGGGTTCGCGGTGGAGAACCAGGAGGCCAACGTCGGCGACGGCGGCATCGCGGCCGCCATCTTCGACCACGGCGGCCGGGCGGTCGGCTCGATGGGCGTGGTCGGCCCCGCGGAACGCCTGCTGCAGCGGCAGGCCCGGGCCAGGCTCTCGCGGGCCGTGGTCGAGACGGCTCGGGCGGTCTCCCGCGACCTGGGCGCCTCCCGCGGCCTGCACGGGGACCCGCGCGTCACGCATCGGGACCGACCCCCGCGCTGAGCAGGTCGCCGGCCGGGTGGGACCGGACCATGGCCCGGACAGCGTCCACCCGGGACGGCGCCACGCTGAAGGTCCGTACGCCGGTTGCGAGCAGCCGCGGCAATGCTTCGGGGTCGGCCCCGGCGTCTCCGCACAGCGACAGCGGGAGCCCGGCCTCGGCGGTGAGCCGGACTGCACGGTCGACAAGCCGCAGCACGTCCGGGGTGACCGCGAGGGCCGGGGTCAGCCGCGGGTCGGACCGGTCCAGGTCCAGCGTCGCCGCAGTCAGGTCGTTGGTGCCGAGGGAGAAGAAGTCGGCCACCGGGACCAGCTCGGGCAGCCGTTCGATCGCGGCCGGCACCTCGAGCATCGCGCCCAGCGGGGGCAGCCGGTCGACCCCGACGACTCGGGCGGCCCGGGCCAGCCGGTCGCGGACCTGGGCCAGCTCGTCCGGGCCCGTGACCATCGGCAGCATCAGCCGCAGGTCCTGCCCGCGACCGGTCGCCAGGATCGCGTGCAGCTGGGCGTCCAGCGCCTCGGGGTGCTCGAGCAGCAGGGCCAGCGACGACGCGTTTCCCTGGCCGCGCAGGAACGGCGGGACCTTGTCGTGGGTGAAGTCGAGCAGGCGCACGGTGACGGGTCGGCCGCGCAGCACCTCGAGCACCGGGCGCAGCGCGTCCTCGTGCTGCTCGCGGGTCGGCCAGTCAGTCGCCGCCAGGAACGGCAGCTCGGTCCGTAGCAGCCCGACGCCGACGGCACCGGCCTCGATCGCCCGGCGGGCCTCGGTGCTGGAGGCGACGTTGGCCAGCAGCGTGATGTCCACACCGTCGGTGGTGCGGGCCGGCCGGGCCCGAGACGCGGCCAGCTCGGCTGACGACAGCGCACTCGTGCGGGTGCGCAGCCGCTCCGCCGTGGCGGCGTCCGGGTCGACCACGACCGCACCGAGGTCCCCGTCGACGGCGACGCTGACCCCGGTGGGAGCGTCCAGCGCAGCCGGGTCGACCCCCACCACGAGAGGTACGCCGAGCGAGCGCGCCACGATCGACGCGTGCGAGCCGGCGCCGCCGAGCACCGACACCGCACCGGTGACCTGCTCGGCGTACTCGAGCAGGTCCGGTGCCGTCACCTCGTGCGCGAGCAGGACGAACGGCCCGGCGGGCGGGGAGGGCGGCACCCGCCCGCCGAGCCGGTCACTCACCATCCGGCCGACCTGGCGGATGTCCGCGGCCCGCTCCCGCAGGTCGGCGGACTCCAGGCCGGCCATCAGGGCCGCATGGCGCTCGGCCACCTGCGTGACGGCCGAGGTGGCATCGTTGCCGGATCCGTCGAGCAGGGCGACCACCTCGTCGGCGAAGGCGGGGTCACGGGCGATCAGGGCTTCGGCCTCGAGGATGTCGGCGTACTCGACGGCGCCGTCGGCGCGGAACGATGCGGCGAGGTCGTCGAGCCGGGTCGCCGTCGCCTCGAAGGCGCTCCGGACCGTGTCCGGCGTGGCGGGTTGAACGGGGACCCTCTGGTCCGGGACCGCACCCCGCGGCCGCCACCCCGGGGCGAGGGCCGCCCCGGGGGAGCAGGGGACCGCGGGATACGTGGTGGTCATGACCCTGGCCCGTCCAGGGTCGCCGCCAGGGCGTGCAGCAGCAACGCGGTCGAGGTCGCGCCCGGGTCCTGGTGCCCGACGCTGCGGGCCCCGAGGTAGCTGGCCCGGCCCTTCAGCGCCTGCATCGGGATGGTGGCCTCGGCGCCCTTCTCGGCGGCCGCCGCCGCAGCCTGGGCGGCGTCCGCGATGCCCGCGCCGGAGGCCAGGGCGTGCTGGTAGGCGCGGACCGCCGGTGCGAGCGCGTCGACCATCGTCTTGTCCCCCTCGGCGGCGGCGCCGAGCCCTTGCACGCCCTCGAGCGCGGCCTGCAGGGCAGACCCGAGGGCCTCAGGGCTGACGTCGGGCTCGGTGCCCAGCGACTTGCCGGCCCGGCGGAAGGCCGTGCCGTAGAGGGGCCCCGAGGCGCCCCCGACCTTGGAGATGAGCGTGTTGCCCACCAAGGTCAGGAGCTCTCCGGGGGTGGGGGGCTGCTTCTCGGCCAGCGCGGCCTCGACGGCAGTGAAGCCGCGGACCAGGTTGACGCCGTGGTCGGCGTCCCCGATGGCGGAGTCGAGGTGGGTCAGATGGTCCTTGTTCTCCTCGATGTCCGAGCCGGCCTGCGTGATCCAGGCAGCGACCGTGGTGACGTCCACCAGCAGCACCCCTTCCATGGCGATCCTCAGCGCCCCCACCGCAGTGCAGGCGTCTCCACAGGAGCGTCCCAGAGCGCGGTGAGGTCGGGGGTGAGGCGGAGCACGGTGACGGAGACGCCGGTCATGTCGAGGCTGGTGATGTAGTTGCCGACCAGGGCTCGGGAGATGGTGGCGCCCTTGGCGGCGACCACCCGGCGTACCTCCTCGAAGGCCACGTAGAGCTCGATCAGCGGGGTGCCGCCCATGCCGTTGACCATCACGGCCAGCTCGCCCTCGAGCGGCATGTCGTCGTCGATGGCCGCCAACGAGAAGTCGACGATCTCGCGAGCCGACCGCATCGGCCCGCGCTCGCGGCCGGGCTCGCCGTGGATGCCGACGCCCAGCTCGATCTGGTCGTCGGGCAGGTCGAAGCCGGGCTCGCCGGAGGCCGGCGTGGTGCACGCGGTCAGGGCGACCCCGAACGACCGGGACCGCTCGTTGACCTCGCGGGCCACGTCGGCCACCGACTTGAGCTCCTTGCGCTGCTCGGCCAGGGCGCCGGCGATCTTCTCGACGAAGACGGTGGCGCCGGTGCCGCGCCGGCCGGCCGTGTAGAGGCTGTCCTGCACCGCGACGTCGTCGTTGACGACGACCGAGGCGACCTCGATGTTCTCGTCGGACGCGAGCTCGGCGGCCATCTGGAAGTTGAGGACGTCGCCGGTGTAGTTCTTCACGATGTGCAGTACGCCGGCGCCGCCGTCGACGGCCTTGGTGGCGAGCAGCATCTGGTCCGGCACCGGCGACGTGAACACCTCGCCGGGACAGGCGGCGTCCAGCATGCCGAAGCCGACGAAGCCGCCGTGCAGGGGCTCGTGGCCGGAGCCACCGCCGGAGACCAGCCCGACCTTGCCGGCCGTCGCGCCGCCGGCCCGGGTGATGACCTTGTTCTCGACGTCGACGGAGAGCGACGGGTGGGCTGCTGCGATGCCGCGCAGGGCCTCCACCACGACGTCGTCGGGGGAGTTGATGAGCTTCTTCATGCCGAGACCTCCTGGGTGGTGCGGGTCGACTGGGTCGGGACGGTCGCCGGTCGGGTGCGCGCGGCAGTGATGTAGGCGAAGGCGCCGGCGATCGCGCCGACGAACTCGCCGATGAAGTACGCCGGGAGCTGCGACCACTTCACGGTGGCGTCGAACAGCTCGCCGGTGAGCATCGGACCCACGTAGCGGGCCGGGTTCAGCGCCGCACCGGTGGCTGGCCCGACGACGATGATGATGGCGAAAACGATCGAGCCGATCGCGAGCCCGGCCCAGCCCGGGACGGCTCGGCCGTCGATGACGCCGAAGATCACGAAGGCCAGCAGCGCGGTGCCGATGAACTCGGCGAAGGTGGCGCGCAGCCAGGGCGTGCTGTCGCCGTACGTCGTCATGCCGAGGCCGAGGTCGGACGCGGTCTTGCCGAGGGTGCCCACGATGGCCAGTGCGCCGGCCGTCGCGCCGACCACCTGCGCGGCGACGTAGCCGGGCACGTCCTTCCAGGCGAACTTGCCGGTCGCGGCGAGGGCCACCGTGACCGCCGGGTTGATGTGACAGCCGGAGATGTGCCCGACGGCGTACACCATGCCGACGATCACCAGCATGAAGGCGAACGAGATCATCCCCAGGTCGGCCATCGAGAACGGAACCTTGCCGGCGTTGCCGAGGATCAGCGTCGCCGGGATGGATCCCGCCCCGATGAAGACCAGGAAGCCGGTGCCGAGGGCCTCGGCCAGCCATCGCTGAGCAGTTGAGTTGGATTCCATGCCGGTGTCCTGCCGCGGAGCCCGGACTGGCCGGGACGGGTGGACGCCACCTCCTTGGAAGTCGGACGACGAATCGCCACCGTCGGTCTGTTCGACGATGCCGAACAGCGTTTCGGTGAAGTTAGGCCGACGTGACGCCCCTGTCAAGGGTCCTGGAGGAGTTGTCCCGGGAGTCGGCTGCCGGGCACCAGGTGATGCTCGAGCCGCGACGTCCGGCCGGACCGGTGCCGTCAGGAAGGAGTCATCGCACCGCGACCGGCGCGCACGGCGGCCTGAGCCCGTGACTCCTCGCTGACGGCACCGCCATCGGCGGGCATCCTCGGCAGAGTCCCGCGCGAGCCTTGGTGCGAAGGAAAGACGGATTCATCGCCGCCGAGAGCGCCGGCCACGCTCACCGACACGGGGGGACGCGAATGAATCCGTGGATCCTTCGCGGTCAAGTCCGGCTCAGTTGACGTCGAGCGTGCAGGATTCGCGCAGTCGCCTCGCTACGCGCGCGGACACCTCAGCACGCGTGCCGGCGTGCTCTGGCGTCCGCCGGCGTGCTTTACGTGGTCGACTCGGGTCAGTTGGTGCGGAGGCGGTGGAACAGGGCGAGGGCGCGCTGGGTGTCCCACTTCACCGCGGAGCCGGCCGGGGTCGAGTAGTTGACGTCCGAGACCGGCACGGTGACCCGCTTGCCGTCACCGCCCGCGACCGCGCGCATGGTCAGGGCGAACCGCAGCAGCGACACCGGACCGTCGCCGTTGTCGATCGTGAGGGCCGTGGTGGCCGCGTCACCGAGGGACAGGACGCGGAACGGGTTGAGCAGGGTGGCGGGGCTCACGGCTTCGTCGAACACCGCGCCGAGGAACTCCTGCTGCCGCTTCACCCGGCCGAGGTCGCCCTGCGGGTCGAAGTAGCGCGCCCGGACGTAGGCCAGCGCCGTGGCGCCGTCCATCTCCTGGCAGCCCTTCTTCACGTGCAGGCCGCTCTTGCGGTCGTTGATGTTGCGCTTCGGGCACAGCTGCACGCCGCCCACCGCGTCGGTCATGCCGACGAAGCCGCCGAAGCCGACCTCGGCGTAGTGGTCGATCCGCAGCCCGGTCACCGTCTCGACCGTGCGGGCGAGCAGTGGCGCGCCGCCGAAGGCGTAGGCCGCGTTCAGCTTGTTGCGGCCGTGCCCGGGGATCGGTACGTAGGAGTCGCGGGGCAGACTGACCAGCGTCGGCGGGCCACTCTCCGGCCGGTGCAGCAGGATGATCGTGTCGGTGCGGCGGCCGGCCACCTTCCCGAGGTGCAGGTCCTTGACCTGCTGGTCGCTGAGGCCCTCACGGCTGTCGGAGCCGACGACCAGCCAGTTGGTCCCGGCTCCGCCCTCGGGCCGGCCGGCGTAGTCCTGCAGCGCATCGACCTTGTCGATCCGGCTGTAGAAGAACAGCAGCGTGCCCACCAGCAGGGCGACCACGACCAGCAGCGCGAGCAGCACCCGCCGGGTCCACCGGCCGGCACCGGCGCGCTCACGGCGGGGGCGCTGGAACGGCGGCGGCGGGTGCGCGCCCCGCTGGGGTGGCTTCTCCTCCGGGGTACGACGGGGTGCGTCGACGGGTGGGATCACCTGGGTGCGCTCGGCGTCGCCACTCGCGGTCCCGCTGCGCGCCGCGTTCTCGCGCGACCAGCCCTCGGGCCAGTCCCTGGGTCCGCTCATCCGAAGAACGTACCCTTGCCGCCCATGACCGAAGCCCTCCAGCCCCCTGCCGCAACGCCGGCGGGCAAGCCGACCAGCGCGGCCCGCAGCACGCTGAGCCGGATCATGACGGTGCTCGACACGAACCTGCTCGGGACGGTCCACGGCGGCGTGGTGATGAAGCTGGTGGACGACGTCGCCGGGGTCGTGGCGCAGCGGCACTCCGGGGGCGCGGCGGTGACCGCGTCGATGGACGAGATGGTGTTCCTGCAGCCGGTCCGCGTCGGCGACCTGGTGCACGCGGCCGCCCAGGTCAACTGGGCCGGTCGGACCTCGATGGAGGTCGGCGTGCGGGTGCTCGCCGAACCATGGAACGAGGCGGGGGTGCCGCCGACCCGGGTCGCGACCGCCTACCTCGTGTTCGTCGCGGTGGACGCCGACGGCCGGCCGCGGGAGGTCCCGCCCGTGCTGCCCGAGACGGCGGAGGACCGCCGCCGGGTCGGTGAGGCAGAGATCCGTCGCGCCCACCGATTGGCCCGCCGGGCCGCGATCCTCCAGTCGCGCGAGACCGCGACCCCCTGACGGTCCCGGCTCAGGGAGTCGAGCCGACTGCGGCCGCGGTCGCCTCACCGGTGGCCGGCGCGGTGGTCGGGTCGGGGGACGGCGTTGCTGTCCCGGCCGTGGATTCTGCCGGTTCCGGGGTCGGGGTCGCCCCGTCGGAGGCGGTCGGCTCGGCCGATTCGGTCGCCGTCGCTGTCCCGGTCGGCGGGCCGGACGAGGTGGCGGGCGACGGCGTCGGCGTCTGCCCGGCCGACTCGGCCTCGACGATGTCGACGATCTGCTGCTCGTAGCCGGCCAGCGTCGCCTGGATCTGGCTCAGCGGCACCTGGTCGATGGTCTGGCCGAACTGCTGGATCTGGGCCCAGATCGCCTCGATCGCGCTCATGCCGGCCTCGCTGAGCGGTCCGTCGAGGGTGAGCACCAGCTGCTGGGCCAGCGCGTAGGTGATGCACTGCACGCAGGCGTAGTTCACCGCGGCCGCGAGGTTCTGCGGCACCACGACGTTCGCCTGGCCGAGCACCAGCACGACCTGGAACGCGATGGCCACACTGGCGCAGCCGGAGCATCGCGCGAGCGCGTAGGCCTCGTTGGTGTTGAGCACGCTGCCGTCGTCGGCCCAGACGAGGGCGAAGGCGACGTCGTACCGGATCGACCCGTCGGTGGTGTTGACGGCCAGGGCCTGGTTGTCGCCGTCGCCGGGCGGCTCGGGCCGGTTGAAGGGGAAGACCCAGGTCGGCGCGGCCTCGGTGGCTGCAGGTCCGGCGGCTGCCGCCTGCGCCGGCTCGGGCTCCGGGTCGGCGGGGACCAGGACGAGTGAGAGCTGTGGTTGGTCCTTCGGCGGCGGCGGCTGGTCGCCCACCCACAGCGTCTGAGCCGTGCCGGTGTCACCCTCCTCCAGCCGCGGCGGTGCGGGGACGGGCGCGGTCCGCGGCAGCGCCAGCCGGGACGCCAGCGAGGCCGGCACGGCGTCGAACACGGTGCCGCGCTCGTTCGGCCGGATCGGCCGGTAGCTGTCGCCGGGCCACCAGGCCCAGGCAAGACCGCCCAGCATCGCGACGGCCGCCAGCGCCGCCACGGCGCGGCGGGCCGGGTGGCCAGCAGTCGACCGGCGCACCGACGACACGGTGCGGCGCAGCAGCCGGGCCAGCAGGTAGGCCATCGCGAGGACGGGGAGGGCCAGCGCGGCGATCGACAGCAGTCGCACGGCGACCTCGGCCGGTTCGCCGGTCGGACCAGGCCCGGGACAACACGTCGCGCCTGGGCCACCACGCTCGCCCAGGCCGTCGCCGACGGCCCGGGGGAACGCCACGACCATCAGCACGAGCGACACCAGCAGCAGCGGAACGACGAGCAGCACCCAGATAGTGACCACGGCGCGGGCCCACCGGGTGAGGGCGGACGGCCGGCGCCAGCGGTGCGGCAGCAGGCCCGAGCAGGGTCGGCCGGATGCGCGAGTAGAGGTCGGGGACGCCGGTCAGGTCGGCGAGGATGTGGTAGCCGTCGAAGCGCAGGAGCGGCGCCAGCTGCCGCAGCATCTGCAGCACCTGCGCCGCGATGACGAGCAGCAGCGCCTGCCAGTGCGTGACGGCCCACACGCCGAACATCGCCAGCGCGAAGAGCGCGTTGAAGTACAGGCCGCCGAGGTCGACCCGCACCCGGCCGCCGCGGCCGAGCCGGTAGCTGTCGGTGACGTCGGTGTAGAACGCCGGCCAGACGAGGTAGAGCCCGGCGCCCATCGCGCCCGGGCGTCGCGCCGCCGTAGCGGCAGGCGGCGGCGTGGCCGAACTCGTGGAAGCCGGCCGACAGCGCGGTCAGCGCGAAGACCAGCAGGAACAGGCCCGGGTCGGTGAACGCGTCGTGCGCGGCGGCCGCCAGTCCCTCGCGGAAGAGCACCCAGCCGGCGATGGCAGCGAACGCGAGGACGAACGGGACGACCACGAGCGGGTGGAACAGCACCGCGAACGGCGCGGTGACCTTGCGGGTCACGGCGGGGTCGGTGACGACCTTCTTGAGCCTGACGGCCAGCAGCGGGTTGGCCGTGCGCACCTGGGGCTCGCTGCCGTCGGCGAGCCGCAGCAGGCCGAGGGGGCGCAGCTGGCCGTCGACCAGCTCGGCGACCTGAGCGGCGCTGACCAGCGCGTCCGAAGCGGTCGCTGACCCGGTCGGCGACGTCCTCCAGGCTGCGGCGGCCGTCGATGCTGTCGAGCACCAGGAAGAGCAGCCGGGTGAGCTGCACCGTCTGACCGTCGGCCCGGCGCACCAGCGAGGGCGGCTCGCTTGTAGCCGGAGCCGGGCAGCTCGCCGATCAGCTCGCACGCCTGTCAGCCCGGACGGGCACCTCCGGGCGCGGAGCGTCGCCCGCCCGGGACGCGGGCGCTCGGCCGGCGTCGCGGGCTGTCGATCGGCGCGCGACTACTGGGTGATGTCGGACTGCTGGTCGGTGTTCGCCTCGGCGGTGACGTCGTCGAGGTGCTGGGTGATGATCGCGTCCTGGCTCGCGATCGCGGTGGCCGACGAGTCGATCGAGCCGACGTTGGCCGCCACGGCCGCGTCGATCGGCGCGGCGACGTTGGCGTTCGCCGCGACCGCACCGGCGATCGGAGCCGCGAGGTCGGCGTCCAGGTTGGCGTTGACGTCCACGTTGAGCAGGTCGCCGTCCAGCAGCGAGCTCGGGTCGGCCGTGACGCTGCCCGCGGTGCCGCCGTCGGTCGGCGCGGTGGTGCCGTCGGCCGGCGCCGTGCTGCCGTCGGCCGGCGCCGTACTGCCGGGCGTCGGGCACGTCGTTGCTCTGGTCCAGCGTGCTGTCCTGCGGTGCGTTGGCGACCGCCTCGCCGCTGATGCCCTGGTCGATCAGCACGCCCTGGTCGGCGAGCGACTGGGCGGTCGACCCGACCGACAGGACGTTGGCCCCGACGGCTGCGTCGATGGGTGCCGCCACGTTGGCGTTGGCCGCGACCGCGAGGTCGATCGGCGCCGCAAGGTCGAGGGCGAGGTCGAGGTCCACGTTGAGGTCGAGCAGCGAGACGACTTCCTTGGGTGGCAACGCGGTGCCGGCCTCGGCCGCGATCTCGTCGGCAGACAGGGGCGTCAGGTCCTTGTCGGTCATCAGGCGTACCTCCTGCGCGCCGCGGCGCGCTGTCAGGCGCCGGACGCGGAGAGATGCATCCCCGACCGGCGCGACGGCGGGCGCGGCAGACGCCCTGATCGTGCTGCAGTCCGGGTTGCCCGGTCGCGCGGGGAGAAAACCTCAGCTGCAGACGTGGTCGCCAGCAGTGCGGACACCGGTGTCGGCCGCCGCAGGGGCCGCGAGCCGCACGGCTCGGGCCCCGTCGTACGACGTCCCGACGACGACCTGCATGGTCCGACCCAGCCCGGCCACCGCGACCAGGCGCGCCCCCGGCAACGCGGCGGCCACCGTCTTGATGCTCTCGGTGTAGCGGGTGTCGAACCGGATCGTGGTGCGGGCCACCCCGGTGCGGCTCCAGTTCTGGGCCGGCCCGGCGGTCGCGAAGCCACGGGCGGCAAGGTCCGCGTTGGCCAGCGACCCGAGCCCCGGAGTGCCGCCGCCGTTGTAGACCTGCACCCGGATCTGGGCCGGCTCGACCGTGGGCCGGCCGACGCCGTCGCGGCCGGCACCGCGGTGCGGGCGGGCCGTGTCCTCGCGCATGGCGGTGAAGACGTCGGCCGCGGCGCGGGCGTCCCACAGGGCGACGGCGCCGGCGCCGGCCGCCCGGTACGACGGGTTGGCGACCGGGACGGTGCGGAACCGGATGTCGCGGCCGGAGACGTGTCGAAGCCGGGTGCCCAGCCGCACCAGCTCGTCCTCGGTGAGCCCAGGGTCGGCGCGCACCGCCGCGAGTGACGCGTCCAGGAAGCGCACCAGCGCCCGCGGGTCGAGCAGCACGTCCCGGCTCGTCGCCCGGTCGACCATGGCGGCGAGGAACCGCTGCTGGCGCTCGACCCGGCCCAGGTCGGCGCGGGCGTCGAGGTGGCGGGCCCGCACGTAGGCCAGGCCGGTCTCGCCGTCGACGTGGGTGACCCCGGCCGGCAACCGCAGCCCGGCCTTGCGATCGCGCATCTTTGTCGGGCTGCACACGTCGACGCCGCCGACGGCGTCGACGAGCCGCACGAAGCCGAGGAAGTCGACCTCGAGGTAGTGGTCGATCCGCACCCCGGTGCTGCGCTCGACGGTCGCGACGGCCAGCGGCGGACCGCCGTACGCGTAGGCGGCGTTGAGCTTGTTCCGGCGTTCCGGCGCCCGCTCGCCGGCCGCCGACACGTGGGCGGGGATCGTGACGTAGGAGTCGCGCGGGAGGCTGACGACGTCGACCGTCCCGTGCCGCGCCGAGATGTGCACCATCAGCATCGTGTCGGCCCGCCGGCCGGCGGCCGTGGCCTCGGTGCCGACGTGCAGGCGCTTCATGTCGGCCCGGCTCATGCCGGTGCGCCCGTCCGAGCCGACGAGCAGGAACGTGGTCGACCCCGCGGCGTTCGGCGGCGGCCGGTCGGTGAGCCCGGCGAACGCGTCCACCCGCTCGATCGACCGGCTGGACCAGGTGAGCAGCGCGTAGCCGGCGGCGCTGCCCACCAGCACCGCGACGGCGGCCACGGCCGCGACCACCACGAGCATCCGCCGGGTGATCCGGCTGATCCGGGTCGGCGGCCGCCGACCGGCCCGACCCGGCCGCGGCGCCGTGCTCCGGCCGCGCGGGTCGAGCTGCGGCGGCAGGGGAGGGAGGACGCCGGACGGCGCGGACATGCGGCGAGGCCTTCCGGGTGGCTGCGTGCGGTCGTTGGTGATGCTAGGTCGGTCCGCGCCGTCCGCCCTGCAGGCTCGCCGGTAGCCTGTCCCGCCGTGACCGAGAGCGAGCCGACCTCCGACGCCGGCTGGCCCGGCGTCTCGGTGGTGGTGCCGGTCCTGGACGAGGAGGCGCACCTGCGCGCCGCGGTCTCGACCGTGCTCGGCCAGGACTACCCCGGTGACCTCGAGGTCGTGCTCGCGCTGGGGCCGTCGCGCGACCGCACCGACGAGATCGCGGCCGAGCTGGCTGTCGCCGACGACCGGGTTCGGCTGGTCCCGAACCCGAGCGGGGCCACCGGGGCAGGCCTCAACCTTGCGCTGGCGGCCTCCCGGCACGAGGTCGTGGTGCGTCTCGACGGGCACGCGCTCGTCCCCGACGACTACGTGCGGGTGGCCGTCGAGACCCTGCGCCGCACCGGCGCCGACAACGTCGGTGGGCTGATGGCGGCCGAAGGCGTCACCGACTTCCAGCGGGCCGTCGCGGCGGCGATGACCAGCCCGTTCGGCGTCGGCCAGGCCAGCTTTCACACCGGCGGCGAGGAGGGGCCGGCGCTCACCGTGTACCTCGGCGCCTTCCGGCGCGAGGTGCTCGACCGGCTCGGCGGCTACGACGAGTCGTTCCTGCGCGCGCAGGACTGGGAGCTCAACCACCGGATCCGGAACAGCGGCGGCGTGGTGTGGTTCACCCCGCGGCTCACGGTGTCCTACCGGCCGCGGTCCTCCCTGCGCGCGCTGGCCAGGCAGTATCGCGACTACGGCCGCTGGCGGCGGGTGGTGATGCGGGAGCACGAGGGCACCGCGAGCCTGCGCTACCTGGCGCCGCCGGCCGCCGTGGTGGCGGTGACGGTGGGCACGGTGGTGGGGCTGGCCGGGTGGCGGCCGGCTCTGCTGGCTCCGGCGGGCTACGCCGCGGGCGTGCTCGTCGGTTCCGCGGTGGCCGGCCGCGGGCTGCCGCCGCGGTCCCGGGCCTGGCTGCCGCTGGTGCTCGCCACCATGCACGGCGCGTGGGGGGTCGGCTTCCTCACCAGCCCGCGCGCACTGCGGGCACCGCAGTAGTCACGTCGTTCAGGACCAGGGCGTCCACGCCGGCCGCCACCAGCTCCCGGGCGGCCTCCGGGTCGGGACACCAGGCCAGCACCTCCAGCCCCGCGTCGTGCGCGGTCGCGATGCTGTCCCGGGCCGGGCGGTGCACCGGCCCGGGCTCGACCCGGTTCGGGCCGAACGACCCGAGGTGTGCGGCGACGACGTCCAGACCGAGCCCCGCGGCCGTCGCCACGGCGTGCCGGAGCGGGAAGTCGATCCAGGAGATCAGCCCGTACGCCGGTGCCGGCACCCGCTCGCGCAGACCCAGCAGGGCAGCCGGGTCGAACGACGTGACCAGCAGCGGCCGGCGGCCGGCCTCCCGCTCGAGCATCGGCGCCAGCAGCGCGGCGGTACGTCGAGCTGGCAGGGTCGACGGCGTCCTCCAGGACCGTCTTGACGTCGAGGTCCACCGGGATGCCGGGCGGGAGGGCGTCCAGCAGCACGTCCAGGCCGACGACCCCGGCGGCCTCGGCTTCGGCCGCGGGTCGGTGTCGACGAGGAACCGGCCGTCCGGTAGAGCCGGGTTGTGGTGCGCGACCAGCGAGTCGTCGGCGGTCCGGGTCAGGTCCACCTCGAGCCAGTCGATGCCGGCGTCGAGAGCGGCGAGCATCGAGCCCACGGTGTTCTCCCGGTGCCCGTCGACCTCACCCCTGCCGAGACCGCGGTGGCCGACCAGCGACGGGCGGCCGGTGAAGACCGGTCGGTCAGTCGTGCGCATCGACGTCGCCGGTGGTCACCCGCTTGTGACCCGTCAGCAGGTGGTCGCGCTCCTGGATCAGCGCGGCCACGGCGTCCTCGAACCGGCGCGAGCTGTCGCCGGGCCCCAGGTCGCCGAAGTAGTGCTTGCGGGTCCGCAGCCGGTCGTCCCGGCGGGTGTCGTCGGACAGGGCCGACGCGATGGCAGCCCCGAAGCCGCCGACGGTGCTCGAGTCGACGATCTCGGCGCCCTCGGTGAGCGGGGTGTCCTTGGCCAGCAGCTCGCGGTCGTCCCGCCGGTCGGTGAGGAAGATCGGCGCATCGGGCCGCAGGTAGAGGAAGTCGAGCGTGACGCTGGACACGTCGCCGACCAGGGCGTCGCAGCGCCCGAACATCGCCAGGATGTTGCCGTCGAGTGCGGGCCACGTGGCCCGCCGAGCGGGTCCCGCTCGTTCGCGGCCTTCGATCAGCGACAGGATCTTCCGGTGCGCCCGGGCTACCCCCGGGTGCGCCGAGGACGCCACCCGCGGGTGCGGCTTGTAGACGACGCGGACATCGGGCAGAGCCAGCAGGGCGGTCACGATCTGCACGCCGAAGAGGTCCAGCGAGGTCCAGTTGTTCGACTCGCTCTCGCCCTCCCAGGTGGGCCCGTACATCACGGTGCGGCGGGTGGACTCGGCGAGCTCCGGTGCGAAGTCGAGGTCCAGCTGCGGCCGACCGACGGCACGACCTTGCTGTCGTCGAAGTCGATGAGCGCCTCCGGTAGCGCTCCACCGCCACCGGGCCGGCCACGAACACCCGGTCGTAGGCCTTGACCTGGTTGGAGAAGCTGGACAGCTTGTCGCTCTCGCCGTGGTTGACGTGCACGTGCAGCATCCGCGGGTTGTTCAGCGACTGGAAGTTGCGCTGGCCGTTGTTCACGTAGATGCCGACCTTGAACTCGCCGGCGTCGTAGAGGTTCATCAGGTCGAGGAAGGTCGTCGACGCAGACCACGGGCAGCGTGGTGCGGTCCTGGAGGTCCTTCATGGTGCGGATGTCGCGCAGGATGAGCACGACCCGGTGCGTGCGCGCGAGCCGCTCGAGCACCGGCAGCCACTGGTCGAGCTGGTAGACCCGCTCGGGGCAGTCGGCGTAGTAGACGGCAACCTCGGCGTCGACCGGGATCCGGGCGGCGGCCATCTGCGGGCACGAACGAGTCCGGCGCCAGCCGGACCGCCGCAGCCGCCTGGGCCCGCTTGAGCCGCCAGCGGAGCGCCGCGCGACCAGCCGCCGGCCCGCGGACCGGGTCACGCTGACGTCGGGCGTCTCGGGCACGTCAGGTCCTCCTCGCGGGCCGTTTCGGAGGGCCGGTGGCCGTGCATCCGTCTGCATCCATCGGCACACCGTCGCTCCGAGGGACGATACCGTCCGGGGGTCGTGCCGCCGTGGCGGTCGTGGGCAGAGGGATCGGACCTGATGATCGGGATGGTGCTGGCAGCGGGCGCCGGCCGGCGGCTGCGGCCGTACACCGACACGCTGCCCAAGGCGCTGGTGCCGGTCGACGGCGAGACCACGATCCTCGACATCGCGCTGCGCAACCTCGCCGCGGTCGGGCTGCACCGACGTCACCGTCGTGGTCGGCTACCGCGCCGAGGCGGTGCAGGCGCGGCAGGCGGCGCTCGAGGAGCGGCACGGCGTCCGGCTCACGCTGGTGCACAACGACAAGGCCGAGGAGTGGAACAACTGCTACTCGCTGTGGCTGGCCCGCGACCACTTCGCCCAGGGCGCCCTGCTGGTCAACGGCGACACCGTGCACCCGGTCGAGCGTCGAGCGCACCCTGCTGGCCGCCCGCGAGCAGGACGGCGCCGCCGGCATCCTGCTCGCGCTGGACGACCAGAAGTCGCTCGCCGACGAGGAGATGAAGGTCGTCCTCGACGCGGCCGGGCCGGATGCAGCGGATCACCAAGCTGATGGACCCGGCCGAGGCGTCGGGGGAGTACATCGGCGCCACCCTGATCGAGGCGCGGGCCGCCGACGCGCTGGCCACCGCGCTGGAGGCCACCTGGCGGCGCGACCCCGACCTGTACTACGAGGACGGCTACCAGACGCTGGTCGACACCGGCGGCGAGGTCGGCGTCGCGCCGATCGGGCCGCTGCCCTGGGTCGAGGTCGACAACCACGACGACCTCGCCCGGCGCCCGGGAGATCGCGTGCCACTACTAGCCCGGATGCTGCTGAGCCCGCTGTTCATCGACATCCGGGCCGGCGCGGTGTCGGGGCTGGGCGACCTGCTCTCCGACCGGCGGATCTCCGCCGACGGGCACGTCGCGGTCGCGGTCGGCCCCGGCCAGGGCGAGCGCCGTGGTCGAGGCGATCCAGCCCGCGCTGGCCAACGCCGACGTCTTCACCGTGCGCGGCGGCAGCCTGCGAGGCGGCCGGGCGACCTGCAGGCCGAGCTGCGCGGCAAGAACTACGACGCGCTGGTCGGCATCGGCGGCGGCCGCACCCTCGACGTCGCCAAGTACGCCGCGACCCGGCTGGCGCTGCCGATGGTGGCGGTCGCCACCAACCTGGCGCACGACGGCATCGCCTCGCCGGTCAGCTCGCTGCTGCACGAGGGCGGCAAGGGCTCGTTCGGCGTCGGGCTGCCGATGGCCGTGGTGGTCGACCTCGACTACGTGCGGGCCTCGCCGGCGCGGATGGTCCGCTCCGGGATCGGCGACGTCGGTGTCGAACCTCTCGGCCATCGCGGACTGGCGGCTCGCCGAGCGCGAGCGCGGCGAGCCGGTCGACGGCCTGGCGGTGACCTTCGCGCGGACGGCCGCCGAGGCGGTCGCTGCACCGCACCGACGGCATCGAGTCCGACGAGCTTCCTCACCGCGCTGGCCGAGGCGCTGGTGCTGTCCGGCATGGCGATGGCCGCTGCCGGGCTCCAGCCGGCCGTGCAGCGGCAGCGACCACGAGATCCTGCACGCGATCGACGCGGCTGTTCCCGGGCGCCGGCAACCACGGCGAGCTGGCCGGCGTCGGTGCGCTCTTCTCGTTCTTCCTGCGCGGCGACGACGAGTCGGCCGCGCTGGTCGACGCCTGCCTGCGCCGGCACGAGCTGCCGCGGCGTGCCCGGCCGACCTCGGGCTCTCGGCCGAGCAGTTCGCCGAGGCCGTCGTGCTCGCGCCGAGCACCCGTCCGGACCGCTACACGATCCTCGAGCACCTCGACCTCGACCCGGCCGCCGTCCGGGATCGGGTGGACGCCTTCGTCGAGCGCTACGGCGGGTGACCGACGCCCCGGAGGCTTCACAGTGCCGGTGGTAGCGTTCCGCAGTCCGTGAGCGCCCAGACCGGTAGGAGTGTCGTGGCTGGTCAGGTGGTGACGGCACGGATCGGCACCCTGTGGGACAACCGGCGGATTCTGTCGCTGCTGGTCTCCCGCGACCTCAAGGTCAAGTACGCCGACTCGGTCCTGGGCTACCTCTGGTCGGTGCTCGAGCCGCTGGCGATGGCCGGTGTCTACTGGTTCGTCTTCACCAAGCTGATGACGCGCCAGGTCGGCGCCGACCCCTACATCGTCTTCCTGCTCTGCGGGATGCTGCCCTGGCAGTGGGCCAGCGCCAGCCTGCGCTCCTCGATGAAGGCGCTGTCGAAGGACTCCAAGCTGGTCCGGTCGACCAACCTGCCGCGTGAGATCTGGGTGCTGCGCACCGTCGGGTCGAAGTTCGTCGAGTTCCTCTACGCCATCCCGGTGCTCGCCTTCTTCGCGCTCATCAACCGGGCCGAGCTGACCTGGTGGGTCGCCGTCGTTCCGCTGGCGGTCCTGCTCCAGACCATCCTGCTCACCGGTGCCGGCCTGATGCTCGCCCCGCTCGCGGTGCTCTACGGCGACGTCGAGCGGCTGATGCGCATCGTGCTGCGGCTGCTGTTCTACTTCTCGCCGATCATCTACGGCCTGAGCGACGTGACGTCCGGTCACCGCGACCTCGGGGTGCTCGCCAACTTCTACATCCTCAACCCGTTCGCGGGGATCATCGAGCTCTACCGCGCCGCGTTCTTCCCCGACGAGTGGGTCGGCTGGGCGGCCCCCGGCGTGTCGGCGGTCATCTCCGTGGCCATGCTGGTGGTGGGCATCCGGGTCTTCGGGCGGCTCGAGGGCACCGTCCTCAAGGAGATCTGAGTGGCGCCGGTGATCGAGGCCGACGCGCTCGGTATCTACTTCAAGCGCAACCGGCGCCGGCACAAGCGGCTGCGTGACATGTTCTCCGCCGACCCGCCGCCGGTCACCAAGGCGGGCAAGCCCGGCAAGAAGAAGAGCAACAAGGCCGCGAAGTTCTGGGCGCTGCGCGACATCTCGTTCCAAGTGACGAGGGCGAGGCCGTGGGGCTGGTCGGCGGCAACGGGCAGGGCAAGTCGACCCTGCTCAAGCTGATCGCCGGCGTGCTCCTGCCCGACCGGGGTTCGATCGCGGTCAACGGCGGGGTGGCGCCCCTGATCGAGGTGACCGGGGGGTTCGTCGGCGACCTGACGGCACGGGACAACATCTGGTTGACGGCCGGGCTGCACGGCCTGAGCAAGCGCCAGATCGCCGAGCGGTTCGACGAGATCGTCGACTTCGCCGAGGTCGGCAAGTTCCTCGACACTCCGTTCCGGCACTTCTCCTCCGGCATGAAGGTACGGCTCGGGTTCTCCGTGATCACGACGCTGGACGAGCCGGTCGTGCTGGTCGACGAGGTCCTCGCCGTCGGTGACCGGGCGTTCCGGGAGAAGTGCTACAAGCGGATGGAGGGGCTGCTCGCCGACGGGCGCACGCTCTTCCTGGTCTCCCACAACGAGGGCGACCTGCGTCGCTTCTGCACCCGCGGCCTCTACCTCCGCGGCGGCTCGCTGGCCTTCGACGGGCCGCTCGAGGAGGCGCTGCAGACCTACCGCGACGAGCGGCCGCGCCGGCGGCAGCCGCCCGCGGCACCGCCGCAGTGACCTCCCCGGTCGAGGTGGACCCGGTACCGCCGGACCTCGCGACCGGGCTGCAGGTGCTCGCGCGGACCGTGCGAGCACGAGCCGGCGACGGCGCTGCCCCGCTGCTGCTTCTCGCCGCCGACCTCGAGGTCCACGCCCAGGCGCTGGCAGACCTGGGCGAGGACCCACGGCCGGGCACTGCCGTGCTGGTCGGGGCACCGTCCGCGGCCGCGGGCATCCTGGCGGATGTCCGGGTGCGGGCCGGGCGGGTCGTCGCCGCCGGGTCGCCGGTGCACCAGGTGAGCGCGCCGGACCGAGCGTTCGCCGGTGCCCTGCGGGTCGGCGCCGCGGACCTGGCGGCGGCCGCACGGGTCGCCGACGACCTGTCGGCGTTGGCCCGGCGGCACGGCTGGGCCGGCGACCCGCTGGGCTACCTGGTCGTCGGCCTGGTGCGCACCGGCGTACCGGTGTCGACGGTGTCCCTGGACCCGTGGCGGTGGCAGCGCGGAGGCGACGGGCGCCTGCAGGCGGAGCTCGACGCGATGGACCCGCGGGCGGTGGCGGCCACCCGGTTCGCCCGCGCCAGCAAGGCGGAGGACGGGTTCGTCGCGACCTTCCTGAGCCGCCCGCTCTCCCGGCTGCTCACGCCGACGGTGCTCCGGCTGGGGCTCACGCCGAACCAGGTCACCGTGGCCTCGGTGGTCGTCGGGCTGGGCGCCGCCGCGCTGTTCGCTCTCGGCCGGCCGGCGGCCCTGGTCGTCGGCGCGGTGCTGCTGCAGCTCTCGCTCGTCCTGGACTGCGTGGACGGCGACGTCGCGCGCTACACCCGCCGGTTCAGCCCCCTCGGCGCCTGGCTGGACGCGTCGACCGACCGGCTCAAGGAGTTCGCCTGCTACGCGGGGCTCGCGTGGGGCGCCGACGCCGGCCGCACCGGCTGGGTCCTCGCCGCGGCGATGATCACCCTGCAGACGGCCCGGCACACGGTCGACTACACGTTCACCGCGGTCAAGGACCTGCGCGAGGCCGAGGTGGTGCGGGCGCCCCTCGACCAGGAGGACGAGCCCGTACGCCGGGGGGCGGGCGACGTCCGCGCGGCCCGGGCGCTGGAGCTGAGCCGCCGCAGCAGTGCCGCCCGCCCCGCCGTGACCTGGCTGAAGAAGGTGCTGCACCTGGGCATCGGCGAGCGCTGGCTGGTGATCTCGGTCCTGGCGGCGGCCCAGCAGCCGCTCGCGGCGCTGGCGGTGCTGCTCGTGCTCGGCGCCGGGTCGCTGCTCTACACGTCGGCCGGGCGCACCCTGCGGGCCCGGTCCTGGCCGGCCGAGCCGGTGCTCGACCGGGAGCGGGAGATCGTGCTGGCCCAGCTCGACGGCGGCCCCCTGGTCCCGCTCAGCGGCGGCGGCCCGGTTCGCGGGCCGGCCGGGCGGGCGGGAGCGGTTCCTGTGGGTGCGGCCGGCGCTGCTGCGGGCCGGGGAGTACCTCGCGGTGCTCGGGCTGACGGCCGGGCTGGCCGGTGCCGGTCCGGGCGCTGCGGTCTGCGTGCTGCTGCTGGTGGTGGCGTCGCACCACTACGACGACCTCTACCGGGTGCTCAACCGGCTGCGGCCGCCGTCGGCGCTGTCCCGGGTGCTCGGCCTGGGCGTCGCCGGGCGGCTGCTGGTGGTGGCGGTGCTGGCCCTGCTGGGGAGCTCGCGCCATGCGGTCGGGGAGGGGGGCCTGTGGGTGCTCGCCGGCTGGCTCGGCATCCTCTACCTGGTGGCCGAGCCGGCGCGGGTGCTCCGCGAGGTGCGGACCACTGCCGGCGGGCCGACCGACGTACCGACCGAAGGAGCCGTAGGTGCCTGACCGGCCGACCATCGCCGAGCTGCGCGCGGTGACGCAACCGCCGTCGGTGACCGGGCGGCGCAACTCCGAGCACTGGACCGGGGACCTCTACCAGCGGCGGCTGTCGCCGTACCTCACCCGGGTGCTGCTCGGGACCGCGATCACGGCCAACGGCGTGACGGTGCTGATGATCGTCACCGGGGCCGCGGCCGGGGCGGCCCTGCTGGTCCCGGGCCTGCTCGGGGCGGTGCTCGCCGCCGTGCTCGGCCAGCTGCAGATGCTCTGGGACTGCTGCGACGGCGAGGTGGCCCGCTGGCGGCAGACCTTCTCGCCGGTCGGGTTCTTCCTCGACAAGCTGGGTCACACGGTGGCGGAGGCCGGCATCCCGCTCGCCCTCGGCGTCCGGGCCGACGGTGGCTTCGACTCGCTCGGCGGCTGGACCACGCTCGGGGCGGTGCTGGCGGTGCTCGTGCTGGTGAACAAGTCGCTGAACGACGCCGTGCACCTGGCCCGGTCGGCGAGCGGTCTGCCGCGGCTGGTCAGGACCGGGCCGAGGAGGCCGCGCCCCGGGCTGCGGGCGTGCGCCGCCTGCGGTCGCTGGCCAGGTTCGTGCCGTTCCACCGGGCCTTCCACTCCGTCGAGCTGACCCTGCTGGCTCTGGTGGCCGCCGTCGTCGACGCGGTGTCCGGCGGCGGGCTGGACGCGACGCGGGTGCTCGTCGTGGCGCTGGTGGTGGCCGCGGCAGTCACCGTGGTCGGTCACCTGGCGGCGATCCTGAGCTCGAGCAGGCTGCGGTGAGCCTGCCGACCGTCGGGGCCGTGGTGCTGAGCATGGGCAACCGCCCGGTCGAGCTCGCCCGCGCGCTCGAGTCGCTGCTGGCCCAGGAGGGCGTCGAGCTGGACGTGGTCGTCGTCGGCAACGGCTGGGAGCCGGTGGGCCTGCCGGACGTGGTCCGCACCGTGCACCTGCCGGAGAACGTCGGCATCCCGGAGGGCCGCAACGTCGGTGCCGCCGCCGTCGCACGGCGACGTGCTCTTCTTCTACGACGACGACGCCTACCTGCCCACCACGGACGTGGTGGCGCGGCTGGTCGCCGTGCTGGCCGCGGACTCCCGGGTGGGCGCCGTGCAGCCCCGGCCGGTGGACCCGACCGGGAAGCCGTCGCCGAAGCGGTGGGTGCCGCGGCCGGGGGGCCGGGACCCGCTGCGGCCGGGTCGGGTGGGCTGGGTCTGGGAGGGCACCTTCGTCATCCGGCGGCAGCTCTTCGAGCAGGCCGGCGGCTGGCCCGGGCACTTCTTGTACGGCCACGAGGGCATCGAGCTGGCCTGGCGGGTCTGGGACGCCGGCAGCACGACCTGGTACGCGCCCGACGTCGTGATGAACCACCCGGCCACCTCGCCGACCCGCCACGACACCTACTACCGGCTGAACGCGCGCAACCGGGTCTGGGTCGCGCGGCGGAACCTTCCGTGGCCGCTGGTCGTCGTCTACCTGACGGTCTGGACCGTGCTGACCGTCGTGCGGTTCCGCTCGCCGCGGCTGCTGCGGTGTGGTTCGCCGGGTTCCGCGAGGGACTGGGGCCCGGTGCCGGAGAACGGCGGCCGATGCGCTGGCGGACCGTGTGGCGGCTGACACGTGCTGGTCGTCCGCCGGTGGTCTGACGTACAGGTGCCGCACAGGTGGCGGCCCGTAGACTCGGCCGTTGCCGAGACGCCCGCAGCGTGAACGAGAGGTCGAAGAGTGCCCCGACGGACCGTCCCCGGCCCACGTCCTGCGCCGGACGTGTCCGTGGTGGTCATCGGGTACAACGACCGGGCCAACCTGCCGAACGCGGTGCGCTCGGTGCTCGACCAGACGCTGCGCAACCTCGAGGTGATCGTCGTCGACGACTGCTCGACCGACGGCTCCGGCGAGGTCGCCGAGGCGCTCGCCCGCGAGGACCCGCGGATCACCGTGCTGCGGCTGCCGGAGAACAGCGGCGGCTGCAGCCGGCCGCGCAACGCCGGTCTGGACCTGGCCCGGGCCCCGTTCGTGATGTTCCTCGACAGCGACGACGTACTACGAGCGGCACGCGTGCAAGAACCTGCTGCTCGCGGCCGAGCGCACCGGCGCCGACGTGGTGGCGGGGCGGGTGGTGCGGCTGAACCTCACCAAGGACAAGGAGACGCTCTGGGCGAAGGACCTGTTCGGCGCCCGGGCCGTCTACCACGGCGTCCGCGAGAACCCGATGATGTTCTTCGACCCGCTGTCCACCAACAAGATCTACCGGCGCGAGTTCCTGGACCGGCACGGGATCCGGTTCCCCGAAGGCGTGCACTACGAGGACTCGCTGTTCTCCACCAAGGTCTACTGCCAGGCGGAGACCATCGCGATCATCCCCAACGTCGTCTACTTCTGGCGGGTCGTCGAGGACGCCGAGGAGCGGTCGATCACCCAGCGGCGCTACGAGTTCGAGAACTTCCGGGACCGGGTGGCCGTGCACCGGATGATGGACGACTTCCTGCGGGAGCACGGTGGTGCCGACCTCAAGGTCTACAAGGACTTCAAGTTCGTCCGCCACGACCTCAAGCTCTACCTCACCGACCTGGCCCACCGGGACGAGGAGTACCAGCACAAGTTCATGCGGCTGGCCGCCGACTACTGCGCGACGATCAGCGACGAGACGCTGGCGCATGGTCTACCCGCTCGAGCGGATCTGCGTGCACCTGATCCGGCGGCTCGACGTGGACGAGACGCTGCGCGCGGTCGACTACCTGCGCTACGGCTTCAAGCTGTCGACCGACCTGGTCGAGCGCGACGGGCGGGTCTACTGGACCGCGAAGTACCTGGACACGCCCGAGGACCGCGCCGTCATGGACGTCACCGAGATGGGCTTCCACCGGCTGCCGTTCAGCCGGCTCAACCTCTACAACCAGGTCACCTCCGCGCGGGTCGTCGGGAGCCGGCTGCACCTCGAGGGAGCGGTGGTCAACCAGCTCGGGCGGCTCGACCCGCCGGGGGACCTGTCGCTGTCGGTGTCGCTGCGCAACCGGGGCCGCCCCACCCGGCGTACGCACCGGGTGGACGACTGGACGCTCTCGGGCGACCGGTTGCACTACCGAACGGTGGTGGACCTGGCCCGAGCGGTCGGGGCGCTCGACGCGCAGGTGCCGTTCTGGGACGTGCGGCTGGAGATCAGCAAGGACGGCGGCGACGAACGTCACGCCGTTCACGCATCGACCCGGCGATGGTGTCGGGTCATCCCGATCCGGGTGCGCGGCCGGCTCGGCGGCGTGGCGCCGGGGTACCTCGAGCCGTTCGTGACGCCCGAAGCTGAACCTCGCCTTCCAGCAGGGCGACGACACGGGCGTGACCCAGGTGGCCGGGCAGGCGAACCGGTTCGGGATCCGGGCGCCGGAAGTCGGTGCGGTGGCGGTCGAGCAGGGCGGTGGGCAACAACGCAGGCGCTGAAGGCGCTGGCCTACAAGGTGTTCCGGCGGCTGCCGGTGCAGCACGGGCTCGTCGTGTTCGAGTCGCACATGGGCAGGCAGTACTCCGACAGCCCGCGCTACATCTACGAGGCCGCCGTGGACGCCGGGCTCGACCGGCTCGGCCTGGACCCGGTCTGGTCCTACGCGCCGGCGCACCGACGGGTTCCCCACCGACGTACGGCTGGTGCGCCGGGACAGCTGGCGCTACCTACCTCGACCTGGCGCGGGCCGAGTTCTGGGTCGACAACCAGGGCTTCCCGCGGCGTGTTCAGCCGCCGCCGGGAGACGACGTACATCCAGACCTGGCACGGGACCCCGCTCAAGCGGATGGGCTTCGACTCGCCCGGCCCTGGAGCGGGCCAGCGCCTGCGATCCGGCGCCTGCACAAGGCGATGATGCGGCGCTGGAGCGCGCTGCTCGTGCCCAGCGAGTACTTCGTCGAGACGTTCGTGAAGTCCTACGGGTACGACGGTAAGCTGGTGCGGCACGGGCCTGCCGCGCAACGACCTGCTGGTGCGCGGCGTGGACCAGGACTGGGTCGACGGCGAAGAAGCGCGAGCTGGGCCTGCCGACCGACCGCCGGCTGGTGCTCTACTGCCCGACCTTCCGCGACCGGGCCCGCCGGCTCGAGACGCCGTACGACCTGCCGATGGACCTCGAGCAGATGCGCCGGGCGCTGGGCGACGACGTGCACCTGCTGCTGCGCACCCACTACCTGGACAGCTACAAGCTCTCGGCACGGTTCGCCCCGTTCGCCACCGACGTGTCGCGGCACCACGACGTCACCGAGCTGATGCTGCTCGCGGACGTCCTCGTGACCGACTACTCGTCGGTGATGTTCGACTTCGCCAACACCGGCAAGCCGATGGTGTTCTTCACCTACGACTACGAGGACTACGTCCGGGACGAGCGCGGCACCTACATCGACCTGCCGGACGTCGCACCCGGTCCGGTCGTCATGACCACCGACGAGCTGATCGCGGCGCTGCGCGAGGGTCGACGACGACGTCGAGGGCTACGCGGAGCGCTACGCCGCCTTCCGGGAGCGGTTCTGCGAGTACGAGACCGGGCACGCCGCCGAGCACGTCGTCAAGGAGTTCTTCGAGGGTCGGTCGCGCGACGGGCGGGCCGGCTCGTGACCCGCGACGTCTTCCTCGTGGCGAACAACGTCGAGGAGCTCGGCGGCGTGCAGCGCGTCACCCACAACCTGGCGACGATGCTGCACGAGCGCGGCCACCGGGTCACCGTCGTCGGCATCCAGCACGCGGTCCAGCCGCACGACTACGGCGACCGGCCCTACCGCTGGCTGGTCCTCAACGAGGAGCCCGAGCCGCCGATGCCGAAGGCGGCGGGCCTGCGCGGCCGGCTCGACCCGCGGGTGCGGGCCGCCCGGGACGCGCACCAGGCTGCCCGCAAGGCCGCCGTCGGCCGGCTGTCGGCGCTGTTCGCCGAGGCCGACGACGGGGTCGTCGTGTGCATGCAGGTCTGGTCGATGAGCTGGGTGGCCGCGGCCAAGACCGGACACCTGCACGTGATCGGCATGAGCCACGAGTCGTTCGACGCCACCCTGGGGTCGACCCGCTGGGAGCGGGTGCAGCAGCTCTACCGGGACGTGGACCTGCTGCTGCTGCTCACCGAGCACGACGCCTCGCGGTTCGAGCTCGAGGGGTTCAACAACGTCGGACGTCATGCACAACTCGCTCTCGTTCTACCCCGAGGTGGCCAGCGACCTCACCGCGAAGGTGGTCGTCGCCGCCGGCCGGCTCGCGTCCGAGAAGGGCTACGACCGGTTGATCGACGCCTTCGGGTCGGTCGCCGACCAGCACCGGGACTGGGTCCTGAAGATCTTCGGCGAGGGTCCGCTGCGGGCCCGGCTGGAGAAGCAGGTCGAGTCCCTGGGCTGGCCGGCCGGGTGCTGCTGCCGGGGCTGGCCGGGGACATCGAGACCGAGCTGGTGGCGTCGTCGGTGTTCGCGCTGTCGTCGATCCACGAAGGGCTGCCGATGGCTCTGGCCGAGGGCATGGCCTGCGGCCTCGCCTGCGTCGCGTTCGACTGTGCCCCCGGCGTCCGGGAGATCGTCACCGACGGCGTCGACGGCATCGTCGTACCGCCCCGCAACGTCCCGGCCCTGGCCGAGGGGCTGTCCCGGCTGATGGCCGACGAGGATCTGCGCCGCGCCTACGGGTCGGCGGCCCGGCAGAGCGTGCGACGGTTCGCCCCGGACGCGGTGCTGGCCGGCTGGGAGCGGCTGTTCGACCTGGTCGACCGCTGACCGGCCGCTAGGGTCGATTCCGGACGTTCTCCTGCCGGATCCAGGGAGGCACCCCGGTGACGACCGACACGAGCCCGACCGCGCGGGCGCTGCTGGCGCTTGAGCTGGTGCAGGGCAACCCCGGCATCACCGCGGACCGGCTCGCGGACAAGCTCGGCGTCTCGGAGCGGGCCGCCCGGCGCTACGTTGCCATCCTGCGCGAGGCCGGCATCCCGATCGAGTCGGTCCGCGGGCCCTACGGCGGCTACCGGGTCGGCCGCGGCCTCCGGCTGCCGCCGCTGGTGTTCAGCTCGGCCGAGGCCCTCGGTCTGGTCATGGCCGTGCTCGACGGCCACCACGACGCGGGCGACCCCACCGACCCGGTGGGCAGTGCACTCGGCAAGATCGTGCGGGCGCTGCCGGAGCCGGTGGCAGCCCAGGCCGAGGTCGTCCGGCGCACCACGGCACCCGCACCCGACCGCGCCGCCGCGCGGCCGGACCCCGCCACCACGGCCGCGCTCGTGCAGGCCTGCTCGGACCACCGAGCGGTGCAGCTCGACTATCGCTCCGAGGCCGGGTCCGAGTGGCTGCTCGAGGTCGACCCGTGGGCGATCGTCGTCCGGCACGGGCGGTGGTACCTGCTGTGCCGGTCCCACCGTGCCGACGCCCGACGGGCGTACCGGATCGACCGGGTCCGCTCCGTGGTGGTCCTCGACGACGACTTCACCCCGCCCGCCGACCTCGACCCGGTCGCGGTGCTCGAGGAACATCTCGCCATCGGGTGGGAGTATGACGTCGAGGTCGTCATCGATGCTCCCGTCGAGGCCGTGGCTCGATGCCTTCCCCCCGCGCTCGGACGGCTCGAGCCGATCGACGCCGACAGCAGCCGACTGGTCGGCAGCACCAGCAACCCCTGGTGGTACGCCGAACGCCTCGCGGCGGTGCCCGCGTCGTACCGGATCGTGGGCGGCCCGGAGCTGCAGCAGACCGCGCGGATCCTCGGGCAGCGGCTGCTGTCGGCCGCCGGGGGCACGCCCTGACCGAGGTGCTCGGCGTCGGCGCCGTCCGGGACCTCCAGGGGACGGCCGCTCGAGCGGTCCCCGCTGCCGAGCAGGAGATCCGGGACGGCTGCTGGCTGCGGCACACCGACTGCACGACGACGTGGTGGGCAGGCGCTGCGCTGATGCACGGCGTGGTCGGGGACCGCGACCTGACGACGACGATCGCGGCCGCGGAGGACTTCTACGCCGCCCACGGGTCGCCGGCGCGGTTCCAGGTCTGTCCGGCCTGCCCGTCCGGTCTCGACAAGGCACTTGCCCATCGGCATTACGAGCGCGGCGGTGACGTGTCCCTCCAGGTGGCCACCACGGGGCAGGTCGCTCGGTTGGCGGCGCCGCGTGGGGCGGTGACGCGGCTGCAGGTCGAGGTCGCCGAGGACCTGGACGCGGAGTGTTCCGGTTGTTGATGGCGCGCAGGAGCCTGCTGGCGACCCGGCGCCGGAGTGGCGGCTGCTGCAGAGCGTCGACCAGCGGAGCGGGTACGCCACGGCGACCGTCGGAGGTCGGCCGGTTGCCGTGGGCAGAGCCGTCGCCGACACCGGCTGGGCCGGTGTCTTCAGCATGGCGACCCTGCCCGAGGCCCGCCGGCTCGGTGCTGCCCGCGCGGTCCTCACCGCGTTGGCCGACTGGGCCTCCTTCGCCGGCGCTGATCGCTTGTACCTGCAGGTGACCGACGAGAGCAGCGCCGCCGTGCGTCTCTACCGTCGCGCCGGGTTCAGTGTCGCCGGCACCTACCACTACAGGGACAGGCGCACCGTCACCTCGTCGCCGACCTCAAGCGCCTCGGCCCTACGGACCGCGTCCTTCAACGGCACGATGTAGCCCCCGTCCTTCGGGAACAGCGAGGTCGTCCACTGCGTCCTCCCGACCTGAGCCGTGACCGGGATCATGCCCCAGCCGTAGGTCACCTCTGCCGACACCTCCTGCAGGTCGGCGCTCTCCACGTCTGGGACGGTCACGAAGTGGTGCGGCGCCGGCCCGCGCCAGAACCAGATCTCACCGCTGAACTCCAGGTTCATCTGCGGGACTCCCGCACGTCCACGCGTTCATCCATGCCGCAGACCGTAGAGGAGGTTCCGGACGCTCCTCGTCCGGTACGCGAAACGCCCCTCACTCCTGGCCGTCCGCGGTGTGGATCCTCGCGGGGAGTGAGGGGCGTCCCGTCTTGCGACGACCGGAACGTCCGTCCCCCGGGCTGGCGTCAGCCGAACTGGCGGGTCGGGACTGCCGTGACTCGCGCACGCGGACGGGTGGTGCCGGACCGCCGGGGTCCTGGGCGTTCCGGGAGTATTGCACTCCGACGTTCGATGTCGGAAGCCTCCGCTCGCGAGGCGGATCGAGGCTCGTCGGCACCCTGGTTCGACGTGTCGGTGACCGTCAGTCGTAGGCGGTGAGGTCGGGTGGTCGCCAGGCTGGTCGGGGAATCTGGTGGGGGTCGATCCAGGGTGGCGGGTGGAAGCGGGGGTGCCCGTCCGGGCCGACGTCGACATCCCAGCCGTGGTGGTGGACGACCCGGTGGTGGTGTCCGCAGAGGAGCACCAGGTTCGACAGCTTGGTCGGGCCGCCGTCGGCCCAGAACCAGATGTGGTGTGCGTGGCACCAGCGGGCCGGGCGCCCACAGCCGGGGAAGGCGCAGCCGCCGTCGCGGACGACGAGGGCGCGCCGGATGGGGCGGGGGACGATGCGCGACATCCGGCCGATGTCCAGGACGTCGCCGTCCGTGTTGAGGATGGCGGTCACGAGCCAGGCGTCGCAGCCGAGTCGTCGGGTGGCCTCGGGTGATAGCGGGGTGCCGTCATCGAGGGTCGCTGCCGGCCCGGTCGGCCGGCTGGGGCAAGGCCCGTCGGTGCCGGGGACGGCCCACTCGTCGGCGTCGGTTCCGGGGAGAGTGGCGAGATAGTCGGCGGTGGTGGTGACGGTGAGGGTGACCGGCTCGCCGCCGTGCTCCGGTAGGTCGTCCCCGCAGCTGACCAGGACACCGAGCAGCTCGAGGAAGCCCTCGGCACGGCGTTGGGCCGGGGTTCGGGGGTCGGGTGTGCCGTCGGCGCGAGGGATCGGGCCGGACAGGGACTGCAGGACGCTGTCGAGCAGGGCGCCACCTTCCGGGCCGAACTGGCCGCGCAGCGGTCGGCTGCCGTCGGCTGCATGGGACATCGTGAGGTACTGCCGGTCGGCCTGGCGGGCTTCCTCGCGCTCCAGCGCTGGACCGCCCTCCGGGTCAAGGGCCACGATGAGGTGGTTGCCGAGGCGGGCCAGGGCGGCCGGGTCGAACTCGCGGGCCTGGGCCACCAGGTAGGTCTGCGCCTCGTCGCGGGTGGCCGCGGCGACGCCGCGGGGCAGGCGCTGCAGGCCGGCGGCCACGGCTGCGGCGGCGTCGCGCGAGATCTGTCCGGCGGCGAGTGCTGCGGCGGTGTCTGTCAGCTCGGTGTCCAGGTCACGGGCCAGCTCGACCTCGGCCTTGGCGGCACCAGGGTGCAGCCGGAGCCGGGCGCGCAGCCAGGCCGCAGTCGAGGGCGCGCCGGTCGCGGTGGCGGCACCGCGGCCGTCGACCTCTCGGGTGACCGCGAGGGTGACCGACTCCAGCCGGGCCCGGCTGGCCTCCAGGTCGATCCGCAGGTCGAGCACGTCGGACTCCGACATCGACCACAGGTTCGCCGACGCGAGCTGGGCGAGAGCGTCGTCGACCGCCGCGAGCGCGGCCCGCGCCGGGTGCGCGGGCGGCAGGTCGGGGGTCTCGGACATGACCCCAAGCTAGAGAGGGCGTCGGACACAACCCTCCTCGCACTGAGACCGAAAACCCTTTGTCCACAAGGGTTCCAGTCATCCACAGGTCAGGCCGGCCTTTGCTGGGCCGTCCAACCACTGTATCGGTGGGGCGCGGGGCGAGGTTTCGACCGGCCGATCGGGCCGAACGAACCGCCGGCGTGGATGTGGGGCGACCTTAGGAGTGGTGGGCGTCGTGCACGAGAATCGCGATGTGCACCCGGTTGGCGACGTCGAGCTTGGTGAGCAGGCGCGATACGTGTGACTTTACGGTCGCCTCGCTCATGAACAGCGAGGCGGCCACGTCCGCATTCGAAGCACCGGATCCGACCGCGACCGCGACTTCTCGCTCCCGGTCAGTGAGCACGGCCAGTCGTGCCGCGGCGATGCGGCGGCGCTCAGATGCGTGCGCATCACCGAGGTGGGAGAGCAGTGTGCGGGTGACCGACGGTGAGAGCATCGCCTCGCCCGAGGCGACCAGGTGAACCGCGGCCACGATCTCGGCGGGCGGGGTGTCCTTGAGCAGGAACCCGGCCGCGCCGGCGCGCAGCGCGCTCATCACCTGCTCGTCCGCCTGGAACGTGGTCAGGACGATCACCTGCGGGGCCTCATCGAGCCGGCGGACCGCGGCGGTCGCGGTGATGCCGTCCATCTCGGGCATCCGGATGTCCATCAGCACCACGTCGGGCCGGTGCTCCCGGACCGCGGCGACGGCGCGGGCACCGTCGTCCACCTCGCCCACCACGTCCAGCTCCTCCGCCGAGGAAAGGATCATCCGTAGCCCCGCGCGCACCAGGGCGTCGTCGTCGACCAGCAGTACGCGCACCCTCACCATGGCAACTCGGCGTCCACCACGAAGTCGCCTGAGCCGTCCGGGCCGTGCACAAGGCTGCCGCCTGCTAGGGCGACCCGTTCCTGCAGGCCGAGCAGGCCGGCGCCAGAACCCGGCAGCGTTGGCCCCGTATGCGCATGGAGGGGCAGGCGGTTGCGAACGCTGACGTGCAGGCCACGGTCTGCCGCCCCGGTGACACGCACCCGTCCTGCGGTGCCCCTGGCGTGCTTGCCGATGTTGGTGAGCGACTCCTGCACGATGCGGTAGGCATCACGACCGAGCGTGCTGGGAGCGGCATTCGGATGGTCTACCTGCATCTCGAATTCGATCTTCGCGCCGGCCCGCCGGGTTTCTTCGATGAGGCGAGGGATGTCCGACAAGCTCGGCTGTGGTGCTTCCGGCGCTGGCTCCCTGCCTGGTTCTTCTCGGAGCACCCCGATAACGCCTCGCAGCTCCTCGAGAGCCTGGCGCGCTGTCAAGCGCAGCAGTTCAGCGGTCTCCCGAACCCGGGGCGGCAGGTCGGGCTGGACCTCGATGGCTCCGGCGTGCAGCGCCATCAACGAGATCCGGTGAGCGAGTACGTCGTGCATCTCGCGTGCGATGAGGGTGCGCTCAGACATGCGTGCAGCGTCGGCGTGCAGACGCTGCTCCGATTCGGCGCGTTGGGCACGCTCGCGCAGCGTGAAGAGGAGTTGACGTCGGGCCCTGACGAACATTCCCCAGGCGGTAGCTGCAAGCACGAGCGGGATGGCCACGAGCACCACCGAAAGCGCGTCGGTCGTGGGGCTGTAGATGGCGAACACCAGGGCCGAGGGGATCCACAGCGCAGCGGCCAGCAGCACGGGCCGAAGGCTGCGGTGCACGGCGAGGGAGGACAGCGCGAGGAGCCCGGCGGCGGTGGCCGAGATCGAGAACGCGCCAAAGGCGAGACAAGCGAGCGCTGCGCCGAGTGGCCAGCGCCGCCGCCACCACAACGAGAGACAGGCCAGTGCCCCGCAGGTGATGTCGATGATCACCTGTGCGGTCGTCAACGGTACGGCGCTGTCGTGCAGTGCTGGGGTCAGGAAGAGCGCGCCGAGCGCCGCGGCGAGCAGGAACCCGACGGCATCGACTGTCCAGTCGCGGGCGGTCCTCGGACCGGGCGTGTCCGGCTGCGCCGGATCGACCGGAGCCAACAACGAGGCCGGCACCCGGTCGAGCCATCGCCTGCCCTGTCGGTACATAACCTGAGCGTAGGGGTCGGCCCGCCGGCCCGGCACCAACGAAAGTTGGTGCCGGGCGCGACGAAAGGTGGTGCGCGCTGCGGCCATGGCACGCACTTTCTGCCGGCGACCGTGGCCTGCCGGGCGATGCGCGTGGACCCGTCGCAGCGCCAGGCTCAACGACATGATCACAACAACCGCTCTCACGAAGAGCTACGGCAACGCCCGAGTCGTCAGTGACGTGTCGCTGCACTGCGAACCGGGCACCATCACCGGCTTCCTCGGGCCCAACGGCGCGGGCAAGTCAACCACCCTGAAGATGATCGTCGGGCTCGCCCGACCCGATGATGGAACTGCGACCGTCGACGGACACCCGTTCGTCGACTTGCCCAACCCCACCCGGGTGGTCGGAACGTTGCTCGATCCCTCTGCGATGCACGCGGGACGAACCGGGCGCGCGACCCTGACGATCGCCGCACGAATGGCAGGAGTACCCACAACTCGAGTGGAGGAGTTGCTGGACCGCGTCGGACTGTCGGACGCCGCCGATCGGCGGGTCGGCGGCTATTCCCTCGGCATGCGGCAGCGGCTCGGCATCGCGCAGACGCTCGTGGGTGAGCCACATGTGCTGATCCTCGACGAGCCGGCGAACGGACTGGACCCCGAGGGCATCGCCTGGATGCGTGGACTACTACGCGACTTCGCCGATGGGGGCGGGACAGTGCTGCTGTCCAGCCACCTGCTGCACGAGGTGCAGGCCACCGTCGACCACCTCGTCGTCATCTCTCAGGGCACGGTCGTCGCGTCCGGCCGGCTGACTGAGCTGCTCGCCAGCTCCAGCCTGCTGCTGCGCACGCCCGAGCCGGAGAACCTGGCACGCGCGCTGCGCGCGGCCCATATCGACTACCAAGCCGGTCCAGACCAGACCTTCACCGTGGACGTGCTAGGAGGTCGGGTCACTCCCGAGATGGTTGCGCGCGTCGCGCTCCAGCATCAGGTGCTGCTGACCGAGCTGCGCCCGTCCGACTCCGGCGGGCTCGAGCAGCTCTTCTTCTCACTCACCGCCGCGAAGACGGCACAGCCGCAGGAGGCAGCAGCATGACCAGCACCACGATGACGCATCCCGTCCACACCCCCGTCGCTGATGCTCCGGCCACTTTCACCGGCATCCCGTTCGGTCGCCTCGTGCGCGTCGAGTGGGGTAAGGCAACCGACACCCGCGCGGCCCGCTGGCTCCTGATCGCGGTCGCGGCAACCACAGTCGGGCTGATGCTGGCGCCGATACTCGCCCCGTCAAGCATCGATCAGTCCTACACGAGCTACCTCGGCTTCGCCGCGGTCGCCCTGAGCATCCTGCTGCCGGTGGTGTCCATCCTGACGCTGACCAGCGAATGGAGCCAGCGCACCGCGCTCGCCACTTTCACCCAGGAACCGCGGCGAATCCGGATCGTCACAGCCAAGATCACGGTCTCACTGACGCTGGGGGCCAGCGCAGCCGTGTTCGGCGGGCTCGTCACGGCCGCAGGTCTCGGCGTGGCCGCCGCCTCCGGCCGGACACTGGACGCGAACCTCAACGCCGGCCTGCTTGTCGCCTTCCTGCTCTACGTCGTCCTTAACGTCATGACGGGAGTGGCGCTCGGGGCACTCGTGCACAACTCGGCTGCCGCGATCGTCGCGTCCTTCGTGCTCCCGATCGGGTTCGCTTTGCTCGGCCGGGCGTCGCAGTTGGTGGCCGAATGGCTCGACTACTCGACGACATTCAACTGGCTGCTCAACGGTGAGTGGTCCGGTCACACCTCACAGATCCTGGTGTCGGTGATCCTCTGGGTGGCGATACCACTCGCCGCGGGGCTCTTCCGGACGGTGCGCCGGGAGATCAACTAAGACATGGCGGGGTCAGGCGATGAGCAGGCGAGCGCCAAGCCCTGCCGCGTCCAGATCGACGAGATCGCGGTTGCGTTCGGCCCACCGACCTGAGGCGAGGTCATCACGGAGGCTGAGCGCCGCCCTCTGCTCGGCGTCCGGCCCGATGCTGGCCCAGACAGATACTCCGCGACGGACATTCTCGTCCAGGTATGCCTCGGGCCGGCGCCAGTAGGCTTCGAAAAAGCAGCGGATCCAGCCAGGCACGGCGCCGCGTCTGGGAGGCGCTGATAACGCATCAGGGCCGACGGTTCCACCGCGAGGACGTGGCGGTCAGGGGGCTCGTAGGACCCGGTGCCCGCCCCGACGTTCAGTACGGTCCGGGCATCCCCGAGCGCGGCCCAGATTCGCGCCGCGATGCGCGGTTCCGTGCGTCGGGTCACGGTGTAGGTGGCTCCGATGGTGTCGTACAACTGCGCGCTGCACATTGACCTTGCCCTCCTGGTCGTTGCCTCTCGATCACAATGCCGGATCCGTACGCTGGCGCCAGCCGGCACCTATTCAGCGTCCGGACCCGGGCGTGGTTGGCCGAGAGAGTCCCGATTCCGATAGAGGTCGCGCAGCAGGCTGATCTCGGCTCCATGGTGCACCTGCTCGTCGATGAGAGTCCTCCAGATGCGTTCGCCTGGCCACAGATCGCCCCAGTTGGTCAGACGTGGTACTTCGAGGTCGGCATCGGCCGAGTCCCGCACCACGGCGCGCAGCTGCTCCTGGCTCACCCGCAGCCATTCGACCGCCGCCGCTGCGGACCCTGGCATCTCCAGATCGAAGGACGCAGTCGCAGGCCCGAACGCGTAGTCGTAGTAGAGGTAGTTCACCGCAGCTATGTGAACGGTCCGCCAGGCAATCGTCGTCACGGGGGCGGGCTGCGGTTCCGGCAACTCGTAGTCGATGACCCATTCGCCACTGCCGTCGGCGCTTTTGGCGCGCTGCTCCGAACGGCGGTGGACCGTCCAGCATCCCGCGACCGGCTCCCAGAAGAACTCCGCGTCGGTGATCCCAGTCAGCGTCCGCGTGACTCGCTGGCACGACGCTTCGAACGACTCCCGGAGGACGTCACTGGCATGAACCTTCATTCGTCGAGGATGCCGCGCGACGACGTATGTGCACCACCACCTGCGTCGAGCATTGCCGGGTTCCGCGCGGCGCCGTTGCCGCGAGGCACAGCGGAGCTGGCACGACTGACTACCCGATCAACGGCCGGGTCCATCGCCACTCCCAGACGACGCCGGCTTCAGGGTCCTCCTGATCCTCTACGTGCTCGAAGCCCAGCGACAGGAGTACACCCGTGGACGGATTGGGGCCGGGCAGAGTGTGCGCGATGACGTGGTCGACCTCGGCGCTGGCGACAGCACGCCCGACCAGCGCCCGAGCAGCGGCCGTGCCGAACCCGTGCCCCCGGAACTCAGGAGCGACTTCGTAGCCGATCTCCACCGTCCGCCCCACCGGCGGCGCAGCGAAGCCACCAGAGCCGACAAGTCGCCCGTTCGCGTGGTCGACGAAGAACTGCATCGACCACGAGCGGTCAGCCTCAGACGCGTTCTGCAGATGCTCCAACGTGAACCCGATGGCCTCGGGGAACTCGGGCCAACCGTCCGGGATGGGCGAGCCGATCAACTCGCTGAACAGGGAGTGGTCTTCCTTCAGCGCGTTGAGCAACGGCACGGTTGCTGGGACAAGACGGATCTGCGGGTGAAGCGACATGCGGAATCTCCAATCGGGATGAAAAGGCTCCACAACCTGGAGATAGGACGAACCGACGAGCAGAAGCGGAGCCGGCACCTGGTCGCAACTTTGCCCGGCGACACCTTGTCAGGTTCACGCTGGTGGGGCACCGTGAAATTGGCTAGGGAAGCACGGGCGAGACATCGATGGGGCGGCCGCCCGCGGTTGGAGCGGCAGCGTCACTTTGGTCCTGGCCAACAGGGGGAATCGTGGCGTCAGCAACCGAAGGTTCTGAAGCCGGGCGAGGACGAAGGCGATCCGAGTGGGTGGGGAAGGTCGCGCTTCCGGTGTCGGTCGCGGTAATAGGGGCGATCCTCGTGGCTGCTCTCACACCGGTTGGTGACCGGTTGCGTGAGGTGGTCTTCCCGACAAGCGCGACCGTTTCTGGGTCCGTTTCGATGGGTGGCGAGCCTGCAGCTGGCGCGGAGCTCCGCCTGGACGGGAACGAGGTCGGCAATGCCGACGGAGCCGGGACCTTCCTACTCGAGGACGTCGACAACGGGACTCACCGGCTTCGGATTGACGTCGTGGGGGCTCGGCCGCGAGAGACGACGTTCGTAGTTGAGCGAGGCGAGACGGCGATGAAGCTGGAGCCGCTCCAGGTGTCACCGCTGGCGTTGCTTGGCTTCTTTGTGCGCACTCTCGGGCCGCCCCGATTCCCCGACGGAGGCGACGCATCGTCACTCGGCGGAGCCATCATGGATTACGACTTCACCCTGTGGGTCAAGGCCGACCCTGACGTGCTGCAACGACTGCAGTCAGTCGTGTACTCGTTGCCGGCGCCCCTCCCGTCGACCCCGGTGCGCGGCGCTCGCTCGCACGAGGCGTTTTGCTACCGCCAAGCCGGTGAACTGGCCTTCGAGGACTTGTTGGGGAGTTCTCAGCTGTCCATGGCCATGGCCGTGCTGGACCTCGGGAAGGAGGGATCCTTCCAGGTCTCGGCCGCGCCGGGCAGTGCATCGCCACCGAGATGCAAAGCCGTGAAGAAGGCGTCGACCGGTGGTACCAACCCGAATCCCAACCCGAACCCGAACCCGAACCCGAACCCGAACCCGAACCCGAACCCGAACCCGAACCCGAACCCGAACCCGAATCCCGAACCCGAACCCGAGCCCTGAGCCGTCCCCGACAGTGGTGTCGTGCCACACCGGCAATGCCGATGCCGGTCAAGTCACGGTGGGCGTCGGTGGCGTTGTCCGGTGGATCAATGCAGCCGATGAGTCAATGGGCTTGGACCTCGCCGGTGGGGTCGAGACTTCGGTCGAACCAATTGCGGCCGGTGAATCACGTGAGGTGGCGTTCGAGCAGCCAGGGACTTACTCCTACACGTGTGTCTTCTCCGCGACGAAACAGAGTGGGACAGTCTTGGTCGAGTGACAGAGGCGGGCCGCCTGCGGGACGTCATGATCGAGCTGTTCGTGCCGCCTCTTCGATGCGGCCACGCAGGTCGTCCCACCATGCCGCGCCGTGCTCGGCGACGTTCGAGTTGTCCGGTCGCATACCCACCGACCCGTCGAGCTGCTCACGGAGGATGTCAGCATGGCCGGCGTGCCGGTTCGTCTCGGCCAGCACGTGCACAAGCATGGTGTGCAGGGTGACGTCCGGGCGAGGCCACCAGGGGACAAGGCCAGGTGCGTCTGTCGGCAGGTCGTTGATGGTCACGTCCGCATGCAGCCAGACCCGTCGGTAGCGGTCGACGATCTCAGCACGGGACTCGGCAGCTGTGACCCACATGTCGATCTGCTCCTCGGCGCCCTCGTCCCACCAAGGCAGGTCTTCGGCGAACGGCCGGTCGAAGGTCTTGCCGAAGTACCAGGCCTCCACGATGGACAAGTGCTTCACCAACCCGAGCAGATTGGTGCCGGTGGGGGTCAGCGGGCGGCGAACGTCGTACTCCGACAACCCGTCGAGCTTCCAGACCATCGCCTCCCTGGCCTGGCGCAGGTATCTGTGCAAGGTCTGCTTCGCGTCATCGTCCGTCACCGGCGCAGAGTAGCGCCGAGCTTCACGCTAGTTCCAAACTCGAACCGCATTGCCAACGAGGTCAGGCGGCGGGGCCGTACAGGCGCAGCTCGCGCTCCTTGAGCAGCAGCTTCCAGCCGTCGAACGCCTTCGGCTTCTTCCGCGACAGCCCCGGCGTCCAGATCAGGTAGGTGCCGGGCTCGCCGGTCGCGACCGGCGGCGCCTTCAGCGCGTGGCCGACCTTCTCCACCGCTGCGTGCACCACTAACCCGCCGCCCATCGGCTCGCGCGAGTAGATGCCCAGCACCAGAGAGTCGCGGTCGTCGGTGACGATGGTGTCGACCGCGGCGTCGTGCTCGTGCAGGTAGGCGCGCATGGCGTTCCACGCATGGTCGCGCGGGTTGCGGGCGATCAGCGGCAGGATCGGGACCACGGCGACCGCCAGCCCGACGACAGCGACCGCCGCGGTCAACGCGATCCCGAGGCTGCGCCGGTCCGATGGCAGCCGACTCGCGCACCCGCGCCAGCAGCCAGGAAACGAAGCCGGCCGCCCCGAGCACGAGCGCCGGCAGGGCGGGCACCCAGTAGCGCATCAGCGACGCGTTGATCCGGATGAAGCCCGGGTCGAGCAGGCCGGACACCAGGGTCAGCGGGACCCACAGCACCAGGAACCAGGCGAGGAGCAGCACGTGCGCCCGCCGCCGTACGACGAGTGCACCGAGCACCATCAGCACGACCGTCGTGAGCACGACCGCCGTCTGCGGGTAGACCTCCACGATCCGCGGGAAGCGCAGCAGCGCGTCGGTGCGGGTGATGGGTGTCAGTGGTGCGCTGCCGTGCTCGCCGTCGACCTTGAGCCGAGCCAGCGGGTCGCCGTGCGCCCACTGGGCGAGCACCATCTCGAGCACCAGGCAGCCGAGCATCGGCAGCGCGACCTGCACCCACCGGCGCAGCGGCAGCCGCCAGGCCACGAGCACGCCGATCAGCAACGGGTAGAAGAAGACCGACAGCTCGCGCACCAGGTAGGCCCAGCCGAGGCAGAAGCCGGCCAGAACGAACCACCACGCACCCGCTCCGTCGCCCGGCCGGCCGTCACGTTCTCCGCGGCGCCCGGCAGCACCGATCAGCAGCGCAAGCCCCCCGGTGACGAACGCGGTCGACGGGATGTCGGGCAGCAGCTGCCAGCTGGTCATCCGCTCGGTGCCGGCCTTGATGACGGTGTCGACCAGCACCGGGTGGAAGATCAGCAGCACGGTCGCCGCGGCGCCGGTCCAGCGGTCGAACAACACGGTGCCCAGCGCGAAAACCGCGACCACGAGCAGGATCGCGGTGAGGAACGGCCAGGCGTAGTAGGCCACCTGCCCGTAGCCGAACAGCTCGAGGAACCCTCGCACCGGCAGCAGGTTGCCGATCCGCAGCGCGTGGTGGTCCAGCGGCACGTGCGGGAAGTCACGCGCGTCGTTCAGCACGAAGATGCCGTCGTTCCAACGCGGGTGCGGCCGGACGGTGAACGTGACGGCCAGGTGCACCAGCACCAGCCCGAGACCGATCACCCAGGTCGGCACCGCGGCCAGGAACGTACGCCGGGGAGCGGCCCCGCCGGTCTCGGCGGGCGTTGCCGTGGTGGCCGCCGTCACGGCGCGGCGGTGGAAGACGCCATCGTGGCCGGCTCGGCAGGCACCTGCAGTGGCGCGCCGGTGGCTGCGCGCACCTCGTCGACCGTGACCCCGGGCGCCAGCTCGCGCAGCACCAGGCCGTCGTCGACGACGTCGATGACGGCGAGGTCGGTGATGACCCGGTCGACGACGCCGCGACCGGTGTAGGGCAGCGTGCACTCCTGGACGATCTTGTGCGTGCCGTCCTTGGCCACGTGCTCCATCACGACGACGACCCGCTTCGCGCCGTGCACCAGGTCCATCGCGCCGCCCATGCCCTTGACCATCTTGCCGGGGATCATCCAGTTGGCGAGGTCGCCGCCGGCCGACACCTGCATGGCGCCGAGGATCGCGGCGTCGATGTGGCCGCCGCGGATCATCCCGAACGACGTGGCCGAGTCGAAGAACGAGGCGCCCGGCAGGAGCGTCACCGTCTCCTTGCCCGCGTTGATGAGGTCGGCGTCCTCGTCCCCCTCGAACGGATAAGGGCCGACGCCGAGGATGCCGTTCTCGCTCTGCAGCGTGACGTGCACGCCCTCCGGCAGATAGTTGGGCACGAGAGTCGGCAGGCCGATGCCGAGGTTGACGTACTGGCCGTCCTCGAGCTCCTGCGCGGCGCGGGCCGCCATCTGCTCACGGGTCAGAGCCATGGCTCAGGCCTCCTGTCGCGGTCGAGTCGTCCGGCGTTCGATCCGCTTCTCGACGTCCGGGCCCACGTCCACGACTCGCTGCACGAAGACACCCGGCGTGTGCACGTCCTCGGGGGCGATCTCGCCGACCTCGACGAGGTGCTCGACCTGGGCGATGGTCACCCGGCCGGCCGTGGCGCACAGCGGGTTGAAGTTGCGGGCGCTCTCGCGGTACACCAGGTTGCCCGACCGGTCGCCCTTCCAGGCGTGCACCAGGGCGAAGTCGGTGACGATCGACTCCTCCAGCACGTAGGTGCGGGTCTCGCCGCCGAGCACGAAGTCGCGGGTCTCCTTCGGCGGCGACGACACCGTGACCGCGCCGGCCGCGTCGTAGCGCCAGGGCAGACCGCCCTCGGCCACCTGGGTGCCGACGCCGGTCACCGTGTAGAACGCGGGGATCCCGGCCCCGCCCGCCCGCAGCCGCTCGGCCAGGGTGCCCTGCGGCGTGAGCTCCACCTCGAGCTCGCCGGAGAGGAACTGCCGGGCGAACTCCTTGTTCTCCCCGACGTACGACGCGATCACCCGGGCGATCCGGTGGTCGGACAGCAGGATGCCCAGCCCCCAGTCGTCGACGCCGCAGTTGTTCGACACGACCTGGAGGTCGGTCGTGCCCGCGTCGTGCAGCGCGGCGATCAGCTGGGTGGGCACGCCGCAGAGACCGAACCCGCCGACGGCCAGCGATGCGCCGTCGGCGATGTCGGCCACCGCAGCAGCAGCGGACTCGGAGACCTTGTCGGCGGGCCGCAACGCGGCCGCGGCGTCCTGGGACGCGGAGTTGGTCGGCACGTCGGCGACTCTAACGAACCCGTGCGAGGGTCCGTCAGGAGCAGATGTTCTGGTCGGCGGAGCGCACCTCGAGCGTCTCGGTCGGCGACGGGGTGCCGGTCGACCCGGTCACCTGCACCGCCACGACGTCCGGTGAGTCCGCTCCGACGATCACCCGCAAGGTCGACCCGAGCGAGACGTCCGCACTGACCGTCGAGCCGGTGATCGACGCGCCCAGGGTGCGCCCTGACTCGTCGTACGCCGGGTCGTGCTGGACCAGCGTGGTCGGGTAGTCGGACCGGTCCGCGTCGCCGACGTTGACCACCACGAACCCGGCGGCCCGCAGCTTGTCGGCGAGGTTCTTGGCGGCACCGGTGACGCCGGAGCCGTTGAGCACCTCCACCCGGATGTTCTCGGGCGGTGTGACCAGCGGCGGGCCGCTCGGCGTGGCGGTCGCGGTCGGCTTGGGCTCCTTGCCGGGCAGCGCCTGGTCCAGCCGCAGCGAGTTCCAGACCTCGGCCGCCTTCGGCTTGAGCTGCACCCGGTTGGGGTCGGCGGGGAACGGCTCGTTCGGAGCGGTGAGGAAGGTGACGTTCTTGGTGTCGATCCCCTTGACGTCCTGGGCCAGCTTGCGCAGCGCGTTCAGGCTGCCCAGGCCGGGGTCGGTGGTGATCGAGTTGGTAGCGGCGCCGAGGAAGGACAGCAGCCGGTCCGGCCGGAGCAGCAGGCCCTTGCTCTTGATCTTGCTGACCATCGAGCCGAGGAACGCCTGCTGGCGCGAGATCCGGTCGATGTCGCCGCCGTTGCCCAGCGCGTGCCGGGTGCGCACGTAGGCCAGCGCCTGCTTGCCGTGGACGTTGTGGATGCCCTTGGTGAGCACCAGGTGCGAGTCCGGGTCGTTCACGTCCTCCGGCACGCAGACCCGGACGCCGCCGAGGGCGTCGACCATGTCCTTGAAGCCGCCGAAGTCGACGACCACGTGGTGGTCGATCCGGATGTCGGTGAGGTGTTCGACGGTCTTGATGGTGCAGGCCGCGCCGGCCTCGGAGAACGCCGAGTTGAACATCGCGAGCGTCTGCGCCGGCACCACGGTGCCGTCGTTCCGCTTGCAGCTCGGGATGGGCACCATCGTGTCGCGCGGGATGCTGACCATCACCGCGCTCTGCCGGTCGGCAGCCAGGTGCAGCAGGATCGTGGTGTCCGAGCGCCGGCCGGCGACGTTGGCGTTCTCCGCGGCCTTCCCGGACCGCTCGTCCGAGCCGAGCAGCAGGATGTTCAGCGGCTCCTGGGGCGCGTCCGGGACCTTGACCTTGGTCGGTCGGTCGCCGCCGATCAGGTTGTCGACGTTCTCCTGGGTGATGTTCCCGTTCAGCTTCTGGTAGACGACGAACGCGCTCACCGAGCCGGTGACCAGGAGGACCGCCACCGTGACACCCAGCGCCGTGACGACCCGGCGCCAGCGAGCGCGGCGGGCAGCATGGCGAGCACGCGGGGCGTGTCGTCGGGCGGCGGAACGGGGCACACGGGTCCTGTTCGTCGGGCGCAACCGGGCGGCCACGAGGGAGGCGGCCAGCGGGATCACCGGGGGCATGGTGATCACCGGATGCGGCGGGGTCGACCGCCAATCCTAGTTCATCGTCCGTTCACCGCGACCCGCCCACGGACCAGGCCGGAATGCCCGGCGTGTCCGTGCCCACGGCCGCCACCAGCCCCTCCTGCCGCGCTCGGTCCGGCAGCCGGCTGGGGTCCAGGTGGCGGCAGACGACTGCTGTGACGTCGGTGGCCAGCGGGACGAGCAGGCCCGCGAGCACCACGGGCAGGGAGGCCATCGGCTCGGCGACGAGCAGCCGGGCACCGGCAGGCAGCGGCGCCGCAGCGCGCGCGGCGGCCACCAGGTCGGCCCCCGCCGAGCACGTCGTCCGCCACAGTCAGGGCCGGCGCGGCCGGGTCGGGCGCCCCGGCGGCGACGAACCGGTCGCCGTGCCCGTGCACCTCACGGTCGTAGTCCAGGGTCGTGCCGGTCGGCGGCCCGGCGTCCCGGCGCGGGAGGCCCATCGGCCCGAGGCCGAGTGCCACGACCTCGCCGCTGCCGCCGGGTGCCGCCCCGCCGTACGCGATCACCGTCAGGTCGGCGACCGACCCGGCCGGGACGACGTGCAGCCCGAGGGCCCAGCAGGCCTGCAGCCAGACGGCGGCCTGCCAGTGCGCGGGCAGGTCGAGTGCGGCGGTCGCGCCCGGCTCCAGGCCGAGGTCGTCGCGCAGCAGGTTGGCGGTCTTGGCCACCCAGTTGGCGAAGGTGGTCACCGACAGCTCGGTGCGCTCGTCGGTGGCGTCGTCGTAGAACGTGATCAGCGGGCGGGCCGGGTCGCGACGCAGCGCGGCGTCGAGCAGCTGCGGCGGTCCGGCCGACGCGGGGGAGGTGGGCACGCCGGCGACTCTACGGAGGCCGCCTGGGCGGTCACGGGAGGGCAAAATGTCCGCCCCGGACCACGCCGATGTCGTCAAGACACCGCGTCCGGACGCCGATGCGATGGACACTGGTGGCAGCCTGTCCCATCTATCACATCTGTCACGCGTGCCACGTCTGTCACACGAACGGGTCCTCTCCATGCGCACCGCACCGTCGGCCGTCCTGCTCAGCGTGCTCACCCCGCTGGCGGTCGTCGCGCTGCCGGTGGTCAGCACCCCGCACCCGGCCCCGCACCCGGTGCGCTCCGAGGTCCGCTCGCAGGCCCTGCACGGCGTCGAGCTCGCCGCGGTCGGGTCCCGGGCGGTGCGCGGCAGCGCCCGGGCGGCATTCCTGGCGACCGGGCAGCAGGCTGCCCCGGGCCGCAGCGTCGGGCGGCCGGACGTGCTGGTCACCCGCACCCACGTGGCGTCCTTCGACCTGCTCGGCGTCACCTGGCGCCGCGCCGATCGCGCCGGCGGATCTCACGGTCCTGGTGCGCACCCACGGCGACAAGGGCTGGACCGGCTGGACCGCGCTGGAGGTCACCGACACACCTGCGGGCAGCGAGGGCAAGGCAGCACGCCCCGGCACCGAGCCGCTCTGGGTCGGCGACTCGGACGGCTACCAGGTCCGGGTCGACGTGGTCAGCGGCGCCCTGCCGCGCGGCCTGCGGGTCGACCTGGTGGACCCGGGCAGCTCGGCCGCCGACGGTTCGGTGGGGGCCGGCCGACCGATGCAGTCGGCACAGGCCGCGGTGGCCCAGCCGCAGATCTTCACCCGGGCCCAGTGGGGCGCGGACGAGTCGATCCGCGGCACCGCGCCGAAGTACAACTCCACGATCAAGGCCGGCTTCGTGCACCACACGGCCGGCGTCAACGGCTACTCCGAGGCCGAGGTGCCGAGGATCCTCCGCGGCATCTACGCCTACCACGTCAAGGGCAACGGCTGGTCGGACATCGGCTACAACTTCCTGGTCGACCGGTTCGGCCGGCTCTGGGAAGGCCGGTACGGCGGGATGACCCGTGCCGTCGTCGGAGCCCACACCGGTGGCTTCAACGTCGACAGCTTCGCGGTGTCGGCGCTCGGCAACTACGACAAGGTCGCGGCCCCCGCCGTGATGGTCGACTCGATCGCCCGGCTGATGGCCTGGAAGCTGTCGCTGTCCTACCGCGACCCGAACGGCACGACGGTGCTCACCTCGCAGGGCGGCGGGACGTCGAAGTTCCGGGCCGGCACCAAGGTCACCTTCGGGGTGATCTCCGGGCACCGGGACGCCGGCAACACGTCCTGCCCGGGCACCAACCTCTACAACCAGCTCGCCACCATCAGGGCGCTGACGACCACGTACATGGGCACCGCCCTGCTCGACCCGCGGCCCCAGCCGGCCAGCGCCGTCTACGGCAGCGGCGCCAGCATCACCACGGTGGCGCGGGTCACCAGCGACCAGGCCTGGACCCTGCAGGTCATGGAGGTCTGTCGCGGCACCGTCGTGCGGACCCTGACCGGGACGGCATCGACAGCCGTTCCCGTGAGCGCCGCCTGGGACCTCAAGGACGAGACAGGGACCCCGGTCAGACCCGGGGCCTACACGGTCACCCTCGCCAGCGCCGATGCCACGGCGGCAGCCCGCCCATGGGTCGGCCAGGTGACGGTGCAGGCGGCGCGGACGACGCCGCCCGCGGTCGGCGCGACCGCGCTGCCGGGGCGGACCAGCTTCGTCCCCGTGGACCCGATCAAGCTCTACGACACCCGGACCGACGGCAACCTGCCGCTCGGCCCGGGCGGGCGGCTGGACCTCCCAGTCCTGGGCGTGGGCAAGGTGCCGGCGACAGGCGTCGGTGCCGTCGCCCTGAGCATCGCGTCCAGCTGCGCCACGGCTGCCACCACCGTGACGGCCTGGGCCGCCGGCTCCGCGAAGCCGTCCTCGCCGTCGCTGAACTCGGCACCGGGACAGCCGTCCTCGGCGCTGGCCGTGACACCTCTCGGCGGCAACGGCGCGGTCAGCGTCGCCAACAGTGCCGGCACGACCGAGCTGACGGTGCACGTCGTCGGCTACTACCCGCTGGCCGGCGGGCAGCTGTTCCGGCCGACGAAGGCCCTGCGGCTCTACGACTCGCGCAAGGACCCGGCGGGCGTCCTGGTGCCTGGGGTCGACCGGGTGGTGACCATGCCGGCGCTGTCGGGGATCCCCGCGACCGCGATGACCGGCGTCATGCTCAACGTCACCACGGTGTCGCCGACCGGCACCGGCACCCTGACCGCGCAGTCCAGCGGCGGTGACCGGGAGAACGCGACGGTGTCGTTCACCGCGAGCTCGTTGGTCAAGAACCGCGCGGTGGTGCGACTGCAGGACGGCACCTTCAAGCTGACCGCGCACACCATGGCCACCCATGTGGTCGTCGACGTCGTCGGCTGGTGGGCACCCGCCGGCGTGGTGACCGGGCGGCTGTTCCAGCCGCGCAAGACCGCTCGGGTGCTGGACACGCGCTACGGGATCGGCGCCCCGAGGGCCCGGGTGGGCGCCGGCAAGGTCGTGAGCGTCAAGGTCGCCGGCCGGGGGAAGCCGGCCCCTGCCGGTGCCCGAGCCGTGGTGATGAACCTCACTGCGCGGGACGCGACCCGCCGGACGTCGGTCACCGCGTGGCCCTACGGCACCCGCAGGCCGTCGTTCCCGGACCTGTCCGTGCCGGCCTTCCGCACGACCACGAACCTGGTGGTGGTGCGGGTGGGCAGCAAGGGAAGGGTCAAGATCACCAACGGCACGGGGTGGACCAACCTCGTGGGCGACGTGGTGGGCTACTACCCGTAGCGGCGGTCCGGGGCAACGGTGCACCGCCGGTAGGGTGGCCCGCGACATGAGCGAGCACCCCACCCTGACCGACGACGCCACCGCCGTGCTGCCGGCAGTGGACCCGGCCCCGCCCACGACGCGAGTGACGCCCGCCCCGCCGGTGCCGCACCACCGCACCGAGCCCGAGCCGCCGGCGGACGACTCCGGCCGGCCGCTCGTCACGATCGTGCTCCCCTGCTACAACGAGCGCGAGCACGTCATTGCCGAGGTGGAGCGCATCTGTGCGGCGATGGACGCCAGCGGCATGACCTACGAGCTGCTGGCTATCGACGACGCGTCGACCGACGACACCCTCACGCTGCTGCTGGAGGCGCGGTCCCGGTTCCCCTCGATGCGGATCATGCCGTTCCGCCGCAACGGCGGCTCCGGCACCGCACGGCGGATCGGCACCCTGGAGGCGCGCGGCGAGATCGTCGTGTGGACCGACGCCGACATGACCTACCCGAACGAGCGCATCCCCGAGCTGGTCTCGATGCTCGTCGACGACCCGACGTACGACCAGGTCGTGGGAGCGCGCACCAGCGAGGAGGGCACCCACAAGATCCTTCGGGTGCCGGCCAAGTGGGTCATCCGCAAGATCGCCGAGAAGCTCTCGAACTCCTCGATCCCGGACCTCAACTCCGGCCTCCGTGCGTTCCGCCGCTCGGTGTCGCTGCCCTACCTGCGGCTGCTGCCGCCCGGGTTCTCCTGCGTCACCACGATCACGCTGGCGTTCCTGTCCAACCAGCACGACATCCGCTACGTGCCGATCTCCTACGCGAAGCGCTCCGGCGTCTCGAAGTTCCACTTCACCAAGGACGCCTACCGCTACATCCTGCAGGTGCTGCGGATGGTCATGTACTTCAACCCGCTCAAGGTCCTCATGCCGCCGGCGCTGACGCTGATCGGCATCGGGCTGCTCAAGGGTGTCTACGACCTGATCGCGCACTTCGGCCGGTTCGCGGTCAACACCGTGCTCATCTTCATCACCGGGATGCTCGTCGCCGCGCTGGCGCTGCTCGCGGACCTGATCGTCCGGTCCCGCTCCGAGGTCTAGCGGGGTGGACCCCGCCACGCCGGTCACTGCCGAGGGGCCGGCCGACCCCGACCGCCCCGGGGGCAGGTCGTGGGGCCGCTCGGCCGTCTCCGGCTTGCTGGTGCTGGTGGTCGTCGCGGCATTCGGCTGGGCGCTGAAGGGCCAGTGGTCCGACATCGTCGACCAGCTGAAGCGCCAGAAACCCGCAGTGGTGGTGGCGGCGCTCCTGGTGGCACTGCTCGGGGTGTTCATGAGCTTCCTGCTCTGGCGCGGGACGCTGCGGGTGCTGGGCTCGACGCTGCCCCGCCGGCCGGCCGCGCGGCTGTTCTTCGTCACCCAGCTGGGGAAGTACCTGCCCGGGGCCGTCTGGCCGGTGCTCGCCCAGATGCGGATGGGCCGCGAGCTCGGGGTGCCGCGGCAGCGGATGGGCCTGGCGTTCCTGCTGACGCTCGGACTCGCGACCCTGGTCGGGATCCTGGTCGGGGCGGCCGCGCTGCCGGCCCTGCTGGAGGCCGAGGGCCGGGTGGTGCTGCTGGGTCTGCTGGCCGTGCCGGTGCTGCTCGCGCTGCTGGTGCCGCGGGTGCTGAACGCGTTGCTGGACCTGGCGCTGCGGTTGCTGCGACGGCCCGGCCTGGACGCCCCGTTGTCCGGCCGGGACATGGCCCGCGGGGTGGGCTGGGCGATCGCGTTCTGGGTCGTCTACGGCGGCCACGTGTGGGTGTTGGCCGTCGGGCTCGGCGCCGACCCGTGGCGGGCCCTGCCGGTGGCCATCGGCGGCTTCGCGATCGCGTTCTCGCTCGGGCCGCTGCTCGTAGTGCTGCCGGCGGGGGCCGGCGTGCGTGAGGCCGTGCTGGTGGTCCTGCTGCACAGCGTGCTCTCGACGTCGGAGGCCACGGCCGTCGCGCTGACCTCGCGCGGCATCCTGATGGCCACGGACGGCCTGCTCGCCGTGGCCGCCGGCCTGGTGCCCCGCCGCCTCCGCTAGGCGGTCTGGGACGACGGGTGCCGTTAGGCCCTGCCAGGTAGTGACCTTCAGCCCATCTGGCACGGCCACGGCGCACGCACGATGGGACTACCAACCAACGACAAAGGACGTGGTTCTCGTGACCAAGCGACTTCAGACCCTCGGCGTCGTGCTTGCGGTGATCGGTCTAGGTTTCTTGGCCGGCGCCGGTGTGGCCTTCGCCAAAGTGCAGGCCGGGTACGACTCGCTGCACGCACTCAGCGCGGCGCAGAACGTCGAGCTGACCTACAACGCCGACGGCCAGCTGGCCGACGACACCGGCTCGACGAAGGAAGCAACGGCGATCATGTCCCTGCTTCAGGATGACTGGAAGTACCCGGTCGTCACGTCCGACCTCAACCCGAACGACCCGGTGGTCAACACCGCCTCTGAGTACATGTACCAGATGGCCACGATCACCTACCACACCATCACCCGCCCCCAGACTGTTGTCCTCCCGGAGGACGTCACGGCTGACAATGGCAAGGTCTTCAAGGCCGGCAGCTACGACTTCAACCCGAACGGCAAGTACTGGACGGGCTACGACCGCTCGAACCCGATCGAGGCCATTGCCCGCGACCAGGCATGGTCGGGCACGGCACACGGTTTGATCGCTGAGCTCGGCGTGGGCACCGTGACCCACTCCGCACTCCAGATGGGTCTCGCAATCGCCGGGATCCTGGCCGGCCTTGGGCTCACGATCATCCTCGCCGGGCTCGGTCTCTTCTGGGCCGGCAGGGCGCCCGCGAAGACCGTGGCGCCGATCGCCCAGCGCATCGAGGAACCCGTCCTCGTCTGACGGCACTGAGGGAGTTGAGGGGGCGACCTGCGGGTCGCCCCCTCTTCCGTGCTCAGGCGCCGGCTACCACGCCGACGGCGACGGCGGCGGGTTGACGGGTGGGCGGTCGTTGCAGGTGATGAGGTCCTGCCCCGCGGCGGGGAACAGCCATGCCGGCAGCCAGGTGCGTCTGCGTCGGATCGCCGAAGTAGTCGTTGCCGCCGAGGTCGACCAGGTCGAGAACTCGGAGCCGTTCTCCCAGTCCCAGTTGAACGCGCCGCAGTTGTTCACGAACAGCTCGCGGTCGTCGCCCCACGGCACGGGAGCGCCGACGTTGCGGGCGTCGACGTTCTCGAAGGAGGCGGAGCCCATCGCGCGGGCGCTGAGGACGGAGGTGCCGGTCCCGTCGACCCGGACGTCCTTGAAGCGAGACGTTCGCGATCGAGTAGAGGTCCTTCACCGGCCAGTCGGCGACGAGCATGATCGCGTTGTAGGTGTTGTGGAGGTAGTGGTCGCCCGTGACCTCGATGTCGGCGGTCGATGGATCTCGTCGAGCGCGAAGAGCCAGATGGCGCCGAGGCCGATGTTCCAGTTGAGCTCGAAGGTCCCCGCGCGGACCGTCGTGTTGTTCGGTGAACCGCGAGCGTAGCCGGCGAACGGCGTCGCGTTGAAGCGCTGGGCCGGCGTGCAGGCCGCTGCCTTCGCGGATCGGGTCGGCGACGAGGTTGTTCGACACGGTGTTGTCGCGCCCGCCGTAGATCGCGATGCCGTTCGCGAGCGTCGGCGTCTGGACCGTGTTGTGGTCGAAGGTGTTGTTCCGTCGTTCGCGGTCGATCGTTGCGACCACATCGCCATGGCGTCGTCGCCGGTGTTGCGGAAGAAGCTGTTCACGACCTCGAGTTCGTGACGCCGCGGCGGAAGTTGAGGGCGTCCGCGATCACGTCGACGACGATGCGTGTCGCGGACCGACAGGTTCGTCCATCGGGCCGTCGAACCAGAGACCGACCTTGGTGTGGTGGATGTACAGGCTCTCGATCGTCGAGTCGCTCAGCGCACCGCCGATGCCGTTGACCTGATCGGTATCGATCCGCTCGCGAACGTCGCCTTCGATCGCGAAGTCCGGACAGGTGGACGTTCGAGCTGCCGCCGTCCTCGGCGTACTTGCCGTAGAAGCCGACGCCCGGTGTGGATCGAGCCGTCCGGCAGCGGCTGCGTCGAGGGTGACCTGCCTGGCCGCTTGATGATCGTCCACCAGTTGCCGGCGCCCTGGATCGTCACGTCGTCGACGACGATGTGGCGGTTCACCTGGAACGTGCCCGGCCGGGACGAAGACCTTGCGCCCTTGGCCTTCGCGGCTGCGATCGCGGCGTCGAAGGCGTCGCGAGGACGTCCGCTTGCCCGGTCGGGTCGGCGCCGAACGCGAGGACGACACGGAGTGGCGCGGCGTGCGCAGCGGCGGAGCCGACCTGCTCGAAGTCGATCAGGTCGATGACGTACCACGCGGCGTTGGGTCCTCGCCGGGAACGGTCAGGCGGATCTTGTCGCCCGCCTCGTAGGTCTTGCCGAGGAGGACGCGCTGCTCGTCGTAGAAGTGCATCGGACGGAACGGCTTGGTGATCGTCGATGCCGGGTCGCCGACCGCAGGCATCCGCGCTCGGTGATCCACCAGTCGGGGTGGATCGGGCCGGCGTTCGGGTCGTTCGAGAACGGGTACTGGTTGTAGAGCCAGGAGTACTTCGACGTCAGGGTCAGCGTCCGGCGGTCGCTTGCCGTTCGACGGTGACGGGATCGGCGCGTCGATGCCGCCGCCGGTCGGCGGCGTCCGGGATGCTGTAGCGAACGGTGATGGCGTTGGCGGCCGCGCGTCAGGGTGAACTCGACGTATTGCGCCGGGCGGTCGAGCTTCACGGCGGTGCGGCCGGACGCCTCGGCTGCGAGCGTGTAGGCGGTGCGGTCCGGGCCGATGACCGTGCCGTTGGTCGACGGCGTTCTCCGCCTCCTGCTCGACGAACGCGACGTCCGCGCCGCGGCCGGCGACGAGCGGCGGGACGAGCGCGGCTCGCGTCACGACCGGTGCGCCGGCGCGGCCACCGGCCCGGCCTGCGTGACGGCGCCGTCACATCGAGCACGACGGCGGCGGTGGTCGCCAGCGCGGCCCGGCGACGGCGCGCAGACCGGACGCAGTGCTGGTGCGGATGGGCCATGGTGGTCTCGCTTCCGTAGCGGGATGGTCTGCGCGGGCGGCAGCCACCGGCGGCGTACAGCGGCGTGAACGTACGTCGAAATCGAAGAAGAGAGATGAAGGGATAGGCGCCGCTGAGGAAGGCGCCGAGCGCTGCGGCCAGCGCCGCCAGGTCGTCGACGTGGCCCAGCTCGCGGGCCGAGTGCATCGACAGCAACGGCGCACCGACGTCGACGACCCGGATGCCGAGGCGGGCAGCGGTCAGCGGCCCGATCGTCGACCCGCACGGGATCGCGTTGCTCGACACGAACTCCTGGAACGGCACGTCGGCGCTAACGCTGGCCCGGGCCCACAGCGCAGCACCGGCCGCGTCGGTGGCGTAGCGCTGGTTGGCGTTGAGCTTCAGCAGCGGCCCGTCGCCGGGGACCGGCCGGTTGGCTGGGTCGTGCCGCTCCGGGTAGTTCGGGTGCACGGCGTGGCCGGCGTCCGACGACACGCACCACGACCCGGCGTAGGCCTGCAGCTGTTGTGCGGGCGAGGCCCCGAGCCCGGCCCCGATGCGGGTGAGGACGTCGCCGAGCATCGGCCCGGAGGCGCCGGACCGCGAGACCGAGCCGAGCTCCTCGTGGTCGAAGGCCGCCAGCACGCTGATGTGGTCGGCGTCCGCCGTCTCGGCATCGAGCAGCGCGCGCAGCCCGGCGTGCACCGAGGTCAGGTTGTCCATCCGCCCGGCGGCGAACAGCACGTCGCCGAGCCCGAAGCGGGCCGGCGCCGCGGTGTCCACGGTCGTGACGTCGTAGCCCGCGACGTCGCCACCGTCGACGCCGGCGAGCGAGGCGAGGTGACCCACCACGTCGGCCTGCGCGGGGTCGCCGACCCCGAACACGGGCGCGGTGTGTCGTTGCTTGTCGAGGATGAGCCCGTCGTTGACCGCGCGGTCGAGGTGGATCGCCAGCTGCGGGATGCGCATGAACGGACCGGTGCGCACCAGGTGCTCGGTGCCGGCGCGGGTGACGAGCCGGCCGGCCAGCTCCAGCTCCCGGTCCAGCCAGGAGTTGAGCAACGGACCGCCGTACACCTCGACGCCCACCTGCAGCCAGCCGTGCGAGCCGACCGTCGGCCGCGGCTTGAGCTTGAAGCCGGGGGAGTCGGTGTGCGCGCCGACGATGCGGAACGGCGTCGTCGGGCCGGCCGTCGCCGGCCGCACCCAGGCGACGACCGAGCCGTCGCGCTGCACGAAGTGGCGGCCGGGACCGTCGCCGTCGGTGTCCCAGCCGGCTGCTTCGTCGAGCCGGCTGAACCCGGCGTCCGCCAGCCGCCGGGCCGCCTCCGCAGCGGCGTGGTACGACGACGGGGCCGCGCTGATGAAGGCGGCCAGGTCGTCGACGTGCTCGCTGACGTCGGCCACCGTCACACCACCGGCTTGCGGGCGCGGGCCACCAGGCCGGGACCGGTGCCGGGAAAGGCGTTCTGCAGCTTGCGGAACGGCAGGGTGCCGAGTCGCGCGGCTGTGGCGGTCCACGAGGTGGACGGCTGGAGGGTGCGCCCGCTCGCCTCCGACCGCTCCGCCATCGACGCGCTCGACTCGGGCGAGGCCAGCCGGCGCTTGCCGACCGCGTTGCGGCCGGCCTCGAGGACGTAGCCCAGCGGCGCCCCGAAGTGCACCAGCTCGACGTCGGTGAGCCCGGCCCCCGTGAGCCGCGACCGAAGCACCGGCGGGTCGTAGCGGCGGAAGTGCCCGACCATCTCGTCGGCCGGCCCGAACCGCTTCTGCCAGGCCGGCGTCGACAGCAGCAGCCAGCCGCCCGGCCGCAGGTGCGATGCCCACGCGGCCAGCGCACTGGCGTCGTCCTCGATGTGCTCGATCACCTCGAAGGCCACCACCAGGTCGAACAGCTCGTCCGCGGCGACCACCGACTCGTCGCCCTGGCGCACCTCGCCGCCACCGCCGGCCGCCGCGACCCGGGCCCGCGCGACCGTGCAGGAGACCGCGTCCGGCTCGACACCGACGTAGCGGTACCGCTGCGCCAGCCGGGCCCCGAAGCCGCCCTGGCCGCAGCCCATCTCGAGCACGTCCAGCCGCCCGGGCGGCAGCAACCGGGACACGACCTCCCAGCGCAGCCAGCCGTTCGGGCTCAGCGGGGGGAGCACGGACGTCGATCGGGTGGTCATCAGATCCTCCGGGGTACGACGGCGAGCAGGCGCTCGTGCAGCGGTGCCGTGACGGCGGCGGGGGTGAACGACGAGTCCGCGAGCGCGGCGGCAGCCGACCGGGCCGCCGCCAGCCGCGACCGGTCGGCGGCGAGCGAGCGCAGCGCCTCGGCGAGAGCAGCGGGGTCGCCGGCAGGCACGAGCACGGCGGCGTCACCGAGGACTCGTCGCTGCGGTGCGGTGTCCGACGTGACGACGGCGCAGCCGGCGGCGGCACCCTGGAACACCTTGTTGGGCACCACCCGCAGCGCCTTCGGGCCGGTGCCGAAGATGCCGAGGCAGACGTCGTGCGCGGCGACCATCGTGGGCAGGTCGGCGGCGTCGACCCAGTCCAGCCAGTGCACCCGGTCGTTGCCGGCCGCCAGCGACCGGGTCTGGTCGAGGTCCTGGCCGGCACCGATCATCGTCACCTCGATCGGGTGCTCGTCGGCGGCGAGCGCGGCCAGCGCCGCACCGATCACCGGGGCGCCCTGCAGCGGGGTGAAGAGGCCGAAGAACACCGCACGCATCGGCCGGTCGGCAGCATCGGTCAAAAGCGAGTGGTCGTGATCGGCGTACCAGGATTCCGGTGCGCCCACCGGGACCACCAGTGCGCGGCCGCGGTGGGCAGCCGGGAGGGCGTCGCGGTGCTCGTCGGTGTCGACGACCACCACGTCGGCGCTGCCCAGCGCGGCCGCGTCCAGCCGGCGCAGCAGCCGTTGCCGCAGACCACCCGACACGCCGCGGTCGGTGGCCGTGTCGCTGGCGCCGACCAGGTGGTCGAGGACGACCGGCACGTGCGGGAACAGCCGCCGGGCCAGCAGCACGTCGAAGTGGCCGAGGTAGCCGACGACCACCGCGTCCGGCCAGCTGCCGTCCTGGCGCCAGCGCTGCGAGCGGACGGCCAACGCGCTCCAGCAGGCCAGCAGCCGCCAGGCCAGCAGCGGCAGGGTCCAGGGACGGCGGAGCATCGAGACCCGGGCGGCGGTCGACAGGCCGAGGGGCGCGTTGCACTCCCGCACGGTGGCGCCGCGGGCCCGCAGGCCGTCACGCAGGACGGCGACCCGGGGGTGCGCCCCAGCGTCGTAGGTGCCGAAGAACAGGAGGCGCATCGCCGGCAACCCTAACCACCCCGTCGAGTGCGCGTTCCGGCTGTTCCGGAGGCCCAGAACCAGCACGAACGCGCCACTCGTGGGCGAACGGCCTCTATCGTGGACCGGGTGCAGTCCCACCAGCCCCACCCGTCCCACGCGCTGCGCCAGTGCGGTGGCCGGGTGCTGCTCGCCGCGACGCTGCTCGCGGTCGCCGCGCTGGGCGGGGTCGCCGGGCTGCCCGCGGCTCCGGCCGTCGCTGCGGCATGCCCGCCGTCGGGCGGTGCCGCGATCCCGGCAGCCACGGCGGCGGGCGACGTCGTCTTCCGCGGCGGTGGCTGGGGCCACGGCCTGGGCATGAGCCAGTACGGCGCGCAGGGTGCGGCCCGCCTCGGCTGCTCGGCCGAGCAGATCCTCACCCGCTACTACGCAGGCACCGCGGTGGTGACCCGCCCGATGCCGGCCAGCGTGCGGCTGCGGATGCTCGACAACGGCTACCGGGTCGACGTCCAGGCCGTCCAGGGCACGCTGACCTGGCTGCTGACCGGCTGCGTCCCGCCGGTACCTACGCCCGCGCCGACAGCCACCGCGACACCGGCGCTCACCTCTCCCACGCCGTCGCCCACGGCCACGCCCACCGGGCCGCCGTGCCCGCCCGCACAGCCGCAGGGGTCGCGCTGGCAGCTGCGGCTCGACGACGCGACGCACAGCCAGTTCGTGCTCTGGGACCTCGGCGTGACGCCGCGCAAGCAGCTCTGGCAGGGCGGCTCTGCTGCCGTCCCCTTGCGGCTGCAGGAGTCCGGTGCGGTGGCGCACCTCACGACCTGGCGCGGTGCGTCGATCTACCTCGAGCGCTGGATGCGCTGGGACTGGACCCGGTTCTCGGTCGACGGCGCCCTCCTCGACGCGGTGCAGCAGATCGACACCACCGACACCGGTGCCGCCATGGACAAGTACCTGTGGGGCATCGCCGAGGTGCCCGCGTCGTTCCCGGCCGCCGCCCTGCAGGCCCAGGCCATCGCCGCGCGCACCTACGCCGCCAAGCGGGCTGACCGGGTGCTGATGCCGACCCCGGCCGACCAGAACTGGACCGGCTGGAAGAAGGAGACCGAGGGCACCAACGGCGCGTGGGGCCTGAAGTGGAAGGCAGCGGTCGACGCGACGTCCGGCCGGGTTGTCTCCGACGCGGCGTCGGGTGCGCTGATCGACGCGTTCTACTCCTCCTCGATGGGCGGCCACACCGAGGACGAGCGGTACGTCTGGGGCGTCGAGGCGCCGTTCCTGCGCGCCGTCGACGACTCGACCTGGGACGCGGCGTCCAGCAACCCGGCCGAGAAGCGGTCCTGGGCCACCGGGGTGACCTGGGCGACGCTGGCAGCACGGCTCGGTTTCGCCAGCATCAGCACCGTGTCGGTGCCGCCGCGCGGTGCGGCGTCGCGGGTGGCCGGCGTCAAGGTGGTCGGGCATCAAGAACGGCGCGCTCACCACGTCGTACGTCGATGGCTGGGACGTCCGCCAGGCGCTCGGCCTGCTGTCGCCCGGCTTCACGATCGCGATGCGCCGCACCGGCGGCCCGGCCGCCCAACCGCTGGTCGGCGACTGGAACGGTGACGGCACCGACCAGGTCGGCTGGTTCCGGGCCGGCCAGGTGGCCCTGCAGATGACCGGGCCGGGCGGCGGCTGGATCAAGCGGTTCCGCTACGGCACGGCCGGTGACGTCGCGGTGGTCGGGGACTGGGACGGCGACGGCGACGACGACCTCGGCGTCTACCGGGCCGGTCGTTGGCTGCTGCGCACCGGGCTGACCGGCGGCGCACCGACGACGACCCTCGTCTTCGGGCGGCGCCGGCGACCGGCCCGTCGTGGGGTCGTGGACGGGCAAGCGGCTCGGGCTCGGGGTGGTCCGCGGGCGCACCTGGCTGCTGCGCCGCAGCCTCACCTCCGGCGTCGCGCAGCGGCGGTTCGGGTTCGGCCGGGCGGGTGACGTCCCGGTGGTGGGGTCGTGGAACGGCAGTGCCCGCGCCGGCATCGGCGTCGAGCGCGACGGCCGGTGGCTGCTGCGCAACCGACGGTCGGCCGGCCCGGCCGGCACCGTCGTGACCTTCGGGCGGGCGGCCGACCGGCCGGTCGTCGGGGACTGGGACGGGAACGGCACCGCCGCCCCGGCCGTCGTCCGCGGGCAGGCGTTCCTGCTGCGGGCCGGGCTGGCAGTCGACGCCGGAACCCGCGCCTTGAATTTCCGGGGCTGATCTTTCCGGGGCTGAGCTTTCGGGGGTTGAGATGGCCGGGTCGACCTGGCGCGGGTGCCCTTCGCGGCGGCGTCTCGCGGCGTAGGCTGCGAGGTAGGTGTCCGGGCAAGAATGCGCGGGATCATCCGCCAGAGAAGGAGTGACGTCGTCAGTGTCAGGTGAGTCGTCGGGAGCACCCCGGGTGCTGCTCGACGCGACTGCGGTGCCCTCCGACCGCGGGGGTGTCGGACGCTACGTCGACGGACTCGTCGGCGCCCTCTGCGAGGCCGGCCAAGACCTCGTCGTGGTCTGCCAGCGGTCCGACGCCGAGCGCTTCCACCGGCTGGCCGGCGCCGCCGACGTCGTACCCGGGCCGTCCGCCATCGCGCACCGCCCGGCCCGGCTGGCCTGGGAGCAGACCGGCCTCCCGCTGGTGGCCCAGCAGGTGGGGGCCGAGCTGATCCACTCGCCGTACTACACGATGCCGCTGCACGCACCGGTGCCCGTGGTGGTCACCCTGCACGACGTCACCTTCTTCTCCGAGCCCGAGCTGCACAGCGCGGTCAAGACCGGCTTCTACCGCTCCGCCACCCGCACCGCGGTGCGGCGGGCCAGTCGGGTGGTCGTGCCGTCGCGGGCCACCCGGGATGAGCTGGTCCGGCTGCTCGCAGGCCGACCCGGCCCGGATCGACGTGGCCCACCACGGCGTCGACACCGCCACCTTCCGGCCGCCGTCGGAGAGCGAGACCCGGCGGGTCAACGACCGCCTCGGGCTGCACGGCAAGACCTACGTCGCCTTCCTTGGCGTCCTCGAGCGACGCAAGAACGTCCCCGACCTGGTGCGCGGCTGGGTCCGCGCGGTCCAGGACATGCCCGACCCGCCGGCGCTGGTGCTGGCCGGCAGCAGCGGCTGGGACGACGGCGTCGACCAGGCGGTCACCGAGGTTCCCGCCCACCTCAAGGTCGTGCGCACCGGCTTCATGCGGCCGGCCGACCTGCCCGGGCTGCTCGGTGGCGCGATGGTGGTGGCCTACCCCAGCAAGGCGGAGGGCTTCGGCCTGCCGGTCCTCGAGGCGATGGCCTGCGGGGCCGCGGTGCTCACCGCGCGCCGGCTGTCGCTGCCCGAGGTCGGCGGCGACGCGGTGGCCTACACCGAGCCGGACGCCGACAGCATCGCGACCGCGCTGCGGGCCCTGATCGACGACCCGCAGCGCCGGGCCCTGCTGTCCCGCTCGGGCGTCGCGCGGGCCCAGGAGTTCACCTGGGAGGCCTCGGCGGCCGCGCACCTCGCGACCTACGCGCGGGCAGCCGGCGCGGTCGACCTCGTCCGCTGACGCAGCCGTCACCGACCCCACCGACGAGACCGGAGCATCGATGACCGAGGCCGTGCTGCTCGTCGGCGGCAAGGGCACCCGGCTGCGGCCGCTGACCGTGAACACGCCCAAGCCGATGCTGCCGACAGCAGGCGTCCCGTTCCTGCACCACGTGCTGTCGAAGGCCCGCGCCGCCGGGGTCGACCACGTGGTGCTCGCCACGTCGTACCGGCCGGAGGTCTTCCGGGACGGGATCGGTGACGGGTCGTCGCTCGGGCTCCGGGTCGACTACGTCACCGAGGACGTGCCGATGGGCACCGGCGGCGGCATCCGCAACGTGCTCGACCGGCTCGAGAGCGGGCCGGAAGACCCGGTGGTCATCCTCAACGGCGACGTCCTGTCCGGGCACGACCTGGCCGCCCAGGTCGCGGCGCACCAGGCCAGCGGTGCCGAGGTGACGCTGCACCTCTGCGAGGTCGAGGACCCGCGGGCCTTCGGCTGCGTCCCCACCGACCAGACCGGCCGGGTGACCGCGTTCCTGGAGAAGACGCCGACGCCGGTGACGAACCGGATCAACGCCGGCTGCTACGTGTTCAAGCGCCGCGTGATCGACTCCATCCCGGCGGACCGGCCGGTGTCGGTCGAGCGGGAGACCTTTCCGGAACTGGTCGCGGCCGGCGCGCTGGTCCTGGGCCACGTCGACCCGGCGTACTGGCTGGACCTCGGCAACCCCGCGGCGTACGTGCAGGGCTCGCGCGACCTCGTGCTCGGGATCCTCGCGTCGCCCGCGCTGCCCGGGCCGGTCGGCGAGTCGCTGGTGCTCGACGGTGCCGACGTCGACGGCACGGCCGTGCTGTCAGGCGGGACGACCGTCGGCGCGCGGGCGACGGTCGGTGCCGGCAGCTCGGTCGAGGGCAGCGTGCTGCTCGACGACGCCGTGGTGGGCGCCGGCTCGACGGTGCGCGCCTCGGTCGTCGGCCGTGGTGCGCGAGTCGGTGCCGGCGTGGTGCTCGACGGCGTCGTCGTGGGTGACGGCGCCGAGGTCGGCGACGGCAACGAGCTGGCTTACGGTGCGCGGGTCTGGGTCGACGCCCGCCTCCCGGCGTACGCGATCCGCTTCACCCCCGACGAGCCGTCCGCCTGACCCGATCGCTGCCGCGATCAGGGTCAGGCGACGTTGGGCTCGGGGGCGTCGGTGGACGGGTACTTGGTCATGAACTTGTCCACGGCCGGGCCGCTGACCTTGCCGCAGAGCTGGGTGTGGCTGTTCGCCGCACCCCAGTGCGACAGCCCGATGTGCTTGCCGGCCGGGAACTTCCCGTACGCGTCGTCCCACGGCGACACGATGAACTTCTGGCCCGGCCCCGCCTGATCGCTCTTGCGGGCGCTGACCGCGAGGTCCTTCAGCTCCTGCAAGGCATCGCCCTTGATCGTCGAGTCGTACCAGACCAGCGTGTAACCGTGCTCGAGGTTGTGCACCAACCGCTCCATCTGCGGCCGGTCGCGCTCGGTGTAGAACTCCCGCGACGGGTAGATCGGGGTGGCCCAGTGCGGTCCGTAGGACGGCGGCACCGTCTTGTACTGCTCGATGGTGCCGTCCTTGACGTGGGTGCGCAGCTCCTGGGTGTTCGTGCCCTTGGTCGTCTGCACCGAACTGCAGCTCGCCGCCGCGACCGAGACCCCGAAGTCCGACAGCGACTTGTTGGCCGGGTCGTTGCGGCTCTTCAGGTACGACGGGATCGCGACCGCCGCGACCAGGCCGATGCCCACGACGACCGCCACGATCACGAAGATCATGCTCTTGCGACGCTCCTTGGCCTGTTCGGCCTTGCGCATCGCCTCGATCTTGGCTCGGCGGTCCCGGTCCTGCACCTTGGGCTTGTTGGCCACGAGCTTGTCGACCCTTTCGATGGAAGTAGCCGCCAACAATACCGACGGCACCTGTGAGACTGGCCCCGTGACGACCCACGGCACGCCGACGGAGGCGCGCGAGCGTCGCTGGGCACCGGGCCGGCCGGTCGACCTGGGGGCCACGCTCGGCCCGATGCGACGGGGGAGCGGGGACCCCACCTTCCGGTACGACGGGTACGGCGCGGCTGCGGCGGTCTGGCGCACCACGCGCACCCCGGAGGGCCCGGCCACGGTGCGGGTGGCCGTCCGGCCGGCCGACGGCGAGGTGTCCGGCGCCGCTTGGGGCGCGGGTGCGGGCTGGGCGCTGGACCGGCTGCCGGAGCTGCTCGGGGCCGACGACGACCCGGAGGGCTTCGTCCCGACGCACCCGGTGCTGCGCGACACCTGGCGGGCCCGGCCGGGCTGGCGGGTGCCGCGGTCGGGGCGGGTGCTGGAGGCCCTGCTGCCGGCGGTGCTGGAGCAGAAGGTGACCGGCCACGAGGCGTGGAGCGCCTGGCGCTGGCTGGTCCGGCGCTACGGCGAGCCGGCGCCGGGACCCGCGGGGCTGGTCCCGGACGGCCTGCGGGTGGCGCCGGACGCCGCGACCTGGGCTCGGGTGCCGTCCTGGGACTGGCACCGGGCCGGCGTCGACCAGTCCCGGTCCCGGGCTGCGGTGACCGCCGCCGGCCGGGCCGGCCGGCTGGAGGCGCTGGTCGCGCGCAGCACAGCCGAGGCGACGGCCGCGCTGCGGACCCTCCCGGGCATCGGGGTCTGGACCGCGGCCGAGGTCGGCCAGCGGGCGCTCGGCGACGCCGACGCCGTGTCGGTCGGCGACTTCCACCTGGCCGGCCTCGTCGGTTGGGCGCTGGTGGGCGAGAAGGTCGACGACGACGGCATGCTGGAGCTGCTGGAGCCCTACCGAGGGCACCGCTACCGCGCGGTGCGGATGATCGAGCTGTCCGGGCTGCACCCGCCACGGCGCGGCCCGCGCTACGCCGGGCGCGACTACCGGGCGATGTGACCGACAGGGGGCTCTCCGGGACAACCGTGTCGGATTCGCCTGTCGCCGTTCGTGGTGTAGGTGAACGCGGACCACTCGGTCCGCCAGAGGAGAAGGAGCGGTCGTGACTGAGTACCTCATCTACTTCAACCAGCAGTGGGTGGGCGACCACACCGAGGAGTGGTTCCGCGGCCGCGGACCGCTCGCTGAGGCGGTGGTGAACGAGATCAAGGCTGCTGGCGCGTACCTGTTCGCCGGCGGGCTCGAGGAGGACGGCCCGGTCTACAGCGCCGACGCCACCAGCGGCACCGTGGTGATGACCGACGGACCCTACGTCGAGACCAAGGAGTTCCTAGGCGGGTTCACCGTGGTGGACGTGGCTGATGACGAGACAGCCAAGATGTGGGCGGGCAAGATCGCGGAGGCCTGCGGCTGGCCGCAAGAGGTTCGCCGCTTCGGGCATCTGCCTGAGGCCGAGTGACCATCGTCGAGCTCGTTCAGTCCAGCGACGGGCTGGGGAACGGTGGTGGCGTTCACGGGAACGGCACCAACGGCGGTGGTTGTCCACAACTGCGTTTCCGGGAACGTTTCTGGGATCGGAAGGCACATCCGTGCTGCAGGTACGAGCGCCCCAGCGACGCTCACAGATCGTTTGTGCCGAATCGGCGGCCATCTTGCTCGTCTTGATCGCCGTTCGGGCACAGATGATCTTTGACGACCCTATCGCCTTCATCCAGGGAGATGATGCTCGCCGGCGAAGCCCGCTCAGCGCCAGAGCAGGAAGTCGTCCGGATCGCGCGGCGGCCGCTCCGGTGCCGAGGCGGCCGGGTGACCGACGGCCACGGCACCCATCGGCTCCCAGCCCGTCGGCAGGTCGAGCGCGTCGACCACGACGTCCCGGCAGAACATCGTGCTGCTCACCCAGGCCGAGCCGAGACCCTCGACGGCCAATGCCACCAACAGGTTCTCGACCCCGGCGCCCATCGCCACGAGGAACATCTCGCGTTCCGCGGCCGACCGGCGCTCGTCCGGGTAGTCGTGCATCCCAGCGCCGACCAGGCACGGCACGACCAACGTCGGCACCCCGCGCAGCACGTCACCGCGCCGGGTCCGCCGGGCCACCTGCTCGTCGGTGAACCCGTCCCGGCGCAGGTCGGCCACCCACGCGGCGAGCATCGCGTCCAGCAGCGACCGGCGTACGTCCGGGTCGTCGACGACGACGAACCGCCACGGTGTGGTGTGGTGCGGTGCAGGGGCGGTGACGGCGGCGGCGACGGCACGGCGCAGCGCGGCCGGGTCGACGGGCTCGTCGGTGAAGGCGCGGACGGTACGCCGGGCGGCGACCACGTCGCGGGTCCCGAGGCGGAACATGTCCTCCTCGGCCGGGCGCACCAGAGCTGCGGCGCCCGGCCCGTCCTCGCGGGTGGTGCGTGCGGCCAGCCCGCGGACGACCGCGAACGGCCGCCGGCCCGAGCTTGCCCTTGACCAGATCGGCCGCCGACGCAACCTCGTCGGCCACGGCTGCCACGGTCACCTCGAGCACGTTGCCGTGCCCGTCGTCGCGGCCGCGCAGGTCGTCCAGCGGCGTGAGGCCGGCGACACCGACCGCCTGGTCGGTCTGCCCGGTGCGCCAGGCCCGGCCCATCGTGTCGGTGACGACGACGGCGACGTCGACGCCGGCCAGCTCGAGCAGCCGGGACCGCAGCGCCCGGGCCGAGGCGTCCGGGTCGACCGGCAGCAGCAGCACGGTGCCGGGCTCGGTGCCGGTGGCGTCGACCCCTGCCGCGGCGAGCACCAGCCCGTGCCGGGTCTCGACGATCCGGGTGCTGCCGCGCCGGGCCACCAGCCGCACGGTCTCGGAGGTGATCGCCTCCTCGCGGTCGACGCGGACGGCCCGGCCCTCGGCCTTCGACACGACCTTCGACGTCACCACCACGACGTCGCCGTCGGCGAGCGCGAAGTCCTCCGCGGCGAGGGCGGCGACCAGCAACGCCGCCAGGTCGTCGCCGGCCGCGACCTCGGGCACCCCGTCCGGGGCCCAGACGAGCATCGACCCGCTCACCGCGGCCTGCGCGCAGCTCCGCGGCCAGCGCCAGTGCCGACCGGGCCATCGCGGTGGCCGACGGAACGTCCGGCATCAGCAGCGGCACGGCCCGGCAGGCGATGCCGGCTGCCTCGACCGACGCGACCGCGTCGGCGTCGCTGCTGTCGACCAGCCACCCGTCCAGCAGCCCGCCGTCGCCGCGGGCGCCGTAGTGCAGCGCCACCGCGGCTGCCGAGGTCTCGACGCCGATCGCGGCGAGCACCCGGTCGGCCATGCCGCGCACCGGTGCGCCGCCGACGATCGGCGACAGCCCGACGACCGGTGCGGGCGAGGCGACCAGGGCGTCCCGCAGACCCGGCACCGCCAGCACGGTGCCGATGCTCACCACCGGGTTGGACGGCGGCAGCAGCACCAGGTCCGCGGTGGCGAACGCCTCGAGCACACCCGGGCCCGGCTTCGCGTCCTCGGCGCCGACGGCCACGATCTCGTGCGCGTCGGGCACCGCGTGCAGCCGCACCCAGTACTCCTGGAAGTGCACCGCCCGCCTCCCGCCCGGCGCCTCGGGATCGTCGATCACCACGTGCGTCTCGACCCGGTCGTCGGACATCGGCAGCAGCCGGACGCCGAGGTCCGGCAGCCCCCAGCGGGTGCACAGCGCCTCGGTCACCTGGCTCAGCGGGTAGCCGGCGTCGAGCATCTGGGTGCGCACGACGTGGGTGGCGATGTCGCGGTCACCGAGACCGAACCAGGCCGGCCCCACGCCGTACGCCGTGAGCTCCTCCTTGACGACGAAGCTCTCGTCGCTGCGGCCCCAGCCCTGCTCCTCGTGGATGCCGCCGCCGAGGGTGTACATCACCGTGTCCAGGTCGGGGCAGACCCGCAGGCCGAACAGGGTGATGTCGTCGCCGGTGTTGCCGATCACCGTGACGGACAGTGATCGCGCGGCAGTGTCATCGGTGCGATCCGTGCCGCCACCAGCGTCGAACGCCGCCAGCAGCCCGCGCAGGAAGCGCGCTCCGCCGATGCCTCCGGCCGGGACGACGACGTGCAGGGGGGTCTCGGCCATGCACCCCAGTCTGACCGGTGCCCTGCGACACGCCGGAAAGAGGTCGGCCGTTCGGCTAAATATCACCAGTTGGCTTGACGAAGCAGTAACGACGCGCGTGTAATTCCACCAGTGTCATTCGGTGGCCGGCGCATCCAGTGCGTCGGTGCCGGTCAGGGTCGAGGAGGCAACGCCATGGGCGAGGTGTTCCCGCTCATCGATGAGCCGGACGAGGACAACGGCTGGCAGGACCGCGCTTTGTGCGCGCAGACCGATCCGGAGGCCTTCTTCCCGGAGAAGGGCGGGTCGACCCGCGAGGCCAAGAAGGTCTGCCTCGGCTGCGACGTCCGGGCCGAGTGCCTGGAGTACGCCTTGATGAAGGACGAGCGGTTCGGCATCTGGGGAGGGCTGTCCGAGCGCGAACGGCGGCGCCTGAAGAAGAGCGCCGTCTAGGGGATCGCGTCCCGACCGCCCTCCCGTAGGGTTGGTGCCCGCATGCCGACACCACCCTCCCCCCGCGCCGAGAGGGCCGAGCCGACGGGCGCGGTCACCGTGACCGCCGTGGTGGTCGCCCACCACGGCGACCGGTGGATCCCCGGCCTGCGGACCGCGCTGGCCGGCCAGACCCGGCCGCCCGACACCGTCGTGGCGGCCGACACCAGCGGTACGGCGACCGACGGGTCGCTGGTGACCATGCAGGCCTGGCTCGGCAGCCGACGCGGTCGCCGACCTCCCTGCCGCGCACCGGGTTCGGTGCGGCCGTCGCCGCTGCCCTCGAGCTGGCTCCCGCGGCCGACTGGGTCTGGGTCCTGCACGACGACTGCGCGCCCGCGCCGGACGCCCTGCGCCGAGCTGCTGGCCGAGGTCGCCCGCGACCCGCGCGTCGCGGTCGCCGGCCCCAAGGTGCTCGGCCTGGGCGACCGCCGCCTGCTGCTCGAGGTCGGCGTGACCATCGCCCGCGGCGGCCGGCGGGAGACCGGGCTGGAGCGCCGCGAGCGCGACCAGGGGCAGCACGACGGCACCCGGCCGGTGCTGGCTGTCGGCACCGCCGGGATGCTGGTGCGCCGCGACGTGTGGGACGCGCTCGGCGGCCTCGACCGCCGGCTGCCGCTGCTGCGCGACGACGTGGACCTGGGCTGGCGGGCCAACCTGGCCGGCCACCGGGTGGTCGTCGTCCCGGCCGCGGTGGTGCACCACGCCGAGGCGGGCAGCCACCGGCGGCGCCCGGTGGACGTGGCCGGCGGCCGGCTGCACCGGCTGGACCGCCAGCACGCGCTGTTCGTGCTGCTCGCCAACCAGCCGCTGGCCCGGCTGGTCATCTCGCTGCCCTGGCTCACCGTGGCCACCTTGCTGCGCGTGCTGGCGCTGCTCGCCGGGAAGCGCCCGGCGCACGCCGCCGACGAGATGTGGGCGCTGCTGGCCGTGGTCGGCCGGCCGGACCGGCTGCTGCGGGCCCGGCTGGCCCGCCGGCGGACCCGGCAGCTGCCGGCCAGGTCGGCGCTGCCATTGCTGGCGCCGCGCAGCGCCGGGGTGCGGCACGCCATGGAGGGGCTCAGCGTCTTCCTCGGCACCCGGGAGGGCCTGGCCGGGGCCGGCCGGCACCGCGTCATGCATGCGACCGGAACGGCCGAGACCGGCCCGACCTCCGACGAGGCGGACGACCTACCGAGTGCGGGCGCCGGGCTGCTGCGCCGGACGTTCGTGCGCCCCTCGGTGCTGCTGGCCGTGTGTCTGGTCGCGCTGGCGTTGCTCGCCGCCCGCGGGCTGATCGGCGACGGCCGGCTGATGGGGGGCGCGCTGCTGCCCGCACCCGCCAACGCCAGCGGACTGTGGCGGACCTACACGTCCACCTGGCACCCGGTGGGGCTCGGCAGCGACACCTCGGCGCCGCCCTACCTCGCGGCGCTGGCCGCGCTGGCCGCGATCCTGTTCGGCAGCGCCGAGCGCGCGGTCGATCTCGTCCTGCTCGGCGCCGTCCCGCTGGCCGGCACCACGGCGTACCTCGCGCTCCGCCGGCTGGTGCGGTCGGTGCCGCTGCGGCTCTGGGGCGCCGTCAGCTATGCGCTGCTGCCGCCGCTGCTGGGCGCCGTCGCGACCGGCCGGGTCGGCACCGCGTTGCTGGCCGTGCTGCTGCCGCTGATCGTGCTCACGCTGGTGCGCGCCTTCGGCCTGGATGGCCGGCCGCCGAGCTGGCGGGCCTGCTGGGGGGCCGGCCTGCTGGTCTCCGTCACCGCCGCTTTCGTGCCGATGACCTGGGCGCTGGCCACGCTGGCCGTGCTCGTGGTCGCCGCCACGGGCGCCAGCCACCTGGACCGGCGACGGGTCGCCTTCGGCCGGGCCCTGGTCGTCGCCGTGGTGCCGCCGGTGCTGCTGCTCCCGTGGCTGCCCGCGCTGGTGGACCAACCGCAGCTGCTGCTGGTCGAGGCCGGTCTGCCCGGCCCCGGCCTGGCCAGGTCGGACCTCGACGGCCTGGACCTGCTGCTGCTGCACCCTGGCGGGCCCGGGCTGCCGCCGCTCGCGCTGGCCGCCGGTCTGGTGCTCGCCGCGCTCGCGGGTCTGCTGCGGCCGGCCGGTCGCCGGGTCGTGCTCCTCGGCTGGCTGGTGGCGCTCGGCTGCCTGGCCGGGGCGGTCGGGCTGGCCCGGACCACCCTCACGTTCAGCACCCTGGAGCAGCCCGTCCCCGCGTGGCCGGGGCCGCTCCTGCTGGTCGCGGGTGCCGCGCTGGTGACGGCCGCGGTGGCCGGCGCCGCGGGGGCCCGGGCCCGGGTGGCCGGGGCCAGCTTCGGCTGGCGGCAGCCGACGGCGCTGGCGGTCCTCGTGCTGGCCGGACTGACGCCGGTTCTCACCGCGGGCTGGTGGGCCTGGACCGGCGCGGGCGACCCGCTGCAGCGACGGGACCCGGTGCTGCTGCCGGCCTTCGTTGCCGCGGAGGGCGCCCAGTCGGACCGGCCGCGCACCCTGGTGCTGCGGTCCCGGCCGGACGGCTCGGTGTCCTACGCGCTGCTGCGCTCCGACGGCCCGCGCACCGGGGACGCCGAGCTGACCCCGCCCCCGGACGCCGGGCTGGACGCGGCGGTCGCCGACCTCGCCTCCGGCCGCGGCGGCGACGCGGCCGCCCGGCTGGTCCCGTTCGGGGTGCGGTTCGTGCTGCTCACGAGGCCGGTGGACCGGCCGCTGGCCAAGGCCATCAGCGCGGTGCCCGGGGTGCTGCAGGTCAGCGGCCAGCGCGGCACCGTGCTCTGGCGGATCGACTACCCGACCGGCCGGGTCCGGGTGCTGCCCCCGGGCGCACCGGTGGTCGAGGCCGACGGTGCCGCGCCACCAGCCACGGTGGTGCCCGCGGGGCAGGTCGAGTCGCACGCCCAGGTCGCCAGCGGGCCGCCGGGCCGGCTGCTCGTGCTCGCCGACGCCGAGGACCGCGGCTGGCGGGCCACCGTCGACGGCACGGCCCTCACCTCCCGCCGGTACGACGGGTGGGCCCAGGCCTTCGAGCTTCCGGCCGACGGCGGCCGGCTGGACCTCACCCACGACCCCGGCCTGCGGCTGCCGCTGCTCTGGGTACAGCTCGGCCTGCTGGTCCTGGTCGCGATGCTGGCGCTGCCGCAGGTCCGCGCCTCGCTCGACGACGCCGACGGGAACGCCGACGTGGGCGCCGACCTGCCGGAGCACGCGGCGGCCGGCGCCGTATCTCCCGGAGGCACGTCGTGACCGGGCGGGTCGGGCGGCTAGCGCGCAAGCCCGGGGTGTCGCTGCTCGCGGCCGCCCTGCTGCTGGCCGGCCTCGGGGTCACCGCCGACCTCACCGCGCCGCAGCCGACGGCCGCCACGGTCCCGGTTCCCGCCGACGCCCGGCCCGCCGTCGAGGTGGCGCGGGCCGACGCGGCCTGCCCGGACCCCGCGGTCGACGACAAGACCGCGACCCGGGTGAGCCTGGCGGCACCGGGCGCGATCGACGCGGCGGGAGGAGCCGCGCGCGCCCGGCCGGGCCCGGCTGGCCCGGCTCACCGGCGTACCGCTGCCGGAGGCCGACGTGACCGCTCCCGGCACCGGGTCGGTCCTGGCCGCCGCGGGCCAAGGGCCGCTGGTCGCCCGCGGCACCGCTGGGTCGGCCCCGGGGATGGCCGCCGGGATGCTGACCCGCAGCACGGCCGACGCGGTCCGCGGGCTGGCCGGGACGGTCTGCACCGTCCCGGGCACCGACTTCTGGTTCGTCGGCAGCGGGGCCGTCGTGGGCCAGCGCGGCCGGGTCTACCTGACAAACCCCGAGGCCGCGCCGGCCGTCGTCGACGTCACCCTCTACGGGCCGGACGGGCCGATCGACGCACCCGCAGGTCGCGGTGTCCCCGTCGACGCGGGCAAGCAGGTGGTGCGGCTGCTGGACGCGCTGGCTCCGGGCGTCACCCGGTTCGCGGTCCACGTGCACGCCCGCAGCGGCCGGATCGCGGCTGCCGTCCGCGACCAGCAGGTCGACGGGCTCACGCCGCGCGGCGCCGACTGGCTGCCGCAGGCAGCTGCCCCGGCCCGGCGGCAGGTGCTGCCGGGCGTCGCGGCCGGCGCCGGCGAGCGGCTGCTGCAGGTGGTGGCCCCCGGTGACTCCGACGCGATCGTCAAGGTCCGGCTGGTGACGCAGTCGGGCTCGTTCGCACCGTCCGGGCTGGACGTGCTCGAGGTGCCGGCCGGCTCGGTGGCCCAGGTCGACCTGGCCCCGGCCACCGGTGCCGCCGCCGCGGCGGTGTCCCTGGACGCCGACGTCCCGGTGACGGCCGGCGTGGTCAGCCGGGCCACCGGGAGCACCGGCCAGCTCACCGACATCGCCTACACCGCGGCCGCGCTGCCCCTGCTGCCGGCGACGCCCGGTGTCGTGACCGACGCCAGGTCCGGCACCCGTGTCACCAGCTCGCTGCTGCTGACCGCGCCGGGTGCCGCGGCCACGGTCCGGCTGGCGCCGCTGCCGCCCGCGACCGGGGGCACCAGCGAGGTGCGGGTCCCGGCCGGCAGCCAGGTGGTGGTCGACCTCGCGACGGTGAGCACGGCCGCGGACTTCGCCCTGACGGTGACCCCGCTGTCCGGGTCGGGGCCGGTGCTGGCGGCCCGGTCCGTCGCCGAGGCGGAGGCGGCCGGCCCGATGCTCACGACCGAGCCGGTCGAGCCCGGGCGGTACACCGTGGTCGTGCCCCGGGTGGTGGCCGACCTGTCGGCGGGCCTGCGGCCGGGCGGCTAGCTGTTCTGCCGCGGCTCAGTCCGGCTCGTCGTCGTCGCGGTCCGGGTCCACGTCGTCCGGCGACATCCCGAGCAGGTCGGCCACCGCGTCCACCACCGCGTCGTGCACCAGGTCCTCGCGGGCGCGCGCGCCCGAGGCCCGGGCCTCGACCGGCCGGCGGTGCACGACGATCCGGGCCGGCCGGTCGGCAGTGGCGGGCTCGGCGCGGGACAGCGAGACCTCGTCGGCAGCCGCGGGCGGCACGTCTTCGACCGCCACCTCGACCTCCTGCAGCGCGGACCCCCAGCGGCGGGAGACCCGCTCGACGGCGTCCAGGACCAGGTCGTCGAACTGATCGGCCCGGCTGCGTGCGGCCGGCAGCGCCTGCCGGCAGCAGCGGCCCGCGCAGGCCCCGCCCGCGCCGGTCCCGGCTTCGGGGGTGGTGCGGGGGACGGTCGGTCACGGGCGGGAGCCTAGGCAGACGCGCCGGGCGACGTCTCAATGCGCGCCCCGACGCCTGCCGGTCGCTACCGTTCGCGCCGTGAGCCCTGTCCGCCGCTGCTCGCGCACCGCGTGCGGCACGACCTGCTGTGGCCACGCTCACCTACGTCTACGCCGACTCCACCGCCGTGCTCGGCCCGCTGGCGACCTACGCCGAGCCGCACTGCTACGACCTGTGCGCGCCCACTCGGAGCGCCTCACCGCGCCGCGCGGGTGGGAGGTGCTGCGGCTGGCGCCGGACCCGGCCGACGCTCGGGCCGAGCAGCGACGACCTCGAGGCGCTGGCCGACGCGGTCCGCGAGGCCGCCCGACCGGCCCCGCGAGCCGGTGCCCGAGGCCGGTCGAGGTGGGCCGGCGCGGCCACCTCCGGGTGCTCCGCAGCCCCGACTGAGGCGAGGACCGGCGAGCGATGACCGATGTCCGGTTTGCCCTGGACACGCCGGAAACTTAAGGAATCCTTGACGTCCGCCGATGCAGTCTTGTCACCGCTCGGACATCGCACTACCCCGGAAACCGGCACCTCATCCTCCTGGCCGGCGCGGGGCCATCATCGGACTCCTCGAAAGCAGAACTCCCATGGCGCGCACCAGCACGGCCTCCCCGTCCCGCACGCACGTCCCCCTCGGCTCCCTCACCCAGCCCGGCGCCCGCGCCGGCGCCAGCTGCCGGGCCTGCGGCAGCGAGCGGGTCACCCGGATCGCGATGAACCTCACCGACGGGTCGCCGGTCGAGTTCACGTCCTGCCACCGCTGCGAGCACCGCACCTGGGCCGAGCAGGGCGGCGCCCGCGCCCTCCCCGTCGACCAGGGTGCTGGACAAGACCCGCAAGCGTCTGACCAGCAGCAGCGGGCCCGCCGAGCCGCCGCCCGCGGGCGGCCGCTAGGCTCGCCGGCGTGCCGCTCGCCCCGCTCCGCCACGACCTGTCGGCCTTCGTCAAGGCCTACGACGTCCGCGGCGTGGTGCCCGACCAGCTCGACGCCGAGGTCGCCCGCGCCCTCGGCGCGGCGTTCGTCCGCGTCGTCGGCGCAGCCGGTGGCGCCGTCGTGGTCGGGCCACGACATGCGGCCCGTCCTCGCCCGAGCTGGCCGCGGCGTTCGCCGCCGGCGCGACCGACCAGGGCGCCGACGTCGTCACGATCGGGCTCGCCTCCACCGACCAGCTCTACTTCGCCAGCGGCAGCCTGGACCTGCCCGGCGCGATGTTCACGGCCAGCCACAACCCGGCGCAGTACAACGGCATCAAGCTGTGCCGCGGCGGTGCCCGCCCGGTCGGGCTGGACAGCGGCCTGGCCGAGATCCGGGACCTGGCCGAGCACGGCGTCCCCGACGGTCGGCGGCCCGGCACGGGCACCGTCACCGCGCAGGACCTGCTCCCGGCGTACGCCGAGTACCTGCGCGACCTCGTCGACCTCTCCGGCAACCGCCGGCTGCGGGTCGTGGTCGACGCCGGCAACGGGATGGGCGGGCACACCGTCCCGACCGTGCTCGCCGGGCTGCCCGTCGACCTGGTCCCGATGTACTTCGAGCTGGACGGCACCTTCCCCAACCACGAGGCCAACCCGCTCGACCCGGCGAACCTGGTCGACCTGCAGGCGCGGGTGGTCGGCCGAGCGGCGCCGACATCGGCCTCGCCTTCGACGGCGACGCCGACCGCTGCTTCGTCATCGACGAGCGGGGCGAGCCGGTGTCGCCGTCCGCGGTCACGGCGCTGGTCGCCGTCCGCGAGCTGGCCAAGCACCCCGGCGCGACGGTGATCCACAACCTGATCACCTCGCGGGCGGTGCCGGAGATCGTCCTCGAGCACGGCGGCACGCCGGTGCGGACCCGGGTCGGGCACTCGTTCATCAAGGCCGAGATGGCCCGCACCGACGCGGTGTTCGGCGGCGAGCACTCGGCGCACTACTACTTCCGCGACTTCTGGCGGGCCGACACCGGCATGCTCGCGGCGCTGCACGTGCTGGCGGCGCTGGGCGAGCAGGGCGAGCCGCTGTCCGGGCTGGCAGTCGGCGTACGAGCGCTACGTCGCCTCCGGCGAGATCAACAGCGAGGTGGCCGACCAGGCGGTCGGCCGACGCAAGGCCGTCCGCGTACGCGTTCGGCCGCCGCGCCGGGGTCGCAGGTCGACGAGCTGGACGGGCTGACGGTGAACGGCCCGGACTGGTGGTTCAACCTGCGGCCGTCCAACACCGAGCCGCTGCTGCGGCTCAACGTCGAGGCACCCGACCGGCCGCGCGATGGAGCGCGCTGCGCGACGAGGTGCTGGCCTGGTGCGTCCGGGTCCGGCCCGGCAGCCGCGACGACCCGTCCGACGCGACCGACCGACTCACTCGACCAACGAGAAGGAGACCTGAGCCGTGCAGCTCGACCCCCGCCTGCTGGAGATCCTGGCCTGCCCGCAGTGCCACTCCCCGCTGCGCGCCGAAGAGGGAGGCGAGCACGGAGACGAGCTGGTCTGCACCTCCTCGACGTGCGGGCTCGCCTACCCGGTCCGGGACGACATCCCGGTGCTGCTGATCGACGAGGCCCGGCGGCCCGTCGACGTCCGGCGGCAGCCGGACGACGCCGCCCTCGACGACCCGGCCTGCGCTGGCCGACCTGGACCGTGACGGCGATGCTGCGCGGCGGTCGCCACGGCCGGCGCCCAGGTGCGCGAGGCGCTGGTCCTGGTCGAGCCCGACACCGCTGGCCGGCCTCGCCGGCGACCGGCCGCGCGCCGTCGTGGTCACCGGCATGGGCGGTTCCGGGATCGCCGGCGACGTCGCGACCGCCGTCGCCGGCCGGACCTGCCCGGTGCCCGTCGTCGTCCACCGGGGCTACCGCCTGCCGGGCTGGGTCGGCCCGATGGACCTCGTGGTCGCCGTGTCCTGCTCGGGCGGCACCGAGGAGACGTTGTCGGCCACCGACGAGGCGCTCCGGCGGGGCGCCCAGGTGGTCACGGTCGGTGCGGCCGGTTCGCCGCTCGCAGCCCGCAGCGACGGCGGGCGGGCGCTGCACCTGCGGGTCGACGCGCGCGGCCGGATGCCGCGGGCGAACCTGTGGGCCTGGCCGTCCCGGTCCTCATGGTCCTGGACGCGTCGGGCTGGCCGCCGTCCCGCGGGATCTGCTGGCCCGGACTGCCGACGGCTGGACCGGCTGGCCGAGCACTGTGCGCCGGCGGTCGACAGCCTGGAGAACCCGGCCAAGGCGATCGCCGCTGCAGCTGGCAGGGACGCTGCCCTGATCGTGTGGGGCGAGACGAGGCTCGCCAGCGTCGCGGCGGCGCGCATCGCTGCCAGCTCGGCCGAGAACGCCAAGTAGCCGGCCGTGCACGGCGCCGCTCACCGAGGTGCACCACAACCAGATCGTGGTGATGGCCGGGGTCGTTCGGCGCGCTCGGGTCCGACGGCGCCGACGACGACATCTTCCGCGACCGGGTGGACGACGGGCCGACGCCGGCCGCGGCTGCGGCTGCTGGTGCTGCGCGACACCGACGAGGTGCCCGAGGTGGCCCGCCGGGCGGACGCGTCGCACCGGGTCGCCGAGCGGTACAACGTGGTGAGCAGCGAGCTGCGCGCGGAGGGCGAGCACGCGTTGTCCCGGCTGGCCAGCCTGGTGGCGGTGCTCGACTTCGCCACGCGTCTACCTGGCGCTCGCGCAGGGCATCGACCCCTCGCCCATCGCGCCGATCGTGCTGCTCAAGGCGCGGCCTCGCGGAGGGTGCCCTGTGAGCGCCGGCGGCGGCAACCGGGCGATCGTCGCGGCGCTGTGCGCCAACCTCGGCATCGCGGTCACCAAGTTCATCGGCGTTCCTGCTGACCGCGTCGTCCTCGATGCTTGCCGAGTCGATCCACTCGGTCGCCGACTCGGGCAACCAGGCTGCTGCTGCTGGTCGGCGGCCGCCGGGCGCGACGCGCCGCCACGCCGGAGCACCCGTTCGGCTACGGCCGGGAGCGCTACATCTACGCGTTCATCGTGTCGGTCGTGCTGTTCAGCGTCGGCGGCTTGTTCGCGTTGTACGAGGGCTACCACAAGATCCAGCACCCGGAGCCGATCGACGCGTGGCAGTGGGTGCCGGTGCTCGTGCTGGTGGTGGCCATCGGCCTCGAGTCCTACTCGTTCCGCACCGCCATCCACGAGTCCAACCAGGTGCGCGGCGGCCAGACCTGGGTGCAGTTCATCCGCCGGGCCAAGGCGCCCGAGCTGCCGGTCGTGCTGCTCGAGGACTTCGCCGCGCTGGTCGGCCTGGTCCTCGCCCTGTTCGGCGTCGGGCTCACGCTGATCACCGACGACGGCATCTGGGACGGCATCGGCACGGTGGCGATCGGCGTGCTGCTGGTCTGCGTCGCGGTCGTCCTGGCGATCGAGACCAAGAGCCTGCTGCTCGGCGAGGGCGCCACGGCCGAGGCGGTGGCCCGGATCACGGCCGCGCTGGTGGCCGACGCCGTCGGTGCAACGGGTCATCCACATGAAGACCATGCACCTGGGGCCGGACGAGCTGCTGGTCGCGGCCAAGATCGCGGTGGCGCCCGACCGACACGCGCGGCCGAGGTGGCCCGCACCATCGACGCGGCCGAGGAGCGGATCCGGGACGGCGGTAGCCGATCGCCCGGGTCGATCTACCTCGAGCCGGACATCGACCTCGGCCGGAGCGTGACCGATCCGGCCCCGGCCGCTAGACTGGGTGCCGGAGCACGGCGTCACTGATGGGTCGGCCCTGAGGGGCCGCGCCGGGCACACGCTAGGCCGAGGCTGATCCACCTCGTGCGGCCCACGCCGCATCCGCGCATCCATCGGGCCGCCTCGCGTGCAGGCCCAGTCGCGGAGACGTACACATGACTGCAACCACGCTGAAGCCCGGCGACTACAAGGTCGCCGACCTGTCCCTGGCCGAGTTCGGCCGCAACGAGATCCGGCTCGCCGAGCACGAGATGCCGGGCCTGATGGCCCTGCGCGAGGAGTTCGGCCGACGCCAGCCGCTGGCCGGCGCCCGGATCGCCGGCTCGCTGCACATGACGGTGCAGACCGCGGTACTGATCGAGACCCTCATCGCGCTCGGTGCCGACGTCCGCTGGGTCTCCTGCAACATCTTCTCCACCCAGGACCACGCCGCCGCCGCCGTCGTGGTCGGCCCGGATGGCACCGTCGACGCGCCGGCCGGCACGCCGGTCTTCGCCTGGAAGGGCGAGACCCTGCCGGAGTACTGGTGGTGCACCGAGCAGATGCTGGTCTGGCCGGACGGCAAGGGCCCGAACATGCTGCTCGACGACGGCGGCGACGCCACCCTGCTGATCCACAAGGGCA
>CAVSKC010000004.1:0-372368 GCA_963728425.1 uncultured Actinomycetota bacterium
TCGGCCACCGTCCCGGCCTACCACCCGAGCCGGCTCACCCACCTCGGCGACGCCCGCCAGGTGGTGGTCGTCTCCGCCCGGGACTGGTCGAGCAGCTAGGCGATGCTGCGGACCTGGGAGCGCGACGCGGACGGGCGCCTGGCAGCTGGTCGGCGAGCCGGTGCGGGCCCGGGTGGGCCGCAACGGCTTCGTCCTCGCCGACCGGCGGCGGCAGAACTCGGGCACCAGCCCGGCGGGCACCTTCGCGGTCGTGTCCGCCTTCGGCAACGGCCCCGACCCGGGGACAGCGCTGGGCTACCGGGAGGTCGACCGGAACGACTGGTGGACCTACGACCCGCGGGACCCGAAGACCTACAACGTGCTCCAGCCGCGCCGGGCGGCCACCAGCGCGTGGCGGACGAGCTGGGCGGAGGACCTGTCGGGCTACGGCACCCAGTACCGCTACGCAGCGGTGCTCGGCTTCAACCTGCCGGCCGGCGTGCACCGGGCGCCCGACGGCCAGTGGGTGGCCGACCAGCCCGCGGACACCCGGCTGGGCGGCGGGATCTTCCTGCACGTGAGCGGCCCCGGGCGCGACGGCGGGCTGCGTGTCCGTGCCCCGGACGGAGATGCGCCGGATCCTGCGGTGGCTGGACCCGGCCGCGGGCCCGCTGCTGGTGATGGGTCCCCGGTCGGCGCTCAGCCGGCTGTGGCCGGCTCGTCCGGCCGCAGGCCGGCGCCGGCTCAGTCCTTGCCCTCGGCCAGCTTGCCGCGCAGCTGCAGCACGGCCTTGGTGTGCATCTGGCAGATGCGGCTCTCGGTGACGCCGAGGACCTGGCCGATCTCGGCCAGCGTGAGGCCCTCGTAGTAGTAGAGGGTCACGACGATCTTCTCCCGCTCGGGCAGCTGGTTGATCGCCTTGGCCAGCAGGAACTTGGTCTCCTCGGCCTCGAACGCCAGGACCGGGTCCTCGGCCTTGGTGTCCTCCAGCGTGTCGACCAGGCTGAGCTTGTCGCCCTTCTCGCCGCCGACGCTGAGCAGCTCGTCGAGGGCCACCACGTTGACGAAGGACACCTGGCTGAAGATCTGGTGCAGGTCCTCGAGCTTGATGCCCATCTCGGCGGCGACCTCGGCCTCGCTCGGCGTGCGGTGCAGCTGGGCCTCGAGCGTGGCGTAGGCCTTCTCGACCTCGCGGGCCTTGTACCGGACCGAGCGCGGGATCCAGTCGATCGCGCGCAGCTCGTCGATGATGGCGCCGCGGATCCGGCTGATCGCGTAGGTCTCGAACTTGATGGCCCGCTCGAGGTCGAACTTCTCGATGGCGTCGATCAGCCCGAAGATGCCGTAGGAGACGAGGTCGGCCTGCTCGATGTTCGGCGGCAGGCCGACGCCGACCCGGCCGGCGACGTACTTCACCAGCGGCGAGTAGTGCAGGATCAGCCGCTCGCGCAGGGCGGCGTCACCGGTCTCCTTGAAGTCCTGCCACAGCTCGCGCAGCGCTGCCTCGGCAGCGCTCTTCTCCGCCGCGACGTCGTCGACGACGACATCGTCGCGTGCGGTGGCGGCGCCCACTCCCCCGGAGGGCGAGGCGGCAGCGCCGTCAGGCCCGTGGGTGCGCTTGGTCATACGTTGCCTTCAGCCGGTCGACGGACACATGGGTGTAGATCTGCGTCGTGGCGAGCGTAGCGTGGCCGAGAAGTTCTTGAACGCTTCTCAGGTCGGCTCCTCCTTCCAGCAGGTGGGTGGCAGCCGAATGGCGGAGGCCGTGCGGCCCCAGGTCAGGGGCTCCGGGGACGTGCGCGAGCAGGGCGTGCACCGACCGGCGTACCGTGCGCGGGTCCACCCGCCCGCCGCGCGCTCCGAGGAACAGCGCGGCGCCGCTGGTCGGCCCCGCCAGCCTCGGGCGGCCGTCGGCCAGCCAGCGGTCCACGGCGCGCAGCGCCGGCACCCCGAACGGCACCATCCGCTCCTTGGCGCCCTTGCCCATGACCCGCAGCACCCGGCGCCCCCGGTCGACGTCGTCGAGGTCGAGCCCGCACAGCTCGCCGACCCGGATGCCGCGGCGTACAGCACCTCGAGCACCGCCAGGTCACGGACAGCGGTCGGCGCTCTCGTCGTCGGCGGCCGAGTCCCGCCACGTGCAGCAGCGCGTCCGCCTCGTCCCGCCGGAGGATGCCGGGCAGCGGGCGGCCGCTGCGCGGCGTCGCGAGCAGCGCCCCGGGGTCGGTCGTCCAGCAGGCCGGTCCGCACGCGCCCAGGCGGTGAAGCTGCGCGCGGCGGCCGCCCGCCGGGCCAGCGTGGCCCGGGCCATCCCCCGGGTCGACTGGCCGGCCAGCCAGCTGCGCAGGACGAGCAGGTCGAGCCCGGCCAGGGACGTCCCGGCCCATCCGGCGGGCGTGCTCGAGCAGGCTGGCCACGTCGCCGCCGTAGGCCCGCGACCGAGTGCGCCGAGAGCCCACGCTCCGAGCGCAGGTGCCGGGTGAAGCCGGCCAGGGCGTCGGCGAAGGCCGCGGGGCGGGCACGGGTGCCGGCATGCGGGACGGCATCGTGCTCCGCCCCCGCCGCAACCTCCACCCGCCCCATGGGCCACACGGTGTCCTGTGGTCGTGCGCCGCGCAAGCACCGCCGCGCCGGACATCGCCGCAGGTCAGTCCCGCCATCGGCGGCCCCGGCGCCCCGAACGCGGCCGGCGTCCGGCGCCACCGGCCCTCGTGCGCGTCGGCCAGCCCGGTGGCCGCCAGCAGCGCCAGCGCCCGCAGCACGGTCGGCGCGTCCAGTCCCGCGACCCGGCCGACGCTGTCGGCACCGGCCCGGCGGCGCAGCGGCAGCGCCTCGAGCACCCGCAGCGTCACCGGGTCCAGGCTGTCGTGCGGCCGGCTCTCGCCGCGGCGCAGGTCGCCGGGCATCGGTCACCAGGTCGCCGACCAGGTCGAGCACGTCGGCCGCGTCGGTGACCAGCGGCGGCGCCGCGACCCGCGGATCAGCTCGTGGCAGCCGGCCGAGGCGGCCGACGTGACCGGGCCGGGGACGGCCATCACCGGCCTGGACAGCTCGTCGGCCTGCCCGGCGGTGTTCTTCGCCCCGCTGCGGGTCGCGGCCTCGACCACGACCGTCCCGCGCCTGAGCGCCGCGATGACCCGGTTGCGGTCGAGGAACCGGCGCCGGGTGGGCCGCGAGCCCGGCGGCAGCTCGGACACGACCACGCCCTGGGCGCGGATCGCGCGGAGCAGCCCGTCGTGCGCGGCCGGGTAGGCCACGTCGACGCCGCAGGCCAGCACGGCGACCGTCGGCCCGTCGACGGCCAGCGCGCCCCGGTGGGCGGCCGCGTCGATGCCGATAGGCGCCGCCGGACACCACCGTCCAGCCGCGGTCGCCGAGGCCGGCCGCGAGCTCGCCGGCCACGTGCTCGCCGTACGCCGTGCAGGCGCGGGCCCCGACGACCGACACGCTCCGCCGCGCGACGTCGGCCAGCTGACCCTCCCCCGCCACCCAGAGGGCGATCGGCGCCCGCTCGCCCAGGTCGTCGAGCGCGGCCGGCCACTCGTCGTCGCCGGGCACGACGACCCGGGCGCCGGCGCGGGCGGCCAGGCCGGCGTCCGCCGCCAGCGCAGGCAGCCGGACCCGGTAGTGCGCCGAGGCGCTCGTCCTCGCCGGCCCGGGCGGATCGGACCCGGTCGAGCACCTCGGCGGCGCCGAGACCGGCCACCGCGCGGCCGAGCCAGGCGTCGCCGGGCTCGGCCAGCCGGGTCAGCGCGGCCCGGGCGGCCCGCTCGGCCGCCGGGATCACGCCGCCCACCGGGCCACCCCCCGGCAGTCCAGCGCCACCCGGACGTCGCCGGCGTCCGGGACGTCCCGCCCGGCCAGGTCGGCCAGCGTCCAGGCGACCCGCACCACCCGGTCGACCCCTCGGGCGGTGAGGACCCCGCGGTCGAGCAGCCGCTCGGCCTCCCCCACCACCTCCCACGGCAGCCGCCAGAGCCGCCGCAGCACGTGGCCCCGGCACCTCGGCGTTGACCCGCCACGGGGTGTCGGCCAGCCGGGCCGCCATCCGGTCCCGCGCCGCGGCGACCCGGTCGGCGACCACGGCGGTGACCTCCGGCGGCGCCGGAGCCGCCGCGCAGGTCGGCCCGGGTGGCCGCGAGCATCTCGATCCGCAGGTCGACCCGGTCGAGCAGCGGGCCGGACAGCCGGCCGAGGTAGCGCAGCCGGGCCATCGGCGTACAGGTGCACCGGTGTCCGCACCCGGCGCCGTGGCCGCCAGCCCGCACGGGCACGGGTTGGCCGCCAGCACCAGCTGGAACCGGGCCGGGAACCGCACCCGGGCGGCCAGCCGGGCCACCGTGATCTCGCCGGACTCCAGCGGCTCGCGCAGCGCGTCGAGCACGGCCGGGGCGAACTCCGGCGCCTCGTCGAGGAACAGCACCCCGCGGTGCGCCAGCGACGCCGCACCCGGGCCGTACCTGGGTCGAGCCGCCGCCGACGATCGCCGCGACCGAGGCCGTGTGGTGCGGCGCCTGGAACGGCGGGTGCGCGCACGAGCGGCCCGGTGCCGTCGCGCAGCGAGCCCGCCACCGAGTGCACCGCGGTCACCTCGAGGGCGGCGGCCCGGTCGAGCGGCGGCAGCAGGCCGGGCAGCCGCTCGGCCAGCATCGTCTTGCCCGCACCCGGCGGCCCCGACATCAGCAGGTGGTGCCCGCCGGCCGCGGCGACCTCGAGCAGGTAGCGCGCGGTCGCCTGGCCGAGCACGTCGGCCAGGTCCGGTCGGTGCGCCGGGTCGTCGGCGGCCGGGTCGACCGGCGCGGCGGCGGTCCTCGGCCAGCTCGACCTCGGGCAGCTCGTCGCCGCTGCGCCCGGGCCACCAGCCCGGCCAGGGTGCGCACCCCCGTGACCCGGATCCCGGGCACCAGCGCCGCCTCGGCCGCGTTGGCCGCCGGCACGACCGCCGCCGCCACGCCCGCCCGGGCGGCCGCCGCGACGGCCGGCAGCACGCCGCGCACCGGCCGCACCCGCCCGTCCAGGCCGAGCTCGCCGAGCAGCACCGCGTCGTCGAAGGCGTGCTGGCGGCACCACCTCCTGGGCCGCCAGGATCGCCGCGGCGATCGCGAGGTCGAAGCTCGAGCCGCGCTTGGGCAGGCTGGCCGGCGACAGGTTCACGGTGACCCGCTTGGTGGCCGGCCAGTGCTGGTCGCTGTTGGTCATCGCCGCCCGCACCCGGTCCCGCGACTCGGTCAGCGACGCGTCCGGCAGCCCCACCAGGCTGTACGACGGCATGCCGGTCCCGAGGTCGGCCTCGACCTCGACCAGGTGGCCGTCGACACCGACCAGCGCCACGCCGCGGGTCCGGGCCAGCGGCACTCAGGCCACCCCCCGCACGTGCTCGACGTCGGCCGCGCCGCGGGCGGGCCGCAGCACGCCCACCAGGTCGATCCGCACGTCCGGCGGGTGGACTGCCGCTCGGTGATCCAGGCCGCCGCGAGCCGCCGCAGCCGGGCGGCCTTGCGCGCCGTGACCGCCTCCAGCGGGTGCCCGAGCGCCGTCGACGACCGCGTCTTGACCTCGCACACGACCAGCACGTCGCCGTCGCGCGCCACGATGTCGATCTCGCCGATGGGGCAGCGCCAGTTGCGGTCCAGCACCGTCATGCCCGCCGCCACCAGGTGCGCGGCGGCGACCCGCTCGCCGTAGGCGCCCAACGCGTCCTTCGCCCGCACCCGCTGCCGCCCGTCACCGGTGTCCTCCGCCACCCGACCGAGCCTGCCGCCCCGCGACCGGCCGCACGAGGACCGCGCCGGGCATCTGTGGACGGTCAAGGCCGAGCACCGGTCCTGTGGACCGACGGCGACGTACTCGCCGGGCAGCTCCACCGAGAGCTCGTGCCGGGCCAGCTCCTCGACGTTGACGTCCTTGAACGTCAGCACCCGGACGTTCTTGACGAACCGGGCCGGCCGGTACATGTCCCACACCCACGCGTCGGCCATCGTCACCTCGAACCAGACCTCGCCGCTCTCGGTGCTCCGCGGCGTCACCTCGACGGCGTTGGTGAGGTAGAACCGCCGCTCGGTCTCGACCACGTAGCCGAACAGGCCGACGACGTCGCGGTACTCCCGGTAGAGCTGCAGCTCCATCTCGGTCTCGTACTTCTCCAGGTCCTCCGCGCTCACGCCAGCACCTCCTCGACGTCGTCGACCAGGGCGCCCTCGTCGACCAGGTCATCCAACCGGACCAGGGTCCGGACCGGGCACTCGGTCGTCCGGGCCGTTCCGCAGCACCCGTCGGGCCACGTTGACGTAGGAGAAGCGGTGCTCGGCGCACGGCCCGTGCTCGTCCAGCGCCGCGTTGTGCACCGGCGTGACGTAGCCCTTGTGCCCGAGGAAGTCGTACGCCGGGAAGACCTCGTGCAGCCCGGCCATGATCCGGTCCCGGGTCACCTTGGCCAGCACCGACGCCGCGGCGATCGACGCGCTGACCCGGTCGCCCTTCCAGACCGCCAGGCCGGGGGCCGGCAGGCCACGCACCGGGAACCCGTCGGTCAGCACGTACGCCGGGGGCACCGCCAGCTGCGCGAGGGCCCGCCGCATGCCCTCGACGTTGCAGACGTGCAGGCCGAGCCGGTCGACCTCCTGGGGCCGGGATCACCACCACCGAGCGTGGCCGCGGCACGGGCCAGCACCTCGTCGTACACCCGGTCCCGGGCGGCCGGGGTGAGCAGCTTGGAGTCGGCCAGCCCCGGCACCTGCCCCCGACGACCGGTCGGGAGCACTGCCGCGGCCACCACGAGGGGGCCTGCGCAGGCGCCGCGGCCGGCCTCGTCGGCGCCGGCGACCGGCGTGAGGCCGGCCCGCTCCAGCGCCTTCTCGTAGGCGTAGAGCCCGCCCTCGCGGCGCACGACGAACCGCGGCATCGCTCTCACCTGCCGCCCCTCTCGCTCATCGCGCCCGAGCCTACGACGACCGGCCCGCTGTCACCCGCCGGACGCGTCCAGCCCGGGCTTCTCGAACGTGGCGGGGTGGTGCAGCAGGCGGGCGCGGTCCAGCGGCCAGACGATGGTGAAGGCCCGCCCGATCACGTCGTCGACAGGCACGAAGCCCTTGCCCGGCTGCTCCGTGTGGAAGCGGCTGTCCTCGGAGACCGACCGGTGGTCGCCCATCACCCAGAGCTCGCCGGCGGGCACGGTCTTCGAGAACGTCTGCTCCGACGGCTTGTCGCCGGGGAACAGGTACGGCTCGTCCAGCGGCACCCCGTTCACCGTCACCCGGCCCTGGGCGTCGCAGCAGGCCACCTTGTCGCCGCCGACGCCGATGACCCGCTTGATCAGGTCCTCCTCGCCGGCCGCCGGCGCCAGCCCGACGAAGACCAGGCCGTCCCGGACCAGCCCGAGCAGCCCGCCGCGGGAGGTCGTCTGCGGCCCGTTCAGCCAGCCGCCGGGATCACGGAACACGATCACGTCGCCGCGATGGATCTCGTCCGGCTTGTCGGCCAGCTTGTTGACCAGCACCCGGTCGTTGACCAGCAGCGTGTTCTCCATCGACCCGGACGGGATGTAGAACGCCTGCACCAGGAACGTCTTGATCAGCACCGAGATGACCAGCGCGGTGATCACGATGCCGGGCAGCTCGCGCACGAACGACTTGTGCTTCGGCTTGGCCCGGCGGGTGCGGACTGCTGCCGAGCGGGAGCCCGGAGCCGTGGGGGCGGCGCTCGGCTGGGTATCAGTCGCGGCGGCAGACGGCTCGACGGGCAGGTCGGCGGAGCGCCGGCCGTCCTCGGTCGTCATGGCGTCGTCCTTCCGTCCCCGTCGGCGACGATCGCCGGGCAGTCAGAGCCTACGGTCACCGGTGCCCCGCCGCCGATCCGGTCGGCGCGTCGGACAGGCCCGAGTCGGGCACCCGGCCGATCCGGTCCAGCGGCCACGCAACGAGCATCACCCGACCGAGCACCTTGTCGATGGGCACCATGCCGCCGCCGGGGTCGCCGGTATGGGCGCGCGAGTCCAGCGAGTCGGCCCGGTGGTCGCCCATCAGCCACAGATGGCCCGCAGGGACCTTGACGTCGAACGTGGTCTCCGAGCCGACCTCGCCGGGATACAGGTACTCGCTCTCGCGAAGGGGCGCGCCGTTGACGTACACCACACCATCGCCGTGGTCTTCGGTGCCGAGGCTCATCACGTGGTCGCCGGGGAGCCCGATGACCCGCTTCACGTAGTCGGTCTCGCCCTTGCCGTCGCCCAGCCGGCCGAACGCCTCGGTGCCGTCGAACACGACGATGTCTCCCCGGCGTACGTCGTGGAACCGGTAGGACAGGCGGTCGACGAGGATCCGGTCACCGACGTGCAGGGTCTGCTCCATCGAGCCCGACGGGATCGAGAACGGGGCGACCAGGAAGGTGCGCACCATCGAGGTGGCGAGCACCACGACGACGACGAGCAGCAGCAGCTCGCCGACAACGCCGCCGCGGGAGCGCGGCCGGCGACGGCGGCGCTCCAGCACCGGCGGCGGCAGTTGGTCCTGGTCCCGGAGCTCGTCCGGTCGAGCGGTCAGCGGGCGACGGGGGTGTCGCGGCGCTCCTTGATCTTGGCGGCCTTGCCGCGCAGCTCGCGCAGGTAGTAGAGCTTGGCCCGGCGGACGTCGCCGCGGGTGACGACCTCGATCTTGTCGATCACCGGGGTGTGCACCGGGAAGGTGCGCTCGACGCCGACGCCGAAGCTGACCTTGCGGACCGTGAAGGTCTCGCGCACGCCGGCGCCCTGGCGGCGGATGGCCACGCCCTGGAACACCTGGATGCGGGAGCGAGTGCCCTCGATGACCTTGACGTGGACCTTCAAGGTGTCGCCGGGGCGGAACTCGGGGATGTCCGAGCGCTTCGAGGCGTCGTCGAGGGCGTCCAGCGTCTGCATCGTGGTCTCTTCTCTCGCGGTGCCACAGGTCACCCACGGTGTGGGGGTGGAGTTGTCTCGTCCCGCTCCGGTGGCCGTGCGATCGCGCCCTCCCTGTGGCGGGGGCGCGCGCGGTGCGGAGCAGTGGGTCAGTCTGCCACAGGCCCGGCGACCCGGGCCAATCGTCCGTCCTCGGCCGGAGCCCAGCCCAGCTCGGCCAGCGTGACCAGGTCCTGGCGGTCCAGCGACCGCGGGGTCGAGCCGGGCGACCAGGTCGGGCCGGCGCTCGGCCGTCCGGCGCAGCGCCTCGTCCCGGCGCCAGCGGGCGATCCGGGCGTGGTCGCCCGGACAGCAGCACCTCGGGCACGTCACGGCCCCGCCAGGACGCCGGCTTGGTGTAGCCGGGCGCCTCGAGCAGGCCGCCCGACGCCACGGCGTGCGACTCCTCGACCAGCGACTCGGCGTTGCCGATCACGCCGGGCAGCAGCCGGGCCACCGCCTCGACGACGACGAGCACCGCCACCTCGCCGCCGTTGAGCACGTAGTCGCCGAGCGAGATCTCGTCCACCCGGCCGCGCTCGGCGGCCTCGTCGAGCACCCGGGCGTCGATGCCCTCGTAGCGCCCGCAGGCGAAGACCAGCCACGGCTCGGCCGCCAGCTCGTGCGCCATCGCCTGGTCGAACGGACGCCCGCCCGGCGTGGGCACCAGGATGCGCGGCGGCAGTGCGCCGTCAGCGGCCTCCCGCCCGCAGACCGCGTCGAGGGCGTCCCCCCACGGCTCCGGCCGCATCAGCATGCCCGGCCCCCCGCCGTACGGGGAGCCGTCGACGGTCCGGTGCCGGTCGCTGGTCCAGGTGCGCAGGTCGTGCACCCGCAGGTCGATCAACCCGTCGTCGACGGCCCGCCCGATCAGCGACAGCCGCAGCGGCGCCAGGTAGTCGGGAAAGATCGTGACGACGTCGAGGCGCACGTCACTCGCCCTCGTCGGTACGGTACGTCGGTCAGCAGGCCGGGCGGCGGGTCGACCAGCACGACGCCGGTCCTCGAGATCGACGGTCGGCACCATGGCCGACACGAAGGGCACCAGCGCCTCGGTCCCGTCCGGCCGCCGCACCGCGAGCACGTCCTGTCCCGGCAGGTGCAGCACCTCGGTCAGCTCGCCCACCGGCTCGCCGTCGACGGTGCGCACGCTGAGCCCGACCAGCTGGTGGTCGTAGTACTCGTCGGGGTCCTCCGGCCGTTCCGTCGGGTCGACGTCGGCGACGAGCAGCACGTTGCGCAGGCCCTCGGCGGCGCCGCGACCGTCGTACCCCTCGAACCGCAGGATCAGCCGGCCGGAGTGCACCCAGCCGTCGGCGATGGTGAGCGGCCCGACCGAGGCCGGCTCGGTGCGCAGCGTGGTCCCCGGCGCGAGCCTGCGGTCGGGGTCGTCGGTGCGCACCTCGACCGACGACCTCGCCGCGGATGCCGTGCGGACGGCCGATCCGGGCGAGCACGACCTCCATGACGGCGACCTGTCCGGGCTCGGTCGGCCTAGCGCTCGTCGACGTCGAGGAAGTCGACGCGGACGCCGCGACCAGGGCCGAGGGCCCCGATCACGGTGCGCAGTGCCTTGGCGGTACGACCGGCCCGGCCGATCACCTTGCCGAGGTCCTCGGGGTGCACCCGCACCTCGAGGGTGCGGCCGCGGCGGCCGTTGCGGTCCGTCACCGACACCTCGTCGGGGTGGTCGACGATGCCGCGGACCAGGTGCTCGAGGGCTTCCTCGAGCATGGACTAGGCCTCGTCCTTCGGAGCCTCGGTCTTCGGCTCCTCGGTGACGGTCGCCTCGGCGGGAGCCTCGACTGCCTCGGCGGCGGGGGCCTCGACGGGAGCGGCCTCGACTGCCTCAGTGGCCGGGGTCTCCTCGACCTTGGCTTCGTCGGGCTTGACCTCGGCGGGCTTGGCCTCCTCGGCCTTTGCTGCCTCGGCGGGGGCGGCCTTCTTGGCGGCCCGCTTCTTCGGCGTGGTGGCGCCGTCCTTGGGCTCGCCCGCGGACTCCTTGGCAGCCGCCTCGAAGATCGTCTTCTTGTCGGTCTTCGGCTCGGCGACCCGCAGGGTGCCCTCCTGGCCGGGCAGGCCCTTGAACTTCTGCCAGTCCCCGGTCACCTTGAGGATCGCCGCGACCGGCTCGGTCGGCTGGGCGCCGACGGACAGCCAGTACTGGGCCCGCTCCGAGTCGACCTCGATCAGCGAGGGCTCCTGGGTGGGGTGGTACTTCCCGATCTCCTCGATCGCCCGACCGTCACGCTTGGTGCGCGCGTCGGCGACGACGATGCGGTAGTACGGTGCACGGATCTTGCCCATGCGCATCAGCTTGATCTTGACTGCCACGGTTGATGAAGCTCCTGCTTCTCGCATGCGGGTGGCGGCGCCGGGCCACGTGGGGGTGTGGTCGGTGCCGGCCGGGGGACGCGGCACGCAGCGGATGAGAGGGTCCGCCGTACGCCGGGTACAGCGCGCCATCATGCCAGACCGGCCCCCACCAGCCGAAATCCGCGACCCTGCCGCGATCTTGAGATGGCACACCAGTCTCGGCCCGGTGCGTCGTCTCAAGATCCACACATTCGCGCGAAGCTGTCATGGATCTTGAGACGACACGCGGCGGCGACACGGGCGGGCGTCTCAAGATCGCGGTGGCCGACGATCAGCGGGTGACGGTTCAGGCGACGACGCGGCCGCGCAGGACGACGGCGCGCGGGTGGGCCAGGGCGCGCAGGTCGGCCCGCGGGTCGGCGTCGTAGACCACCAGGTCCGCGGGGTCGCCGTCGCCGAGTCCCGGACGGCCCAGCCAGTCGCGGGCCGCCCAGGAGGCCGCGGCCAGCGCGTCGACCGTCGACAGGCCCACCTGCTCGTGCAGGGCCAGCACCTCGCGGCCGACCAGCCCGTGCGGCAGCACGCCCCCGGCGTCGGTGCCGGTGTAGATCGGCACGCCGGCCTCGTGGGCCGAGCGGAGCGTGGCGTCGCACCGGGCGTGCAGGTCGCGCATGTGGGCGCCGTACGCGGGGAACTTCGCCCCACCCTGCTCGGCGTACGCCGGGAAGTTGTCGATCTGTACCCGGGTCGGCACCAGCGCGGTGCCGCGGCGGGCCATCTCGGCGACCACGTCGTCGGTCAGGCCGGTGCCGTGCTCGATGCAGTCGATGCCGGCGGCGACCAGCTCGGCGACCGACTGCTCGCCGAAGCAGTGCGCGGTGACCCGGGCGCCGAGCTCGTGGGCGCGGGCGATCGCAGCGGCCGCGACGTCCGCGGGCCAGCACGGCGTGAGGTCGCCGGCGTCCCGGTCGATCCAGTCGCCGACCAGCTTGACCCAGCCGTCGCCGCGGCCCGCCTGCGTCTCGACCTCGGCCACCAGGTCGGCCGGCTCGATCTCGGCGCCGTAGTTGCGGATGTAGCGGCGGGTCCGGGCGATGTGCCGCCCGGCGCGGACGACCTTGGGGCAGGTCGTCGCGGTCGTCCATCCAGTGCGTGTCGACCGGTACGCCGGCGTCGCGCAGCAGCAGCGCACCGGCGTCGCGGTCGGCCAGCGCCTGCGCCTCGGTGGTCGCCTCGTCGACGCCGCCGTGCTCGTCCAGCCCGACGTGGCAGTGCGCGTCGACGAGCCCCGGCAGCACCCAGCCCCGGTCGGCGAGGGTCTCGGCGCCGGCGACGGGCTCGTCGCGGACCAGGCCGTGCTCGTCGACCCACAGGTCGCGCTGCTCGCCGGCCGGCAGGACGACAGCCGCGCAGATGCAGCGGTGGGACCGGGCCCACGGTCAGCGGGAGCCGAGGCGGAAGCAGGTCCTTGAGCTCGTCGGGCAGCTGGAAGTCCACGTCATGGCCAGCCAGGTCGTCCGATTCGCCGGACTGGCGGGCCTCCCACTGGCGCTGCTCGATCGCCCGCTTGGCCGGGTTGCCGGACCGGCCGCCCTTGGCCTTCTTCGGCGGCGACCGCCTTGCCCTTGGCCTTCTTGCCGCGGCCCATCCCTGGCATGCCCGGCATGCCGCCGGCATCCCCGGCATCCCGCCGCCGGCCGCGAGCTGGCGCATCATCTTCTGCGCCTCGACGAACCGCTCGACCAGCGCGTTGACGTCGGACACCTCGCTGCCGGAGCCCTGCGCGATGCGCTGCCGGCGCGAGCCGTTGAGGATCTTGTGGTTGCGGCGCTCCTCGGGCGTCATCGACTGGATGATCGCGGTCGATGCGGTCGATCTCGCGCTCGTCGATGTTCTCGATCTGCTCGCGCATCGCGCCCATGCCGGGCAGCATCCCGAGCAGCTTGGACATCGAGCCCATCTTGCGGACGCTCTCCATCTGGGCCAGGAAGTCCTCGAAGGTGAAGTCCTCGCCGCGGCCGAACTTGCCGGCCATCTCCTCGGCCTGGTCCTTGTCGAAGGCCTTCTCGGCCTGCTCGATCAGGGTCAGCACGTCACCCATGCCGAGGATGCGCTGGGCCATCCGGTCGGGGTGGAAGGTGTCGAAGTCGTCGAGCTTCTCGCCGTTGGACGCGAACATCACCTGGCGGCCGGTGACCTTGGCGACCGACAGGGCGGCGCCACCGCGGGCGTCGCCGTCGAGCTTGGTCAGCACGACGCCGTCGAAGCCGACGCCGTCGAGGAACGCCTGCGCGGTGGTGACCGCGTCCTGGCCGATCATCGCGTCGACGACGAACAGGATCTCGTCGGGGTTCACCGCGTCGCGGATGTCGGCGGCCTGCTGCATCAGCTCGGCGTCGACACCGAGGCGGCCGGCGGTGTCGACGATGACGACGTCGTACATCTTCTGCTTGGCGTGCTCGATCGCCTGCCGGGCCACCGCCACCGGGTCGCCGACGCCGTTGCCCGGCTCCGGGGCGAACACCGGGACGCCGGCGCGCTCGCCGACGACCTGCAGCTGGGTCACGGCGTTGGGTCGCTGGAGGTCGGCCGCGACGAGCACCGGCGGCGTGGCCCTGGCCCTTGAGCCAGTAGGCCAGCTTGCCGGCCAGGGTCGTCTTGCCGGAGCCCTGCAGGCCGGCCAGCATGATCACCGTCGGCGGCTTCTTGGCGAACCGCAGCCGGCGGGTCTCGCCGCCGAGGATGGCGACGAGCTCCTCGTCGACGATCTTGATGATCTGCTGCGCCGGGTTCAGCGCCTGGCTGACCTCGACGCCCCGCGCCCGCTCGCGGACCGCCGCGATGAAGTCCTTGACGACGGGCAGCGCGACGTCGGCCTCGAGCAGCGCGACCCGGATCTCGCGGGTCGTCGCGTCGATGTCGGCGTCGGTGAGCTTGCCCTTGCCGCGCAGGTTCTTGAACGTGGCGGCCAGGCGGTCGGAGAGGGTGGCGAACACCCGGCCAGCCTATCCGGGCAGACGTGCAACCCCCCGGACGGTCATTCCGTAGTGGAGGGTGGGAGACCGGCGAGAGGGGACGGCGTGGACGGCAGCACCGGAGCACGGGACGAGGAGTTCCGGGCCTTCGTGATGGCGCGCCGGCCGGCCCTGCTCCGCCTGGCCACCCTGCTGGCCGCCGGCGACGAGCACCTCGCCGAGGACCTGGTCCAGACCGCGCTCACCCGGCTGTACGTCGCGTGGCGGCGGGTCGAGCGGGACCAGGGTCCGGAGGCCTACGCCCGGCGGATCCTGGTCAACGCCGTGGTCGACGAGCGCCGCCGTGCCTGGCGGCGCAGCGAGACGAGCCGGGCCGACCTGCCCGGAGGTCGCCGCGGCGACCGGCGCGGTCGAGGACCGGGACGCGGTACGCACCGCGCTGGCCGCGCTCGGGCCGCGGATGCGCGCCGCCGTCGTGCTGCGGCACTGGCTCGGGTACGACGTCGCCGAGTGCGCCGCCCTGCTCGGCTGCAGCGAAGGCACCGTCAAGAGCCAGACCGCCCGCGGCCTCGACCGGCTGCGCAGCGCTGCTGTCCGACGAGCTCACCCCCGCCCCTGCCACGTCTGTCACCAGGAGATGACCATGACCGACCTCCGCGACGTCCTCGACTCCGCGGCCGGCGACACAGCCAGCCCCACCCCCGACGTGGTGGCCGACGACGTCCGGCGCGGCCGTCGCGCGCTGGTCCGGCAGCGCTACGCGCGAGCCGGCGCCGGGCTGCTGCTCACCGGCGTGGCCGTGGTCAGCGGCATCGTCCTGGTCCCCCAGCTGGTGGACGAGCCGGCGCAGACCCAGGTGGCCGTTCCGGCCGCCGGCGGCTCGGCGCAGCCCGCGGCCGTCGCCCTGGTCCCGTTCGACCAGGGTGCGCACCCGAAGCCGATCTCTCCTGCGCTCGTCCCCGACGGCTGGTCCGTGACCGGCAACGAGTACGCGCTCGTCATCGCCCCCGCCGGCAGCACGACCTCGCCGGACGACTTCCAGGGAAAGCTGGTGGTCATGGTCTCGCCCGACCAGACCGTGGCTCCCGGCGCGACAAGCATCGACGTAGCCGGCACTCCTGGCACCGTCTCGGTCGAGAGCGGCACGCAGATCCTCATGTTCACCCCGGACGGCGACCGTCAGGTCGTCGTGCAGGCACCGGCGGCACTCGGCTGGGACGACGCCACGCTGGCCCGCTTCGCGGCCGCGGTCACCGTGTCCGCGGACGCCCAGGCGGGCCGCGGCTAGCATCACCGGGCGTGGGTGACGACGGCGGAGATACCGGTCATGTCGACCGCCTCGACGTCGGGGGCGTGACGCTCGCGGTGCGGTCGTGGGGCGACCCGGACGGCCGGCCGGTCGTCTTCTGGCACCCCCTCGGCGACGTCACGTCCAGCGCCTACCTCTCCGAGCTGGCGCCGGTGCTCACCGCCCGCGGGCTCCGGCTGGTGGCTCCGGACGGGCCTGGCTTCGGCGGGTCACCGGCGCTGCCGCCGGAGTGGTACGCACCACCACGGCTGGCCGGCCTGGTGTGGGGGCTCGCGGCCGCCATGCGTCTGCACCGGCCGGTGCTGATGGGCCACTCGTGGGGCGGTGTCGTGATGCTCGCGGCTGCCGCCGAGCGACCGCGCGACGTGGCCGCGCTGGTGCTGCTGGACAGCGGGCAGTTCGACTACGTCGACCGGCCCGGCACCCATCCCGAGTGGTCGCTGGCGGACCGGGCGGCGGCGATCGAGGCAGGCCAGCCGACGTACGTCGACCGGGCCGACCTGCTGCGCCAGATCCAGCGGGACCTGCGCCGGCCGTTGACCCCGGCCTACACGGCGGGGCTCTGGCCGGCGCTGCGGGACACGGCTGCAGGGGCGCTCGTGCCGGTGGTCTCGGCACTCACCCGGGCCGCCGCGCAGGACGGCATGCTGCACGAGCGGTCGCTGGGACGCTGGGAGGCGCTGGCCGCAGCCGACGTCCCGGCGCTGCTGCTGCTCGCGACCGAGCCGGCGCCGGTGCGGGTCGCCAACGACGAGGGTGCCCGGGCGGTCCGAACGCGCCACCCGGCAGCCGAGGTGCGCCCGATGCCCGGCTGGGGCCACGACCTGATCGGCGACGGCGGGCCCGCCCTGGCCGAGATCATCGGCGACTGGCTGGCGACAGCCGCCGGCGGGTCTCAGCCGGCCGATCGGAACGTGCTGCGGTAGGCGCTCGGGGCGACGCCCACCGCGGCGGCCATCTGCGCCCGCAGCGCCGCTGCGGTCCCGAAGCCGGAGTGCCGGGCCACCTGGTCGACGGGCAGGTCGGTGGTCTCGAGCAGGTGCCGGGCCCGGTCGACCCGCTGCTCGGCGAGCCAGCGCGCCGGGCTGAGCCCGGTCTCGTCGCGGAACCGGCGGGTGAACGTCCGCACACTCATCCGGGCCCGGGCCGCCAGCGCCGCCAGGTCGAGCGGCTCGTCCAGGTGCTCCAGCGCCCAGGCCCGCGCGGTGGCCGTGGAGGTCTCGGTGACGGCGGGGACCTGCCGCTCGATGAACTGCGACTGGCCGCCGCTGCGCCAGGGCGGGACCACGCAGCGGCGGGCCGCCTGGTTGGCGACGGCCGCTGCCGTGGTCGCGGCGCACCAGGTGCAGGCACAGGTCGACCCCGGCGGCGACGCCCGCGGAGGTCAGCACGTCGCCGTCGTCGACGAACAGCACCTGCGGGTCCAGCAGGACGGCGGGGTGCAGCTCGCGGAACAGGTCGGCCTACAGCCAGTGCGTGGTGGCCGGGCGTCCGTCGAGCAGCCCGGCGCTGGCGAGCACGAACGCCCCCGTGCAGATCGACACCGTCCGCGCCCGGCCGGCGGTGTCCCGCAGCGCCTGGAGTGCCTCGGCGGGGAACGGCCCGGCGGCGCGCCGGCCTTCGACGCCCGCCACGATCACGGTGTCGGCCCAGGCCAGCGCCTCCAGGCCGTGCTCGGGGATCACCGCGTACCCCGACGCCGAGCGGGTCGGCGCCGCTCCGACGGTGCAGACCCGGACCTCGTACAGCGGGCGACCGGCGGCGTCGCGGGCCGCGCCGAAGACCTGCGGCGGTGTTCCCAGGTCGAAGCCGACGACCTCGTCCAGGGCGAGCACGGCGACCCGGTGCAGTGGGGCTGAGCGATCTGCGGGTGCCTTCTTGGTCATGGCCGGATTCTTGCACATGATGGCCGTCCGGCCACTGGTTCGCGGCCGACCGATCCGCCAGCCTGGCGTGGCGTGACCACGACCGCCACCGGCCCGCCGCTTCCGCGCTGCACCGCGGCCTGGCTGGTGGCCGCGGTCGCGTTCGTGGCGCTGATCGGGGCGGCCGGCTTCCGGGCCACGCCCGGCGCGCTGATCACCCCGCTGCAGGACGAGTACGGCTGGTCGCGCGGCACGATCTCGCTGGCGGTCTCGGTCAACCTGCTGCTGTTCGGCCTGACCGCGCCGTTCGCGGCGGCGCTGATGAACCGGTTCGGCATCCGGCGGGTGGTGTCGTTCGCGCTGGTCCTCGTGGCGACCGGCAGCGGACTGACCGTCTTCATGACCGCGAGCTGGCAGCTGGTGCTGCTCTGGGGCGTGCTCGTCGGGCTCGGCACCGGCTCGATGGCGCTGGCCTTCGTCGCGACCGTCGCCGGGCGCTGGTTCGTCAAGCAGCCGCGGGCTGGTGACCGGTGTCCTGACCGCGGGCGGCGCCACCGGCCAGCTCATCTTCCTGCCGGTGGTGGCCTGGCTGGCCGACAACCACGGCTGGCGCACCGCGGCGCTGGTGGTCGCCGGCGCCGCCCTCGCCGTCGTACCCCTCGTGCTGTTCTTGCTGCGCGACCACCCCGCCGACCTCGGCCTGCCGCCCTACGGCGGGGACGAGGTCGTCGACGCCACCGGCTCGCACCGGCAACGCGGCCCGCACGCCGTCGACGCGCTGCGCGTCGCGGCGCGCACCCGCCGTTCTGGTTGCTGGCCGGCGGTTTCGCGATCTGCGGCGCGTCGACCAACGGGCTGGTCGGCACCCACTTCATCCCCGCGGCCCACGACCACGGCATGCCGACCACGACGGCCGCGGGGCTGCTCGCGCTGGTCGGCCTGTTCGACATCGTCGGCACGATCTTCTCCGGCTGGCTCACCGACCGGGTCGACTCGCGGATCCTGCTGGCCGTCTACTACGCGCTGCGCGGCGCTGTCGCTGCTGGTGGTGTCCCAGCTGTTCGCGGCCTCGCCGCACCCGAGCATGCTGGTGTTCATCGTCTTCTACGGCCTCGACTGGGTGGCGACCGTGCCGCCGACCGTCGCGCTGTGCCGGCAGTACTTCGGCGACGGCGGCCCGGTCGTGTTCGGCTGGGTGTTCGCCTCGCACCAGGTCGGTGCCGCGATCGCCGCGACCGCCGCCGGGCTGACCCGCGACCACCTCGGCACCTACACCCCGGCGTGGTACGTCGCCGGTGGGCTCTGCCTGGTGGCGGCCTCGTTCTCGACCCGGATGCCGGACCCGAGGACGTTCGCGCCGGTGCCGGTCCTCGCTGTGCCGACGGCTCCGGTGGCCGCGCTCAGCCCGCCGCGTCGGTGAGCAGCCGCACGGCCTCGCGGGCGGCGAGGTCCGACAGCGGCTGGCCCGACGGCGTCCCGCAGGTAGAACACGTCGACCGCCTCGGCGCCGAGGGTCACGACCCGGGCGCCGCGGATGTCGACGCCCATCAGCGCCAGCGCGCGGCCGAGCCGGTAGAGCAGCCCGGCCGGTCCCCCGCGCGCACCTCGACCACCGTCGCGGTCTCGGACGCCGCGTCGATGACGTCGACCCGCGGCGCCGCCGGCGGGCTGGCCGGCTGCCGGCGGCGGCGTCGCGCGCGGCCAGCCGCTTGGTCACGTCGAGGTCGCCCTCCAGCGCCCGCGCCACGTCGTTGCGCAGCGCCTCGCCCGCGGCTCGTGGTCGCGGTCGGGCACCACCGTCCAGACGTCGATCGCCATGCCCGTCCTCGGTGCGGATCTGGGCCGAGCGCACCGACAGCCGGTGCAGCGCGAGCACGCCGGCGACCGTGGCGAACAGCCCGGTCCGGTCCGGCGCCGCGACGGTGACGGTCCAGGTGACGGCCTCGTCGGGCTCGGCCACGCACCGCCAGCCGGCCGGCCGCGACCAGGGCCGTCTGCGCCGGGGTCAGCGGGGGCGGCGGCGGGGGGGGCGCGCCGTCGCAGGCGCAGCGCGGTCCGGCGTACGAGGTCGTCCACGAGCCCCGCCTTCCACTCGCTCCAGGCGGCCGGCCCGGTGGCCAGCGCGTCGGCCACGGTCAGGGCGTGCAGCAGCTCGAGCACGCTCGGTGGTGCCGAGCGCCGTCGGCGACCGACGGTGACGGTCGCCGGGTCGTCCAGGTCGCGCCGGGTGGCGTCTCGACGAGCAGCAGGTGGTGCCGGACGAGCGATGGCGAGCGTCGCGACGTCGTCGGCGGTCGAAGCCCGATCCGGGCGGCGACGTCCTCGGCGATCGGCTCCCCGGCCAGGCTGTGGTCGCCGGGCTCGAGCCCTTGCCGATGTCGTGCAGCAGCGCGGCGACGAGCAGCAGGTCGGGGCGGTGCACCTCGCGCACCAGCGGGGCCGCCTGGACGGCCGCCTCGACCAGGTGCCGGTCGACGGTGTAGCGGTGCACGGCGTTGCGCTGCGGCCGGTGCCGCACCCGGTCCCACTCGGGCAGCAGCCGGGCGAGCAGGCCGGCCTGGTCCAGCGCCTCCCAGACCGGCACCATGCGGCGGGCCCGGCGCCGAGCAGCGTCGACGAACAGGTCGCCGGGCGTCCTCCGGCCAGGGCTCGGGCAGCGGCGGGGCGTCGGCGACCAGCCGGTCGACCGAGCTCGGCGAGAGCGGCAGCCCGGCGCGGGCCGCGCGCGGCGGCCACCGCAGCGCGAGCAGCGGGTCGGTGCGGCGGGTCGGCCTGCGCGGTCAGCACGGCCTCGCCGTCGTGCTCGGCGAGCCCCGGCCCGAGCAGCCGGAGCACCGGCTGCCGGCCGCGCACGAAGCGCGACCGCTGCGGCCGGGTGGCCTGCAGCGCCCGTCGCCAGGTGACGTCGGCGGCGTGCGTGACGGCCGCCGCCGAGCGCGCCGACCTCGCGCAGCAGGGCGTCGGCGTCGGCAGGCCGAGCGTCGGCGGCGACCTGGTCCTGCTCCTGGAGCAGCAGCCGGTTGGTGGCCCGGCCGGTGACGAGCTGCAGCGCGTCCCGGACGTCGGCCAGCCGGCGTACGGCGTCGTCGACGTCGCGGTGCGGCCGGTCGGCGACCCAGGAGGCGGCGACGGCGCGCAGCGACACCAGCGTCGCGCAGCCCGCCGCGGCCCTCCTTGAGGTCGGGCTCCAGGTCGTGGCGCAGGTCGCCGGACCGCGCGCCCCGCTCGTCCCAGGCCTCGCGCAGCTCGGGCAGCCGGCGGCGGGCGGCCGCGCGCCAGTCGCCGAGGACGCTGGTGCGCAGCCGGCCGACCAGCGCCGGGTCGCCGGCGACGTGCCGGGCGTCGAGCAGGCCGAGCAGCACCGCAGGTCGTTGCTGGCCAGCCGGCGGGCCTCGTCGAAGGTGCGCACCGAGTGGTCGAGGTGCACGCCCGGGTCCCAGACCGGGTACCAGATCCGGTCGGCGAGGTCGCGCCGACCGCGCGTCGCGGTCGTCGTGCAGCAGCACCAGGTCGAGGTCGCTGCCCGGGGACAGCTCGCCGCGGCCGTAGCCGCCGACGGCGACCAGGGCGGCCTTGCCCGGCGCGGTACGCCGGTGGCCGCGGCCGCGTCGGCGAACACCTGGCGCAGCCAGGCGTCGGTCAGTGCCGCCAGGCCGCGGCGGCGCATCGCGCTGCCCGGCACCGGCGCTGCGGCTCTCGGCGAGCAGCTCGCCGGCGCCGGGCCGCGTAGTCCGCCGGCAGCGCGGAAGCCGGCACGGCATGCTCGTCACCCCGCGCTGCCGCTCGAGCGTCAGAGCGCGTCGACGCCGCGCTCGCCGGTGCGGACCCGGACGACGGTGTCGACCGGGGTCGACCAGACCTTGCCGTCACCGATCCGGCCGGTCTGGGCCGACTTGACGATGACGTCGATCACGTCGTCGGCGTCGGCGTCGTCGACCAGCACCTCGATGCGGACCTTCGGCACCAGGTCGACGGTGTACTCCGCGCCGCGGTAGACCTCGGTGTGGCCCCGCTGCCGGCCGTAGCCGCTGGCCTCGGTGACCGTGATGCCGTGCACCCCGAAGGCCTCGAGGGCGCTCTTCACGTCGTCGAGCTTGAACGGCTTGACGACGGCGGTGATGAGCTTCATGCGTCCACCCTCTCCTTCGTGCGTGCCGACGCCGGCGCCGGTGTGGAACGCCGCTGCCCGCGAAGCGACCGCGAAGTCGTACGCCGACTCGGCGTGCGTCGTCAGGTCGATGCCGGTGACCTCGTCCTCCTCGTCGACCCGGAAGCCGATCGTCTTGTCGATGACCGTGCCGATGACGTAGGCGAGGACGAACGAGAACACCAGGACCGCGCCGGCAGCGACGGCCTGCTGCCAGAGCTGGTCGACGCCGCCGCCGTAGAACAGGCCGTTGACGCCGGCCGGGGCCTTGTCGGTGGCGAGGAAGCCGATGAGCAGGGTGCCGACGAGCCGCCGACCAGGTGGACGCCGACGACGTCGAGCGAGTCGTCGTAGCCGAACTTGTACTTCAGCGCCGACGGCGAGGGCGCAGAGCACACCGGCGACGGCGCCGACGACGATCGCGCCGACGGGGTGACCGACGAGCAGGCCGGGGTGATGGCGACCAGACCGGCGACGACGCCGGAGGCGGCGCCGAGCGAGGTGGCGTGCCGTCGCGGATCTTCTCCGTGGCGAGCCAGGCGAGCATGGCGGCCGCGGTGGCGACCATGCGTGTTGATCCAGGCGACCGCCGCGGCGTTGTCGGCGCCGAGCGCCGAGCCGGCGTTGAAGCCGAACCAGCCGAACCACAGCAGCCCGGCGCCGAGCATGACCAGCGGCAGGTTGTGCGGGCGCATGGGCTCCTTGCCGAAGCCGACGCGCTTGCCGAGCACGAGGGCCAGCGCGAGACCCGCGGCACCGGCGTTGATGTGGACCGCCGTACCGCCGGCGAAGTCGATCGCCTTGAGGTCGTTGGCGATCCAGCCGCCGACCTCGCCGGTGTAGCCGTCGAAGGCGAAGACCCAGTGCGCGACCGGGAAGTAGACGACCGTCGCCCAGACGCCGGCGAAGACCATCCAGGCGCCGAACTTGGCGCGGTCGGCGATCGCGCCGCTGATCAGGGCGACCGTGATGATCGCGAACACGGCCTGGAAGGCGACGAACGCCAGGGGCGGGATGCCGGCGGACTCGCCGGCGACGCCGCCGAGCGGTGCGGCGTCGAGCAGGCCCTTGAGGCCGACGAAGTCGAAGTTGCCGACGAGCCGCCGCCGGCGTCGTCGCCGAACGCCAGCGAGTAGCCGTACAGGACCCAGAGGACGCTGATGAGGCCGAGGGCGCCGAAGCTCATCATCATCATGTTGAGGACGCTCTTGGCGCGGACCATGCCGCCGTAGAAGAGCGCGAGGCCTGGCGTCATGAGCAGCACGAGCGCGGCGCTCGTGAGGACCCAGGCGGTGTCGCCGGAGCTGGGTGTCACGTGGGTTCCTCCTTGGGGACCGGGGTCTGCCCAGGAGGCTGGTCGAGGCGGGTTACCGACCGACGCGCCGAAGGTTTCCGGCGTGTGTCGATCGCCCGGTCGGGTTACGGCCCTGTTACGTCGCTGCCACGGCTCTCGCGGGCCCAGCGCTGTCAGCGCTCGCGCCGGAACACCAGGACGGCCACGAAGGTCGCCAGGAAGGCGCCGACCGCGCCCGAGGCGGCGTGCAGGAACGGCAGGATCGCGAAGAGCACCCAGATGCCCACGCCGGTGACGGCACCGGCGACGGCAGCTGCCCGGACCCGACGCACCGATCGGCCCGGCCTCGGGCTGCGCGTCGCCGTGCGGCTGCAACGACCGTTGCGGCCGGTCCCCCAGCATGCCGTCGACCTCGGCGAGCAGCTGGTCGGTCTCGCTGGGTTCGTCACCGGGGGTGCGCTGTGCCGCCATGGCTCCATGGTGCCTCGCCGGCGGCCTCCGTGCCGAGCTCCAGCGGGCTTACTCGGCCGGGTCGCCGAGCAGCGCGTCGACGAAGACCTCCGGGTCGAACGGCGCCAGGTCGTCGGCGCCCTCGCCGAGGCCGACCAGCTTGACCGGGACGCCCAGCTCGCGCTGGACCGCGACCACGATGCCGCCCTTGGCGGTGCCGTCGAGCTTGGTCAGCACGATGCCGGTGACGTCGACGACCTCGGCGAAGACCCGGGCCTGGACCAGGCCGTTCTGACCGGTGGTGGCGTCCAGGACGAGCAGCACCTCGTCGACCGGGCCGTGCTTCTCGACGACCCGCTTGACCTTGCCGAGCTCGTCCATCAGGCCGACCTTGTTCTGCAGCCGGCCGGCCGTGTCGACGAGCACCACGTCGTAGCCGCCGGCGTCGCCCTGCTTCACGGCGTCGAACGCGACGCTGGCGGGGTCACCGCCCTCGGGTCCGCGGACGACCGGCGCGCCGACCCGCTCGCCCCAGGTCGGTCAGCTGGTCGGCCGCGGCGGCGCGGAAGGTGTCGGCCGCACCGAGCAGCACGGTGCGGCCCTCGGCCACCAGGACCCGCGCGAGCTTGCCGACGGTCGTGGTCTTGCCGGTGCCGTTGACGCCGACGACGAGCACGACGGCCGGCCGGCCGTCCGCTCCGGTCGGTGCGCAGCGAGCGGTCGGCGTCGGGGCCGACCAGGGTGAGCAGCTCCTCGCGCAGCAGGGTGCGCACCGACTCGGTGTCGCGGGACCCGAGCTCCTTGACCCGGGTGCGCAGCCGCTCGACCAGCTCCTGGGTCGGGCCGACGCCGACGTCGGCGGTGAGCAGGACCTCCTCGACCTCCTCCCAGGCCGCGTCGTCCAGCCGCTCGCGGGACAGCAGGCCGAGCAGGCCGTTGCCGAGGGTCGCCTGCGAGCCGGCCGAACCGGGACCGCAGCCGGGCCATCCGGCCGGCGACCGGCGCAGGCGTCTCGGTGGGGGCGGTCGGTGCGGCGGGCTCGCCCGGTGGCGCGACGACCTTCACGTCGCCGGACGGTTCGGCAGCCCGCTCGCCGGGGCGCTCCTCGAGGTCGGTGAGCGGCGGCAGGGTCGCCTTGCCCGGCCGCTGCCGGCTCCGGCGGCCGCCGGGTCAGAGCGAGGGTGCCGCCCACGAGGACGACGACCGCCGCGACGGCGATCAGGGCAACAAGGGCGAGGGTGTCCATCGCCGGTCATTCTCTCAGGTGCGGGCCGGCGGGTCAGGTCCCGCAGCCCCGGGGCCGGGGTCAGCCGCGGCCGGCGGTGACGACCCGGCGTACCTGGCGCTCGGCGCGCTCGAAGCGGGCCGACATCGCCCGGGACTTCGCCGGGCTGGTCAGCACACCCTGCGGCGGCGCCTCGCCGGGGTCGACCCGGTCGGCCAGCTCGGTCACCTTCTCGGTCAGCCGCCCGGCCCGGGGGACTGGCGGCCGCGGTAGAGGAAGGCCACGAAGCCGACGACGAGCAGGGCGACGAGACCGAGGAGCAGGTCAGCCAACAGGAGTGTGGTCACGTGACCACGTTACCGGGACTCTCCGTGCCCAAACGTCACGATCCGGGCACAGCGAGTGTCGGTTGTGACCCAGAGTGACTACTGAGGCTCCCGTACGCCGGTCAGGCGGGCTCGGCCTCGCGCAGCCGCTGGCCGATCACGGTGGTGATGCCGTCGCCGCGCATGGACACGCCGTACAGCGCGTCGGCGACCTCCATGGTCCGCTTCTGGTGGGTGATCACGATCAGCTGGCTGCGCCTCGCGCAGCTCCTCCATCAGCGCGATCAGCCGGCCCAGGTTGGTGTCGTCCAGGGCGGCCTCGACCTCGTCCAGCACGTAGAACGGGCTCGGCCGGGCCTTGAAGATCGCCACCAGCAGCGCGACCGCGGTGAGCGAGCGCTCGCCGCCGGAGAGCAGCGAGAGCCGCTTGACCTTCTTGCCCGGCGGCCGGGCCTCGACCTCGATGCCGGTGGTGAGCATGTCGCCGGGCTCGGTGAGGACCAGCCGGCCCTCGCCGCCGGGGAACAGCCGGGCGAACACGCCCTCGAACTCCCGCGCGGTGTCGTGGAACGCCGCGGTGAAGACCTGCTCCACCCGCTCGTCCACCTCGCGGATGATGTCCATCAGGTCGCGGCGGGTGGCCTTGAGGTCCTCGAGCTGCTCGGCGAGGAACTGGTGCCGCTCCTCGAGCGCCGGGAACTCCTCCAGCGCCAGCGGGTTGACCCGGCCGAGCAGGGCCAGCGCCCGCTCGGCGCCGCGCAGCCGCTTCTCCTGCTCGGCCCGCACGAACGGGGTCGGGTCCGGCTCGACCTCGCGGACCTCGTCCGGCTCCGGCGGGGAGGCGGGCACCAGCTGGTGCGGGCCGTACTCGTCGACCAGGGACTCGGGCTCGACGCCGTGGTCCTCCAGCGCCTTCTGCTGCAGCGCCTCGATCCGCAGCCGCTGCTCGGCGCGGGCCACCTCGTCGCGGTGCACGCTGTCGGTGAGCCGCTCCAGGTCGCTGCCGAGCTCGCGCAGCCGGCCGCGGACGGCGCTCATCTCGGCGTCCCGCTCGGCGCGGGCCAGCTCGGCGCGCTCGCGCGCCTCCGCCGCCCGGGCCAGCGAGTGCTCCAGGTGGGCCAGGGCGGCCTGCGCGGCCATGGCCACCTCGTGCGCCACGGCCGCCTCGCGGGCTCGGCGGGCCCGGCGCGCCTGCGCCCGGGCCCGGTTCTCGCGCTCCTGGGCCGCGGCCCGGGCCAGCTGGTCGGCCCGGCCGGACAGGGCCCGGACCCGCTCCTCGCCGGTGCGGACCGCGAGCCGGTGCTCGATCTCGGCCTGCCGGGCTGCCCGGGCTGCCTCCTCGAGCTGGTCGCGCAGCGCGGTGTCGGGCTCCGCGTCGTCGTCCGGGCCATCCGAGACGGCCCAGTCGCGGCCGCGGCGGCGTGCCGCTCCTCGAGCTCGGCCAGCGCCGCCCGGTCGGCGTCCAGCTGCTCGACGGCCAGCGCGATCGACCGGTCCAGCCGCTCGGCCTCGCCGCGGGCCGCCCGGGCCTGGGCGCCGAGCTGCCCGAGCTGCTCGGCCACGGCCGCCATCCGGGCGTCCGACTCGTGCAGCCGGTCCAGGGCCGCCTGCACGTCCCGGGTCGCGACGGTCTGCTCGTCCAGCGCCGCCTGCAGGGCGAACCGGGCCCGGTCGATCCGGTGGCCGGCCTCGCCGAGCCGGGTGGTGGCCTCGTCGACCGCGGCCTGCACCTCGAGCAGGCTCGGCGTCGTGGCCGACCCGCCGGCCGCGTGCTCCCGGCCGAGCAGGTCACCCTCGCGGGTGACGGCCACCAGGCCGGGCTCGGCCTCGACCGCCCGCCGCGCGGTGGCAGGTCGTCGACGACCGCGACACCGGCGAGCAGGCGGGTCACCGCCGGGCGCAGCGCGGCGGGCACCGTGACGACGTCCAGCGCGGACCGGGCTCCCGGGGGCAGCGGCGTGACTGGGAACCGTCGTACGCCGGAGCCATGACCTCCGACGAGCAGGCCGACCCGGCCGGCGTCGTCGTTCTTCAGCAGCCGGATGGCGGCCTCGGCGGCGCCGACGTCGCGCACCGCGACGGCGTCAGCGGCCGAGCCCAGCGCGGCGGCGACCGCGGTCTCGTAGCCCGTCTCGACCGTGACCAGCGCGGCCACCGAGCCGAGCACGCCGGACAGGCGGTCGCCGGCGGCGAGCACGGTGCCGGCGCCGTCCTTGCGGGCCAGGCCGAGCTCCAGCGCGTCCTTGCGGGCGACCAGGGCGGCCCGCTCCTGCTCGGCGGCCCGCTCCTCGTCCCGCAGCGCTGCGACCTTGTCGTCGGCGGCGGCCAGCCGGAGGGCGGCCTCCTCGTGGTCGGAGTCGAGGTCCTCCTCGCCGGCGTCCAGCCCGGCGACCTGCGTCTCGATGCTGGTGAACTCCGCCTGCGCGCGGGCGGCCCGCTCGCGGGCCTCCTCCAGCGCCGGGGTCAGCCGGCCGATCTCGGCCTCGCCGGCCTCGACCTTGCTGCGCCGCGCGGACGACCTGCCCGGCCAGCCGGGCCAGACCCTCGCGACGGTCGGCGGCCGCCCGGGCCGCGACGGCCACCCGCTGCTGCTCGGCCGCCAGCGACTGCTCGGCCTCCTGCCGGGCCGCGACGGCGGCAGCCAGCGCCTCGCGGTCGCGGACGACGGTGGCCTCGATCTCCCGCTCCTCGGCCCGGACCTGCTCGGCCTCGGCCTCGAGCTGGTCGGGGTCCCGGCCGACGCGCTGCGTCCTCCGGGTCGCCCGCGAGGTGCCGGACCCGCTCGGCGGCCAGGCTGCCGGTGCCGCGGAACCGCTCGCGCAGCGACGACAGGCGGTACCACGTCTCCTGGGCCCGGGTCAGCGTCGGCGCCTCGGCCGCGGCCGACTGCTCGAGCGCGGTCTCCCGCTCCGCCGCCTCGGCCAGCGCGGCCTCGACCTCGGTCGCGGCGCGCGCGCAGCGCGGTCTCGTCGGCCACCTCGGCCTCGAGCGTCGCGGTGAGCGCGACCAGGTCGTCGGCGAGGATCCGCAGCCGCGAGTCGCGCAGGTCGGACTGGATCACCGCGGCCCGCCGGGCCACCTCGGCCTGCCGGCCCAGCGGCTTGAGCTGGCGGCGCAGCTCGACGGTGAGGTCCTGGACCCGGGTGAGGTTGGCCTGCATCGCGTCCAGCTTGCGGAGCGCCTTCTCCTTGCGCTTGCGGTGCTTGAGGACGCCGGCGGCCTCCTCGATGAACCCGCGGCGCTCCTCGGGGCCGGCCGAGAGCACCGCGTCGAGCTGGCCCTGGCCGACGATGACGTGCATCTCGCGACCGATGCCCGAGTCGGACAGCAGCTCCTGGACATCGAGCAGCCGGCACGGCTGCCCGTTGATCGCGTACTCCGAGCCGCCGTTGCGGAACATGGTCCGCGAGATCGTCACCTCGGCGTAGTCGATCGGCAGCGCGCCGTCGGTGTTGTCGATGGTCAGGCTGACCTCGGCCCGGCCCAGCGGAGCCCGGCCAGCCGCACCCTCGCGGCCGGTCGTGCCGGCGAAGATGACGTCCTCCATCTTGCCGCCGCGCAGCGACTTGGCGCCCTGCTCGCCCATCACCCAGGCGAGGGCGTCGACGACGTTGGACTTGCCGGACCCGTTCGGCCCGACGACGGCCGTGATGCCCGGCTCGAAGTGGAACGTCGTGGCCGAGGCGAAGGACTTGAACCCCTTGAGGGTGAGGCTCTTCAGGTGCACGCGCAGAACTCCTCGGTCACCGGCCGGCGACGGCCGCGAGAATGGGCGGACCGGGTGCGGCGGGATGGTACGTCGGCGGGGAAGGCCGGGGCCAACCCTACCGGCCGCTGCCCGCACCCCCGCCAGCCCGCGGCGGCGCGCCGCACTGAGCGCCACCAGCCCCGAAACCCTGCTCGAAATGATCACGGTTCCGTGATCGTTGGTGGTCGACCGCGCCGAATTCACCGCGGTTGAGGCGTGTCGATCACGGTTCCGTGATCATTCGGAGGCAGGTATCAGCCGGTCCGGCGGGCGCGGCCGGACTGGCGGCGCGGGGCATGGGTGAGGGGACGTCGAGCGCGACGTCCCCTCGGGTGCTACGGGTGGTGCTGGTGGTACTGCTGGTATCGCTAGTAGTCCTGCTGGTGGTGCGGTGCTCGACCCGGGCGGCCGGTCAGGCGAGTGCGGGCTCCTTGACCTCGAGCGAGATCAGGTGGGCGTCACTGACGCCCGCGGCGAGCGCGTCGTTCTCGGCACGCAGCCGGACCACCTCGGTCTCGAGGCTCCGTACTCGTTCCTGCAAGCGCCGCATCTCCATGATCATCCGGGGGTCGGGGCCACCGACATGACCGATGAGAGCTTTCGCCATGCGGGTTCCTCCACCTGCGTCTGCCCGCGGGGCTGCGGGACTCCTCCGGTGCCCTCGCACGCGGTCCGGCGGGAGTCTTCACCGAGGCGGGGCGAGTGGGGGGCGGATTCCAGGGTGACACCCGGATTCGGGTGGGTCAAGAGGTCACGGGCGTGTTACGCGGCACGCTGCGCCGAACGGGTGAGCCCGAACCGTCACGAGCCGCTCAGGTGCACCCCGAGGTGACACACGCGCTCAAACGCGACCCTCGCGGCGTCGCTCACCGCAGGTGTCACGGCGACCTCTTCGCCACCCGGCGGGGCCAGCCAGACCAGGAACTCGTACGGCTTCTTGACCTCGCCCCGGGCGTGCCCGGTGCACCGGGCTCTGGTCAGCCGGATCGGGATCGAGGCGGTCGGCCGCTCGGGCGTGAGGTGGGCCAGCGGCGGGGTGGCGGCCCGCTCGGGCGGGTCGGTGAGCAGGTCGAAGATCACCGTCCCGCGCAGCTGGGTCACGTCCCGCGGCTGGTCGATGGTGAGCCGGGCGTCCAGCGTGCCGCGCAGGTAACGGTCGTGACCGGAGCCGACCAGGCGCCAGTCCGGGCCGAAGGACAGCTCCACCTCGCGAAGCAACAGCTGGCTCTGGCAGGTCGCGCTCGCCACCCGCTTCAGCAGGCCGTCCGGGTCGGTCGGCCGCAGTACCTCGCGGCGCGACGTCGGGTCACTTTCCGTGCGCACCCGGACCACGACGCGGGGCCGGCCCACCGACGCGGTCCCGGCGGCCGAGCAGCTCACCTCGCCGTACGGCGTGGGGAGGTTGACCCGCTGCCCCGCGGGGAGCGGCTCGTTCTTGACCTGGACGCCGGCGCCGCCGTAGCCGGGCACCCGCAGGTCGATTGACTCCACCGTGATCTGCTCGCGGGCCCGGTTGGTGACGGCCACCTCGAACCGGAGGAGCACCTGGTCGCGGCGCTCCTGCTTGATCTCGGCGGTCAGCCGCGGCGCCGGCCGCCGGGGCGCAGGATCAGACCCGGCGCAGCCGGCCAGCAGCGCGAGCACGGCGGCTGCCGCCACCCACGCCCACCTGCGGTCCCGCACCGGCACAGCGTAGATCGACTACCAGCGGGCCTGCCGGGGACGCGGCTGGCAGCGGGGGCACCGGAACGACGAGCGGTTCATGAACGCCTCCCGCACCATCAGGGCCCGCACCGGTCGCACGGCTCGCCGGTGCGGCCGTAGACGTGCAGCGACCGGTCGAAGTAGCCGCTCTCGCCGTTGACGTTGACGTAGAGCGAGTCGAACGAGGTGCCGCCCGGCCTCGAGCGCCTCGACCATCACCGCGCGAGCGGCGTCCAGCACCGCGCGCGCCTTGGGCCGGGGCAGGGTGTCGGTCGGCCGGGCCCAGTGCAGCCGGGCCCGCCACAGGGCCTCGTCGGCGTAGATGTTGCCGATGCCGCTGACCAGCGACTGGTCGAGCAGGGCGCGCTTGAGCCCGGTACGCCGTCGGCGCAGCGCGCGCGACCAGGCCTCGTCGTCGAAGTCGGGGTCGAGCGGGTCGCGGCCGATGTGCGGCGACCGGCTCCGGGACGCCGTCGACCAGGTCGACGACAGCAAGCCCGCCGAAGGTGCGCTGGTCGACGAACCGCAGCTCCGGGCCGTCGTCGGTGAAGGCGAGCCGGACCCGCAGGTGCGTCTCGTCCGGCGCTGTCGGGCGGCCGCACCAGCAGCTGGCCGCTCATGCCGAGGTGCGCCAGGACCGCCTCGTCCGGTCGCCCGCCGTGACCCGCCAGCGGCAGCCACAGGTACTTGCCGCGGCGGCTCGCGCCGGTGAGCGTGCGGCCGCGCAGGCGCGCGCGCGAAGTCGTCGCCGCCGCCCGGACTGCCGGCGGACCGCCCGCGGGTGGGCGACCTCGACGGCGGCGACGGTCCGGCCGGCGACCCACCGCGCCAGGCCGCGGCGGACGACCTCGACCTCGGGCAGCTCGGGCATCGGGTTCGTGATCGCGGTCGGGCTCAGGCCTGGCCGGCCGTCGGCTCCGGGTTGTCCGGGCAGCTCGGCCGCGCAGGTGCCGCCAGGCGGTGGCCGCTGCCTGCTGCTCGGCCTCCTTCTTGCTGCGGCCGCTGCCCGCGCCGTACGGCTCCCCGCTGACCTGGACGATCGCGGTGAAGACCTTCTCGTGGTCCGGGCCGGTCTCGGCGACGAGGTACTCCGGCACGCCCAGCGCCGCGGTGGCGGTGAGCTCCTGCAGGCTGGTCTTCCAGTCGAGCCCGGCGCCGAGGGTCGCGGCCTGGTCGATCAGCGGGTCGAACAGGCGGTGCACCAGCGCGGGCGGCGGCGTCCAGGCCCTGGTCGATGTAGACCGCGCCGATCACCGCCTCGAGGGTGTCGGCGAGGATCGAGGACTTGTCCCGGCCGCCGGTGGCCTCCTCGCCGCGGCCGAGCCGGACGTAGTCGCCCAGGGCGAGGTCGCGGCCCACGTCGGCGAGCGCCCGCATGTTGACGACCGCGGCGCGCAGCTTGGCCAGCTGGCCCTCCGGCAGCTCGGGGTGGCTGCGGTACAGCGTGTCGGTGACGACCAGCCCGAGCACCGAGTCGCCGAGGAACTCCAGCCGCTCGTTGGTGGGCAGCCCGCCGTTCTCGTAGGCGTAGGAACGGTGCGTCAGCGCGCGCTGCAGCAGGCCGGGGTCGACGGCGACGTCGAGCATCTCCGCCAGCCGGGCCGGCCGGTCATCCCCTTCGCTCGGCTGCGCGCTCACCGACTCAGACGTCGAGGACGTCGCGGCCGTTGTAGGTGCCGCAGGTGGGGCACGCCGTGTGCGCCAGCTTGGGCTCGCGGCAGCGGTCGCAGGACACCAGCGCGATCGGGGCGGCCTTCCAGTTGGCCCGCCTGCGAGCGGGTGTTGCTGCGCGACATCTTCCGCTTGGGAACGGCCACGGGTGTCTCTCTCCTCGTTCGGTGCGGGCGCGGGGCCCGGTCGGTGGTGCGTGTCGGTCGTGCTGGTCGGTCAGGTGCTGCGGTCGTGCTCCGGCTCGGCTGCCAGGCCGCCGAGGGCGGCCCACCGGGGGTCGACCGCGTCATGCGCGTGGCCTGGCTCGTCCTCGAGCCGTGCCCCGCACTCGGGGCAGAGCCCGGGGCAGTCGTCCCGGCACAGGGGCCGCAGCGGCAGGGCGAGCACCACCGCGTCCCGCAGGGCCGGTTCGAGGTCGATCAGGTCACCGTTCATCTCCGGCAACGGCTCCGTGTCGTCGTCCTCGTCGGGCTCCGACCCGGGGCGGGCCCCGGGGAAGGCGTAGAGCTCCTGCAGGTCGACCACGAGCGGGGCCGTGACCGGGTCGAGACAGCGCACGCACTCCCCCGACATGGTGGCGGTCACCGTGCCGGAGACGAGGACGCCTTCGACCACCGACTCGAGCCGGAGGTCCAGCTCGACCGGGGACCCGGCCGGGACACCGAGCACGTCGACGCCCAGGTGGGCCGGTGCCGGAACAGATCGGGAGAGCGAGCGCATCGACCCGGGACGACGCCCCAGCTCGCGCGTGTCGAGCACGAGGGGCGATCGCGGGTCGAGGCGGGTCGTTGCTCTCCTGCTCTCTTCGGGCATGCTCACGAGGGACGTCGTCGACTCGGCCCCCTGGTCGGGACCGTCGGCCAGGCTACCCGACCGGTCGCCCGGGGCCGAATCGCCGAGGGCTCAGGCCGGGGTCAGGCTGGGGTCTCGGTGTCGAACGGGTGCGGCTCGAGCGGGCGTTCCTCGGAGCCGGCCAGGTCCCCGTGCGCTGAGCGCCCGCTGAGCTTCTCCCGGCCGCGGTTCACCGCCGCCAGGGTCTTGTCGAGCACCACCTCGAAGTTGGCCAGCTTGGTGTCGACGTAGTCGTCCACCTCGGCGCGCATGACCCGCGCCTCCTCCTCGGCGTCCTGCCGGATCCTGGCCGCCTGCCGCTGCGCCTCGGAGACGACCTCGGTCTCTGCGGTGAGCGCTAGCCGCTCCTCCTCGGCCCGGCTGATGATCCGGGCCGCCTCGCGCCGGCCCTCGTCGACGACCGACTCGCGGTCGGCGAGCAGCAGCTGGGCGTGCCGGAACTCCTCCGGCAGGAGGGCCCGGACCTCCTCGAGGATGCCCAGCACCTCGCCCCGGTTGATGATGCAGGACGCCGACATCGGCATGGAGCGGGCGTTCTCGACGACCGAGATGAGCTCGTCGAGCTTGTCGTGCACGTCCACGGGCGGCGTTCCTCAGGTGGGGTCGGGCGGCTGGCAGCGTTCTTCAGGCGGGGTCGATCCGGCCGCGTAGCCGGGCGAGCACGGCGTCGGGCACCAGCCCCCCGACGTCACCACCCCACCTTGCGACCTCCTTGACCAGGCTAGACGAGAGGAACGAGTACTCCGGGTTGGTCGCCACGAAGAACGTCTCGAGTCCGGTCAGCCGGTGGTTCATCTGGGCCATCTGCAACTCGTAGTCGAAGTCGCTGACGGCGCGCAGGCCCTTCACCACCACGGGGATGCCGCGCTCCCGGCAGTAGTCGACCAGTAGCCCCTCGAACGAGTCGACCCGCACGTTGCCCAGCTCCGCGGTGACCTCGCGGAGCATCTCGATGCGCTCGTGGACCTCGAACAGCCCGGCCTTGCCCGGGTTCACGAGCACCGCCACGGTGACCTCGTCGTAGAGCCGGCTGGCCCTCGCAAGTACGTCCAGGTGACCGTTGGTGACCGGGTCGAACGAGCCCGGGCACACGCAGCGTCGGTCGGTCACGCGGTGCCCTCCTCGACAGCTGGCTCGCGGGCCGGTCGGCGAGCCGTCTGGGTCGCGCGACCGTACCAAAGCGTGGCCTCCCCGTAGCGGCGCGACCGAACCGCCTCGTAGCCCGCGGGCCAGGTCCAGGCGCCGCCACGGGTGGCCCGCTCGACCACCACGACCGCGGCGTCGGCCACCGCCGGGCGCAAGTCGGCCAGCACCGTCCGCAGCTCGTCGTCGGTCAGGTCGTAGGGCGGGTCGGCGAACACCACGTCGTACGCCGGTCCCGGCAGCCCGTGGGCGGCGACCCGCTCGACCCGGCCGCGCCGCACCTCGGCGCCGGAAAGCCCGAGGGTCGCGACGTTGGCGGCCACGGTGCGCGCCGCCCGCGCGTCGGCCTCGACCAGCAGCGCGTGCTCGGCACCCCGGCTGAGCGCCTCGAGCCCGACAGCGCCGGACCCGGCGTACAGGTCCAGCACGCGCCGCCCGGCCCAGGCGCCGAGGAGCGACTCGAGGGTGCCGAACAGGGCCTCCCGGGCCCGGTCGGAGGTCGGTCGGGTGCCGTCACCCGGCGGCACCTGCAGCCGTCGCCCGCGGGCGGCACCGGCGATGACGCGGGTCACGCCTTCTCCAGGTACTCGGCCCGCTGGTCGGCCAGCACCGCCTCGACCGCGGCGCGCAGCGCAGGGTGCTTCCCGAGGTCCGGGTCCGCGACCACCAGCGCCGCGGCGTCCTCGCGGGCCTCGGCGATGACCGCCTCGTCCCGCAGCACCGAGAGCAGGCGCAGGCTGGACCGTCGCCCGGACTGGGAGGCGCCGAGCACGTCACCCTCACGGCGGGTCTCGAGGTCGAGCCGGGAGAGCTCGAAGCCGTCCTGGGTGGCCGCCACCGCGTCGAGGCGGTCGCGGGCCGGCGTACCGGCTTCGGAGTCGGTGACGAGCAGGCACAGGCCGGCCGCGGACCCACGGCCGACCCGGCCGCGCAGCTGGTGCAGCTGGGAGACCCCGAACCGGTCGGCGTCCATGACCACCATGGCGGTGGCGTTGGCGACGTCGACGCCGACCTCGACCACGGTCGTGGCGACGAGCACGTCGACCTCGCCGGCGGCGAACCGGCGCATGACGTCGTCCTTGGCGTCCGGCGGCATCCGGCCGTGCAGCACCTCGACCCGGAGCCCGGCCAGCGGCCCGTCGACCAGCATCGGCATGACGTCGAGCACGGCCAGGGCGGGGCGCAGCGCGGAGGTGGTCTCCGCGTCGGCCGGTACGTCGTCGGCCTCCTCCTCCGGGCCGGCCGCCGATCCGGGGGCAGACGACGTAGGCCTGGTGACCGGTGTCGACCTCCTCGCGGACCCGGGTCCAGGCCCGCTCGAGGAAGTGCGGCTTCTCCCCCGCCGGCACCACGTGCGAGGCGATCGGCGACCGGCCGGCCGGCAGCTCGGTGAGCGTCGAGACGTCCAGGTCGCCGAACACGGTCATCGCCACGGTGCGCGGGATCGGGGTGGCGGTCATCACCAGCAGGTGCGGGGGAACCTTTGCCTTGTCGCGCAGGGCGTCGCGCTGCTCGACGCCGAAGCGGTGCTGCTCGTCGACGACGACCAGGCCCAGGTCCTGGAAGTCGACGGTGTCCTGGATCAGCGCGTGGGTGCCGATCACGATGCCGGCGTCGCCGCTGACGATGTCCAGCAGGTTGGTACGCCGGGCGGCGGTCGCCTGCGAGCCGGTGAGCAGGGCCACCCGGGTCCCGATGTCGGAGCCGCCGAGCAGGCCGCGCTCGGCCAGCGGGCCGAGCATTGCCGTGATGGAGCGGTGGTGCTGCTGGGCGAGAACCTCGGTGGGGGCGAGCAGCGCCGCCTGGCCGCCGCTGTCGACCACGGCGAGCATCGCGCGCAGGGCCACCACCGTCTTGCCCGAGCCCACCTCGCCCTGGAGCAGCCGGTGCATCGGGTGCTCGCGGGCCAGGTCGGCGGCGACGGCGGCGGCGACCTCCTGCTGCCCGTCGGTGAGGGTGAACGGCAGCCTGGCGTCGAAGGCGTCGAGCAGGCCGCCGGGCCGCGGCACCCGGGCCGTCGCCGGCTGGGCCGTCGTCTCGGCCCGGCGTCGGGCCAGCACGGTCTGCAGCACGAACGCCTCGTCGTAGCGCAGGCGCTTCCGCCCGCGGGCATGGTCACCGTCCTGCTGCGGCTGGTGCACCAGCCGCATCGCCTCCGTGAATCCCACCAGGTGATGCCGATGGCGCAACTCGTCTGGCAACGGGTCGGGGAGGTCTCCGAGCATGTCGAGCACCACGTCGACGCTCTGTTTGATCTTCCAGGTCTCCAGCTTCGCAGCAGCAGGGTAGATCGGGATGATCGCTCCGGCGTAGGCCAGTGCGTCCACGTCGTCCTGGTCGTCGAACAGCATGTAGTCCGGGTGCACCAGCTGCCGCTGGTTGTTGAAGACGTCGACCGTCCCGCTGAAGAGACCCGTGCGACCACGGAGCTTGTCGGCCAGCCAGTCCTGGCTGCGCTTGCTGAAGAAGGTCAGCCGCAGGGTGCCTGTGCCGTCTGTGACCGAGACCTCGAGCCGTGACCCGGACCTGTTCCGCATCCGGTGGACCGCCGTCGCGGAGACCCTCGCCATGACGGTCACCTCGTCGCCGATCCGTAGACCAGCTAGATCTGTCAGCTCGCCTCGCTTGGCGTAGCGCCGCGGGTAGTGCCGCAGCAGGTCCTCACCGGTCCGAAGCCCGAGCTTGCTGTCCAACACCTTCGCGGTCTTGTCGCCCACCAGCTTCGACAACGAGCTCTGCAGGTCGACCACGGCTACTCCACCCCGATGAGCAGCGGGTAGCGCGGCTGGCCCCCGTCGTACTGCACGGTGTCGACCTCTGGGCGTCCGTCCCGGGCGTGCGCGGCGACTGCCTCCGCGAGCCCGGGCTGGGCGTCGGCCCCGGTCAGCAGCGTGACGAGCTCGCCGCCGGAGCCGAGCATCCGGTCCAGCACGGTGCGCGCGACGGTCACCAGCTCGTCGCCGATGACCGCGAAGTCGCCGTCCACGATCCCCAGCACGTCGCCCGGCCGGCAGACGCCCGCCATCGTCACGGCCTCGCGCGCCGCCACCGTGACGCCGCCGTGCCGGCAGTGCCCGGCCGCGGCGGTCATCGCGACCACGTCGTCCTCGAACCGGCGCTCGAGGTCGTGGACCGCGAGGGCGGCGAGGGCCTGCACGCTGGCCCGGGTCGGGATGACCGCGACCCGCAGCCCCTCGTCGCGGGCCTTGGCCGCGGCCGCCTCGGCGACCGCGAGGCTGTCGGCGTCGTTGGGCAGCACCACGATGTCCCGGGCCCGGGCCGCGCGCAGCCCGGTGAGCAGCTCGGCCGTGGATGCGCGGCGGCCGGGACCGCCGCGCACGACCGTGGCGCCGGCCGTCTCGAACAGCGCGGCCAGCCCCTCGCCGGCCACCACCGACACCACCCCCCTGCTGTCCGCGGGCAGCTCGCCGGCCAGCTCGCGAGCCGCGTCCCGGAAGTGGGTGACCCGGATCCGGTGCGGGCGGCCTGCCTCGACTCCGGCCTCGAGCGCAGCGCCCACGTCGTCCACGTGCACGTGGACGTTCCAGGTCGGCTCGCCCCCGACCACGACCAGCGAGTCACCGAGGGCGGCGAGCGTCTCCCGCAGCGTCGGCACCGCGTCGGCCGGCGCGTCGAGCAGGTACATCACCTCGTACGTCGGTCCGTGGCGGTCCGGGTCCTCCACGTCCAGGCCGCTGCGTGGCCAGGTGTGCCCAGGGTCGTCCGGCTTGTCCCGGGGCACCCGGACCTCGACCGGCTCGGCCTGGGCACCGGTCACGACCGAGGCCAGCGCGTCCAGCAGCACGCAGACCCCGCGGCCGCCGGCGTCGACGACTCCGGCCCGCCGCAGCACCTCGAGCTGCTCGGGCGTCCGGGCCAGCGCGGCCCGGGCACCGGCGGCCGCGGCGGTGGCGACGGCTGCGAGCGAGTCGGCGTCGTCGCGGCTGGTCGCCGAGGCCGCCGACTCGGCCGTCTCGGCCGCTACCCGGGCCACCGTGAGCATGGTCCCCTCGACGGGCTCGGCGACCGCGGCGTAGGCCTCGCGGGCGCCGGCGGTCAGGGCGGTGGCGAGCTGGCCACCGTCCAGTGCGCCCTCGACGCCGTCCAGCCCGTCGGCGATGCCGCGCAGGAGCTGGGCCAGGATCACCCCGGAGTTCCCGCGCGCGCCCATCAGCGCGCCGTGCGCCAGGGCGGACACCAGCCGCTGGGGGGTGGGTGTCTCGGTGTCGCCGCCGCGCAGCGAGCTCTGGGCGAGGGCTTCGACGGCCGCGACGACCGTCAGGTGGAGGTTGGTGCCGGTGTCGCCGTCGGGCACCGGGTAGACGTTGAGCTCGTCGATCTCGTCCCGGGCTTCGGCCAGCCCGTCCCGCGCGGCCGTGGCCCAGCGGGCGACGGACTCGCCGTCGAGCCGGCTCAGGACGGCACGGGTGCTCACGAGGGCGAATCTAGCTGCCTGCCCGCTTGCCGCCCGGCTGGCTCGGTTGGCGCACCGGCGCGGCGTTCGGTTACGCTGCTGCTCCCGGACGCTCATCCCGTCCCGGGCACCCAGACCCCGCGGCAGGCCATCCGGTCCCGCGTTGCCCGTCCAGCACGCTGCACGCTGCTGAAGTACCTGAGGAGTTGTCACCGTGGCTGCGAACTGCGACGTCTGCGGCAAGGGGCCGGGCTTCGGTCACAGCATCTCGCACTCGCACCGGCGCACGAAGCGCCGCTGGAACCCCAACATCCAGACGGTGCGCGCGATGGTCGGCAAGACCCCGAAGCGCCTCAACGTGTGCACCTCCTGCATCAAGGCCGGCAAGGTCACCCGCTGAGGCCGAGGCGGTCCCACCAAGATCCCCAAAACTGCATGATCAACCCCCGCGTTGATCATGCAACTTTGGGGATCTTGTGCGTCTCCGCAGGTCACAGCCACACCTCGGGCCGTTGATCATGCAGTTTCGGGACGTCCCGAAAGTGCATGATCAACGGGGACTTGTGAGGTGAGGGCGTCCAGGGCGGCCAGCAGGCGGGTACGCAGGACGGCGCCGGACTCGGCGAAGCCGCGCTGGCGGCGCACGTACTCGGCCCGGCCCTCGGCGGTCTCCACCGGCACCGGCGGGTAGCCGAGCGCGGCCAGGTCGTACGGCGAGGCCTGCATGTCGAGCACCCGGATCTCGCGGGCGTGCGCGAAGCAGTCGGCCACCAGCTCGGCCGGCAGGAACGGGTCGAAGGCCGCCGCCCATTTGTACAGGTCCATGCCCGCGTGCAGGCAGCCGGGCTGCTCGAGCTCGGGCTGGTTGGCCCGGGTCGGGCGGAACGCGTTGCGGGGCGTCGCAGCCGGGGTGAAGAACCGGTAGGCGTCGATGTGGGTGCACCGCAGCGGCCCCTGCTCCACCACGGCGTCGGTGCCGGCGCTGCCGAGCCGCAGCGGGAGGCCACGGTGGCGCATCTCGTCCGGATCCTGGCGGTAGACCATGGCCCACTCGTGCAGACCGAAGCAGCCGTACGACGGCGGCCGTGACCCGGTGGCAACCAGCAGCCGCCGCACGTCGCGCAGCCGGCCGGCCTGCCGGGCCAGCCGGTCCGGGTCCGCCTCGACACCACCGGCCACTCGGCGGTAGGACGCCAGCTCGAGGTACGCCTCCGCCTCCGGGCCGGCGAGCACCACGCCGGCACCGGGGTGCCAACGGCGCAGCTTGGCCGGCGACAGGTGGTAGTAGTCGAACAGGAAGTCCTCGACCGGGTGCCGCTGTCCCGACCGCCGCCGTTCGAGGTGCGGCCGCACCCACGCGTCGACCCGCTGCTCGTGGGCCAGCGCGCGCGGCACCCACTCCTGCGGCACGAGCACGGCGGGGGTCAGAACGTCCGCCAGCCGCCCGGGCCGACCCACTCGGCGCCATCCACCAGCACTCCCTCGCCGGCCTCGACCCGTCCGACCACGCTCCAGGCCATCGGCAGGTCCACGTCCGGCGGGAACGTCGCGGCCAGCGCATGGTCCTCGCCGCCGGCGAGCAGCCACTGCAGCGGGTCCGCCGCCAGCGCCCGGGCCGTGTCCCGGAACTCGGTGGGCACGTGGAACGCCTCCGAGTCCAGCCGCACCGAGACCCCGCTGGCCCGAGCCAGATGACCGAGGTCGGACACCAGGCCGTCGCTCACGTCCACCATCGCGGTGGCACCGAGGACCGCGGCTCGAGGCCCCTCGTCGTACGGCGGGACCGGCCGGCGGTGTGCCTCGACCAAGGCCCGGGGCGAGCGGAAGCCGCGGGAGAGCACGGCCAGCCCGCCGGCCGCCCAGCCGAGCCGGCCAGCCACCGCGACCAGGTCGCCGGGCCGGGCACCCGCCCGGGTGACCGGCTCGCGGCCCTCGAGCGTGCCGAGCGCGGTGACCGCGATCGTGACCACCTCGCCGCGGACGAGGTCGCCGCCGGCGACTGCCGCGCCGGCCCGGGCCGCCTCCTCGCCGAGGCCGTCGGCCAGCTCGAGCACCCACTGGGCCGGCAGCTCGGCCGGCACCGACAGTCCCACCAGCAGCGCGGTCGGCACCGCGCCCATCGCCGCGATGTCGGCAAGGTTGGCCGCCGCTGCGCGCACCCCGACGTCGGCTGCGCCGGACCAGTCCCGCTTGAAGTGCCGGCCCTCGACCAGCAGGTCGATGGTCGCGACTACCCGCGCGTCCGGGGCGGCGAGCACCGCAGCGTCGTCGCCCGGCCCGAGCAGCACCGAGCTGGTCGTCCCGAGTCGGGCGGTGACCGCCGCGATGAGAGCGATCTCGCCGAGCTCGCCGACGGTGCCGGTCGTGCCGGTCATGTGCCCGCTCCCTCGCATGGTCGAGCCGATCCGGTAGGTTCGCTCGCGCGCGCCTCTCGGGACGCGTGCGACCGCTGACTCTACGAAGAGAGGCCATGCCGATGGTTGTCCAGGCCTACATCCTGATCCAGACCGAGGTCGGCAAGGCCGCCGCCGTGGCGCGCGCGATCGCCGAGCTCAAGGGCGTGACCCAGGCCGAGGACGTCACCGGCCCGTACGACGTGATCGTCCGCGCCGAGGCCAAGAACGTCGACGAGCTCGGCAAGATGGTCGTGGCGAAGGTCCAGGGCGTCGACGGAATCACCCGGACCCTGACCTGCCCGGTCGTCCACCTCTGAGCCCTCGGCGCCGCCTCCTGGGCGCCGCCCTCGTCTACGTCGCCCTGCTCGCCGGCTGCACCGGCCGGCAGGACGTCCCGGTCCGCGTGCCCGACGGCCCTGCGGCCGGCTGCGGGCGGCTGCACGACGCGCTGCCCCGGTCGCTGGACGGCCGGGACCGTGCCGGCACCCGGCCGTCGTCGACCCGCACCGCCGCCTGGGGCGACCCGCCCGTCGTGCTGCGCTGCGGGGTCGGCCGACCGGCCGGGCTCACCGCCACCTCGCAGGTGGTCGAGGTGGACGGGGTCGAGTGGTTCCTCACCGAGCCCACTCCGCCGTACGTCTTCACCACAGTGGGACGCGGCACCTACCTGCAGGTGCGGGTGCCGAGGTCGGTGCCGCGGTCGGCGGCCACCGCTCCACTGGTCGACCTGGCCGACGCCGTGCGCACCGCGCTGCCCCGGCGCTCGCAGTAACGGTGATCCAGCAGGACGTCGGGCAGCCATTTCCGGCATCGCCGCAAGGGGCAGCCAGATGCACGGACGTTTCCGCGGAAACCGGAGGGCCTCCACCCGGACGAGCTGGCTGCGCTCGGCAGGTGACGCTCTTCGTGGAGCGCTTTCGCAACATTGGATGCGGAACCGGTCATCGCCAAGCGTCGAATCCGCTCCGATGATGGAAGAACCGCGATCTATGGCGGGTCAGCGCAGGCCGGTCGGGCGCGCCAGCGCCGTCTGCACCAGCCGGTCGACCAGGGCCGGGTAGTCGATCCCGGTGGCGGCCCACAGCAGCGGGAACATCGACACCGGTGTGAAGCCGGGCATGGTGTTCACCTCGTTGACGACGACCCGCCCGTCGCGGGTGAGGAAGAAGTCGACCCGGGCCAGGCCTTCGCAGGCCAGTGCGTCGAACGCCTGGGCGGCCAGCGCCTGCACCTCGGCGACCAACTCGTCGGGGAGGTCGGCCGGGATCACCAGGTCGGTGCCCTCGTCGGGCAGGTACTTGGCGGCGAAGTCGTAGAACTCGTGGTCCCCGCCGACCACCACCTCGCCCGGGACGCTCGCGTCGGGCGGGCCGCCGTCGAGGCCCTCGAGCACGCCGCACTCGATCTCACGGCCGTCGAGCATCGCCTCGATGACGACCCGTGGGTCGTGCGAGCGGGCCACCTCGACCGCGTCGTCCAGCTCGTCCGGCCCGTGCACCTTGGTGATGCCGACGCTGGATCCGGCTCGGGCGGGCTTGACGAAGACCGGGTAGCCCATCGCCGCGACGGTCTCCCGGACCGCGGCCTTGTCGGTGTCCCAGGCGCGCGGGGTGACCACGGCGTAGGGCCCGACGGGGAGCCCCGCACCCTGCAGCAGCGTCTTCATGTGGCCCTTGTCCATCGCGGCCGCCGAGGCGAAGACCCCCGAGCCGACGTAGGCGACGCCGGCCAGCTCCAGCAGGCCCTGGATGGTGCCGTCCTCGCCGTACGGGCCGTGCAGCAGCGGCAGGACCACGTCGACCTCGCCGAGCTCCCGGGGCACCTGACCGGCCTCGTGCACCGCCAGGCCCCGGTGGGTGGGGTCGCCGGACAGCACGACCGCGGCGCCCTCGGACGGCACCTCGGGCAGCTCGCCGCCGGTGATGGCCAGCTTCTCCGGCTCGTCGCCGGCCAGCACCCACCGGCCCTCGCGGGAGATGCCGACCGGGACGACGTCGTAGCGGTCGCGGTCGATCGCCGCCAGCACGCTCCCGGCGGAGACGCAAGAGACCGCGTGCTCGGTGCTGCGGCCGCCGAAGACGACGGCCACGCGGGGGCGGCGGGCAGAGTTCGGGGCCTCGATCTCGTCGCTCATCGCGGACGACCCTACCGACGGCCGTCCGGACCGGGATACTCGCAGCCATGCCCTCCACACCCGAGCCGGCCTTCGCCCCTGCCACCGTGGCCGTCTCCGCGGGGCGACCTCCGCGGTCGCCGGACGGTCCGAGCAACCCACCGCTGGTGATGGCCTCGACCTACCACGCGGGCGGGGAGGTCGGCTACGGCCGCTACGGCAACCCGACCTGGGAGATGCTGGAGAGCGCGGTCGGCGCGCTGGAGGGCGGGGTCGCCACGTCGTTCGCCTCCGGGATGGCCGCGATCACCGCTGCCCTGGACCTGGTGCCGCTCGGCGGGGTGGTCGTGGCGGCACCCGACGCCTACTACGGCAGCCTGGCGATGCTGCGCCGGATGGAGCGCAGGGCCGGCTCACGGTGCGCCAGGTCGACCTTTCCGACGCCGCCACCGCCGCGGCAGCTGTCGAGGGCGCCGCCATGGTGTGGGCCGAGTCCCCCACCAACCCGATGCTGAAGCTGGTCGACCTCGAGGCGCTGGCCGCCCGCGCGACCGCCGCCGGCGCCCTGTTCGTCGTCGACAGCACCTTCGCCACCCCGGTCCTGCAGCGCCCGTTGGAGGCCGGGGCGGACGTCGTGGTGCACAGCGCGACCAAGTACCTCTCCGGCCACTCCGACCTGCTGCTCGGGATCGCGGTGGCCCGCGAGGTGGAGGTCGTCGACCGGCTGGTCGAGGTCCGCAGCACCCAGGGCTCGGTCCCCGGCACCGTGGAGGCGTGGCTCGCGCTGCGCGGACTGCGCACCCTGCACCTGCGGGTGGAGCGGGCGTCGGCGAACGCCGCCGACCTGGCCACCCGGCTGGCGAGCCACCCGACGGTCTCCAAGGTTCACTACCCGGGCCTGGGCGCGATGGTGAGCATCGAGCTGGACCGCAGCGCCGAGGACGTGGAGGCGATCGTCGGGGCTACCCGCCTCTGGGTGCACGCGACGAGTCTCGGCGGCGTCGAGTCCAGCCTGGAGCGGCGCCGCCGATGGGCCGGGGAGAGCACCGACGTACCGGAGTCCCTGATCAGGCTGTCGGTCGGCGTCGAGGACGTCGAGGACCTGTGGCACGACCTCAGCGAGGCGCTCTCCGTCCTCGGCTGAGCCGGCCGCGCCAGACTGGCGGCCATGCCTGTGACGCTGCGCCACATCGTCGTCGACACCCACGACCTCCCGGCGCTGGCCCGGTTCTGGACCCAGGCGCTCGGCTGGTCGGTGCTGTCCGAGCGCGAGCGGGAGATCGTGATCGGCCCGGACGTCGACGCCCCCGTCGGCATCTGCTTCATGCCGGTGACCGCGCCGAAGACGGTGAAGAACCGGCTGCACCTGGACCTCACCACCAGCGCGGCCGACCGCGACGCCGAGATCGACCGCCTGCTCGCGCTGGGCGCCCGGCACGCCGACGTCGGGCAGTCCGGCGACGAGTCCTGGACGGTCCTCGACGGACCCGGAGGGCAACGAGTTCTGCGTGGTCCGGCCGAAGAGCACCCTGGTCGGGTGACCCTCAGGCCAGCGCCGCGAGGGTGCGGCCGAGGGGCGCGTCGACCTTGAGGGTGGCCAGGTCGTCACCGCGGGTCCAGCCCTGGTTCACGATCACCACCGGTACGCCGGTCGCGGTGGCCCGCCGGACGAACCGAAGGCCGGACATGACCGAGAGGGACGACCCCAGCACCAGCAGGGCGCGGGACCGCTCCACCAGGTCGTAGCAGTGCGCGACCTTGGCGGGTGGCACGTTCTCGCCGAAGAACACGACGTCGGGCTTGAGCAGGCCGCCGCAGGCCCGGCAGTCGACCAGCCGGAAGGTCGCCAGCGGCCGTGCCTCGTCCAGGGCGACGTCGCCGTCCGGGTTGATCGCGGTCGCCTCGGCCGCCCAGCCCGGGTTCGCCTCGCGCAGCCGCAGGTCGAGCTCGGCCCGCGAGGTGCGCGCGAGGCAGCCGAGGCAGACGACCCGGTCGAGGTTGCCGTGCAGCTCGACGACGTCGGTCGCGCCCGCCGGCCTGGTGCAGCCCGTCGACGTTCTGGGTGACGACCGCGGACAGCAGCGCCGCGGTGCTGCAGCGCGGCGACCGCCCGGTGCCCGGCGTTGGGCACCGCCCGGGCGATCACCCGCCAGCCGAGCTGGCTGCGCGCCCAGTAGCGCTGCCGCGCGGCCGGGTCGCGGGTGAAGGTCTGGTAGGTCATCGGGAGTGACCCGGCGCAGGGCTCCGGTCGGGCCGCGGTAGTCGGGGATGCCCGGACTCGGTGGACAGGCCGGCGCCGGACTGAGCACCATCACGTCGCCGGCCGCGACCAGGTCGGCGACCGCAGCCAGCGCGGTCCCGTCCGGCGCCACGGGCCGTGTCGAGCAGGTCCACCGACCAGTCTGCCCGGACGCGCACGTCGCAGCGCTAGTCGGCCTCGGACTTCGCCGAGCGGCTCATGATGCGACGCACGATCTCGCCCGGCGGCAGGCCGTCGTGCACCGCGGCCGCGACGTGCTCGACGATCGGCATGTCGACGTCGTGGGCGCGCGCCAGCGCCAGGATCGACTCGGCCGACTTCACGCCCTCGGCGGTCTGCTGGGTCGACCGCGACCATCTCGTCGACGGTCATGCCCTGGCCGAGGTTCTCGCCGAAGGTGCGGTTGCGCGACAGCGGCGAGATGCAGGTCGCGACGAGGTCGCCCACACCGGCGAGGCCGGCGAAGGTGGCGGCGTCGGCGCCCAGCGCCAGTCCCAGCCGGGTGATCTCGGCGAGGCCGCGGGTGATGATCGACGCCTGCGAGTTGTCGCCCATGCCCATGCCCTTGGCGATGCCGACGGCCAGCGCGATGACGTTCTTCACCGCGCCGCCGAGCTCGACGCCGACCACGTCGGTGTTGGTGTACGGCCGGAAGTACGCCGTCGAGGCAGACCTGCTGCAGCTTCTCGGCGACGGCCTCGTCGGCGCAGGCCACGACGCTGGCGGCGGGCTGCCGCTGCGGCGATCTCCCTGGCCAGGTTCGGGCCCGGACACGACCGCGATCCGCTCCGGGCCGGCGCCGGTCACCTCGGCGATGACCTCGCTCATCCGCCTGGTGGTGCCGAGCTCGATGCCCTTCATCAGGCTGACCAGGACGGAGTCGGGCGGCAGGGCGGCGCCCAGGCGCTGAGGTTGCCGCGCAGCGTCTGGGACGGCACGGCGAGGACCACGACCTCGGCGCCGCGCGAGCGGCCTCGGCGGCGTCGGAGGTCGCCGCGACGGTCTCGGGCAGCGGGATGCCCGGCAGGTAGTCGGGGTTCTCGTGGGTGGCGGTGATGGCGTCCGCCAGCTCCTGCCGGCGGCCCCACAGGACGACGTCGGCGCCGGCGTCGGCGAGCACCATCGAGAACGCGGTGCCCCACGAACCGGTGCCGAGCACGGCGACTCGCGTCATGCGTCGTCCCTGCCGGGGTGTGCTCATGCCGTTCTCCTTCGGTCGTCACCACGGGGTCGTCGCGGGTTGCCGGTCACGGGCAGGCCCTGCCGCTTGGGGTCGAACCGTCTCGGCGGCGCCTGCTCGCCGCGGATCTCCTCGAGCAGCGCGGTGACGGCGGCCATGATCCGCTCGGTCACCTCGCGCAGCAGCTCGGCGTCGATCGGCTGGTCGCTGGAACGTCGTCGAGGTCGACGGGCGGCCCGGCCCAGACGTGCATGGTCTTGCGCGGGAAGAAGTGCGGCCGCTTGGCGTACGGCGCGAGCAGCTGCTGCGGCCCCCACTGCGCCACCGGGATCACCGGGGCGCCGGTCTCCAGCGCGACCCGGGCCGCGCCGGTCTTGCCGACCATCGGCCACAGGTCCGGGTCGCGGGTGAGCGTGCGCCTCCGGGTAGATCGCGACGCACTCGCCGGCGCCGACCGCCGCGACGGCGGCCGAGAAGGCCTTCGAGGCGTCCGCCGGTCTCGCGGTAGACCGGGATCTGCTTGGCGCCGCGCAGGACCCGGCCGACGAAGAACAGCCGGAAGAGCACCTCCTTGCCGAGGAAGCGCGGCAGCCGGCCGTTGTCGTAGACGAAGTGCGCGAAGGTCAACGGGTCGACGTGCGAGACGTGGTTGACGACCGCGACGAAGCCGCCGTCGGCCGGGATGTGCTCGGCGCCGCGCCAGTCGCGCCTGGTCAGGACCATGAGCAGCGGCCGCAGCATGCACGACGGCCAGCCGGTACCAGAAGCCGATCGACCGCGTGCCGGCTCGCGACGGTGCCTCGCTCCGTGCTCACCCGGCTCCTCTGCTCCGCCTGCCTGCGCCGGACCCGGCCCCGATCCGGGGGCCCACATCCTCCGCGCGACCGTGTCGCGCACGGTGTCGAGCGCGGGTGGCAGGATCGAGCCGTGGACGACGCGCGCCGACGCTGGTGCCTGGTGCTGCCGGTCAAGCGGCTCGACGGTCGCCAAGACCCGGCTCGGCCCGCCGTACGCCGAGCGACCGGCGGCCGGCTGGCCCTGGCGTTCGCGCTCGACACCACCGTGGCGGCGCTGGCCTGTCCGACTGGTGGCGGCCGTCCAGGTGGTCACCGACGATGCCCGAGGCCGCCGCCGAGCTGGCCGCGGTCGGCGCCGTCGTGACGGGCGACGCACCCGGACGCGGGGCTCAACCCGGCGCTGGCGCACGGCGCCGCGCTGGCGGCGCGGACCGATCCCGGAACGGCGGTGGGCGACCGTGGCCGCCGACCTGCCCGCGCTGCGACCCGGCGAGCTCGACCGTCCTGCTCGCCGCCGCGCCGGCTCACCCGCGGTCGTTCGTCCGGGACGCCGCAGGGCACCGGCACGACGCTGCTGCTGGCCCGGTGACCCGGACGACCTGCGGCCGATGTTCGGGGCCGGGCTCGGCCGCCCGGCACGCCGGCTCCGGCGCCGTGGAGGTCGACTCGGCGCCCGCTGCCCTCCTGCGCCGCGACGTCGACACGGCGGCCGACCTGGACGCGGCCGCTGCGCTCGGCGTCGGCGCCGGACCAGCCGGGCTGCTCGACGGCGGCCACGGCAGCCGCCAGTCCGCGAGGCCGGGCCGGATAGCGTCGGATAGGCTCGCCGTGCAGGCAACGGTCCGCAGCTTCGACCCGGCCACCCGGTCCGGCACGGTGCTGCTCGACGACGGGATCGAGCTGCCCTACGACGCCGCGGCGTTCGACGCCGGCGCACTCCGGCTGCTGCGCTCGGGTCAGCGGGTCCGCGTCGAGGTGCACGACGACGGCGGCGTCCGCCGGGTCACCTACCTGACGATCGCCACCCTGCCCGACCGCCGCTGACGCCTGGCCAGCCGGCGTCGACCCGTGCCGCCCTCGGCAGAGCGACCACGCGTCACGCGCGGCGCGGCGTCCGCCTGCGTGGTGCGGCGGTCAGCCGCCCGATGGCCCGGACGCGGCTGCCGGGTCCGCGTGTCTTCGCGCCGTGGCCGTGCTGCCGTCTTGCGCCTCGCGCCGCCGCCTTCTTGGCCGGCGCCTTCTTGGCCGTCGCCTTCTTGGCGGTCTTCTTCGCCGCCGTCTTGGTGCAGTGGTCTTCTTCGCGCCGTCTTCTTGGCCGTCGTCTTCTTCGCCGGCGCGGCTGCCGGTGGCCGACTTGCGCCGCGGCGACCGCGGCCTTCGGCAGCTTCTTGGCGCCGCTGACGACGTCCTTGAAGCCCTGGCCGGCCTTGAACTTCGGCACCGTGGTCTTCTTGATCTTGACGGCCTCACCGGTGCGCGGGTTGCGGCCCGTGCGCGCCGGGCGGGCGACCTTCTCGAAGACGCCGAAGCCGGTGATGGCGACCTTCTCGCCCGCCGCCACGGCGCGGGTGATGGTGTCGACGACGGCCTCGACGGCGTCGGTCGCGGCCTTCTTGCTGCCGAGCTGCGCGGACAGCCGGTCGATCAGCTGAGCCTTGTTCACGTGATTTCCCCTTGCGGATGCGGAGGTCGAGCGCTCGCTCGATTCGTGGTGCGACGCTATGCGCAGACGGCGAGAGACAAACACCGACGGCGCGCATTTCCCGTTGTTTCGCAAGGAATTTCGCCGACCCGCGGGCCGAGTTGGCGAGCCCGCTGCGGTCAGACCGTCGTCGGCAGCCAGGACGGCCGGCTGGCCTCGTACGCAGCCGACCTGGTCGCGTGGCGCAGGGTCAGGCCGACGTCGTCGAGGCCCTCCATCAGCCGCCAGCGCGTGTAGTCGTCGATGTCGAAGGGCACCGACTCCGACACGCCCACGGACACGGTGCGGGCATCGAGGTCCACGGTCACCTCGGTGGCCGGGTCGGCCTCGAGCGCCGACCAGAGCCGCTCGACGTCCTGCTGCGCGACGCGGCCGTCACCAGCCCGCCCTTGCCGGCGTTGCCGCGGAAGATGTCGGCGAACTTCGAGGACACGACGACCCGGAAGCCGTAGTCGCGCAGGGCCCAGACGGCGTGCTCGCGGGACGAGCCGGTGCCGAAGTCCGGGCCGGCGACGAGGACCGTCGCGCCCTGCGACTCCGGACGGTTGAGCACGAAGTCGGGGTCGTTGCGCCAGGCGGCGAACAGCCCGTCCTCGAAGCCGGTGCGGGTCACCCGCTTGAGGTAGACGGCCGGGATGATCTGGTCGGTGTCGACGTTCAGCGGCGCAGGGGCACCGCTCGGCCGGTGTGGACGGTGATCGGCTCCACCTCAGTTCCCCTTCCCGGCGACGTCGATGGGCTGACCGGCGGCAGGTCGGCCGGCGAGGTCAGCCGCCCGGTCACGGCGGTGGCCGCGGCGACCAGCGGCGAGACCAGGTGGGTGCGTCCGCCCTTGCCCTGCCGGCCCTCGAAGTTGCGGTTGGACGTCGACGCGCTGCGCTCCCCCGGCGCCAGCTGGTCGGGGTTCATGCCCAGGCACATCGAGCAGCCGGCGTGCCGCCACTCGGCGCCCGGCCTCCTTGAAGACCACGTCGAGCCCCTCGTCCTCGGCCGCGAGCCGGACCCGCTCCGAGCCCGGGGACGACGAGCACCCGCACCCCGTCGGCGACCTGCCGCCCGCGCAGGACCTCGGCCGCGGCGCGCAGGTCCTCGATCCGGCCGTTGGTGCACGAGCCCAGGAACACGGTGTCGACCGCGATGTCGCGCAGCGGCGTGCCCGGCGTCGAGGTCCATGTACTCCAGCGCCCGCTCGGCGGCCGACCGCTCGTGCTCGTCGGTGATGGCGGCCGGGTCGGGCACCGAGGCGGTCAGCGGGAGACCCTGCCCCGGGTTGGTGCCCCAGGTCACGAACGGGGCGAGCGTCGCCGCGTCGATGCACGACCTCGCGGTCGAACATCGCGTCGTCGTCGGTGTGCAGCTCCCGCCAGGCGGCCACGGCCGCGTCCCAGTCGGCGCCCTTCGGGGCGCGCGGCCGGCCCTCGAGGTAGGCGAGCGTCGTCTCGTCCGGCGCGATCATCCCGGCGCGCGCACCGGCCTCGATCGACATGTTGCAGACGGTCATCCGCGCCTCCATCGACAGCGCGCGGATCGCCTCGCCGCGGTACTCGATGACGTAGCCCTGCCCACCTCCGGTGCCGATCTCGGCGATCACCGCGAGGATCAGGTCCTTGGCGGTGACGCCCGGCGGCAGGGTGCCGTCGATCGGTGACCGCCATGGTCTTGAACGGCGTCAGCGACAGCGTCTGGGTGGCGAGCACGTGCTCGACCTCGCTGGTGCCGATGCCGAACGCCAGCGCGCCGAACGCCCCGTGGGTCGAGGTGTGCGAGTCGCCGCAGACGACGGTCATGCCCGGCTGGGTGAGCCCGAGCTGCGGGCCGACGACGTGCACGATGCCCTGGTCGCGGTCGCCGAGGGAGTGCAGCGGCACGCCGAACTCGGCGCAGTTGCGCCGCAGCGCGTCGACCTGGATCCGCGACACCGGGTCGGCGATCGGCAGCTCGATGTCCATCGTGGGGACGTTGTGGTCCTCGGTCGCGAGGGTGAGGTCCGGCCGGCGCACCGGGCGGCCGGCGAGCCGGAGCCCGTCGAACGCCTGCGGGCTGGTGACCTCGTGCACGAGGTGCAGGTCGATGTAGAGCAGGTCCGGCTCGCCCTCGGCCCGGCGTACGACGTGGGCGTCCCAGACCTTCTCGGCCAGCGTGCTCGGCACGGTTCTCTCCCTGTGAGACGAGCCATACTTGCGTCTCGGCGGTTGAGACGGCAGTATCGGTACATGGACAACTCTAGCGGAGTCGGCGTGCTGGACAAGGCCGCCATCGTTCTCGGTGCCCTCGAGGCGGGGCCGGCCAGCCTGGCCTCCCTGGTCGCCGCGACCGGCCTGGCGCGGCCGACCGCGCACCGGCTCGCGACCGCCCTCGAGCACCACCGCCTGGTCGCCCGCGACCTGCAGGGCCGGTTCGTCCTCGGCCCGCGGCTGCGCGAGCTGGCCACGGCGGCCGGCGAGGACCGGCTGCTCGAGGCCGCCGAACCCGGTGCTCGCCCGGCTGCGCGACATCACCGGCGAGAGCGCCCAGCTCTACCGCCGCCAGGGCGACAGCCGGGTGTGCGTCGCGGGCGCCGAGCGGCTGACCGGTCTGCGCGACACCGTGCCGGTCGGCGCGACCCTCACGATGAAGGCCGGCTCGGCCGCCCAGATCCTGCTGGCCTGGGAGGAGCCGGACCGGCTGCACCGCGGCCTGCGCGAGGCGAAGTTCACCGCGACCGCGCTGTCCGCCGTACGCCGGCGCGGCTGGGCGCAGAGCGTCGGCGAGCGCGAGCCCGGCGTGGCCTCGGTGTCGGCGCCGGTGCGCGGCCCGGGCGGCCGGGTGGTCGCCGCGGTCTCGGTGTCCGGCCCGATCGAGCGGCTGAGCCGGCAGCCCGGCCGGCTGCACGCGCAGATCGTGTGCGCCGCCGGCGGCCAAGCTCAGCGAGGTGCTCCAGCACCAGCAGCAGGGCCAGCAGGCGGCGGGCCAGCCCGGCCAGCCGGCCCAGCCCGGCCAGGCTGGTCAGGCTAGCCAGGCTGGTCGGGCCAGCAAGCCCGGAGTGCCGCCGCAGCAGGTGGCGACCAAGACCGCCCGCCAGCCCGCCTGAGCCGACGACCCGCTGTGGCCGCGCCCCTGACCGTCCTGTTCATGCCCGAGTCGGCCTTCGGGCCGACTAACCAGTGCATCGGCCTCGGCGACGTGCTGCGCCGGCGCGGCCACCGGGTGGTGTTCGCGGCCGAGGCGTCCTGGCGCGGCCGGCTGGCGCCGCTGGGCTTCGAGGAGGACCTGGTCGACTTGGCCCCGCCGGCGGACGGTCCGGACGAGCAGGATGCCGGGGCGTTCTGGAAGGAGTTCATCCGGGACACGGCGCCGGAGTTCCGCAAGCCCACCCTGGCCCAGCTCGAGACGTTCATCCGGCCCACCTGGCAGGCCCTGGTGGACGGTGCCCGGTACTGCGAGCCGCAGCTGCGCGACATCCTCGGCCGGGCCCGGCCGGACGTCGTCGTCCTGGACAACGTCGTCGGCCTTCCCCGCACTGCTGACCTCCGGTGCGCCCTACGTGCGGATCGTCTCCTGCAACCCGCTCGAGGTGCCCGGCGACGGCATTCCCCCGGCGTTCTCCGGCTATCCCGCCGACGACCCGAGCGGCTGGGCCGGCTTCCGGGCCGAGTACGACCGGACCCAGCGCGACCTGTGGGAGGACTTCAACGCCTGGGTCGTCGAGCAGGGCGCCCCGCCGCTGGCCGACCTGCAGTTCGTGCACGAGTCGGACGTGGCCAACCTCTACGTCTTCCCCGAGGAGGCCGACTACGTGACGGCCCGGCCGCTCGGCCCGACCTGGCACCGGATGGACTCCAGCGTCCGGGAGGTCGAGGAGCCGGTCGAGCTGCCGGCCGCGGCTGCTCGACCGGCCGCCCGGCAGCGCCCTGGTGTACCTGTCGCTCGGCTCGCTCGGCAGCGCCGACGTCGAGCTGATGCGACGGCTCATCGACGTTCTGGGTCGCACGCCGCACCGCTACGTCGTGAGCATGGGGCCGCAGCACGCCGAACTAGACCTGCCGCCGACACATGTGGGGCGCGGAGTTCCTGCCGCAGACGACGATCGTGCCGCTGGTCGACCTGGTCATCACCCACGGCGGCAACAACACGACCACCGAGGCGCTGCACTTCGGCAAGCCGACCGTGCTGCTGCCGCTGTTCTGGGACCAGTACGACAACGCCCAGCGCCTCGACGAGCTAGGCTTCGGCGTCCGGCTGCCCGCCTACGAGTTCACCGAGGCGGAGCTGCACGGGGCGATCGACCGGCTGCTGGGCGACGACGAGCTGCGCGCCCGGCTGGACGCCCTCGGCGCCGGCATCCGGGCCCGCGACGGGCTGCGCCGCGGCGCCGAGGTGATCGAGTCGGTCGGCGACACGCACCGGGAGCAGGTGGCGGGCCGCCCGTGAGGGTGCTGCCCGCACGCCGCGCGCAGGACGCCACGCCCCCGGTCGCGCCGCTGGCCGTCCTGGACGAGCTGCCGTTGCCCGGTGACAGCCGGGTGCTGGTGGTGCGCGATGCCGCCGGCGTCCTCTACACAGTGCCCGCGGCCGAGCCGGCCAACGACCGGGCCGGCCCGGGCGACGGGGTGGCGGCAGCCCTGGTGGGTCTGCTCGGCACCGGGCCGGCGCGGATCGGCTCGTTCGAGCTGGTCCGCCGGTACGCCGCCCCCGCCACCGGCGAGGCGGCGGTGACCGCCGACCAGACCAACGAGTCGGTCGTCGTCGGCGGTGCCGCCGTGGTCAAGTGGACCGTCCGGCCGACCACCGACCCGCACCCGGCGCCGCACCGGCTGGCCCGGCTGACAGCGGCCGGCTTCACCGGGATGCCGCGGCTCTGGGGCCTGCTGCTGTGGCACGACCCGCGCCGGGCGGGCTCCGAGCCGGTCCTGCTCGCGACGGTCAGCGACTACCTGCCCGGTGCCACCGACGGCTGGGAGTGGGCCGTCGCCGACCTCCGCGCGGTGGCCGCGGGTGACGTGCGGCCGCCGGACGACATGGCTCCGGCCCAGGCGATCGGGCGGCTGACAGCGGAGCTGCACCTCGGCCTCGCCGCTGCCGGAACTCGTCCCGCGACTCCGGCGGAGGTCGGCGCCTGGCACGCCCGGGCCCTGGCCGACCTCCACCGTGCCATCCAGGTCGTGACCGGGCCCGAGGGCGCGCGGCTGGCCGACTGCGCCGACCGCGTCCGGGCCGGGCTGGCCCCGCTCGCTTCCGCGGCGGGGACCTCTGTCGGAGCCGGGCACGGCGACCTGCACGTCGGCCAGGTGCTGCGGGCCGGCGACCGGTACCTCGTCACGGACTTCGACGGCAACCCGGTGCTGGCCCCGGCCGACCGGACGGCACCTGCGCCGGCCGCGCTCGACGTCGCCGGAATGCTGCAGTCGCTGGACCACGTCGCGCGGGTGGTGCTCCACCGTACGCCGGGAGTCGACGCCGGCACCGTGCTCGACTGGGTGCCGCGGGCCCAGGCGGCGTTCCTTACCGCCTACCGGAGCGGCCTCGACGAAGCCGGCCGCGGCGACCTGCTGGACGGCCGGCTGCTCGGGGCCTTCCGCGTCCAGCAGGAGGTGCGCGAGCACCTTTACGCGGTGGCTCACCTGCCGCACTGGCGGTACGTGCCGGACGCCGCGCTGCCCGCCCTGCTGGACGAGCTGGACCGACCAGACTCCTAGCCAGGCGGTCCGGGCAGCTCGACGACGCCGAGCTGCGCCATGAGCCCGAGGTCGTCCCTCGCTGACCAGTGCTCGGCGACCCGGCCGTCCTGCAGCCGGTGGATGGCCACGGCCGACTCGGTGATGTCGCGCCCCGTCGCGGCCAGGCCGCCCGGAAGGTCGCCGACGTGCTTGCCGTAGGCCGTGAGCCGGGTGACCACCTTGTCGCCCTCGGCGACCTGGTCCTCGATCTCGTGCCGGCCCGGCGTCGCGTCCCAGAAGATCTGGAACGCCTGCTTCAACCCGGCCCGCCCCGTGTCGAGCCCCGGGAAGGGCGGCGGGTTGTGATCGACATAGTCGTCTGCGACGAGCTCGTCCATCGCGTCGAGGTTGCCCGCGTCCATCTCGGCGTAGAACCGGCGTACCAGGGCCTTGTTCGCTTCCTCGGACGACATGGCGCTCCTCGGGTCGTTCCGGACTGTAGCCCCTTGCAGGCGCGGCGAGTTTCCGTTGACACTGACGCACCGCCGGGGTCCGGCGGTCGACATGAGGGGTGGGGTATGGACACGGTCGAGCAGGTCGACGAGGTCGAGGCGCTGGGCGGGCGCATCTTCGAGGCCGCTCTCGGGGCCGCGGACATCCTGTCCATCTACCTCGGCGACCGCCTCGGCTGGTACCGCAGCCTGGCGGCGGACGGGCCCTGCACCGCTCCCGAGCTCGCGGGTCGGACCGGCACCCACGAGCGGTACGCGCGGGAGTGGCTGGAGCAGCAGGCGGTCACCGGTCTGCTCTCGGTCGAGGACGCCGGTGACCCGGCCGAGCGCCGATACTCGATCCCGGCGGCCACCGCCGAGGTGCTCACCGATGAGACGAGCCTCAGCTATCTCGCACCGATCGCGCGGATGTTCGCCTCGTCCGCGATCCAGCTGCCGGCGCTGCTGAACGCGTACCGCAACGGTGGGGGCGTGGGCTGGGAGCAGTTCGGCCCGGAGGCCCGCGAGTCCCAGGCCGACATGAACCGCCCCTGGTACGAACGCCAGCTGGCAGACGCACTGGCCGGGGTCCGCTCCGTGCACGAGGCGCTCAGTCGGGCGGGGGCGCGGATCGGCGACGTCGGCTGCGGCGGCGGCTGGTCGACCATTGCTCTGGCCCGTGCCTACCCGGACGCCACCATCGACGGCATCGACGTGGACGCTGGATCAGTGGACATGGCACGGAAGAACGCAGCAGGTGCCGGGATGGCGGACCGGGTGACCTTCACCCACGCCGACGCTGCCGGGCTCACCGACGCGACGTACGACGCGGTGTTCGCGTTCGAGTGCGTGCACGACATGCCGCGGCCGGTGGATGTCCTGGCCGCGGTCGAACGGGCGCTGACCCCTGACGGCTTCGTCGTCGTGATGGACGAGGCGGTCGGGGAGACGTTCGCCGCTCCGGGCGACGACCTCGAGCGCATCATGTACGGCTTCAGCCTGCTGGTGTGCCTGCCGGACGGCATGTCGAGCCCGCCCAGCGCCGGCACCGGCACGGTGATGCGACCCGACACACTTCGTCGGTACGCGCAGGAGGCCGGGCTGACCTCGTTCGAGATCCTGCCGATCGAAGGCTTCGGGTTCTGGCGGTTCTACCGGCTCGCTCGCTGATCGGCGACCGGCTCTCAGGATTCGCAGACGACCCCGTCGCCGTCGGCGTCGGTGTACCAGTCGTACTCCGGGTCAACGCCGCGGTAGTCCGGCCCGAGCCCCGCTGCGACCACGTCATAGCAGTACGGGTAGCGATGGTCGGTCCCGCCACCGACACCACCGGTCCCACCGGGACTGGTGGACCCGGTCGTGATCGTCGGCCGGCCCGGCTTGGGCACCCGCGGCCGACCAGGACCAGGCGCCGGACTGCCACGCCTCGTTCAGCGGCACCATGTGGTCGATGTCGAACGTCGAAGCATCCCTCGTGACAAGACCGTCGTACTTCGACCGCCACACACCACCGGCCAGGCTGCAGCCCCCACTGGGCGGCTTGGTCCCGGCCTCCGCGACCAGGACCTCGTCGCGGGCATCGCAGCCGTCGCCGTCAGCGTCGGTCCAGAGCGTGAACTTCGACCGCTCGTAGCCGCCCGCGTGCTCCGTCCCTCTCTCCAGGTGGTTGAGCAGGTACCTCGTCGACATCGTGGTGACGGCGCCGGCCGGCTGCGCGGAAACCGCTATGCCGGTCGCGGCAAGTGCGAAGGTGGTGAGCGCTACGACGACGCGCGCAAGCCTGGGCTGCATTGGTCGGTTCCCCCTCGTTGGGGGCCCCCGTGGCGGCCGCGCGACAGGTCTACGGGACCCGACACCTTGATCACCGGCGAACAGGACAAAGACTGACGAGATTACGTACTCCCGGCACTTCCGGCACCTTGGACAGGTAGCGCACGGACCTCGGCGCGCAGCTGCTGCAGTTCGGCTGATACCTGCTCAAGGGTCACCCTCGGCTCGCCCTTTCAGCAGCGGTGAGCTCCGCGATCCGGTCGAGGAACCAGGAGGCGAACGAGGCTGTGAAGACCGCCCAGAGCACAAGGGTGATGGTCGCGAGGGTTCGGGCGAGGCGCGAGGAGATGCTCGGGTCGAGAATCGGCCAGGCATACGCGCCCAGGAACGCGACGGCGGCGACCGTCAGTGGCCAGCCGGTCCGTCGCTCCCATGCGTCGAGCCTCGGCTCGTCAAGCCCCGTCGTCATGGCGACAGGATGCCGGACCCGGCGCCGGGCGCCGGGATGCGGGGCCGCCGTCTGTCGACCTCCACGAGCGCGGTGTCCCACCTGTGTCCCGAGCCAAGGCCGCGACTACCGAAACGACAGAACCCCCAGGTCGGCGACCTGGGGGTTTCGTGGTAGCCCCGACGGGATTCGAACCCGCGCTACCGCCTTGAGAGGGCGGCGTGCTAGGCCGCTACACAACGGGGCCACGATGACGTGCGCTGCCGCCTCGAGAACGGCGACTCACGCGAGCAGGAACTCTAGCGGACTGCTCCGCCGGCCCTGCCGAGCTGGGGTACCTGGACTCGAACCAAGACTAACTGAACCAGAATCAGTCGGGCTGCCAATTACCCCATACCCCAAGGGTTCTCGCGCCCCGCTGGCGGCGGGGTGGGCGGGCGCTGCAAAGGATAGCCGACGGCGCCGGTGGCGGACAAAACACGCGCTGGTGGCCACCGGCCGGCGGCGCACGAGTCGGTCGACCAGCAGCGCGAAGACGACCATCATCGTTACGTCCAGCGCGGCGAGCCGCCAGTCCAGCGACGAGGCGGTCAGCGAGTCGGACAGGGTGCCGGTCGCCGCGCTGACGACCAGGCTGACCAGGTTGTTCGTGGTGTGCAGCGCCACCGACGCCTCGAGCCCGCCGGTGCGCCAGGCCAGCCACGACGCGACGACCCCGAAGCAGAGCCGGTCGGCGAACAACCACGGGTCCTGGACGCCGTGCGCCAGCGCGAAGCAGACGGCGCTGACGGCGCCACCCACCACGATCCCGACGACGGGGCGGGCGAACCAGGACGACGACCGCCTGGGTGATGTAGCCGCGGAAGCCGACCTCCTCGGCGGCTGACTGCAGCGGAGTGGTGAGCAGGATCACAGCGAGCAGGCCGACCAGGGTGGCCGTGGCCGGGGCCGAGCCGTCGCTGTCCGTCGTCCCCGGCACCAGGAGGCCGAGGCCGTAGAAGACCAGCACGACCGCCAGCGCCAGCGGGGCCAGCCGCGCCAGCAGGCCCCAGCGCACCCGGCCGGTGACCGACGCCAGCCAGCCGAGGACGTTCCTGGTGCACCACGAGCACGGCGAGCACCGCGGCCGGCACGATCGTGGCCAGGATCAGGTTGTTGGCCAGCAGACCCAGAACGGTGTCCGGGTCGAGGGCGTCCTCGGTCACCGAGTCGCCCGACGCGCCGGTTGCCGTCGCCACGATCACGGCCAACAGGGTGATGACGACGCCGCCGAAGACCACCGCCGAAACCCAGCGCGAGCAAGCCCGAGCAGCGGCCGCCACCACCGCCACCTCGGGGTGCGGAGCAGCCGCGGGTAGCGTGTCGCCCGCAGCGTCGCGAGCTCCCGCGGGCTCGACCACCGTCATGAGAGGCGACCGCGCCGCTAGCCCGCGACCATCGCGGCGGCGGACCGCAGCCGCGCCAGCGATCGGTCGCGGCCGAGCAGCTCCATCGACTCGAACAGCGGCGGCGAGACCCGGCGCCCGTGACGGCGACCCGCACCGGCGCCGAAGGCCACCTTCGGCTTGAGCCCGAGACCCTCGACCAGCGCCGCCCGCAGGGCGGCCTCGATGTCCTCGGTCGCCCAGATGGCCAGGTCGGACAGCGCGGCGACGGCGGCGTCGAGCACCGGCCGCGCGTCGGCCGGTGAGCGACCTTCGCCGCGTCGTCGGGGTCGACGCGCGAAGTCGGCGTCGTCGACGAGCAGGAAGCCGAGCATCCCCTCGGCCTCGGAGAGCACCTGCATCCGCTCGTTCACCAGCGGCGTGGCGGCGAGCACGAGCGTCGCGCTGCTCGGCGGTCGGCTCGGCCGGCAGCACCCCCCGGCGTACCAGGTGATCGGTGATCCGGCCGGCCAGGTCGTCGACCGACAGCTCGCGGATGTAGTGGCCGTTGAGCCAGTCGAGCTTGTCGAGGTCGAACACCGGCCCGACGGTGTTGACCCGGCGCCCAGTCGAAGTCGCGGACCATGTCGTCGAAGGTGAAGATCTCCTCGCCGTCGGGCTGCGAGTAGCCCATCAGCGCGAGGAAGTTGCGCAGCGCCTCGGGCAGGTAGCCCTGCTCCAGGAACCACGGTCAGCCGCGCGGCCGGGTTCTTGCGCTTGGAGATCTTCGACTTGTCGGTGTTGCGCAGCAGCGGCATGTGCGCGAACGCCGGCCGCTCCCAGCCGAGCCAGTCGTAGAGCAGCACGTGCTTGGGCGTCGAGGAGATCCACTCCTCGCCGCGCACGACGTGCGTGATGCCCATCTCGTGGTCGTCGACGACGTTGGCCAGGTGGTAGGTCGGGAAGCCGTCGGCCTTGACGATCACCTGGTCGTCGGGCCGCGGCGCCTTGACCTCGCCGCGGATCACGTCGTCGAAGACCAGCGGGGCGTCGTCGGGGATGAGCATCCGCACGACCGGCTGCTCGCTGAAGCCGGGCAGCGGCCGCGCGCTCCTCGCGCGTCTTGCCGACGCACAGGCGGTCGTAGCCGGTCGGCAGCTTGGCCTTCTGCTGCTCCTCGCGCATCTGCGCGAGCCGCTCGGTCGAGCACCAGCAGTGGTAGGCGTGGCCGTCGGCGAGCAGCCGGTCGACGTGCATGCCGGTAGGTCTCCGAGCCGCTCGGACTGCCGGTAGGGCGCGTAGGGCCCGCCCTTGTCGGGACCCTCGTCCCAGTCGAGGCCGAGCCAGCGCAGGGTGTCGAAGACCTGCTGCTCGCTGTCCGCGACGTAGCGCGCGCGGTCGGTGTCCTCGATGCGCAGCACGAACTGGCCGCCCTGCTGGCGGGCGAACGCCAGGTTGAACAGCGACATGTACGCCGTGCCGACGTGCGGGTCACCGGTCGGCGACGGCGCGACGCGGACCGCGCACCGACCGGGCGTCCAGGCTCTGTCAGCCACGGGCCACCACGCGGTTGGTGAGCGTGCCGACCTGCTCGATGGTCACGCTGACCTCGTCGCCGACCGCGAGCGGGCCGACGCCGGCGGGCGTGCCGGTGAGGATGACGTCGCCCGGCAGCAGGGTCATGGCCATGGCTGACGTGCGACGACGAGCTCGTCGATGCCGCGCACCATCTGCGAGGTCCGGCCGGCCTGCTTGAGCTCGCCGTTGACGGTCGTGGTGATCGCGCAGGTCGGCGGGGTCGACGTCGGTGGCGACCCACGGGCCGATCGGGCAGAACGTGTCGAAGCCCTTGGCCCGCCCCCACTGCGACTCGTCGGTCGCTGCAGGTCGCGGGCGGTCACGTCGTTGGCGCAGGTGAAGCCGAGCACGACGTCCCTCACCCGCTGCGGCGGGCACCTCGCGGCACAGCCGCGCGATCACGACGGCCAGCTCGCCCTCGTAGCGACACCTCCTCCGAGACGCCGACGGGGTACTGCACGGCGTCGCCGGGGCCGATCACCGACGTCGAGGGCTTGAGGAAGACGATCGGCGGCTCGGTCGTCGGGTCGGCGTTGCCGCCCATCTCCGCGGCGTGCTCGGCGTAGTTGCGCCCGACGGCGACCACCTTGCTCGGCAGCACCGGTGCGAGCAGCCGCACGCTCGTCCAGGGGCACTCGGGTCGCCGACGAGCTGGAACGGCGCGAACGGGTGGCCCTCGATCCGACGGACCGTCGCCGGGCCTCGCCCGTCGTCGCCCTCGACGACGCCGAACGCCGCTCCTTCTCCGGTGGTGAACCTCGCGATGCGCACCTGAGGAGGTTACTTCGGGCCAGTGCTGGCGGTCATGACCGACTCCCCATGCCGGCCCTTCCCAGCCTGCCGTCGAGCACCGGAGCGCCGGGCCCGACGGCCGCCGCCGTCGTCGCCCTGCTCGCGATGGTGCCGGTCGGCTTCTTCTACGCCGCTTCCGGGCTGCTCGTCCCCGGCCCGTGGCTGTTCCTGCTGTGGGTGGTGTTCCTCGTGCTGGTCTCGGTGGGGGTGCGGCTGGTCCGGCGCCGGTCCTACCTGGTGTTGGCCGTCCCGGTGGTCGCGGCCGCAGTGTGGTTCGGCACGCTCAGCGCCGGCGAGGCCTGGTGGGCTGGACCGGGTACCGGGTGACCGGGTGCCGGCTCAGCGCACGGCGCCGCGGTGGCGCAGCAGGCCGTAGGTCACCGCGTCCAGCAGTGCCTCCCAGGAGGCTTCGATGATGTTGGCGTGCACGCCGACGGTCTCCCACGACGTCACGCCGTCGCTGGTCTCGACGAGCACCCGGGTCACGGCGTCGGTGCCGTGCGCGGCGTCGACGATGCGGACCCGGTAGTCGATCAGCTCCAGCTTGGCGAGCTCGGGGTAGGCGGTGCCGAGGGCGGTGCGCAGCGCGTGGTCCAGCGCGTTGACCGGGCCGTTGCCCTCGCCCACGGCGACCCGCCGCTCGCCGCCCGCCCAGACCTTCACCGTGGCTTCCGACGTGGCACTGCCGTCAGTGTGCGCGTCGCCCTGCGCGTCCACGATGACCCGCCACGACTCGACCTGGAAGAAGTCCGGCTGGGCGCCCTCGACCTCGGCGCGCAGCAGCAGCTCGAAGGACGCGTCGGCGGCCTCGAAGGTGTAGCCGCGGGCCTCCATGTCCTTGACCTTGTCGGTCACCCGACCGAGTAGCTCGCCGTCGCCGGACAGGTCGTAGCCCAGCTCGCGACCCTTGAGCTCGATCGAGGCGCGGCCGGCCATGTCGGACACCAGCATCCGCATGTCGTTCCCGACGGACTCCGGGTCCTCGTGCTGGTAGAGCATCGGGTCGACGCGGACGGCACTCGCGTGCAGGCCGGCCTTGTGCGCGAACGCGGACGCCCCGACGTACGGCTGACGGCTGTAGGGCGGCACGTTGGCGAGCTCGCTGACCGCGTGCGTCACCCGGGTCGCCTCCCGGAGCCGGCCCTCCGGCAGCACCAGCCTCGCCCGCTTGAGCTGCAGGTTGGCGACGACGGTCAGGATGTCGGCGTTGCCGGTTCGCTCGCCGTACCCGTTAAGCGTGCCCTGCACGTGGGTCGCGCCGGCGTCGACGGCGGCGAGCGAGTTGGCGACCGCGCAGCCCGCGTCGTTGTGGCAATGGATGCCGAGCCGGGCACTGGTCCCCTCGCGCACCGCGTGCACGACGTCGGCGACCTCGTCGGGCAGCCGCCCGCCGTTGGTGTCGCAGAGCACCGCGACGTCGGCCCCGGCCTCGGCCGCGACCCGGAGCACCTCCAGGGCGTACGCCGGATTGCTGGCGTAGCCGTCGAAGAAGTGCTCCGCGTCGAGGAAGACCCGCCGGCCTTCGGCGCGCAGGTGCGACACCGAGTCGCGCACCATCGCGAGGTTCTCGTCCAGCGTGGTGCGCAGGGCCATTTCGACGTGGCGGGCGTGGCTCTTCGCCACCAGGGTGACCACGCCCGCCCCGGAGTCACGCAGGGCGGCCACCTGGGGGTCGTCGGCGGCCTTCGCACCGGGTCGGCGGGTCGCGCCGAACGCGGCGAGCTGCGCAGTCGTCAGGTCGAGCTCGGTCCGAGCCCGCCGGAAGAACTCCGTGTCCTTGGGGATGGCACCCGGCCACCCGCCCTCGATGAAGCCCACCCCGAGCGTGTCGAGGTGTGCGGCCACCGCCAGCTTGTCCTCCACCGAGAACGACAGGCCCTCCTGCTGGGCGCCGTCGCGCAGCGTCGTGTCGTAGACGTGGAACTCGTCGGTGGTCACGCGGTTCTCCCCAACAAAAAAGACCCCCCGCGGTCGCGGGAGGTCTGCGCGTCGGCCGGATCGGTCCGGCGGCGCGCTCAGCTCGTAATGCAGCGGGCGGTGCTCATCAGGACCGAGGGTGCCACCGGGTGCCCGTCAGCCGGAACCACCGTCCCACCATCCGGACCGCTGGCCCGGTAGGCGCCGACCTTGAGACGACACGCCAGCGGTGCGCCGGCGCGTCGTCTCAAGATCGGTCTCGGGTCAGGCAGTGGGGGCGGCGTCGGTGTACGTCGGGAGGGAGCGCACCGCGTCCGGCGGCAGGGTCAGGCCGTCCTCGGTGCCGGGGTTGACGGCCAGCCACAGGTCGTCCGAGGGCCAGTTGGCGGCCAGCTCGGCGGCGTTGACCGAGACGGCGTCCTCGATGTCGGGCGCGGCCGCCGCCATCGTCGCCTCCGAGGTGAAGACGGGCACGTACGACGTGCCGTCCTGCTCGATGACGGGCAGCGAGATGGAGCCGTCCGGCAGGTCGCCGTCGTCGGCGCTCGCGGCCTGCGGCACGACGATGTCGGTGGTCGCGATGGCTCGCATGACGGCCGCGGTGTCCTCGGCAGCCATCCCGGCCGCGATCGCGGCCTCGATCTGCTCGCCCTCGGGTTGCGGCGCGGTCATCTGGAGTTCCTCTCGTCGGGCACAGGGGTTTCCTCCACCCTGACGACCTGAGCCGAGCCTGGCAAATCCCGGCGAGTCAGACGATGCGCTGCATCCAGCCGTGCGGGTCCGGCGCGGTGCCCTGCTGGATGCCCAGCAGCGCCTCGCGCACTTTCATCGTCAACGCCCCGGGCTCCCCGTCGGCCACCGTGAACGAGCCACCCGCGTGCTTGACGACGCCGACGGGGGTCACGACCGCGGCCGTCCCGCAGGCGAACACCTCGCTGATGCTGCCGTCGGCGCAGCCGGCCTCCCACTCGTCGGTGGAGATCAGCCGCTCCTCGACCTGCAGCCCGAGGTCCTTGCCCAGCGCCAGGATCGAGTCGCGGGTGACGCCGGCGAGCAGCGACCCGGTCAGCGCGGGAGTGACCAGCCGCCCGTCCGCGAAGACGAAGTAGAGGTTCATCCCGCCCATCTCCTCGACGTAGCGGTGCTCCACCGCGTCGAGCCAGACGACCTGGTCACAGCCCTGCTCGGCCGCCTGCGCCTGTGCCACCAGAGAGGCGGCGTAGTTGCCCGCGCACTTGGCCTCACCGGTGCCACCGGGCGCGGCCCGGACGTACTCGGTCGACAGCCACACGGCCACCGGGCGCACCCCGCCGGTGAAGTAGGCGCCGGCCGGTGAGGCGAACAGGAGGAACTGGTACTCCCGGGACGGCCGCACCCCGAGGAACGGGTCGAGCGCGAACTCCAGCGGCCGCAGGTACAGCGACTCGCCGTCCTGGGTCGGCACCCAGTCGCGGTCGGCCGTGACCAGGGCCCGGACCGCGGCCAGGAACAGGTCCTCGGGCACCTCGGCCATCGCGAGCCGCCGGGCCGACCGCTGGAAGCGCCGCGCGTTCTGCTCCGGCCGGAACAGTGCGATGCCGCCGTCGGGCTGGTGGTAGGCCTTGAGCCCCTCGAAGATCGCCTGCCCGTAGTGCAGGACCGAGGTGGCCGGGTCGAGGGTCAGCGGCTGGTACGCCGTGAGGCGGGCGTCGTGCCAGCCGTGCTCGGGCGAGTAGCGGGCCGAGACCATGTGGTCGGTGAAGACCTGCCCGAAGCCGGGGTCCTGCAGCAGCGCGGCGCGCTCCTCGGCGCTGCGCGGCGAGGCCGAGGGGGCGAGGTCGATGGTCACGTCGCTCATGAGCCGAGGGTAACCATCCGACCTTGCACTCTGCATCCCGAGCGCCGCAGAGATGTCACAACCGGGCCATCTCTGCGCCCCGCGCGCCGACGAGATGTCACAACCGGGCCAGCACGGCGTCGCCGACCGCGCGGGTGCTGCGGCGGGCGTCACCGCGCTCGGCCAGGTCGGCCACGAGCGCCGCCTCGACAGCGGCCCCGGCGTCGACCAGGCCCACGTGGTCGAGCAGCATGGCCACCGAGAGGATCGTGGCGGTCGGGTCGGCGGTGCCCGTGCCCGCGATGTCAGGCGCCGAGCCGTGCACCGGCTCGAACATCGACGGGTTGGTGCGGCTGACGTCGAGGTTGCCGCTGGCCGCGAGCCCGATGCCGCCGGTGATGGCCGCGGCCAGGTCGGTGACGATGTCGCCGAACAGGTTGTCCGTGACGATCACGTCGAACCGCTCCGGCTGCGTGACCATGAAGATCGACGCGGCGTCCACGTGCAGGTAGTCGGTGGTGACGTCGGGGAACTCCTCGCCGACCCGGTCGACCGTCCGCGCCCAGAGGCCACCGGCGTGCACGAGCACGTTCGTCTTGTGCACCAGGGTCAGGTGCCGGCGCGGTCGCGCGGCGGCTCGCCTGAAGGCGTCCCGCACGACCCGCTCCACGCCGTACGCCGTGTTGATGCTGACCTCCGTCGCGATCTCGTGCGGCCCGCCCTCACGGACCACGCCGCCGTTGCCGACGTACGGGCCCTCGGTGCCCTCGCGGACCACGACAAAGTCGATGGTCTTAGCGCCGCTCAGCGGCGACGTCACGCCCGGGTAGAGCTTGGCGGGGCGCAGGTTGACATGGTGGTCCAGGGCGAACCGGAGCCGGAGCAGCAGCCCGCGCTCGAGCACGCCGCTGGGCACCGCGGGGTCGCCGACGGCACCGAGCAGGATCGCGTCGTGGCCGCGCAGCTCCGCCAGCACGCCGTCCGGCAGGGTCTCGCCGGTGGCGTGCCAGCGGCGAGCGCCGAGGTCGTACTCGGTGGTCTCGAGCTTGACCCCGGCGGCGCTGGTGACCGCGTCCAGGACGCGGACGCCCTCGGCGACGACCTCCGGTCCGATGCCGTCGCCGGGGACCAGCGCCAGGCGCAGCGGGCTGGGGGTCGTCGTGTCGGGCACGCTCAGTGGCCGGTCTCGCCGCCGTTGTCGCGCCGGTCCATGGCTTGCTGGACCGCCTGCTGCACGGCCTGCTTGGACTGGGGGGACGGGCGGGTGTCGCGGTGGGTGCGGGTCATCATGGGCTCCTCGGTACGTCGCGTGGCGGGCCAGCGCCGGACTCCGCGACGGGGAGCCGGCCCTTGCTAGCGGGCCCCGCCGCGGCAGCGAAGTACGAAGATGTGCCGCATCATGCGTCCCACGGTAGGCCGGGTCCCGCTGACTTGTCTCGCCAGTTGTCAGCCGGTCCCGGATCTTGGGATAGCGGCGACGAGACTAGGTCAGCGACTTACATGAAATCGGCCACCATCGGCCCGCTGGGACCGGGCTCCGACTCGTCGACCTTGCCGCACCGCACGCACTTCAGGAAGGTGCCCTCCGGCTGGTCGCCCACCTCGGTGGCCGGATACCGGTGTCGGATCCAGTTGTGGTCCGCGACCGCACACACCAGGCGCTTCAGCACGACGCCCTCCTCCGGTGGAAGCACCGCCCCCTTCCCCGCAGTAGGCGCGTCCCGCGCCGGCCCGTCAAGGGCGGCGGGTCAGTCGGTGAGGTCTACCTGGCGGGCGGTGTCGGCGCCGATCTCGCGGACGATCTCGTCCAGCACCGGGCCGGGGATCGGAGCGTCGACCGTCATCGCGACCAGCGCCTTCCCGCCGCGTTGGTCCCGGCTCACCTGCATGCCGGCGATGTTCACCTGGGCATCGCCGAGGATCCGTCCCACGGTGCCGACGATGCCGGGCCGGTCCTCGTAGCGGAAGACCGCCATGTGCTCGGAGACCGCGACCTCGACGTCGAAGCCGTCGATCTCCACGATCTTCTCGACGTGCCGGGTGCCGGACAGGGTGCCGGACACCGAGACCTGGGTGCCGTCGGCCAGGGTGCCGCGCAGCGTGACCAGGTTGCGGTAGTCGGGCGACTCGGCATCGGTGGTCAGGCGCACCTGCACCCCACGGTCGGCGGCGAGCACCGGCGCGTTGACGTAGGAGACCGGGTCCTCGACGACGTCCACGAACAGCCCCTTGAGGGCGGCCAGCTCGAGCACCCGCACGTCGTACGCCGTGATCTCGCCGCGGACCTCGATGTCCAGCTGGGCGGGGACCGCGGCCGCGACCGCGGTGAGGAACCGGCCGAGGTGCTCGGCGAGCGGGATGCCGGGCCGGACGTCCTCGGCGATGACGCCGCCCTGGACGTTGACCGCGTCGGGCACCAGGTCGCCGGCCAGCGCGAGCCGCACCGACCGCGCGACCGAGACGCCCGCCTTCTCCTGCGCCTCGTCGGTGCTGGCACCGAGGTGCGGGAGTCGCCACGACGTTCTCGAGCTCGAACAGGGGCGAGTCGGTGCAGGGCTCGCGTCGCGTAGACGTCCAGCCCGGCAGCGGCGACCCGGCCCTCCTTGAGGGCGGCGTAGAGGGCGGCCTCGTCCACGATGCCGCCGCGGGCGGCGTTGACCAGGATCACCGTCGGCTTGACGGTCGCGAGCTGCTCCTCGCCGATGATCCCGACGGTCTCCGGCGTCTTTGGGAGGTGCACCGACACGACGTCCGCGGTGCGCAGCAGCTCGTCCAGCGAGACCAGCCGGACGCCCATCTGGGCGGCCCGGCCGGCCGCGACGAACGGGTCGTAGGCGACCACGGTCATGCCGAACGCCGACAGCCGCTGCGCGACGAGGGCGCCGATCCGGCCCAGGCCGACGATGCCGGCGGTCTTCTCGTAGAGCTCGACGCCGGAGTACTTGCTGCGCTTCCACTCCCCCTGCTTGAGCGCCGCGTTGGCCGGCGCGATGTGCCGGGCCGCGGAGAGCAGCAGGCCGACGGCGAGCTCGGCCGCGCTGACGATGTTCGACTGCGGGGCGTTGACGACCATGACGCCGGCGAGGGTGGCCGCCTTGACGTCCACGTTGTCGAGGCCGACGCCGGCGCGGGCCACCACCTTGAGGTTGCGCGCGGCGGCCAGCGCCTCGACGTCGACCTTGGTGGCGCTGCGGACGAGCAGGGCGTCCACGTCGGCCAGCGCGGCCAGCAGCGCGGCCCGGTCCGTGCCGTCGACCTGACGGACCTCGAAGTCCGGCCCGAGGGCCTCGATGGTGGCGGGCGAGAGCTCTTCGGCGATGAGGACGACGGGCTCGAGTCACCCGCTCATCGTAGGCGCGGCCTTGTGAACGCCTTCACAAGTGTCCAGGCTCCGGAACAGCGTCAGCTCTCCGCGCCGCCAGCAGCCCTGCCGCCCGACTCGTCCATCTCGTCCTGCACAGCCCGGACGTCGACCGGCCGCAGCACCATCCAGGCCAGCATCGCGAGGCCGAGCAGCAGCATGCCAAGGCCGGTCCAGATGTTGATGTCGATGCCGCTGGCCTTCTCTTTGGCGTTCGACCCGTCGAACAGGCCGGCGCCGAGCACCAGCACGCCGTAGAGCGTGAACAGTCCACCGATGATCCGGCGGATGTCGAACAGGCTGGCCGCCGAGGACTTCGCCTCCTCGGTGCGCTCGATCTCAGGGTCGCGGCCGGCGGCGGAGTCTCGCGAGCTGTCGTCAGACATGGTTCGTCCTTCCGTCACCAGAACGGGATGTAGAGCAGGACGCTCAGACCGAGCGCGATGCCGCCGAGCAGCAGCGGGTTGCGATACCACGTGCTGTCCCCCACCAGCTCGCCGGCATTCAGGTCGGTGGCACCGATCCCGCGCACCAGGCCTTGCAGCTCGTCCTCCGGTTTCGGCTGGGTGAACATGCTCACCCCCACCGCCAGCGCGCTGGCCACCACGAACGCGACGCCGGAGCCCCAGAAGGTCTCCTCCAGATCGGTGCGGAACGTCACGACATCGGCCTTGTACAGGAGGTAGGTCGCCAGTGCGCCCAGAGTGCCGCCCAGCAGGGCCGAGAAGCCGGCCCAGGCCGTCATCCGTTTCCAGAAGATGCCGATGATGAACGTCACGAACAGCGGGACGTTGAAGAAGGAGAACAGCACCTGGACGTAGTTCATGATGTTGCTGTAGCCCGCGGCGATGAACGCGGTGCCGATGCCGATCAGGATGCCGACGACGGTGACCACCCGGCCGGTGCGCAGGTAGTACGCGTCGTCGCGGTCCTTCTTGATGTAGGTCTGCCAGATGTCGTAGGTGAAGACGGTGTTGAAGCTGGACACGTTCGCGGCCATGCCGGCCATGAACGCGGCCAGCAGACCGGTCACCGCGATGCCCAGGACGCCGTTGGGCAGGTACTCGTTGATGAGCAGCGGGATCGCGTTGGTGTAGGTGTAGGTGGCCCGATGTCCGCGCCCAGCTTGGGGAAGAGCACCAGCGCTATGAGGCCGGGGATGATCGTGAGTGCCGGGATGAAGAGCTTCGGGAACGCGCCGATCAGCGGCGTACGCCGGGCGGCGCTCATGTTCTGCGCCGACATCGCCCGCTGCACCTCGGCGAAGTTGGTCGTCCAGTAGCCGAAGGACAGCAGGAAGCCCAGGCCGAAGACGATGCCGATCCAGTTGGCAGCCGAGCGGGTTGGTGACGTCGCCGACACCGGTGCCCTGCCAGGCGTGCAGGAAGCCGTCGCCGCCGTTCTTGTTCGCGGCCACCTTGTCGTTCAGGCCGCCCCAGCCGCCCATGTCGTGCAGTCCGACGACGACCAGCGGGATGAGGCCGGCCAGGATGACGAAGAACTGCAGCACCTCGTTGTAGATCGCGGAGGAGAGGCCGCCGAGGGTGATGTAGCCGAGCACGAGCGCGGCGGACGACCAGGATGGCCACCAGAACGGCCAGCCGAGCAGGGCCTCGAGCACGATGGCGAGCGCGTAGAGGTTGACGCCGGCGATGAGCACCGCCGACGACCGCGAAGCTGACCGCGTTGAGCAGGTGGGTCTGGTTGTTGAAGCGCAGCCGCAGGAACTCGGGGACGCTGCGCACCTTCGAGCCGTAGTAGAACGGCATCATCACGATGCCGAGGAAGACCATCGCCGGGACGGCGCCGACCCAGTAGTAGTGCGTCGTCGCGATGCCGTACTGCGCGCCGTTGGCCGCCATGCCCAGGATCTCGAGGGCGCCGAGGTTCGCCGCGATGAACGCGAGGCCGGTGACCCAGGCCGGCAGCGACGCGGCCGGACAGGAGGAAGTCGAGGCTCGAGCTGATGCTGCGCCGCGCCAGCGAACCCGATGCCGAGAACCGTGAGGAAGTAGCAGCCCAGGATGACGTAGTCGAGCCAGTGATGTCAGGTCAAGCCGTCCACGGCGCACCTCGCAGGGGAGATGGGACAGGTGTCGTCCAACCTGCTCAGGATCCTGAGGGCTCAAACCTGGACAGAGGGGTCCGTCGCAAGGTCGCGCGGTCCCCGATGCCGACCTGCTTACTCGTTCTCGCTGATCCAGCTCATCATCGGCCGCAGCTTGCGGCCGGTCTGCTCGACCCGGTGCTCGGTGTTCTCCTGGTAGTAGCGCTTGTAGTTGGGCAGCCCGGCGTCGTACTCGGCCATCCACTCCTTGGCGAAGGACCCGTCGGTGATCTCGCCGAGGATCTTCTTCATCTCGGCCCGGGTCTCGTCGGTGACCAGCCGCGGGCCGCGGGTGTAGCCGCCGTACTCCGCGGTCTCCGACACCGACCAGTACATCTTCGAGATGCCGCCCTCGTACATCAGGTCGACGATGAGCTTCACCTCGTGCAGGCACTCGAAGTAGGCGATCTCCGGCTGGTAGCCGGCGTCGACGAGCGTGTCGAAGCCGGACTTGATGAGCTCGGAGAGGCCGCCGCAGAGCACGGCCTGCTCGCCGAACAGGTCGGTCTCGGTCTCCTCGGTGAACGTGGTCTTGATGGCACCGGCCCGGGTGCCGCCGATGCCCTTCGCGTAGGACTTCACCAGGTCCCAGGCGTGGCCGGTGGCGTCCTGCTCGACCGCGACGAGCACCGGCACGCCGCGGCCGTCGACGAACTGCCGGCGGACCAGGTGGCCTGGGCCCTTCGGCGCGACCATGCAGACGTCGACGCCGGTCGGCGGGCTTGATCAGGTCGTAGCGGATGTTGAGGCCGTGGCCGAAGAACAGCGCGTCGCCGTCGACCAGGTTGGGCTCGATCGCCTCGGCGTACAGCGACCGCTGGACGGGGTCGGGAGCGAGCACCATCACCAGGTCGGCCTCCTCGCAGGCCTCGAACGGCGTGACGACCCGCAGGCCCTCGGCGTCGGCGCGTTCCCGGCTCTTGGACCCCTCGGGCAGCCCCACCCGGACGTCGACCCCCGAGTCACGCAGCGAGAGGGCGTGCGCGTGCCCCTGGCTGCCGTAGCCCAGGACGGCCACGTTGCGCTCCTGGATCACGGACAGGTCGGCGTCGTCGTCGTAGTACATCTCGGCCACGGTGGTCTCTTCTCCTCGTGCGGGACGGAAGTGGGGGTCGTACGTCGGTCAGCGGGCGATCGGGGTGACGGTGCTGCTGCGGGTGGAGCGGTCGGTCATCGACCGCGGGCCGCGGCTGACCGCGACCATGCCGGACTGGACGAGCTCGCGCACGCCGTAGGGCTCGAGCACCCGCAGCAGCGCCTCGAGCTTGTCGGCGTTGCCGGTGGCCTCGATCGTGACGGCGTCCGGCGCGACGTCGACGACCTTCGCGCGGAAGAGCTGCACGGTCTCGAGCACGTGCGAGCGGGTCGCGCGGTCGGCCGCGACCTTGACCAGGATGCAGCTCGCGCTGCACCGAGCTGGCCGGGTCGAGCTCGACGATCTTGAGCACCTCGACCAGCTTGTTGAGCTGCTTGGTCACCTGCTCGAGCGGCAGCTCCTCGACGTTGACCACGATGGTCATCCGGGAGACGTCGTCGTGCTCGGTCGGCCCCACGGCCAGCGAGTCGATGTTGAAGCCGCGCCGGGAGAACAGCCCGGCGATCCGGGCCAGCACGCCGGGCTTGTTCTCCACCAGCACCGACAGCGTGTGCCTGCTCATCGTGTCTCGCCTCCCTCGGTGTCCCACTGCGGCGCCATGTCGCGGGCCACCTGGATCTCGTCGTTGCTGGTGCCGGCGGCGACCATCGGCCACACCATCGCGTCCTGGTGGACGTGAAGTCGACGACGACGGGGCGGTCGTCGATCGCCATCGCCTGCTCGATCGTGGAGTCGACGTCCTCCGCCTTCTCGCAGCGCATCCCGACGCAGCCATAGGCCTCGGCCAGCTTGACGAAGTCGGGGATGTGCTCGACCCGGGCACCACCCGCCGCGGCCCCGCGGCCGGCACCGCCGAGGTCGGTGTTGGAGTAGCGCTCGTTGTAGAACAGGGTCTGCCACTGCCGCACCATGCCGAGGGTGCCGTTGTTGATGATGGCCACCTTGATGGGGATGTCGTTGATGGCGCAGGTGGCCAGCTCCTGGTTGGTCATCTGGAAGCAGCCGTCGCCGTCGATCGCCCACACGGTGGCGTCCGGCCGGCCGGCCTTGGCGCCCATGGCGGCCGGCACCGCGTAGCCCATCGTCCCGAGGCCGCCGGAGTTGAGCCAGGTGCCGGGGTTCTCGTAGCCGATGAACTGCGCCGCCCACATCTGGTGCTGGCCGACACCCGCCACGTACAGCGCCTCCGGCCCGGCGATCTTGCCGAGCCGCTCGATGACGTACTGCGGCGCGAGCGACCCGTCGGCCGGCTGGTCGTAGCCCAGCGGGTACATCGAGCGCCACCGGTCGACCTGCGCCCACCAGCCCTCGTAGTCGCCGTGGCGGCCCGCCTCGTGCTCGGCCTTGATGGCCAGCACCAGGTCGGCGATGACCTCGCGGGCGTCCCCGACGATCGGCACGTCGGCCGTGCGGTTCTTCGAGATCTCGGCCGGGTCGATGTCCGCATGGATCACCTTGGCGTCGGGGGCGAAGCTGGACAGCTTGCCGGTGACCCGGTCGTCGAACCGCGCGCCGAGCGAGATCAGCAGGTCGGACTTCTGCAGGGCCGTGACCGCCGCCACCGTGCCGTGCATCCCAGGCATGCCCAGGTGCTGCGGGTGGCTGTCCGGGAAGGCGCCCCGTGCCATCAGGGTCGTCACCACCGGGATGCCGGTCAGCTCGGCCAGGGTCCGCAGCTCGGCCCACGCGCGCGCCTTGAGGACGCCGCCACCGACGTACAGGACGGGCCGGCTGGACTCGACGATCAGCCGGGCCGCCTCGCGGATCTGCTTCCCGTGCGGCTTCGTCACCGGGCGGTATCCGGGCAGGTCGATCGTGGTCGGCCAGTCGAAGGTGGTCTGCGCCTGCAGCGCGTCCTTGGCGACGTCCACGAGCACCGGCCCGGGGCGCCCGGTCGAGGCGATGTGGAACGCCTCGGCCAGCGTCCGCGGGATGTCGGCCGGGTTGGTCACCAGGAAGTTGTGCTTGGTGATCGGCATCGTGATGCCGCGGATGTCCGCCTCCTGGAACGCGTCGGTGCCGATCGCCGCGCTGGGGACCTGCCCGGTGACCGCCACGATCGGCACGCTGTCCATGTAAGCGTCCGCGATCGGGGTGACCAGGTTCGTCGCGCCGGGCCCGCTGGTCGCCATGCAGACGCCGACCCGGCCGGTGGCCTGGGCGTAGCCGGTGGCGGCGTGGCCGGCGCCCTGCTCGTGCCGGACCAGGATGTGCCGGATCCGGGTGGAGTCCATCAGCGGGTCGTACAGCGGGAGGATCGCGCCGCCGGGGATGCCGAAGACGGTCTCTACCCCGGCGGACTCCAGCGAGCGGACGAGGCTCTGGGCTCCGGTGACCTGGTCGGGCATCTGACGGACCTCTCTGATGGGGCGGGTGCGGCCAACAAAAAACCCCTCGGTCCAGTGTGGACTCACGAGGGGTTGCGCGCTCGGCTGACGGTCGTCAGGCGGCGCGCAGGCGAAGTACGACGTGGGACTGCATGGCCACAGCGTCCCGAGGGCCGCCAGGTGTGTCAACCACTGGCACAACCCGTCTCAGCACCCGGGCCGTCTCAGCACCCGGGGGCCACCCCGTCCTGCCCGCCCCAGCCCCGTCGAGTGGCGCGACCTCGTGGTTGGCCTCGGCGTGTCGCCGCGACTTCGCGCCACTCAACGGACGTGAGGCGCTCGCGTGCTCCGTCCGGGCGATCTTCCGTGCCGTCACCCGACTGGCTGATCGGGCTGACAGCCGGATCGGTCGAATAGTCAAGAGGAAGCAAAGTCAGCGACCGGGGGTGGGACATGGCCGACGACCGTACGTCGTCCCGGTGGCAGCGCCGGTCGGCAGGCGCCCGGGCGCTCCGCTGGGCGGTTCTGTGCGCCCCGGTCGGAGCGTCGGTCGGCGCCGCCTGGGCCGTGCACGGGCAGCTCCCGCCCGTCCGCGGGCCCCTCGACCGGCTCTGGCAGCTGCTCGTTCTCGGCCTGGTCTCCACGGTCGTCGTCGTGCTCGTCGACCGACTGGCCCGGCGGCTGCTGCCGCTGGTCACGCTGCTGGACCTGAGCATGCTGTTCCCGGACCGGGCTCCGTCCCGGCTCGCCGTCGCGCGCAACGCGATCCGCCGCCGGCCGATCGAGGAGCAGCTGGCCCGGGTCCGGGACGCGGGCGCCGACCCCGGTGCCGTCGCCCGGGAGATCCTCACCCTGGTGGCGGCGCTGAGCGCGCACGACCGGCCGACCCGCGGCCACGCCGAACGGGTGCGGATGTTCACCGACCTGCTGGCCGAGCAGCTGAAGGTGCCCCGCCGCGACCGCGACCTGCTGCGCTGGGCGGCGATCCTGCACGACATCGGCAAGCTCCAGGTGCCGGCCACCCTGCTGAACAAGCCGGGCAAGCCCACCGAGCAGGAGTGGGTCGTCCTCAAGGCCCACCCGGCCCACGGCGCCGAGATGGCCGCCGGGCTGCTGCCCTGGCTCGGTGAGTGGTCCGACGTGATCGTCCAGCACCATGAGCGGTACGACGGCACCGGGTACCCGACCGGTCTGAGCGGTTCCGGGATCAGCCTCGGCGCCCGGATCGTCTCGGTCGCCGACGCCTACGACGTCATGACCGCGGCCCGCGCCTACAAGCGCCCCGTCTCGCGGGCCGCCGCGCTGCGCGAGCTGGTCAAGTACTCCGGCACCCAGTTCGACCCGACCGTGGTCCGCGCGATGGTGGCCGTGGGGGCTCCCCGGCTGCGCCGTACGCAGGGCGTGCTGGCCTGGCTGGCCGACCTGCCGCTGGTGGCCTCGAGCGCCGTCCCGGCCGCGACCGTGGCGCGGGTGGTCGGGGCCAGCGCTCTCGCCACCGGCGCGGTGGCCTCCGGGCCGGCCGCGCTCGGGCTGCCGAGCGACCTGCCGCCGGAACGGGCGGTGCTCTCCGCCGCCCAGAGCCAGGATTCCGGCTCGGCGAACGGCTCGGCCAAGGTGTCCGGCACCGGGGCGCAGGAATCCGGTGCCGCCGACCGGTCCGCGACGGACATCGTCGCCGCCACCACGGGCGCGGGTCCCACAGCGACCTCGGTCCCGACCACATCGGCCCCGGCGGCCACCGCGAAGGCGCAGCCGGACTCACACCCGGCGACACAGAGCGAGCCGACCAGCCGCGACCCGGGCCCAGCGTCCGACCCGAGCACCAGCGCACCGACGGCGACGCCCTCACCGACGCCGACGCCCCAGCCCTCGTCGACGTCGACGACGGGCACCCTCCCGGGCACGGTCAACGGCGTCGTCACCGACCCGGTGGGCACCGTAGGCGGCGTAGTCGAGGACCCGGTGGGCACCGTCACCGGCACGGTCGGCGGCGTGCTCCAAGACCCGGTCGGCACCGTGACGGGCACGGTCGGCGGCCTGCTGGGCGGCTCCGGGTCCGGCACGCCGACGCCCACGAGCTCGCCGACGCCCACGAGGAGCGGCGGCTTGCTGGGTGGCCTGCTCGGGCACTAGGTGCAGACGGCGCCCTGGGCGGCCGAGCCGACCAGCTTCACGTACTTCGCGAGCACGCCGGTGGTGTAGACCGGCGGCAGCGGCTGCCAGCCGGCCCGCCGGCGGTCCAGCTCGTCCTCGTCGACCAGCAGGTCCAGCCGCTTGTTTGCGACGTCGAGCCGGACCCGGTCGCCGTCGGCGACGAACGCCACAGGTCCGCCGTCGACCGCCTCGGGTGCCACGTGCCCGACGCACAGGCCCGTGGTGCCACCGGAGAAGCGGCCGTCGGTGAGCAGCAGCACGTCCTTGCCGAGGCCGGCGCCCTTGATGGCACCGGTGATCGCCAGCATCTCGCGCATCCCGGGCCCGCCCTTCGGCCCCTCGTAGCGGATCACCACCACGTCGCCCGCGGCGATGGTGCCGTCCTCGAGGGCGTCCATGGCGGCCCGCTCGCGGTCGAAGACCCGGGCGGTGCCCTCGAAGACGTCGGAGTCGAACCCGGCGGTCTTGACCACCGCGCCGTCCGGAGCCAGCGAGCCACGCAGGATCGTCAGCCCGCCGCTTCGGTGGATCGGCGCTGACATGGCGCGCAGCACCTTGCCGTCGATGTCCGGCGGGGCGATGTCGGCGAGGTTCTCGGCCAGCGTCCGGCCGGTGACGGTCAGGGCGTCACCGTTCATCAGCCCGGCGTCGAGCAGCGCCTTCATCACGACCGGGACGCCGCCGACCCGGTCCACATCGGTCATCACGTACTGCCCGAACGGCTTGACGTCGGCCAGGTGCGGGACCTTGGCGCCGATCCGGTTGAAGTCGTCCAGGCTGAGGTCGACCTGGGCCTCGTAGGCGATCGCGAGCAGGTGCAGCACGGCGTTGGTGGACCCGCCGAACGCCATCACCACGGCGATCGCGTTCTCGAACGCCTCGCGGGTGAGGATGTCGCGAGCGGTGATGCCCTTGCGGAGCAGCTCGACCACGGCCTCGCCGGAGCGGCGGGCATACCCGTCGCGGCGCCGGTCGGTGGCCGGCGGGGCCGCGCTGCCGGGCAGCGACATCCCGAGCGCCTCCGCGGCGCTGGCCATCGTGTTGGCGGTGTACATGCCGCCGCAAGCGCCCTCGCCGGGACAAATAGCGCGCTCGATCGCGTCCACGTCCTCGCGGCTCATCAGCCCGCGGGCGCAGGCACCGACGGCCTCGAACGCGTCGATGATCGTCACCTGCTTCTCGGTGCCGTCGGACATCTTGGCGATCCCGGGCAGGATCGACCCGGCGTACAGGAAGACGCTGGCGAGGTCGAGCCGCGCGGCGGCCATCAGCATCCCGGGCAGCGACTTGTCGCAGCCGGCCAGCAGCACCGAGCCGTCCAGCCGCTCGGCCTGCATGACCACCTCGACCGAGTCGGCGATCACCTCGCGGGAGACCAGCGAGAAGTGCATCCCCTCGTGCCCCATCGCGATGCCGTCGGAGACCGAGATGGTGCCGAACTCCAGCGGGTAGCCGCCGGCCGCGTGCACCCCCTCCTTGCTGGACTGCGCCAGCCGGGCCAGCGAGAGGTTGCAGGGGGTGATCTCGTTCCAGCTGGAGGCGACCCCGATCTGCGGCTTGGCGAAGTCCTCGTCCCCCAGTCCGACGGCCCGCAGCATCCCGCGGGCCGCCGTCTTCTCCAGGCCGTCGGTGACGTCACGGCTGCGCGGCTTGATGTCCGGCGGGATCGAGGAATGCTTCGGCACGTCCTGATGCTGCCACTGTCGGTGGGCCCTGGCAGGGTCGGGTCCGCCGGGCGAGACCGTCACCAGCGGACTGCAACCCGATTGCAAGCGGGGCGTGGCCCACTAGTGGTGCCAGCCCCACCCCCGCCCGGGGGGTTAGCGGCCTGGCGGACGGACGAGGGTGGAAGGAGGCTGGCCGGCATGACGGTGTGTGAGCTGACCTCCCGCGTGAACGAGCGGCCGTGGGCCGCGCGGGCGGCCCGGACCGGCCGGGTGCGCTGGCTGCGCGAGCTCGCCCTGATCGCCGTCCTGTACGCCGGGTACAGCCTGGCTCGCCTGATCGGGGACGCCGACTTCCACAGCGCCGTGGTGCACGCCCGGGACCTGATGGCGCTGGAGCGGCTGCTGCACATCGACATCGAGGCTCCCGCGAACGCCGCCCTGGCCGCCTGGACGCCGCTGGCCGTCCTCGCCAGCTACTGGTACTCCCTGCTGCACTACGTCGTCACGCCCGCGGTCCTGGTCTGGGCCTACCGCCGCCACCACGGCGACTACCGCCGGGTCCGGGACGCCCTGGTCCTGGCCAGCGCGATGGGCCTGGTCGGCTTCACCCTGCTGCCGATGGCCCCGCCGCGGATGCTGCCGGGCTTCGTCGACACCCTCGCCTCCACCTCGAGCGTCGGCTGGTGGGGCGGGGACGCCAGCGCGCCGCGCGGGCTGGGTGCCCTCACCAACCAGCTGGCCGCGATGCCGTCGCTGCACGTCGGCTGGGCGGTCTGGGTGGCCTGGGTCGTCGTCACGCACAGCACCCGGCGCTGGGTCCGGGTCCTCGCGGTGGCCTACCCGATCGGCACCACGCTGGTCGTCGTCGCCACTGCCAACCACTACCTGCTCGACGCGGTGGCCGGTGCCGCCGTGGTCGCGGTCGCGATCCGGCTGTCGAGCCGGCTCTCGCCGCCGCGGCCGGCGCGGCCGGCGGAACCGCCCGTGCTAGTCGACAGCGAACGGGTCGTCGGTGCCGGCCTCGGGCAGCGTGGTGGTCAGTAGCTCGTGCCCGTCCGGGTCGAGCAGCGTGACCACGGCCCCGCTGGCGCTCGGCGCGCCGGCGCCGGGATCGACGAGCACCACCGCTCCGGACGGCCCCACCGCCAGCCGGGTGTCCGGCCGCCCCGGTCGCTGGTAGACCAGGGTGCCCGCGCCGGTCGGGCAGAGCAGGTAGGTCGGGTCGTCCGGGGTGAACGGCTCGAGCAGATAGGGCACCTCGGCGGGAGCGCCGCGCGGCAGCGCCCGGACGCCGGCCGGGAACTCCGAGGCCCCCTGCTGGCCGACCAGCGCCTGCAGCCGCAGCCCGTCCGGCCGGGTGACCAGCACCAGCGCCAGCCGGCGCTGCTTCCACGGCGCACCGCTCCACAGCACCCGCAGCCGGGACGTCGACAGGTCGGCGAGCTGCCCCGCCGACTCGTGCAGGCCGCGGGCCAGCCGGTCCGGGTCGGGTCCCTGGTACGACGGTGCCAGCGCCCCCCTGACCCGCAGCGCCATGACCACCGGACCCGGGCTGGACACGCGCACCTGCTCCGGCGCCGAGAAGACACCCGGCCCGTCCGCCCGGACCGTCACGACGGGGTCGACATCGCTGCCGAGGTCGGTCACGACCACGCCGTCCTCGGTGTAGACGGGCGTCCAGATCCGGTGCGGGGTCCCGTCGGCGGCGAACTGCACGGTCGGGGACAGCGAGAACCGCACCGGCCCCGGCCGGCTCAGCACGACGACATAGACGTGCCCGGTCACGCCGCGGCCGGCCCAGCCGAGCACCTGCTGGGGGTCGGTCAGCGCCGTGAGCTCGGTGACCGGCGCGTCCTCGATGGCCACTCCTGGCTCGACCACCATCGCGTGCACCGCCGTGGCCACGGTGCCCCGGTAGACGTCGCTGCCGCCGAGCGCCAGCCGGCCGCCGTCCGGCAACCGGCCGGCGAAGAAGATCCGCGCGATGTCGGGCCGGTCCTGGCGGATCCGGGTCACGGCCGCGGACACGAACGTGGCGTCCCCCGCCAGGTCGCCGCGGATGTCCCAGGCGACCGCCGACAGGGCTGGGGTCACGTTGGGGTCAGAGGTCGGACCCGCTGTCGGCCGTGGCTGCGCCGGGGCCTTCCCGTGCAGCGACAGGTCGGGACGGGCCACGCCGAACGCGACGACGGCCGCGCAGACCAGCAGGACGGCGCCCCAGCGGTTCTTGCGCCCGGGGCCGCCCTCGTCGCCGCCTGCGACGAGGTCGTCGGACCTGGGCCGTGGCTCCACACCCGGAGCGTACGTCGGTCGGCCGACGCCGGCGTCAGGAAGAGTCCGGGTCAGTACGTGTCGGTGATGACGTTCGCGAGCGGCTCGCCCGCGACGTACCGACGCAGCTGGGCCTCGACCAGCCGCCGGGCCCGCGGCAGGAACGCGCTCGTGTCGCCGCCGACGTGCGGGCTGACCAGGACGCCTGGGCAGGACCACAGCGGGTGCTCCGGCGGGAGCGGCTCGGGGTCGGTGACGTCGAGCGCGGCCAGCAACCGGCCGGTGCGTACCTCGGCCACCAGGTCGTCGGTCACCACGACCGGCCCACGCGCGACGTTCACCACCAGCGCGCCGTCCGGCAGCGCCGCCAGGAAGCCGGCGTCGACCAGGCCGCGGGTCTCGTCGGTCATCGGGACGGTGAGGACCACGACCTCCGCCCAGGGCAGCAACGCGGGCAGCGACGCGAACGGCTCCACCGGGACCGGCTCCGACCGCGCACGGCGGGCCACCCGGCGTACCTCGCACTCGAAGCCGGCCAGCCGCGCCTCGACCGCTGCGCCGACGGCGCCGTACCCCACGATCAGCACCCGGCGGTCCGCCAGCGACGGCCGGGTGTCGTGCGCCCACTCGCCGCGCTCCCCCGCCCGTACGTGGTCCGGGAGACCCCGCAGCGCGGCGAGGACGAGAGCCACCGCGAGCTCGGCGGTGGACGCGTCGTGCACGCCGCGGGCGTTGCACAGCGTGACGCCCGCGGGCACCAGCGGCCGGACGTCGTCGACCCCGGCGGTCAAGGTCTGGGCGACCCGCAGGGCCGGCATCTGCGCCATCAGCCGGGCCGGGCCGGGGCCGGCCAGGTAGGGCAGCACGAAGAAGTCGACCTCGTCCAGGCCGGGCGGTGGGTCCCCGCTGCCGTCGAACACCTCGACCGCGACGCCGTGCGGCAGGTCGATCAGGTCCGGCCAGTCCGGATAGGGCAGCCACACCGTCACGGCAGCACGGCCTCGGCGCGGCAGTCGGTCAGGTAGCGCTGCCAGTCCCAGCCCGCGAGGAACTGCCCGGCCGCCTGGTGGCCGGCGAGCAGCAGCTGCTCCTGCTGCTCGTCGGTGATGCCGAAGTCGACGGGGGACACGCCCGAGGCGTTGACGAAGATGCTGCGCCGCAGCACGCACGGCTCGTCGATGTGCTGGGCGTCGCAGGCCTCGAGCATCGTCTCGACGAGGGACAAGGCGAGCGAGACCGTGCCGCGGACCTGGGTGGTCTGGACCCGGCCGTCGCTGCGCATCGACAGCCGCACCCCGAAGGTCGGCCAGCGGGGCAGAGCGCCGTCGGTGCGGTCGAAGACGTCGACCGGGAAGTGGGACAGCACGCCGCCGTCGACCAGCGTCGAGACGTCCGGGTCACCCTCCTCGGTGGGCTTCGAACGCAGGGTGACCGGCTCGAAGAAGAACGGGATGGACGCCGAGGCGCGCACCGCGTCGGCCACCTCCTGCTCGTCCGGGTCGAGCCCGTAGAGCGGGTAGTCCCAGGGCAGCCGGACGAACCGCTTGCGCGAGACGTCGCTGGCGGTGACGAGCAGGGAGTAGCGCTGGCTCTCGGGCAGGCTGCTGCCCGGGTCGTCGACCCGCAGGTCGCCGAAGGTGTGGACGCCGAGGTCGCCCAGCGCCCCCTTCACCCAGGACCGCAGGTAGTCGCCCTCGAACACGCCGCCGTCGAAGGCCAGCGAGAACCCGTCGACGATCCGCGCGAGCGGCCCGGCGGCCCGGCCCACGACACCGCGGTCGCGCAGCCGCCGGTAGTCGAGGGTTCGGGCGACGTCCTCGAGCCGCTCGAGCGGCTCGCCGGCGCGCTGCAGCGCAACCAGGAACGCCCCGACCACAGCGCCCGCCGAGGTCCCGGCGACCCGCGGGAACGAGTAGCCGGCGCGGGCCAGGGTCGCCACCGTCCCGGACAGCCCGATGCCCTTCACGCCGCCGCCCTCGAGCACGAGGTCGGCGCGCAGCCGGCGCGGCGTCGGTCATGCCCCCGACCCTAGGCTCAGGGGATGCGACTGCCGACGTCGACCGCCGCACCGCTCGTCCTCGTCGCCGTGCTGCTCGGCCGGCTGCAGCGGCGGCTCCGGCTCCGGCGACGGCTCGGGCAGTGACCGGACGCCGACGCAGACGGCAGCTCCGAGCGGGTCGAGCAGCCCGGCGCCGTCGAGTGCGCCTCCCGTCGTCGCCCGGGCCCGGGTGGCCGGCGTCGTGGCCACCGGGCTGGACGTCCCCTGGGGCATCGCGTTCCTGCCGGACGGCTCGGCCCTGGTCAGCGAGCGGGACAGCGCGCGGATCGTGCACGTGACCCCGCAGGGCGCCGTGTCGAGCGGTCGGCACGGTCCAGGGGGTCGACGGCAGCGGCGAGGGCGGGCTGCTGGGCATCGCCCTCTCCCCGGCGTACGCGACGGACCGGACGCTGTTCGCCTACTTCACCGCCGGGCCGGAGAACGTGATCGCGCGGATGACGTACGACGGCAGCGGGCTGGCCGACCAGCGCCGGATCTTCGGCGGCATCCCGTCCGGGCCGATCCACGACGGCGGCCGGATCGCGTTCGGCCCGGACGGCTTCCTCTACGTCGGCACCGGCGAGGCCGGCCGGCGGCGACGCCCGCGCAGGACCCGAACGACCTGGGCGGCAAGATCCTGCGGATCACGCCGGACGGCGACCCGGCGCCCGGGCAACCCGACCGAGGGGTCGCCGGTGTGGACCCTCGGCCACCGCAACGTGCAGGGGCTGGCCTGGGACGCGCGCGGGCCGGATGTGGGCGAGCGAGTTCGGCCAGAACACCTGGGACGAGCTGAACCGGATCGTGCCCGGCGACAACTACGGCTGGCCGGTCGTCGAGGGACGCTCGGGCGACAACCGGTTCCGCGACCCGGTGCGGCAGTGGCACACCGACGTGGCCTCGCCGAGCGGCATCGCGGTCGCCGCAGCGGCTCGGTGTTCATGGCCAGCCTGCGGGGCGAGCGGCTGTGGCAGATCCCGCTGCTCCAGCCGGGACCGGGAAGCCGCGGGCGCTGCTGACCGGCCGCTACGGCCGGCTGCGCGCGGTGGCGGTGGCGCCGGACGGGTCGCTCTGGGTCCTGACCAACAACACCGACGGCCGCGGCTCGCCGCGACCGGGTGACGACCGGATCGTCCGCCTGACTTCGAGCCTATGCGCTCGTCGTAGACGATGGGCGCCATGGACACCCGCCCCGGACCGGTCGCGCTCGTCGGCAGCGGCGAGTACCTGCCGGTGATGGAGGACATCGAGCGGCCGGCTGATCGACCGGCCGGCCGCCGCGGTTCGTGCAGCTCGCGACGGCGGCCGCACCCGAGGGCCTCGCCTCGCTGGGGCGATGGCACGCGCTGGGCAGGGCGTCCGCGGAGCGGCTGGGGGTGACCCAGGTGGTGGTGCCCGTGGTCGACCGGATCAGCGCCGACGACGCCGGAGCTCGCGGGGCTGGTGGCCGGCGCCGGGCTGGTGTACCTGTCCGGCGGCAACCCGCCGTTCCTGGCGTCGACCCTGCGTGGCACCCGGGTCTGGGCCGCGATCGAGGACGCCTGGCGGGCGGGTGCGGCGCTGGCCGGCTGCAGCGCGGGTGCGATGGCGCTGACCGGGCAGGTGCCGGACATCCGGCACCCGTTCCGCGAGGCGGTGCCCGGGCTGGGCGCGGTGCCGCAGCTCTCGGTGCTGCCGCACTTCGACCGGTTCGCCGGGCGGCTGCCCGGACCTGGTGCTGACCCGGGTCTCGAACCCGCCTCCGGGCGTGACGTCGGTCGGCGTGGACGAGGACACCGCACTGGTCGGGGGCTGGCGCGACGACCCGGACGAGTGGGAGGTCGTGGGCCGCCAGTCCGTCTGGGTGCTCACCCCGGACGGCCGCGAGGAGCACCCGGCCGGCTCCGTGCTGCGCCTCGGCCCGGTCGGCTGAGCTCTCAGCCGCCTGCTGACTCCGGAACACATTCGTGGCGGCTGAGCCTGGTGTGGCGAGCGGCACGAGCCGTTTCACCACATCGGTCACGGATGTGTCCCACAGTCAGCAAACGTCGGTGACCTCGCCGCGGCGGGCGCTGCTCTCACGCGTTGAGTGGCGCAACCTCGTGGCCGCGTACGGCGTGTCGCCACGAGATCGCGCCACTCGACGAGCGTGAGGACGAGGGATGGGGGACGGGCTGAGCTCTCAGCCGCCGGCCATCGCCCCGATCACCAGGAACGGCTCGTCGCCGCGGGCGACCCGGTCGGGCAGCGGCGCGTCCGGCTCCTCGTGGGACAGGTCCTCCTCGCAGGCGTAGAACCGCACGAACGCGCGCCGCTTCGCCGTCGCCCGGTCGCGGATGGTGCCGAGCAGCATCGGGAACTCCGCCTCGACGGCGTCGAGCACCGACCGCTGGGTGACCGCACCGGCGACGTCGACGCGGATCTCGCCCTGCGACCTTGGCCATCGCCCGCAGGTGCGCCGGCAGCACCACCCGCACCGGTGTCTGGCTCATGGCAGCGTCTGCACCTCGACGGACAGGACGGCCGGCAGGTCGCGCACGATCGGCGCCCACGAGTCGCCGGAGTCGTTGGACGCGTAGACCTGGCCGCCGGTGGTGCCGAAGTAGACGCCGCAGGACTCGTGCTGGTCGACGGCCATCGCGTCGCGCAGCACGTTGACGTAGCAGTCCTCCTGCGGCAGGCCGGTGGTCAGGGCCTCCCACTCGTCGCCGCCGGTGCGGCTGCGGTAGACGCGCAGCTTGCCGTCGGGCGGGAAGTGGTGGGAGTCGCTGGTGATCGGCACGACGTAGATGGTCTCCGGCTCGTGGGCGTGCACCGCGATCGGGAAGCCGAAGTCGGTCGGCAGGTTGCCGCTGACCTCGTGCCAGGTGTCGCCGCCGTCCTTGCTGCGCATGACGTCCCAGTGCTTCTGCATGTAGAGCACGTCCGGGTTGTCCGGGTGCATGTCGATGCGGTGCACGCAGTGGCCGACCTCGGAGTCCTGGTCGGGGATCTCGCCGGACCGCAGGCCCTTGTTGATCGGCTGCCAGGTCTGGCCGCCGTCGGAGGTGCGGAAGGCGCCGGCCGCGGAGATCGCGACGTAGAGCCGGTCGGCGTCGGTCGGGTGCTGGAGGATCGTGTGCAGGCACATGCCGCCCGCGCCGGGCTGCCACTGCGGGCCGGTGTCGTGCTTGCGCAGGCCGGACAGCTCGGTCCAGCCGGCGCCGCCGTCGGTGGACTTGAACAGCGCGGCGTCCTCGACGCCGGCGTAGACCGTCTCGGCGTCGTGCAGCGAGGGCTCGAGGTGCCAGACCCGGGTGAAGGACCAGGGCCGCAGCGACCCGTCGTACCACTGGTGCTCGCCGGGGACGCCGTCGTAGGTGAAGTCGTTGCCCACGGCGTCCCAGGAGCCGCCGCCGTCGTCGGACCGCTGGATCACCTGACCGAACCAGCCGCTGGTCTGCGAGGCGTAGATCCGGTCAGGGTTCAGCGGCGACCCCTTGAGGTGGTAGATCTCCCACCCCGGGAAGTGCGGCCCGTCGACCTTCCAGTCCGTGCGCCGCTCGTCCGAGGTGAGGACGAAGGCTCCCTTGCGGGTCCCGACGAGGACACGTGTGCCACCCATGCGCTGATCCCTCCGTGCTGTCGCGTGGCCGTGACGCTACTCGTCCGGCCCGACAGGGTGGACCCCTGGCCCGGCCGGAACTCATCGGTCCCGCGGGAGGGTTCTCCGGTACGCCGGTCAGGCCTGGCCGCAGCGCTCCAGCACCAGCTCGCGGACCCGGCCGGCGTCGGCCTGACCCCGGGTCGCCTTCATCACCGCGCCGACGACCGCTCCGGCCGCCGCCACCTTGCCGCCGCGGATCTTCTCGGCGACGTCCGGGTCCGCCGCCAGGGCCGCGTCGACGGCCTCGAGCAGGGCCGAGTCGTCGCTGACGACCGCCAGCCCGCGCCCCGCCACCACCGCGTCCGGATCGCCCTCGCCCGCCAGCACGCCCTCGATGACCTGCCGGGCCAGCTTGTCGTTCAGCGCTCCCGACTCGACCAGGGCGACCACCTGCGCCACCTGGGCGGGGGTGATCGGCAGCTCGGCGAGGTCCACCGAGCGCTCGTTGGCGTGCCGGGCCAGCTCGCCCAGCCACCACTTGCGCGCCGCGTCCGGAGGCGCACCGGCGGCGACGGTGCTCTCGACCAGGTCGACGGCACCCGCGTTCACCAGCGCGGTCATCTCCTGGTCGGTCGCCCCCCACGCGGCCTGCAGCTCGCCCCGCCGTACGGCCGGCGACGCCGGCAGGCCGGCTCGCAGCTCCTCGACCCAGGCCGGGTCGGGTGCGACCGGCACCAGGTCCGGCTCCGGGAAGTAGCGGTAGTCCTCGGCCTGCTCCTTGGACCGGCCGGAGGTCGTGGTGCCGGTGTCCTCGTGCCAGTGCCGGGTCTCCTGCACCACCCGGTCGCCGGCGCTCAGCCGGGCGGCCTGCCGCGCGAACTCGTGCCGGACGGCGCGCTCCACCGACCGGAGCGAGTTGACGTTCTTGGTCTCCGACCGGGTGCCGAGCGGGTCCGACGGCGACCGGCGCAGCGACAGGTTGACGTCGCAGCGCAGCGAGCCCTGCTCCATCCGCACGTCCGAGACGCCGAGCGTGCGCATCAGCTCGCGCAGCGCGGTCACGTACGCGCGAGCGACCCGCGGCGCCAGCGCACCGGTGCCCTCGACCGGCTTGGTCACGATCTCGATCAGCGGGATGCCCGCGCGGTTGTAGTCGACCAGCGAGTAGTCCGCACCGTGGATGCGGCCGGTCGCGCCGCCGACGTGCAGCGACTTGCCGGTGTCCTCCTCCATGTGCACCCGCTCGATCTCGACCCGGAAGGTCTGTTTCGATCCGGCTGGCCCGTCGTCGGTGTCGACCTCGACGTCGAGGTGGCCGTCGGTGCAGATCGGCTCGTCGTACTGCGAGGTCTGGAAGTTCTTCGGCATGTCCGGGTAGAAGTAGTTCTTCCGCGCGAACCGGCACCACGACGCGATGTCGCAGCCCAGCGCGAGCCCGACCCGGACGATCGACTCGACGGCGATCGCGTTCAGCACCGGCAGGGAGCCGGGCAGCCCGAGGCAGGTGGGGCAGACCTGGCTGTTGGGCGGGGCGCCGAACGTCGTGTCGCAGCCGCAGAACATCTTCGACACCGTGCCGAGCTCGACGTGCACCTCGAGGCCGAGGACGGGGTCGAAGGACGCGACCGCCTCGTCGTAGTCCATCAGCTCCTCGGTGGTGCTGAGGCTCATGCTTCGTCCTCGCCGCGGCGGAGGCGGCGGATGATGACGATCGTGCCGGTCACGAGCACGGCGGCGTTGAGGAAGGCGTCGAGCAGCTCGAGCCGGTCGCCGTCCTCGCGGGCCTGCCGGACTCGGGCCAGCGCGGTGCGGCCGGCCATCACGGTGCCGACGAAGGTGACGAGCGACTTGGCCTTCTTCACTACGCTGAGCCTCCGTGGTCAGGGTCGCCAGGTCCGGCGCCTCGTCGATCAGCAGGTGCCCCCACCGGTCGGCCAGGGCGGCCTCGAGCGCGCCGCCGACCCGGTAGAGCCGGTCGTCGGCGATCGGCGGCGCCATCACCTGCAGGCCGACCGGCAGCCCGTCCTCGGGCGCGAGCCCGACCGGCAGCGACATCGACGCGTTGCCGGCCAGGTTGGACGGGATGGTGCAGAGGTCGGCGAGGTACATCGCCAGCGGGTCGTCGATCCGCTCGCCGATCCGGAACGCCGTGGTCGGCGTGGTGGGCGAGACGAGGACGTCGGCCTGCTCGAACGCGGCGTCGAAGTCGCGCACGACCAGCGTGCGCACCTTCTGCGCCTGGCCGTAGTAGGCGTCGTAGTAGCCGCTGGACAGGGCGTAGGTGCCGAGCATGATCCGCCGCTTGGCCTCGGCGCCGAACCCGGCGTCCCGGGTGATCGACATGACGTCCTCGGCGCTGCCGGTGCCGTCGTCGCCCACCCGCAGGCCGTAGCGCATCCCGTCGAAGCGAGCCAGGTTCGACGAGCACTCGCTCGGCAGGATCAGGTAGTAGGCCGGGCAGCGCGTAGTCGAAGTGCGGGCAGTCGACCTCGACCACCGTCGCGCCCAGGCCCTCGAGCAGCTCCACGGCCTCGCGGAACCGCTGCTCGACCCCCGCCTGGTAGCCCTCGCCGCCGAGCTGCTTGACGACGCCGATCCGCATCCCGGTCACGTCCTGCATCCGGGCGGCCGCGACCACGTCGGGCACCGGTGCGTCGATGGAGGTCGAGTCGAGCGGGTCGTGGCCGGCGATCACGGCGTGCAGCAGGGCGGCGTCGAGCACGGTGCGCGCGCACGGGCCGGCCTGGTCCAGCGACGAGGCCAGCGCGACCAGCCCGTAAGCGGCTCACCCCGCCGTACGTCGGCTTGACGCCGACGGTGCCGGTCACCGAGGCGGGCTGGCGGATCGAGCCGCCGGTGTCGGTGCCCACCGCCAGCGGCGCCTCGAAGGCGGCGACCGCTGCGGCCGACCCGCCGCCGGATCCGCCGGGGATGCGGTCGAGGTCCCACGGGTTGTGCGTCGGGCCGAAGGCCGAGTGCTCGGTCGAGCTGCCCATGGCGAACTCGTCCATGTTCGTCTTGCCGAGCGGGACCACTCCGCCCGTCGCGCAGCCGGCGGACCACGGTCGCGTCGTACGGCGGTCGCCAGCCCTCGAGGATGCGCGACCCGCACGTGGTGGGCACGCCCTCGGTCGCGAGCACGTCCTTGAGCGCGATCGGCACGCCGGCGAGCGGGCCGAGCTGCTCCCCCGCGCCGCGCCGGGCGTCGACCCGCCGGGCGGCCTCGCGGGCACCGTCGGCGTCGACGTGCAGGAACGCGTGCACGGCCGGGTCGACCGCCGCGATCCGGGACGAGGTGGGCCTCGAGCGACGTCGACGGCGCTGGTCTCGCCGGCGGCGACCGCCGCGGCGGTCTCGGCTGCGGTGAGGCGGGTCAGGTCGCTCATCGGCGGTCACGCCTCCTCGCCGAGGATCCGCGGCACCCGGAACCGGCCGTCCTCGTGCGCGGGCGCGCCCGACAGCGCCTGCTGCCTGGGTCAGCCCCGGGCGCACCTCGTCCGGGCGGGTGACGTTGGTCAGCGGCAGCGCGTGCGAGGTCGGCGGGACGTCGGCGGTGTCGAGGTCACCGATCCGCGAGATCGCCGAGACGATCGCGTCGAGCTGGCCGCCGAACCGGTCGAGCTCGTCGTCGTCGAGCGCGAGCCGGGCGAGCCGGGCCAGGTGGGCCACCTCGTCGCGGGTGATCTGGCGTCATGCGGCGGGCGAGCTCCTCGGGGTGTGCGGGCCGCCGGGTCCGACGGCCCGACCATCCTAGGGGCGCGGCCGCGACCGCCTCCGGCGCCGGCTGGCGGCGGCGGCATCGCGTCGGCTCGGCCGCGAAGTGCGCGGCCAGCCAGCGGGTGACCTCGTCGCCCGGCACCGGCCGGCTGATCAGGTAGCCCTGGGCGAGGTCGCACCCGAGCGCCTCCAGGGCGTGCCAGCGTCTCGATGGTCTCGACGCCCTCGGCGACGACGCGCAGGCCCAGCGAGTGGGCCAGGTCGACGATGGAGCGGACGATCGCGGCGTCGTCGGCGTCCGAGGTCATCCGCTGCACGAACGAGCGGTCGACCTTGATCTCCGACACCGGCAGCCGCTTCAGGTGCACCAGGGACGAGTAGCCGGTGCCGAAGTCGTCCAGGCTGAGGTCGACGCCGAGGCGCCCCATCGACTCCAGCGCGTGCGGTCATCCGGCCCGGGTCGGCCATCAGCACGTGCTCGGTGATCTCCAGCTTGAGGGCCTGCGCCGGCAGGTCGTGCTCGCGCAGCAGGCCGGCCACGACGTCGGCGAACTTCGCGTCGGATAGGTCGCGGACCGACACGTTGACGGCGACCGGGACCTCGATGCCGGCGCGCCACCACTGGGCCGCCTGGGCCAGCGACTTGGCGAGCACGAGGTGGGTGAGCTGGCGCATCAGGCCGGACTGCTCGACCAGGTCGAGGAAGGCGTCCGGGAAGATCAGCCCGCGCTCCGGGTGGTTCCAGCGGACCAGCGCCTCGACGCCGACCGGCCGCCCGGCGGGCAACGACGACGGTCGGCTGGAAGTGCATCTCGAGCTCGCCGTTCTCGATCGCCCGGCGCACCGAGCCGAGCAGGTCCAGCCGGTCCGGCGTGTGGATGTCGCGCTCCGGGCGGTAGAGCTCGACGCCGGTGCGCTCCTCCTTGGCCTGGTACATCGCGACGTCGGCCAGCTGCAGCAGCCGCGGGACCGAGTCGGTGTGCTCCGGGTGCAGGGCCACGCCGATGCTCGTCTCGACCTGCAGGGTCATGCCGTCGAGGTGGAACGGCTCGGCTGAGCACGCGCGCGGATCCGCTCGGCCGCCTCGACAGCGCGTCGGCCGGTCGCTGACGTCGGTGCAGCAGCACGGCGAACTCGTCGCCGCCGAGCCGGGCGACGGTGTCCTCGGGCCGCACCGCCCGGGCCAGCCGGTTGGCCGCGATCTCGAGCAGCCGGTCGCCGGTGTGGTGCCCGAGGGTGTCGTTGATCTCCTTGAACCGGTCGAGGTCGAGCAGGCAGAGGGCGACGGCGCCGCCGGTGCGCTCGGCCTCCTCGCCGGCCACGGCCATCTGCTCGATCAGTCGCTTGCGGTTGGCCAGCCCGGTGAGGGCGTCGTGCAGGGCCGCGTGCTCCTTCTCCAGCGAGATGGACGCGGTCTTGTAGACGAGGAACAGCGGCAGCAGCAGCAGCGGGATCAGGCCCCAGGACGCGCTTGGTCACGACGACGACCACGCGGCGACAGGGCGAGCACGGCGAAGGTCGTGATGGCGTAGTAGCCGATGTCGTCGACGAAGTCGTCCCACCAGCGGGTGCCCGTCGCGCAGCGAGATCGCGGTGGCGACCATCGCCAGGTTCGTCACGAAGTAGACGACCCAGGCAGACGGCCATGACGAGCAGCTGGTGCGCGTCGATGTCGCCGGACGGGTGGGTCGGGCGAGGGCCGGAGGCCGGCCAGCCAGAGGACAGCGCCGGCGACGGCAGAGGCACGACGACGTACTGGCCGGTGTTGAAGACGATCTTCCACAGCGGCTTGCGCTTGGCGATCTCGCCCAGCAGCACGCCGACGCCGTGCACCAGCAGCGCGGGCCACGGTCCCCAGTAGAAGAGGATCGCGAAGACGAACGCGGTCGAGATCGGTGACGCCCTGCGGGTCGTACGCGCCGGCGGTGACCACCGGGCGCAGCTCGGCGAGCAGCACCAGGCCGGCGATCAGGGCGAACGGCGCACCCCAGCGCGACGGCCTGGTCCGCGGTCAGGCGGCTCGACCGACAGGCCGAGCAGGCAGCACGGCGAGCACGCCGCAGAAGGCGACCCAGGCCCAGAACCACCAGCCGCCGACGGCACCCGCGACAGGCCGGCGGGACGCCGTTGCCAGGCTCCGCCACCATGCCCTCCATGCCGCACGCTGGACCGTCGCGGCACCCCCGCACCGTCTCCTGCGCTCCATTCGGCGCTCCCGGGCCGTTCCTGTAGCCCGGCTACGGACCAGGGGCTCAGGCCGGTGCGTCCGCCGCCGGCGCGGGCGGCAGCACGCGCGGCGTCCGGCCCCTGCTCCAGCAGGACCCGGAAGCCGTCCTCGTCGAGGACCGGCACGCCCGAGCTGCACCGCCTTGTCCAGCTTTGTGCCCGGGCTCTCGCCGACCACGACGAAGTCGGTCTTCTTCGAGACCGAGCCGGCCACCTTGCCGCCCCGCGACTGGACGGCCTCCCTGGCCCCGTCCCGGGAGAAGCCCTCCAGCGAGCCGGTCACGACGATGCGTGAGCCCCTCGAGCGGTCGGGGTCCCTCGTCCGCCGCCGTCCTCGTCCAGCCGGACGCCGGCCGCGCGCCACTTGTCGACGATCGCCCGGTGCCAGTCGACCTCCCACCACTCGCGCAGCGCGTCGGCGATCACCGGCCCGACCCCGTCGACGCCGGCCAGCCGGTCGGCGTCCGCGGCGAAGACGGCGTCGACCGACCGCAGCTCGCGGGCCAGCGCCTGGGCGGCCGTCGGGCCGACGTGCCGGACGGACAGCGCGACCAGGACCCGCCAGAGCGGCCGCTCCTTGGCGGCGGCGATCGCGGACAGCAGCTTGGTGCCGTTGGCGGTGAGCCCGCCGTCCTTGAGCCGGAACAGCGGGGCCTGCAGGAGCTTGTCCTCGTCGAGGTCGAAGACGTCGCCCTCGTCCTGCACGACCCCGGCGTCGAGCAGGGCGACCGCGGCCTCGTAGCCGAGCACGTCGATGTCGAACGCCCCGCGGCCGGCCAGGTGGAACAACCGCTCGCGCAGCTGGGCCGGGCAGGACCGGCTGTTGGGGCAGCGGATGTCGGCGTCGCCCTCCTTCTCCGGCTTGAGCGGCGTCCCGCACGCCGGGCACTCGGTCGGCATCACGAAGGCGCGGACCTTCGACTCGTCGCGCAGCGCGATGACCGGCCCGACGATCTCGGGGATCACGTCGCCCGCCTTGCGCAGCACCACCGAGTCGCCGATCAGCACGCCCTTGCGCTCGACCTCGGACGCGTTGTGCAGCGTCGCCTGCTCGACGGTCGACCCGCTGACGAAGACCGGCTCCATCACGCCGTACGGCGTCACCCGGCCGGTGCGCCCGACGTTGACCCGGATGTCGAGCAGCGTCGTCGTGACCTCCTCGGGCGGGTACTTGAACGCGATCGCCCAGCGGGGTGCCCGTGAGGTCGAGCCCGAGCCGGCGCTGCACCGACACCTCGTCGACCTTGACCACCACGCCGTCGATCTCGTGCTCGACGTCGTGCCGGTGCTCGCCGTAGTAGTCGATGTAGTCCTGCACGCCGGCCAGGTCGTCGACGACCCGGAACCGGTCGCTGACCGGCAGGCCGAGCGCGCGCAGCGCGTCGTAGGCCTCGGACTGCCGGGCCGCGGTGAAGCCCTCGCGGGCGCCGACGCCGTGCACGACCATCGTCAGCGGCCGGCTCGCGGTGACCCGCGGGTCCTTCTGCCGCAACGACCCGGCGGCGGCGTTGCGCGGGTTGGCGAACGGCGCCTTGCCGGCCTCGACCAGCGCGGCGTTGAGATCGGCGAAGCCCGCGACCGGGAAGAACACCTCGCCGCGCACCTCGAGCAGGGCCGGCACGTCCTTGCCGGTGAGCCGCTCGGGGACGTTGTCGAGGGTGCGGATGTTGAGGGTGACGTCCTCGCCGGTGGTGCCGTTGCCGCGGGTCAGCGCCCGGGTCAGCCGGCCCTTCTCGTAGAGGAGGTTGATCGCGACGCCGTCGACCTTGATCTCGCACAGGTAGTGCACGGCGGCGGTGCCGCGGTCCCGCTCCACCCGGTCGGCCCAGGCCGCCAGCTCCTCGGCGGAGAAGGCGTTGTCCAGGCTCATCATCCGCTCGAGGTGGTCGACCGCGGTGAACTCGGTGGAGAAGGTGCCGCCGACCGTCTGGGTCGGCGAGTCCGGCGTCCGCAGGTCGGGGTTGGCCTCCTCGATCTCCTGCAGCTCGCGCATCAGCCGGTCGTAGGCGCCGTCGGACAGGGTCGGCGAGTCGCTGCACGAAGTAGTCGAACCTGGCCCGGTCGATCTGCTCGACCAGCTCGGCGTGCCGGTGCTGCGGCGCCGTCGTCGTCGGAGTCGACGTACGCCACTCCATCTCCAGCTCGGTCAGGGCCCGGGCCGCCTCCCGGGCCAGGCGTCAGTGCGGCCCGGGCGTGCGGCCGGGGACGCCCCGGCCAGCCCGCAGGTGGGGGTGACGACCACCTGGTCGACGAGCCGCTGCTGGTCGAGACCGAGCCGCTGCCAGAGCTGCCGGACCGGCTCGACCGTAGCCCGCGACGCCCGACATCGAGCCCCGGCCGCCGGCCACCGCCGGCACCAGGCCGGCGAGCAGCGACGAGCCCCGACTCGACCGCCTCGCCGAGCTCGTCGTCCATGTCCTGGCCGAGCAGGGTGAGGTCGACGCGAGACGCCGGCCGCCCCGGCCCGGCGCAGCAGGCCCACCGGCGGGCGGGCCGCGCAGCAGTGCACGACGACCGGGACGCCCACCGCCGCGACCAGGGCGCTGCAGCACGTCCTCGGCGTCGGTCTCCTTGACCGGGGCGACGGTGCGTGGCACCGGACGAGCGAGCGGACCGCGCCGGCGAGCACCGCCGGCAGCGACGGCTCGTCCAGCTGGAGCACGGGCTCCGCGCCCGGGCAGCCGGGCGCGCAGGTCGGCGACGTGGCGCAGCAGGCCCTCGGTGAGCGAGGCCACCAGGTCGCGGACGCGCCGCGGGTCGGTGAGCACCGGCTCGCCGCGGGGCAGCTGCAGCGCGGCCGCCAGCGTCCACGGGCCGCACGACCTGCAGCTTGACCGGGCCGACGAAGCCGTCGGCGTGCGACTCGAGCTCGTCGAGGTCCTGGCCGAGGTAGCTGCGGGCCCGCCGCTCGTCCATCGCCGGCCCGGTCGACCAGCCGCCAGCCGGACGGCTGGAGGTCGACGTGCAGGTCGACCAGCAGCGCCGCCGGCGCGGCCGACCATGTCGGCGCCCGGGCCGCGGCCGGGCAGCTCGGGCAGGTGCGGCAGGTCGGGCAGCTCGCCCGTGACCACGGCGGCCCGCCTCGCGCGGCTCGGTGCCGGGCAGCGAGCCGACGCCGGTCGCGACTGCCGCCGGTCGGCCGGGCGCCAGAGGAGGGTCAGTCACTCAGTACCGTAGCCAGCCGGCCTTGCGGCCGAGCCACGCCGCGTACGCCAGCGGGCACGCCGTCGCGAACCGGCCAGACCGCAGCTCCTGCGCACCGACGGCCGGTAGGCGCGAGCGCACGGCACAGTGCCGGGCTGCCGCGCGGTCGAACAGCTCGTGGACACGGCCCGGTCGTCGCCGAGCCCGTGCGCCGCGCCGGCTGTCGTCGCAGAGTCGGCGGTCGCTAGACCGAACGCCGGGCTCGGCCGCGGGCCCAGTGCCGCCGCCGGGCCCGGGCCGCGGGTACTGCTCGGCGTGGCGTTGTACGCCGAGCGAACCAGCCGTCCGCGACGGACGCCATCGCCGCCAGCCGCTGGTCCGAGCCCCAGCTGCCGAACCAGATCTGCGGCGGCGGCTGCGGTGCCGGGTCGAGCCGCCCTTCGACCGGGTAGAACCGGGTGGGTCCGGTGGGCTCGCCGTGGACCAGCGCGCGGACCACCCGGAGGGCCTCGTCGAACCTTGCCCAGCGCTCGTCGTACGGACGCCGACGGCCTCCAGGTCGACCCGGCTCGACCCCGGGCCGAGGCCACCGACCACCGGGCCCTGCGCGAGGGCGGCCAGCGAGGTCAGCATCTTGGCGACCACGACCGGATGACGCACCACCGGCAGCGCCAGGCTGGTGGCCAGGGTCAGGTCCCCCGCGGCCGCCGCCACGCTCGCCAGCGCCGTGGGCCCGTCCAGCCACGGACGTTTCCAGAACAGGTGGTCGTTGGCCGACAGGGTGGCGAACCCGAGCTCGCGGGCGGCCGCGGCGTAGGCGACCAGGTCCCCCGCGGTCGGGCAGCCCGCCGCCGAGGTCGGCCAGGGGCAGGTGGGCGCCGAGCCGCACCGCTCCTCCGCTCCCGTCAGATGGTTGCGGGTACCGCCGTGGTGGCGTCGATGGTGGCAGAGCCGAGCACCGCGTCGCCGTCGTAGAGCACGACGGCCTGGCCGGGCGCGACGCCGCGCAGCGGCTCGGCCGAGCTCGACCACCAGGCGTCCCCCTCGCACCACGCGGTCGCGGCGACCGGCTCGCCGTGCGCGCGGACCTGCGCGAGACATGCCGTCGGTACGCCGGGGGGCGGGCCGGTCCAGACCGGCCGGACGCCGACCAGGCCGCCCGACGTCGAGCTCCTCGGCGGTGCCGACGGTGACGGTGCGGGTCACCGGCGACACGTCGAGCACGTAGCGCGGCAGGCCGTCCGGTGCCGGCCGGCCGATCCGCAGCCCCTGCGCTGGCCGACGGTGAAGGCGTAGCGCACCGTCGTGCTCGCCGACCTGGACGCCGTCGGTGTCGACCACCGGGCCGGGCTCGCTGCCGAGCGGGCGCTGCAGGAAGCCGGCGGTGTCGCCGTCGGCGATGAAGCAGATGTCGTGGCTGTCCGGCTTGGCGGCGACGGCCAGGCCGCGCGCGTCGGCCTCACGGCGGACGTCGGCCTTGCGGGTGTCGCCGAGCGGGAACATCGCGTGCGCCACCTGGCGCTGCGGTGAGCACGCCGAGCACGTAGGACTGGTCCTTGCCGTCGTCGACGGCCCGGTGCAGGCGGCCGTCGACGACGCGCGCGTAGTGGCCGGTGCAGACCGCGTCGAAGCCGAGCGCGAGCGCCTTGTCGAGCACGGCCGAGAACTTGATCTTCTCGTTGCAGCGCAGGCACGGGTTCGGGGTGCGGCCGGCGGCGTACTCCGCGACGAAGTCGTCGACGACGTCCTGCCGGAACCGCTCGGCGAGGTCCCAGACGTAGAACGGGATGCCGATCACGTCGGCCGCGCGGCGGGCGTCGCGGGCGTCCTCGAGGGTGCAGCAGCCGCGGGCGCCGGTGCGGAACGACTTCGGGTTGCTGGACAGCGCCAGGTGCACGCCGGTGACGTCGTGGCCGGCGTCGGCGGCGCGGGCGGCCGCGACCGCGGAGTCGACCCCGCCGGACATGGCGGCGAGGACCCTCATCGCACTCAGACCTCAGGCCGCCGTTCTGGCCGGCCCGGCGGGCCCGCTCGACGACCGGGCCGATCGCCTCGACGACCGCGTCGACGTCGGCCTGCGGTGGAGGTGTGCCCGAGGGAGAACCGCAGCGAGCCGCGGGCCAGCGCCTCGGGCACGCCCATCGCCAGCAGCACGTGGCTCGGCTGCGGCACCCCGGCCGAGCAGGCCGAGCCGGTGGAGCACTCGATGCCGCGGGCGTCGAGCAGCAGCAGCAGCGCGTCGCCCTCGCAGCCGGGGAAGGAGAAGTGCGCGTTGCCGGGCAGCCGGTGCGCCGAGCGTCAGGCCGCGGGTCGCCGCCGAGGACGGCGTCCGGCACGACCTCGACGCACCCGGCGGACCAGGTCGTCGCGCAGCGCCGGCGACGCGCTCGCGCCCTGCTCGGCCCGGCGCTTGACCGCCACCTCGGCCGCCGCGCGAGGCCGACGATCGCCGGGGTGTCGAGGGTGCCGGACCGGACGTCGCGCTCCTGCCCGCCGCCGTGCAGCACGGGCACCAGGTCGACGGTGCCGGCCGAGCACCAGCGCGCCGACGCCGAGCGGGCCGCCGATCTTGTGGCCGGTCACGGTCATCGCGTCCAGGCCGCTGGCCGCGAAGTCGACCGGGAGCGCCCCGAACGCCTGCACCGCGTCGGAGTGGAACGGCACGCCGTACGCCGACGCGACCGCGGCGAGCTCCGCGACCGGCTGCACGGTGCCGACCTCGTTGTTGGCCCACATGACGGTGACCAGCGCGACCGACGCCGGGTCGGCTCGCGATCGCGGTCTCGAGCGTCTCCGGGCTGCACCCGGCCGGCGGAGTCGACGGGCAGCCACTCGACCACGGCGCCCTCGTGCTCGGCCAGCCAGAGCACGGCGTCCATCACGGCGTGGTGCTCGACCGCGCTGGCCAGGATGCGGCGCCGGGCCGGGTCCTCGCTGCGGCGCTGCCAGTAGAGGCCCTTGACCGCGAGGTTGTCGCGACTCGGTGCCGCCGCCGGTGAACAGGACCTCGCTGGGCCGGGCGCCGAGCGCCGCGGCCAGCGGTCTCGCGGGCCTCCTCGACGAGCCGCCGGGCGGCGCGGCCGGACGCGTGCAGCGACGACGGGTTGCCGACGTCGCCGAGCCGCGCCGCCATCGCCTCGACCGCCTCGGGCAGCATCGGCGTGGTCGCCGCGTGGTCGAGGTAGACGCTGCCGACGGAGCTGTGAGTCATCGCCGGAGGAGTCATACGTCGCGACCAGCGCCACCCACAGCGCTGCAGTCCAGCGCCGGCTCAGCCCTTGCGGGCCTTGACCTTCTCGGTGAGCGCCGGCACGACCTGGTGCAGGTCGCCGACGACGCCGAAGTCGACCAGCTCGAAGATCGGCGCCTCGGGGTCCTTGTTGATCGCCACGATCGTCTTGGAGGTCTGCATGCCGGCCCGGTGCTGGATGGCCCCGGAGATGCCGGCCGCGATGTAGAGCTGCGGGCGACACGGTCTTGCCGGTCTGGCCGACCTGGTGCTGGTGCGGGTACCAGCCGGCGTCGGTGGCCGCGCGCGAGGCGCCGACGGCCGCGCCGAGGGAGTCGGCCAGCGCCTCGATGACCGAGAAGTTCTCCGCCGGAGCCGACGCCGCGGCCGCCGGAGACGACGATCGCGGCCTCGGTCAGCTCCGGCCGCTCGCCCTTCTCCTCGACCACCCGGTCGGCGATCCGGGCGCCCTTGGCGGCGTCGGACAGCTCGACGCTGACGTCGACCCGCTCCGCGGCACCCGCGGCCTGCCTCGGCGGCGACCGAGTTGGGCCGCACGGCGATGATCGGCGTGCCCGTGCGTCACGGTCGAGCGGACGATCGTCGCCGCCGCCGAAGACCGGCTGCTCGGCCGATGCACGCCGCCGTCGGCCGTGACGTCGGTCGCGTCGGTGAGGACGCCGGAGCCGGTCTTGAGCGCCAGCCGGCCGGCGATCTCCTTGCCCTCGGCGCTGGAGGCGACCAGCACCGCGGCCGGGGAGCTGTCGGCCACGAGCTTGGCGAGCAGCTCGGCCGCCGGGGCCACGAGGTACGACGACACGTCGGCGTCGTCCGCGACGTAGACCTTCGCGGCGCCGTACTCGGCCAGGGACTCCTTCGCGGCGTCGAAGCCGCTGCCGATGAGCACCGCGGACGGCTCGCCGAGCCGGGCGGCCAGGGTCAGCAGCTCGACGGTGACCTTCTTGACCTCGCCGTCGGTGTGCTCGACGAGAACGAGAACCTCAGCCATGTCTGCTGCCAGCCCTTCTCAGACGAACTTCTTGGACGCGAGGAACTCGGGGAGCTTGTCCGCTCCGTCGCCGCCCTCGTCCTTGACGACCGTGCCGGCCTGGCGCGGCGGCGCGGCCTCGAACGAGCTCGACCTCGCTCCAGGCGCCGGCGAGGCCGACCTCGCCGGCGTCGACGCCGAGGTCGGCCGAGCCGAAGGTCTCCACCGGCTTCTTCTTCGCCGCCATGATCCCCTTGAACGACGGGTAGCGCGGCTCGTTGATCTTCTCGACGACGCTGACCACGGCCGGCGGCGAGGCCTCGACCACCTGGTAGCCGTCGTCGGTCAGCCGCTTGATCGAATCTTGTCGCCCCGTCGAGCCGTACTGATCGTGACCTCCTTGGCGAAGGTGAGCTGCGGGCAGCCCGAGCCGCTCGGCCAGCATCGCCGGCACCACGCTCATCCGGGCGTCGGAGGACTCCGAGCCGAGCAGGACCAGGTCGAAGCCACCGGCCTTCTCGAGCGCCTTGGCCAGCGCGAGCGAGGTGGCGAGGGCGTCCGACCCGTGCAGCGCGTCGTCGACGACGTGGATCGCCTTGTCGGCGCCCATCGACAGCGCCTTGCGCACCGTCTCGGTCGCGGCGTCCGGACCCATGCAGAGGATGGTCACCTCGCCGCCGTGCGCCTCCTGGAGCTTGAGCGCCTCCTCGACGGCGTACTCGTCCATCTCGTTCATCACCGGGTCGGTCGCCGCCCGGTCCAGCGTCGAGTCCGACGCGTCCAGCTTCTTCTCCGACCAGGTGTCGGGCACCTGCTTCACACAGACGACGATGTTCATGCGGCTGCCGGTCTCCTCGCGTGACGGGAAACTCGCGCTCACCCTGCCAGCCGAGCCGCTCGCGCCGGTCCCCGGGTGCGTCTGGCGGCTATGTTACCCGCCAGTAGTACGGCCGCACACCGGCGGGTGCTCGCCGTCCGACCATGTGCCACGCTGACCCGCCGTGACGACTCCCCCGCCACCACTCACGCTCACCGGCGAGCGCACGGTGCCGGGCGTCGAGGCCGAGAACTACTGGTTCCGGCGGCACGAGGCGGCGTACGCTGGCTGGGCCGTCGGGAGCAGCCGGTCCCGGCGCCGTGGTGGTCGAGGCGGGCTGCGGCGAGGGGTACGGCGGCCGGGCTGCTGGCCGCGGCCGGGAGCCGCGGTCGTCGTCGGGCTGGACCTCGACCAGCCGACGCTGGTGCACGCCGCCACCGGTACCCCGACGTCGCCCGGTGCGCCGCCAACCTGGTCGCGCTGCCGGTGGCGACGGCGACGGTGGACCTGGTGGTGAGCAGCCAGGTCGTCGAGCACCTGTGGGACCAGGACGCGTTCGTCGCCGAGTGCGCCCGGGTGCTGCGGCCCGGCGGCCGGCTGGTCGTGACCACGCCGAACCGGCGGACCTTCCCGCCCGGCAACGTCTTCCACCCCCGCGAGCTGGACGCCGGCCGAGCTGGTGCGCGCTGGTCGACGGCACCTCGAGGTGACCGCGGTGCTCGGCGTCCGGCACGGGACCGGCTGGCTGGCCGACGAGGCAGGCGCACGGCGACCTGGTCGCCGCGCAGGTCGCTGCCGCGGCCGACCCGGACGCCGCGCTGCGGGCGCGGGTGGCGGCGGTCACCGCCGCCGACTTCGTGGTCGACGAGCAGGACCTCGACGGCTGCCTCGACCTCGTGCTCACCGCCGTACGCCGGTGAGCGAACGCCGTCGGGACGCTGTGCATCGTCCTGCACACCCACCTGCCGTGGCTGCCGCGGCACGGCACCTGGCCGGTCGGCGAGGAGTGGCTGCACCAGGCCTGGTCCGGCTGCTACCTGCCGATGGTGGAGATGCTCGACCGCCTGGCCGGCGAGGGGCGGCGCGACCTGGTCACTCTCGGCGCTGACCCCGGTGCTGGCGGCGGCGCTGGACGACCCGTACGCGCTGCGCGAGCAGCACGGCTGGCTGGGCCGCTGGCAGCTGCGCGCCGAGGAGCTGGCCCGCGACCGCGGATCCGGCGCTGCGCCGGACGGCTGCGCGAGGAGTTCCGCGCCGCGAGCCGCGCGCTGCGAGGTGTTCGAGACCCGATGGCGGCACGGCGGGTCGGCCGTGCTGCGGCCACTGCTGGACGGCGGCGCGGTCGAGCTGCTCGGTGGGCCGCTGACGCACCCGATCCTGCCGCTGCTGCCGGCCGCGGTGGCGGCTCGTTCGCCCTGCGGGCCGGGCTGGACGACGCCGCGCTGCGGGTCGGCCGCCGGCCGGCCGGGATCTGGGCGCCGGAGTGCGCCTGGTCGCCGGAGCTCGGGCCGGTGCTCGCCGGGCCGGGGTCGCCACTTGATGGTGGACGAGCCGACGGTGATCGCCGCCGGCGGCAGCACCGGACCGGGCCTGGCGGGTGGCCGGCTAGCGACCCGTCGCGGTGGTCGGCCGCGACCTGGCGCTCACGGACCTGGTGTGGTCCTCGCGGTCCGGCTTCCCGCGCGGGGCGGACTACCGCGACTTCCACGACGTGCACCCGAGCGGGCTGCGCACCTCCCGGGTGACCGACCCCGGCAACCGGCCGCGAAGCAGCCCTACCGACCCGAGCGGCCGCGGCGGCCTGGCGCGGCGGGACGCGGTGCGCTTCGTGGCGCGGCGCGCGACCGGCTGGTCGGCGCTGGCCGCGCACCGGCCGGCCGGGCCGCCACCGGTCGCCGTCGTCGCGTGGGACACCGAGCTGTTCGGGCACTGGTGGCACGAGGGCCCGCGTGTTCCTCGAGCACGTGCTGCGGATGCTGCCGGAGGCCGGCGTCCGGCTGGCGACCCTGGGCCAGGTCGACGGGCGAGGCGGCCGAGCCGCTCGACCTGCCGGCCGGGTCAGCTGGGGCGCCGGCAAGGACTTCCGGCTGTGGGCCGGCGAGCCGGTCGCCGACCTGGCTGCCGACGGCGCGCCGGGTCGCGGACCGGCTGCTCGACGTCGTACGCCGGTGCGCGGGGCCCGGGTCGGCGCGGCGACCGACCTGGACGACCTGGCCCGGGAGGCGCTGCTGGTGCTGTCCAGCGACTGGGCGTTCATGGTGTCGCGGGACAGCGCGGCGGCTACGCGCGGGAGCGGCACGGGGCGCACGTCTGGCGCGTTCGATGCGCTGGCCGACGCCGTCGAGCGGCCGCGGGCTGCACCCCGGGCCGTCGGTGGACGGCGCGCTCGCGTCCCATCTCGACGCCCGGATGCTGGTTGCCGCCCACGGCCGCGCTTGAGGCGGCGCCGCCGGGGGAGGATGCGTCGGGCCTGACGCCTCCTGCCCGAGAGGTCACCGTGCCCCGACTCGTCGCCCTCGTCGTCCTGTCGTCGCCGCGTTCGCGCCGGCCGCCGTGCTGGGCGCGCTCCCCCTGCTCCTGCTCACGATGGTGTCGGTGGTCGCCATGCTCGCCGCGGTCGTCCTCGCGCTGCCGCAGCGGCGCCGGGCCGGTGGTGCTGGCGACTCCGCCGACGGTCGACGACCGCTCCTAGTCCGGCCGCACCTCGCGCGCGACCTGCGCGTGCTTGCGGGCCATGTCGGCCAGCGCCGCCCGGTGCTCCGCAGCCGCTGCCCACGGCGGCCGCGCGGTCGCGCACCACCCGACCCGGCACGCCGGCGACCACGCTCCCGGCGGGCACCTCGCCCGCGCACCACGGTGTGCGCCGCGAGCACGCAGCCCGTCGCCGACCTGCGCGCCGCGCAGCACCGACGCCTTCACGCCCACCCACACGTCGGCGCCCGATCCGCACCGGGGACTTCACGATGCCCTGGTCCTTGATCGGCCACGTGCAGGTCGTCGTACCGGTGGTCGAAGTCGCCGACGTAGACCCAGTCGGCCACGATGCAGCGCGGGCCGATGCTCGAGGTCGAGGTAGCAGTTGAGGGTGTCCTCGCGGCCGAGCACCGTCTTCGTCGCCGATCCGCAGGGTGCCCTCGTGGGCGCGCAGCGAGCAGCGGTCGCCGAGGTGCACCCAGCGGCCTAGGACGATCCGGCCGTAGCCGCGCCGGGCGGTGCATCTCGACGTCGCGGCCGAGGAAGACGAAGCCCTCGGTGACGACCTGCGGGTGCCGCAACCGCAGCCGGAGGAACCGCCAGTAGCGGACCAGGTAGTACGGCGTGTAGGCCCGGTGGCGGAGCACCCAGCGCAGGCTCTCCGGCGAGACGAAGCGCCGCAGCGGCACCTGCCGCGGGTCGGGCCGCTGGCGGCTCACTCCGGCCGGGTCCCGGTGAGCAGCACGTTGTAGAACAGCTGCTGCGGCAGGGCGCGCGCGAGCACCCGGTCGACGGCCGAGAGCCGCTGCCAGGAGCGGTAGGCGAACATCGCCCATCCCAGCCCGAGCCGCTGCGGGTTCACCGCGGCCTCGAAGGTGCGCACCGGCCAGCCCAGGAAGGCGGCCGTCAGCTCCTCGGTCACGGTGCGCACGTCGACCGCACCGGCGCGCAGCGCGGTCGCCGCCAGCGCGCCGCGGGTCGAAGGTGTGGATGTCGACCACCGACTCGAGTGCTGCCGCCCGCGACGACTCGGCGAGCTCCTCCTCGGGCCGGGCCCAGCGGTCGCGCAGCGGCGCCAGGTGGGTCACCGTGGTCGCGGCCCTCCAGGTGAGCCGGCCGAGGTGACGGGCGTACCAGTCGCCGACGGTCGTCGGCTCACCGGCGAAGACGAACCGGCCGCCGGGCTTGAGAACGCGGAGCACCTCGCGCAGCGCGAGCTCGACGTCCGGGATGTGGTGGAGCACCGCGTGCCCGACCACCAGGTCGACGCTCTCGTCGTCGTACGGGATGGACTCGGCGTCGGCGACCCTGCCGTCCACGTCCAGACCGAGGGCGGCGCCGTTGCGCACCGCGGCCTCGACCATGCCGGGTGACAGGTCGGTGACGTAGCCCTTCGCCGCGACGCCGGCCTGCATCAGGTTGAGCAGGAAGAAGCCGGTGCCGCTGCCGAGCTCGAGCGCCTCGGCGTACGGCCAGCCGGTGTTGCCCGCGACTGCGGTGAACCGGTCCCGGGCGTAGTCGATGCACCGCTGGTCGTAGGAGATCGACCACTTCGCGTCGTAGGTCGTGGCCTCCCAGTCGTGGTAGAGCACGTTGGCCAGCTTCACGTCCGTCCTGGCGCGCTCCACCTCGGCAGCGGTCGGGTTCGGGTTGGGAGTACTCATCGGCTGGTGAAGGTGGCCTTGCCGGGGCCGTGCTCGACGAACGAGTCCATACCGGCCCGCCGGTCGTCGGTGGCGAACAGCCCGGAGAACTGCAGCCGCTCGAGCTCCAGCCCGGTGTCGAGGTCGGTCTCGAGGCCCGCGTCGATCGCCTCCTTGGCCGCCCGCAGCGCCAGTCCCGGGCCGCCGACGAACTGCCCGGCGAGCTCCACAGCGGCCGCATAGACCTCGTCGGCCGGCACCACCCGGTCGACCAGGCCGATCCGCAACGCCTCCTCGGCGCCCACGAAGCGGCCGGTGAAGATGATGTCCTTGGCCCGCGCCGGGCCGACCAGCCGGGGCAGCCGCTGGGTGCCGCCGGCACCGGGGATCACGCCGAGCTGGATCTCGGGCTGACCGAGCTTGGCGTTGTCCCCGCACACGCGAAAGTCGGCGCACAGGGCCAGCTCGCAGCCGCCACCCAGGGCGTAGCCCGTTATCGCAGCGACGACCGGCTTCGGGATCCGCGCGACCGCGGTGAACGACGACTGCAGCGCGCCCGAGCGCACCACCATGTCGGCGTAGGCCATCGTCGCCATCTCCTTGATGTCGGCGCCGGCCGCGAACACCTTCTCGCCGCCGTAGATGACGACGGCCGCGACGTCGCTGCGCTCCCCCGCCTCGTGCGCGGCCGCGCGCAGCTCCTCCTGAAGCTGAACGTTCAGGGCGTTCATCGGCGGCCGGTCCAGCCGGATCGTGCCGATGCCGCCGTCGACCTCGAGCCGGACGAGTTGTGCGTCAGTCATGGCCGACACCGTAACCGTCGCCGCAGATCACCTAAGTTGTGCCAGTGATCGTTCCGCGGCTCGGCGCGCACCTCGACGACGGCGGTACGTCGTTCGCAGTCTTCAGCCGCGGCGAGGCGGTGGACCTGTGCCTGCTCGACGACGACGGCTCGGAGCGCCGGGTGCGGCTCACCGACCGGACCGACGACGTCTGGCACGGGCGGGTCGAGGGCGTCCGAGCGGGACAGCGGTACGGCTTCCGGGTGCACGGGCCGTGGGACCCCGCGCACGGCCACCGCTTCAACCCCGCCAAGCTGCTCGCCGACCCCTACGCCCGCGCACTGTTCGGTGCCCTGCGGCCCGACCCCGCCGTGCTCGGCCCGTCCCTCGGCGAGGACGACACCGAGCCGGACCCGCACGACTCGGCCGCGTTCGTGCCGCACTCGGTGGTCGTCGACCCGGCGTACGACTGGCAGGGCGACCGGCCGCCCGACGTCCCGTGGGCCGACACGGTGGTCTACGAGCTGCACGTCAAGGGCTTCACCGCGGCGCACCCGGGCGTCCCGCAGGAGCTCCGCGGGACGTACGCCGGTCTGGCGCACCCCGCAGCGATCGAGCACCTCCTCCGGCTCGGTGTCACGACCGTGGAGCTGTTGCCGGTGCAGCACTTCTGCAGCGAGCCGTCGCTGCTGCGGCGCCGGGCCGCGAACTACTGGGGCTACAACACCATGGGCTTCTTCGCGCCGCACGCCGACTACTCGGCCCGGGGCGCGCGCGGCGAGCAGGTCGGTGAGTTCCGCGACCTGGTGCGGGCGCTGCACGCCGCCGGCATCGAGGTGCTCCTCGACGTCGTCTACAACCACACGGCCGAGGGCAGCGCCGACGGCCCGGTGCTGTCCTGGCGCGGCCTGGACAACGTGGCCTACTACCGGCTCCTCGGCGGCCGCCGCTACGCCGACGTCACCGGATGCGGCAACACCCTCGACCTCCGGCACCGGCGCACCCTCGCGATGGTCACCGACTCGCTGCGCTACTGGGTCCAGGAGATGCACGTCGACGGCTTCCGGTTCGACCTGGCCCCAGCCCTGGCGCGCGGTAACGACGCGTTCGAGCCGAACGGCACGTTCCTCAACGTGCTGGCCCAGGACCCGGTGCTGTCGACGGTGAAGCTGGTCGCGGAGCCGTGGGACGTGGGCTCCGGCGGCTACCAGCTCGGCAGTTTCCCGCCGCCGTGGGCGGAGTGGAACGACCGCTACCGGGACACCGTGCGAGAGGCCTGGCTCGGCAGTCACGGCCGGACCTGGAGCCACGGCGGCGGTGTCCGCGACCTCGCCTACCGGCTGTCGGGCTCGTCGGACGTCTTCGCTGCGAGTGGCCGCGGCCCGCTGGCGTCGGTGAACTTCCTCACCGCCCACGACGGCTTCACCCTGCACGACCTCGTGTCCTACGACCACAAGCACAACGAGGCCAATGGCGAGGACAACCGGGACGGCTCGGACCACAACCACAGCTGGAACTGCGGCGTGGAGGGCCCGACCGACGACGAGTCCGTCCTCGCGCTGCGCCGGCAGCTGATGCGCGGCCTGATGACGACGCTGCTGGTGTCGACCGGCGTCCCGATGCTGACGGCGGGCGACGAGACGGGTCGGACCCAGCGGGGCAACAACAACGCCTACAGCATCGACGACGCGACGTCCTGGCTGTCCTGGGACCACGCGCAGTGGCAGCAGGACCTGCTGGCCTGGAGCCAGGCCCTGCTGACGCTGCGCCGCGACCACCCGGTGCTGCGCCACGACGAGTTCTTCGAGGGCCGCCCGGCCCGTGCCGACGGGGTGAAGGACATCGCCTGGTTCTGCGCCGACGGCGCGGAGATGACACCAGAACGGTGGTTCCAGCACGACCTCCGGGTGCTGGGCCTCTACCTGTCCGCGGCGGACCCGGCCGACGGACGCGAGCCCGCCAGGTCGCTGCTCGTCCTGCTGAACACCGGTCGCGACGACGTCCCGGTGCGGCTGCCCGCGCCGCCCTGGGGTTCCTCGTACGACGTGCTGCTGGACACCTCGCAGGACCGACCGGCGCCCGGACCCACCTACGAGCAGGGCGCCGAGCTGACCCTGCTCGCGCACAGCACCTTGGTTCTGGCGGCGCTGCGGGTGTGAGGCCCGGGCGACCGCCGGGCTCTGGCGGGGCGCCCCGGGAGGGACTTCACTGAGGAGAGCATCAGCGCACCGAGGGGAGCAGCTCATGATCCGCGAACGCATTCATTTCACGGTCAAGAACCTGGCCGGCTGGAACGAGGCTGCTGGATCTGATCCGCGAGGTCGACGACATCCAGGCGGCAGCCGGGAGGGCGACCGGCACGGTGTGGACCCAGGTCGTCGGCCAGTTCAACGAGATCGTCATCGAGACGGACTACCCCGACCTGACCGCCTACGAGCGGGAGACCGCGGCCCTGATGTCCGACCCGGCGGCGATGAAGCTGTTCGGCCGGTTCGAGGAGATCACCGTGAGCGACAAGGGCTACAACGAGCTGTTCATGACCGCCGAGAAGGCAGCCGGGTAGCCGGTCGTCGAGCGCAGCACCTGCCAGAAGCGCGTTGCGGCCACGACTCCGACCACGGCGAGGGCACTGACGAACGTCACCTGGTACGCCCGCTGGAACGCCGTGAGCCTGTCATCGGCGTACCCGCCGTCGAAGAACCCGGAGACCACGCCGGCGAGCAGCGCAGCGGCGAGCAGGCCTGAGCCGGCCAAGGCCACCGGGCGCCGCCGGGACGCCGCCGCGAAGGCCAGTCGCGACCTGGGCGACCATCATCGGCAGCGGGATCGAGAGCCGGCCGTGCGGGCCCATGGCATCGAGCAGGCTCGGGCTCAGGTCGCCGGCGACGGAGATGACGGCGCCGCCCACCGAGAGGGCTGCGACCACGAGGAGGCTGTAGAGGACGGTGCGGCTGGGTGCCACCGTGGTGGCGCGAGGCTGCCCGCTCGCAACGGTCATGGCGCGCTCCTTGTCGTCTTCGCCAGGTTTCCTCGACGAGAAGACCACGAGGTGCTTGCCGACCACTTGCGGTCCGCTAGCAGGTCACCCGGCCGGTGAGGCCAGCCGCCTCAAGATCGTGCTCAGCCCCCACAGTGCACCCGTCGCACCCGAGCCTCGCCACCGCGCTCCCGCTCAGCGTGGGACCGACCGGGCACCACTGTGGGGCGGGGGCACGATCATGGTCACCGGCGAGAGGTCCCGTGGCCCCCGGGCTAGCGGAGGATCCCCGCGTCCATGCCGCTGCTCTCGGGGGGCAGCGTGGCCAGCCCCAGCTCGGCCGGGGTCGCCACCAGGCGGTGGTGCGGGACGACGCGGGCGGTGTACCCGAACGGCCCCGGCCGGTCCAGGGCGACCGTGCCGACGTACCGGTGGCGACCGCCCTCGTAGGCCTCCTCGTGGTGCATCGACACCGTGGACGAGCCGGCGATCTGGTCGTGCTCGTCGACCCGGCCGTGCACCACCTGCACCTCGACGTCCTCGGGCAAGAGCTGGCCGAGCGACACGAAGGCGCGCACCTCGAGGGTGCTGCCGACCTCCGGGGCGTCGGCGATGCCGCTGGCCTCCACGTGGTCCACCCGCACCGAGGGCCAGGCGGCCCGGACCCGCGCCTTCCAGGTGGCGAGCTCGCGGGCCCCGACGAAGCCGCCGTCGAGCGCGCGCGCCGACCGGTAGGCGGGCGCGTAGAGCGCGAGCACGTAGTCGCGCACCATCCTGGTGGCGAGCACCTTCGGACCGAGGGTCTGCAGCGTGTGGCGCACCATCTCGATCCAGCGGGCCGGCAGCCCGTCGGCGTCCCGGTCGTAGAACAGGGGGGCGACGGTCTTCTCCAGCAGCTCGTAGAGAGCGCCGGCCTCGAGGTCGTCGCGGTGGTCGGGATCGGTCACGCCGTCGGCGGTCGGGATGGCCCAGCCGTTGTGGCCGTCGTACCACTCGTCCCACCAGCCGTCGAGCACCGAGAGGTTCAGGCAGCCGTTGAGCGCGGCCTTCATGCCGGACGTGCCGCACGCCTCCAGCGGCCGCAGCGGGTTGTTCAGCCAGACGTCGCAGCCGGGATAGAGCGTCTGGGCCATCGCGATGTCGTAGTTCGGCAGGAACACGATCCGGTGCCGCACGCCCGCACCGTCGGCGAACCGGACCAGCTCCTGGATCAGCTTCTTGCCGCCGTCGTCGGCCGGGTGGGCCTTGCCGGCGATCACGATCTGTACCGGCCGCTCCGGGTCCGTGAGGAGCGCGGTCAACCGCTCCGGGTCACGCATCATCAGGGTCAGTCGCTTGTACGACGGCACCCGGCGGGCGAACCCGATCGTCAGCACCTCGGGGTCGAGCACCGAGTCGACCCAGCCGAGCTCGGCCTCGCTGGCCCCGCGCTGCACCCACGACGTCCGCACCCGTTGGCGCGCGTCGGCGACCAGCCGGGCCCGCAGCAGCCCGCGGACCGACCAGATCTCGGCCGCGGGGACCCGCAGGACGTCGTCCCACGCCGCGGCGTCGGTCGGGCTGGCCACGATCTCCGGCGCCGCGAGGTCGATGACCTCCTGGGCGACCCAGGTGGGCGCGTGCACGCCGTTGGTGATGTAGCCGATCGGCACCTCGGGCTCGTCGAACCCGGGCCACAGACGGGCGAACATCTCCCGCGCCACATGGCCGTGCAGCTCGGAGACCCCGTTGGCCCGCTGGGCCAGCCGGAAGCCCATCACCGCCATGTTGAAGACGCTCGGGTCGCCGCCCTCGTAGTCCTCGGCGCCCAGGGCCAGCACCCGGTCGACGGGCACTCCGGGGCAGGCGTTGTCGCCGCCGAAGTGCTGGGCCACCAGGTCCTTGGCGAACCGGTCGATGCCGGCGGGCACCGGTGTGTGGGTGGTGAACAGCGTGGCCGACCGGGCCGCCTCCACGGCCTCGTCGAAGGAGAGCTCGTGGTCCTCGGTCAGCTCGCGGATGCGCTCCACACCGAGGAAGCCGGCGTGGCCCTCGTTGGTGTGGAACACGTCCGGCGCGGGGGCGCCGGTCAACCGGCTGTACGCGCGCAGCGCGCGGACACCGCCGATGCCGAGCAACATCTCCTGCAGCAGGCGGTGCTCGCTGCCGCCGCCGTAGAGCCGGTCGGTCACGTCGCGCTCGGTCAGCTCGTTGTCCTCGACGTCGGAGTCGAGCAGCAGCAGCGGGACCCGCCCGACCTGGACCTTCCAGACCTGGGCCACCAGCCGGCGTCCGCCGGGCAGCCCCACCTGCACCTTGAGCGGGTCGCCGTCGGTCTCCCGCAGCAGCGAGATCGGCAGCCCGTTGGGATCGAGCACCGGGTAGCGCTCCTGCTGCCACCCCTCCCGGGAGAGGGACTGGGCGAAGTAGCCGGAGCGGTAGAGAAGCCCCACCGCCACCACCGGCACGCCGAGGTCGGAGGCCGCCTTGAGGTGGTCGCCGGCGAGGATGCCCAGGCCGCCGGAGTACTGCGGCAGCGCAGCGGTGATGCCGTACTCCGGGGAGAAGTACGCAATGGCCGACGGGACTGCGTCGTCCTCGCCGGTCGCCGAGGCAGCCAGTCGCTGGTACCAGTGGTCGCCCTCCAGGTAGGCCTGCAGGTCGTCGGCGGCCACCCGCACCCGGCGTACGACCTCCGGGTCGGCCGCGAGCGCCTCGAGCCGCGCCGGGCCGAGGGCACCGAGCAGCTGCACCGGGTCGCCGCCGACCTCGGTCCAGAGCACGGGGTCGAGAGCCGTGAACAGGTCCTGGGTCGCGGTGTCCCAGCACCAGCGCAGGTTCAGCGCCAGCTCGCCCAGGGGGGCGAGGGCGTCGGGCAGCACGGTGCGGACGGTGAACCGTCGGATGGCCTTCACCGTCGGGAGAATAGTGCGGCCGCCCCGCCTGGCACGCCGGGTGCCCGTCTGGCGGACCGGCACACCCGGGGGGAGTGTGCAGCACCCGGGTACCTGGGTAGGTTCGACCGCGATGATCGGTCGCATCCCCATCCTCGACGTGCAGCCCTCCGTGGACTGCGGTCGCTGGCCGGCCAAAGCCGTCGTCGGCGAGACCTTCACGGTGTCCGCGACGGTGTTCCGCGAGGGCCACGACATGGTCAACGCTGACGTCGTGCTACGCGACGCCAAGGGTCGGAAGGGACCGTTCACCCTGATGACGCCGGGCGCCCCCGGCACCGACCGGTGGTCGGCCGAGGTCACGCCGACCAGCGAGGGACGCTGGACCTTCGCGGTCGAGGCGTGGAGCGACCCGGTGGCGACCTGGCACCACGACGCCGCCATCAAGATCGACGCCGGTGTCGACGTCGAGCTGATGCTGGAGGAGGGCGCCCGGGTGCTCGAGCGCGCGGCCGGTGCGGCTCGCCCGGCCGCCGGGCGCCGCGCCCTGGTCGACGCCGCCACCGCGCTGCGGGACACGTCGCGACCCGTCCCCGCCCGCCTCGCCGCCGCGGACGACCCCGCGGTGGTCGCCACCCTGACCGCGCAGCCCCTGCGCGACTTCGTCAGCTCGAGCGACCGGATGCCGCTGTGGGTCGACCGCGAGCGCGCCCTGTTCGGCAGCTGGTACGAGTTCTTCCCGCGCTCCGAGGGCGCGGCGCCCGACGCCGACGGCGTGCTCCGGTCCGGCACCTTCCGGACCGCAGCCACGCGGCTGCCCGCGGTGGCCGCGATGGGCTTCGACGTGGTCTACCTGCCGCCGATCCACCCGATCGGCACGACCAACCGCAAGGGGCCGAACAACACGCTGACCCCCGGGCCGGACGACGTGGGCTCGCCCTGGGCGATCGGCTCGCCGGAGGGCGGGCACGACGCCATCCACCCCGACCTCGGCACCGAGAAGGACTTCACCGCCTTCGTGACGCGGACCAGGGACCTCGGCATGGAGGTCGCGCTGGACCTCGCGCTGCAGGCGACCCCGGACCATCCCTGGGTGACGTAGCACCCCGAGTGGTTCCACCGAGCTCGCCGACGGCACCATCGCCTACGCCGAGAACCCGCCGAAGAAGTACCAGGACATCTACCCGATCAACTTCGACCGCGACCCGGACGGCATCTATGCCGAGGTGCTGCGCGTCACCCGCAAGTGGATGGACCTCGGCGTCCGCATCTTCCGGGTCGACAACCCGCACACCAAGCCGGTCGCGTTCTGGGAGTGGCTGCTGGGTGAGGTCCGCAAGACCGACCCCGACGTCCTGTTCCTCGCCGAGGCCTTCACCCGGCCCGCGATGATGCACACCCTGGCCCGGGTGGGCTTCCACCAGACCTACACCTACTTCACCTGGCGCAACGAGAAGTGGGAGCTCGAGGAGTACCTCACCGAGCTGAGCGGGGAGACCGCCCACTTCCTGCGGCCCAACTTCTTCGTCAACACCCCCGACATCCTGCACGCGTTCCTCCAGTACGGCGGCCCGCCCGCCTTCAAGATCCGGGCCGTGCTGGCGGCGACCCTCACGCCGACCTGGGGCGTCTACTCCGGCTTCGAGCTGTTCGAGCACGTCGCGGTGCGGCCCGGCAGCGAGGAGTACCTCGACACCGAGAAGTTCCAGCTGCGCCCGCGCGACTGGGCCGCGGCCGAGGCCGAGGGTCGCAGCCTGGCGCCGTACCTCACCCGGCTCAACGAGCTGCGCCGGGCGCACCCCGCCCTGCAGCGGCTGCGCAACCTGCGCTTCCACGCGACCGACAGCGACCAGATCATCTGCTACTCCAAGAGCACCACGGGGGCCGACGGCCGGCCGAGCGACACCGTGCTCGTGGTCGTCAACCTGGATCCGCACGGGGCCCGCGAGACGACGGTGCGGCTGGACATGCCGGCACTGGGGCTGGAGTGGGACGACACCATGGCCGTGCACGACGAGATCGCCGGCGAGACCTACGTCTGGGGCAGGCCAACTACGTGCGGCTGGACCCCTTCGCGAGCCGGCGCACGTGTTCCGGGTCGAGCGACGGGGCCGGGCCGACGAGGTGGCCACGCCATGAGCGTGGACCCCACCAGTCCTCCCCGCTCGACCGTCCGCGACTCCTCCGACAGCGTCGCGATCGACAACTTCGCCGATCTGCCCGACGAGGAGCGGGACCCGCACTGGTACAAGCGCGCCGTCTTCTACGAGGTGCTGGTCCGCTCCTTCAAGGACAGCAACGGCGACGGCACCGGCGACCTGCTCGGCCTGACCGAGAAGCTCGACTACCTCCAGTGGCTCGGCGTCGACTGCCTCTGGCTGCCGCCGTTCTTCCACTCGCCGCTGCGCGACGGCGGCTACGACGTGTCCGACTACACCGACGTGCTGCCGGAGTTCGGCACCATCGGCGACTTCGTCGAGTTCGTCGACGCCGCCCACGAGCGCGGCATGCGCGTGATCATCGACTTCGTCATGAACCACACCTCCGACCAGCACCCGTGGTTCCAGGCGTCCCGGACCGACCCCGACGGGCCGTACGGCGACTTCTACGTGTGGGCCGACAACGACGAGGCCTACGCCGACGCCCGGATCATCTTCGTCGACACCGAGACCTCCAACTGGACCTTCGACCCGGTCCGCAAGCAGTACTTCTGGCACCGCTTCTTCACCCACCAGCCGGACCTCAACTTCGAGAACCCCCGGGTGCAGGAGGCGATCATCGAGGCGCTGCGGTTCTGGCTCGACCTCGGCATCGACGGCTTCCGGCTGGACGCCGTGCCCTACCTGTTCGAGGAGGAGGGCACCAACTGCGAGAACCTCCCCGCCACCCACGAGTTCCTCAAGCGGGTCCGCAAGGAGGTCGACGCGCAGTACCCCGACCGGGTGATGCTGTGCGAGGCCAACCAGTGGCCGGCCGACGTCGTCGAGTACTTCGGCCAGGACGGCGACGAGTGCCAGATGGCGTTCCACTTCCCGGTGATGCCGCGGATCTTCATGGCGGTGCGGCGGGAGTCGCGCTACCCGATCTCGGAGATCATGGCGCAGACGCCGGCGATCCCCGACAACTGCCAGTGGGGCATCTTCCTGCGCAACCACGACGAGCTCACCCTCGAGATGGTCACCGACGAGGAGCGCGACTACATGTGGGGCGAGTACGCCAAGGACCCCCGCATGAAGGCCAACATCGGCATCCGGCGGCGGCTGGCCCCGCTGCTGGACAACGACCGCAACCAGCTCGAGCTGTTCACCGCGCTGCTGCTGTCCCTGCCCGGCTCGCCGGTCCTCTACTACGGCGACGAGATCGGCATGGGCGACAACATCTGGCTCGGCGACCGCGACGGCGTCCGCACCCCGATGCAGTGGACACCGGACCGCAACGCCGGCTTCTCCACCTGCGACCCCGGCCAGCTCTTCCTGCCGGTGATCATGGACCCGATCTACGGCTACCAGGTCACCAACGTCGAGGCGCAGCTGCGCCAGCTCGACGTCGCTGCTGCACTGGACCCGCCGGATGATCGAGATCCGCAAGCAGAACCCCGCCTTCGGCCTCGGCACCTGCGAGGACCTCGGCGGCTCCAACCCCAGCGTGCTGTCGTTCGTCCGGCGCCTTCGGCGACGACGTCGTCCTGTGCGTGAACAACCTGTCCCGCTTCCCGCAGCCGGTCGAGCTCGACCTGCGCCGGTGGGAGGGCTGCCACCCGGTCGAGCTGCTCGGCGGGGTGCACTTCCCGCAGATCGGCGAACTGCCCTACCTGCTGACCCTCGCCGGCCACGGCTTCTACTGGTTCCGCCTGACGTCTCCGGAAGGGGTGCTCTGATGTCCGCGCCGGACTCGCCCGACCCTCCCGACCGACTGGACCTCACCGGCTACCTGGGCCGGCAGCGCTGGTTCGCCGGCAAGGGACGCACCTGGCAGGTCGCGGGGACATCGACCGTCGGCGAGCTGGCGCCCGGCGTGCGGATCGACACCGTCACCGTCACGTACGACGACGGCGGCACCGAGACCTACCAGCTCCCGCTGGTGGCATACGCCAACGCCCGCAGGAGCACCTCGCGCACGCCTTCGTCGGCGAGGAGACGGGCGCCGGACGGCCGCCGGCGCCACCTCTACGACGCGCTGCACGACAAGGACGCGCACCGTGCACTGGATCGAGGGCATCGCCGAGGCGCGCACCGTCGGCGACCTGGCCTTCCACCGCGACCCCACGCTCACCGAGCTCCCACCAGGCGGCCCCTCGATCGTCGTCGGGGCCGAGCAGAGCAACACCTCGGTCATCTTCGGCGACACGGTGATCCTCAAGGTCTTCCGCAAGGTCTCGCCGGGCATCAACCCCGACATCGAGGTGCACGCGGCCCTCGCCGCTGCCGGGAGCACGCACATCGCGGCGCCGCTCGGCTGGCTCGAGGGCAGCTGGACCGATGCGACCGGCGGGCAACGAGGTCACGGCGAGCCTGGCGATGGCCCAGACGTTCCTCAAGGGCGCCACCGACGGCTGGGAGCTCGCCCTCACCAGCGTCCGCGACCTCTACGCCGAGGCGGACCTGCACGCCGACGAGGTGGGCGGCGACTTCGCCGGGCGAGGCGCAGCGACTCGGCGCGGCCACCGCCGAGGTGCACGCGGCGCTGGCCGCGGCGCTGCCGACCGGGCGGCTGGAGGGCAAGGACCTCGATGACCTCGCCGACGGCATGCGGACCCGGCTGGAGCGCACCGCCGCGGAGGTGGCCGAGCTCACGCCGTACGTCGCACGCGCTGCGCACGCGCCTTCGACGACCTGGCCGCGCTGGACGACGCCGGTCGCGGTGCAGCGCGTGCACGGCGACTTCCACCTGGGTCAGGTGATGCGGACCCTGGAGGGCTGGAAGCTGCTCGACTTCGAGGGCGAGCCGGCCCGGCCGCTGGCCGAGCGGCGCGGCGCTCGAGTCGCCGGTCAAGGACGTCGCCGGGATGCTGCGCTCCTTCGACTACGCGGCGCGGCACCTGCTCGCCGACCACCCGCTCGACGCGCAGCGCGAGTACCGCGCCACCGAGTGGGCAGAGCGGAACCGGGACGCCTTCTGCGCCGGGCTATGCCCGGGCCGGCGGCGCCGACCCGCGCACGCAGCCCGTGCTGCTGCGCGCGTTCGAGACCGACAAGGCGGTCTACGAGGTGCTGTACGAGGCCCGCAACCGGCCGACCTGGCTGCAGATCCCGATGGCGGCGATCCGCAGGCTCGCCGCCCGAGACGACCGAGTGAGCGAACGAGGTTGACGCCATGAGCACCCGACCCCCGGCCGGCGCTCCCACGCCGCCCACCACGACGGGCCGACGTCGGTGACCACCTCCGGCCCGGTGGCCCGACCGGTCTCCGGACGAGGAGCTGCACCGGCTCGTCTCCGGCGTCCACCACGACCCGCACTCGGTGCTCGGCCCGCACCCGCACGACGGGCGGTGTCACCGTTCGCAGCCTGCGCCCGTGGGCCACCGCGGTACGGTCGTGGTCGGCGACGGACCGGCACCCGATGCGGCACGAGAGCTACGGCGTCTGGGTCGGCCGTGCTGCCGATGGCGCGAGCGTGCCGGACTACCGCCTCGAGGTCGCCTACGACGGCCCGGCCCGCGCTCGTCGACGACCCCTACCGCTTCCTGCCCACGCTCGGCGAGATCGACCTGCACCTCATCGGCGAGGGCCGGCACGAGGAGCTGTGGAGGGTGCTCGGCGCCCACACCCGCTCGTACGAGGGCATCGCCGGGACCGTGACCGGCACGTCCTTCGCGGTCTGGGCGCCGAGCGCCCAGGGCGTGCGGCTGACCGGCGACTTCAACTACTGGGACGGGCGCGCGCACCCGATGCGCGCCATGGGCTCCACCGGCGTCTGGGAGCTGTTCGTCCCCGGGCTCGGCGACGGCACGCACTACAAGTTCGAGGTGCTCGGCCAGGACGGCGTCTGGCGGCAGAAGGCCGACCCGGTGGCGTTCCGCGCCGAGGTCCCGCCGGCCACCGCGTCGGTCGTCTTCACCTCGGACTACGAGTGGGGCGACGACGACGTGGATGCAGCAGCGCGAGCCAGCAGCGACCCGTTGACGCTCGCCGATGAGCACCTACGAGGTGCACCTCGGCTCGTGGCGGCAGGGCCTGTCCTACCGCGAGCTCGCCGACCAGCTCGTCGGGCACGTGAAGTACCTCGGCTTCACCCACGTCGAGCTGATGCCGGTGGCGGAGCACCCGTTCGGCGGCTCGTGGGGCTACCAGGTGTCGTCGTACTTCGCGCCGACGTCGCGGTTCGGCAACCCGGACGACTTCCGCTACCTGGTCGACCGGCTGCACCAGGCCGGCATCGGCGTCATCGTCGACTGGGTGCCGGCGCACTTCCCCAAGGACGCGTGGGCGCTGGCCACGCTTCGACGGCACCGCGCTCTACGAGCACCCCGACCCCCGCCGCGGCGAGCAGCTCGACTGGGGCACGCTACGTCTTCGACTTCGGCCGCACCGAGGTGCGCAACTTCCTGGTCGCCAACGCGCTGTACTGGCTGGAGGAGTTCCACATCGACGGCCTGCGCGTCGACGCGGTCGCCTCGATGCTCTACCTCGACTACTCGCGCGAGGAGGGCGAGTGGGCGCCGAACGAGTTCGGCGGCCGGGAGAACCTCGAGGCGGTGTCGTTCCTGCAGGAGGTGAACGCCACCGCGTACAAGCGGGTGCCCGGGATCGTGACGATCGCCGAGGAGTCGACGGCGTGGCCCGGGCGTCACCCGGCCCACCCACCTCGGGCGGGCTGGGCTTCGGGTTCAAGTGGAACATGGGCTGGATGCACGACTCGCTGGCCTACATGGCCAACGAGCCGATCTACCGCCAGTACCACCACCACCAGATGACGTTCTCGATGGTCTACGCGTACTCCGAGAACTACGTGCTGCCGATCTAGCCACGACGAGGTCGTGCACGGCAAGGGCTCGCTGCTGCGCAAGATGCCGGGCGACCGGTGGCAGCAGCTGGCCAACCTGCGCGCCTACCTCGCCTTCATGTGGGCGCACCCCGGCAAGCAGCTGCTCTTCATGGGCTCGGAGTTCGGCCAGGAGTCGGAGTGGGCCGAGTCCCGCTCGCTGGACTGGTGGCTCACCGAGAACCCGGACCACCAGGGCGTGCAGACGCTGGTCCACGACCTCAACCGGGTCTACACCGAGAGCCGCGGCGCTCTGGTCGCGCGACACCGACCCGGGCGGCTTCGCGTGGATCGACGCCAACGACGCCGGCAACAACGTGTTCTCGTTCCTGCGCTGGGGCGACGACGGCTCGGTGCTGGCGTGCGTCGCCAACTTCTCCGCGATCCCGCACGAGGGCTACCGGATCGGGCTGCCGTTCGCCGGCCGGTGGGACGAGGTCCTCAACACCGACGCCGAGGCCTACGTCGGCAGCGGCGTCGGCAACCTCGGCGGCGTCGACGCCGGCGGCGAGGGCTGGCACGGCCAGCCGCGCCTCGGCCACCCTGCGGGTGCCGCCCCTGGGCACGGTCTGGCTCCGGCACAGCCCGCCGGGCTGAGCCGGCGCCCGTCGATGGCCGTCCGCCTGGTCTACGAGACGCACGCGACGACGATCGACAACGAGGCCGGGCGCGTCACCGGCTGGCAGCCGGGCGAGCTGTCGGCGGCCGGGCGTGGAGAACGCCCGCGACCTCGGCCGCCGGCGCCGCGACGACGGCATCGACCTGGTGGTCACTCGGACCTGCACCGCGCCGTGCAGACGGTGGACATCGCGTTCGCGGGGTCGAGCTGGCCCGCCGCACCGACCCGCGGCTGCGGGAGTGCGACTTCGGCGAGCTGACCGGCGCCCCCGTCGACCAGGTGCACGCCCAGCGGCGGGCCCGGGTCGACGAGCCGTTCCCCGGCGGCCAGAGCTATCGCGAGGTCGCCGACGGGGTCGACGAGCTGCTCGACGAGCTGCGGCGCGACCACGACGGGCAGCGGGTGCTCCTCGTCGGTCACGCGCGCGACCCGGTACGCGCTCGACCACCTGCTGACCGGGCGGCCGCTCGAGTCGGCGGCTGCCGCTCCGTTCGCGTGGCGGGAGGGTTGGGAGTACGTGCTCGGCCGCCGGCCTGCCCGAGCTCCTCCGTGCTCGACGGCTCCGCGACGCTGGCCGCCGAGGAGGTGCTCACTCCGGTCTACCGGGCGGCGTTCACCGCGCCCGGCTACGACGAGTCCGAGGAGCAGTCACCCGGTTCCGCCGCGAGCAGCTGCCGTCACACGCGGCCCGACCGGGTTCCGCTGACACGCTGGTCCAGGCCGGCACCGTTGCCGGGTTCGGCTACGGCTACACCGGCGAGCACGGGCAGTGGTGGACCGACGCGGTCGCCGCCCGGGTGCCGCTGAGCGTCGCTCGACGAGTGGCTCGGCGGCCACTTCGAGCTGGTCGACGTCGCGGTCGACACCGGAGCACCAGGGCCGCGGCTTCGGGGCTGCGCTGGTGGACGGCCTGCTGCTCGGGCTGCCGCACGACCGGGCGCTCCTCACGACGTACGACGACGACCGGCCCGCGCCGCGGCTCTACCGGCAGGCTCGGGCTGGGAGCTGCTGGCCAGCGAGGTGCGCTCGACCGCCAGGGACCTGTGGGGACGGCGACTGCCCGCCTGACGGCACGTTTGCGGCGGCGGTGCCAGGAGACAGGTGGGCCAGAGTCCCCTCCCGACCGATCGGAGTTCCGATGAACACCCGAACCATCGCCATCCTGGCGCTCGTCATCGCCGTCGATCCTGCTGATCATCTTCCTGTCTGCGCCTGCGCCTGAGCGCACCCGAGGCGCCCTCCATCGGCAGGGGCGGCCTTCGTGGACGGATCAGAACAGCGCGTTGGCCAGCGCGGTGCGGGCCTTGGCGACCCGGTCGTCCTGGTTGCCCACCAGCTCGAACAGGCTCACCAGGTGGGTGCGCGCGGCGTCCCGCTCGGGGCCGGACAGCCGCCGCACCAGGTCGAGCAGGCGGTCGAACGCGTCCTCGACCTGACCCCCGAGGAGGTCGAGGTCGGCCACCGCCGTCTGCGCGGCCGACGTCGTCCGGGTTCTCCGCGGCGGTCTGCCGGGCGGCCGCGCTCGTCGAGGGCCTGGGTGCGACGCAGCAGCTCGACCTGGCCGAGCCCGGCCTGGGCGTCGGCGTCGCCCGGCGACTCGGTCGAGCAGCGACCGGTAGGCGGCCGCCGCCGCGTCGAGGTCGCCCCGCTCGATCGCGTCGTACGCCTCGTCGTAGCGCGGGTCGACCTCCGGCTCGGTCGTCTCGGCGACCGGGCGCGTCACCGACCTGGACCCGGCCGCTGACCCCGTTGGCCTCGGCCACCCGCAGCAGCTCGTCGAGGTACTGGCGCACCTGGGCCTCGGGCAGCGCCCCCTGGAACAGCGGGATCGGCTGGCCCTTCACCACCGCGAACACGGCGGGGATGCTCTGCACCTGGAAGGCCTGCTCCCAGCCGCGGGTTGGCGTCCAGGTCGACCTTCGCGAGCAACCAGCGTCCGCCGTCGGCCGCGGCGAGCCGCTCGAGCACCGGGCTGAGCTGCTTGCACGGGCCGCACCAGTCGGCCCAGAAGTCGATCACGACCGGCACGGTCATGGACTGGTCGACCACGGCCTGGAAGCCGGCTTCGTCGACGTCGACCACCAGGCCGCTCACCGCCGCGGGCGCGCCGGTCCCGGCTGCGCCTGCAGGTGCCGCCGGCTTCGCCAGTGCGGAGAGGTCGACGGCGCCGTAGGGGTTGATGTTCGACTGCGCTCATGCCCTCCAGCGTAGTTGGCCGTCGCGGCTGCCTCCGCCCGGCAGACTGCGGCCATGACCCAGGAGCAAAGTCCGCAGCAACCGACCCTGCACCACCGGGCCCGGCACGAGACCGTCGTCTTCACCCGCCTTCGCGACAACCAGGACCGGGTGGCCGACGCCATCACCAAGTTCGCCGGCAGCATGTCCTTCGTCTACCTGCACGTGGGCTGGTTCGCCGTCTGGATCGTCCTCAACGCCGGGCTGGTCGGCTCGGCCCTCGTGTTCGACGACTTCCCGTTCGGCCTGCTCACGATGATCGTAAGTCTCGAGGCGATCTTCCTGTCCACCTTCGTCATGATCAGCCAGAACCGCGAGGCCATGAGGGCAGAGGTGCGCGCCAACCTCGACTTCGAGACCAACCTCACCGCGGAGGTCCTGGTGCGGGCCATCGCCAAGCACATCGGCGTCGACATGGCGGCGGTCAACGACCTCGTACGGACCGAGATCGAACGCACCGAGCAGGAGCTCGCGGTGCGCCCCTGACCTGGCCACGGCTAGAACCGCGGCGGCTCGCGGTAGTCGCCCCACTCGGCGCGCAGCGCGTCGCAGATCTCGCCGAGGGTGGCCTCGGCGCGGACGGCGTCGAGCATCGCCGGCACCATGTTCGCGTCGCCGCGCGCCGCCTCGACCATCCGGGTCAGCGCCGCCTGTACGGCGTCGTCGTCGCGGGCGGCCCGGCGCTGCGCCGAGCACGCGCTTCTGCTCGCGCTCGACCTCGTGGGAGACCCGCAGGATCTCCAGCGGCTCCTCGACGGTCTTGGTGTGCACGTTGACGCCGACGATCTTCTTCTCGCCCTTCTCCAGGGCGGTCTGGTAGGTGAACGCGGCCTCGGCGATCTCGGACATGAACCAGCCGTCCTCGATGCCGCGCAGGAGGCCGGACGTGATCGAGCCGTCGCGAGCCCATCTCCCGGATCCGGGCGAAGATCGGCCTCGGCCTCGGCCTCGATCCGGTCGGTCAGCGCCTCGACGTACCAGGAGCCGCCGAGCGGGTCGGCGACGTTGACGACGCCGGTCTCCTCCATGATCACCTGCTGGGTGCGCAGCGCGATCTCGGCCGCCTTCTCGCTCGGCAGCGCGAGCACCTCGTCCAGGGCGTTGGTGTGCAGCGAGTTGGTGCCGCCGAGCACCGCGGCCAGCGCCTCGACCGCCGTACGCACGATGTTGTTGTCCGGCTGCTGCGCGGTCAGCGAGACACCCGGCGGTCTGGGTGTGGAACCGCAGCCACTGCGCCTTCTCGGTCTTGGCGCCGTAGACGTCGCGCAGCCAGCGGGCCCAGATCCGGCGCGCGGCCCGGAACTTCGCGATCTCCTCGAAGAAGTCGACGTGCGAGTCGAAGAAGAACGACAGCCCGGGCGCGAACTCGTCGACGTCCAGGCCGCGCGACGAGCCCCAGCTCGACGTAGCCGAAGCCGTCGGCGAGGGTGAACGCCAGCTCCTGCGCGGCCGTCGAGCCGGCCTCGCGGATGTGGTAGCCGGAGACCGAGAGCGGCTTGTACGCCGGGATGTGCTCGACGCAGTACTCCATCAGGTCGCCGATCAGGCGCAGGTGCGGCTCCGGCGGGAACAGCCACTCCTTCTGCGCGATGTACTCCTTGAAGATGTCGGTCTGCAGCGTGCCGTTGAGCACGCCGAGGTCGACGCCCTGCCGCTCGGCGGCGACCAGGTACATGCAGAACACCGGCACGGCCGGGCCGGAGATCGTCATCGACGTCGTGACGTCGCCCAGCGGGATGTCGGAGAAGAGCATCTCCATGTCGTACGCCGAGTCGATCGCCACGCCGCAGTGCCCGACCTCGCCGAGCGACTGCGGGTCGTCGGAGTCGCGACCCATCAGGGTCGGCATGTCGAAGGCCACGGAGAGGCCGCCACCGCCGGCGGCCAGGATCATCTTGTAGCGCTCGTTGGTCTGCGGTGGCGTTGCCGAAGCCGGCGAACTGCCGGATCGTCCAGGTCCGGCCGCGGTAGCCGGTCGGGTAGAGGCCACGGGTGAACGGGAACTCGCCCGGCCAGCCGATCCGCTCGAAGCCCTCGACGGTGTCGCCCGGCCGCGGCCCGTAGACGGGCTCGACCTCGACGCCGGACAGCGTCGTGAAGTCCGCCTCGCGCACCGGGACGGCGTCGAAGCGACGCTGCCAGCGGTCCCTGCCCTGCTGGATCTCGTCGGCGTCCACGCGGCTCCTCGCAGCTGAAAACATCGGACCTGACGCGCGCGCCGGAGCGTGGTGTGACGCGGGATCGCCGCGACACCGGATCGACGTCATGTCGGTTTGGTGCCCCGAGCGTACCCGCCCCGGGCCTGGGCTTCCTGACGCCGATGGAGGGGACATGGACGGGGCGATGTCGCGGTGAACCGAGCGGGTGCCTCTGGCGTCCTCGGTTCGTGGCTGGCGTCGTGGTGACAGCGGGTGCATCCCGCGCACGGGGCGTTGCGGTGACCGCCGCGGCAGCCCGGGAAGAAGCTGCGCGCGCCCTCTGGAACGACCACTACGCCCCGCTCGCCGGGTGGTGCGCAGCTCAGGTGGGGGACCGGGACGCCGCGCACGACATCGCGGCCGAGGCGTTCACCCGCCTCCTGTCCAAGTGGATCACCGTGCACGACCCCAAGGGTTACCTCTACGTCACCGCCTCCAACCTGGTGCGGGACCGCTGGCGCCGGGAACAGCGCGACCGCAAGCTGCAAGCCCGGCTCGAGGAGACGACCCCCATGTCCACCGCGGCCTGCGACCCATGGCTGCACGACCTGGTCGAGCGGCTGCCCGAGCGACTGCGCACACCCGTCCTGCTCCACTACTACGCCGACATGAGCGTGGCCGAGGTGGCCGCCGCCCTGCACAAGCCCGAAGGAACCGTCAAGCGGATGCTGTTCGACGCCCGCGCCCGCCTGCACGGATGGCTGGAGGCGGCCCAGTGACTCATACGCCCGGCCCCGTCCGACGCCATCGGATCGCGCCGCTCGCTCCCCCGCCCGGCCAGTTCACGGCCGTCTTCCGGGCGGCGAGCCGGCGGCGCTACCACCGGGCCGCGGCCTTCTGCGGTGTGACCGGTGTCTTCCTCGCCGGCACCTTCGGCGGGCTGGCCATGGGTGGCGGCCCGAGCGGCGTCCGGAGCACGATCGTGGCGGCCGCGCACCTCGGCGACGCCTCCACGACGACGGTCACGGCGACTCGGGACTCCCGCAGCAGCGCAGCCAGATCGACCCGGTCCGGGAAGGTGCCGCCGGAGCAGGTCAGGAAGAAGACGTACCTGCGGGGCGAGATCCTCAACGCGTCCGGCGCACCGGTGAGCGGCCTCTATGTCTACTCCGGCGTCAACACGGACCACGGCTTCGTCCCGAACAAGTCGCCGGCCCGGACCAACAGTGTCGGCTGGTACCTGATCGCCTGCACCGGTGGGCCGCTGCTTGTGACCTCATGGCCGATCAACCTCCCCATCGGCCCGGTCGCCGGCGGGGCCTACGCGGCCCGCTTCGTCGACACACCCAGCTGCGGCATGACGAAGCACCACGTCGTGACCCGGGTCGAGGAGGGCGCTGTCGTCCAGGGCGACGTCCGCGCCGACGTGGCCTGCCCAGGGACCGACTTCACGCTGTGGCTCTGGATCGGCGGCGACCGCAGCGCGTCCGTCCGGCTGAGCGGGTTGCTGGAGGGCAGCCGCTACCGGATCTCCGGTGCTCCCGTCGGGACGTCGGTCATCGGTGCCCGCGGCCGGACGTACGACGTCACGCTGTCGTCCGGACAGACCGTCGAGCAGGACGTCACCATGGTCTGCCCGACGGCACTCACGACGACCCCGCAGGCGGAGACGACGCCGCCTTCGACTCCGACCGTCACCGAGTCACCCCTGCCGGCCGACGCGTCGCCCTCGACGAGTGGCACCGGGGACCCCTCGGGTGGCACCGGAACCGCGAGCCCGACCGGCACTGGCTGAGTCCGGTCGTTCAGCCGCCGGCGACGACGTCGGCCGCTCAGGTCGCCGACCACGAGGCTGCCGGCCTTCGCGGCCTGGATGGCATCCCTATGAGCACAGTGCCCCGAGCGGACCCGCTTTGGGCCTAGGCTCTCCGACGCCCGATCGTGCCCTGGCGAAGCCAACGCGCCGCCGACAGTGGAACTGCGGCGCAAGGAGGCGCAGCATCATCGGAGGAGGGGACATGGACGGGGAGGATGTCGCGGTGAACCGAGTGGGTGCCTCTGGCGTCCTCGGTTCGTGGCTGGCGTCGTGGTGACAGCGGGTGCATCCCGCGCACGGGGCGTTGCGGTGACCGCCGCGGCAGCCCGGGAAGAAGCTGCGCGCGCCCTCTGGAACGACCACTACGCCCCGCTCGCCGGGTGGTGCGCAGCTCAGGTGGGGGACCGGGACGCCGCGCACGACATCGCGGCCGAGGCGTTCACCCGCCTCCTGTCCAAGTGGATCACCGTGCACGACCCCAAGGGTTACCTCTACGTCACCGCCTCCAACCTGGTGCGGGACCGCTGGCGCCGGGAACAGCGCGACCGCAAGCTGCAAGCCCGGCTCGAGGAGACGACCCCCATGTCCACCGCGGCCTGCGACCCATGGCTGCACGACCTGGTCGAGCGGCTGCCCGAGCGACTGCGCACACCCGTCCTGCTCCACTACTACGCCGACATGAGCGTGGCCGAGGTGGCCGCCGCCCTGCACAAGCCCGAAGGAACCGTCAAGCGGATGCTGTTCGACGCCCGCGCCCGCCTCCACGGATGGCTGGAGGCGGCCCAGTGACTCAGTCGCCTCACCTGCCCCAGCCACGTCGACGCCCCGAGCCGCTCCCGCCGCCACCGGAGGCCTTCGGGACGGTGCTGCACCGGGCCCGGGCCCGACGCCAGCGACGGCTGAGCACCGTGGCCGCGGTCGCCGGCGTCTTCCTGGCCGGCCTGTGGGGCGGCCTGGCGATGGCCGGCGGCGTGGCCGGCGTCCAGGACACCGTCGTCGGCTTTGCCAACCAGGCCAACGACCTCGTCAAGGCAGGCCAGCCGACCGAGTCGCCGACCAAGAGCTCGGCGAAGGTGGTCCCGCCGACGGGCGGGCACTCCACCAGCGCCCCCGTCACAACGCCCGCCTCGCCCAGCGACACCGGCCACGCCCGGGTGGCGATGGTGCGCGGACTCGTCGTCGACGGAGACGGCGCTCCCGTGGTCGGGATGTTCGTCTATACGGGGACCCGGTCGGGCAGCTCGTTCATCCCTCGGGCCACCCCGTCGGCCATCACGAACGACCAGGGCCGGTACGCGGTGCGGTGCACCGACGACCCGGTGCTGCTGACCCCGTGGACGCTGAACGAGTCGCGCGCCGCCGCGACAGGACGCTGGGCGGCGACGTACGTGACGTCCCCGAAGTGCTCCACGGCTGTCGCGTCGACCGTGACCGAGGTTCTGCCGTCCGCGTCTGTCGAGGGGCACGTGAACACGGACAAGGGCTGCGCGGACAGCGACTTCTCGCTCTGGCTGTGGCTCAACGGCAACCGGCCCACGGCGGTCGAGCTGGGCAACCTGAACGAGGGCGACGCCTTCACGATCTCCGGGCTACCGGCAGGCACCCACGTGCTCGGTGCCCGCGGGCGGCACATCCCCGTGTCGGTGAAGTCCGGCGGGCACGTGACCAAGAACGTGACGTTCTCGTGCCCGGACGAGCCGACCGGCACCCCGACGGTCACCCCGTCTGAGCTGCCGACCCCGACCGAGACCACGACGCCGGACCCCAGCGAGTCGCCGACGCCCACCGGGACGGCCGGAGCCGGCGGCTGACCGGATCCGCCGGTCGACATGTCTAACCGCCTTAGGCACACTGTCTAAGCCCGTTAGACACGCAGCCGGAGGTCCACCGTGAAGCACCTGCACCCGGCGAGCGGCTGCGCGTGACCCTGTCGCCTCCCGGCGGCCGGCGGATGACGATGCGGCCGGTCGTCACCGAGGTGGTACCCGACCGGGCCCTCGAGTGGTGCGGACATCTCGGGTTCCGCGGCGTCTTCGACGGCCGGCACCGGTTCGAGCTGTTCCCGAACGGCTCCGGCACCCGGCTGGTGCAGAGCGAGGTGTTCACGGGGGTGCTGGTGCCGTTCCTGAGCCGGACCCTGGACGCCGGGACCGCCACCGGGTTCGCCCTGATGAACGCCGCGCTGAAGTCCCAGGTCGAGCAGCGGCTCGCAGGTGCCGCCGCCTGATGGCCCGCAAGGTCGGGCTGGACCGGCGCGCCGTCATCGACGCCGCGGCGGCCGTGGCGGATGCCGAGGGACTCGAGAGCCTCTCGTTGGCCCGAGTCGCGACCGCGCTCGGGGTCTCCTCGCCGTCGCTGTACAGCCACGTCGCCGGGCTTGCCGCGCTGCGTCACGAGCTGGCGCTGGAAGCTGCCCGGCAGCTCCAGGCGGCGGTCCGTGAGGGCACGGCTGGACGCGTGGGCCCGGATGCGTTCACCGGCGTGGCCCACGCCTACCGCCAGTTCGCCCGGCAGCACCCGGGGCTGTACGCCACCCTGCACACCACGCCCAGCAGCGGCGAGGATCCCGAGCTGCACGCCGCCTTCGCCGCCGTGGTCACCGAGGTCGCCGTGGCCCTGGCCGCCATCGGCATCTCCGTGGCCGACCCGGTGCCGCTCGTCCGCACCGTGCGCAGCGCGCTGCACGGGTTCGTCGCGCTCGAGGCCAGCGGTGGCTTCGGGCTCCCGGACGACGTGGACGCGTCCTTTCAGGTCCTGCTCGACGTCCTGGCGGCCGGACTGCTCTCCCGCGCCGACGTCACCCGGACGTAGCGCCGGTCAGCCCCGCGAGCAGCCGGTCGGCCGCGGCGTACGGGTCGGTGCGGCCGGCGACGACGTCGGCCGCGAGCTCGTCCAGGCCGTGCTCGCCGCCCCGGCTGCGCAGGTCTCCCACCCGCTCCCGCAGCGCCGTGAGGGCAATGCTCTCCACCTCGTCGGCCGCGCGGTGCAGCCGCCGCTCGTGCAGGGCTCCTGTCTCCTCGAGCCAGCCGCGGTGCTTGTCCAGCGCGTCGACGAGCTCGTCCAGCCCCTCACCGCGCGACGCCACCGTCTTGACGATCGGCGGCCGCCACTCGCCGGGAGCCCGCCGCTCCCCCAGGGTGAGCATGTGCCGCAGCTCGCGCACCGCGCTGTCGGCGCCGTCCCGGTCGGCCTTGTTGACGACGTAGACGTCGCCGACCTCGAGGATGCCGGCCTTCGCGGCCTGGATCGCGTCCCCCATCCCGGGCGCGAGCAGCACCACCGTGGTGTCGGCTGTGCGCGCGACCTCCACCTCGGACTGCCCGACGCCCACGGTCTCGACCAGGACGACGTCGCAGCCGGCCGCGTCGAGCACCCGCAGCGCCTGCGGCGTCGACCAGGCCAGCCCGCCGAGGTGGCCGCGGCTGGCCATCGACCGGATGTACACGTCGCGGTCGAGGGCGTGGTCCTGCATCCGGACGCGGTCACCGAGCAGGGCGCCGCCGGAGAACGGGGACGACGGGTCGACGGCGAGCACGCCGACCCGCTTGCCGCGGCCGCGGAAGGCACCGACCAGCGCGTTGGTCGTCGTCGACTTGCCGACGCCCGGAGCGCCGGTGAGACCGATGACGGTGGCCCGCCCGCCGTACGGCGCCAGGGCCGCCATCGCCTCGCGCAGCAGCGGCGACGCGTCCTCGACCAGCGAGATCAGCCGCGCCACCGACCGGGCGTCACCGTCGCGGGCCCCCGCGACGAGGGCGTCGACGTCCGGCGCGGGTGCCACCCGGTCAGCGGGCGGCCGGGACGCGCAGCACCAGGGCGTCGCCCTGGCCGCCGCCGCCGCACAGTGCAGCCGCCCCGACCCCACCGCCCCGCCGCTGCAGCTCGAGGGCGAGGTGCAGCGCGATCCGGGCACCGGACATGCCGATCGGGTGGCCGAGCGCGATGGCCCCGCCGTTGACGTTGACCTTGTCCTCGGGCAGCTCGAGGTCGCGCATCGACTTGATGCCGACGCTGGCGAACGCCTCGTTGATCTCCACCAGGTCCAGGTCCGCCGGGCTGATGCCCTCCTTGGCGCAGGCCTTGGTGATCGCGGCGGATGGCTGCGACTGCAGGGTCGAGTCCGGGCCGGCCACCACACCGTGCGCACCGATCTCGGCGAGCCAGCTGAGACCCAGCTCCTCGGCCTTGGCCTTGCTCATCACGACGACGGCCGCAGCGCCGTCCGAGATCTGCGACGACGACCCCGCGGTGATCGTGCCGTCCTTGCTGAACGCGGGCCGCAGCTTCGACAGGCTCTCGGCCGTCGTGTCGGCACGGATGCCCTCGTCCTCCTTGAACGGGACCGGGTCGCCCTTGCGCTGCGGGATCTCGACCGGCACGACCTCGTCGTCGAACAGCCCGTTCTTCCAGGCCTCGGCGGCCCGCTGGTGCGACCTGGCGGAGAACGCGTCCTGGTCCTCGCGCGAGATGCCGAGCTCGGCGTTGCACGCCTCGGTGAGGGCACCCATCGCCTGGGTGGTGAACACGTCCCACAGACCGTCGTACGACATGGAGTCGACCAGCTTCGCGTCGCCGAACTTCACACCCTCCCGCGACTTCGGCAGGAAGTGCGGCGCCTGGGTCATCGACTCCATCCCGCCGGCGACCACGACGTCGAACTCGCCGGCCCGGATCAGCTGGTCGGCCAGCGCGATCGCGTCGATGCCGGACAGGCAGACCTTGTTGATCGTGAGGGCCGGGACGGACATCGGGATGCCGCCCTTGACCGCCGCCTGGCGGGCCGGGATCTGGCCGGCCCCGGCCTGCAGCACCTGGCCCATGATCACGTACTCGACCTGCTCCGGTGCCACTCCGGCCTTCGCCAGCGCGCCCTTGATGGCCACGCCGCCGAGGTCGGAGGCGGAGAAGTCCTTGAGGCCGCCGAGCAGCCGCCCCATCGGGGTCCGGGCTCCGGCGACGATGACGGAACCAGCCATGGTGCAACCTCCTGCAGAGTGTCCGGACGAGCGCTGTCACGATAGCCGCATGCTCACCCGCATCGACCACGTCGGTCTGGCCGTGCGCGACCTCGACCAGGCGATCGCCTTCTACGCCCGCACCTTCGACGTGCACGTCGTGCACGAGGAGGTCAACGAGGAGCAGGGGGTGCGCGAGGCGATGCTGGCCGTCGGCGACTCGGGCTCCTGCATCCAGCTGCTGGCCCCGCTCCGCCCCGACTCACCGATCGGGAAGTTCCTCGAGCGCTCCGGCGAGGGCGTCCAGCAGGTCGCCTACGGCGTCGACGACATCGACGCCGTGACGGCCGAGCTGCGCGGCCGCGGGGTGCGCCTGCTGTACGACGAGGCGAAGCGCGGCACCGCGGGGTCGCGGGTCAACTTCGTGCACCCGAAGGACGCGATGGGCGTGCTGGTCGAGCTGGTGCAGGCGGCGGCCCCCAGCCGCTGAACGTCACCGGGAGACGGTGGTCAGCGCCCGGACCCGCTCGCGGAGCAGGTCGACCACGACCGGTGACCGGCGCATCAGGCCGCGCAGGCTGCTGGCGTCCATCACGTACGCCGTGGTGACGGACTCCGTGGTGAGGTCCGCTCCCGGCCGGTCCGGGCCGGAGTCACCCGCCAGGTCGCCGAACCAGTCCCCCGGTCCGACCCGGCGCTCCAGGACGCCGTCCCGGCGCACCCCGGCAGTGCCGGACCTCAGAAGGACCAGGGCGTAGCCACCGCCGCCGGACCGGGCCAGCCGGTGCCCGGGCCCGACGTGCTCGACGTCGAGGCAGGCCGCCAGCTCGGCCCGCGCCGACAGCGGCAGCGGAGCGGTGAGCCGGATGTCGGCCAGGTCGCCGGCGCCCACCTCCGGCCCGCCGCCGGCGTCGTCGTGGAACGTCGGGACACCACGGATAGAGATCACGCTCATGCCGGCCTCCTGCCGCGCGCGGGGCTTGCACCCGCCAGCATCGACCGACCGGATGAGGCCGGGCCGAGCACCAGGTGAACGCCCGGTGACCATCCAGCGCCGCTGCGTCGCTGGTCTGGTCGGGACGGTGACCCCGGGCTGGCCCGCCTGGTTACCGGTCAGTAGCATCGGGCCCCGTGAAGGACATCCTCGAGGCGATCCTGGCCGGCGACACCGACCCGGCGAGCTGGGCCTCGCTCGCGGTGCCGGAGCACTACCGCGGGGTGACCGTCCACAAGGACGAGGTCGAGATGTTCGAGGGGCGACCGAGCCGGGACAAGGACCCCCGCGAGTCGCTGCACCTCGACGACGTGGCGACCCCGGAGGTCGGCCCCGGCGAAGCGCTGGTCGCGGTGATGGCCAGCGCCATCAACTACAACACCGTGTGGTCGGCCATCTTCGAGCCGGTGTCGACGTTCGCCTTCCTGGAGCGCTACGGCCGGCTGTCGCCGCTGTCCAAGCGGCACGACCTGCCCTACCACGTGCTGGGCTCCGACCTGTCCGGCGTCGTGCTGCGGACCGGCCCGGGCGTGAACGCGTGGAAGCCCGGCGACCAGGTGGTGGCCCACTGCCTCAGCGTCGAGCTGGAGAGCCCGGCGGGGCACAACGACACGATGCTCGACCCGGAGCAGCGGATCTGGGGGTTCGAGACCAACTTCGGCGGGCTGGCCGAGATCGCGCTGGTCAAGTCCAACCAGCTGATGCCGAAGCCTGCCCACCTCACCTGGGAGGAAGCCGCGAGCCCGGGACTGGTCAGCTCCACGGCGTACCGGCAGCTCGTCTCGCGCAACGGTGCGGGGATGAAGCAGGGCGACATCGTGCTGATCTGGGGGGCCAGCGGCGGCCTGGGCTCCTACGCCACGCAGTACGCGCTGGGCGGTGGCGCGACCCCGGTCTGCGTCGTGTCCAGCGACGACAAGGCCGGCATCGTGCGCAGCATGGGTGCCGAGCTGATCATCGACCGCAGCGCCGAGGACTACCGGTTCTGGAAGGACGAGCACACCCAGGACCCCAAGGAGTGGATGCGGCTCGGCAAGCGGATCCGCGAGCTCACCGGCGGCGACGACGTGGACATCGTCTTCGAGCACCCGGGACGGGAGACGTTCGGCGCGAGCGTGTTCGTGGCCCGCAAGGGCGGCACCATCGTGACCTGCGCGTCCACGACCGGGTACCTGCACCAGTACGACAACCGGTACCTGTGGATGAACCTCAAGCGGATCATCGGCTCGCACTTCGCCAACTACCGCGAGGCCTGGGAGGCGAACCGGCTGATGACGCGCGGCAAGATCCACCCGACGCTGTCCAAGGCCTACCGGCTCGAGGACACCGGCCAGGCGGCGTACGACGTGCACCGCAACCTGCACCAGGGCAAGGTCGGCGTGCTCTGCCTGGCCCCGGAGGAGGGTCTCGGAGTGCGAGACGCCGAGCTGAGGGCCCGGCACGAGACGGCGATCAACCGGTTCCGCGACGTCTGACCGGCCCAGCGGCCGGCTCTCAGGTCAAGCCCCGGCCAAGCCCGGCGGGCCGGGTCTGACAGGCGCGGGCGGGTTCTGACACGATGCGTAGCCATGGAGCACGACTCGTCCGACGTCGACGAGCCGCTCGCCGAGCGCGCCGGGCGGCTGCTCTACGCCGCCCAGGCCCAGGCCGACCGGCTTCGCGCGCAGACCGAGCGGGAGGTCGCGGCCGAGAAGGCCACGGCCGCCGAGCTGCGGGCCGAGGCGCAGCGGCTGCACGACGACGTGGCCGGCCGGCACGCCGAGGCCAGCCGGCTCGAGGAGGAGGCCGTACGCCGGCGGGCGGACGCCCTGGAAGAGGCGTCCCGCCGGCTGGAGAGCGCCCTCGCCGAGTCCGAGCGGCTGCGCACCGATGCCGCCGACGAGGCCCGCCAGCTGCTCGCGGACGCGGCCGACCAGGCGGCCCTGGTGGTGTCGTCGGCCGCAAGCACGGCCGACGACCTGGTGGCCCGCGGCCAGCGCGAGGCGGAGGGGCTGCGCGACGTCGCCGGGGCCGACGCCGACGCCACCCGGGCCCAGGCCCAGGCCCACCGGGACAAGGCGCACCAGGACGCCGAGGCGATCGTCGGCGAGGCGCGCGAGGAGGCAGCCCGGCGCCGGACCGAGGTGGCCGACGAGGTGGCGGCCCGTCTCACTCAGGTGCAGGAGGAGATCCAGGGCCTCGTGGCCGGCGCCCGCCAGGAGGCGGAAACGCTGCTCGCCGAGGCCAACGCGGCAGCGGCCGAGACCCGCGCCGGCCTGGGCACCGACGTCGAGCGGGCCCGGGGCGAGGCGGAGGCACTGCGACAGTCCGGCGCCGAGGAGGCCGAGCGGCACCGTGCGTCGGCCCGCGCCGAGGCCGATGCCCTGCTCGCCGAGGCGGCCGAGCAGACCGCGTGGGCGAAGCGCACCGTCGACGAGGTGCTCGCGGCCGCGAACAGCGACGCCGACCGGATCCGGGCCGACGCCCACGCCGAGAGTGGCCGGGTGGTCACCGAGCTGCGGGCCCAGGCCGAGAACCTGGTCGCCAGCAGCAAGCAGGCGGCCGAGCAGCGGCTGGACGAGGCGCGGGCCCGGGCCGAGGTGATGGAGCGCGAGGCAGAGCAGGCACTGGCCGGCGCGCAGGCCGAGGCCGAGCGCCGGCTGGCCGACGCCAGCCACCGGGCCACCCGGACCGTCGAGGACGCCAAGTCCGCGGTCGAGGAGATCGAGTCGCGCGCTTCCCGACGCGAGTCGGAGGCGGAGGCGAACGCGAAGGCCCTCCGGGAGCGGGTGGCCGAGCAGACCGCGACCGCACAGCGCGATTCGGAGGAGGCGCGCCGGACCGCCCGCGCCGACGCTGTCCGCATCGTGGGCGAGGCTCGGACCGAGGCCGACCGGCTGCGCACCGAGGCGCACCGGATCCTGGACGACGCCCGTGAGGAGGTCGCCGCGCTCGCCAAGCGCCGGGACGAGATCGCCGAGGAGCTCGGCCGGCTGTCCGGGGTGATCGAAGCCCTCTCGGTCTCCCCGACGCCGTCGATGCCCTCGACCGCCGCCCATGCCGACGTGCCAAGATGACCGCACCCCCCGCTCACCAGGACAGGACCTGATCTTCATGACCAACCCCGCAACTCGAGAGTCGTTCGAGGTCGTTCGCCGCGGCTACGAGCCCACCCAGGTCGACCGCCACGTCGCCGGTCTGCAGCGCGAGCTGGAGAATCACCGCCGCCGCGCCGACGAGGCCGAGCGCCGAGTGCAGGAGCTGCACACCCAGTCGCCCGACGAGCAGAAGCCGGCCTACGCCGGGCTCGGCCAGCGGATCGAGCAGATCCTCGGCCTCGCCGACGAGGAGGCCCAGCAGGTCCGGCAGGCGGCCGTCGAGGAGGCGACCCAGCACCGGTCGCTGACCGAGCAGGACGCTGGCAAGATCCGCAAGGACGCCGAGCGGTACGCCGAGGAGCGCCGCGCCGACGCCGACACCGAAGCGCAGCGCATCGTGCAGGAGGCCAAGCGGGCCGCCGACACGCTCCGCGACGAGTCCGAGCGGGACGCCAAGGCCCGGCGCGAAGAGGCCGAGGCCATGTTCGAGAACAACCGCGCCAAGGCCGCCCAGGCCGCCGCCGACTTCGAGACCACGCTGGCGCACCGCCGGGAGCAGTCCGAGCGGGACTTCACCGAGAAGATGAAGGCCAACGAGCAGCAGCTCAACGCCGTGAGCCACCGGGCCGAGCAGCTGCGGCTCGAGGCCGAGAAGCTGCGAGCCGACTCGGACCGCAAGTCCAAGCGCACCCTGGACGAGGCCGCCCGGCAGGCGGACGAGATCGTGGCCCAGGCCAAGGTCCAGGCCGAGCGGATCCGCACCGAGTCCGAGCGCGAGCTCTCGGCGTCCACCCAGCGACGCGACAGCATCAACGCCCAGCTCACCAACGTCCGGCAGATGCTTGCCACCCTGACCGGAGCGGCGCTGCCCGACCCGATCGCCGACCCGGCCGCACCGGCCGAGGCAGCACCGGTCAAGGGGGACCAGCCGAAGGGCAGCCAGCCGGCGGCCGACGGCGACCAGCAGGCCGCTGGTGCCGAGGCCCCGCCGTCGCACGTCAAGACCGACAAGGACGACGACGCCGGAAACAAGGCGCCCGCGGCGCCGGGAGCGAAGGACGCCCAGAACACCGACACCCAGAGCACCACCGTCTCCCCCGAGAAGCCCTCAGCCGCCAAGCGCTGACGTGGCCGACCCCGAGGAGTCCGCTGCGGCCGACGCACGATCGGCCGCAGCGGACGCCGAGGAGGCACGGGACGACGCCGAGGAGGCGCGCGACGACGCGCGCGCGGCGGAGGAGGCCGCAGAGACGGCCCAGGCCGAGCTGCACCTGGACACCCTGGACCCCGCGTTCGGCTCGCTCGGCCGGCCGATCCGGCGGGACTCACCCTTCATGCTGGGCTTCCTCGGCGCCCTCGGCGTCCTCACCGCCTGGTTCCTCGTGCAGGCCCTGCTGCAGGCGCGCAGCGTGCTGGTGCTCATCGCGGTCGCGCTGTTCCTGGCCATCGGCCTGAGCCCGATCGTGGAGTGGCTGATCGCCCGCGGGCTCCGTCGCGGCGTGGCCATCGGCATCGTGTTCCTCGGCGTCATCGCGGCCTTCGTCGGGTTCGGCTTCGCCGTGCTGCCGCCGGTGATCGAGCAGAGCAACGCCTTCGTCAAGGCACTGCCGGACTACCTGGCCGACCTGCGCAAGAACCCGACCATCCGCCAGTTCGACCAGGACTACGGCGTGATCGACCGGGCGCAGACCTACGTGACCTCCGGCGACCTCGGGCAACGCATGTTCGGAGGCATCGTCGGGGTGGGCCGGGTGGTCCTGAACGCCGTGTTCAGTGCGTTGTCACTGCTCATCATGACCTTGTACTTCCTGGCGGCGCTGCCGAGCATGAAGCGACAGGCCTACCGGCTGGTCCCGGCGAGCCGGCGGGAACGCGTGACGCTGCTCAGCGACGAGGTCATCAACCGGATCGGCGGCTTCATCAGCGGCGCGCTGACCGTGGCCTTCGTGGCCGGCTTCACGTCGTACGTCTTCCTGCTGATCATCGGGCTCCCTTACGCACTCGCGCTGGCCCTGTTCGTCGCGCTGCTCGACCTGGTCCCGCTGGTCGGCGCGACCATCGCCGCCGTGGTGGTATCCCTGCTCGGCTTCACCGAGTCGCTGGTGGTCGGCATCACCTGCGTCGTGTTCTACATCGCCTACCAGCAGTTCGAGAACTACGTGGTCTACCCGCGGGTGATGCGCCGTGCGGTCGACGTGCCCGCACCGGTCACCGTCGTGGCGGTGCTGCTGGGTGGCGCGCTGCTCGGTGTCGTCGGTGCCCTGCTGGCCATCCCGGTCGCCGCCGCCGTGCTGCTGGTGCTCCGGCAGGTCGCGATCCCGCGGATGGACCAGGTCTGAGCTGCTAGGGCAGCATCGCCAGGAACGCGCCCACCGCCGCGTCGAAGTCGGCCGGGACCTCGACCGCGGTCAGGTGCCCGGACCCGGCGAGCACCTCGAGCCGGCCCTGCGGCAGGGCCTCCACCATCGCGTCGACGTCGGCCCGGGAGGCGAGCGCGTCCTCCTCCCCCCACACGACCAGGGCAGGCACGTCGGTGGCGCGCAGCGTGTCCAGCGAGTCGGGACGGACCGCCATCGCCCGCTGCGCCCAGGCGGCCGCGGCCGGCGGTGCAGCCTCGACCAGGCCCTTGACCCGGCCGGCCACCAGGGGCCGGTCGCGGACCGTCGTGGCTCCGAGCAGCGACGGCAGCACCTCGTCGACGAGCACCGTCGAGCTGCCCTCGTCGTCCAGCCGGCCCGCGATCCGCTCCCGGTTCGCCGCGGCCTCCGGGGTGTCTGCGCTCGCCGTCGTGTCGGCGAGCACCACGGCGCGGACCCGGTCCGGGTGGCGACGGAGGAACGCCATCACGGCGTAGCCGCCCATCGAGAGCCCGCCCAGCACCGCGCGGTCGACGGCCAGCCGGTCGAGCATCGCGGCCACGTCGTCGGCGACCTGGTCCAGCGACGGCTCGTCCCAGCCCAGTGGCGAGCCCCCGAAGCCGCGCTGGTCCGGCGTGATCACCCGGGCCTGCTCGCCGAGGGAGTTGCGCTGCTCGAGCCACATCGCCGACGAGAGCGGGAACGCGTGCAGCATGACCACGGGGAGGCCGGCCCCCGCCTCGCGGACGTGCAGGTCGACGGTCACGGGGCCTCCTCCCGCCTCCCCGGCGACGGCTCGGCGGTCGGAGCCTCCTCAGCCTGCTGCGGAGGCGCCACGGTGCGGCGCGGCTGCAGGAACGACGAGACGTCGGCCAGCTGGATCTCCGGCTCGACCCCGAAGTCGCGGAAGATGCGCACGGTCAGCGGCACGTCGTGGTCCACGACGTGGCTCTGCGCCAGTTCGCTGTCCCACAGCGTCAACATCTGCCAGACGCTGTCGCCGAGGTGCACGAGCATGGCCTGCCGGAGGTACGACGCCTCCTCGAACCGGCGCCCGAGCAGCGTCTGGAAGGTCACCTGGAACGCCTCGGCCCGCGCCGGGTCCACCTGCCCGGTCGTGATGGTGAGCACAAGTGCCACCGGCATCCCTCCTCACGTCGCGCTCCCCGCGTCGACCTTCTCACGACCGGACGCGAGCTCGCCCTGCTGGTCGTCGCCCCGGTGCAGCAGGGCGGCCACCACGATCGCACCGAGGAAGACGGCGCCGGCCGCGCAGGTGAGCGCGAACTGCAGCCCGTCGGTGAACGCAGCCTGGGCGTCCTGGGCGACGGACGGGCCGAGCCGCGACGCGAGGGCCAACGACGAGCGCGCCTGCTCGGCGGTCTGGGCCGACATCCCGCTGACGTCCAGCCCGCTGCGGTAGGACGACTGCAGCAGGCTGCCGAGAACCGCGATCCCCAGCGCGCCACCCAGCTCGCGGGCCAGGTCGTTGGTCGCCGAGCCCACGCCCTGCTTGGCCGCGGGCAGGGCGTCGGTGATCGCCGCGGTCGCCGGCGTCATGGCGAGCCCCATGCCCGGCACCGAGGGGCAGCAGGCCGCAGAGCAGCAGCCAGTAGGACGAGTCGGTGCCGAGCCGGGAGAGCACCAGCAGCCCGGCTGGTGATCAGCAGCAATCCGAGCAGGCAGGTGCGCATCGCTCCGGCCCGGGCGGCCAGCCGCGGGGCGGCCACCCGCGCGGCGGGCATCATCGCCAGTGCCATCGGGACCAGGCTCAGCGCGGAGACGAGCGGGCTCTCGCCGCGGACGAGCTGCAGGTACTGCAGGACCAGGAACACGAAGCCGAAGAAGGCGAAGAACTGCAGGGTGATCGACACCGTGCCGGCAGCGAACGCGCGGTGCCGGAACAGCCGCGGGTCGAGCAGCGGCGTCGGGTGGTGCAGCTCCCAGGCGACGAACGCGCCGACCAGGGCCAGGCCGGTGGCGAGTCCCAGCAGCGTGCGGGCGCTGGTCCAGCCCGCGGTGGGCGCCTCGATGACGGAGTAGACGAGCACGCCCAGGCCGGCGACGGTGATCAGGGCGCCGACCAGGTCGAGCTTGGGCGCGTCGGGGTCGGCGGACTCGGGGATGACCCGCAGGGTGGCGACGGCGGCAGTCACCGCCAGGACGACGTTGAGCCCGAAGACGGCCCGCCAGGACCACACCTCGAGCAGGGCACCCGAGGCGAGCAGGCCGAGGATGGCGCTGGCGCCGGCCACGCCGGCCCAGGCGCCGACGGCCCGGGAGCGCTGCTCGCGCGGGAACGTGCTGGTGATGGTGGACAGGGTGGCCGGCATGACCAGTGCGGCGCCGACGCCCAGCAGACCGCGCATCGCGATCAGCCAGCCGGGGTCGGTGACCGTCATCGCGGCCACCGAGCCGGCGCCGAAGATCGCGAGCCCGCCGAGCAGGGCCCGGCGCCGGCCGTACCGGTCGCCGATCGCGCCGCCGAGCAGCAGCAGGGCGGCGAAGACCAGGGCGTAGGCGTCGATCACCCAGGACAGCTGGGTCTGGGTCGCGTGGGTGTCGCGGGCGATCGAGGGGATCGCGACGTTGAGCGAGGCGACGGCCGAGACGACGGTCGCCAGGGCCAGGCAGGTCACAGCCAGGACCGAGCGGTGCGCCCCCGGCCGTGCGTGCGGTGGTGCTCATGAGAACCTCCGGGTAGGAATTCTGCGGTCGATGAATTGCAGGTTCGCAGGCCGGGCCGCTATATTTCAACCATGATGAATAAAGTCCGGACGCTTCCGACGGTCCCGACGCGGCCGACGGCGACGGTCCACGCGGTCGCCGGCCGGGGCGCCCGGAGACCCGCGCCCAGGTGCTGGACGTCGCCCGGCGCCGGTTCCTGGCCGAGGGCTACCAGGCCGTCACCCTGCGCTCGATCGCCGCCGAGGCCGGGGTGGACGCGGCCCTGGTGAGCTACTTCTTCGGGTCGAAGCGGGGCCTGTTCGGCGCGGTGCTGGCGCTGACCGCCAACCCGCCCGAGCTGCTGCGCGCCGCCCTGCCCGGGGACCCGGCCAGCCTGCCGGAACGGGTGCTCGCGGCGCTGCTCGGAGCCTGGGACGACCCCCGGCAGGGCGGGCCGCTGCGGGTCCTGGTCACGGCCGCCGTGCAGGACCCGGAGGTCGCCCGGCTGCTCACGGACGCGTTCGAGCACGAGATGGTCGACCGCGTCGCCGACCACATCGGCGGCCCGCACGCGCGCTACCGGGCCGCCGCCTTCGTCGCCCAGCTCGCCGGCCTGGTGTTCACCCGCTACGTCCTGCGCCTCGAGCCGCTGGCGAGCATGACGGCTGATGAAATAACCCGGCACCTGGCGCCGGGGCTGCGCGCCGCGCTGCACGGTCCCCGACCGCCAACGCGCGGCTAGCGGCCCTCGGGCCCTGGCCGCCGCGGGCCGGTACGTTTCGGCCCGTGGCCACGCACGACACCCGGGACGGGAGCAGCACGGCGACGTCGGTGGTCTTTGCCGGCGCCATCGGCGGGCTGGCCGGCGCCGCGCTGGCCGGCCGCCGCGGGGTCCGGGCCGGCCTGCTGGGCGCCACGGTAGGCGCTGCCGGCCTCGGCGCGTCCGAAGGCGGTGGCCCGGGCCCGGCAGCGCCCCGGTGAGATCCCGGCGCTCTGGCAGCGGATCGCGGTCAGCGCCGCCCTGGCGGCCCCGCTGGGCTGGGTGGCCGGACGGCTCACCCGCGCCGGACCGGTGGCTGTCGGCGCCGTGACCGGGGCCGCAGTGGGGGCGCTCGGGCTCCGCCCGCAGAAGGTCGTGCTGGGCCCGGTGCTCGGCGGCGCGGTCGGCGCGGCGTTCGCGGCGAGGGACCGGAGCACCCCGGCGGCCGTGGTGGCGAGCAGCACCGTGCTCACCTACCGGACCCTTTCGGCGCTGCTGTTCCGGGACGCGCAGGTGAGCCTGCTCGCCGAACGGGTCGCACCCGAGGACCTGCCGTTCGTCGTGCCGCTGCCGGCCCGCTCGCGCTACGTGGGCACCGGCTACGTGCGCGAGCTGGCCGCCACCCTCGGCGGCGGCTACGTCGCCGACGCGCCCGACACCGGCATCCTCGCGTCCCTCGACGAACTGGTGGGACCGCAGTTCGACCCCGGTGGTGTCGACCCCCGGGTGCGAGAGTTCTACGAGCACACGACCCGGTTCGCGCTGGACATCGACCCCGAGTGGCGGCTCTGGGTCCGCCCCGGCTACCTGCTCTACCGCACGCTGGTCGCCCGGCCCCTCGGTCAGGCCAGCGTCCCCATGAACCAGCGGGAGGCGCAGCGCGGGGTCCGCAGCCGGATCGACACCATCAGCGACGCCACCGGCGAGGGCATCGCGGTCCGCGGCTGGATCCGCTCCTTCGCCGACAACGACGAGCCGATCTACGTGGGCATCTACACGACGTACCGGCACGACGACCGCGGGTACGTCAGCGTCGGCTTCCCGATCCCGCAGGCGAGCTTCACCGCGACGCTGCTGCCGCTGCCCCTGGCGGGTGGCGGGCTGACCCTGACGAGTCGCGGGGACGACGACCAGTCCGGCCACTACCTGACCTACATCGACCCCGCCACCACCGAGCTCACCGCACTCGCGGTGCACGGCTTCACCGAGCGCCTCGACGTGTACGTCGAGCAGGGCGAGCTGCGCGCCGAGCACGCCTTCTGGGTGTTCGGCTTCCCGTTCCTCGTCCTGCACTACCGGATCCGGCGCAAGCCCTAGTCGCCGTGTCGGGGCGGCGGGTCGTAGGACGTCGGCCACCAGTCCCTGATCTCGGTGAGCAAGCCGTCGGACACGGTGACGAACACGAGTGCCGTCACGGGTTCGCCCTCGGCCACCGCGTCGATCCTGGCCGCGCCCCCGGTGTCGTCGCCGTAGGCCTCCGCGAGCTCCAGGTGCCACCCCTCGGGGTAGTTCTGGTTCCACGCCAGGTAGGCGTCCCGGCCCTGGACGACCTCGCCGGTCTGCGGCAGCCGGTACACGACGTCCTCGTGCAGCAGGTCGGCGAACCCGGCCCAGTCGCGCGCCTCCAGCCGCTCGACGTAGGCGTGCAGCAGGTCGACCGTGGAGAGGATGTCCGCCATGCCCGAAACGTAGCGGGGACCGCCGACGGGCAGCCGGTGTGACCGACGCCACAAAGATCATCGCAACCGGCAGGGATGTCCTGCGTCGTCCCCTTCATGCGTCTATCACCGCTCTCCGTCCTGCCTGTCCTGGCCGCCCTCGTCGCCGGCTCCGTCCTGTCCGGCGGCCCGGCCGCCGGGGTCACGCCCAGCGTCACCGCCCCCGCTCTGTCCTGGGACTTCGACGGCGACGGGATCCGCGACCTGGCCGCCGGCCAGGTAGGCAACGAGGAGGGTGGTCCGGGTCAGGTGCTGGTCCGCCGGGGCTCCGCCGAGGGCTACGGCCCCGCCACCGTGCTGACCCACCCGGAGGCAGCAGAGGGCAACGAAGGGTTCGGCTCCTCGCTCGCCAGCGCCGATCTCGACCTCGACGGCTACGCCGACCTGGCCGTGGGTGCCCCGGGCTTCTACCCGCGACCGGACGGCTACGGATCCGTCACCGTCTTCCACGGCTCGCCGGCCGGTCTCACCCAGACCGCCGCGACCAGCACGACCTGGCCGCGCCGCGCGGACCACGACCTGGTGAGCTTCGGCCGCAGCGTGGTCATCGCATCGCTGGACGGCGACCAGTGGCCGGACCTCGCGGTCGGCGCCCCGGACGACGACGGCGACAACCAGGGCACCGACCGTTCCTCGGTCGTCGTGCTCCACGGCGGCCCCGACGGGTTCTCGGTGGCTCGGTCCAGCAGCGTGCAGCGCCCGGCGGGCACGAAGTGGTTCGGCCAGACGCTGGCCGCCGGCGACGTCGACCGCGACGGCCACGTCGACCTGGTCGAGTCGTCGTCCGCCGACTCGGGCCGCCACATCTCCTGGCTCCGCGGCACCGCGACCGGTCCGCGGACCGCCAAGGTGATCAGCAGCCGCTCCGCCGACAGCATCGCCATCGGCAAGGTCACCGGCGACCGCTTCCCCGACGTCGTCACCTCACGGCCGTACGCGCGGTACGACCCGACCAACCGCAAGCCGTACGTCGGCGTAGGCAGCGTCACGCTGTTCCGCGGGTCCGCATCCGGTCCACGCGCCGGCGTGACCGCCACCCAGGAGAGCCGCGGCGTGCCCGGCAGCTCGGCCTACGGCGACTTCTTCGGATCGTCGGTCACCATCGCGGACGTCAACCACAACGGCCGCAACGAGGTCGTGGTGGGCGTGCCCGGTCGGGACGTGGGCGGCATCAAGGACGCCGGAGCGATCACGCTGCTGCGGGTCGGGAAGACCGGCTTCCGCAGCACCGGCAACCGGACGCTGACGCAGGTTCCGGCTGCGGTGCCGGGCGAGCCGCGCAAGTTCGGGAACTTCGGCAGGTACGTCTCGGCTCAGGACCGCACCGGTGACGGCGTGCCCGACGTGATGGTCGCGAGCCGCGTCCCGGGGACCGGCCCCGGCGTGCTCACGGTGCTGCGGGTGGTCGACGGACCGCTTGCGAGCGTCCCTGGCGTCGCGCTCCAGGTCCTCGACGGCGCGCTGCCGAGGGACGCGTCGACGGACTGACCGCGCGCAGCGCTACGACGGCGGCACGGTGGTCGGCAGCGGGTACGCCGCAGGCGCCACCCGCTTCACCACCTCGTCGAGCACCCGGCGTACGGCCGGCTCCCCGACCCACAGGTGCTTCGCGCCCTCGACGCCGATCACCTCGGCCTGCGGGATGCGCGCGAACCGCTCGCGCGCCTCGGCCGGCCGCAGGTAGTCGTCGAGCTCGGGCACCAGCGCGACCACCGGCTTGCCGGAGGCGGCCCAGGCGTCGAGGTGGGGGTCGTCGGAGAACCGCAGCGGCGGCGACAGCAGGATCGCGCCGGTGATCGACGGGTCGAGGCCGTGCATCAGCGCGAGGTCGGTGCCGAACGACCAGCCCAGCAGCCACCGGTCCGCCAGCGGCGGGTCCTCGTGGAACTCGGCGAACTCGATGGCGGCGGCGACGTCGAACCGCTCCCCCACGCCCTCATCGAACGCCCCCTCGCTGGTGCCGGCCGGCGACGAGGTGCCGCGGGTGTTGAACCGCAGCACGGCGATGCCGGCCAGCGCCGGCAGCCGGTACGACGCCTTGCGGAGGACGTGGCTGTCCATGAAGCCGCCGTGGGTCGGCAGCGGGTGCAGCGTCGACCAGCGTCGCGACCGGGTCGCGGTCGACCGGCAGGGCCAGCTCGCCCGACCAGCCGCAGCCCGTCCGCGGTGTGCAGCTCGACCGGGCGCCGGTCGGCCGGCAGCACCGTGCCGGCCCGGAGCTCCTCCGGCCCGCCGTACGTCGAGAGGTGGTGCTCGGTCATCGCCGCTCAGTGCCTCGGGGCGTTCCGGGAGCGCTGGGTGCGCGGCGCCGCGCCGGTCGCGGGCCCGCCAGCACGCGGTGTGCCAGTGCCGCCGCTGCGCAGCTGGACCGGCGGCCTCGTCCCGTCGCCGTCGTCTCGCACGACGCCGGCCAGGCGACCACGTGCGGGGTGGCCGGCCGGATCTCCTGGTCGCAGCCCGGGCACCGGTAGGCGCGGGTGGCCGCCGAGCCGGTGACCTGCCGGACCACCCACTCGTCGTCGTCGGTCATGTCGCGGCTCAGCTGTAGTCGCGGAAGCCGCGGCCGGCCTTGCGGCCGAGGTAGCCGGCGGTGACCAGCTGCTCCAGCAGCGGCGCCGGCGCGAAGCCGGGCTCGCGGAACTCGAGGTAGAGCGTGCGCTGGATCGCGTACGCGCACGTCGAGGCCGACCACGTCGAGCAGGTCGAACGGCCCGAGCGGGTAGCCGCAGCCGACGATCATCGCGGAGTCGATGTCCTCGACGCGTCGCGTAGTGGGCCTGCAGCATCTTCACCGCGTCGTTCAGGTAGGGGAACAGCAGCGCGTTGACGATGAAGCCGGCCCGGTCGCCGCACTCCACCGCGTGCTTGCCCGGCCTGCTCGCAGACCGCGCGCGCGGTGGCGACGACGTCGTCGGCGGTCGAGACCGTGCGCACGACCTCGACGAGCGTCATCACCGGCGCCGGGTTGAAGAAGTGCAGCCCGACCACGTCGGCCGGCCGGCTGGTCGCCGCGGCCAGCTCGATCACCGGCAGCGACGAGGTCGTGGTCGCAAGCACCGCGCCCGGCTTGCAGATCTCGTCGAGGGTGGCGAACAGCGCCTGCTTGACCGAGAGCTCCTCGACCACGGCCTCGACCACCAGGTCGCGCGTCGGCCAGGTCGTCCAGCCGCGGCCGAGCCGGTCACCCGGCCAGGGCCGCGTCGCGGTCGGCCTGCTCGAGCTTGCCGCGCAGCACCGCCTTGTCCAGCGACCGCTCCAGCGCGGACCGGACCCGGGCCACCTTCTCCTCGCCGCGGGTCACGTAGAGCACGTCGTAGCCGGCCTTGGCCAGCACCTCGACGATGCCGGTGGCCATCGTGCCGGACCCGACGACGCCGACCTGCCGCACGTCGCGGGTGGCGGCGTGGGCCGCACCGGCGACCGGGGTGAGCGCGTCGGCGACGACCTTCGGCGAGTCCGGCGCCTCGTAGCGTGTAGAAGCCCCGGCCCGTCTTGCGGCCGCGCAGGCCCGCGGTGACCATCTGCTTGAGGATCGGCGCCGGGGCGTGCAGCCGGTCCCGCGACTGGCGGTACATCGTGTCCAGGATCTCGTACGCCGTGTCGAGCCCGATCAGGTCGAGCAGGGCCAGCGGGCCCATCGGGTAGCCGCAGCCGAGCCGCATCGCGGCGTCGATGTCCTCGCGGGTGGCGTAGCGCGACTCGAACATCGAGACCGCGTGGTTGAGGTAGCCGAACAGCAGCGCGTTGGCGATGAAGCCGGCCTTGTCGCCGATCACCACCGGCTTCTTGCCCAGCCGGGCGGCCAGCGCCGACGACGTCCTCGACGACCTCCTGCTCGGTGACGACCGTGCGCACGACCTCGACCAGCTTGAGCACCGGCGCGGGGTTGAAGAAGTGCATCCCGACGACCTTCGAGCGGCCGGGTGGTGGCGACCGAGATCTCGGTGACCGACAGCGACGACGTGTTGGTGGCGAGGATCGTGTCGGGCCGGCAGATCTTGTCGGCCGCCGCGAAGATCTCCTGCTTGAGGTCGAGCCGCTCCGGCACCGCCTCGATCATCAGGTCGACGTCGGCGAGGTCCTCCATGGAGGTGCTGAACCGCACCCGGGCGATCAGCGTCGTCGCGGTCGGACTCGGTCAGCTTGCCCCGGCGTACCGCCCGGTCGGTGGAGTGGCGCAGGTGACCGCGGCCGCGCTCCAGCGCCTCCTCGGTGGGCTCGACGCCGACGACCTGCAGGCCCTCGCGGGCGAACACCTCGACGATGCCGGCACCCATCGTGCCCAGGCCCACGACACCCACGGTCGTGAAGTCTCGCGCCATCCGGCGATCCTCCCAGGTGTGCCCGCGACGGGCGTGGACGGGGTCCGATCGGGTAGACAGGGCGCAGCGCGGGTGCTCGCTGGCCCGCCGGACGGTCGCGACGGGGCGGCCGCACGGAGGGGGCGAGGCGGGGTGCGCAACGCGCAGTCGACGCTGGCCGTCGACGTCCGCGCCGGACGGCGCCACGGTCGTGGTCCGGCTCGACGGCGACCTCGACATCACCAGCTGCCGCTGCTGCAGGCCGTGGTCGACCAGGTGCTGGCCGCCCGCCGCCGACCGCCCTGCACCCACCTCGTGGTGGACATGAGCGGGGTGGGGTTCGCCGACGCGTCCGGCATCTCGCCGCTGCTGCTGGCCCGGGCCATGCTGGCCCGGCGCAACGGCCGGGTCGAGCTGCGGCACTGCCGCCGGGCGTGCTACGGCTGGTCCGGCTGCTGGACCTGCGGGACATGCTGGCGGACGACGCCCCGCACGTCGGCTAGCGTGTGCGCCGCCGTGCGGCTGGTCATCGCGCGGTGCACGGTCGACTACGTCGGCCGGCTCACCGCCCACCTCCCGAGCGCCCCGCGGCTGATCCTGGTGAAGGCCGACGGGTCGGTCTCGATCCACGCCGACGACCGGGCCTACAAGCCGCTGAACTGGATGAGCCCGCCGTGCACGCTGCGGGTCGGCACCGGCGACGAGCGCCGGGCGTCTGGACCGTGACCAACAAGGCCGGCGAGCAGCTCGTCATCACCGTCGAGGAGGTGCTGCACGACTCCAGCCACGAGCTCGGCGTGGACCCCGGCCTGGTCAAGGACGGCGTCGAGGCGCACCTGCAGGCCCTGCTGGCCGACCAGATCGAGACGCTGGGCACCGGCTGGCGGCTGGTCCGCCGGGAGTTCCCGACGGCGATCGGCCCGGTCGACATCCTGGCCCGGGACGCCGTCGGCGCGACCGTGGCGGTCGAGATCAAGCGGCGCGGGCGAGATCGACGGCGTCGAGCAGCTGACCCGCTACCTCGAGCTGCTCAACCGCGACTCGCACGCTGCGCCCGGTGCGCGGCATCTTCGCCGCCCAGGAGATCAAGCCGCAGGCCCGGGTGCTCGCCACCGACCGCGGCATCGACTGCGTCACCCTCGACTACGACGCGCTGCGCGGCTTCGACGACGCCGGCACCCGCCTCTTCTGACCCGGAGTCGCTCGCCGTTCGACCACGTATGGCAGGCGTGTCTAGGACGAGGCGCTGTGCGAGCCGACGATCAGGTCGCCCTCCCAATGTCCGGGCACCGCCCGGTCTTCCACTTCGGGCGGCCGTTCGGAGATCATCACCATGTTCGGGATCCGGACCAGGCGGGCCGTCACCTGCCGTCGCGGCTTGCGCAGAGCCCGGCCGGTGCGCAGGCAGGCGGTCAGCTCCCGGCGCAGCCCGCCCCGGCCCTGGACGTAGAGGGCCTGGTAGATCGTCTCGTGGGACACGCGCATCTCACCGTCGTCGGGATGGTCCTCGACCAGGCGTCGGGAGATCTGCTCCGGGCTCCACCGCTGGGTCAGCCCATCCTGCACCGCGGCGGCCAGCCGTGGGCTGGCCGACAGTTTGCCTTCCTTCGGTCGCCGGGCCCGCGACTCTGCCTTGGCCTGGGCGGTGCTCGCCCGGTAGCCGGCCGGCCAGCGCAGCACGCCGTTGCGGGCGATCTCCCGTCCGACGGTGGTCTTGTGCCGCCCGATCCGGACCGCGATCGCTGGTACCTCGCCAGGTGTGTGCGCGTCGCAAGGTACCGATACGCCTCGCAAGGAGAGGGAGCTCTCACCGTTTCCTATCCACCAGCCACCGATCCCGACGATCATGGCCCGCGTGCGCGTCGTGGTGGTCGGAGCCGGGGTTGTCGGGCTCACCTGCGCGGTCCGGCTGGCCGAGGCGGGCCACGAGGCGCACGTGCTGGCCCGGGACCTGCCGCACGAGACCACCTCCGCGGTCGCCGCCGCCCTCTGGTACCCCTACCGCGCGCTCCCCCAGGACCGGGTCACCGCCTGGTCGGCTCGCACGTACGAGGTGCTGACCGAGCTGGCCCAGCAGCCAGGCACCGGCGTGTGGGTGCGCGACGGGGTCGAGCTGCTCGGCCCCGAGGCGCCCGACCAGCCCTGGTGGCGGGCCGCGGTGCCGGACCTGACGACGGTCCCGGACCCTGCCCCCGGCTACGCCCGCGGCTGGCGGCTCGGGCTCCCCGTGGCCGAGATGGACGTCTACCTCGACCACCTGGTGGCCCGCCTCGAGCGGGCCGGCGGCACCCTGACCCGGCACTGGCTGGCCGCGCTGCCGGCCTCCGGCGTGGTCGTCAACGCCAGCGGACTCGCCTCCCGCGCCCTGGCCGGGGACACCACGCTGCACCCCGTCCGCGGCCAGGTGGTGAAGGTCGCGCAGACCGGGGTCAAGGAGTGGCTGATCGAGTCCTCCGAGGAGGACCGCCCGCTCTACGTCGTGCCGCGCGAGCACGACGTGGTCGTCGGCGGCACGGCCGACGCGGGCTCCTGGGACCTCCGCCCCGACCCCGAGACGGCCACGGCGATCCTGGCCCGGGCCACCGCCCTGGTGCCCGGGCTGCGCGGCGCCGAGGTGCTCGCGCCACCGGGTCGGTCTGCGCCCGGCCCGGCCCGCGGTGCGCCTGGAGGCCGTCCCGCACCCGGACGGCGAGTCAGGCGGGGTCGTGCACTGCTACGGGCACGGCGGCGCGGGGGTGACGCTGTCCTGGGGCTGCGCCGACGACGTGCTCGTCGCGGTCGAGGAGCTGCTCGAGTCGGTACGCCGGTAGCCGCGCAGCCCCGGCGAGAACATCGCGACCAGGGCCACCACCACGACGCATGCCACCCCGCCGCCGACCCAGGCGGCCGTCGCCCCGAAGCCGCTGGCCGTGGCGCCCGCCCGCAGGTCACCCAGCCGCGGCCCGCCCGCCACCACGACGATGAACACGCCCTGCAGCCGGCCGCGCATCTCGTCGGGTGCAAAGGTCTGCAGGATCGTCTGCCGGTAGACGCCGGAGACCAGGTCAGCCGCACCGGCGACCGCCAGCAGGACGACCACCAGCCACAGGGATTGCGCCAGCCCGGACGCCGCGACCGAAGCGCCCCAGGCGGCGACCGCGACCAGAAGGGCGAGGCCCTGACGGCTCACCCGGCCGATCCAGCCCGAGAGCAGACCGCCGGCCACCGAGCCGATGCTGATGGCCGCGAACAGCCACGCGGCGCTGCCGGCACCGCTGAAGCGCTCGTTGGCCACCTCCGGGAACAGCGCCCGCGGCATCGCCAGCACCATCGCCACGATGTCGACGACGAAGGACATCAGGAGGATCGGCCGAGAGCCGATGAAGGCCAGCCCGGCGAGCACCGACCGCAGCCCCGGGCGCACCGCCCGGCCGAGCGGTCGTATCGGGGGCAGTCGCACGGCAGCGTAGAGCCCGGCGAAGAACAGCGCCGCGTCGATGCCGTAGGCCCAGGCGTAGCCGCCGTGCACGAGCACCACGCCGGCGATCAGCGGGCCCAGCACCGAACCGAGGTTGCTCATCGTGAAGTTCAACGTGTTGCCGGCCGGCACCAGCTCGACCGGCAGCAGCCGCGGCACCAATGCGCCTCTGGTCGGCGAGGACATCGCGAACGCCGCGGACTGGAGCGCCACCAGGCCCAGGAGCACCCAGCGGTCGCCGTCGCTCACCAGCGCCTGGACGAAGAGCGCTGCCGTGACGAGCCACGCTGCCAGCGAGGCCGAGATGAGCAGCGTCCGCCGGTCCACCGCGTCCGACACCGAGCCGCCGTAGAGCCCCAGAACCACCAGCGGGACCAGGGCGGCCAGCCCGAGCAGCCCCACCCAGAACGACGAGCCCGTCACGGCGTACATCTGGACGGGCACGGCCACGGCGGTCAGCTGGAACCCGACGAACGCCACGCCCTGGCCGACGAACAGTCGCCGGAAGTCCGGGTGCCGCAGCGGCCGTACGTCGACGGCTACCCGGCGCAGGAACGAGGTCCGTGAGCCGCCTGCCATCACCCGCTGCCCCTCTCGATACGGCATGCTCGACCACGTGAGCCTGGCGGAAGCGGCGGTGTCGGTCCACGGCCTGCGCAAGACCTACGGCGAGCGTACGGCGGTCGACGAAGTGGACCTCGACATCCCCCGCGGCGAGGTGTTCGCACTGCTCGGGCCCAACGGTGCAGGGAAGACCACGACCGTGGAGATCCTGGAGGGCTACCGCAGCCGCGACGCCGGCGAGGTCTCGGTGCTAGGCGTCGATCCGGCCGACGCGACGCCGCAGTGGCGGGCCCGGGTCGGCATCGTGCTGCAGTCGGTGACCGACCTCTCCGAGCTGACCGTCGCGGAGACGGTCCGGCACTTCGCCGGCTACTACCCGACGCCGCGGGACCCCGACGAGGTCATCGCCACGGTCGGGCTCACGGACAGCGCAGCCCAGCGGACCCGGTTGCTCTCCGGTGGCCAGCGGCGTCGGCTCGACGTGGCGCTGGGCATCCTCGGCCGGCCGGAGCTGCTGTTCCTGGACGAGCCCACCACCGGGTTCGACCCGGCCGCTCGCCGGCAGTTCTGGGACCTGGTCGAGGACCTGGCCCGCGAAGGGACGACGATCCTGCTGACCACGCACTACCTGGAGGAGGCCGAACGGCTGGCCGACCGGGTCGCGGTGATCGCGTCGGGCCGGATCGTCGAGGTGGCCGAGCCGGCTGCCCTGGGCGGGCGCCGGGACGCGGCGGCCACGGTGTCGTGGACCGACCAGGACGGCTCGCGCCGGTCGGTCCGGACCGCCGAGCCGACTCGCACGGTCACCGAGCTGGCCGCGACGTTCGTCGGTGAGGTGCCCGGGCTGTCGGTGACCCGGCCGACGCTCGAGGACGTCTACCTCGAGATGGTCGGGCTGCAATGACGGCGCCGGTACCCGACACGACCGATGCGACTGATCGACTGCCCGGCACCTGGTCGATCGGCGTGCGTCGGGTGCGCATCGAATTGCTTCAGTTCGCACGCGACCGCGAGGCCGCGTTCTTCACCATGCTGCTGCCGGTGCTGCTGCTGATCGTGTTCGGCTCGGCGTTCACCGGTGAGGTTGCGCCCGGCATCAAGTTCAGCCAGTACTTCCTGGCCGGGATGCTGGCTTCCGGCATCGTCTACACGTCGTTCCAGAACCTCGCGATCAACATCCCTCAGGAGCGGGACGACGGGACGCTGAAGCGGTTGCAGGGCACACCGATGCCGAGGTCGTCCTACTTCATCGGCAAGGTCGGTCTGGTGCTCATCATCTACGTCGTACAGGTCGTCGCGATGATGGCGCTCGGGGTGACGCTGTTCGACGTGCACCTGCCGGGGAACCTCACCGACTGGTGGACGTTCACCTGGGTCAGCGTGCTCGGCCTGGTCTGCTGCACGTTGCTCGGCATCGCGTTCTCCTCGGTGCCGCGCAGCGGGCGAGGTGCCTCCGCACTGGTGTCGCCGGTCGTCCTGGTACTGCAGTTCACCTCGGGCGTGTTCTTCCAGTACGACGAGCTGCCGCCGTGGATGCAGCAGATGTCCGCGCTGTTCCCGCTGAAGTGGCTGTGCCAGGGGATGCGCTCGGTCTTCCTGCCCGACAGCTTCCAGCGCCAGGAGCTCGCCGGGTCGTGGGAGCTCGGGCGCACCGCGCTGGTCCTGGCACTCTGGTCGGCGGCCGCCCTGGTGCTGGCACTGCGGTACTTCCGGTTCCGGCGCCGCGACGACACCTGAGGCCGGAGCTCAGCCGACGGGCAGCCCGGCGGTCTTGCGCACGACGTCGACGATCTGGCCGATGATCTCGGTGATGCCGTAGTCCTTGGGGGTGAACACCGCGGCGACGCCCTGGTCGACGAGCCAGCGGGCGTCGGCGTCCGGGATGATCCCGCCGACGACGACCGGCAGGTCGCCGGCGCCGGCCTCCCGCAGCAGCCGCAGCACCTCGGGCACCAGCTCGCGGTGCGAGCCGGACAGGATCGACAGCCCCACGACGTGCACGCCCTCCTCGACGGCGGCCGACGCGATCTGGGCGGGGGTCAGCCGGATGCCCTGGTAGACCACCTCGAGGCCGGCGTCGCGGGCGCGCACGGCGATCTGCTCGGCACCGTTGGAGTGCCCGTCCAGGCCGGGCTTGCCGACCAGCAGCCGCAGCGTGGTGCCGAGCTCGCCGTTGGTGCGCCGGACCAGCTCGCGCACCGCGAGCAGGTCGTCGTCCGCCTCGGCGGTGCCGACGGCGCCGGACACGCCGGTCGGCCGCCCGGTAGGAGCCGAACACCTCGCGCAGCACCTGCGACCACTCCCCCGTGGTGACGCCGGCGCGGGCGCAGGCCAGCGTGGCCGGCATCAGGTTGTCGGTGGACTTCGCGGCGTCGCGCAAGCGCGATGAGCGACGCCTCGACGGCGGCCGCGTCCCGGCCGGCCCGCCACGCCTTCAGCGCCGCCACGGCCCGGCCCTCGACGGCCGGGTCGACGGTCTGCACGGCGGTCTCGAGGTCCGCGGTCAGCGGGTTGGGCTCGGTCTCGGTGAACGCGTTGACCCCGACGACGACCGCCTCGCCGGACTCGACCCGGGCCCGATGCCGCGAGTGCGACGCGACGAGCTCGGACTTGAGATAGCCGCTCTCGACCGCGGCAACCGCGCCACCCATGTCGGCGATCCGGGCCATCTCGGCGCGGGCCGCGCGTCAGCAGCTCGCCGACCTTGGCCTCGACCACGTGCGAGCCGGCGAACAGGTCCTCGTGCTCGAGCAGGTCGGACTCGAAGGCGAGCACCTGCTGCATCCGCAGCGACCACTGCTGGTCCCACGGCCGGGGCAGGCCGAGCGCCTCGTTCCAGGCCGGCAGCTGCACGGCCCGGGCCCGGGCGTCGCGCGAGAGCGTGACGCCGAGCATCTCGAGCACGATGCGCTGCACGTTGTTCTCGGGCTGGGCCTCGGTGAGGCCGAGGGAGTTCACCTGCACGCCGTACCGGAGGCGACGCGCCTTGGGGTCGGTGACGCCGTAGCGGTCGCGGGTGGTCTCGTCCCAGAGCGCGACCAGGGCGCGCATCTTGCACATCTCCTCGACGAACCGCACGCCGGCGTTGACGAAGAACGAGATCCGCGCCACCACGTCGCCGAACCGGTCGGGCGGCACCTGGCCGGCGTCGCGCACCGCGTCGAGCACCGCGATCGCGGTCGACATCGCGAACGCGATCTCCTGCACCGGCGTCGCCCCGGCCTCCTGCAGGTGGTAGCTGCAGATGTTGATCGGGTTCCACCGCGGGATGCTCGAGACGGTGTAGGCGATCAGGTCGGTCGTCAGCCGCATCGACTCGGCCGGCGGGAAGGCGTAGGTCCCGCGGGAGAGGTACTCCTTGACGATGTCGTTCTGGGTGGTGCCACCCAGCTGGGCCCGTACGTCGGCCGCGGCCGGGCTGTCCGGCTCGACTCCTGCCTGCTCCAGCGCTGCGGTCTCGTAGAGCGCGAGCAGCCACATGGCGGTGGCGTTGATGGTCATCGAGGTGTTCATCGCGGTCATCGGGATGCCGTCGAACAGGGCCCGCAGGTCGCCGAGATGGCTGACCGGCACCCCGACCTTGCCGACCTCGCCGCGGGCCAGCTCGTGGTCGGGGTCGTAGCCGGTCTGGGTCGGCAGGTCGAAGGCGACCGACAGCCCGGTCTGACCCTTGGCCAGGTTGCGCCGGAACAGGGCGTTGGACTCCGTCGCCGAGGAGTGACCGGCGTACGTCCGCATGACCCAGGGCTGGTCCCGCACGACCCGCATCCTACCGGCCGGTAACTTCCGCTCTGCCAGGCGGGTTCGGCTCAGACGAGGGCGGCGGCCGACTCGAGCGTGAGCACCCGGTGCAGGCGGGTGGCCCGCAGGATCCGCAGCACCCGGGGGGAGGCGTCCCGGAACACCAGGCGGCGGTCCCGCTGCTTGGCCCGGTGGTCGGCGCCGAGCAGCAGCCCGAGGCCGGTGGCGTCCACGACCTCCACGGCCGAGAGGTCGACGACCAGTTCGCCGGAGCCGGCGTCGATCGCCCCGTGCAGCACGGTGCGGACCTCGGCCACCGCGCTGACGTCCAGCCGCCCGGACAGCGCGATCAAGTACCCGTTCGCCACCTCGACGACCATCTGGCCACCCCCTCGGAACCTTAAGACGCTCAAGAGACCCGCGAGGTTGCCTCGCCGGTCCCGTGCTGACGAAGGTAGGGCCAGGACTTGAAAAACACTTGAAGCCACGCTGTGACTCCTGGGACTTCTGTGACCCAGGTGACCGACCTGTCCCCGCCCGTCGACCACGTATGGCAGGCGTGTCGGTACTCGGGTTCAAGGGGTCGTCGCAACACCTTGATCGAATGAGGTGTCGTGATGGGACGTCCACGGACGTTGAAGTCGGTGCAGCGTGCTTTCTGGCGAGGGATCGCTGATGGGCTCGTCGCGGAGGAGGCTGCCCGGCGTGTCGGGGTGAACCGGTGCACTGGGAGTCGCTGGTTTCGTGAGGCTGGTGGGATGTCGCCGATCAGCCTTGTGGAGCCGCCGGTCAGGGGCCGGCACCTGTCGCTGGCCGAGCGGGAGGAGATCGCGGTCGGGATAGCCGCGGGCGAGACCCCAACGGCGATCGCGGTCCGGATCGGGCGGCACAAGACCACCGTCGGACGGGAGATCGCCCGCAACGGCGTGCTGCGCTGGCCGGCCGGCTACCGGGCGAGCACCGCCCAGGCCAAGGCAGAGTCGCGGGCCCGGCGACCGAAGGAAGGCAAACTGTCGGCCAGCCCACGGCTGGCCGCCGCGGTGCAGGATGGGCTGACCCAGCGGTGGAGCCCGGAGCAGATCTCCCGACGCCTGGTCGAGGACCATCCCGACGACGGTGAGATGCGCGTGTCCCACGAGACGATCTACCAGGCCCTCTACGTCCAGGGCCGGGGCGGGCTGCGCCGGGAGCTGACCGCCTGCCTGCGCACCGGCCGGGCTCTGCGCAAGCCGCGACGGCAGGTGACGGCCCGCCTGGTCCGGATCCCGAACATGGTGATGATCTCCGAACGGCCGCCCGAAGTGGAAGACCGGGCGGTGCCCGGACATTGGGAGGGCGACCTGATCGTCGGCTCGCACAGCGCCTCCGCGATCGGCACCCTGGTCGAGCGCACCACCCGGTTCGTGATCCTCCTGCACCTGCCGCAGAACCACAGTGCCCCCGCCGTGCGCGACGCCATCGCCGCAGCGATCATGACCCTCCCGGCCACGTTGCGCCGGACTCTGACCTGGGACCAAGGCACCGAGCTCGCGGCACACGCCCAGATCACCATGGCCACCGACCTGCAGATCTACTTCTGTGACCCGCACAGCCCCTGGCAACGCGGCACGAACGAGAACACCAACGGGCTGCTTCGCCAGTACTTCCCCAAAGGCACCGACCTGTCGGCGCACTCACCCGCCGAGCTGGTCAGAGTCGCCGCCGAGCTCAACGGCCGGCCCCGCGAGACCCTCGGCTGGCGCAACCCCCGCGAGGCCCTCAACGCCCTACTGTCAGAAGCGTCCTGAACCGCCGTGTTGCGACGACCGGCTGAATCCGCCGCACCTTGCGAGGCGCAGGAGCCTCGCAAAGTACCCATCCGCCTGCCAGTACGTGGTCGAACGGCGGAGGGGTGGGCAGGCCTAGCCGTCGTAGGTGTAGAAGCCCTGGCCGGTCTTGCGGCCGAGGTCGCCGGCGGCCACCATCCGCCGCAGCAGCTCCGGCGGGGAGAACTTCTCGTCCTGGGACTCGGTGTAGATGTTGCTGCGTGGCGTGCGCAGGATGTCGACGCCGGTGAGGTCGGTCGTGGCGAGCGGGCCCATCGCGTGGCCGAAGCCCAGCTTGCAGGCGGTGTCGATGTCCTCGGCGGACGCGACGCCGGTCTCGTAGAGCCGGGTCGCCTCGATCGCCAGCGCGGAGATCAGCCGGGTGGTGACGAAGCCGGCCACGTCGCGGTTGACGACGATGCAGGTCTTGCCGACCGACTCGGCGAACTCCCGCGCGCGTGGCAGCGTCTCGTCGCTCGTCTTGTAGCCGCGCACCAGCTCGCAGAGCTGCATCATCGGCACCGGCGAGAAGAAGTGCGTGCCGACGACGGCCTCCGGGCGCTCGGTGACCGCCGCGATCTTGGTGATCGGGATCGCGGAGGTGTTGGTGGCGAGCACCGCGCCGTCGCGGCAGAGCTTGTCGAGCGCGCGGAAGATCTCGTGCTTGACTTCGAGCTTCTCGAAGACGGCCTCGACGACGATGTCGGCGTCGGCGCCGCCGCGTCGAGGTCGGTGGTCGTGGTGATCCGGGCCAGGGCGGCGTCGGCGTCCGTCGCCTCGAGGCTGCCCTTGCGCGACGAACCGGTCGAACGAGGTCTTGATCGCCGCCGTGCCGCGTGCCAGCGCCTCGTCGGTGACGTCGCGCAGGACCACGTCCTGCCCGCCGGCCGCGGCGACCTGGGCGATCCCGGAGCCCATCAGGCCGGCTCCGATGACGGCGAAGTGCAGGTGCTCATGGGCGCCGAGCCTAACCGGCGGCCGGTGCATGGGCCAGACTGGGGCGGTGCCGGGCTGGCAGCTGCCGCTCCTCACGTCGATCGTCATGGTCGGCGTGCTCGCGCTGCTGCTGCGTGGGCGTACGGCGGCGAGCGGCGCTCGTTGGTCGAGCGCAGGCCGCGTCCGGGCACCGCCGACGACTACGGGCTGATGGTGGCCGTCGCCTCTCCGGGCAGCTTCATCGAGGGCGAGCTGTCCCGGCAGCGGCTCGAGGCCGCCGGCATCAAGGCCCAGCTCGTGACGACCACCGAGGGCCCGCGGCTGATGGTGCTCAGCGAGGACGAGATCGAGCGCGCGGCGGCTGCTCGGCCACCCGTGACTGAGGTCGAGGCGCCTCAGTGCGTCGAAGGCCGCGTCGGGGTCGGGCTCGCGGGTGACGTCGGCGCCGAGGTGGCGCAGCGCCACGTCGAAGCCCGGGTAGCCGCGGTCGACGTGGAAGATGTCGCTCACGTGGGTGACCCCCTCGCGCGACCAGCCCGGCCAGGGTCGAGCGCCGCACCGGCCCGGATGTCGCTGGCCCGGACCGGGGCCCGGACAGTCGCGGCACCCCGCGCACCACCGCGTGATGACCGTCGGTGCGCACGTGCGCCCCGAGCCGAGCCAGCTCGCTGGCGAACACGAACCGGCCCTCGAAGATGTTCTCGGTGATCATGGCGGCGCCGTCCGCGATGGCGTTGAGCGCCATCACCAGCGGCTGCAGGTCGGTCGCCAGGCCGGGGTAGGGCAGCGTGACGGCGTCGACCGCGGTCGGTCGCCGCTCCATCACGACCCGGAACCCGTCGTCCAGGCCGTGCACGACGGCCCCTGCCGAGCCCAGCTTGTCCAGCGCGATCTCCAGGTGCTCGGGCCGGGCGTGGTGCACGGTGACGTCACCCACGGGTCATCGCGGCGGCGAACGCCCAGGTGCCCGCCACGATCCGGTCCGGCACGATCTCGTGGGTGGTCGGCGACAGCCGGTCGACCCCCTCGATGGTCAGCGTCGAGGTCCCCATGCCGTCGATCTTGGCGCCCATCTGCTGCAGCATCTGGCACAGGTCGACGATCTCCGGCTCGCGCGCAGCGTTGTCGATCACCGTCGTGCCGCGTCGCGAGCACCGCGGCCATCAGCACGTTCTCGGTGGCCCCGACGCTCGGGAAGTCCAGCCAGACGGTCGCGCCGGTGAGCCCGTGCGGCGCGTGGGCCACGATGTAGCCGTGCTCGTTCTCGAGCTCGGCGCCGAGCTTGGTCAGCCCCGCCATGTGGAAGTCCAGCGGCCGGCTGCCGATCGCGTCGCCCCCGGCATGCGCCACCTCGGCCCGGCCGCAGCGGGCGATCAGCGGCCCCAGGACGCAGATGGAGGCCCGGATCCGGCGGACCAGGTCGTAGTCGGCGTGGTGCCCGAGCTCAGCCGGCACGTCGACGACCACGGTGGCTGTGTCCGAGTCGTAGTCCACGGCGCAGCCGAGCCGGCGAAGCAGCTCGCCCATGATCTCGACGTCCATGATCCGCGGCACGTTGGTCAGGGTGGTGCGGCCCTCCGCGAGCAGCGCGGCGGCCATCACCTTGAGCACGCTGTTCTTGGCGCCGGTGACGCGCACCTCGCCGGCGAGCCGGGCGCCACCGACGACGCGGAACCTGTCCATGCCCGGCATCGTAGGGTCGGCGCCCTCGCCTAGTCTCGACGGCATGGTCAACCTCACCCGCATCTACACCCGCACCGGCGACGACGGCACCACCGGCTACGGCGGCCGCGGGCGGATCAGCAAGAACGACCCTCGGCTCGAGGCCTACGCCGACTGCGACGAGGCGGGCGCCTTCCTCGGGGTCGCGCTGGCCTCGGGTGCGCTGACCGACGACGTGGCCGCGGTGCTGACCCGGGTGCAGAACGACCTCTTCGACGTCGGGGCGGACCTGTGCACCCCCATCGAGCCGCGCCTCCGAAAGTACCCGCCGCTGCGGGTGGCGCAGGAGCAGGTCGACGCGCTGGAGCGCGAGATCGACCGCTTCAACGCCGACCTCGAGCCGCTCCGGTCGTTCGTGCTGGCAGGCGGGACGCCGCGCGCCGCCCACCTGCACGTCGCGCGCACCGTCGTACGCCGGGCCGAGCGGGCCACCTGGCGCGGCGGTGGAGGCCCACCCGGACACGGTCAACCCGGTGACGGCCACCTACCTGAACCGGCTGTCCGACCTGCTGTTCGTGCTGGCCCGGCACGCGAACCGCGAGGTCGGCGACGTGCTGTGGGTCCCGGCGCCAACCGCTGACGTGCACGGGCACCGACTGGCGGGCCTGGCATGCCGACTACGCCGACCCGGCCTCGGCGCTGTCCCAGCGACTCGCCGTGGTCCAGGCGCAGATCGCCCGGTGGCTCGACCGCACGCAACCCCGGCCGGTGGTGGTGACCAGCGTCTGCGCCGGCGACGGCCGCGACCTGCTCGGCGTGCTGACCGGCCGGCCGGACGCTGCCCGGGTCACGGCCACCCTGGTCGAGCTGGACGCCGACCTCGCCGCGGCCGCCGCGTCGACTGCCGCCGACCTGCCGGGCGTCTCGGTCCGGTGCGCCGACGCAGGCAGCACCGACACGTACGCCGGGTGCGCGCCCGCCGACCTGCTGCTGCTGTGCGGCGTGCTGGGCAACGTCAGCGACGAGGACGCCGCGAGCACGATCGCCGCGCTCCCCGGGCTCTGCGCACCGGAGAGCGACAGTGGTCTGGACCCGGCACCGCCGCGAGCCCGACCTCACCCCGGCGATCCGAGGCTGGTTCACCGCTGCCGGGTACGCCGAGCAGTCGTTCACCGCGCCGGACGACAGGATCTGGTCCGTCGGCGTCCACCGGCTCATCGGTCCGCCCCGGCCGCTGGGCGAGAGGACGGCGGTTGTTCAGCTTCGTCCGCTGACGCACGCGGCCCGAGGTCGTCAGGCCCTCGGGATGCCCGGCGGCGAGGACTCGAGCCAGGCGAGGAAGCCGGTCAGGGTGTCCTGGCCCATCGCCAGCTCGACCGAGCCGGATCCCTCGCCGTCCAGGCAGCGGACCACCACCGCGTCCGCGAGCAGGGCGAAGACCTCCGGACCGCGCGGGCTCCGGCGCTCGACCACCTGGAGGTGCCTGCGGCCGAGGACCCGCTTGGGCCGCATCGCGAAGGAGAACACGCGGTACCACTCCAGCCGTTCACCGGCGTACCGGCCGATGCCCAGCACCCAGCCCTTCCCGTGCGGCGCGTCCCGGAGCCGGACGCTGCAGTCGAACGTCCCGCCCCGGCGGGTGATGACCCGACGCCGGACGAACAACAGGGCGAGGCCGAGCAGCGCGACCAGCACGAGGACGGCCAGTCCGTCCAACGCCAGCAGGACACTCACCGCTCGAACGCCATCGGTGAGTCCAGGCGCCGATCAGCCGCTGTGGTGGCTGCTGCCGGCGGCAGCCAGCCGAGCCTCGGCGCGGCGGATCGCGTCGGCCGCCTGGCCGTCGTCGTCGGACGCCGCCTCGAGAGCGCTGCAGCGCCGCACGAGCCCGCTCCACGTCGATGTCCTGGCCGAGCTCGGCCGTCTCGGCCAGCATGCCGCACCGTGTTGTCGTGCACCAGCAGGAAGCCGCCGTGCACCGCAGCCAGGGTGGACTTCTCGCCCTCGCGGATGTCCACGAACGCCCTCGACGAGCACCGAGAGGTGGTCCCAGTGTCCCGGGAGGATTCCGATCTCGCCGTCGACGGTGCGGGCGCGCACGAACGTGGCCTCGCCCGTCCACACCTTCTGGTCGACCGAGACGAGCCTCGACATCGAGCTTCTTGTCAGCCACCCGCGATCAGCCCTCCTTCTCGAGCTCGGCGGCCTTGCGCTCGACGTCCTCGATGCCACCGCACAGGAAGAAGGCCTGCTCGGGCAGGTGGTCGTACTCGCCCTCGGTGAGCTTCTTGAACGACTCGACAGTCTCGCTGACCGGAACGAAGGAGCCGTCGAGACCGGTGAACGCCTTGGCCACGAAGGTGTTCTGCGACAGGAAGCGCTGGATGCGGCGGGCCCGGCCGACGAGGATCTTGTCCTCTTCGGAGAGCTCGTCGATGCCGAGGATCGCGATGATGTCCTGCAGGTCCTTGTAGCGCTGAAGGATCTCCTTGACCCGCTGGGCAACGGCGTAGTGCTCGTCGCCGACGTGGCGCGGGTCGAGGATGCGGCTCGTCGAGTCGAGCGGGTCGACCGCGGGGTAGATGCCGAGCTCGGAGATCGGCCGCGACAGCGTCGTCGTCGCGTCGAGGTGCGCGAACACCGTGTGCGGCGCCGGGTCGGTGATGTCGTCGGCAGGGACGTAGATCGCCTGCATCGAGGTGATCGAGTGACCGCGGGTCGACGTGATGCGCTCCTGCAGCTCGCCCATCTCGTCAGCCAGGGTCGGCTGGTAGCCGACCGCCGAAGGCATCCGCCCGAGCAGCGTCGACACCTCGGAGCCTGCCTGGGTGAACCGGAAGATGTTGTCGATGAACAACAGCACGTCCTGCTTCTGCACGTCGCGGAAGTACTCCGCCATGGTCAGGGCCGCGAGTGCGACCCGCAGCCGGGTTCCGGGCGGCTCGTCCATCTGGCCGAAGACCAGTGCGGTCTTCTCGATGACGCCGGTCTCGGTCATCTCGAGGAAGAGGTCGTTACCCTCGCGGGTGCGCTCGCCGACGCCGGCGAAGCAGGAGACACCACCGAAGTTCTCGGCGACGCGGTAGATCATCTCCTGGATCAGCACGGTCTTGCCGACACCGGCACCGCCGAACAGCCCGATCTTGCCGCCGCGCACGTAGGGCGTCAGCAGGTCGATGACCTTGATGCCGGTCTCGAACATCTCGGTCTTGGACTCGAGCTGGTCGTAGGCCGGTGACGGCCGGTGGATCGGCCAGCGCTCCTTGATGTCGAGGCTGCTCTCCTTCACGTCGAGCGGCTTTCCGAGCACGTTGAAGACGTGGCCCTTGGTGACGTCGCCGACCGGCACCGAGATGGACGACCCCGTGTCCTGCACGGGTGCGCCACGCACCAGACCATCGGTCGGCTGCATGGCGATGGCCCTGATCTGGTTGTCGCCCAAGTGCTGCGCGACCTCGAGTGTCAGCGTCAACGTCTCGCCGCTGAGGGTGCGCTCAACCTCGAGCGCGTTGAAGATGGCGGGCATCTCGTCTGGGGCGAACTCGACGTCGACGACGGGGCCGATGACGCGTACGACGCGTCCGATGCCTCCCTCTTCGGCCGTGCCCGTCTCGGACTGCTCGATGGTCTCCGTCATGTCGCTCTCACTTCCGGTGCACTTGTCGGACTCATTCTGATCCGCCGGACAGCGCCTCAGCGCCACCGACGATCTCCATGATTTCCTGGGTGATCTCGGCCTGGCGGGCGGCGTTCGCTGCCCGCACCAGGCCCTTGATCAGTTCGTCCGCGTTGTCGCTGGCCGACTTCATGGCCCGCCGGCGGGCAGCGGACTCCGCTGCTGCCGACTGCAGGAGCGCGTTCCACACGCGGCTCTCGAGGTAGCGCGGCAGCAGTGCGTCGAGCACTCCCTCGGCGGACGGCTCGAACTCGTAGAGCGGCATCGGGCCTTCGTCGTCGGTCGTCTCCTCGACGACGAGTGGCAGCAGTCGCACCGCCTTCGGCCGCTGGGTCACCGAGGTGATGAACTCGGTGAAGACCAGGTGGATCTCATCGATGCCGCCCTCGTCGGACCCGGCCAGGAAGGCGTCGATCAGGGTGTCGGCGACCTCCTTGGCGTTCTCGTACTTCGGCTGCTCGGAGAACCCGGTCCAGTTCTCCGCCATCTCGCGGTTGCGGAACCGGTAGAAGGCGACACCCTTGCGCCCGACGACGTACGGCACGGGGTCCATGCCCTCGCCTCGCAGCCGCACGGTGAGCTGCTCGGCTGCGCGCAGGGCGCTGCTGCTGTAGGCGCCGGCCAGACCGCGGTCGCTGGTGATGACCAGCACTGCCACCCGGCCAGGGTTCTCCCGCTCCGTCGTGAGCACGTGCTCGGTCGACGAGCTGCTCGCGACGATGGTGACCGTCTCGGTAATCGCCTCGGCGTACGGCGTCGACTCCGCCACCCGCTGCTGCGCCTTGACGATGCGGGAGGCTGCGATGAGCTCCATCGCCTTGGTGATCTTCTTCGTGGACCGCACCGCGCTGATGCGCTGACGGAACACCCGTTGCTGGGCACCCATGCGCTACCTCCTCTCCTCGATCGTCACCGTGTCGGGCATGCTCGTCAGCTCTTCTGCTTTGGCTTGGGCTTGCGCACCTTGACCGACTCGCGCGACTCGTCTTCCTTCCTCGCCGCCTCGGCCTCCGCCTCGTTGACGGCCTTCTGCTCCTCGTTAATGTCGAACGACTTCTTGAACTCGTCGATCGCCTTCTCCAGCGCGTCGACCGTGTCGTCCTCGAGCTTGCCGGACTCCAGGATGCCTTCATAGATCTCCGGCTTGTCCCGCCCGATGTGGTCGAGGAAGTCGGCCTCGAACCGGTGGATGTCGGCGACCGGGATCTCGTCGAGGGCGCCGGTCGTACCGGCCCAGATCGACACCACCTGGCGCTCGACCGGGAACGGGTTGAACTGCGGCTGCTTGAGCAGCTCGACCAGCCGAGCGCCGCGCTCCAGCTGACGCTTGGACGCGCGGTCGAGGTCGGACCCGAAGGCGGAGAACGCCTCGAGCTCGCGGAACTGGGCCAGGTCGAGGCGGAGCCGGCCGGACACCGTGCGCAAGGCGCGCACCTGAGCCGCACCGCCGACGCGGGACACCGAGACACCGACGTTGATGGCCGGGCGGACACCGGAGTTGAACAGGTCGGTCTCGAGGAAGATCTGGCCGTCGGTGATCGAGATGACGTTGGTCGGGATGTACGCCGAGATGTCGTTGCCCTTGGTCTCGATGATCGGCAGGCCGGTCAGCGATCCCCCACCGAGCTCGTCGGAGAGCTTCGCGCAGCGCTCGAGGAGCCGCGAGTGCAGGTAGAACACGTCACCCGGGTAGGCCTCGCGGCCGGCCGGGCGGCGCAGCAGCAGCGAGATCGCGCGGTAGGCCTCTGCCTGCTTGGACAGGTCGTCGAAGACGATGAGCGCGTGCTGGCCTTGGTACATCCAGTACTGGCCCAGCGCGGAGCCGGCGTACGGCGCGAGGTACTTGAACGCGGCGGGGAACGACGCGGGCGCGCTGACCACCGTCGTGTAGGCCATCGCGTCGGCCTCTTCGAGGGTGTTGACGACCTCGCGGACCGTGGTGCCCTTCTGGCCGATGGCGACGTAGACGCACTTGACCTGCTTGGTCGGGTCGCCGCTCTTCCAGTTGTCGCGCTGGTTGATGATCGCGTCGAGCGCGACGGCGGTCTTGCCGGTCTGCCGGTCACCGATGATCAGCTGGCGCTGGCCGCGACCGATCGCGGTCATGGCGTCGATCGCCTTGACACCGGTCTGCAGCGGCTCCTTCACCGGCTGGCGCTGCACGACCGAGGGCGCCTGCGTCTCGAGGACCCGGCGCTCGGTGGACTCGATGTCACCCTTGCCGTCGAGCGGGCGGCCCAGCGGGTCGATGACGCGGCCGAGGAAACCGTCACCGACGGGGATGGAGAGGATCTCGCCGGTGCGGCGGACCTCCTGGCCCTCGCGGATGTGCTGGGCGTCCCCGAGGATGACGCAGCCGATCTCGCGGACGTCGAGGTTCAGCGCGATGCCGAGCACGCCGTCGCCGAAGTCGAGCAGCTCGTTGGTCATGGTCGAGTGCAGACCCTCGACGCGCGCGATGCCGTCACCGGTGTCGATGACCCGGCCCACCTCGGCCTTGTCGGCCTCGTCGGGCTGGTAGCTCGAGACGAAACGCTCGAGGGCGTCGCGGATCTCGTCGGGACGGATGGTGAGCTCCGTCATGATGGGTCCCTGCTCTCCTTGGTCGGTACTGCTCGGTCAGACGTAGTCATGGTGGTCGCTCAGCCCGACATCAGGCGGCGGACGGCGGTGATGCGGTTGGCGATGCTGGCGTCGTAGAGCTCGTCACCGATGCGCACGGTCAGGCCGCCGACCAGGTCAGGGTCGATCTCGACGTTGAGGTGCACCCGGTGGCCGAGCTCGGCCGCCAGCCCCTCGGCGAGCCGGGTCAGCTGCTCCTCCGTCAGTGGCACGACGCTGCGCACCCGGGCGACGAGCCGCTCGCGCCGGGCGGCCGCCAGCCGGCCGTACTCGTCCAGCGCCCGGTCGATGGTCCGTCCTCGTGGGTGCAGGACGACCTCGCCGATCAGCACCCGGCTGGCCTCGCGCACCTTGCCCTGCAGCAGGGCGTCCAGCAGCGACTGCTTTCGCTCGGCAGGCAGGGACGGGTCGGTCAGGGCCGACCGGAGCCGGGGCTCGCGCTCCAGGATCCGGCCGAACCGGAACAGATCGTCCTCGACGTCGTCGAGGGTGTCGTCCCGCTCCTCGGCGGCGAACAGCACCTGGGCCGAGATGTCGTCTGCGGCGTCCACGAGGTCCGCGGGCCGCGACCAGGGCGACCGCACGAGCACCTCCACCATCGCGGCGGCGCTCGCCGACACCCGGTCGCCGAGCAGGCCGCTGAGCAGTTCGGCCCGCTGGTCGGCACCGACCGCCGGGTCGCTGACGATCCGGCGTAGCCGCGGCTCGCCCGCCAGCAGGTGCACGACGACTAACAGCTCGCCGGCCAGCTGGCGCAGCTCGTCGGCACCGACGTCGGCGGTGAGCTCATCGACCCGTGCCCGACCGGCCGCGAGGGACTGCCTGCTGATACCTCGCATCAGCGGGCGTCCTCCGTGGAACGGGAGCCGAGGTCGTCGAGGAACCGGTCGACGATCCGGCGCTGGCGCGCGTCGTCGTCCAGCGACTCGCCGACGATCCGCTCGGCCAGCTCTGCGGCCAGCCGACCGAGGTCGGCGCGGACCGCGGCGATGACCTGCTCCCGCTCGGCCGCGAGCTGCTGCTCGCCGCGATCGCGGACCCGGCTGGACTCCTCCTCCGCCTTCTCGCGCAGCTCGGCGATGATCGCCCGGCCGGCCGCCCGGGCCTCCTCACGGATCCGGCTGGCGTCAGCCCGGGTCTCCTCGAGCAGGGCCTTGAGGTCGGCCTCGGTCTTCTCGACCCGCTCCCGAGCCTCTTGGCTGTCCTTGATCTGGCGGTCGATGAAGTCCTGCCGCTGCGTCATCGCCTTGCTGAGCGGCGGCAGCACGTACTTGGCCAGCGCCCAGAGCAGGAGGGCGAAGGCCACCAGCTCGGCGATGAACGTGCCGTTGGGCACCAAGAAGTTGCTATCACTCTCGGTGGTGCTGGCCGCCATCAGGGCGGACGCGCTTGTCACGACCATGCCCGGACTACTTCCCCAGGACGAAGACGAAGTAGGCCATGAACCCCAGGTTGATGAAGTACATGGCCTCGACCAGGCCGACGGTCAGGAACAGGATCGGGAACAGCTGTGCCCGCGCCTCCGGCTGACGCGCCACGCCGGCGATGGTCTGGGCGCCTGCCAGGCCGTCACCGACGGCCGCGCCGATGGCGCCGCCGCCGAGGGCGAGTCCACCGCCGATCATGGCTCCCGCGGTCTTGATCGCGGTTACGAGCTCGGGATCTGCTGCCACTGTCTCTCCTCGGTTCGGGGCTCCTGCTGCGGAGCCTCGGATGTGCTGTTCGGTCTTGTCGGCGTGCGGTTAATGCTCTTCTTCCTCGAGTGCGAACCCGAAGTACAGGATCGTGAGCAGGGCGAAGATGAAGGCCTGGATGGCGCCGATGATGAGGTCGAAGCCCTTCCAGAGGCCGTTGGGGATCCAGAGCAGCCAGGCCGGGATCAGGCCGATGATCGCGAGCATGACACCGCCGGCGAAGATGTTGCCGAAGAGTCGCAGCGCCAGCGTGAACGGCTTGACGATCTCTCCGATGATCTCGAGCGGGATCAGCGCCGGGTACGGCTGCGCGTAGTGGCGTAGGTAGGAGCCCAGGCCCTTCTTGCGGATCGCCGTGATGTGCATCCAGACGATCACGATCAGGGCCAGCGCCAAGGTGAAGTTGATGTCCGCCGACGGCGCCTCGAGGTAGCCGCCGGACGGGATGAGCTCCAGCCAGTTCGCGATCAGGATGAACATGAAGAGCGTGAACGCCAGCGGCACCACGAACGGGGCCACCTGCCCCATGCTCGACGCCACCTGCTTCTCGATCGCGTCGACGATGGTCTCGAACGCCAGCTGCAGCTTGCTCGGCCGGCCGCTGCTGGCGCGGCGGGCCATGTAGAGGCCGGCGCCGAGCACGATGACGCCGGCGACAAGGGTGGATATCACCGTGTCGACGTTGAAGGTGAGGCCCAGGAACTCGGCGGTCTTGTGGTGCCCGACCTCGATGTCGGCGGCAAGCAGGGTGCCCGAGCCGCTCATGCGCGCCGAACCTGGCGGGCGAGGCCGCCGAACAACGTCACCGTGATCAGCATCTGGAACGTGGTGAGACCGACGAACACGATCCAGCCGTTGGGCTGGTACGCGAGCGCGATCAGGAAGGCGAACACGGTCACGACCGACAAGCGCTTGAGGACGCCGAAGCCGATCTGCTTGCGGTCGGTGTCGCCGTTGGTCACCGCGGTCACCAGGGACCGCTGCACGAGCTGGCTGTTGACCACGCCGAGGCCGATGCCGACGACGAACAGCACGCCGGCCGAGAAGCTCACGGTCAGGGCGAGGACCAGGAAGCCGGCGACGCCGACGGCCGCGGCCAGGATCAGCGTCCGGTTGTAGTTGCGGGCAGCCGAGCGCAGCGCGAGCTTGTAGTCGATCTGCCGGTCGGTCAGCGGGGGGTTCGTCATCGGAAGTACCTCGTGACGATCGATCGGGTGGCGAGGACGGCCGCTGCGATGCCGAGCACCAGTCCGGCGAAGAGGAAGACGTGCGGCGTCGAGAGCAGCGAGTCAAGGAGGTAGCCCAGCGCCATCCCGGCGCCGACGAGGACGGCGATGAGCGCAGCGAGCCCGGTCAGGGTCCCGAACATCGAGAACGGGCCGGGCGCGGACGGCCCCGGAGTTGTGCCCACGGTGACTCCCCACGGCGTGACGGCGACCCGGCCGGGGGACGCGTAGATGAGCATCGACCTACCTCGAACTCGCGGGTGGAACAGGGGCGAATGAGGACGGGGTGAGCGAACCGCCCCCGCCGCCGGAACGCCGACGCTAACACAGGCCATGAGGATCATCGAACCCCGGTCCGGTCAGCGGCGGACGCCTCGGCGCAGGCCGGTGAACGTGCCTTCGCCACGGCGTAGCCGGGGGATGTTCATGGTCACCACGAGGGCCACCACGACGACCGCCGACAGGCTCAGGGCGAACCCCCGGAATGACAGGAACGCCCAGGCCGTGGCCCCGAACGAGATGACCGCGGACCACAGGTACATCACCAGCACTGCGCGGGCATGGCTGTGGCCGCGCTCCAGCAGCCGGTGGTGCAGGTGCTGCTTGTCCGGCGCGAACGGCGACCGCCCAGCGGCGGTGCGGCGCACGATGGCGAGCAGCACGTCGATGAACGGCAGGGCCATCGCCGCCAGCGGCAGCGCCAGCGGCAGCAGGGTGGGCGTGAGGTCCGTGGTCACCGAGTTGGGCCCGACGTTGCCGGTGAGGGTGATCGTCGTCGAGGCCAGCAGCAGCCCGAGCAGCATCGAGCCGGAGTCGCCCATGAAGACCCGGGCCGGGCTGAAGTTGTGCGGCAGGAACCCCACGCACACCCCCACCAGCGCCGCGGCCACCACCCCGGACGTGGTGGCCCGGACCAGGCTCCCGTTGACGGTGAGGATGTAGGAGAAGATGAAGAACGCGGCGGCCGCGATCGCGACGACGCCCGCGGCCAGACCGTCCAGGCCGTCGACGAAGTTCACCGCGTTCACGGTGATCACCACGAGGGCGATGGTGAGGACAGCCCCCTCGACCGGGCCGAGGACGAACGTCTTCGGGAAGTCGTCGTCGGACCCGCCGAGGCTCCCGATCGGCAGGTAGAGCATCTGCACCCCGCCGAGGACCATGACGCCGGCTGCCAGCACCTGGCCGGCCAGCTTCGTCAGCGCGTCGAGCTCCCACTTGTCGTCGGCGACGCCGAGCGCGCAGATCAGCGCGGCGCCGGAGAGCAGGGCGACCGTCTGCCGGCCGTCGCTGAGCCGGGGCCCGAGGAAGGGCATCTGGGTGGCCACCAGCAGACCGGCGGCGAAGCCGGCCAGCATCGCGATGCCGCCCAGCCGCGGGGTCGGGATCGCGTGCACGTCCCGGTCCCGGACCGCGGTCATCGCGCCCCACCGCAGGGCGATCCGGCGCGCGACCGGGGTCAGCAGGTAGGTGACGGTGGCAGCCACCACCAGGGTGAGCATGTACTCGCGCACGCGGCGTCGGCCCCGCTAGGCCGGGACGGGGTACGCCGGGTGCTGGGCCACCAGCGCGGCCACCGCCTCGGCGATCTCGGCCGCCGACGACCCGTCGGCGTCACGGACGGCCCGGCCGATGAGGGTCGCGACCTCCTTCATCGCGGGCCCGGTCATGCCCTGCGTGGTCACCGCCGGGGTGCCCACCCGGATGCCGGAGGCAACCATCGGCTTCTGCGGGTCGTAGGGGATCGCGTTCTTGTTCAGGGTGATCCGCGCGGCGTCGCATCGGGTCTCGGCCTGCGCCCCGGTCGAGCCCCAGCGGCTGCAGGTCGAGCAGTGCGAGATGGGTGTCGGTGCCGCCGGAGACCGGCCGCATGCCCTCGGCCGCGAGCCCCTCGGCCAGCGCCTTGGCGTTCGCCACCACCTGGTGGGCGTAGTCCCGGTACGCCGGTTGCAGGCACTCCCCCAGGGCCACCGCCTTGGCCGCCACCGCGTGCATCAACGGGCCGCCCTGCAGGAACGGGAACACCGCCTTGTCGATCCGCGGCGCCAGCTCCGGGCGGCACACGATCATGCCGCCGCGCGGACCACGCAGCACCTTGTGCGTCGTGAAGGTCACCACGTCGGCGTACGGCACCGGTGACGGGATCGCGCCCCCTGCGACCAGGCCGATGAAGTGCGCGGCGTCGACCATCAGCCAGGCGCCGACCTCGTCGGCGATCTCCCGGAACCGGGCGAAGTCGATCAGCCGTGGGTAGGCCGTCGCGCCAGCGATGATCATCTTCGGCCGGTGCTCGAGGGCGAGGTCGCGGACCTCGTCGTAGTCGATCAGCTCGGTGTCCCGGCGGACGGTGTAGGGCACCGGCGTGAACCAGGTGCCGGAGAAGCTGACCTTCGAGCCGTGGGTGAGGTGGCCGCCGTGCGGCAGCGACATGGCGAGCACCGGGTCGCCGGGCTGCAGCAGCGCGGCATAGGCCGCCAGGTTGGCGCTCGCGCCGGAGTGCGGCTGCAGGTTGACGTGGATATCGGACGCCCGGCTGGGTCACCTGCGAACAGGGCCTGGGCCCGGGCGATGCCGATCTCCTCGGCCCGGTCGACCTCCTGGCAGCCGCCGTAGTAGCGCCGGCCGGGGTAGCCCTCGGCGTACTTGTTGGACAGCGTCGAGCCGAGGGCCGCCAGCACGGCCGGCGAGGTGAAGTTCTCGCTCGCGATCAGCTGCAGGCCGCCCCGCAGGCGGTCGAGCTCGCCGGTCACGACGCCGGCGATCTCCGGGTCCTGGGCCAGCAGGGCGTCGAAGTCCGGGCCCCAGAACGTCCCGGACGGCTCGGCGCGCTCGCTCATGACCCGTCACTGTACGGCTCGGCCACCAGGTCGGGCGCGACCGAGCGGAGCGCCTCGGCGTCGACCGCGCCCGAGCCGCAGCACCCGCGGCGTGGCGCCGGTGACGTCGACGATGGTGGACGGGACCGGCTCGCCGGACGGGCCGCCGTCGAGGTAGACCGAGACGACCTCGCCGAGCTGCTCGACCGCCTCGTCGCAGGTGGTGGCCGGCGGCCGGCCGGAGACGTTGGCGCTGCTCACGGCCATCGGGCCGGTGCCCTGCAGCAACTCGATCGCGACCGGGTGCAGCGGCATCCGGACCGCCACGGTGCCGCCGGTGTCGCCCAGGTCCCACTGCAGCGACGGCTGCACGGTCGCGACCAGGGTCAGCCCACCGGGCCAGAACGCCTCGACCAGGTCGCGGGCCGTCAGGGACAGGCCGGTGGCGATGCCGTCGAGGGTGCGCGGCGAGCCGACCAGCACCGGCACCGGCATGTCGCGGCCGCGGCCCTTGGCCGCCAGCAGCGCGCCGACGGCGTCCGGGGAGAACGCGTCGGTGCCCAGGCCGTAGACGGTGTCGGTGGGGAGCACGACCAGCTCGCCCCGGCGGACGGCGTCCTTGGCCAGGTCGAGACCGATCGGGCGCTCGGTCGCCGCCGCCATGTCGTAGCGCCGCACCCAGGCCATCAGCCGCCCACCCTTTCCGCCGCGGCCATCGTCGCACCGCGCCGGACGGCGGTGACGTAGCGGTCCCGGCCGGCCAGGTCGCGGTGGTCCGCGACCTCCTGCCACCGGCCGGCGCTGGCGAACACGGCCGGCGCTGCGGCTCCCTGCAGGTCGGCGTGCTCGACGACGACGGTGCCGCCGGGCCGCAGCAGCCGGGCCGCCACCTGCTCGACGACCCGCATCGCGTCCAGCCCGTCGGCTCCGGACCACAGCGCCACGGCCGGGTCGTGGGTGGCGACCTCCGGGTCGCGGATCACGGCGTCCTGTCGGGATGTACGGCGGGTTGCTGACCACGACGTCGACGGTGCCGTCCAGCTCGGGGAAGGCCGTCGCCATGTCGCCGAGCCGCAGGTCGACGGTCGAGCCGGCGCAGTTGCGGGCGGCCCAGGCGTGCGCGGCCGGGTCGAGCTCGACGGCGTGCACCTCGCTGCCGGCGACCTCGGTGGCCACCGCGAGGGCGATCGCACCCGAGCCGGTGCCCAGGTCGACGACCCGCGGCGCGGTCCAGCCCCCGGACCGCCGCCGAGCACGGCGTCCACGCACCACCTCGGTCTCCGGCCGCGGCACGAACACGCCCGGCGCCGACCTGCAGGGTGAGGTGGCGGAACCAGGCCACGCCGGTGATGTGCTGCAGCGGCTCCCGGGCGGCCCGCCGACCGACGTACGCCTCGAACTCGTCGCCGGCAGCGGCGTGCCGCCACAGGTCCCGACGGTCGACGCCCAGCGAGTGGGCGGCCAGCACCTCGGCGTCGTACCGGGCCGACGGCACCCCGGCCGACTCCAGCCGGGCCGTCGCGCTCGGCCACGGCGGCCGCCAGCGGACGGCTCATCTCGCGGCGGCCAGCTTGGCCTCGGTGTCGGCGTCGACCAGCGCCTGGACCACGGCGTCCAGGTCGCCGTCGAGCACCTGGTCGAGGTTGTAGGCCTTGAAGTTGACCCGGTGGTCGGCGATCCGGTTCTCGGCGAAGTTGTAGGTGCGGATCCGCTCCGAGCGGTCGACCGTGCGCACCTGGCTGCGGCGCGCGTCCGACGCCTCCTGGTCGGCGGCATCCTGCGCGGCGGCGAGCAGCCGGGCCCGCAGGATGCGCATCGCCTGCTCCCGGTTCTGCAGCTGGGACTTCTCGTTCTGGCAGGAGGCGACGATGCCGGTCGGCACGTGGGTGATGCGCACCGCCGAGTCGGTGGTGTTGACGCTCTGACCGCCCGGGCCGGACGAGCGGTAGACGTCGATCCGCAGGTCGTTCGGGTCGATCTCGACGTCGACCTCCTCGGCCTCGGGCAGCACCAGCACGCCGGCGGCGCTGGTGTGGATGCGGCCCTGGGACTCGGTGACGGGCACCCGCTGGACCCGGTGCACGCCGCCCTCGTACTTGAGCCGGGCCCAGACGCCCTCGCCTGGCGCGGGGTGTGCCACGCGACTTCACCGCGAGCTGGACGTCCTTGTAGCCGCCCATGTCGGTCTCGGTGGCCTCGATGACCTCGGTCTTCCAGCCCACCCGCTCGGCGTAGCGCAGGTACATCCGCAGCAGGTCGCCGGCGAACAGCGCCGACTCCTCGCCGCCCTCCCCGGCCTTGATCTCGAGGATGACGTCCTTGCCGTCGTTCTCGTCCCGAGGCAGCAGGAGCGTCCGCAGCCGGGCCTCGAGCTCGGCCTGGCGGGCCTCCATCACCGGCACCTCGGCCCGGAACGACTCGTCGTCGACGGCGAGCTCGCGGGCCGTGGCCAGGTCGCCCGCCAGCTCCTGGAGCTCGCGGTGGGTGTCCACGACCGGGGTCAGCTCGGCGTACCGCTTGCCCAGGGCGCGGGCCTTGGCCTGGTCGCCGTGCACCGCCGGGTCGGCGAGCTCCTGCTCCACCCGGGCGTGCTCGGCCAGCATCTCGGCGGGGGCTTCGAGCACGGGGTCCTTCTCTCTCGTACGGCGGTCGGCGCTGGGGCCGGGAACGACGGCGGCGCCGGTCAGCAGCCCCGTGGAGGGGCTGCCGACCGGCGCCGTGAGGTCGCTACTTGGCCGGCTGCTTGCCGAAGCGCTTCTCGAACCGGGCCACGCGGCCGCCGGTGTCGAGGATCTTCTGCTTGCCGGTGTAGAACGGGTGGCACTGCGAGCAGACCTCGGCGTGGATGACGCCGTTCTTCGCGGTGCTGCGCGTCGTGAACGTGGCCCCGCAGCTGCAGGTGGCCGTCGTCTCGACGTACTCGGGGTGGATGTCGGGCTTCACGGTGGTGCTCCTCACGGTGGGACGGTCGCCGGGTCGTCGCCGCCTCGGACGGCGGGACGTGAACCGGAACCAGCGGGTCATTGTGCCAGAGGCGGACCTGATGCTCACAACCGTGCGCCGGGCCGTGCTGTTCCCGACGGTCAGCCGGTGGCGGCAGGCACCCTGCTGCGGCCGGGGAGCCGGACAGTGATGACCGTCCCGGCGCCGGCGGCCGACGACAGCGTCACGGTGCCACCATGGGCGGACACGATGTTCTCGACGATGCTCAGGCCCAGGCCGGCGCCCTGGGCGGCCCGCTCGGTCGCGTTCGAGCCCCGGAAGAACCTGGTGAAGACGTGGTCCTGGTCCTCCTGCGGGACGCCGACGCCGGTGTCGGTGACCGACAGCTCCACCCAGTCGCTCGCGGGGTGGCTGGTCCGCACGGCCACCGTTCCGCCGGGCGGGGTGAACTTGATGGCGTTGCCGAGAAGGTTCAGCAGCACCTGCTCCACCTGGTCGCGGTCACCGGTCACGACCAGGTCGTCGGCGGCCGGCACGAGCAGCCGCAGCCCCGCTGCCGCGACGGCCGGCGCCATCGCCGCCTCGATCGAGCGCAGCAGGCTCCCGACCTCGATCTCGCCCACCTCCCGGGCCAGCGCCCCCGACTCGATCTTCCCGATCGTGAGCAGGTCCTCGATCAGGGTCTGCAGCCGCCCGGTGTTGCGACCGATGATGTCCAGCATCTCCCGCTGCCCATCGCTGACCGGTCCTCCGTCACCGTCAAGCAGCATCTCGACGTACCCCGCGATGCTGGTCAGGGGTGTCCTCAGCTCGTGCGACACCGAGGCCACGAAGTCGCTCTTCGAGCGGTCGAGCAGCTCCAGGCGCTCGACGACGGCGTCCTGCTGCCGCTGGAGCACCCGGCTCTGCACTGCACGACCAAGGCTCCAGGCGACCGACTCGACGACCCCGATCTCGTGGTGGTCGAACGGTCGGCGCATCGAGCGGCTCAGGACCACGACGCCGATCACGCCGGCGGGGGAGGCTATGGGGCTGACCAGCAGCGACACCAGGTCGAGCCCGGCGACGGCGGCGGCCAGGTCCGGGCTCTGGAAGTCGGCATGGGCGCGAGCGTCCTCGGCCGCCAGCGACCGATCGGCCGACACGAGGTCGTACAGCTCGTCGGGCAACGGCAGGAACGCCCCCGGCACCACGTCGGTGCGGGCCATGCTGCCCGGCGCGGGACGCCAGACGATCGCCGCATGCTCCTCACGGCGGACCAGCTGGACGTACGCGAGCGAGCAGCCGAGCTGCTCGCCCAGGCAACCGACCGCCGCGGCAAAGGCGTCGGGCAGCTCGGGGAAGCTGCGGATCTCAGCAGAGATGCGCCTGGCGGTCTCCTGCGCCGCAGCCGATGCCGCCTCCTCGCCGGCCCGGCGGCGCTGCGAGAGCCGTCGTCCCGACCAGGCGCCGAGCAGCGTGGCGGCCACCAGGGTGAGCAGGTAGCCCGCCGGGAGCAGCCAGCCGGTCACGGCCGCACACCCGGCAGGCCGGCCCGGATGCGCGACACCAGGTCCCGCGGGCTGAACGGCTTGACGATGTAGTCGTCGGCGCCGGAGTCGTAACCGGTCTGGATGTCCACGGCACGGGCTCGCGCGGTGATCAGGACGACGGGGAGGTCCCGGGTTGCGACGTGGGAGCGCAGCTCCTGGCAGATCTGCAGCCCGGTCATGCCGGGCATCATCACGTCGAGCAGCACGAGGTCCGGCCGGGCGGTGCGGCAGGCGTGCAGTGCGGCAACCCCGTCGGACACGGCGAGCACGTCCATGCCGTCGCCCCGCAGCTTGCGCTCGATCAAGTCCCGTACGTCGGGATCATCCTCGGCCACCAGCACGAGCGGCCGGTCGCGGCCGAGCACCACATCGGTCATGCCAGGTCCTTCGACACGCTCGGCCCCGCGCTGAACACCTAGCTCACGCGTCCCGCTCCAGCACGCTGACGGTCCGCCGGACGAGGTCGGCTGGGCTGAACGGCTTCACGACGTAGTCGGCCGCACCGGCCGCCAGCCCCTCATCGACGTCCTCGGGCTGCGCGCGCGCCGACAGGAAGATCACCGGTGGCGACGGCTGGTCCTGGTCGGCCTTGACGGTTCGGCACACGTCGAAGCCGGACATGCCCGGCATGGCGATATCGAGCAGCACGAGGTCCGGGTGCATCTGGGCGACGAGCTCGAGCGCCTGCTGGCCGTTCTCGGCGGTGATGACCTCGAAGCCCGACTGCACCAGCTTGCGGGCCACCATCTCGCGGACGTCCTGCTCGTCGTCGACCACCAGAACCAGGCGTGGGTCCTCGGCCGCTCGCGCCGCCACGGGCTCGAGCACCGGCGTCGCCGGGACTGCCGTCGGGACCTCGGGACGCTCGACCGGGGCGTCGACGGTCGAGCCCCGGGTGCCCCAGGCATTGTCCGTCAGAGAGCCGAGGGCGCGCAGCCGGAGCGGGATCAGGAACGCGGCGTGCAGGAATCCGTAGAGGACGAAAAGCAGCGGCTTGGGGCTGCGCAGCCGCCACACGGCGTACAGGCAGTGCAGCAGGGCCATGACGACGATCAGCCCGGCGTACCAGAGCAGGACGCCCGGCCCGTAGACCACCGAACGCACGACGGTGGCGACTACCGACACCGCCAGCAGCATCGGCAGCACCGCCTGCGTCACGACCTCGAACCACATGAACGGCCGCAGCTTCGGCAGGAAGGCGAGCGTCCACAGCAGCTCGCGGTAGTAGCTCTTGTTCCATCTCAGCTGCTGGCGCAGGTACTGTCCGCATCGTGGTCGGTGCGCTCGTAATGCAGTGCGCACCCGGCACGAAGGTTGTACGGAACCCGAGCCGGAGCACCAGGTTGGTCAGGTGGCGGTCGTCGCCGTAGGTGCACTCGACCCCGCGGAACGTCTGTGCCATGTAGCCGTCCCACACCTCGTCGATGACGCTGCGCCGGTACATCGACAGCGGCCCGGAGCAGCAGAGCACCGCCCCGAACAGTGCGTGCGAAGCGCGTTCCTGGTTGAAGGCCACCCAGTAGCGCAGGTCGATCAGCCTGGTCAGCAGGTTCACCTGCGAGTTGGAGACCCGGACGTCGCCGGTGGCGGCACCGATGGTCTCGTCGGCGAACTCGAGGACCATCAGGCGCACCGCGTCCGGGGCCAGCTGGGTGTCGGAGTCGATGGTGAGGACGAGGTCGCCACCGCTGTCCCGGATCGCGATGTCCTGGGCGGCGCGCTTCCCGCCGTTGGTGTCGGGCAGGTGCACCCGCCAGCCGGGGATGGCACCGAACTCCTCGAGCACCGGCCGGACGGCCTCGCGATTGGCGGACAGGTCGTCGACGACGTGCACGTCGATCCGGCCCTGGTAGTCCTGGTCGACCAGCGACTGCAGGCACAGGCGCAGCTCGCCCGGCTCCTCGTTGTACGTCGGGCAGACGACCGTCACCGACGGCCAGGCGCCGACCCACGCGGCGCGCGGCTGCGAGGCACGGCGCCAGTGCAGGTGGGCCAGCACGGTCTGCACGACCAGGTGCAGCAGCACCCAGATCGAGTAGACGATGAACAGCGAGTCGAGCGCGCTGCGCCCTACGGTCGTGAAGCTGGAGATCATGACGCACCTTCGGTGGTGTGGCCGGTACCGCGGGATTCCATCTGGTCGGCGAGAGCCAGCAGGCTCCGGCTCAAGGCAGGGTTCGGGTCGTGCCCGGGACGGATGGCGTTCATGCTGGCCACGAGCCGGCGACGCAGCCCGTCCCGGCCGGGGACGTCGTGGAACTCACGGGCGAAGGCGTTCTCCTGCGAGCTCGCCATCAAGGTCACCCGCTCGTGCGCCACCCGTCCGTGCCGCTCGATCGGTCGCTGCCACGACACGGCGTGCCAGGTCTCGCGGCCCATCTGGACGACGTAGGTCTCGACGAGCACCCCGTTGGCCAGCTCCACCGTGCGCCGGGCCAGCACGTCCTGCTGGTGGAAGCGGTAGCAGGCCATCATGGTGTGGGTACGCAGGCTGGCCAGGGAGTTGGTGTCCAGGACGTCCGCCCAGACCGTGGGTACGGCCGGGTCGGACGACTCGAGCACGAACCGGCGCCAGCGCGCGTCCGAGCCGAAGTAGCGACGGGCCCACATCTGCTCGTCGACACTGCGCGTGTAGTAACCCACGTCGCTGGCGTCGCGGAGCACACCCGACAGCGAGTGGATCCGGGCCAGCCCCGAGTTGCGGTACGCCGGCGCCGCCTCGGCCATCTGGAGGTTGAGGAGGCCGACCAGCGTGGTCACGACCACCAGCGCGGCGACCCGGATGAGCAGCCGCGGCAGACGTCCGGGCTGGGCCTCCCCCGTCGCGTGCAGCGGGTTGTCGCTCGGCACCGGGTGCATGCTGCGACGGACCAGCTGGAAGCGCGGCGCCAGGACCAGCATCACGGCAACGTCCAGGCTGAGCAGCGCGAGGCCGGCGACGGGGTGCAGGACGTCCAGCGCGAACCTGGGCCCGAGCAGTGCCGCCACCGCGATCAGGCCGACGATGCGGACGACGTTGACGGCCAGGACGAGACCCAGTCCGGCCGCGAGCCAGGCGGCCCGGCGGCGTAACCGTCCGTCGAAGAGGTAGAGCAGGGCAAGTCCCACGACGGCGAACCCGAGCATCCCGCTGAGCCCGCTGCAGGCGCTGGTGACGGCGACGTCGACGTCACCGCGCAGCCCGGCCACGTGGACAACCAGGTCGCTGCCCTCCCGCGCCGTGGTCGGGCTCCACGGGAGGAGCCACAGCACGCCCTGGACGATCGTGGACGTGAAGCCGGTCACCGGCCCCGACACGAGCTCCATCACCGCAGCGACCGGCAGGGGCCAGGCCAGGGTCAGGTAGGCGAGCGCCGGCCACAGCACGACGAGCGCCCGTACGCCGAAGAGAAGTGCGACCACTGCCGTCGCGACCATCGGCAGCGCCAGCGCGTCGAAGCGCAGCACCCACAGGTAGCTGCCGGGCTGGACCAGCGCCCAGCCCTGGACGGCCGCGACGGACGTCAGCAGAACCGTGCCGACCCACAGGTCGGCGCGGCCCATCCGCAAGGTGCGCACGAAAGGGTGGCGGAGCAGCGCCATGGTCGCCATCACGACCGCGAGGACCGGGACCAGCGCGAGCTCGGCCACCGGCGACTGGTAATGCCAGTCGGTCCATGCCGAGCGCACCGTGAGCGGGGTGGCGAGCAGGACCAGCGGTACGAGCAGGACGAGCCGCAGGGGCACGGGGGTCCGCAGCGCCGAGCTCTGCCGGCCGCTGGTAGGACCGGCGAGCGAGGGGCGGGCGACGGTCGTCGCGATGCTCACGACAGGGCCGCGGCGCGCAGGCGGCGCCGCCGGACGGCCTCGAGCAGCCCCGCGGTCACCAGCATCGTCACCGGGACGGCCAGCGGGGCGGGCACCTCCGGCACCTGGGCGGGCGGCCCGCACACGGTGGTGGCGATGTGGTTGGACGTGGCCGAGTTGCCCGAGCCCGCGTTCACCGTGATCCGCCAGCTCTTCGAGTACCGGATGCCGGCGATGTTGAAACTCACCGGGTACGACGTCTGGCCGGCCACCGTGGTGACGGTGACAGGGGTGCCGACGTTGACCCAGCCTGAGGTCTGGGCCTGCGCCTGCATGATGACGGTCGATCCCGCCGGGAGCCCGGTGATCTTCGCGACGCCCGACAGCGTGCTCCCGACACAGGTGGCGCTCACCTCGAGCTTGACCGCCGCCTGGGCTGCCGACGGCAGACCCAGCAACAGAGCCAGGGCGACGACGAACCCGAGCACGCCGGCCCTGCGCATCACAACGACCCACTCTCCGCATACGACGCCGCCCGGCGCCCGCCGACCTCTTTGGTTGACGTGTCAATTGGTGTCGTCGCGGACGGTCGCCTGCTGAATGGTCAGAACGGTTCGACAATCGGGCGTCAGAACTAAGCCGAACGGGTGGCGGACGCGCGACGGCCCCCTCGCCACACGGGCGAGGGGGCCGTCGAGGGCGGACGGTGGTGACCGCCGGAGGTGCCTCAGTCGTCGTCGTCGCTCTTGCCGTTGCCGTTGCCCGGCATCGGCATCGTCTGCTGGACCTGCATGAGGAACTCGGCGTTGCTCTTGGTCTTCTTCATCCGGTCGAGCAGCAGCTCGAGCGCCTGCTGGGTCTCCAGGGCGTGCAGCACCCGGCGGAGCTTCCAGGTGACCTGGAGCTCGTCCTTGGCCATCAGGATCTCTTCCTTGCGGGTGCCGGACGGGTCGACGTCCACCGCCGGGAAGATCCGCTTGTCCGCCAGCTTGCGGTCGAGCTTGAGCTCCATGTTGCCGGTGCCCTTGAACTCCTCGAAGATCACCTCGTCCATCCGGGAGCCGGTCTCGACCAGCGCGGTGGCGAGGATGGTCAGCGAGCCGCCGTTCTCGATGTTGCGGGCGGCACCGAAGAAGCGCTTCGGCGGGTAGAGCGCCGTCGAGTCGACACCACCGGAGAGGATCCGGCCGCTGGCGGGGGCCGCCAGGTTGTAGGCACGGCCGAGCCGGGTGATGGAGTCGAGCAGCACGACCACGTCGTGGCCGAGCTCGACCAGCCGCTTGGCCCGCTCGATGGCCAGCTCGGCCACGATCGTGTGGTCCTCGGCGGGTCGGTCGAAGGTCGAGGCGATGACCTCGCCCTTCACCGAGCGCTGCATGTCGGTGACCTCCTCGGGCCGCTCGTCGACGAGCACGACCATGAGGTGGACCTCGGGGTTGTTCACCGTGATCGCGTTGGCGATCGCCTGCAGCACCATCGTCTTGCCCGCCTTGGGCGGCGACACGATCAGGCCGCGCTGGCCCTTGCCGAGCGGGGCGACCAGGTCGATGACGCGGGTGGTGAGGATGCCGGGCTCGGTCTCCAGGCGGAGCCGGTCCTGCGGGTAGAGCGGCGTCAGCTTGCCGAACTCGATCCGGTTGCGCGACTTGTCGGGGTCGGCGCCGTTGACAGTGTCCAGCCGGACCAGCGCGTTGAACTTCTCCTTGCGCTCGCCCTCCTTCTGCTGTCGGATCGCGCCGGTGACGGCGTCGCCCTTGCGCAGGCCGCTCTTGCGCACCTGGGCCAGCGAGACGTACACGTCGTTCGGGCCGGGCAGGTAGCCGGAGGTCCGGACGAAGGCGTAGTTGTCGAGGATGTCCAGGATGCCGGCCACCGGCACCAGGACGTCGTCCTCGCCGATCTCGGGCAGCGCCTCGTTCTCGTTCGGGGCGAAGCCGTCCCGGCCACCGCGGCGGTTCCGGTTGCGGTCCCGGTAACGGCCGCGCCGGCGGCTGCGGCCACCGCCGCCGTCGAAGTCGTCGTCGTCGCGGGCGCCCTGCTGGGTTCGATTGCCCTCGCCCTGCTGCGGGCGGGTGCCCTGCTGCGGACGGTCGCCCTGCTTGCCCTGCTGGCGGTCGCCCTGCTGGCGGTCGCCCTGCTGGCGGTCGCCCTGCTGCCGGTCGCCCTGCTGCCGGTCGCCCTGCTGCCGGTCGCCCTGCTGGCGGTCGCCCTGCTGCTGGCGGTCGTTCTGCTGGCGGTCGTTCTGCTTGCGGTCTGCCTGCGGCTCGCCGTCTGCGCCGGCGGTCGCGCGCTCGGACCGGTCACGGCGCTGGCGGCCCTCACGGGCGGGGCGCTCCTCGGCCGGTGCGGCGTCGGCCGCCGCTGCGCTCTCCCGGCGGGCCGGCGCCTTGGCGGCTGCGGGCGGCTGGGAGCCGGCGGAGGCAGCGCCGGAGCCGCCGGACTGGCGCTCCTTGATGGCCTCGATCAGCTGGCCCTTGCGCATCTTCGCGGTGCCGCTGATGCCCAGCTCGCCGGCCAGGCCCTGCAGCTCGGCAAGCACCATGCCGGAGAGGCCGGCGGAACGCTTGCGGGCGGGCTTGGTGGCCGACTGCTCGGCGGAGGTGTCTCCCGACGTACCCGCGGTGGGGGCGTCGAGGAGATCGGTGGTGTCGGACACAGATGGGTCCTTCCTGGGGCGACGGGCCGCGCCACGGCGGCTCCGGTCGGTTGCTCCGTCCCGATGACGGGACGTCTTCTCAGAGGGTGAATCACTCACCAGGTTCCGCAGGCCGGATGCCCCACGCGACCTCCCGAGGCTCCACCTGTCCCTGGGTCCCGGCCGGGCCGGGGGGTGAACGGTGGGGAGCCACAGTCGTCGACCGACGGGCCGCGCGAGGCGACCGAAAATCGTGGCGGGGCACCTGCCACTTCAGTGGCTTCTGGTGCGGACAGGAGCGTAACACTATCGGGGCCTGAGACCTTCCCGACCCGCGGAATCTCTGCTCCTGGTCCACGGGCGCTGTCAGTCCACGATCACGCTCGCGCCGGCCCGGCCCGGTTCCAGCTGCAGCACCCGCCACCCGGCGGGAGCGGTCAGGGCCGGCGCCTCCCCGGTGGCGAGCACCAGGACGGTGGGGCCGGCCCCGGACACCACCGCCGCGTGCCCGGCCGACCGCAGCGCGGCTACCAGCGCGAGCGTCGCCGGCATCGCCGGCTCCCGGTAGCCCTGGTGCAGCCTGTCCTCGGTGGCGGGCAGCAGGAGCCCGCCGCGTTGTACGCCGGTCAGCGCCGCCACGAGCAGCGCGGCCCGGCCGGCGGCGTGCGCCGCGTCGGCGTGCGGCACCGAGGGGGGCAGCAGGCCGCGGGCCGCCTCGGTGGCCAGCTCGGTGGTCGGCACCAGGGCGGTGGCCCGCAGGTCCGGGCGGGGCTCGAGGCGGATCGCGTGCACGTCGGGGCCGTCGGCCCAGGCCAGCGTGAGGCCGCCCAGCAGGCAGGCGGCCGCGTTGTCCGGGTGGCCCTCCAGCTCGCTGGCCAGGGCAAGCAGAACGTCGTCGGTCATCCGGTCCGGACCGCCCGGCACCAGGGCCCGGCCGGCCAGCAGGCCGGCGACCACGGCGGCCGCCGACGAGCCGAGGCCGCGCCCGTGCGGGATCCGGTTGGTGCAGGCCAGCGACAGCGGGCTGCGCGGGTGACCGAGCGCGTCCGTGGCGACGCGCACGGCCCGGGCGACGAGGTGGCGGGAGTCGCCGGGCAGCACGCCCGCGCCCTCCCCTGTGACGGTGACGTCGACCCGGTCGCCGTCGCCGAGGTCCCCGGCGGTGACGACCACGTCGTCATGGAGGTCCAGCGCCAGCCCGAGGCAGTCGAAGCCCGGGCCGAGGTTGGCGCTGGTGGCCGCGACCCGCACCGTGGCGGTCCGGGGCCGGTACGGCCCGCTCATGCGGGCTGGAGGCCGAGAACGGATGCCGCGGCCCGGACGTCGGCGGGCACCACCTCGGTGTCGACGACGATCTCGCGCAGGGCGGTCTCGGTGTCCTTGAGCCCGTTGCCCGTCACGGTGCACACGACCAGCAGTCCCGGCTCGAGCAGGCCGCGGGCGTGGCACTGGAGCAGGCCCGCCACCGAGGCCGCACTGGCCGGCTCGACGAAGACACCCTCCTTGGCCGACAGCAGGCGCTGGGCGTCGAGGATCTCCCGGTCGCTCACGGCGTCGATCCGGCCGCCGGACTCGTCCCGGGCCGCGACGGCGCCGGCCCAGGAGGCGGGGTCGCCGATCCGGATGGCGGACGCGACGGTCTCCGGGTTCGGCACCCGCTCGCCCCGGACGATCGGTGCGGCGCCCTCGGCCTGGAAGCCCCACATCCGCGGCGCACGGCAGCGGCCGTCACCGGCGTACTCGGTGTAGCCCTTCCAGTAGGCGGTGATGTTGCCGGCGTTGCCGACCGGCAGGCAGTGCACGTCCGGCGCCCGGTCCAGCGCGTCGACGATCTCGAAGGCCGCGGTCTTCTGGCCCTCGATCCGGTAGGCGTTGACCGAGTTGACCAGCGACACGGGCAGCTCGTCGGCCAGGCCGCGAGCCAGCCTGAGGCAGTCGTCGAAGCCGCCCTCGACCTGCAGCAGGCGGGCGTCGTGCACCAGCGCCTGGGCCAGCTTGCCGGCGGCGATCCGGCCGTGCGGCACCAGCACCACGCAGGAGATGCCGGCCTTGACCGCGTAGGCCGCCGCGGACGCGCTGGTGTTGCCGGTCGACGCGCAGATGACGGCGGTGGCACCCTCCTCGACCGCCTTGGAGATCGCCACCGTCATGCCGCGGTCCTTGAACGAGCCGGTCGGGTTCGCGCCCTCGACCTTGAGGTGCACGTCGCACCCGGTCAGCTCGGACAGGTGGCCGGCCCGCACCAGCGGGGTGCCGCCCTCGCCCAGGCTGATGACCGGGGTCGCGGGGCCGACGGGCAGCCGGTCGGCGTACTCGGCGATGACCCCCCGCCACGGCGCGGCCACCTAGCGGCCCTCCACCCGCATGACGCTGAGCACCCGGCGCACGACGTCGAGGTGCCGGAGCGACTCGACGGTCGCGGACAGCGCGGCGTCGGTGGCGTCGTGGGTGACGATCACAAGCACCGCGTCGTCGTCGCCGTGCTTCTCCTGGCGCACGGTCTCGATCGACACGCCCTGGTCGGCGAACGCGGTGGCCACCCGGGCCAGGACGCCGGACCGGTCGGCCACGTCGAGGCTGACGTGGTAGCGGGTGACCGTCTCCCCCATCGGCCGCAACCGCAGGTCGGCGTACGACGACTCGCCCGGGCCGCGGCCGCCGGAGACCTTGTGCCGGGCGACGGCCACGATGTCGCCCAGCACGGCGCTGGCCGTCGGCGCGCCACCCGCGCCGCGGCCGTAGAACATCAGCTCACCGGCGGCCTCGGACTCGACGAAGACGGCGTTGAAGGCCTCCCGGACCGAGGCGAGGGGGTGCGTGGTCGGGATCATCGCGGGGTGGGCCCGGACGCCGACGCTGCTGCCGTCCGCGGACACCTCGGCGATCGCGAGCAGCTTGACCACGCAGCCCATCGCCCGGGCACTGGCGACGTCGGCGCTGGTGACCTCGGTGATGCCCTCGCGATGCACGTCGGCCGCGGTCACCCGGGTGTGGAACGCCAGCGCGGCCAGGATCGCGGCCTTCGCGGCCGCGTCGAAGCCCTCCACGTCGGCGGTCGGGTCGGCCTCGGCGTAGCCGAGCGCCTGGGCCTCCTCGAGGGCGTCGGAGAAGCTCGCGCCGCTCTCGGTCATCCGGGTCAGGATGTAGTTCGTCGTGCCGTTGACGATGCCGAGCACGCGGCGCACCCGGTCACCGGCCAGCGACTCGCGCAACGGCCGCAGGATCGGGATCGCGCCGGCCACCGCGGCCTCGTAGTAGAGGTCGCCGCCGTGCTTCTCGGCTGCCGCGAACAGGGTCGCGCCGTCCTCGGCGAGCAGCGCCTTGTTCGCGGTCACGACCGAGGCACCGGCCTCCAGGGCGGCGAGGATCAGGGTGCGGGCCGGCTCGATGCCACCGATGACCTCGACCACGACGTCGATGTCGTCCCGGGTCGCCAGCGCGAGCGCGTCGGTGGTGAACAGGCCCGGGTCGACCGGGAGGTCACCGCGGTCCAGCGCAGCCCGCCGCACCGCGATGCCGGCCAGCTCCAGCGGCCGTCCGACCCGGGCGGCCAGGTCGTCGGCGTGGGTGCTCAGCCGACGGGCCACCTCGCTGCCGACCGTCCCGCAGCCCAGCAGCGCGACGCGCAGCGCACCTCCCATGGCGGCCAGCCTGTCAGACCGCGCCCGGTCACACCCGCGTTGACCGCGATCCGGTCCCGCGTGCCCATCTTCGTCGAGTGGCGCGACCTTGTGGCGACACGCCGATGGCAACCACGAGGTTCCGCCACTCGACGGGGGTCGGAGCGTCAGCCGACGTCGAGGGTGAGCAGGTCGTCGACGGTCTCGCGGCGCAGCAGGACCCGGCTGCCCTGCTCGGTCACCGCGACCACCGGCGGGCGCGGCACGTGGTTGTAGGTGGAGGCCATCGACCGGCAGTATGCGCCGGTGGCGGCGACCGCAAGCAGGTCCCCGGGCTGCACGTCGGCCGGCAGCCAGGCGTCCTTCACCACGATGTCGCCGCTCTCGCAGTGCTTGCCGACGACCCGGGCCAGCATCGGAGGGGCGGTCGAGTCGCGGGACGCGAGCACCACCGTGTAGTCGGCGTCGTACAGAGCGGTGCGGATGTTGTCGCTCATCCCGCCGTCCACGGAGACGAAGGTCCGCACCCCTTCGACCTCCTTGACGGTGCCCACCTCGTAGACGGTGACGGTCCCCGGGCCGGCGATGCCCCGGCCGGGCTCGATCGCCAGCGAGGGCAGGGTCAGGCCGTACGCCGTGCACTCGCGCTCGACGATCGCCCGCAGTGACCGACCCATGTCCACGACGTCGGCCGGGTCGTCGGCGCTCGTGTAGGCGATGCCGAGCCCGCCGCCGAGGTTGAGCTCGGGCAGCTCCACGCCCAGCTCGTCGCGGACCTGGACCAGCAGGCCGAGCACCCGGTGGGCCGCGACCTCGAAGCCGCCGGCGTCGAAGATCTGCGAGCCGATGTGGGAGTGCAGGCCGACCAGGTCGAGCCCCGGGGCGGCCAGCACCCGGCGTACCGCCTCGAGCGCGTCGCCGCCGGCCAGCGAGAAGCCGAACTTCTGGTCCTCGTGCGCAGTGGCGATGAACTCGTGGGTGTGTGCCTCGACGCCGACCGTGGTGCGCACGAGCACCGGCTGGGTGGTGCCCCGGCTGGTGCACAACCGGTCCAGCCGGTCGATCTCGGCCAGCGAGTCGACGACCACCCGGCTGACCCCTGCGTCGAGGGCCGCGGCCAGCTCGGCGTCGGACTTGTTGTTGCCGTGCAGGAGGATCCGGTCGCCGGGAAAGCCGGCCCGCACCGCGACCGCGAGCTCGCCACCGGTGCACACATCGAGGCCAAGTCCCTCCTCCTCGACCCAGCGGGCGACCGCGGTGCACAGGAATGCCTTCGCGGCGTAGAAGACCATCGCGCCGCCGAACGCCTCCCGGTAGTCGCGGCAGCGCCGGCGCAGGTCGGCCTCGTCGAGCAGGAAGACGGGGCTGCCGTGCTCGGCCACCAGGCCGGGGACGTCGTGGCCGCGCAGGGTCAGCCGCCCGCTCCCCTCCCGGGTGAGCCCGAGCGGCCAGACGGCCGGGTCCAGCGCGCCCAGGTCGTCAGGCGGACCGCCGTGCAGACCCTCGTGGGCGAGCTCGCCGGACCTCGGCCCGGCGGGGTGTGCACGCACCGGCGTACCTCTTACATCCGCTCGGGCGCGCTGACGCCGAGCAACCGCAGCCCGTTGGCGAGCACGACCCGGGTGGCCTCGACCAGCCAGAGCCGGGCCCGGTGGGTGTCGGTCGGCTCCTCGTCGCCGCGCGGCAGCACCCGGCAGGCGTCGTAGAAGCGGTGGTAGGTGCCGGCCAGCTCCTCGAGGTAGCGCGCGACCCGGTGCGGCTCGCGCAGCTCGGCCGCGGTGGCGACCACCCGCGGGAACTCCCCCAGCGCCCCGAGCAGGGCACCCTCGCGGTCATGGTCGAGCAGCTCGGGGTGCAGCTCACCGCGGTCCAGGCCGAGCTCGGCCGCGTTGCGCAGCAGGCTGGACACCCGGGCGTGCGCGTACTGCACGTAGTAGACCGGGTTGTCGCTGGTGTTGCGGGTCCACACGTCGAGGTCGAGGTCGATCGGCGAGTCGGTGGAGTAGCGGGCCAGCGCGTACCGGCCGGCGTCGGCACCGATGGCCTCGACCAGCTCGGCCAGCGTCACCGACGTACCGGCTCGCTTGCTCATCCGGAGCGGCTGACCGTCCTGGAACAGGTTGACCAGCTGACCGAGCAGGATCTCGAAGTTCTCGTCCGGGTCGTCGCCGTAGGCCGAGACCAGGGCCCGGTAGCGGCCGATGTAGCCGTGGTGGTCGGCGCCGAGCATGATGACGACCTTGTCGAAGCCGCGCTCGCGCTTGTCCAGGTAGTAGGCGCAGTCGGCGGCGAAGTAGGTCCAGTCACCGTCCGACTTGATCAGGACCCGGTCCTTGTCGTCGCCGAACGTGGTCGTGCGAAGCCAGGTCGCGCCGTCCTGCTCGTAGACGTGGCCCTCCTCGGTCAGCCGGGTGAGCGCAGTCTTGAGCTCGCCCTTCTCGTGCAGGTCCTTCTCGTTGAAGTAGACGTCGAAGTGCACGCCGAAGTCGGCCAGCGACTGGCGGATCTCCGCGAACATCAGGGCCATGCCCTCACGGCGGAAGACCGCGGTGGCCTCGTCGTCGTCGAGGTCGAGCACGGTCGGGTTCTGCTCTACGACCTGGGCCGCGATCTCCCCGATGTAGGCGCCGCCGTAGCCGTCCGTCGGCGTCGGCTCACCCTTCGCCGCGGCCAGCAGCGACATCGCGAACCGGTCGATCTGCACGCCCGCGTCGTTGAAGTAGTACTCGCGCACCACCTCGGCGCCCGTCGCCTCGAGGATCCGGCCGAGCGCGTCACCCACCGCCGCCCACCGGACGTGGCCGAGGTGCAGCGGCCCGGTCGGGTTGGCGGAGACGAACTCGAGGTTGAACCGGTGGCCCGCCGAGACCTCGCTGCGCCCGTAGCCGTCGCCAGCGTCGACCACGGTCTGTGCCAGCGCACCCTGGGCGGCCGCGTCGAGGGTGATGTTGAGGAAGCCGGGGCCGGCCACGTCGACCGCGGCGACACCGGCGGCCTCCCGGAGCCGGGTGGCCACCGCCTCGGCCACCTCGCGCGGCGGCCGGCCGGCCGGCTTGGCGAGCTGCAGTGCCACCGACGTCGCGTAGTCACCGTGCTCCTTGACCCGCGGCCGCTCGATCCGGACCTCGGCCGGCACCGGGACGGCCAGGTCGCCAGAGTCCACCGCCGCCTGCACGGCGGCCCGGACGGCGGCGGAGAGCTCGGCGGGTGTCACGCGCTCAAGACTAGAGGGGCTAGATCAGGAGGCTTGCGCCGCGACCAGGTCGCGGACGGTGCGCACCAGCGTGCTGGGGTCGAACGGCTTGGTGACGTACGCGTCGACGCCTACCTGGGTCCCGCGACGCAGGTCATCGGCCTGGGCGCAGGCGGTCACCATCGCGATCTTCAGGTCGTGGGTCCGTGGGTCGGCCCGCAGCCGCTCCACGGTGTCGAACCCGTCCAGCCGCGGCATCTTCACGTCGATCGTCACGACGTCCGGTTGCACGTCGATGACCTTCTCCAGCGCGTCCAGGCCGTCGACAGCCTGGATCACCTCGAAGCCCTCGAGCTCGAGGTTCACGGCGATGAGGGTGCGGATGACCTCGCTGTCGTCCACCACCAGCACCCGGCCCAGGCTTGCGCTCACCAGCGGAGGCTAACCCGCGTGCCGGCCGGGCGAGGGCGTCTTGACCGACTGATAACCTCGGGTCTGCCCGAGCCCCCGTAGCTCAGGGGATAGAGCACCGCCCTCCGGAGGCGGTGGCGCAGGTTCGAATCCTGCCGGGGGCACCGACTCGCCTAGGCGCGGTAGAGCAGCCAAGCGTCCCGCATCCGTTGCGTCTGACCGGCCGTGAACTCCGTGTAGCAGGAGTCGTACGAGTAGTCCATGTAGTTGTGGATCGGGTCGAGTCCCGGAGCCGTGCAGGTGTCCTTCCCTCCGGGCACCCGCTGGTCGGCGTCTTCTGGGCGGGGGTGTCGTCGACGAAGTCGCCCTTCGCGCTGCAGCCACCGAAGAACGTGTGCTCCAGGTTCAGCCAGTGGCCGACCTCGTGAGTAGCCGTCTCACCCTCGTCGTAGCGCCCCGCATAGGTGTCCGACGTGCCCGGGATCGACTCCCAGTCGAAGACCACACCGTCGAGGTAAGCCTGACCTGGCTTGGTGAGGATGTCGGGCAAGTAGGCCCAGCCCAAATAGTCGCCTGCGGTGGTCGAGTAAAGGTTCAGGGCGTCGGTGCCGCCCTGGTGCAGCACCTGCTTCATCGTGTGCTCGTTCGTGCCACCGGGGTTGGCGTAGAACCAGCCGGCGTCGTCGGTGCGGGTGACGCCGGCGAGCGTGAAGGAGAACCCGGTCGTGGCTCCGCCCTCGCGACCGGCGAAGGTCCTGTTCAGGATCCTGATCTGGGTGGCGACGTCGGCGTCGGTCAGGGCGCCGACGGACCCGGCCATGACGACGTGGAAGTACACCGGGACGGTCGCCGAGAAGTCACTCGGCGCCTTGCCCTTGGCGCCGGCCGGCATGTCCCGGTGGACCTGGCCGAGGTCGGGCTCCCGCCCCGAGCCCCCTCGGCCGAGCACGTCGGCTCCCGGGCCGGACACCTGCGTGGCCAGGCCGGGGTCGCAGAAGGGCGACGACGCCCAGGCGACCTGGTGCGGCCCGGAGCCCAGGGTCGCGGCAGCAGCCATCGCCGCCGACATCATGATCGCGGATCGCATCGTCACCCGGCGCATGAGTGCCCTCCTCGGCGGTGCCCGAGGCTTCGCCGGCGAGTCGGCGCCCCGTCCTGCCGCGCGATGGTATCCCTGCCAGGCATTTGCCTGTCCTTGAACCGTTGCACGTACAGGTGTTGTCCACCGATGTCGACCACTTGAGACGTCGGCACCGCGCCGGCTCCCTGGATCACAGACGAGGTATCGCGATGCTCACCAAGTGGCTGTACGACAACAAGATGGCCCTCCGCGTGGTCTCCTCGACCGGCGGCATGACCGCGCTGGCGCTGGTGCTCGCGGCCCCCGGCAAGTGGAAGTAAAGCCTTCGCCATCACCCGTTCGCTAGGGCCTCGGCCTGCGGCATCGCGGCGCGTAGTCGCGTAGAGTAACCGCTAGATCACAAGGTGGTCACAGCCACCCCGCGGCGGCGGACCGGCCGAGCCCGTCCGGCGAATCCGGGGGGAGAGAGCCGGCGCAGTGATGCGATCGAAGAGCCTGCACCGCTTCGTCTGGGTGGTCGCTGCCGGCGGAGCGGCCTCGGCCGCCTGGACGGCGTTGCACCTGACCTGGCCGGCCTGGACGGCGGACGGGCTCGCGGTGACCGTCCTGCTCGCGGCCGGCCTGGTGGTCGGCGAATGGCTCCCCACCCGCATCTGGCGCGGCGACACGTTCCGGCAGTACACCTTCTCCGGCACCTTCACGGTGGGCCTGATCATCACCGGCCCGTTCTGGCTGGCGGCCCTGCTCCAGACCGGGGCCCTGCTGACCGACGAGATCCGGCGTCGGAGCCCCCCGCTCAAGCTGGCGTTCAACCTCAGCCAGTACCTGCTGGCGATGACCTGCGCCCGGATCGTCTACGCCGCCCTCACCGACCAGCCGTTCGGCGGCTACTCCGAGCGGTTCACGACCGACCAGCTGCTCCCGTCCCTGCTGGCGGCCGCCGTCTACTTCCTGGTGAACGTGATCCTCGTGTCCGTCGTGCTCGCCCTGGCGAACGAGGAGCGGCTGCTGCCCTCGGTCGTCGGCCACCTGCGCGACGAGATCTCGATGACCACGATGCTGCTGTGCGTCGCGCCCGGTCGTGGTGCTGTCGCTGCAGTTCTCCCTGCTCACCGCACCGCTCTGCCTGCTGCCGATCGTCGCGGTGCGCCAGGCGGCCCGCGCGGCCGCCGCCAGCAACGTCCAGGCCATGCACGACTCCCTGACCGGTCTGCCCAACCGCAGCCTGCTGATGCTGCGCGGGCGCCGGCACGCCGACCTGGCCCGCGACGGGGAGCAGATCGCGTTGCTGCTGCTGGACCTCGACCACTTCAAGGAGATCAACGACACCCTCGGGCACCACGTGGGTGACGAGCTGCTCAGGCTGGTCTCCGCGCGGCTCGGGTCAGTGGTCCGCGAGGGCGACACCGTCGCCCGCCTCGGCGGTGACGAGTTCGCCGTCCTCTGCCCCGGCCTCACCGACACCGCGGTCGCCCAGGAGCTGTCCCGGCGGCTGATCGAGGCACTCGCCGACCCGTTCGCACTCGAGCAGATCTCGCTGCACGTCGGCGCGAGCATCGGCATCGCGCTGCTCCCCGAGCACGCCGACGGGATCGAGCAGCTCGTCCAGCGGGCCGACATCGCGATGTACGTCGCCAAGCAGGACCGCGGCGTGACCAGGATCTACGACCCGACCCACGACCAGAACACCGTCGAGCGCCTGGCGCTGATGGAGGAGCTGCGGGCCGGCATGGACACCGAGCTGGTGCTGCACTACCAGCCGAAGTGCCGGGCCTCGGACGGCGTCCTCGACCGGCGTCGAGGTGCTCGTCCGCTGGGAGCACCCGGTCCGCGGGCTGATCTACCCGGACGAGTTCCTCGCCGCCGCCGAGAACTCCGGACTGATCGTCCCGATGACGATGCGGATCCTGCGCGAGGCGCTGCAGCAGGCCGGGCGGTGGCGGGCGCAGGGCCTGGACGTCAACCTCGCCGTCAACATGTCGCCACGCCACCTCGCCGACGCGCACCTGCCGGACCAGCTCGCGGCCATGCTCGAGTCCGAGAACCTGACCGGGGCGGTCCTCACCGTCGAGGTGACCGAGAACTCGATCATGTCCGACCCCGAGCGCGCCGGGAACGTGCTGCGCCGGATCCGGGAGCTGGGGGTCGCGGTGTCGATCGACGACTTCGGCACCGGCTACTCGTCGCTTGCCTACCTGCGTGACCTCGCGGCCACCGAGGTGAAGATCGACAAGACCTTCGTCATGAACGCGAGCCGGAGCGAGCGGGACCTGGCCATCGTCAAGGCGGCCGCCGACCTCGGTCACAGCCTCGGCCTGCAGGTCGTGGCCGAGGGCATCGAGGACGAGACGACGGCGCGGCTCATGACGGACAGCGGCTGCGACCTGCTGCAAGGCTTCCTCCTGCTGCCACCTTCGCCGGCGGCCGAGCTCTTCGCCTGGTGCAACCGTCCGCGCGAGTGGGCCGGGCGGGTCGTCGAGCTCCCCGACTCCCGGCGGCGGCCGGAGCACCAGGTCGCCGACCGGTGATCATCCTCTGGTCCTGCCTGGTGCTGGTGCTCGTGCACGCGGTGCTGCCCGGCAGCGACCTGCGGCGGCTCGGCCGGCTGCGCTGGCGGCACACCTGGCTGGTGTGGCTCGCCCTGGGCGTCCAGGTCCTGGTCATCTCGGTGCTGCCCGACAGCCACGGGCTGAGCGAGGCCGCCCACCTCGGCTCCTACGTCCTGGCCGGCCTGTTCGTCCTGCTGAACCACCGGTCCGCGGGCACCCTCGTCGTCGGGGCAGGCGGCCTGCTGAACCTGACCGCGATCGCCGCGAACGGCGGAGTGATGCCGGCCTCCCCCGAGGCACTCGAGGCCTCCGGCTGGCACCCCTCCCCCGGGCACTTCGCCAACAGCGCCGCCGTGGAGCACCCCCGGCTCGGCTTCCTCGGTGACGTCTTCGCGACCCCGCCCTGGCTGCCCGTGCACAGCGTCTTCAGCGTCGGCGACGTCGTGATCGTGGTCGGGGTCGCGCTGTTCCTCCGCGAGACCTGCCGCACCTCGGTCCCGGATCCCCGGGTCGTGACGGTCCACGAGGCCCGCTGACCTACGCTCGCGTCGTGGTCAAGCCCCTGCTCGGTCGGCTGTGGTTCGCCGGCACCGCGCTGGTGGTCGCGATCGGGCTGGTCGTCCAGCTCGTGGCGACGGCCCGGTTGGACAGCGGCTTCTTCGACAGCCGGGCCGGCCGGATCGTGAACATGTTCTGCTTCTTCACGATCCAGTCGAACATCATCGTGCTCGTCACCTGCGCCCTGCTCGCCGCGGGCAGCGCGCGCCGGCCCACTGGTTCTACGTTCTGGGTGCTGCGGCTGGACGGTGTCATCTGCATCGCGGTGACCTTCGTCGTGTTCCACGTGGCGCTGGCCGACCTGCACGACCTGCAGGGGCTGGCCAAGACGGCCGACTTCCTGCTGCACACGGCGTCGCCGCTGATGTGCGTCATCGGCTGGCTGGTCTTCGGACCGCGCGGCCGTACGTCGTGGCGCACGGTCTGGCTGGCGGCGATCTTCCCGGTGGCCTGGCTGGTCTTCGCCCTGGTCCGCGGGCCGCTCGTCGGCGACTACTACCCCTACCCGTTCCTCGACGTCGGGCAGCACGGCTACCCGACGGTGCTGGTCAACTCCGCGGTAGTGGCCGTCCTGTTCCTCGGCCTGGCCGCCGGAGCCCACCTGCTCGACCGGCGGCTGGACGACCGTCTCGCGACCCGGCTCAGCCGGGCGTTCGGCCGTTGACCTGCCCGCGGACTTGAAGCGCGGCGGCCAGGCGGGCGATGTCGGTGGCGCCGACGCGGCAGCAGCCACCGACGTACCTCGCCCCTGCGACAACCCAGCGGGCCGCCGCGGCCGGGTCCACGCCCGCCCCGTGCCCGCCCCAGGTCCGGGTGGCACCGTCCCAGCTCTCGCCGCTGTTCGGGTAGGCGACCGCGGGCTTGCCGCTGGCTGCGACGGCCCGCAGGACGAGCTCCTCGACGTGCTCGGGCGCGGTGCAGTTGACGCCCACGGCGACGACCCGGTCGTGCCCACGGGCCAGCGCGAACACCCGGTCGACGTCGTCGCCCCGCCGGCTCGTGGCGGCGTCCGTACAGGTGACCGACAGCCACCCGGCGGTGCCCTCGGGCATCTCGTCGAGCACCTGCAGGAGCACGGCCGCCTCCTGCTCGGAGGGGATCGTCTCGATCGCGAGCAGGTCCGCGCCGGAGGTGGCCAGCACCTCGGTCCGCGGCCCGTGGAAGTCCCGCAGGGCCGCGTCGGACAGGCCGTAGTCGCCGGAGTACTCCGAGCCGTCGGCCAGCACCGCGCCGTAGGGTCCGACCGAGGCGGCCACCCACCGGCGTACGCCGTCGTCCGCCTGCGCGGCGTCGGCGGCGTCCCGGGCCAGCCGGACGCTGCGGCGCATCAGGTCCGCCGCCTCGTCCTGGCTGCACCCGCGGCGGGCGAAGCCCTCGAAGCTCGCCTGGTAGCTCGACGTCGTGGCGACCCGGGCGCCGGCTGCGAAGTACGACCTGTGGGTGGCCACGATCTCGTCCGGCCGGTCGAGCAGCAGCCGGGCCGACCAGAGGTCGTCGGAGAGGTCGTGACCGCGCCGTTCCAGCTCGGTGGCGAAGCCCGCCGTCGAGCAGCACGAGGTCGTCGCCGGCTGTGAGCAGATCGTGCATGCGGGTTAGGTTACGGACCATGACGACGGCGACGCAGAGCCACCACCGCGAGACCCTGCAGCGCGCGCTCACCGCGATCCGGGAGCGCAGCTACTGGTCGGCCTACCCCGAGAACCTCAAGGCGTACGGCGGCGGAGGACGCCCCCGGCAGCCAGTCCCCCGCCGACGGCAAGGCCGCCTTCGACGACTACCTCGGCAAGCCGTTCCCGCTGGCCCAGTCCGGCGCCGACGGGGAGGTGGCAGGCGAGCGGTCGCCGTACGGCATCGACCTCGGCCTGACTTACCCGCACGCCGATGTCGACACGATGCTCGCTGCGGCCACGGCAGCGATCCCGGCCTGGCGATCGGCGGGACCTGACGTCCGGGCCGAGCTCGGCCTCGAGGTGCTGCACCGGATCAACGCGCGCAGCCACGAGATGGCGCAGGCCGTGATGCACACGTCCGGCCAGGCCTACGCGATGGCGTTCCAGGCCGGCGGGCCGCACGCCCAGGACCGGGCCCTCGAGGCCATCGCCTACGCCTACGCCGAGATGACCCGGCACGCCCCGCAGGCCACCTGGGAGAAGCCGCAGGGGAAGCGGCCGCCGCAGCGGATGACCAAGACGTTCACCGTGGTCCCGCGCGGTGTCGCGTTGGTGATCGGCTGCAACACCTTCCCGACCTGGAACTCCTACCCCGGGCTGTTCGCCAGCCTGGTCACGGGCAACGCGGTCGTCGTGAAGCCGCACCCCGGGGCCGTGCTGCCGCTGGCCATCACCGTCGCGATCGCCCGGGACGTGCTCGCCGAGGCCGGCTTCTCGCCGGACCTGGTGCAGCTCGCGGCCGAGCAGCCCGGCGAGGGCCTGGCGAAGGTGCTGGCGCTGCGCCCCGAGGTGAAGGTCATCGACTACACCGGCTCGACCGGTTTCGGCACCTGGCTGGAGCAGAACGCCCACCAGGCCTCGGTGTTCACCGAGAAGGCGGGCGTCAACACCGTCGTCATCGACTCGACCGACGACTACCGCGGGATGCTGGCGAACCTCGCGTTCTCGCTGTCGCTCTACACCGGCCAGATGTGCACCACTCCGCAGAACCTGCTGGTCCCCCGCGACGGCATCACGGCCGACGGCGCCCACAAGAGCGTCGACGAGCTCGCGGCCGACCTCGCGGCAGCCGTCGACGGACTGCTCGGCGACGACGCGCGCGCGACCGCCCTGCTGGGTGCCGTGGTCAACCCCGGAGTGCTCGAACGGCTCGAGAAGGCGCCGTCGTACGGCGATGTCGTGCTCGCGTCCCGGGCGGTGACCCATCCGGAGTTCCCCGACGCCGTGGTCCGGACCCCGACGGTGGTCAAGGTGGACGTGGCCGACCGCGACACCTACCTGCAGGAGTGCTTCGGCCCGGTCTCGTTCCTCGTCACCACCGGCAGCACGGCCGAGTCGATCGACCTGCTGCGTGAGTCGGTGCGCGACCACGGGGCCATCACCGCGGCCGTCTACTCGACCGACGACAAGGTCCTCGACGCGACCGAGGAGGCGGCCCTGGACTCGGGTGTCGCGCTGTCCGAGAACCTCACCGAGACCGTGTATGTGAACCAGTCCGCGGCGTTCAGCGACTTCCACGCGACCGGTGCGAACCCGGCCGCGAACTCGGCCCTGACCGACGCCGCCTACGTGGCCAGCCGGTTCCGGATCGTCCAGTCCCGCCGCCACCTCCCCGCCGCTCCCGCCTGACCATCTGCGTCGAGTGGCGGAATCTGGTGGTCCAGCCTGCGTGTCGACCACGAGGTCGCGCCACTCAACGACGGGTCAGCGCTCGGCAGCCAGGCGGTAGCGCCGGAGGCGACCCGCCAGCCGGGTGCGCCCGTACGCCGTGAGGCTGGACCCGCGCGCCACCGCCCACCAGCGGGCGACCCGCCGCGGGTCGTGCGGATACCCCCGGGCCACCTCCGCGTCCTCGATGACTACGTGAGGCTGCCGGGCAATCTCGCTCGTGGTGTAGCCGTAGCGCTCCGCCCCCAGTCGGTGCATCGCCTTGTCCCGCCGGAGATCGGCCAGGTGTCGCTCGCGAGTGCGATGCTCCCCGCCGTCGCACTCCGGGTAGCGATCCGTGCCCACCAGGTGGAGGTCAGCCCGCGCGACCGCTCCGTTCCGGCCGGCGACGTCGACCTGGCACTCCACCGGCCCCAGCCCCGCCAGGACGTGCACCAGCCGGAGCACCGACTCCCACCAGGACTCGCTGCGCGGGTCCGCCAGCCCGACGGCACGCCGCAGGGTCCGCGCACCGCGTGCCCGAGGCCGGGCCGCCGCCAGGATCTCGTCCGGCGACACCCCTGCGGCGAGCGCGCAGTCGACCATCGGCACGAGGTCGACCAGCGTCAGGTCCCGCGCCAGCTCGACCAACGTCTGGGCAGCGGTCATCAGCTGGAGACCGTCGACCGTCTCCGCCTCGGCGTAGCGCGACCGTCGGACGTAGAGACCCTGGCGCTGCACGTGCACCCCGCTGCGGGTCGTCGCCAGCAGAACGTGGTCACAGAGCTCGTTGGGCAGCCACCAACCGCGCAACTGGGCTGAGGTCAGGTGCCCGAAGCCGCTGTCCCGCGGCAGCACCGGAGCGGTCAGCCGGGCCAGCTCCGGGACCGACCGATCGAAGACCGCCGGTGCGTGCAGCCCGTGGCTGACCCGCTCCCACTCCGGTCCGCGCAGCCGCCACAGCGGGACACCGGGCGCCGGCAGGTCGCGGGTGCGCATGGGTGCCGGCGGCGGGAACGACGGCGCATTGCTCACGGCGTCGACGGTGCCGCCGCGCTGCGCCCAACCGTGGCCCGCGCAGGCGTTCTGTGGACGGCCGGGCCACCCGACCGGCCCGGTGGACAGCCCGGCCCTGTCTCGTCGAGTGGCGCGACCTCGTGGTCCAGCCGGCGTGTCGACCACAAGGTCGCGCCACTCGACGGCGGGCTAAGGGTTTTCGGGGCGGAGTCGAGGGCAACCGGGTGCACATGAGCACAGTCGAGGAGTCGATCGAGGTGGCCGTCCCGGTCACCACCGCCTACAACCAGTGGACCCAGTTCGAGTCCTTCCCGCAGTTCATGGAGGGAGTCGAGCGGATCGAGCAGACCAGCGACACGATGACCCACTGGGTCACCAAGGTCGGCGGCGTCGAGCGCGAGTTCGACGCGGTGATCACCGAGCAGCACCCCGACGAGCGGGTGGCCTGGACCTCGGTGGACGAGCCCAGGCAGGCCGGGGTCGTCACCTTCCACCGGCTCTCGGCCGACACGACCAAGGTCATGGTCCAGATGGAGTTCGAGCCCGAGGGCCTCTTGGAGACCGCCGGTGACAAGCTCGGTGTGGTGAAGCACCGGGTCAAGGGCGACCTGGCGCGGTTCAAGGACTTCATCGAGGACCGCGGCGCCGAGAGCGGCAGCTGGCGGGGCGAGGTCCGCTAGCCGCACGGGACCGGTAATCTTCTACGTCGAGCGCTGACCCGGTCCGGAGAATGGCCACCAGCACCGTCTCGAGAACGAGACCGGTCCCGTGCCGCCTGCCTACCTCCCGCCTGCCGATCCACCGTCCGGCCCACAGCCTGACGCGTCGTGTGAGCCTGCCCCGGCGGTCCCGGCCGGGCTGCTCGTCGAGGTCGACGTCCTGCGCCGCACCGTGGCCCGCATCAGCGACGAGCTGACCGGGCTGCGGCGCGCGATGGCGTCCCGGTCCGTCATCGACCAGGCCAAGGGCGCAGTGCGCGCCGTCACCGGGCTCAGCGGCGACGAGGCGTTTGCGCTGCTCGCCGCCCGGTCACAGAACGCCAACCGCAAGCTCAGTGACGTCGCAGCGGACGTGCTGGCCTCGACGCACCCGGACCGTCCAGGTACGACGGTGCTCGGCGCCCTGCAGCTGCCGGACACCCACGGCGAGCCGCCGACGGCACCCACCGGCTGGCGCAGCCGGCGACGGGTGGACCACGTGCTCGCTGCGGTCACCGACCAGGCGCACCTGCGAGCGCTCGCCGACCTGGGCTCCATGCTTGCGGCCGCCGCGAGCCGGGCCGAGGTCGTCGACGTGCTGCTGCGGGACGGGGCCGAGTCGCTCGGCGCGTTCGGCGCGATGGTGGCCACGCTGACCGGCACCGGTGCGGCGACGGTCGAGACGGACGGGGGCGCCCTCGTCGACGGAGAACCAGGGCCGGTCTCGCTGGCTGCCGAGCACCCACTCACCGCCGTGCTCCGGACCCGGACCGCGCTCGTGCTGTCGCGGGCCGACCTGGCCCTGCGCTACCCGGACCACCCGCGGCCGGAGCGGCTGGCGGCAGTCGCGGTCCTGCCGGCGGCCACCGACTCGAGGGACCCGGTGGCCTGGTCGCTGTACTTCGACCACGTCCTGCCGCCGGACCGGAGCCTGCGGGCCCTGCTCGACTGCGCGGCCCGACTGGCGACCGGGGCGCTGACCCGGGCAGGCTGAGCCATGCCCTCCGACGACCGCACCCGCGACGAGACCGAAGACGAGAAGGCCGACCGGCGCTACGACGAGCTGCTGCAGGAGCTCCGGGTCGCCCAGACCGGCGTGCAGTTCCTGTTCGCGTTCCTGCTCACCCTGGCGTTCACCCAGCGGTTCGCGCAGATCACGGACTTCCAGCACCGGCTCTACGTCGTGACCCTGATGGCCACGACGGTCGCCTCCGCCCTGCTCATCGGTCCGGTGCCGCTGCATCGGATCCTGTACCGGCGCGGGCTCAAGAAGCGACTGGTGTCCGGCGCCGACCTGATGGCCAGGGGCGGCCTGGTGATGCTGCTGCTCGCGATCAACGGCGCGGTGCTGCTGATCCTGGACGTGGTGCTCACCGGCCCGCTGCCGTTCGTCCTGTCCGGGCTGGCGACGGCCTGGTTCGTCCTCGTCTGGTACGTCGTACCGCTGACCGCGCGCGAGCGCAGTGAATGACCGATCTGTGCCTGGGTAGTGCCACGGTGTGCCCAGCAGCATCTCCCGTCTGACCGCCCTCGACCACGCACGCCTGCACCGGCTGCTCCGTCGGGTGGTAACCGAGGGCCCGAGCCAGAACCGCTGGCGCGAGGAGGCGCTGCACCTGTTGGCCGCCCATCGGGTGGCCGAGCGGGAGGTCCTGACGCCGGACGTGCTTCGCCCGGCCGGCCCGGAAGCCCTGGCCGCGGCCCAGGACCTCGACCGGGCCGACAACGAGCTGGACCGGGCCGCCGCCGCGGTGGCGGCGGTCCCCGTCCCCTCCCCCGACCTGGCGCCGCTGGGCGACCGGCTGGCCACGCTGGTCGCCCGGCACGCGGACCTCACCCACCGGGTGCTCGCGCCGCTCGAGTCGGCGGTGGCCCGCAAGGAGATCCGGCTGCTCGGTGGCGAGTACGAGAGCCGCCGCGACGACCACCTGCTACGCCTCGGGGCCGACGAGCCGCCGCCGCGCCGGCTGGACCTGTCCCGGGCCGAGCTCTACGAGCTGGCCCGCCGGCACGGGATCGAGGGACGGTCGGCCATGAGCCGTCGCGACCTGATCGCCGAGCTGCAGCGGCGCACCGGCGAGGACTGACCCGCACCGCGAGGTTTCCGGTACCGGCCCGGGAGGGAAAGAACGGGTCAGACCTTCATGTGCGCGCTGCAGCAGGCCGGCGCGCCGCACGTCCGAGCGTGACACTCCGCTCGTCCTCGCAGATCGAGAGCACAGCCATGCAGGTCACCATTCTCCTCACGCTGCCCCCCGACCAGGACCGCTCCCGCGCCTGGCTGCCGGATGCCCTCACCACCCTCGGTCACGACGTCGACGTCGTCGACCGGCCCGGACTCGAACCGGACCGGGCCGCGGCCCTCGGCTACCAGGTCGCCGACACCTGGACGACACGACGGCCCGACGTCGTGCTCGCGGTCGGCTGGGTCGCCGGCCTGGCCACCCAGGTCGCCACCCGCGAGGTCCCGGTGCCGGTCCTGCTCCGCCTCCCCCGTCCCGGCCGCTCCGGCTCCGCGGCCGTCACCCGGGTGGAGCGCGCGCTGGCCCGCAGCGGTGCCCGACTGCTCGCCCGCTCCCCGTCGGAGCTGGCCGTCCTGGCCGGCCTGGGTGCACCCCGGAGCGCCATCCGGGTGCTGCCCGAGGCCGTCGACGCCGTTGCGGCCGGCGAAACGACGAAGACTGGCTCCGCCGGTGCCGAGCCGGTCGTGGTGGCCACCGACGACTCCGCCGCCGAGGTCAGCGCCGTCCTCGAGGGCATGGCCGGCGGCCGCCCTGCCGTGGTCCTGGACCGCGGCATCCTCGGGGACCTGGTGGCCGACCACGTCACCGGGCTCGTCGTCCAGGCCGAGCGCGACCTGCCCGCAGCGGTGCGCAGCCTGGCGGCCGACGGGATGCGCCGGGAGGCCATGGGTATGGCCGCGGCCGACCGGGTCCAGGCCTGCTTCGCGACCGAGGTGGTCGCCGAGGCCCTCGGGCGGCTGGTCGACGAGGCCGGCCGACCGGCGTACGCCCAGGTCTGAGCGGCCCTCGGGTCAAGGTCGCTGCGCCGGGCGCCGACGACCTGAGGGAGGCCCCGACCGGCGGGCCTGGCCCGTCACCCGCGAAGGACCTCCATGCGACGCCTGCTCGGCCGTGCCGCGCTGGCCGGTGCGGTGACGCTGCTCGCGCTGGGTCCGGCCACGGTGAGCCGGGCCGACGAGCCGGTCCCGCCGCCCACGACGACGGCCCAGCAGGGGTCGACCACCGACCAGGCCGAGCTGGACAAGATCCTCGCCGAGGTCCGCGCCGAGCTGGCGGAGTCGTCCGAGCAGATGGTGCTGGCGGCCGCCGACCTGCGCCTGACCGACCAGGCCCTGCCGGGTGCCCGAGCCACGGTGAAGCGGACCCAGCAGCTGCTGGCCGAGGCCAAGCGGCGCCAGGAGCAGACGTCGCTGCGACGCGGCCGCGCCCAGGTGCGGTACACGTTGAGCACCCAGGCGGCCGAGGAGACCGCGGCCCGGGTCGCCGAGCAGCAGGACCGGATCGGCCGGCTGGCCCGCGCGGTCTACCAGAGCGGCGGCTCGCTGGGGAACGTCTCCATGCTGCTGGACGCGCAGTCGCCCTCGGACTTCGCCGAGCGGCTGGTCTCCCTGCAGACGGTCGTGTCCTCGCAGCGCTCGGTCCTGGACGACCTCGCCACCGTGCAGGCGTCGTTCGGCCAGCAGACCGACGACCTCGAGCGGGTCCGCGACGACTTCGCCGCGGCCGACGAGCAGGCCCAGGCGGACCTGCAGCGGGTGACCGACCTGGCCGACCAGGCCCGCGCCGCGGAGACCCGGGTGAACACCCTGGTCGCCACCCGCAGGGCGGCTCTCGCGGCCGCCGCGCAGGCCCAGGTCGCCGACGACGCGGCGCATGCCCACCTGGTCGGGGAGTCGACCCAGCTGCAGGGTCAGCTCGCGGCCGAGGCCCGCGCCGACCTGGGCCCGGCCGGCAACCGCGACGGAGCCTCCGTCCCGCCGCGGGCGGGCACCCTGTCGTGGCCGGTCCAGGGGCCGATCACCTCGCCGTTCGGCATGCGGGTGCACCCGGTGACCGGCGTCTACAAGCTGCACACGGGCACCGACCTCGGGGTCCCCTGCGGCACCCCGATCCACGTCGCCCTGCCGGGCGTCATCGTGCAGGCCGGGCTGGAACAGCGCCTACGGTTGGCGCACCGTGGTGTCCCACGGCGTGGTCGGGGGCGTGCTGCTCACGACCACCTACAACCACCAGACGCACATCGACGTCTCGGTGGGCGACCACGTCGCCGCCGGGGTCGTGATCGGGACATCGGGTACGACGGGCTATTCCACCGGCTGCCACCTGCACTTCGAGCTCTACGTGAACGCCGCTCTCGTCGACCCGGAGCCGTGGCTCCCGGCCCACTGACCGCCACGCGCTCGTCACTACGCCAGGCCGGCCAGGTGGTCGGCGAACCCTCCGCCGGCCCGGGACCGCGGCCGCGCGCTGGTGAGCACGGGTATCGCGCCGGTGCGCAGCACCCGTCGGTGCGCCAGCGCCGCGACGAGTGCAACGTCCTCGCCGCGGTCCAGCGCCGCGAAGCCACCCACCTCGACGTAGGCGTCGGCGCGGGCACCGACGTTGGCGCCGTGCACGTGCCCGTGCCCGTCCCGCGGGTCGTAGCCGGCCCGCCACTGCGCCTCGACGTGCGGCGGGTGCGAGGACCAGTCGTCGACCTCCACCGTTCCGACGACGAGGTCGGCTCCAGCGGCGGCGAGCGCCAGCTGCCCGACCAGCCAGTTGGCCGGGACCCTCGAGTCGGCGTCGGTGCTCGCCAGCCAGAAGCGGTCTCGCGGGACGCCCTGGTGCCGCCTCAGCAGGGCTCGGAACCCGGCTGCCCGCGCCGGGCCGACCGCACCCACCGAGACGTCGAGCACGTCGACAGCCGCGGACCGCGCCACCGTCGCCGTGGCGTCGGTGCAGGAGTCGGCGACGACGAGGAGGTCCACGACGACGCCGCGTCGTCGGACGGGCTGCGCCGCGCCGTCCAACGCCCGCAGCGCGGCTGGCAGCAGATCCTGCTCGTTCCTGGCCGGCACCACGATTCCGACCACCTCGACCTCGGCGGTCACGTCATGTCACCAGGCCCTCCCGCCGGGCCGGCGACGGCGCCGGCCCGAGCGTCAGCAGGTCCAGCCGGAAGTCCTCCTCCACGTGACTGACTGCCTCGCTCAGCTCCGGCCGCGCGAGCAGCCGGTGGTGCACGTCGTCGCCGGTAGCCGGGTACTCAGCCACCGGGTGCCGCCAGTGGCAGGCGAGCAGCGTCCCGCGCGGCGCCAGCGAGCCGACCGCACGGTCCAGCAGCTGCTCGAGCTCGGCGGGCGCGAGGTAGTAAGCCGACCTCGGAGATCACGACCAGGTCGAACATCCCGTCCGGCCACCCGAACGGCACCGACAGCCGCTCGATCCGGACGTGTCCGTGCCGGGCGAGCTCGCTCCGGGCGATCGCGACGGCGCACTCGTCGACGTCGGCAGCCACCACCTCGTCGCACCGGTCGGCCAGGGCCGCCGTGAGCACACCGATCGAGCAGCCCGGGCTCGAACGCCCGCCGGTAGCGCGGGCGGGTCAGCGCGGCCAGCGTCACGTCCCGCTTGCGCTGCTCGTACCACCGGCTGCGGAAGCCCCAGGGATCCTCGGCACCGGCGTACATGTCGGCGAAGTACGTCGGCGGGGAGCGTCACGACGGGTCCGTCCCGACGAGCACGACCTCGTGGTCGCGGCGGAAGTGCGCGAGCACCCGGTCGGGCAGCACGGCGGCGTCGGCGCGGGGCAGGACCGATCGCGGCGACCTGGGTGCGGAAGCACGCCACCGCCGCCGCCTTGCGGGCCACGGCGTCGGCGTCGAGGTCGACCCGGCGGGCCTGCGACCACGGCACCCGGGGGTCGTCGGGCTCGGCCCAGTGCCAGGCCCAGACCGGGTACTCCAGCACGGCTGTCGCAACTCGGCGGGCCGCCCGGCCGCAGGCCTCGTGGTCGGGGTGGCCGTCCCTCGACCACGGGGCGAGGAGCTACGTCGGCCTCGGCGCACCTCGGTCGCCGAGCAGGTCGGTGAGCTGGTCCTCGGCGGCGGCGAGCCGGCCGTCGCGCAGCCCGAGGTGACGACGAGGCGCAGCCGGCCAGCCCGAGCCGCTCCGCCGCGACGGCCGACTCCGACCGGCGGAGGGCCGCCGAGCCGGGCGGCAACCGGCGCGGTGGATCGAGGGTGGGAAGCCTCGCCGTCGGTGGCCCAGACGAGGCGCAGGTCGGCGCCGAGGCCGGCCAGCCTTGCCAGCAGGCCGCCGACCCCGAGCACCTCGTCGTCGGGGTGCGCGGCGAGCACGACAACCGTTCGGTCGGCCAACGCCGCCAGGTCGAGCTCGGGCCACCCGGCCGGCGCCAGCCAGTCGCGCCACATCGGTCTCGTCGGTGCCGGCCGCCGGCTCGATCAGCGTCACGACCGGCCGGTCCCGTCCGACCAGGGCGGCCCGCCGGCGTCGAGGCCAGCGCGGCCGAGCTCCTCGAGGTCGGACTCGGCGTGGCTCTGCCGCAGGTAGAGCAGCAGGTCCGCGACCCGGCGGCCGTGGGCGGCGTCGAGGGCCAGCGGCGCCGCACCGAGCGCCCGCGCCGGTCCGCTCGACCACTTCGACCGCGCTCCGCTCGACCACGGCGCGGACCCGGGCGGCGGTCAGCCGCGGCCGTCCCGGCCCCGTCCGCCGGGTCGGCGTCGAAGGACCGTGCCGCCACCGCGAGCACGGCATCCGCCGCGGTCAGGGCGGCGTCGACCGCGCCCGCGTGGGCCAGCGCGTGCGGGCCCAGCGGTCGACGGCCGTCGGCCCGCGCCAGGGCCCGCCCGATCTCGCGGGCCCCGCCCCACCACACGGCTGCCACGCCGACCGCCCCGTGCCAGAAGCCCGGCCGCTCCAGGTACTCCTGCGGGCCTCCGACCGGTTCCGCGGGCGCCCCGTCGAACCGCACCGACCGGCTGTCGCTGCCCTGCATCGCGGCCGCCGGCCAGGTGCCGTCGACGGCGGCCGCTCGCGGGTCGGCCAGGTCGACGGCGAACAGCCGGTACCCGTCGTCGGTGCGGGCGGTGACCAGCGCCCGGTCGCAGGCACCCGGCGCCGCTGCACCACGGCTTGGTGCCGGTCGAGCCGCCATCCGCCGTCAGACTCGGCGGGCGAGCAGCGGGTCGACCGGCGGGTTGGCTGCCCAGACGCCCCATAGGCCGTCCGGCCGGGCCGTCGGCTCCCAGTTCGGCGCGGATCGCGGCCGCGTCGATGTGCGCCTCGGCCAGCCGGGCCAGGTCGAGGTCGGCGCCGCCGAGGTCGGCCAGGGCGGCGAACCGCTCGGCCGTGCGGCCCCGACCCGGCAGGGGCAGGTCGAGCAGCCCCGCGTCCGGACCGCGCCGGGTCCAGAGCGCGGTCCGCTCCACCGGGTCCGGCGACGTCCGGCCGGAGGTCGCCAGCGCGGCGGCGCGCAGGCGGTCGTGGTGGTGGCACGGCAGCGCCTACCCCGGGGCGGCGCGGTCACACGTCCGGAATCCTGCGCGGGCTCGCTCGTTGGATCTACGTCCGGCATCCGTGCGCCCGGCACTAGACGTGACCGGACGCGCAGCAAAGGCACCGATCCGATGCCCAGAGCAGTCCCTCACCGACTGACGTGCCGGCCCGCGAGGCGCCGCGAGCCCGACCCGCGACGCGTCTTCGACCTGGAGGTCGGCACCCCCGACCTGGTCCGGCTCTACCTGGACGAGATCGGCAAGGCGCCGCTGCTCGACGCCGCCACCGAGGTCGACCTCGCCCAGCGCATCGAGGCCGGCCTCTACGCCCGGCACCTGCTCGACGCAGCTCGGCCACCGCCGGGCCGTCAAGCTCCGGGAGGCGCGCAAGGTGGCCAGCTCCGTCGAGCTGACCCGGCTCGTCGACCAGGGCGAGGTCGCCAAGCGGGCCTTCATCAGGGCGAACCTGCGGCTGGTCGTCTCGCTGGCCCGCCGCTACACCCGGGCCTCGATGCCGTTGCTCGACCTCATCCAGGAGGGCAACGTCGGCCTGGTCCGCGCCGTGGAGAAGTTCGACTACGCACGCGGCTACAAGTTCTCGACGTACGCGACCTGGTGGATCCGGCAGTCCATCGGCCGGGCCATCGCCGAGCAGAGCCGCACCGTGCGGCTGCCCGTGCACCAGGTCGAGAAGCTCAGCCGGCTCGGCCGGACCCGGCGTGACATGTCCGCCTCGCTCGGCCGGGACGCGACCGACGCCGAGGTGGCGGCCGAGATGGGTCTCGACGTCGACGACCGTCCAGGACCTCGACCGGATCTCCCGGACGCCGGCCAGCCTCGACGCCCTCGTCGGCGACGACGGCGGCACGACGCTCGGCGACCTGGTCGACGCGTCCGACGCCAGCCCGGAGGACCTCGTCGTCGAGGCCGACTCGCGCGGCGAGCTGGTCGGCCTGGTCGACCGGCTCACCGACCGCGAGTCCGAGGTGATCCGCTGCCGCTACGGGCTGGTGCCCGGGCCGAAGCAGACCTACGAGGAGATCGCCGGCCGGATCGGCGTCTCCCGCGAGCGGGTCCGCCAGATCGAGCGCGAGGCGCTCGAGCGGCTCCGCCTCTGGGTGTCCGAACCGACTGACCCGAGCTGCAGACACCGGCCCGTCCTGCGGTGACAGCGCTCCAGGGCCGGCCCGTCGCACCGGGCAGTTGACAGCGGGTGCGTGCACCGCAGGGTCGGTGCCGGGCTCGACCGGGCCTGCTGCGTCCGGTCCGGCCACCGGGATGCGGCGTACCAGCAGGAACGCGAGCACCCCGCCGGCGGCCAGCAGGCCGGCGCAGACCAGCATCGCCGTGCGGTACGCCGGTTGCAGCAGGTCGGGGTCGGCGTACGCCGCGCCGTCGAGGCCGACGACCAGCGGCAGGGCCGCGACGGCGAGCAGGCCGGCGACCCGGGCCACGGCGTTGTTGACGCCGCTGGCGATGCCGGCGTGCCGGTCCGGCGCCGCGGCCAGCACCGTCGCGGTCAGCGGGGCGACGGTGATAGCACAGGCCGAGCCCGAACAGCGCGACCGGCGGCAGCACGTCGACGGAGGTACGTCGTCGAGTCGTCGACCCGCGTGAGCCACAGCGTCGCCGCCGCGGCGACGCAGCGGGCCGACCGTCATCGGGATGCCGCGGCCCGATCCGGGTCGAGCCAGCGCGCCCATCCGCGACGACAGCAGCAGCATGAGCACGGTCATCGGGCAGCAGCGCGGCGCCGGCGACCAGCGGCGAGAAGCCCGCCACGACCTGCAGGGTGAGGACCAGGAAGAAGAACAGCCCGCCGAGCGCGGCGTAGACCGCGAAGGTCACGATGTTGGTGGCGGTGAAGGCCGCCGACGCAGAAGATGCCGAGGGGCAGCATCGGCGCCCGGGCCGCGTGCTCCCGCCAGACGAAGCCGGCCAGCCCGGCCAGCCCCGCCGAGCAGGTGACAGCAGCACGACCGGCGAGCCGAGGCCCAGCTCCTGCCAGGCGATCAGCCCGTACGTCAGCGCGCCGAGGCCGAGCGCGCCCGAGCGCGGCCCCGATCAGGTCGAGGGAGTGCGACGCCTGCGGGTCGCTGCTCTCCGGGACGTGCCGCGTGGTGACCAGCACGACGGCCACGGCGAGCGGCAGGTTGATGAGGAAGACCCAGCGCCAGCCGACGCTCTGGACGAGGTAGCCGCCGAGGAACGGACCGGCCGCCCCCGCGATGCCACCGAGTCCGGACCAGGCGCCGATCGCCCGCATCCGGTCCTGGGGCCGGAACGACGACTGCAGGATCGCGAGGCTGCCGGGTGTCAGCAGCGCCCCGCCGACCCCCTGCACCGCCCGGGCGGCGACCAGTGCCTCGACGTTCGGCGCGATGCCGCAGAGCAGCGACGCGACCGCGAACCACACCACGCCGATGAGGAAGACCCGGCGCCGGCCGAAGCGGTCGCCCAGCGAGCCGCCGAGCAGGATCAGCGACGCGAGGCGTCAGGGTGTAGGCGTTGATGGTCCACTGCAGGCCGGAGACGCCGGCGTCCAGCGACTCTCCGATGCTCGGCAGTGCGACGTTGACGACGGTGCCGTCGATGAACGCCAGGCCGGAGCCCGAGCACGGTCGCCAGCAGCACCCAGCGGGCCCTCGGCTCCCCGAACGCGAGACCCACGGCAGGTCGTCGCGGGCCGCTGCGGCGTCGGTGGTCATGGTGCAGCGAACGTACGTCCTCGGGCGGCGGTGCATCTAGGGTCGCGGCGTGGGTCGAGACGGCGGGCTACTCCGGCACGCCGCTGCCGCGCAAGCTCGGCATCGCGCCGGGCAGCCGGGTGCTGCTCACCGGTGCGCCGGCCGGTTTCGAGGAGTCGACCCTCGGCCCGCTGCCCGGCGTCGAGGTGCACCGGCGCGCCGGCCGGGTCGCCGTACGACGTGGTGCTCGCCTTCGCGCCGGACCGGCGGGCGCTCGGGCAGCGGTTCGGCCCGGCCGCGGCCCGGCTCACGACGGCCGGCGGGCTCTGGGTGCTCTGGCCGAAGCGCAGCAGCGGCGTCGTCACCGACCTCGACGAGAACGTCGTGCGGGACCACGGGCTGGCCGCCGGGCTGGTCGACAACAAGGTCTGCGCGGTCGACGCGACGTGGTCGGCGCTGCGGTTCGTCGTGCGGCTGCGGGACCGCTGACCGGGGAGCGTCCCCCGACCTCCCACGACGGAAGCGGCGCCGACCTGGCACATTGGGCGCGTGCGCAGGCTGCTGGTCTTCCTCGGCGTGATGTGGATCGCGGCCAACCTGCCGGGGCCTGGGTCTCGGTGCGAGCACCACCTGCCCTACGACCTGGTTCTGTGGACGAGCCCGGCTCCAGAAGCCGGATCGGCGACGACTGGCTGCACGGCTGGGGCACGGGCCTGGCCATGCCGTTGTGGTTCGTCGCCCTCGTCGCCGTGCTCACCGTCGATCGCGAGCTTCGGCGGCAGCGCCACCAGGCTCAGCGCCGCTGCTCGTCGTGCTGGCCGGTGCCGGGTCGGTGGCATTCACGCTGTACAACACGCCGGCCGCCGACCGGCTGAAGGCGACCGGCGCCGACGCACCGAGGGCGCGATCGTCATCGCGACGCTGATGCTCGCGGCGCTCATGGTGCTGTTCGGGTTCCTCACGGTCATCACGACGCCCGAAGCGGCACCGGCGCTGAGCCGCACGGGTCAGCGCCGGACGACGCAGCCGACGCACCCGGCCGCTGCGCCGTCGGTCGACGCCCAGCGGGACGACCCGGACGTACCTCGCGACACGGTCGCGCAGGTCGTAGGTCTCGAGCGGCGCGCTCCGCCCGCTGCTGACACCGCCGCGGACCGTCGTCCAGCGGTCGCCGTCGGACCGAGACCTGCACGACGAACCGGGTCGCCGCCGTGGCGCCGGCCGCCAGCGGACCGAGACGGCGCTGACCGTGCCTCGCGTGCCGAGGTCGGCGCGGACCCCGCCGCCGGCGACCGCGCCGGATGCGCGCGCGACCGGGAGGGCGGCCGGTCGAGGGCAGCAGCTGCACCCGCAGCAGCGCCTCGAGCAGGTAGTGGTCGCCGTACGTCACGCCGACGTCGTCGTACGTCGGGTCGTGCCGGCCGTGCAGGAGCACCGACCACGACGCCGTGCCCTTCGCCAGGTAGCGCGGGCCGACCAGCGAGCGCAGGGTGTGCAGGCCGGCCGCGCGCCAGGTCGCCCGACGGGCCGGGTCGGGGTCGACCCGGGCCAGGTCGAGCAGGCCGGACGCCAGCACGGCGGCGGCGGTGGTGTCGCGCTCGGGTACCGGGCGCGTCGTAGTCCCACCACGGCACGCCGTCGGCGGGCAGGTGGTCACGGCGAAGGCGGCCGTCCGGCGGGCTGCGTCCAGCAGCCTCGGGTCGCGCGACTTGTCGTACGCCGCGGTGAAGCCGTGCACCGCCCAGGACTGGCCGCGCGCCCACGTCGACCAGTCGGCAGCCCCTGCGCGGTCCCGGACCAACCGGCTGACCGGTCGGCTCGTCGAACCGGACGACGTGGAAGGTGCTCCCGTCGGGCCGCACCTGCCAGCGCGCCACGGTGAGCGCGTGCTGGACGGCGACGTCGCGCCACTGCTGCGGACCGCCGTGGTCGGCCGCCCAGAAGAGCAGCGGGAGGTTCATCAGGCTGTCGACGATGACGGTGGTCTGGCCGGTCGGCCCGTCCCAGCTGCGGAGCGCGCCCAGCCGACGGGACGAACCGGGTGGCCAGGGCGGCCGCGGCGCGCAGGCGCACCCGGCGGCGTCGCTGGGGCGGCCGACGCAGGTCCGCGCCGGCGCCGAAGGAGGTCTGGAGCAGGAAGCCGAGGTCGTGGGCCGAGGTGTCGTCCTGCCCGCACGGCGAGCGGTGCCTGCGTGACGGCGGCCCGGCGGGCCCAGGCCCGGCCGCCGGTCGAGCTCGTAGGCGAGCCAGAGCCGGCCCGGCCAGAAGCCGGCCAGCCAGCCGTTGGTGCCGCTCGGTCCGCCACATGCCGTCGCCCACCGCGACCGTCGGGTAGCGGCCCGGGCCGAGCCGGCGGTCGGTGCGGGCCAGCTGGTGCAGGGCGTAGGTGCGGGCCTGCCGCAGGGCGACCTCCGAGGCGTGACTCGGGCCGTGCGGGGCGGCCGACGCCGGCGGGGCCGGGCCCAGGACCGCGGTCAGGGCGGCGAGCGTCAGCCAGACCGCTGCGCGCGGCGTACCGCCACTGGCCCCGGTGCACGTGGCACGACGGTACCGGGGGACACGCGGCCGGTCAGTCCGCGATTCCGTCGTCGCGCAGCGGCGAGAAGACGGTCCAGAGCACCGTCGTGGTGGCACCGAGAGCGGCGACCCAGAGCGCCGGCCGGACGCCGTACGCCGTGGCCGAGTCCGCCGCCGGCCAGCGCGCCGAGCGCCTTGACGCCCTGGCTGATCGTCGCCATCGATGCGTTGACCCGGCCGCGGATCTCGGCGCGGGACCTCGGTGACGTAGAACGCGCCGGTGGTGACGTCGAAGAGCATGATGCCGACACCCACGACGACCTCGTTGGCGCAGAGGATCGCGAGCACCAGCCACCGCGGGCCGTGGGCGGCGGGGAAGGCGATCATGCCGAGCGGAGAAGACCGCCGACCCGATGATGATCGTCCGGCCGCGGCCGAGCCGCTCCGCGACCCGCGGGGCGACGAGGGCACCGGCCAGTGCGCCGAGGCCACCGGCGACGGTCACCGCGGCGACCATCAGCGGCGTGAAGTCGTGGTCGCGGGTCAGGTAGACGACCAGCAGCGCGAAGACCATCAGCCCGAAGAAGTTGACGTTGGCCGCCGCGCCGGCGATGGCGCGCAGCCGGCGGTCGCGGACCAGGTAGGACATGCCCTCGCCGATCTCGTGCGGCCAGCCGGCGTCGCGGCGGCGGCACGAAGCCGACCCGCTCCGGCGCGCGGACCTGGCCGACCAGCAGCGCGGAGAGCAGGAACGACAGCGCGTCGACCAGCACCGCGACCGGCGCAGTCAGCAGCGGTGACCAGCGAGCCGCCCAGGGTCGGGCCGGCGAGCGTGGCGGTGGCCTCCGACGCGCGCAGCCGTGAGTACGCCTCGGTGACCGCCACCGGCCGGGACGACCTCGGGCAGGTGGGTGCTGAACGCCGGCCGGAAGGTCACCCGGGCGACGCCGACCACGAGCTCGACCGCGATGAGCTGGGGGACGGAGAGCAGGCCGAGGGCCCAGGCGAGCGGCACGGTGAGCAGCGCCGCGGCGGCGACCAGGTCGGCCGCGATCATCAGCGGCCGGCGTCGGCGCAGCCGGTCGACCCAGGCCCCCACGACCAGCGCGAAGCCGATGTACGGCGCCGTGCCGGCGGCGGTGAGCAGGCCCATCTGCAGCGGGCTGGCGCCCAGCAGGATCGCTGCCGCGAGCGGGATCGCGAGGACGGTGACCTCGCTGCCGATGGCCGAGATCGCGTAGGCCGAGAAGACAGGCGGGCGTCGCGGGCGCGCAGCGGGCGCGCACCGCGGCGCGGCGGCTCGCGGTCGTCAGCTGTCCCGGCGCACCGGCTGGCCGGCCCGGCTCGGCGGGCGCGAGGGGCTCGGTGGTCGTCGAGGTGTCCATAGATGTGAAGGTACTCTTTCACATCTATGTTGTGAAGGGGTTCTTTCAGATATTCTCGATCGGCATGAGCGACAGCGACCGGCGAGACCCCGTACGGGCGGCGGATCTCCGACCCCGGGGCGCTGCGCGCCCTCGCGCACACCGGCCGGTACGCGATCCTGGAACGGCTGCAGTCGGACGGGCCCGCGACCGCGACCGAGTGCGCCGCAGGTGGCCGGCCTGTCCCCCAGCGCCTGCAGCTACCACCTGCGGCTGCTGGCCCGGCACGGGTTCGTCGAGGAGCCCGACGACAGCCGGACCGCGACGGCCGCGAGCGGGTCTGGCGGGCCGCGGTCACCAGCCTGGGTGAGCGACCTGGAGGACGCGCCGACCCGACCGAGGCGCGGCGATGGACTCGGCCCTGGCCCGGGTGATGCTGGCCGCTTCCGACGCCAAGGTCTCGACTGCGCCGACCGGGCGGCCAGGAGAGCGCGAGTGGCGCGAGGCGGCGCTCATGTCCAACAGCACCGTGGTCGCGACGCTCGAGGAGCTGCGCGAGATCCGGGCGGCGCTGATGGCGGTGATGCGCCCTACTTCCGCACCAACCGGCCGCTGGTACGCCCCCGAGGGCAGCCGCCCGGTGCACCTGCGATCCGCATGGCCCCGCCGCCCCCGCTGCCCGGTGATCGTCGCACCGGCGCCGCCACTGCGACGGCGTGACGCGACCGGCAGCCGGGAGTGGATCGGGAGCCATGGACTTCACCATCCCGGAGGAGCTGACGGCGCTGCGGAAGACCTTCGCCACCTTCCTGGACCGCGAGGTGCGGCCGGTCGAGGAGTCGGTGCTCGAGGACCTGACCGGGCTGGACCCGGACCGGGACGGCTCTGCACGGCGCGATCGCCGGGTCCGGAAGCGGTCCGCCGAGGAGGGCTTCTACGCCTGCTACCTGCCCGAGGCGGTCGGCGGCTGGGGCGTGTCGACGCTGGGCACCGCCCTGCTCGTCGAGGACGCCGCCCGCTCCGGGCTGCGGCTCGCCCCGCTGGCCCTCGGCGTGCCGAGCCCGTCCGGGCCGACGCCCGATGCTGCTGCAGCTGCCCGAGCACCTGCTGGCCGACGTACCTGACGCCGGTCGTGCGCGGCGAGCAGACGATGTGCTTCGCACTCACCGAGCCGGAGGCCGGCAGCGACGCCCAGGCGATCCGCACCAGCGCGCGCCGCGACGGCGACGAGTGGGTCATCGACGGGATGAAGCACTACATCACCAACGGCGACCGAGGCCGACTTCGCCGTCGTGTTCGCGGTGACCGACAAGGAGAAGCGGGCGGACGGCGGCATCACCGCGTTCGTCGTGCCGCGCGACAGTTACCGGGTCGGCAAGGTGCAGGCGACGATCGCCGACTCGCACCCGTCCGAGCTGTGGTTCGAGGGGTCGCGGGTACCGGCCGACCACGTCATCGGCGAGGTCGGCCGCGGCTTCCACGCCGCGATGAGGCTTCCTCAACGGCGGCCGGGCCGGCTTCGCCGCGCAGTCGCTCGGGCTCGCCGAGCTCTGCCTCGAGCAGGCGGTGGCGCACGCCCGGACCCGCACGGCCTTCGGCCAGCCGCTCGCGGAGAACCAGGGGGTGTCGTTCCCGCTCGCCGAGTGCAAGGCCGAGATCGAGGCCATGCGCTGGATCACCTACCACCTGGCCTGGGCGACCGACCAGGCCGACGGCTCCGGTGCGGCGCTGGTGCTGGACTCCTCGATCGCGAAGTTCTACTGCACCGAGCGGGCCTACGCCGTGGCCGACCGGTGCCTGCAGGTGTTCGGCGGCATGGGGCTGCTGCGCGAGGGCCCGATCGAGCGGGTGCTGCGGCACCTGCGGGTGCTGCGGGTCGTCGAGGGCGCCTCCGAGGTGCAGAAGCTCGTCATCTCCCGCTCCCTGGGCCTCTGACCCCGTTTACAGGGGCGACTAGGCTGGGCGGCACCGCCAGAAGAGTCTCGACGTGCAGGGAAGAGGGCGATCCGCGCCGTGTCACAGACCGGGGACAAGACCACCTCAGCGGGCGGGTTCGGCCCGAACGAGTGGCTCGTGGACGAGCTCTACCAGCAGTACCTCGCCGACAAGGACAGCGTCGACAAGGCGTGGTGGGACTTCTTCCAGGACTACCGCCCCGACGGGCAGCCGGCCGCCACCAACCGCGGGAACGGCGCCCCGGCAGCCGGCCGCGAGCACCACGACACCGAGCACGGCCGGCGAGTACACCCGCGCCGGCGGCCGCGACACCGCGCGCCGACGGTGCTCCCGCGCCCGAGCCGGTGGCCCAGAAGCCGGCCGCCGCCCCGGTCAGCCCGCCGGCCGGCCGCCGGCCGCCCCGCGCCGTCGGCTGCGAAGACCCCGACCGCGACCGGCAGTGGCGACGTCACCACCCTGAAGGGGCCGGCCGCCCGCGTCGTCACCAACATGCAGGCCAGCCTGGCGGTGCCGACCGCCACCAGCGTCCGGGCGGTGCCGGCCAAGCTGCTCATCGACAACCGCACCGTCATCAACAACGCGCTGCAGCGCGGTCGGGGCGGCAAGGTCTCGTTCACCCACCTGATCGGCTTCGCGGTGGTCAAGGCGCTGGCCGCGATGCCGGAGATGAACTACGGCTTCGTCGAGCAGGACGGCAAGCCCGCGGTGCGCAAGCCCGAGCACGTCAACTTCGGCCTGGCCATCGACATGCAGAAGCCGGACGGCTCCCGGACGCTGCTGGTGCCCTCGATCAAGGGCGCGGAGGCGATGGACTTCGCCGGCTTCTGGGCGGCGTACGAGGACATCGTCCGGCGGGCCCGCAGCAACAACCTGACTGCGGACGACTTCGCAGGCACGACGATCAGCCTCACCAACCCCGGCACCATCGGCACCGTGCACTCGGTGCCGCGGCTGATGGCCGGCCAGGGCACGATCATCGGCGTCGGCGCGATGGAGTACCCCGCGGAGTACCAGGGCGCGGCGCCCGAGACGCTGGCCCGGCTGGCCGTCAGCAAGGTGATGACGCTGACGTCCACCTACGACCACCGGATCATCCAAGGCGCGCAGTCGGGCGACTTCCTCCGGCGGGTGCACGGGCTGCTGCTCGGCGAGGAGCGCTTCTACGACGAGGTCTTCCGCTCGCTGCGGATCCCGTACGAGCCGATCCGCTGGGTCCGCGACATCTCCGCCTCGCACGAGGACGACGTCGCCAAGCAGGCCCGGGTGCAGGAGCTGATCCACGCCTACCGGGTGCGCGGGCACCTGATGGCCGACACCGACCCGCTGGAGTTCCGCCAGCGCAGCCACCCCGACCTCGACGTCGTCACCCACGGCCTCACGCTGTGGGACCTCGACCGCGAGTTCGCCACCGGGGGCTTCGGCGGCAAGCCGATGGCCAGCCTGCGCGAGATCCTCGGCGTGCTGCGCGAGTCGTACTGCCGCCGGATCGGCATCGAGTACATGCACATCCAGGACCCCGACGAGCGCAAGTGGATCCAGAAGCGCGTCGAGGTCGGCTTCCCGAAGCCGTCCCGTGAGGACCAGCTCACGATCCTGCGCCGGCTCAACGCGGCCGAGGCGTTCGAGACGTTCCTGCAGACGAAGTACGTCGGGCAGAAGCGGTTCTCCCTCGAGGGCGGCGAGTCGGTCATCCCGCTGCTCGACGAGGTCATGACGTCGGCCGCGGAGTCCGGCATGGACGAGGTCACCATCGGCATGCCGCACCGCGGCCGGCTGAACGTGCTGGCAAACCTGGCCGGCAAGAGCTACGCGCAGATCTTCCGCGAGTTCGAGGGCAACCAGGACCCGCGGTCGGTGCAGGGCTCCGGCGACGTGAAGTACCACCTCGGCACCGAGGGCTCGTTCAAGGCTCCCGACGGCAGCGAGTGCAAGGTCTACCTCGCGGCCAACCCGTCGCACCTGGAGGCCGTCAACCCGGTGCTCGAGGGCATCACCCGGGCCAAGCAGGACCGGATCGACAAGGGCGAGGGCGGGTTCACCGTGCTGCCCGTGCTGCTGCACGGCGACGCCGCGTTCGCCGGGCAGGGCGTGGTCGCCGAGACGCTGAACCTGTCCCAGCTGCGCGGCTACCGCACCGGCGGCACGATCCACGTCATCGTCAACAACCAGGTCGGCTTCACCACGTCACCGGCCGCATCGCGATCGTCCTTCTACTGCACCGACGTGGCCCGGATGATCCAGGCGCCGATCTTCCACGTGAACGGCGACGACCCCGAGGCCTGCGTGCGGGTGGCGAAGCTTGCCTTCGAGTACCGCCAGGAGTTCAAGAAGGACGTCGTCATCGACATGGTCTGCTACCGCCGGCGCGGTCACAACGAGGGCGACGACCCGTCGATGACACAGCCGCTGATGTACTCGCTGATCGAGAACAAGCGCTCGGTGCGCAAGATCTACACCGAGTCGCTGATCGGTCGCGGCGACATCTCGGTCGAGGAGGCCGAGCAGGCGCTGCGTGACTACCAGGGTCAGCTGGAGCGGGTCTTCAGCGAGACCCGCGAGGCCATCGCCTCGTCCGCCGACGAGGGCACCGGCGAGGGCATCGAGCCCCCGGCCGAGCAGAGCTCGTCGGTCGGCGCAGGGGCTCGGGCGACCGCCGTACCCCTCGAAGTCGTCAAGCAGATCGCCGACGCGCACGTGGCGCTGCCTGAGGGCTTCACCGTGCACCCCAAGCTGATGCCGCTGCTGCAGCGGCGGGCCGCGATGGCCTCCGAGGGCGGCATCGACTGGGCGATGGGCGAGCTGTTCGCCTTCGGGTCGCTGCTGCTCGAGGGCAAGCCGATCCGGATGGCCGGGCAGGACAGCCGACGCGGCACCTTCGTCCAGCGGCACGCGGTGCTCACCGACCGGGCGACCGGGGACGAGTGGGTGCCGCTGGCGCACCTGGACGAGGGCCAGGCCAGGTTCTGGATCTACGACTCCCTGCTCAGCGAGTTCGCGGCGATGGGCTTCGAGTACGGCTACTCGGTGGCCCGGCCGGACGCCCTGGTGCTCTGGGAGGCGCAGTTCGGCGACTTCTTCAACGGCGCGCAGACGATCATCGACGAGTTCGTCTCGTCCTCGGAGCAGAAGTGGAACCAGCGCTCGTCGGTCGTGCTGCTGCTGCCGCACGGCTTCGAGGGCCAGGGACCCGACCACTCGTCCGGACGGATCGAGCGCTTCCTGCAGATGTGCGCCGAGGACAACATGACGGTGGCCTACCCGTCGACACCGGCGTCGTACTTCCACCTGCTGCGCTGGCACGCCTACCACCAGCCGCGCCGGCCGCTGATCGTGTTCACCCCGAAGTCGATGCTGCGGCTCAAGGCGGCGGCCTCGGCGGTGGAGGACCTCACCTCCGGCACCTTCCGCCCGGTCATCCCCGAGACCGAGAGTGGGCTCGACGCCGGCGCCGTACGCCGGGTCCTGCTCTGTTCCGGGAAGGTCTACTACGACCTGCTCGCGGAGCGGGCCAAGCGGGCGACGTCCGGCGGCGCGCAGGTGGCGATCGTGCGGGTCGAGCAGCTGGCACCGGTTCCGGGTGACGAGATCGCGGCCGCGGTCGGCGCCTTCCCGCAGGCCGAGCTGGTCTGGGTGCAGGAGGAGCCGGCCAACCAGGGGCCGTGGCCGTTCATGGCACTCAACCTGCCGGCCCACCTCGGTGGCCGCGGACTGAGCTGCATCTCCCGGCCGGCCTCGGCGTCACCGGCGGCAGGCTCGCACAAGAAGCACGACCTCGAGCAGCACGGCCTGGTCGAGCAGGCCTTCACGCTGCCCGGCTGAGCCGTGTACTTCACCGACCGCGGCATCGAGGAGCTCGAGTCACGCCGGGGTGAGGAGCAGGTGTCCGTGGCCTGGCTGGCCGCGCGGTTCCAGCAGTTCGTCGACGAGAACCCGGACTTCGAGGTGCCGGTGGAGCGGCTGGCCACCTGGCTGGCTCGGCTCGACGACGAGGACTGAGCCTTAGCGCGCTCGCCGCGCGACCTCGATGATGCTGCTCTCGTTCTGGTCGCCCAGGCCGGCGGCGACCAGGGCGTCCAGCCCGGCGAGTGCCACCCGGCCGAACGGTGCGCCCACTCCGAGCGCCTCGGCCAGCCGGACGCCGTAGGCCGCGTCCTTCCGGCGCAGGTGGCCGGAGAACACGACGTCGCTCCCGTGGTCGTCCGCCACCATCCGCCGGGTGTTGCGCACGACCTGGGGGCTCGCCGCCTGACCCGCGGCGATGGTCGCCGCCACCAGTTCGAGGTCGAGACCCGCTCGTTCGGCCATCGCCATCCCCTCCGCGGCCGCCGCGATCTGCACGGCTCCCATCAGGTTGATGACCAGCTTGTACGCCGTTCCCGCACCCACCGGCCCGAAGTGCACCCGGTCGACCGACAACAGCCGCAGCAGCGGCTCGGCCGCCTCGACGTCGGCCGGCTCGCCCCCGACGAGCAGGGTCAGCTGCCCGGCGGCGGCCGCGTCCGGCAGACCCGTCACCGGGCAGTCGAGGTAACGCAGGCCACGTGCTTTGGCCGCCGCCGCCAGCTCGACAACCCAGTCGTGGGACAGGGTGGAGCACTCGATCGCGACCGCGTCCGGTGCCGGGTCGCCGGCCAGGACGCCGTCGGCGGCCCAGCCACACCGACCGGGAGGCGGCGTCGTCGCTGACCATGACGAGCACCGCCTCGGCCCCTGCGGCCGCCTCGGCCGGTGAGTCGGCCCAGCGCGCGCCGGCGGCCAGCAGGTCGGTAGCCCGCTCGCGGGTGCGGTTGTGCACGACCACGGTGTGACCGGCGGCCACCAGGCGGCCGGCCATCCCCCGACCCATCCGGCCCAGACCGATGAAGGCGACGCGCGACATGGCGCCAATCTAGGTGCGGCCGGGACCAGGGCCTGCAGGGACCGGCGCGTACGGTCGCGCCATGACGTTGACGGTGTGCGTGGCGGGCGGGACCGGCTGGACCGGCCGTGCGGTCGCCGAGGCGGTCCTGCTCGCTGACGACCTGGAGCTGCGGTCGGCCGTCAGCCGGTCGGCGGCCGGCCAGGACCTGGGCGAGGCCTGGGGCAGCGACCACAACGGCGTCCCGGTGCACGGGCGCGTCGGCGACGCGCTGGACGGGGTCGACGTGCTGGTCGACTTCACCTCCCACGACGCGGTGCTCGGGAACACCATGGCCGCCATCGAGCGCGGGGTCGCCGTAGTGATCGGGTCCTCCGGGCTGGACGCGGCGGACTTCGCAGCCATCGACGCGGCCGCCCGCAGCGCCGGCGTCGGCGTGGTGGCGGCCGGCAACTTCTCGCTTGACCGCCGCGATGGCGCAGGCCGCCGCGCTGCTGGTCGCTCCGCACCTGCCGAACCGCGAGATCATCGACTACGCCTCGGCCGGGAAGCCGGACTCCCCCAGCGGGACGGCTCGGGAGCTTGCCGAGCGGCTCGGGGCTGTCAGCACGCCCACCCTGGACGTCCCGCTGGACCAGACGGGTGGCCAGGTGGAGGCGCGCGGAGCCACGGTGGCCGGCACCCAGGTGCACTCGGTGCGGCTGCCCAGCTTCGTGGTCTCCACCGAGGTGGTCTTCGCCCTGCCCGACGAGCGGCTGGTCATCCGCCACGACGCCGGGCCGACCCCGGCTCCCTACGTGGCGGGTGCCCTGCTCGCCGTACGGGCCGCCCCGCACCGGACCGGACTGGTGCGGGGTCTCGACACCCTGCTGCTGGAGCGGTAGCGGTCGGTCAGGTGGGCTGCCACAGCTCGACCCGATTGCCCGCAGGATCGGTGACCCAGCCGAATCGGCCGACACCCTCCATGTCCTGCGTCTCTTCGGCCACGTCCGCTCCGTTGGCGCGCAACTGCGCGAGCATCGCATCAAGGTCGCGGACCCGGAAGTTGAGCATGGTCTGCTGGGCGTGGGATCCGAAGTAGTCGGTCGCGGACTCGAACGTCGCGAACACCGTGGGCCCGGCCTCCTGACGCCACAGGCCGTTCTCGTCGGCGTCCAGGCCTAGGCAATCGCGGTACCACGCGCTCAGGGCCGCCGGGTCGGCGGCCCGGATGAAGTACCCACCGATTCCCAGCACACGTTCCATGCAGCCATCTTGCCCGGACGGCGATCGGGCGGGCGGCGAAGCAGGGGCCCGTCCGTCCGGAGTCGTCAGGATCTGACGACCCCGGACGGGGGCACTAGCGCTCCTCCCCCGAGCGGGCCGGGTCAGGCCCCGGCCGTCTCCGGGCCGAAGGTGCCTCCGACCGGGGTCACCTTGTCGGCCGGGAAGCCGGCCCGCCGCGCGTGCTCGATGATCAGCTCAGCCGACTCCGCCGAGTGGACGCAGTAGATGGTGTCGCCCGCGGCAAAGCTCTCGTGCCAGTGGTACGGCACCCCGAGGGACGCGACGGTCGCGTTGGACTGCCGGGCCAGCTCGGCCAGCTGCTCCGGCGACATGTCGCCGGCTCCCGGGACGGTGCGCTCGATGACGAACTTCTGCATGGTTCCTCCTCCAACGGGCCGACCCTCGTGGTCGGCCTCGGCTGCCACCATGCGGGCACCCGCCGGGGCCGGTCATCGGGGACGGATCCCCATGTCCCCGCCCGCAACACCTATCTGCCGGGGCGGCGGCGAGCTGCGAAAAGACTCGGGCGCGTGCCGCGGCTCGCCCTTATCCTCGGGCGGGTGAGGCTCCTGGAGCGGGACGCGGATCTCGCGGCGTTGACCGCCCACTGGGACCGCGCCCGGGCCGGCACCGGCGGGATGGTCATCGTCAACGGTGAGTCCGGTGCGGGCAAGAGCTCGCTGGTCCATGCCTTCAGCCAGGACCAGGCCGGGCGGGCGCCGGTGATGTGGGGCGCCTGCGACCCGCTCGCGACACCCCGGCCGCTGGGCCCCCTGCACGACGTCGCGGACCAGCTCGGCGAGCCGAGCCGCGCCCTGCTGACCGAGGGTCGAAAGGCCCACGAGATCTACTCGGCCGTGCTCGACGACCTGCGCCGCGAGCCGTGCATCGTCGTCGTGGACGACCTGCACTGGTCCGACCACGGCACCGTTGACCTGCTGCGCTTCCTGCTCCGGCGGATCCGTACGACGAGCTCGCTGGTCGTCGGGACGGTCCGGCAGGACGACCTCGGTCCAGCGCACCCGCTGCGCACCCTGCTCGGCGACGCCGCCAGATCGCCGGACGCCATCTCGCTGGCCCTGCAGCCACTGAGCAGCGACGCCGTCCGCACGATGGTCGAAGGTCGGCCGATCGACCCCGAGCGTCTGCACTCGCTGACCGGTGGCAACCCCTTCTTCGTGACCGAGATGCTGGAGCACGACGGCGACGACCTCCCGGTCACGGTGCGCGACGCCGTCCTCGGCCGGACGACCGACCTCGACGACGACGCGCGGGCGCTGCTGGACCTGCTGGTCTGCGCACCGGAGGCGATCCCCGACCGGCTCCTCCCCCCGCTCGGGGTCGGGGTCCCGGCGCTGCGCGCCCTCGACGCGGCCGGTCTGATCCGACGGACCCAGCGCGGCGTCGCGTTCCGGCACGACCTGGTCCGGCTGGCCGTCACCGGCTCGTTGCCCCCGGGCGGTGAGGCGGCGCTGCACCGGCAGATGCTGGACGCGCTGGAGACCACGCTGCGAGCGGACCCCGCCGTGCTCGCGCACCACGCCCGGGGCGCCGGTGACCCAGCCCGGATCCTCCGGTACGCGTCGGCCGCCGGCCGGGCCGCAGCCCGGTCAGGTGCGCACACCCAGGCCGCCGAGTTCTTCCAGCTGGCGCTCGACCACGGTGAACCCGCCACCGCGGAGGCGACGGCCGAGCTGCTCGAGCTGCTGTCGACCGAGGCCTACCTGCTCGACCGGCTGGACGAGGCCATCGCGGCTGCAACCCGCGCCATGCGGCTGCGGGAGCAGGTCGGGGACGCCGCCGGCGTGAGTGCAGACCTCCAGGCCCTGTCGGTCTACGAGTGGTACAACGCCGACCGGGCAGCGGCTGAGCGGCACGCCTCCGATGCAGTCGCCACGCTCCCGCCGGCCACCGACCGCGGCCTGCTCGGCCACGCGCACGCCTGGCAGGCGTACCTGGCCGTGCAGGCCTCCGACCTGGCGGCCGCGCGCCGACTGAACGCGCAGGCGCAGGACGTTGCTGCCGACGTGGACGACCGCGTCCTGGGCGTCCGCACCGGGTTGCTCGACGGCATCTGCGGACTGGTGGAGGGCGACGACGGAGCCCGGGACCGCGTCCTCGCGATCGTCGCGCCGGCGGCCCAGCACTTCGACGAGGCGTACTCCACCGGGTACAGCAACCTCGCGTACCTCGACGTCGAGCAGCGGCGGCTGCGCCAGGCCCGGTCGGTCCTCGAGGTGAGCCTGCCCCTGACCGTGGAGTGGGACGTCCCGATCTGCCACGCCTGGCAGCTCGGGACGCGAGGCCGGTTGCGACTGCTCGAGGGCGACTGGGCAGCGGCCGAGCGGGATGCCGGGACGATCCTGGCCGGTCCGAGCGCGCCGCTGGCCCGGATCTGGCCGCACCTGGTCCGCGGGCTGGTGCGCCTCCGCCGCGGCGGCATCGTCGAATCTGAGATTGGCATCGACCCGGATACCCCCGACTCCGACGGCGGCCCGGTCGACGACCTCGACATGGCGTGGCTGCTGGCGAACCGGTTCGGCGAGCCGATGCGACTGCTGCCGGCAGCCGCCGCGCTGGTCGAGCGCACCTGGCTGCGCGGCGAGCCCGACCACCGGGTCGAGGAGGCAGCCGCGGTGCTGCGCCGGTTCCCGGCCCCCGGCCTGGACTGGGCCCGCGGCGAGCTCGCCGTCTGGCTGCGCCGGCTCGACCCGAGCCTGGCCACCGACGACCTCGACGTCTCGGAGCCGCACCGGCTCCAGCTCGCGGGCGATCATCAGGCCGCCGCCGACGCCTGGGACCGGTTGGCCGAGCCGTACGACCGAGCGCTGGCCCTCGTCGACAGCGACGACCAGGACGCGGTCCGGCAGGGGCTCGACCAGCTCGACCGCCTCGGCGCCGACGCCGTCGCCGCGAAGCTGCGGCGCGACCTGCGCCGGCGCGGCGTGACGCGTGGTACCGGCCCGGCGCCGCACCAGCACCCGCAGCAACCCGTCCGGGCTGACGGTGCGCGAGGTGGAGGTGCTGCGACTGCTCGACGAGGGCCTCACGAACGCCGAGGTCGCAGCCCGGCTCTACATCTCGCCGAAGACGGCCGACCACCACGTGTCGTCGATCCTGTCCAAGCTGCAGGTCACCAGTCGCATCCACGCGGCCCGGACCGGCCGTCGGCTGGGCCTCATCGGCTGACGCCCAGCCGGTCCGCGCAGCGCGGGGCGGCCGGCGTACGTCTGCACAGGATCTTCACCGCGCGTCCGGACCGCGACCACCGGTCGTCCCTAGGCTCTGGCGCATGGAACCCACCGCCACGATCCTCGTCGTCGAGGACGAGCCGACGATCGCCGACGCGGTCGCGGCCCGGCTGCGCGCGGAGGGCTTCGGCGTGCACGTCGCCCACGACGGCCCGTCGGGAGTGGCGGCCGCCGCGGAGCACTCGCCCGACCTGGTCGTGCTCGACGTGATGCTGCCCGGCTTCGACGGCCTCGAGGTGTGCCGCCGGGTGCAGGCGCAGCGTCCGGTCCCCGTCCTCATGCTCACCGCCCGCGAGGACGAGGCCGACACCCTGATGGGTTTGGCCGCCGGTGCGGACGACTACCTGACCAAGCCGTTCAGCATGCGTGAGCTGGTCGCGCGGGTGCACGCCCTGCTCCGGCGGGTACGCCGGGCGGCGGAGCTGGCCCGGGACGGCGAGGCCGCGCCGGTGCAACGGATCGGCGACCTGGAGATCGACCGGTCCGGTCGCCGGGTGCGTCGGGCCGGCACCGACGTGCACCTCACCCCGCTGGAGTTCGACCTGCTCGCCTGCCTGGCGCAGCGACCGGCACAGGTGCTGACCCGCGAGCAGCTGCTCGCCCAGGTCTGGGACTGGGCCGACGCCTCGGGCACCCGCACCGTCGACAGCCACGTGAAGGCGGTCCGGCGCAAGCTCGGCGGCGACGTGATCCGCACCGTGCACGGCATCGGCTACGCGGTGGGTGGCTAGATGGTCCCCCCGCGCCCGCTCGACCCGTTGCGCTCGATCAAGGCGAAGCTCGGCGTGCTGGTCGCCGTGACGGTGGCCGTGTCGTCGTTGTTCGTCTGGTACGGCCTGGTCCACCTCGACTGGCCACCGCGGTACACGCTCCCGGTGGCCGTGCTGCTGGCGCTCGGCGTCACCCAGCTGCTTGCGCGTGGCATGACGTCGCCGCTGCGTTCGATGACCGCGGCCGCGCGGGCCATGGCCCGTGGCGACTACTCCCGGCGGGTTCCCGACACCTCGCGGGACGAGGTGGGCGAGCTGGCCCGCGCGTTCAACCGGATGGCCGCCGACCTCGAGGCCGCCGACCGCGACCGGCGGGAGCTCATCGCCAACGTGAGCCATGAGCTGCGGACGCCGATCTCGGCGCTGCACGCGATCCTGGAGAACCTGGTCGACGGTGTTGCCGCGCCGGAACCCGCCACCTTGCAGGCGGCACTGGCGCAGACCGAACGGCTGGGCCGGCTGGTGCGCGAGCTGCTGGACCTGGCCCGGATCGACGCGGGCACCGAGCCGCTGGACCGGCAGGACGTGCCGGTGGCCCAGGTGCTCGAGGCCGCGGTGGCGGAGGCCTCGATGGCCGGGCGCGACGTCCGGTTCGCGGTCGACGTGTCGCCGCCGCACGCCGTGGCCTGGGCCGACGGCGCCCGGCTGCACCAGGTGCTCGCCAACCTGCTCGACAACGCGGCCCGGCACAGCCCGCCGGGCGGCACCGTGCAGGTGACCGCGCGGTCCGGCCCGCACGGCCTGCACCTGGAGGTGGCCGACGACGGCCCCGGTGTCGCACCGGCCGACCGGGACCGGGTCTTCGACCGCTTCTACCGGGGCGGCTCGGCGGCCGCCGGCGGTGGCGGCACCGGACTCGGGCTGGCGATCGCCCGCTGGGCCGTGGCCCTGCACGGCGGCCGGATCGGGCTCGCCGACGACACCGGCAGCAGGTTCGTCGTCGACCTGCCCGGTCGACCGGAGGAGGCAGCATGACCGACGCAGTGATGCCGATGGCGGGCGCCCGACCCGCTGGCCTGGCCGAGCTGGCTCGGGTGTGGCCCGACCACGGCCGGGAGATCCGTCGCCCGGTGCCGGTGCTGGCGGTCCTGGCCGGGGTCGTCGCCGCCGTACTGGTGCCCGACGCCACCCCCGGCCTCGGGGTCCTGCTCACCGGCCTCGCGATCGGGGCGACCGTGCTGCCCACCGTGCGGACCCGGCTCGGGGTGCACGAGGTGGCCTTCGCCGCGTTGGGAGTGACCCTGCTCAGCGCTGTTGCGGTGCGCGACGCGCCGTGGTTCGTCGCCCTCTGTCTGCTCGGGGCCGCCGGGGCCGCGTCGTTCGCCCTGGCGCCGGGGCGCACCCTGGTCGGCGGGCTTGCTCGGCGGTGTCTCGCTGCCCCTGGCGGCGCCGCGGTGCCTGCCGTGGCTGAGGCGCGGGGTGCGCCGGCACGCCACCGGCGCGGCCCGCAGGTGGCTGGCCGCGGCGCGCATCACCGCCCTGACCGCGTTACTGCTGCTGGTCTTCGGGTCGCTGTTCGCGGCGGCGGACGCGGCGTTCGCCTCGCTCGTCCCCCAACCCGACCTCGGGCTGCTGCCGGTCCGGGTCGTGACCCTGGTGTTCGTCGCCGGGGTGGCCGTGGCCGCCGCGTTCCTGGGCGACGCCCCGCCCCGCTGGGACGTCGTCGCACCACGCCCGGCCCGGCCGGTGCGGATGGTCGAGTGGTTGGTGCCGATCGTCGTCCTGGACGCCCTGTTCCTGACCTTCGTGACCGTCCAGCTGACCGTGCTCTTCGGCGGCCACCGCCACGTCCTCGGCACCGAGGGCCTGACGTACGCCGAGTACGCGCGCAGCGGGTTCGGCCAGCTCGTGGTGGTGACCCTGCTGACGTTGTCGGTGGTCGCCGCGACGGTGCGGTGCGCGCCGCGGCACACCCGGTCGCAACGCCTCGCGCTGCGGATCGCACTCGGGGTGCTGTGCGCCTGACGCTCGTGATCGTCGTGTCGGCCCTCTCCCGGCTGCACCTCTACGAGGAGGCGTTCGGCTTCACCCGGCTGCGGCTGTTCATGAACGCGTTCGAGACCTGGCTCGGCGTCCTGGTCGCGCTGGTCCTGCTCGCGGGTATCCGGCTGCGGGCCCGGTGGCTGGCCGGCGCGGTGGTCGCCACCGCCGGGGCGACGCTGCTGGTGCTGGGCGCCGTCAACCCGGACGGCTTCGTGGCCGAGCGCAACGTCGACCGCTACCTGGCCACCGGCAAGCTGGACGTCGGCTACCTGCAGGCCCTGTCGGCGGACGCGGTGCCCGCGGTCGACCGGCTGCCCGAGCCGGTACGGTCCTGCGTCCTGGTCGGGATGTCCGGCGGCTTCGACGGATCCGCCGGTTCGGCGAAGGCGGGCGGCGTGGTCGGGTTCAGCGGCTGGAACCTGGGCCGGGCCCGGGCGGACGACCTGCTCGCCCGGCACCCGGCCGACAGCACGCTGACCTGCCCCACTTGACATCCGGCGTTCGCGATATATCTTGTTCTTGTCAGACGCGATACATCGTGAACGGAGACAGCCCATGCCGCAGTGGCGGATCGAGACCCCCCAGTCCCTCGACCTCGAGGGCGTCCGCCGCCTCGAGGTGCGGATGGTCGCGGGCAACGTCGACGTGGTCGGCCGGACCGAGGACGCCGACTCCGGCGCCGCCCAGGTCGAGGTCAGCCAGCTCGACGGCCCGCTCACCGTCAGCCTGGAGAACGGAACCCTGACGATCGTGCACGAGCGCCTCACCTGGGGCGGCCTGCTCGACTGGGTCGGCAACAACCGGCGGGCTTCGGCCACCGTGTCGGTGTCCGTCCCGGCCGACTGCCCGGTCGAGCTCGGCGTGGTGTCCGCGGACGCGATCGTCTCCGGGATCTCCGCGGACCGGACCGCGGTGAAGTCGGTGTCCGGCGACGTGACCCTCGACGGGGTCCGCTCCGACATCACCGCCCAGACGGTCAGCGGCGACCTGGAGTCCCGCCGGCTGGCCGGGACGCTGCGCTTCACCACGGTGTCCGGTGACCTCACGGTCGTGCGCGGCGAGACCGACCAGGTGAAGGCCGAGACCGTGTCCGGGAGACCTCACCCTGGACCTGGACCTGCTGGCCGGCGGCCGGATCGACGTGAGCAGCGTCTCCGGCGACCTCACGGTGCGGATGCCGGAGACGGTCGGGCTCACTGTGGACGTCAAGACCATGAGCGGGTCGCTCGACAGCGCCTTCTCCGGCGTCCACTCCGAGCGCAAGCCCGGCAAGTCCTCGATGCGTGGGACCGTCGGCGACGGCGACGGGCGCCTCTCGGCCAAGACCGTGTCCGGCGACGTCACCCTGCTCCGACGGGCCTCGAACGGGTCGGCATGAGCCCGGTCTTCGGCCACGGCCGACTGCGCCTGTACCTGCTCAAGCTGCTCGACGAGAGCCCGCGGCACGGGTACGACGTCATCCGCGAGCTCGAGGACCGGTTCATGGGCCTCTACTCGCCCAGCGCCGGCACGGTCTACCCGCGGCTGGCCCGGCTCGAGGCCGAGGGCCTGGTGACCCACGAGGTCAGCGAGGGCCGCAAGGTCTACCAGATCACCGACGCCGGCAGGGCCGAGCTCGGTGCCCGGCAGGGCGACCTGGACGACCTGGAGCAGGAGATCGCCGGGTCGGTGCGCGACCTGGCCACCGAGATCCGCAGCGAGGTCAGGGGGTCGGTGGCCGACCTGCGCTCCGAGCTCAAGGCCGCCGCCAAGGACGTACGCCGGGTGAACCGCGCCCAGGCCCGCGAGGAACGGGCGTCGCACCGCCCGAGCGGGGACCCGTTCCGCGCCGACGTCGAGCGCAGCATCGAGTGGTTCCGCAACGAGCTGCGCAACCTGACCCGGCACGGCAGCCGCACCGCCGAGGACGTGACGGCGCTGCGCGAGCTGCTGCAGCGCACCCTGGACGAGGCGCGGGCCATCATCGAGCGATGACACCTGCTCCTCTCGCCCGCACCGCCGTCGCGACCGTCGTGCACGAGGGCTACGTCCGGCAGGACGACGACGGGCAGCACGTCGGCAGCACCGTCGGCCTGGTCCGCGACGGCGACCTCGTGCTCGTCGTGGACCCGGGCCTGGTCGCCGACCGGGGCGCGCTGCTGGCCGCGATCCGGCGGCTCGGCGCCGCGCCGGAGGACGTGACCGACGTCGTGATCAGCCACCACCACCCGGACCACACGGTGAACATCGCGCTGTTCCCGCGCGCCCGGGTGCACGACCACTGGGCGGTCTACGAGGGTGACCTGTGGACCAGCCGGGACGCCGACGGCGTGCAGCTGTCACCATCCGTCCGGCTGCTGCGGACGCCCGGCCACACCCCGGAGGACATCTCGACCCTGGTCGGCACCGCCAACGGGGTGCTGGCGTTCACCCACGCCTGGTGGCAGGCGGACGGGCCGGTCGACGACCCGTACGCGCCGGACGCCGCGCTGCTGCTGCGGTCCCGCCAGCTGCTGATGACGGCGGCCGACACGATCGTCCCCGGCCACGGGCCGGCCTTCCCGGCAGCCGACGCGCCGCTCTAGCCCTCTGTCGGTGCCGCGATGTTCACCATCCAGCCGATGCCGAACCGGTCCACGCACATGCCGAACTCGTCGCCCCACATCTGCTTCTCCAGCGGCACCGACACGGTGCCCCCGTCGGACAGCTTCTCCCAGTAGCCGCGCAGCGCGTCCCCGTCGTCACCGCTGAGGCTGACCGCGATGTTGGTGCCGGGGTCGTGCTCCATCCCGGTGGGGGTGTCGGCGCCCATGATGGTGAAACCGTCCGGGGTCTCGAGCTGGGAGTGCATGATCTTGTCGGCGTCCGGCGAGTCGGGTTGGCCGTACTCGCCGAAGGTGTTCAGCGCCAGCTCGCCGCCGAGAACGCCCTGGTAGAACTCCATGGCCTGCCTCGCGTCGCCGGCGAAGCTGATGTACGGGTTCAGGCGAGAGGACATCGGTGCCTCCTGGCTCGTGGGTGCAACAGGTCCCTGCACCGTATGCCCGGGCACGGACAGAACGGGAATAGGTTCGGCGGCATGAGTTTTGACGTCACCGCCACGGCCTACGCCGCGTTCATGGGCCGGTGGTCGCAGCCGCTCGCGGTCGGGTTCGCCGACCTGGCCGGCGTGCGTGGCGGGCAGCGCGCGCTGGACGTCGGCTGCGGGCCCGGAATGCTCACCGAGCAGCTCGTGGCACGCCTCGGCGCGGCAGCAGTCGCGGCCATCGACCCCTCGCCGTCGTTCGTGGCCGCCACCCGCGAGCGGTTCCCCGAGGCGGACGTGCGGTCCGGGGCAGCCGAGCAGCTCCCGTTCGCGGATGACGCCTTCGACCTGGCCCTCGCCCAGCTGGTCGTGCACTTCATGGCCGACCCGGTGCGCGGGCTGGCCGAGATGGCGCGGGTCACCCGGCCGGGCGGGCTGGTGGCTGCCTGCGTCTGGGACCACGCCGGTGACGGCGGCCCGCTGTCCCTGTTCTGGCGGGCCGTGCACGACGTCGACCCCGGCGCCGGGGACGAGTCGGGGCTGGCCGGCTCCCGCGAGGGCCATCTGGCCGAGCTCTGCCGGGCCGCCGGCCTGCCGAACGCCGAGTCCTCGTCGCTGACCGTGCGGGTCGGGTTCGCCAGCTTCGCGGACTGGTGGGAGCCGTTCACGCTGGGCGTCGGACCGGCCGGCGCCTACGTCGCGGGGCTGGACCCGGAGGCCCGGAGCAGCCTGGCGGGACGGTGCGCGCAGCTGCTGCCCGACCCGCCGTTCGAGGTCACCGCGTCGGCCTGGGCGGTCACCGCGCGGGTGTGACGTCCGGTTCCAGCGGGGTCGGCTGCTCGCCTTCGAGCAGCCACTGGGGCACGCCGTCGCCGAACTCGGCGCGACCGGCCGGAGTCGCTTCCAGCAACGCCCGGCGGTAGCAGTCCGCCCTCAGCACACCGCCGACCCGCAGCGCGAGCCGGCAGGCCTCCTCCAGCGTCGCGCGGTCCCACCCGTCGGTCCACGCCCCGAGGTAGGCGTCCCGTAACCGCATCAGCTCGGGCGCCCCGTTCGACAGCCCGGTCCCGTGCGCGACGACCCGCAGGGTCACCAGCAGGGTGCCGAACGGCTGACCCACGACCGCATCGCCCCAGTCGAAGACCCGCATCGGGCCGCCGGGAGCCTCGGGGGCGAAGACGTTGTTGTCGTGCAGGTCGTCGTGCTGCAGCGAGGACGGCACGCCGACCGCCGCGAGCTCCGCGCAGATCGCCGCGTACGCCGGGGCGCCGGCCACCAGCGCGTGGCGCTGCTCCTCGGTGAGCCCGTCCGGCTGCCCGATCATCAGCAGGCCGCGGTCGGCCAGCAGGGCGTCGCGCACCGCGGGCAGCCGCTCGGGCCGGCCGTCCGGCGTACCGGCCGCGAGCAGCTCGTCCACGTAGGGCTCCGCCGCCCGTTGCATCTCGGCGTACTCGACCAGCATTCGTTCCCACATCGCGAGGTCGGCCGACGCGCCCTCGACCTGGCGCATCGTGCGGCCGCCGTCCGGCAGCAGCAGCCAGCCCCGCTCTGCGTCGACGGCGACCGGGGGAAGCACATGGCCGGGACAGCGCCGGGCCAGCACCGCCACCAGGCCGGCCTCGTGCGCCACACCGACAGCGTTCGCCTTGAACCAGAAGGTGCCGGCCCCGGTGGCGACCCGCAGCAGCGTCGACCACGGCACCGCCCGGACCTGCTCGACCTCGGCGTCACCGACGTCGACCCCGGCGTCGGTCAGCCGGTCGGTGAACCAGGCCCGGGCTTCGCGCAGCCAACCCTCGTCCCGCCAGCGCGGCAGGGCGGTATCCGGCGGCGCGGACGGTTCGGTCCCGTCCGTCACGGAGCGGCCGGGCGGGTCAGCACGACCTTGCCGAACACGTCGCCGTCCTGCAGTCGCCGGAACGCCGTCAGCGCGTCCTCGAGAGGCAGCACCGAGTCGATCACCGGGCGCAGCCCGGTCTCGGCCATCAGCCGGACCAGCCGGCCGAGCTCGTCGCGGGTCCCCATGGTCGAGCCGACGATCCGTTGCTGGAGGAAGAACACCCGGCGCAGGTCGGTGACCGCGCGGTGCCCGCCGGTCGCGCCGGAGACGACCAGGGTGCCGCCCTGGGTGAGCGACTTGAGGCTGTGGTCCCAGGTGGGCTCGCCCACCGTCTCCATCACCGCGTCCACCCGTTCCGGCAGCCGCGCGCCGGACTCGAAGGCCTGCTCGGCGCCGAGCTCGACGGCCCGCTCGCGCTTGCCGGCATCCCGGCTGGTGACCCACATCCGCAGCCCGGCGGCGCGGCCGATCGCAACCAGAGCAGTCGCTACCCCGCCACCGGCGCCCTGCACGAGGACTGTCTGCCCGGGTCGGGCCACTGCCTGGGTGAAAAGCATCCGGTACGCCGTCAGCCAGGCGGTCGGCAGGCAGGCCGCCTCCTCGAAGCTGAGCTGGGCCGGCTTGGGGACCAGGTTCCGCCGGGGCACCGAGACCAGGTCGGCCAGCGTCCCGTCGTACACCTCGGAGAGCAGCGACCGCTTCGGGTCAAGGGTCTCGTCGCCGCGGAAGTCCGGGTCGCTGATGACCGCGTGGACCACCACCTCGTTGCCCTGCTCGTCGATCCCCGCCCCGTCGCAGCCGAGCACCATCGGCAGCCGGTCGGCGGGCAGCCCGACCCCCTGCAGGCTCCAGAGGTCGTGGTGGTTGAGCGAGGCGGCCCGCAGGCGCACCGTGACCCAGTCGGGGCGTGGGTCGGGATCGGGCCGCTCCCCGACCTCGAGCCCGCCCAGCGGGTCGTCGGGATCGGTCCGGACGGCGGCGGCGGCGAGCATGATCCGACCCTACCGACCCCACCGACACGCCCGGGATGGCCGAAGATCACCCGATTGGCCCCTCAAGACGGCTCAAGTCCGCTCCAGTCCGGACGATGACTCTCTCGTGCCGCTCGCAACCACCGCCCACCGGATCACCCTCGCCCTCACGACGCTGGCCCTGGCGCTCGCCGCCGTGCTCACCGGCGCCCTGACCGCCGGGCCCGCCGGCGCGACCACGGCGGAGGACAGCCTCACGGCCCGCCTCAACGGCGCCCGCTCCGACCAGGGGCTGCCCAGCCTGGCCACGCGCAGCGACCTGGTAGCGGTCGCCCGCGCCCAGGCCACTCGGATGGCTGACTCCGGGACGCTGTACCACAACCCGAACCTGACGACCGACGTCACCAACTGGCGCTGGGTCGGCGAGAACGTCGGCTACGGGCCGGACGTCCAGACCGTGCACGTCGCCTTCATGAACAGCGACGGCCACCGAGCCAACATCCTGGACACCGACTACACGCAGGTCGGGGTCGGCGTCGTCGAGCGCGGCGACCGGGTCTGGGTCGCCGAGGTGTTCCGCCGCCCGCAGACGGTCACCACCTCCAGCACCGGCAGCACCACCCTCGCGACGTTCCACCACACGCTGCGCTACGGCAGCACCGGTGACGCCGTCCGGCGGGTCCAGGGTCGGCTGCACCTGCGCCAGACCGGCTTCTACGGCACCTACACCAAGGCGGCCGTGAGCCGCTTCCAGAAGGCCCAGGGCTGGGCCGGTCGCGGCAACGTCGGCCCCCGGACCTGGTCGCGGCTGTTCTGACCGGCGTATGCCCCTGAGCTCAGTTCCTCGGGTGCTCGGCCGCCCGGAGCCGCCCGGCCATCACCCGCAGCATCGGAACCGCGAGCTCCGGGTGCTGGTCGAGCAGCTCCTGGAAGGTCCACTTCGCCAGCGCGAAGGTCGTCATCCCCTCGTCGCCGGCCGCGACCTCGGCCGACCTGGGACCACCGTCGACCAGCGACAGCTCGCCGAAGTAGTCACCCGGGCCGAGCACCGCGTGCTGCACCCCGTCGACGCTGGCCCGCGCGCTGCCGGTGAGCACGACGTGCATCTCGACCCCCTTAGGCGAGAAGGAGCGGAAGCCGCTCACCTCCTCGCCCTCCACCAGCACCACCTCGCCGGGCCCGAAGCTCTCCTCCCGGCCGGCCTCGGCGACCCGACGGAGCAGCTTGTGGTCGAGGTCGTGGAAGAGGTCAACCTTCTCCAGGACGGGGACGAGCTCCTCTGCGCCCATGCGGTCGCCTCCAGCCGGATCGGTTGGCGGCAATCTAGAGCCGGGGACTGCGCTGCCACCAGCGAAGTGGTCGGCCTCGACGGAATCCGTAGGCCGCAGATCCGGCCGAACCCGTCCTAGCCCGGCAGGTGAGCGCGACGCCGGCCGGCCTAAGGACCCGGGCCCGGCAAGCCTGGGCATCTTCCCGATGTGGACGTGGGGGCCTCAGACCGACGCTGGATGCAGGCCCCGAACAGCGGGGTCGCCAGCACAGGAGCACACCGTGACCAGCACCTTCACCTCGCACTCGACCTACTCGCCGACCCTGACCGGAGCCCTCGCGCAGGCCCACCTCGAGGACCTGCTGCGCGACGCCCGCCGGTCCCGGGCCGCCGCCCTGCTGCCCGGCCCGACCCGGCACCGCACCCCGCGGCGCCGGCCGGCCTGGTGGCTGCGCGGCACCGTCCGCGCCCACCCCGCCGCCTAGCGCAGGTCCAGAGCAGGCGGCGCCGGACCCCGGGGAACTCGCGATACATCTTGACTTCTCGCTATCGCGATGTATCGTGTTTCTTAGACGCGATACATCGTGTCCTACCGAAAGTCGAAGGAGACCGACATGCGATCGCACTGCGAGGACGCGGGACCCGCCACGACGACCTGCGCGACGGCCCGGCACCGCGACCTGCCGGTGCACCTGGAGCTGCGCGGCTGGCCGCGGCCGCTCGGGTGAGCGCCAGCCCCGTCAGGTCAGAGCCGGGCGACGCCGTCGCGGCGGGCCGCGGCCGACACCGCGGCCGCGACCGGCGGGCGCGACCCGCTGGTCGAACGGGCTCGGGACCACCCGGTCCGCGGACAGCTCGTCGGCCACCACGGCGGCCAGTGCCTCGGCCGCAGCGAGCTTCATGCCCTCGGTCACCGAGCTGGCCCGGACGTCCAGCGCGCCCCGGAAGATGCCGGGGAACGCCAGCACGTTGTTGATCTGGTTGGGGTAGTCGCTGCGGCCGGTCGCGACCACCCGCGCGTAGCGGGCCGGCGACCTCGGGGTGCACCTCGGGGTCCGGGTTGGCCAGCGCGAAGACGATCGAGTCGTCGGCCATCGCCGCGATCGCCTCCTCCGGGACCGTGCCGCCCGGACACGCCGATGAAGACGTCGGCGCCGCGCAGCGCCTGGACCAGGCTGCCGGTCCGGCCGCCGTCGTTGGTCGCCGACGCCAGCAGGCTCTTGACCGAGGTGAGGTCGTCGCGGCCTCCGTGCAGCACTCCGCCCGCGGTCGGCCACCGCGATGTCGCCGATGCCGGCCTCCCGCAGGATCGTCGTGACCGCGACCCCGGCCGCGCCTGCGCCCGACACTACGGCGCGCAGGTCGCCCAGGGTGCGGCCGGTGAGCAGGGCGGCGTTGCGCAGCGCGGCCAGGACGACGACCGCGGTGCCGTGCTGGTCGTCGTGGAAGACCGGGATGTCGAGCAGCGTTCCTTGAGCCGGCCCTCGACCTCGAAGCAGCGCGGCGCGCTGATGTCCTCGAGGTTGATGCCGCCGAACGCCGGCGCGATCCGCACGACGGTCTCGACGATGTCGTCGACGCGTGGTGCGCGTCGAGGCAGATCGGCACCGCGTCGACGCCGCCGAACTGCTTGAACAGCACGGCCTTGCCCTCCATCACCGGCAGCGCCGCGGCCGGGCCGATGTCGCCGAGCCCGAGCACCGCACTGCCGTCGGTGACGACGGCGACGACGTTCGACTTCCAGGTGAGGTCGTGGACCAGCTCCGGGTGCTCGGCGATCGCCGTGCAGACCCGGGCGACACCGGGCGTGTACGCGAGCGACAGGTCGTCCCGGTCGCGCAGCGGGACGGTCGAGAGGGTCGCGAGCTTGCCGCCCCGGTGCAGCGCGAAGCCGGGTCGTACTCGTCGTACGGCGGGTGGGTCGTGTCGTATCGTCGTGGGCACGTCGCTCTCCTGCAGCCGCATCGTGTGCCTTCCCATCTCACATCGGCGATGAGCGGACGCCGGCTGCGAGGGTGACGCAGGGCCCGACGGCGCTCGCGGTGCGGGGGTTGCCCGAGGTCAGGCAGTCTGGCACAACCGCACCGCGGCCGCGGTCGTGGGGTCAGACCTGCCAGGCACCCCGCGGCCGACGGCGCGCCGGGCCAGGACCTCGGCCCGGCAGCCGGGCCGGCGAGAGGTCGGTGTCCAGCGGCAGGGTCATGCAGCGCATCGAGCCACCGCCCTTGTGCAGCTCGCCGACACGTCGACGGTGGCGACCGTGAAGCCCCAGGTCTCGAGCTGCCGGGCGACCCGGACCGGGACACCGGCCGGCATCACGACGATGTCGCCGACGACGACCGAGTTGGCGCAGAAGGTGAACGCCTCGTCCTCGTCGATGACCAGCGGCTCGCGGGACGAGCGCGGCGACGGCGCGGCGGCCGGCCTCGTCCCACGCGGCCGGCGCGACGATGGCCCGGGTCTCGTCGAGCGGGCAGAAGCTGAGGTCCAGGTGGTAGAGCGCCGGGTGCACGACCGGGACGCTGACGACCCGGACGCCGAGCTCGCGGGACAGCACGGCGTGGGTGCCGACGTCGGTCCGCGGACCGTCAGCGACGAGCAGCGCGTCGCCGTACAGGAAGGCGTCGCCGGCCTCGAACGCGCCCGCGCCGGCGTCGGCGACCCGGGTGGTGCGCAGCCCGGCGGCGGCGAACCACCACTCGGCGGCTGCGGCCTCGGGCCGGCGCTCGTCGTAGCGGAAGTTGGTGATCGCCACGTGGTCGCCGTCGACGATGCCGTAGTTCATCGCGTAGACCATGTCCGGCGTGGCCGGCAGCTGGGCGATCTCTCCACCTCGGCACCGGCCGCGCGCAGGGTCGCCACCAGGGTGTCCCACTGGGCCAGCGCCAGGTCGGGGTCGACCGGCGCGTCCACGTCCATCCACGGGTTGATCGCGTAGTCGACCCGGAAGTGCTCGGGCCGGCACATCAGGTAGCGACGGCCCCAGCGGCAGCGGACGGATCTCGGACATGACCACCTTCACCGGCTCAGGCCCGGCCGGACGACCGGGCTGCACCTCGCTCTCGACGGAGTGGGCACAGAATTGACGGATTGTCGGACAATTATTGTCGGACAACCGGAGTGTGCGGACCTGACCGGCCGGTACTGTCAAGCGGTGGTCGACAGTGCCCGCCATCGACCGGTCGAGCACCACCGACCGGGTCGCCGGCGCGCTGCGCGAGATGCTCTTCGCCGGCGACCTGTCACCCGGCGAGCCGCTGCGCGAGGTCAGCGCTCGCCGAGGGCTTTCGGGTGGCCCGGTCGACGGTCCGCGAGGCGCTGCAGGTGCTTGCCGCCGAGGGGCTCGTCACCCGCTACCCCAACCGCGGGGTCGTGGTGACCGAGCTCACCGAGCGCGACATCGCCGAGATCTTCGAGGCCCGGCTCGTGCTCGAGAGCGCCGGGGTGCGGGCGGGGGCCGCGGGCGCGGACCTCGGCCCCGGTGACGGCGGCGCTCTCGGCGTACGCCGAAGGCAGCCCGCGCCGACGACCAGGTGGTGGCGACCCACGCGCACCTGGAGTTCCACACCTCGCTGGTGGCGCTGCTCGGCAACGCCCGGCTGGTCGCCACCGCCGACACCCTGACCGGCGACCTCCGGCTGGCGCTGGCCTCGGTGGAGCGGGCCCGGCGCAACGCCAGGGCCCAGGTGGCCGACCACCGGCGGCTGCTGACGCTGATGCGCTCCGGCGACCTGGCCGCGGCCGCAGGCCGAGCTCGAGCGGCACCTGCGCGCCGCCGCGGTGTCCGTTGCCGCGCGCGTCACCCGCGGCTGAGACGCCTCCCACGTCGCAGCGGCCAGAGCCGCAGCAGCACGGTGCCGACCACGTCGGCCGGCGGGACCGCGCCGGCCTGCCAGGAGTCGACGCCCTCGGCCGGGTTGTCCCGCTCGACCCACCAGCCGTCGTCGGCGAGCACGCCCGGCGCGCTTTACCGACAGCGGCCGCCCGGGCCAGCGGACCACGACCAGGCGACCCGGTCGGGGGGCGCCGCCCCAGCGCACCAGCAGGTGGTCGCCGTCGCGCAGCGTGGGCTCCATCGAGCGGCCGCGGACGAGCACCCGGCCCAGTGGCAGACGGCGTTCGGACGGTCGCACTGTGACCCTCCTCACCGCCGTCGACAACGCGGGTAGGCCCCCTGGGGAGGGGTACGTGCCCGGAGTAGTGTCCTCGAGATCCTCATCTTGTTGGACCCACGTTGGAAAGAAGGGACTGATCCAGTGCTGTCGCGTCTGTTCACCCCGAAGACCGTCGTGCACGCCCACTGCGACCTGCCGTGCGGCGTCTACGACCCGGCTCAGGCCCGGATCGAGGCCGAGTCGATCAAGATGATCATCCAGAAGGTCGGAGAGAACTCCGACGCGGACTTCCGCACCCGGGCGATCCTCATCAAGGAGCAGCGGGCCGAGCTGGTCAAGCACCACCTGTGGGTGCTCTGGACCGACTACTTCAAGCCGCCGCACTTCGAGAAGTACCCGGAGCTGCACGGCCTGTTCAACGAGGCCACCAAGCTGGCCGGCGCCTCCGGCGCGAAGGGCTCGCTGGACGCCGACGTGGCGCAGAAGCTGCTCGACAAGATCGCCGAGATCGACAAGATCTTCTGGGAGACCAAGCAGGCCTAGAGTGCATCGCTAGGCCCCTGTGACGTGCGGCGTTGCCCGCCGCAGACTCGCTCGGTCCGCACCCGGTCCGCAGGACGTCCAACGTGGCGTCCATGACGGACCGGGTGCGGTCGTCGTCTCCGGGCCACAGGTGCGCGTAGGTCCGCAGCGTGATCATCGCGTTGGAGTGGCCCAAGACCGCCTGCACCTGCTCACAGTCAAGACGTTGTCCAAGGCGTGCTTCGGCCGTGTCGGAGCTCTGATCCTTCGCGCCGGACCAGGGGGTCGGGCTCGGATAGCCTGCGAACGTCCGGGGTCGAGCCGAAGGCCATGCCTAGCCGAGAGTGCCCTGCACTGCTCCCGCTGGGAACGCGGTTGTGTGCACGTTGACGTAGTAGTCGTCGGGGTGAAGGAGCACTTGCACCAGGTCGCTGCGCCGCGCTGAGACGCAGTCGATGGCCTGGTACGTGTCCACGGCGCCAGCAACTGGAACGAACTCGGTGTGCAGGTCAACGGCGATTGCGCCGCCCTGTGAGAACGAATGGATGTGGGCATTGCCGATGCCGGCCGCGGGCTCTGTGGGCTCGCCGATGCCCGTAACGACGATGTCGTAGCAAACCGTGCCCGACCTTAGGTCCACGGTGAGCTCGGCGGTCCCGCTGCCATCGGGGTCACCGCTAGGGGACAACTCAACGGTGAACGTGTGCGGGGTGAGGCCTGTCCCAGATGCGGCCGACGCCGGGCTGGTGGCGGCCATCGCAATGCCGCATACGAGCAGGGTGAGTAAAGCAAGTGCCTTCCGCATCGTGGCCTCCATCGTCGGCACCCCGGCAGGGGAAGGCGGTGCGTGGGTCGGCGTCGCAGGTTCGAGGCGCCCGGTCCAGGCAATGTAGGCCCGCTGGAGATCCGGAGAAAGCCCCAAAGGGGTAGCCGGGCAGTCGCATTCCGCTACGGAGCAGGCGGCAGGGCGTGCGGCGCGGCGCCGCCGTCTGGCAGCACGTGCGTGCGGCGCTCTGCGGACGCAAGACGCGCGCCAAGCCGCGCGACCTGAATGCCGATTGCGGACAGGTCGGGGGCTGCGGTTCCCCCACGCCGCACCCATCTCATCCCCGTGAATGGTGCGGCCCGCCTAGAGCCCCGGCGGTGCGACGAGGGACAACAGATCGCCGCCGGGGTGGGCCGGCCAGGGCCCTCGCCACTAGCTCGGGGTGAAGGCGATGCAGGCGCCGGCGCGGTATGTGTCCACCGCCAGGAGATGACGAGGTCGCAGGCGACCCGGCCGGTGAGAACCGTCCGGGACTAGCAGCGACAACGCCGAAAACCTGGGGTTAGTGGCGCGGATGGACACATGGGCCGGCACCGACCGAATGCGCGACATTCCGCGGCCCCCGGGCGTCGGAGGGCGGCTAGTCGGCGTGCGGGCCTATCGCCGAGAGCCGGCGCCCAACAGCTGCACCTTGTCGACGCGCAATCCGGCAGGGTCGTGTGCGGCACCGTTGAAGCCGCCCTTGGAAGCGACGCCGGCACTTTCAGTGTGCTCGCTACCGGTCCACGGCGTGCATCGCGAGCTGCCGAGAAATGGTCCACCAGAGGCCCGCGCCGCCATGGGGGGACACGACGACGCGGGCGAGGATGGCCGCCCGGACACATCCCCCCTCGGCTTGTGCCCGGGCGACCCGCGTCCCCTGCTGCCGGGAGACGTGAGCCCTTGTCACCCACCGGACAGCCTGCAAACCTGCCGCACGATCGCCACGCCTCGTGACGGGACTAGTTCCGGCAGCGACTGGCTGTCGCCGAAACGGCTGATGTAACCGCCGAGCCCTGCGGCGCATCCTCGACGAAGGCGCCGCGCTCCGCTCCTGAGGGGGGTCAGGGGAAAGCGCGGCGCCGCCAGCGTGCTCGGGCGACCAGGGGGCCGGCCTCCGCCCGCTCGGGGGGGTAGGGGCGGAGGCCGCTTCCCGCGACCGAAGGTGCACCAGCAGTCGCGAGGTTGCGCGTCTTCGAGTAACCCCTACGGCAGTCCGCCAGCGCCGTCCCCGCATCCCCCCAGGGGAGGGCGCTGGCGTTCTGCCGAACTCTCACGGTGCGCCCGCGGGGGACCACCGTCAAGGGAAACTCGGGCGCCGCGCTCAGCGGTCCACACCCGCCGGGGGATGGCGGGCGTGGACCTGACCGCACACCAACACGGGGGGTATGGCCGCGGGTACCGCCCAAGTTCCTCGCCCGTAGGCGCCACGGCGAGGATTTCCGCGTCTCGGCGTGTCGTGGCTCGAGACGACGAAAGGCCCGGCCGCCGCTGCTGGACGACCGGGCCCCCCGCGCCTGCCCGCTAGACGGTGATCGACTCCTCGCTCATCGCTGCGCCCCGGGGGTGAGCTCGGACGCGGTCAGGCACCTTGCGAGGGAGGCCACGATGGCGTCGAGGTTGCTCGCGCGGCTGAGGTACACGTGGACAGTGCCCCCATCGGGCGTCAGCTCCACCAACACCGGGGTGCCGGCGGGAAGGTCATCGACAACGTGCGCGCGCCATGTGGTCACGAGGTCACCAGGTCCCACTCATCCGCGGCGTCGAGCAGGGCCGCGGCGAGCCGGCGGGCCTGGGTCGCATCCATCTCGGTGCCCTCGCGGTAGCCGGCGATGGCGATAAAGAGGCTGTCCCTGCGGATCATCCGGGAGTCAGCGATGGTCCGCAGAAAGTCCGCAAGAGGTCCGTCGGTGCTCAACTCTGGTCAACGGTTGTCAACGGTAAAAGCGCAGGTCAGGACGGGTGCTCGGCACATCGGCGCAGGTCATGGAGGCGCCCGGGTACTCGGAGACCAAGCAGGCCTGATCCCCGTCCGCGTCCCGAAGTGGACCGGCTGCCGGCGCCGTTTCGCGCCGGGCAGCCGGTCCACTTCGGCGTCCGGGGGCAGCCGAACGCTTGAGAGTTGCCTGGGCCGGCTCGCTCGGGGGTTCGGGCCGACCCAGGCACCGTCAGCATCGCGGCGCAGGGCAGCGCCGTCTGTCATGGCGCTGACACAACTACCCATAGGGTCACGCTCGTGAGCGTTCTGGTGGTGACCGGGACGGGTACCGGGGTCGGGAAGACGGTCGTGACTGCCGCGGTGGCCGCGCTGGCGGCTGCCCGCGGGTCCCGGGTGGCGGTGGTGAAGCCGGCCCAGACGGGTGCCGGCGCCGACGAGCCGGGCGACCTGACGGAGGTACGACGGTTGGCCGGCGTGACCGAGCTGCACGAGCTGGCGCGGTACCCCGACCCGCTCTCCCCCGCCGCCGCCGCCCGGCACAGCGGTCTCGACCCGATCGACCTCCGGTCGGCCGCCCTCCTGGTACGCGAGCTCGCCGACGAGCGCGACCTGGTGCTCGTCGAGGGTGCCGGTGGACTCCTCGTGCGGTACGACGAGGAGGGCGCGACCATCGCGGACCTGGCGCACGACCTCGGGGCCGACGTGCTGGTCGTGGTCGACCCGTCGCTCGGCACCCTCAACCACACGGCCCTGACGCTCGAGGCGATGGCGCACCGCGGCCTGGCCCTGGCAGGAGTCGTGATCGGCGCGTGGCCGGCCGAGCCGGACCTGGCCTGCCGCAGCAACGTGCGCGACCTCGAGACCCTGGCCGCCCGGCCGCTCGCCGGCGCGCTGCCGGCCGGTGCGGGATCGCTGGACGGCGCCGAGTTCCTGCTGGCGGCCCGGGCCGGGCTGGCCCCCGCCCTCGGTGGCACCTTCGATGCGGCAGACTTCCGGCGTGCCGACCACCACTGACGCCCTGGACATCCTCGCGACCGCCCGGGCCCAGGTGCTCGACGAGGGCCGCGGGCTGGACGAGGCGCAGGTGCTCGAGGTGCTCCGGCTCCCCGACGCCGCCCTGCCCGACCTGCTCGCCCTCGCGCACGAGGTACGGCTGCGCTGGTGCGGTCCCGAGGTCGAGGTCGAGGGCATCGTCTCGGTGAAGACCGGCGGCTGCCCCGAGGACTGCCACTTCTGCTCGCAGTCGGGCCTGTTCCCGTCACCGGTGCGCGCGGCCTGGCTGGACATCCCGTCGCTGGTGCAGGCGGCCGTGGAGACCGCGGCCACCGGGGCCACCGAGTTCTGCATCGTGGCGGCCGTGCGCGGGCCGGACGCGCGGCTGATGGCCCAGATGCGCGAGGGCGTCGCCGCGATCCGCGCAGCCGTCGACATCAACGTCGCGGCGTCGCTCGGGATGCTCACCCAGGAGCAGGTCGACGACCTTGCCGACATGGGCGTGCACCGCTACAACCACAACCTCGAGACCGCGCGCTCCTACTTCCCGCAGGTGGTGACGACGCACACCTGGGAGGAGCGCTGGTCGACACTGACGATGGTGCGCGACGCCGGCATGGAGGTCTGCTGCGGCGGCATCGTCGGCATGGGCGAGTCGCTGGAGCAGCGCGCCGAGCTCGCGGCCCAGCTCGCCGAGCTGACCCCCGACGAGGTGCCGCTGAACTTCCTCAACCCCCGCCCGGGTACGCCGTTCGGCGACCTCCCGGTGATGTCCGGGCCCGATGCGTTGCGGACCATCGCAGCGTTCCGGCTCGCGCTGCCGCGCACCATCCTCCGGTACGCCGGCGGGCGCGAGATCACCCTCGGCGACCTGGGCACCCGCGACGGCATGCTCGGCGGCATCAACGCCGTGATCGTCGGCAACTACCTGACCACGCTCGGGCGCTCCCCCGAGGACGACCTGGCGCTGCTGGGCGACCTCGGCATGCCGGTCAAGGCGCTGTCGCAGACCCTGTAGCCCGTCCTTCTCGCCTGATCAAGTCACAGCCTGCTGTCAGGCCGGTGCCAGGTTGCCGCGCGACCTTGTCCCAACCGGTCCGCACGGGGCCAGACGAGAGGACATCGCATGTCGAGCACCCAGGTGCGCAAGTACGGAAGCATGGCAGCGCTGGTGACGGGCGGCGTGGTCGCGGGCGGCATCCTGGCCGGCACCCTGACAGCCAGCGCGACCGACACCCCGACACCCACCGCGACGGCGACGGACCAGGCGCCCAGCAACCCGAACCCCGGCGACCCCAGCAAGCCGCAGCGCTCCGACGAGACCCTGCTGACCGGCAGCACGGCCGCGAAGGTCAAGGCTGCCGTCCTCGCGAAGTACCCGGGCGCGACCTTCGTCCGGGTCGAGACCGACAGCGACGGCGTGTACGAGGCCCACATCACCAAGGCCGACGGCACCCAGGTGGCCGTCGAGGTCGACAAGAGCTTCGCCGTCACCGGCGAGGAGCAGGGCGGCCCCGGCGGGCGCCACGGCGACCACGACGGCGACGGGGACGGACCCGGCAGCACGGCGGGCAGCAGCGCCTAGCCGGACCGAGCTCCGCGCCGGGACGACGGCGTTTCATCGGCGATGGACGGGGAAGTTGTCCGGAGGGTCTCTGTCCCCTGTAGCCGGAGGTGCGCCGTGAGCGTGCACGACACCGATCGTCCCGACGAGCACCGCGGCGGCGCGTCCGGTGCGACCGCCCGGGCCCAGCGCTCGGACCACAGCCCCTGGAACTGGCTGCTCCTGCTGCCGCTGGTCCTGACGCTCTTCCCGCCGCTCTACAACCACGTGGACCCGCGGCTCTTCGACATCCCGTTCTTCTACTGGTACCAGCTGGCTGCCATCGGCGCCAGCGTGGTCGTGACCCTCGTGGTCTACACCAAGTCGAGGGGCTGACATGTTCGACGATGTCAACGGGGTCGAGATGGCGGTCTTCGTCACCCTGTTCGTGATCGTCAGCGTGATGGGGTTCGTCGCGGCCCGCTGGCGCAAGGCGGAGACCCTCGAGCACCTGGACGAGTGGGGTCTCGGTGGGCGCAACTTCGGCTCCTGGATCACCTGGTTCCTGATCGGCGGCGACCTCTACACCGCGTACACGTTCGTGGCCGTCCCGGCGCTGGTGTTCGGGGCCGGCGCCATCGGCTTCTTCGCGGTGCCGTACACGATCATCGTCTACCCGATGGTTTTCCTGGTGCTGATCCGGCTCTGGTCGATCTCGCACGTGCACGGCTTCGTGACGCCCGCCGACTTCGTGCGAGCCCGGCACGGGTCGTCGACGCTGGCCCTGCTCGTCGCGCTCACGGGGATCGTCGCGACGATGCCCTACATCGCCCTGCAGCTCGTCGGCATCGAGGCCGTGCTCAAGGCGATGGGCGTCAGCGGGCACGTCCCGATCATCGTGGCGTTCGCGATCCTCGCGGCCTACACCTACAACTCCGGCCTTCGGGCGCCGGCCCTGATCGCGTTCGTCAAGGACGCGTTGATCTACCTGGTCATCATCGTCGCGGTCATCGTCATCCCCTACAAGCTCGGGGGGTGGGACGTCATCTTCGGGGCCGCGGAGAAGAAGTTCACCGACTCCGCGAACCCGGGCGACGGGGTGATCCTCGCCGGGTCCTCCCAGCTGCAGTACGCCACGCTGGCCTTCGGCTCGGCGCTGGCCCTGTTCCTCTACCCCCACTCGATCACCGGTGTGCTTGCGTCGCGTGACCGCAACGTCATCAAGCGCAACATGGCGGCGCTGCCGGCGTACAGCTTCGTCCTCGGCCTGCTCGCGTTGCTCGGCTACATGGCGATCGCGGCAAAGATCACCCCGATCACGAGCGACGACGGCAAGGTCGACAACAACACGATCGTGCCGCTTCTGTTCGACAACATGTTCCCGAGCTGGTTCGCGGGCGTCGCGTTCGCCGCGATCGGCATCGGCGCGCTCGTGCCGGCAGCGATCATGTCGATCGCCGCGGCCAACCTGTGGACCCGCAACATCTACGTCGAGTACATCAACAAGGACGCGACCCCGAAGCAGGAGGCGCACAGCAGCAAGCTGGCGTCGCTAGTAGTAAAGGTGGGCGCGCTGCTAGCCATCCTGGGTCTGGACCCGCAGTTCTCCATCGACCTGCAGCTCATCGGCGGCGTCATCATCCTGCAGACGCTGCCCGCGGTCGCCCTCGGCCTGTACACCCGCTGGTTCCACCGCTGGGGGCTCATCGCGGGCTGGGCCGCAGGCATGGCGGTCGGGTTCTGGACGACGTTCCAGATCCAGCAGAAGGTCTTCAACCCCGACGGCACGATCACCATCGCCAAGGAGCACTTCGGCGGCTCCGGTTTCCCGCTCTCTGAGCTCGGCCTGGACACGACCTGGTCGATCTACGCGGGCTTCCTGGCGCTGGCCGCCAACCTCGTCGTAGCCGCGATCGCGACGCTCGTGTTCCGGGCGCTGAAGGTGACCGAGGGCGTGGACGCCACGCACCCGGACGAGTACTTCGCCGACGCTGGCGACCCGCGGGTGCACGACCTCCCCGAGGTCGTGCACTGAGGCCACCCGACACAATGGCGGCGTGACCGACCTCCTGGAGCTGTGTGCCGAACTGCCGGTGGTGTCGACGCCCGCGGGCCGGGTCCTGATCGACGAGGGGACCAGGCCGGACCGGATGCTCGTGCTGGTTGACGGCGAGGTGACCATCGAGCGCGACGGAACTCCGTTGGCCCGGGTCGACACGCCGGGTGCGGTCTTCGGAGAGATGTCGGTCGTGCTCGGCCATCCAGCGACGGCCACGGTCCGCGCGGCAACCGATGTCCGGGTGCACGTGGTCGAGGACCCGCTGATGTTCCTCGTGGAGCAGCCCGGCGTGGCCCTCGCGGTCCTGCGCGTCACCGCGGCCCGGCTGGACGGCATGACGCGCTACCTGACCGACGTGAAGCAGCAGCTGGCTGGCGAGGAGGGGCATCTCGGCCGGGTCGGCCAGATCCTCGACACCCTGCTGCACCACCAGGGCGCGCCGGCCCGGCCCGGATCGGCCCGGGACCCGGAGCCCGGGCACGACTGACCGGTCGTCAGCCGGCCAGCTCGATCGTCTCGGTGTCGAAGACGCCGAACCACTCGGCCGTGCCCGTGTCGGTGTCCAGGGTGACGTGCGGTGGCACCGGGCCGACCTGACGGCCGGGGTTGATCACCAGCGTGGTCCCCAGCCGGGCGTGCCACCCGCCACCGTCGACCCAGGGCGCCTGGTGGATGTGCCCGCACAACACGACGTCGGGCTGGTGCTCGGCGATCCAGCCCGCCAGGTCGTGGTCGGGGAACTCCCGCCGCCCGTCCCGGCAGAGGACGGTCCCGGCGGGCGGCGAGTGGTAGACCCAGACCCACCGTGCCGGCCGGTCCTGGGCGGCCGCCCAAAGCTGACGGGCAACCACCTCCCGCGACGCCGGGCCGTCCCACCATGGACAGACCGTGAAACGGGTGTCACCGACGTCCACGCTGGTGAGGTCGGTGTGCACCGCGCCGTTGCGCGGTCGGCGGAGCCACCCGGCCACCTGCTCGCCGTGCTCGCCGGGTCCGTCCAGGTCGTGGTTGCCGGACGCGGCCAGGACGACGGCCTGGTCGGCGAGCCGCTCCAGGTAGTCGTCGAGCACGACGACCTGCACGTCCAGGGGCACCGGGCTGGCCACGTCGGCCAGGTCACCGGCGATCGCCACGACGTCGACGTCGTGGGAGGCGGTCACCAGCCAGTCGTAGTGCCGAAGGCGGTAGTGCAGATCCGCGACCGCCAGGACCCGCACGGGAGCATCCTCCCACCGGGTCGGCGGTCGCCGCCGCGCATGACCACGGGCTGAGCCGCGGGGCTACGCGGTCGCGGCGACCGGCGCCCGCGCGGCTTCCCTGGTGCCGCAGAACGTGCGGCGGTAGTCCTTGGGCGTCGTCCCGAGCCTCCGGGTGAAGTGGTGCCGGAGCACCGAGGCGCTGCCGAAGCCCACCATGTCGGCCACGGCCTCGACGGACTGCTCGGTCTCCTCGAGCAAGCGTTGCGCAGCGAGCACCCGCTGGCCGGTGAGCCAGTGGTGCGGCGTCGTGCCCGTCTCGGCCCGGAACCGGCGGGCGAACGTCCGCGGCGACAGGTGTGCCCGGCGGGCCAGGTCGTCGACCCCGAACTCCTCTTCGAGGTTCTCCAGCATCCACTCGAGGGTGCCGCCGAGCGTGTCAGCCTCGACGGGCAGCGGGTTGTCGACGTACTGGCGCTGACCGCCCTCGCGGTGCGGCGGCATCACCATCCGGCGGGCCAGCCGGTTGGCGACCCGCTCGCCGAACTCCTTGCGGATCAGGTACAGCGAGGCGTCGATGCCCGCGGCCGTGCCGGCGCTGGTGAGGATGCCGTCGCTGTCGACGTACAGCACGTCGGGGTTCACCCGGGCCGCGGGAAGCGCTCGGCGAGCTCGGCCGCGTAGGTCCAGTGCGTCGTGCAGTCACGGCCGTCGAGCAGCCCGGCGGCACCGAGCACGAACGCGCCGCTGCAGACGCTCATGACCCGGGCGCCGCGGGCCGCCGCTGGCCGCAGGGCATCGACCAGCTCCGGGGACACCTCGGCACCGCGGTGGATCGCGGGCAGGGCCACCAGGTCGGCGGCGGCGATCCGGTCCAGACCGTTCTCGACCAGCAGGTCGAAGCCTGACATGGTGCGCACCGGGCCGGGCGTAGGCGTGCACAGTGCGAAGTCGAAGGACGGCAGCTCCGGGTCGTCCGGCCGGTCGATCCCGAACACCTCGCACAGGACACCCAGCTCGAAGGCGAAGACCCCGTCCAGCACCGGCACCACCACGTTGCGGATCACGGGGCAGAGTATGGCAGGAAATCGTGGGTGGTTGTCAATCCTGCCACTGGTGGCGGGATCACGACGAGCGCAGAATTACTGCCATGACACCTTTCCTGGTCCTCCTCTCCGTCTTCGTCCTCGCCGAGATCGTGGCTGGCGTGCAGATGTTCCGGCACGACCGCCCGAAGGCCCCGCCGCCCAGTCATCCGGACTGGTCGTCGGGCCGGCTGCCGTCCACGCCGTACGCCGCCCGCTACTGAGCACGACCGCGGTGCCGGGAGCGGGCCTGTCGGCCTAGGCTCCCGGGTGATCCTGCGCCTCGCCGACTCCTCCGACGCCGACGAGATCGCGGCGGTCGGCGCCCTGACGGTCGACGCCTACGTGGCTGACGGCTACCTCGGCGGGGCCGAGGACGGCTACGCCGACCACCTCCGGGCGGCCAGCGACCGGGCCAGGGACGCCGAGCTGGCCGTCGCCGTCGACGAGGGCTCCGGCGCGGTGCTCGGCACCGTCACCTACTGCAAGGCCGGTACGCCGTGGGCCGAGGTGTCCGGCGACGGCGAGGCCGAGTTCCGGATGCTCGCCGTCGCGCCCACGGCCCGAGGTCGCGGTGTCGGCGAGACCCTCGCGACGTGGTGCATCGACCGCGCCAGGGCGGACGGGTGTCACGCCGTGGTCCTGAGCACGCTACCGGTCATGCACGCGGCGCACCGGATCTACCAGCGGCTCGGCTTCGTCCGCACGCCGGAGCGGGACTGGTATCCCCAGCCCGAGGTCCAGCTGATCACCTACCGGCTCGAGCTGTGACCGCTCTCAGAGGCGAGCGAGGAACCGGTCCCGGTCAACAATGACCCGGGTGACCTGCCCGTGGCCCAGCATGGTGCCGTCGGCGGCCTCGGCCACCACGTCGAACCGCAGCAGCCGTCCATCGACGTGCACGAGGTCGGCGCGGACGGTCACCTCGGCACCGACAGCCGTAGCGCGCTGGTGAACCAGCTCCACCCGGGTGCCGACGGTCGACTCGGCGTCGGCCAGCCGGCCCGCAAGGGCCTGAACGGTGGCGTGCTCGCACCAGGCCAGCAGTCGTGGGGTCGCGAGCACCTCCAGGTCGCCGCTGCCCAGGGCGCGTGCCGTGTCGTCCGGGGTGACCTGGTGCCGCACGACGGCCTGGGCGCCAGGCTGCACGGTCACGCGGCTAGCGTACGGCGGGTGGTGGACGACGAACCGTGGTGCGACCAGTGCGGGGACCCCGCCACCGGCGACCACGGCGCCTGCGCGGCGCGCCGTGAGCTCGAGCCGCCGCGCTACTGCGGGCAGTGCCGGCGGCGGATGGTCGTGCAGGTCCTGCCTCGCGGCTGGTCCGCCCGCTGCGTCCAGCACGGCACCCGACGACTGGCCGTGTGAGCCCGTCGGTCAGGCGACCAGGCCGAGGCGGCGCAGCTCGACCGTGAGGTCGTGCGGGCTGGTGGAGGCCGCCATCGCCGCCTCGAGGGTGATGACGCCGTCACGGATCAGCGCGACCAGGTGCTGGTCGAAGGTCTGCATGCCGTAGTAGGCGCCCTCCTTGATCAGCTCGGCGATCGTGCCGGTCTTGTCCGGGTCGACGATGGCGTCGGCGATCCGGCCGGTGGCCACGCAGATCTCCATCGCGACGCAGCGGCCCTGGCCGTCGGCGCGCGGCACCAGGCGCTGGCAGATGATGCCGCGCAGGGCGCCGGCCAGCGCGAGCCGGACCTGCTTCTGCTCGTGCGGCGGGAAGAAGTCGATGACGCGGGTGATGGTCTCGGTCGCGTCGGTGGTGTGCAGCGTCGACATGACGAAGTGGCCGGTCTCGGAGGCGGCCAGGGCCGCCTTCACCGTCTCGTGGTCACGCATCTCGCCGACCAGGATCACGTCCGGGTCCTGGCGCATCGCGGCGCGCAGGGCGGTGGCGAAGTCGGCGGTGTCCAGCCGGACCTCGCGCTGGTTGATCATCGAGAGCTTGTCGAAGTGCAGGACCTCGATCGGGTCCTCGATCGTGACGATGTGGACCTCGCGGTTGTTGTTGATGTGGTCGATCATGCCCGCGAGGGTGGTCGTCTTGCCCGAGCCGGTGGGGCCGGTGACGAGCACCAGGCCGCGAGGCTCCATGGCCAGCGCGGCCAGCACCGGGGGCAGGCCGAGGTCGTCCAGCGGGATCGCGCCGACGCTGACCCGGCGGAAGACCATGCCGGCCGAGCCGCGGGAGCGGAAGGCGTTGACCCGGAATCGGCCGAGGCCGGGGACGGAGTAGGCGAAGTCGGCCTCGTTGCTCTTGGCGAACTCCTCGATCAGGTCGTCGCGGAGCACCTCGCTGACCATGTGCTCGGTGTCAGCAGGGGTCAGGTTGGGCGCCTGCAGCTTGCGCAGCCGCCCGTCGATGCGAACCCGGGGCGGCGACCCGACCTTGACGTGCAGGTCCGACCCTCCGACCTCGCCAAGTGCGCGCAGGAAGGGGACGACGGACTGCAGCTCCGATCCACTCACAATGGCTAGTTTCGGGCCGCTGGTCCCCGACCTTGAGCGCCGAGGCGTCACTCGATTGGCGGTCGGCCTAGTCGATCACCGCGATGACGTCGCCCTCCTGGACGACATCGCCTTCGGAGACGTGCATGGCGGACACCCTGCCGTCACCCTCCGCGAGCACCGGGATCTCCATCTTCATGGATTCGAGGATCACCAGCGTGTCCCCGTCGGCCACGCTGTCACCCTGAGCGACGACGACCTTCCAGACGTTGGCCACCATCTCGGCCCGGACTTCCATCGCCACCAGGGGCTCCTCTCGACGTCAGGGCCGGCTGGCCGACCGTTGGCATCCAACCACAGGGGGTCAGCCGCGCATCCGGGCCACGATGCCCGTGTCGTAGTCGCCGGAGACGAACTCCGGGTGCACCAGCAGCTCAGCGAAGAAGGGCAGGTTGCACTTGGGTCCCTCGACCCGGAAGGCCGCCACCGCCGCGCGAGCCCGGTCGAGGGCCTCGGCCCGGTCGGCTCCGTGGACCACGAGCTTGGCCATCAGCGAGTCGTAGTGGGGCGTGACGGTGTTGCCGACGGTGTAGCCGGAGTCGACCCGGATCCCTGGCCCGTGCGGCTCCTCCCATGCGGTGATCAGACCGGGGCCGGGCAGGAACCGCACCGGGTCCTCGGCATTCACCCGGAGCTCGAGTGCGTGGCCCGCGGCGGGCACGGCGTCGGGGTCGAAGGTCACCGGACGCCCGGCGGCGACGAGCAGCTGCTGCTCGACCAGGTCGATGCCGGTGACCATCTCGGTGATCGGGTGCTCGACCTGCAGCCGGGTGTTCATCTCCAGGAACACCACCTCCCCGGAGTCGGCGTCCAGCAGGCACTCCACGGTCCCCGCGTTGCGGTAGTCGACCGCCTCGGCGGCGCGCACCGCCGCCGCGAACAGTTGCTCGCGCAGCTCGGGGGTCACCGCCGGTGAGGGGGTCTCCTCGGCCACCTTCTGGTTCCGTCGCTGGACGGAGCAGTCGCGCTCGCCCAGGGCGACCACGCGGCCGTCGGCGAGCCCGAGGACCTGCACCTCCACGTGCCGGACCCGGGGGAAGAACCGCTCCAGCAGCACCGACGGGTCGCCGAACATCCGCTGCGCGAACCCACGGACCCGCTCCAGCTCCACCCGCAGGGCGCCCTCATCGTCCGCGACAGCCATTCCCATCCCGCCGCCGCCGGCCGAGGCCTTGACCATCACGGGGTAGCCGATGTCGTGGGCCGACCGGACGGCCTCCTCGACGTCCCCCACCGGCTGCGTCGTGCCACGCGACACGGGCACGCCGGCTGCAGCGACCAGGTTGCGGGCCCGGATCTTGTCGCCCATCGCCTCGATCGCCTCCGGCGACGGGCCGACCCAGACCAGCCCTGCCTTCTGCACCCGCCTGGCGAAGGCGGCGTCCTCGGCCAGGAAGCCGTACCCGGGGTGCACGGCCTTGGCCCCGGTCTGCCGGGCCGCCTCCAGAAGAGCCTCGACGTCCCGGTAGCTCTGCGCAGGTGCCGCCGGTCCGATCGCGACCGACTCGTCGGCCTCGCGCACATAGGGCAGCTTGGCGTCGGCCTCGGAGTGCACGGCGACCGCCTTCAGGCCCATCCGCTGCACGGTCCGGATGATCCGCCGGGCGATCTCGCCACGGTTGGCGACGAGCACAGTCTCAAACACGGTGGTGCGGCCTCCCCGTCGTGATGGGTTCGGCAGGCGAGACTAACGGGCGTGGTGCTGGTCCTCGTCGTCGCGGTCGCGGCTCTCGCCGTGGCGAGCGCCACGGGCGGCTCGCGGCTGACGCAGGTGCGCGTCAAGGCGGTGCGCCTGCTTGCGGCAGCTGCCGTGGTCCAAGTCGGTACGTCGGTGCTGGCACCCGGGTCCGGTGTCGCCAGGGTTGCGGGGCTCGTCCTCACCACGGCGCTCGTCGGGCTGTTCCTGGTGGGCAACGGCCGTCTCCCCGGCGTCCCACTCATCGGGGTCGGCCTGTTGCTCAACGTCGTAGTGGTCGGCCTCAACGCCGGGATGCCGGTCTCGGTGGCCGCGGCTGAGCGGGCCGGAATCGCCCGCGCTGACCTGCACCTCGCCCGCGACGCCATGCGCGAGCCGACCGGTCCGGACACGGCGTTGGCCGCGCTCGGCGACGTCGTGCCGGTGGCGCTCCCGTTCCGGCCCCAGGTCGTCAGTGCTGGCGACGTGCTGGTCGCGGCCGGTGTCGGGCTGCTGCTGGTGACCGCTGGCGCCCGGCGCCGTCAGCCGCCGAGACGAGCTGTGCGCTCCACCGTCTTGGACAGCGAGTCGACCACCATCGGGTCGTACTCGTAGGCCATCCCGAGCCGCAGCCGCTCGAGTGCGTCGAGACGGGCCCCGGGCTCGTAGGAGTTGCCGACCAGGTCGTCGTAGGCGTTGACGGCCTTGATGATTCGGGCCGCCAGCGGCACGTCGAGCCGGCCGCGCTCGTGGGCCCGTCGGTAGGGCTCGGCCTGCTGGGCGAGGATGGCGGCGACCCCGTCCAGCACCCCGGTCTGCTTGATGATCTCGGCGCTGAGCATCGCGATGTTCCGCTGCTCGGTCGGCGCCGCGAACACGGTGGCACCGGCGAGGATCGGCTCGGGCAGGGACAGCTGCCCGATATCGTGCATCTGCGCGGCGTACTCCAGGTCGAGCAGCTCGGCGTCGCTCATGCCGAGCTCCTTGCCGACGGCCAGGGACAGGGACGTCACCCGGTCGGAGTGCCCGGCCTCGGTCAGGCCGCCGAGCTCGGTCACCTTGGAGAGGGCGCGGATGGTCTGCCGGGTCGACTGGCGGATCGCGGCGTAGCGGCGGAACGCGAACTGGGTCAGCAGCAGCGGCACGACGAAGACCGGCAGTGCCCAGAGGTTCATGATGGTCGCAGCGAGAGCGATCAGCGCGCCGGTCGCGCCGATCGCGGAGCCGATGCCGATCTGGGCACGCACCTCGTTGCGCAGCACGGCCGAGAACGGGGCGCCGTCGGCACCCGCCCGGACCGCCGCGGCGAGCACCGCGTCGACGACCAGCGTGGCGAGCACGACACCAACGAGGACCATGGCCAGGGCCGGCCCGCGCCAGACCGTTGACGCGCTCGTCCAGGCCGGAACCGCGGAAGATCGCGGCGGCCGACACCGACGCTGAGCAGCCGGCGGGCCAGCGCTGTCGAGTGCGGGGGCCCGACCGACGACGACGTGCGGGGCCATCCCGACGAGCATCGCCACGACGACGACAGCGACCACCTGGAGCGCCGAGTGGTCGGCGACGTCCCCGGGAACTCGCGTGAGCAGGACGTAGGCGAGTGCACCGGCGGTCCCGATCGGCGCAGCGTCCCGGCCGCCCGGCAGGGTGATGCGCATCAGCTCGCCGAACGCGATGAACGCCCCGAAGGCGAGTGCAAGGCGAGTGTCGACGAACCCCCCGGGCGAAGCAGTGACCACCACCGCGATGATCGCCAGCAATGTTGCCGAGGCGACGACGACGAGGAACCCCATGGTGCCGGCGTCGTCCAGCCGGCGCCGGATCGAGGTCATGACTGCTCCTCGACCAGCGAGCTGGTCGGGTCGTCGTGGTCGTAGGCGCGCTGCGTCCTGGTCGAACACCTCGTCCGGCTCCGGCGCAGTGAACACGGGGACCGTCTCCGGCTCCCAGCCGTGCTCGTCCAGGCCGCGCACCAGTGCCTCGACCATCGCGGGGTCGAACTGCGTCCCGGCGCACCGTCGCAGCTCGGCGACAGCCGCCTCGAGGGTGCGGGCGCCGCGGTAGGAGCGCGTGGTGGTCATCGAGTCGAAGGCGTCGGCCACCGCGATCACCCGGGCGAACTCCGGGATCCGGTCCCCGGCCAGGCCCATCGGGTAGCCGAGACCGTCGATGCCGCTCGTGGTGGTGCATGATCCCGGCGTTCGCCTCGTCCAGGAAGTCGATCTCCCGGACGATCTCGAGGCCGCGCATCGGGTGCAGCTGGATCGCGGCGAACTCGTCCTCGGTGAGGCCACCGGACTTCTGCAGCACCCTGGTCGGGACGCCCAGCTTGCCGACGTCGTGCAGCATGCCGGCGTAGCGCAGCGAGGCCACCCGATCCTCGCGCATGCCGATCGCGCGGGCCACCAGCACCGACGCGGTCGACACCCGCTCGCTGTGGCCTCGGGTGTAGACGTCTTTCGTCTCGACCGCCGCCATCAGAGTGCGCACCGTGCGGTCGTAGGCCCGCTGCTCTTCGGCGTACTGCGCGTAAGCCCAGCGGGCCACGAACAGCGGCAGCAGCAGGAGCAGCGCCGGAAGCCGAGCCGACATCGGCTGGGAGCCACATGACCGCAAGCAGCATCCCGAAGAGGCCGTAGCCGAGGTAAGCCACGACGGATCGCTCCATCGTTCCGTGGAAGACGACGAGCGGCGAGACGCGCTGGTGGAGGCCCACAATGATCGCGACGAGAGCGCCGTTGACGGCACAGTGCACGACGTCGGCAGCCAGCATCGGACCGCAGCACACCGGGGAAGCTTGCGGCCGTAGATCCTCCCCGCTATCGCCATTCAGCAGCGTATACACCCCACCGGCAGCTCCCGCAGCCAGCGCCAGCATGGCGCCGTTGAAGAGCGCGCTTGACCAAAGGTGTCGGTTCGCGGTCGAGCGCGAAGGCCGCCGTCCATGCCACGAGGATGGCTCCCCACCCACCGACCATCGGGATGGCGGCCAGAGAGGTGACCGACCCCAGCGAGATGGACAGCATGTCGCGGCTGCCCCGGGCGAGAAGCGACTCTCCGACGATATGCAAGACCGCAAGCATGCACCACGATGTCCATCGCGGCGGGCCGGTGGTAGGCAGCGAGGCCGATCAGGACGCATGCGGAAGCCACAACAGCCACGACGTACAGCCGCGCCATGAGTGGCAGCTCGGGCATCGAGCTGCTCCTGCTCGACGGGGAAGTCCACAGAGAGAGGGATGGGGACCGGCAGCGCAGGGGTGCTGCGCTCTACCATTTCCAGTTTGCGCCGGACTGAAGGAACTGCTCGACAGCGGACACGATCTTCTTCATGTGGTTGGTCTCATCCCTTTCGGATTCATGTCACGGGCACCGCTGTGAAAAAGCCCGTGCAAGATCCGCTCCGCTAAGGACGATCGGTACTGCCAGTCGAAGAACACGCTGCTGTTGATCGACACGATGTGCTGCCGATCCCGATCACGCTCTCTGCAGTTGTCATGCCCCGCTGGAATGCGGCCCCCGGAATGGCGCGGGAGAGCCGAAGCACTCCGTCAATGGAGACACCTCGGCTCATCCGCGTTGTCAGTGAAGGACGCGGGTAAACCTCACGTCAAGTGTTAGGTCGGTTTGTATCTAGTCGTCCATCGAAGATCGCCCGAAATGACTAGGAACGGGGGGTGCACCCAAACGGGTGACATTCTTGACCTGGAGCTGACCATTTCGCGGCATTATCGCATGCGTCCCGCGTGGGCTCCTTTACCCTCCGGGCGTGGCTAGTGGGCGGGCGTGAGAGCGGACGATCTCGGGCGGGATGTCTGGAAGGACCTTGTCGGTGGGCTCATCGACGCGCGAGCCGACCCTGCCACGGCCCGATTCGACGAGGAGCTGGCTGACGCCGTGGCCGCCGGCGCCCTCCCCGAGGAGACCGCGACCCGGCTGAGGTTCTGGCAGCGGGCCTCGGTCCGAGCGGTGGCCGACCACGCGAGGACAGTCCTCCCGGTTGCCCTCGGGGCGCTCGACGCAGCCCGCCGAGAGGCCCAGGAGGACGCGGAGGTCGCCGCGGCCGCGCTCGAGGCTGCAACCGCCGCACGGGCTGCCGCTGCCGAACCGGCCGAGGAAACCGGCGTACCGGTGCGGCCGGACGAGGTCGATCTGCTCCGGCGCGCCTCAACCCCGGAGCCCGCGGGACCGAGCACCCTGGAGGGGGACCGTCCGCGCCAGCTCGTCGCGGGTCTGGTGACAGCACTCGAGCACCCGGCCCGCACCACGTGAGGAGTACCCCGCTCATGCCCACCCTGCGCTTGCTGCCCGAGCTCGAGGACGCTCTGCGACGCATCCAGGGTGTCAAGGCGGCCAGCGTGGTCACCGGCCCGGACGCCGTCCCCACCGAGGTCCACGTCCTCGCCGCGCCCGGCAAGCCGGCCAAGCAGGTGGTCCGTGACGTCCAGTCCCTGGCGCTCGCGCGCTACGACATCGACATCGACCACCGGATCGTGTCGGTCGTGCAGATGGGCGACGAGGAAGTGCGAGTTCCCGACACCCTCGCCGGACTGACCCCGGGCGGCGAGCCGGCCGACGAGGCCGAGCCTGTCGTCCGGCCGGCTATCGCCGCCATCATGGTGCGCAGCGGCAAGGGTCAGACCGAGGCATCCGTCACGCTGGCTGCCGGCGACCGCTTGTTCGAGGGGCGCAGCCAGGGGCCTGCCGGCCACTCGCACCGGGCCAGGCTGGTCGCCATCGCCACCCTCGACGCTGTCGCGGAGCTGCTCGGTCAGTCCTGCGAGGTGGAGTCGTCGACGGTTGTCCCGACCGGGTCGCGCGAGGTCGCTCTCACGGTGCTCACGATGGCCCTGCCGCGCATCGGCGAGCAGGTGCTGACCGGGTCGGCCGTGGTCCGCGGCGACGACGCCGACGCCGTGGCGCGCTCGGTGCTAGCGGCGCTGAACCGCCAGCTCACCGGCTGAGCTCAGGGTCGGAGCATGGTCTTGATGGACCGGCGCTCGTCCATGGCCGCGTAGGCATCGGGCGCCTGCTTCAGCGGGAGCACCAGGTCGAAGACGCGGCCCGGGTCGATGGCTCCGGACAAGACGTCCTCGAGCAGCTCGGGGATGTAGCCGCGGACCGGTGCCACGCCACCGCCGACCGACACGTTGCTGGAGAACAGCCGGCGGATCGGCAGCTCGGACCCGCCGGCCGGCACACCGACGTACCCGACCCGACCGCCGGGACGGGTCACGTCGATCGCCTGCTCCATGGACTCCTTGGTGCCCACGCACTCCAGGGCCGCATCGGCGCCGAGACCGCCGAGCAGTTCCTGGACGGCGGCGACACCGTCCGCGCCCCGCGCCTCGACGATGTCGGTCGCGCCGAAGTCGTGCGCCAGCGCCTGCCGGTCGGCGTGCCGAGACATGGCGATGATGCGGTCCGCGCCCAGGCGTCGGGCCGCGATGACCGCGCACTGTCCCACCGCCCCGTCGCCGACGACGACGACGGTGGAGCCCTTGCCGACTCCTGCGGCAGCGGCGGCGTGGTGGCCGGTGCCCATCACGTCCGATAGCGTGAGCAGACCGGCGAGCAACGCGTCGTCCGGCCCGTCGCCGAGGCCGGGGACCGACACAAGAGTCCCGTCGGCCATCGGGACCCGCACCGCCTCGCCCTGGCCGCCGTCGATCGGCAGGCCCTCCTCGTCCTCCCCGCCCCACCAGGCGCTGTGCACGCATGAGGTCTGCACCCCGTTGCGGCAGTGCACGCAGGTGCCGTCCGACAGCGCGAACGGCGCGATCACGAAGTCGCCGACCGAGAGCGTCGACACGTCGGCGCCGACCTCCTCGACCACGCCCACGAACTCGTGCCCGATCCGGTGCGGCTCGGACGTCTCGGTCACACCCCGGTAGGGCCACAGGTCCGACCCGCACACACAGGCGGCCGTGACCCGGACCAGCGCATCGGTCGGTCGCTGGACCGCGGGGTCGGGGACGTCCTCGACACGGATGTCACGGGCGGCGTGGATCAGAGTGGCGCGCACGGCGGGCTCCCGAACAGGCAGGCGGTGACGGTCAGGACAGGGTGTCGGCGGGGGCGAGGCCCGCGGCGTGGGAGGATGGGCCACGGAGCACGGACCGGGTCACCGGTCAGGACACGACCCACAGGAGTCCGCCCGATGGCGAAGAAGTCGCGCAAGAAGAAGGCCCGCAAGAAGAGCAAGGCCAACCACGGCAAGCGTCCCAACAGCTGACGCTCTCGCTGCGCTCGACGGCCCGGACCTGCCTCACGGCGGCCGGGCCGTTCGCGTTCCTGGCGGGGTCTCAGAGGTCGGTGCGAATCTCGGCGCGGGCGGCAGCGATGTGCCGCAGGACCTTGGCCCGCAGCTCGGCCGGCGCCGGGTCGGAACAGGAACGCTTCACGATCGCCTTCACCTGCTCCTCGAGCCCGAACTCGGCCAGACAGGGTCCGCACTCCTCGAGGTGGTGCTTGATCTGGTGCCGGCGCTCCCCGTCGAGCTCGCCGTCGATGAACTCATAGACGCGGTCCATCTGGCTGCCCGAGCCCTTCAATCCGAACACGCTCGTCGGCGGCCACGAGCCGCGGGCGCCCGGCGAGGTCGCAATCAACAAGAAGCTCGCCGATGACGAGAATCTGCAGGTCGGCGACAAGGTGGAGCTTGCCACCGCGAACGGCACAGTCCCCGTCACGCTCGTCGGCATCTTCAACTTCGGCGACGTCTCGTCCCTCGCTGGCGCGACCATCGTCTCCACGACCTTCGAGGAAGCCCAGCGCCTCTACGATCGCGTCGGCAAGACCTCGACGATCTTCGTCGACGCCGCGCCGGGAACCGGCGTCGAGGAGCTCAAGCAACGCCTTCAGCAGGCCATGCCGGATGACGTGAAGGTCGAGACCTCCGCCGAGGCGGCGCAAAGTCAGACCGATCAGGTCGCGGGCAGCATCAACAGCTTCCTGACGCCGCTCTTGCTGGCGTTCGCCGGAGCCGCGGTGTTCGTCGGCGGGTTCATCATCTTCAACACGTTCTCGATCACGGTTTCGCAGCGCATCCGAGAGTTCGCCATGCTTCGAACCATCGGTGCGAGCAGCCGGCAGGTGCTGCGGTCGGTGTTGCTCGAGGCCCTTCTGATCGGCGTGGTTTCATCACTCCTCGGCCTGCTTGCGGGCATCGGCTTTGCCCAGTTGATGACGCTCGTCTTCGGCGCCATCGGCTTCGAGATCCCCAGCACTGCCATCCCGCTCAGCACGCTGACACTCGTCTTGCCCCTGGTCGTGGGCACCTCCGTCGCGCTGGCCGCGGCTCTGGGGCCGGCGTTCCGGGCAACCCGGGTGTCGCCCGTTGCGGCGCTCCGCGAGGGAGCCGAACTGCCACCGTCGGCGCTCGCACGTCACGCCACGCCGGTCGCGGCCGTGATGGTGCTGATCGGACTCGGCGGCATCGTCGACGGCGTCTGGCGCAAGGGCGCGGTCATCCAGGCCGTCACCGGCCTCAGCGAAACCCCCAGCCTGCTGATCAGCCTTGCGGCAGGAGCAATGCTGTGTTTCCTCGCGGTCGCCGTCCTCTCGAAGCACGTCGTCCGGCCCCTGGCTCGCGCCATCGGCTGGCCGTTGGAATGGATCGTGCTGGGTCTGCAGTACGTCGGTCACGGCATCCGCTGGATCCCCGGCGTCCGGCCCGCAGGAAACGCAATTTCGCGATTGCCCCGCTGGCTCTTGATCATCGCGATCGTCCTCCTCGAGGTCGCCGGCATCGCCCTCATCTTCGTGGCCGGGCCGGTGTTCGTCCTCTGGGCGATCCTGTTCCCGCTGTTGAGCCTGCCGCTGCTCGAGTGGCCGCCGGAGCGGCCGTCCAAGCAGACCGGCCGGCTGGCGCGCGAGAACACGGTGCGCAGCCCGTCGCGCACTTCAGTGACGGCGTCGGCGCTGATGATCGGCCTTGCCCTGGTCGTCTTCATGGCGGTGTTCGTGAACGGCTTCAAGGACTCGTTCCTCGGCTCCCTGGACAGGTCGATCACCGGCGACCTGATCATTCAGAACGACGACTTCGCGAGCATCCCCGCGGCCGCCGTCGCCGCGGCCGGCCGAGCACCCGGTGTGGCGGTCTCGACTGGACTCGCATTCTCGGAGGTGCGGATCGGAAACGGCGGGCGCGACATCGTGAACGGCATCGATCCGGGGAGGATCACGCGCGTCTACACCTTCGACTGGCAGAAGGGCGGCTCGGACCAGCTGGCACGCACCCTGGGCCGCGACGAAGCGCTGATCGAGGAGCAGTTCGCCAAGTCTCATGATCTCGAGAAGGGCGACACCTTCAGCATCACCTCGATCGACAACATTCGTGCCGAGTTGACGGTCAGAGGGGAGTACAAGGACCCGACGCTGATGCCCGGCTTCACGGTGTCGAACCGCACGTTCGACACGTTCTCGGACACCGCCGACCCGAGCGTCATCCTCGTTGGATTCGAGAACGGCGTGTCGCCCGCGCAGGGGAAGCAGTCGGTCGCGCAGGCTCTGAAGGGCTTCCCCGTGGCGACCGTGCGCACGAACGCCGAGTACAAGTCGTTTACCGAGGACGAGGTGAACGGCTTCCTTGGCTTCCTCTACGTGATGCTGGGAATGGCGGTCGTGATCTCGTTGTTCGGCATCGTCAACACTCTGGCGCTGTCGGTGTTCGAGCGGACACGCGAGATCGGCATGCTGCGGGCCGTCGGGATGACGCGCCGCCAACTGCGCCGGGTGGTGCGCTACGAGAGCGTGATCACAGCGGTGATCGGCGGAATCCTCGGCATCGCTGTCGGCCTCACCTTCGGATGGATCCTGTCGAAGGGGCTCGAGGACCAGGGCATCGTGTTCTCGATCCCCTACGGCTTGCTGTTCGCCGTTGTGGGCGCGGCAATCCTCGCCGGCATCCTCGCCGCGATCCTGCCGGCCCGGCGCGCGGCACGACTGAACGTACTGGAAGCTTTGCAGTACGAATAGCCCATCACTGCGGTCGGGACGCTCGAGCGATCGCCGCTGAGACCCGACCCTCACCGCCGACCGACCTCAAGCGAGCGGTACACCGCGAATTCGGCTGAGCAGGGAATCGTTGTGTCATCCGCAACGCGATGCACCTAATAGGACGGCTTTCAAACCCTCCTGAGCCCTTGGCGCGCCTTCTCGTCTGACGGGCAGTGCGCCGCGCGTCGTGTCGAGCGTCTGATTCATCTGCGGAAGAAGCTGCGCAAGCCGCTCTGCACCCTTTGCTGACGAGGCCTGAGACCTCCGCTGCTTTGTGGAATCGTTCTTGCGGACGCATCGCCGGGACGACACCGACGGCCTCGCAATCGAGCGATTTCGGGCCGCAATGTGGGACCGCGGCGATGATCCTGCGTCATGGGCGGCAGCTTGGACTGGACTCGAAAGGAAGAGCCACGATGGAGCAAACGCGCTTGGGGAGCACCGGATTGAAGGTGAGCCGGCTCGCGCTCGGCTGCATGAGCTACGGCGATCCGACGACTCCGAACGCCCACGCGTGGGCGCTCACCGAGGAGGAGGCGCAACCGTTCTTCGAACAGGCCGTCGAGCTGGGCGTGACGTTCTGGGATACGGCGAACGTGTATCAGCTCGGTACATCTGAAGAGATCGTCGGGCGCGCGGTCACCCGCTACTCGCGGCGTGAGGACATCGTGCTCGCGACGAAGGTGTGGGGGAGGATGCACGACGGCCCCGGTGGAGCAGGCCTGTCGCGCAAGGCGATCCTCGAACAGGTCGATGCGTCGCTGACGCGACTACGCACGGACTACATCGACCTCTACCAGATCCACCGCTTCGATCCGGACTCGCCTGTCGAGGAGACGATGGAGGCATTGCACGACACCATCAAGACGGGAAAGGTGCGCTATATAGGTGCCTCGTCGATGTATGCCTGGCAGTTCGCGAAGCTCCAGCACGCCGCGGATCTCGGCGGATGGACGCGCTTCGTGTCGATGCAGAACCAGTACAACCTCCTGCGCCGGCACGACGAGCCCGAGTTGATGGCCATGTGCGGCGACATGGGGGTTGGTCTCGTGCCGTACTCGCCGAACGGGAAGGGCCGCCTCACCCGGCCGGTCGGCGAGCAGAGCGAGCGCTCCAGCACTGACAAGGTCGTTCAGGCGTTCGACTCCCCGCATGACGAGCCGGTCATCAAAGCGGTCGAGCGCCTAGCCGAGGCACGCGGAGTCAGCATGGCCCAGATCGCCCTGGCATGGGTCTTGCGCAACCCACTGGTATCAGCGCCAATCGTCGGCGCAACCAAACCGCACCATCTACCGCAGGCAGTCGACGCGCTCGGCTTGACGCTGACCGACGAGGAGGTGCTGGAACTCGAAAGGCCCTACCAGCAGTACGGACCCTCATGGTACTGACCGTGGGCCGGGTTGTAGTCGCCGAGGGACCGTATCCCTCGTTGAACTTCGAGCGAGCGGTATATCCGGTTTCGCCCTGAGCAGGGGAATCGTTGTGGCTTCGACAACGCCATGCACCTGATAGGACGGCTTTCAAACCCTCCCCAGTCTCTCGCGAGGCTCCTCGAAGCCGCTTAGCGAGCGCCCCCTGTGCTGCTGGTGTTCGTCCGGCCTGCTCGCGCCGGAGACCTTCCTAGGGTCGGCCGATCACGCAAACCGCGGGAACCGGTCGCAGGTCTTTGACCAGCAGTTGGTCCACGGAAAACTCGGCCAGCCGGATCTTCTCGCTCAGCCGGTCTGCCAGGTCGCGAGCTCGGCCGGGCTGCGTGTGGCGAGCGTCCCAGAAGAGGTAGACCGTTCCATCGGGGGCGAGAAGGCGCCGGACTATCTCCAGCGCCTCCTTCGGCTGAAGCCAGAAAGGCGCGACGTTGAAGGCGAAGATCTTGTCGAATCGCTCGTCCCCGAAGTCCGCCTCTGCCAGCGAAGCCGATTTCAGCACTGCTCTGCCTCTCGCGACGTGCTCGCGATTCCTACGCGCGGCCACCTCAATCATCTTCGTCGAACGATCGATCGCGGTGATCCGTCCGCTGGTCAGCTGCGCGCAGACCAGCGATACCGCCACGCCGTGTCCGCAGCCGACCTCCAGCACGCGATCGGCTGGGTCGGGCGCCAGGGTGTCTACCGCCCACACGAACCTTTCCGAGGGCTTGCTCGCCATGCTCTACGCCCTGCCCTTTCCGAACAAAGGCCGGCTACCGACACGGAGAGTATCGCCGCCAGTCTTGTTTCCAAGGCCGCGCTTGCGGGAGGATGGCGGCCGTTCGTGGCCGCCACCCGGTCCGCGGTGACGCGCCTCCTGGAGAACTGGTCGACTCCCGAAGACCCGTGACCTCATGATGCCCGTGCGCAACCCACGGAGGAGCGTGTGCTCCAGGTCCGTCATCATGAATCGCGCATGAACAAGCCGCGCATCTTCCTCGGGTCGTCAGGCAAGCAGGCCAAGCTGCTCCAGGCGATCACGCGCGGGCTCGAGGATGTCGTCGACGTCGAGCCCTGGACGACCACGTTCAACCCGGGGCGGTCCACCCTCGACCGGCTCGTCGAGCTCTCCCGGGAGGTCGATTTCGCCGGGTTCGTGTTCGCTCAGGACGACTGGACCACGACGGATGCGTCCCAGCCCGGCCAGGCGTCGCCGCGCGACAACGTGGTGTTCGAGGCGGGGCTGTTCGGCGGCGCGCTCGGCATGCGGCGCACGTTCATCCTCCACGCGAACGGTTCGAAGCTGCCGAGCGACCTGCTCGGGCTGACTTCCGTCCGCTACGACGCGGCCACGAGCCCGGCGGAGGTTCGCGCGATCAACCAGAAGCTCCGCAAGGCGATCGAGACCGAGGGGCGCCGCGGACCGGTCGAAGGGCTGTGGTGGCAGCTCTCGCTTACCATGCGGAGCGAGATCGAACCGTCGGCGGTGAGCCTCTTGCGCATCTCGCGGGACCGCGACGGTGGCCTGAGCGTGACCGGCCGGTCATGGCAGGAGGACGGGACCCTGTCGGCCCGCTACTGGAGCGAGGCTGCCAAGGAGCGCAGGGATCCTGCCGGTATCTTCTACTTCTGGAACGGCGAGCGCCCTCGGGATCCGAATGCCCCGCAGCTCGAGGGCACCGGCGAGATCACGGTGGAGACCGCCGACCGCGCCACTGGGTACTGGACAACGCGGTCGGATCGCGATGCCGGGCTGAACGCCCGAACTGCCGGCGTCTACCTTCGAGCCGACCCCTCAGACCTCCAGGTGCTGGAGGGCGGGAGCGAAGAAGAGCGCGCCCAGCTCATCGAGCAGCGGCTCCGGGAGTGGAAGTCGGCCGCGAACGCATTCTGAGCACCGACCGCGTGGCGTGAACGACTTCGAGCGAGCGGTACAGCGGGAATCGCGCTGAGCAGGGAACACGTTGTGTCATCGACAACGCGATGCACCTAATAGGACGGCTTTCAAACCCGCCTCTGCTTCTCGCGCGACTTCTCGGTCAATGATGCTGGCGCTCACGCGTATGGGGGCTCTCGCGAGCGCCCTCCCCGCATGCCTGTGGCGGCCGGCTCGCTGAGAACACCGTCAAGGGCCGCCTCTTCGGAGCGCCCGACGACCGGATCGAACGCGTAAGCCACGGCGCGACCGGTATCGCTGAACCGTGTGCGTAACTTCGCGCTTTCCGACAAGACTGAGTTAGCTATCGAGTGCTGAACTGCGCATCGACATCCGGGAGCCCCTCGAACCGCGAGAACGTCCCCTCGTCTGCGATCTCCTGTGCGGCCCGAAGGAAGCCAGCCCATGCCGTGCGTGCGAGCGTACCCCCGACGCTGATCCGGCGCACTCCGAGAGAAGCAGCCTCCGCGACCGTGACGAATGGAGCGTTGACCAGGAGGTTCACCGGTTTGGGTGACACTGCGGCGACGACCGCGGAGATCTGCTCGATGGTGCCGATCCTCGGAGCGTAGAGGCAGTCGGCTCCGGCTTCGGCGTACGCTTGCAGCCTTCGGATCGTCTCGTCGATGTCGGGGCGTCCCACCACGAAGCCCTCGGATCGCCCGGTGAGGACGATGCCCGATCCGCTTTCGTCGATCGCTCGTCGCGCGGCTCGCATACGCTCGACAGCAAGGTCGAATTCATACAGAGGCTCAGCCAGGTCGCCTGTTGAGTCCTCGATCGAAAGCCCGGCGATCCCGGTCCCTGCTGCATGCTTTACGTTCGTGCCGACCTGCTCCGGTTCGTCGGCGAAGCCGCCCTCGAAGTCTGCGTTCACCGGTACGCTCGCTACACCGACGACGGTCCGAAGATGCTCCAGCGTCTGGTCGAGTAGGAGCTGATTGTCGGCGCGTCCTGAGGTCCATGCGTGGCCAGCGCTCGTCGTCGCCAGTGCCTTGAAGCCCAACTGTTCAAGGGCTAGCGCGCTGCCGGCGTCCCACGGGTTCGGCATGACAAAACAGCCAGCGGCGTGCAGCCGGCGAAAGGCTTCGACCCGCTCGTCTTGCACAGTCATGGCACACCTCGTCGGAAAGGGCTGGGCTTCGACACGCTAGCCGAGCCCGCACGCCGAGGCCCTGGTGGACGTCTGATGTTGCAAGCTCGACAGTGGACCGGCCAGACCGCCGACGCAGAGGCGCGACTGCGTCGCGAGCACCGTCATCAAACCGCGCTGGCCTGCGGACATCGCGGCGCACCAGATCCTCGCTGGAGGATGACGTCAGCCGCGCGGCTGTTGACTGTCAGCGTCGCGCAATGCACCTAATAGGACGGCTTTCAAACCCTCCGGAGTCCCTGGCGCGACTCCTTGGACGATGAGTTCTCAGGATCGTTCGAAGCCCCTCCAGGCGGTCGTCATGGTGCGAGCCATTTCAGCGGGCCGGATGCCCGTAGAACGTCTTGTGAACGATGCTCCATTGGCCGTCGACCTTGAGCATGGACAGGTCGTCGCTCCACCAGACGCCGGCATAGTCGCCGCCCAGGGTGACCAAAGCGGTGTCGCCCTCGAACGAGAGGCGATCCAGCCGCCACTGGCCGGGCCCTTGCAGGGCGACGTTCTCCTTGCACTCGAGGATGAACTCCTCGAGGTTCTTCCAGGACAGCTCGCCTTCCTCATTCCCGACGACGCACGCGCGCGGGTGGAACGCACGCCTCAGCAGCGCCTCGTTGCCCGCGATCATCCCGTCGTAGTAGGCGCGCGCGACCTCGGTCACCGCCGCGATCTCCGCCTCGTTCGTCCGCTCGGCCATCGGCGCGCTCCCTCGTCCGCCTTCGAGGCGAGCCTACGCAGATCGCCCGACCGATGCGCCGGCATCACCGGCCCGCCTGGCCAGCCCGAATCGATCGAGGTCGCTGGGATCCCCCTCGCCCGCGAAGGTGCGCGGCGAAGTGCGTGTCCGACTGAAGCCGCGTCCTCCCCTCGCGAATGCACCTAATAGGACGGCTTTCAAACCCTCCGGAGGCCGTGGCGCGCCTCCTCGGCCGGTGACGCGATGCGACGCGGCCGGTAGCCCGCCCGGCACCCATGCGTTTCATACGTCGAGGGTACCGCGCGCTAATCGGACATCGCCGTTCGCCCGCGGCGGCCTCGAGCATGCCATCGCGACGCTCTGCCGTAAGTTCGAGTTTGCGATCGACCAGCGCTATGACGTGCGGAGGACTGCGGCCCCGCCTGCGGATTCGACCATCTAGCCGAGCTTGCTTAGGATCTCCCGGAACTCGTCCGCCGTGAACGCGCGCAGCGTCGTTGTGCGCAGATTTCCCTGCCCGGCGAGTGCCAGCAGCGCGGCCGATTGCCGTCACAGAGACCCTCCGGATCGAACTAAGGCTCGTCTTCCCTCAGAAGGTCACCCAGGATGATGCGTAATTGGGTAGTAGTGACGATCATCGCTGGGAGGGCGGTGAGGAAGCGTGTGGTTATGTCGCGGGTGCCGGCGTCGTCAGCGCGATCGACGGCGTGCGGGAGAAGTCTCGCGATGTCTCGTGCGTCCTGCGTTATCGCGGCCACCGCGCGTGGGAAGTCCTTGCTCGCGACGAGAGGCGCGAGGCTTCGCGCAATTGCTCGAAGCAGTTTCTCGTCATGCGCGAAGTAGCGGAATAGGCTCGGGATTAGGATCGGCTGTTGCTGTCCGACGATGGGCGCGCTCATATCCCGTAAGAGGTCGAGCGTGGCATGCGGCAATGATGCGAGATCGGCGACCGGCAGCATTTCGCCGGGTCTCGCAGTAGGCGCTTGGCTGTGGTCGGCAGCCGCGTTGCCTGGAGTGCCCTCCAGTAGAGATGTGAGCCCGATCAAGTTCAGTCGGTTAGATCGGTCGAACGCGTCAAGTGTTCCCGCGAGTTGCGCTTGGTCCAGATTGGCGTGCGCGACCATCGCTCGCGGAAGCGGCTCGGCTGCTCCGATCTCGGGCGGGTTGAGACTCGCCGCTTTGCGCTGGGTCTCGCGACAGGCTAGGTTGCCCGAAATCGCGTCCCAGGCTTGCTCGAGCCGACCCGGCTGCATCGCCAGCGCTCGATAGACGAGCATGACCATCGGGACGCCGAAGATGCGCCGGATCTCCGCGTACGCATCGGCGACAGTGCCGGTTGCTGCCTCTTCGGGCACTCCGCCCACCAGACTCGGCTCCGTCAATCCGCCGTTCGGTCTCGATCGTTCCCGATCAGCGATCGGAAACCAGCCCTGTGACAGCGCGCTCACGGCGCCGCCGACAGCGCCCCAGCCCACACGCACGCTATGCGAGTGCGAGCGGGTCAAAGCCGCGCGGCTCTCCAGCCACCTCCGGGCCAACTGGCTCGGCGCCGGGCGCGTATGCGCGCGCCCATACGACTCCGCTGTCGGGGAACTCGTTGACCTCGGGCGCGCGCATCGTGCTGACAATCAGCACCTGCGCCAGCTCATCACCGCAGTTATCGAGCCGATGGGCCCCGTCCCGCCCGGCGCGACAAGCGACTACATCACCTCGCTCGAGTCGGCGGCTGCCCTCCAACGTCGTCAGCCTGAGCTCCCCAGACAAAACGACGATCAGCTCCTCGTTCGCGTAATGCACATGCAGAGGAAACGTCGAAGCGCCCGCCTGAACTTCGAAAAGCGACGCACCGAGCTGCTCGGAGCCCGCCTGACGACCCACGCGACTGCGACGCCAACGATACGGCGGCCGATCCGCCTCAGCGTCCCACTCAGGCTCAAAGACGTTCGCCACGATCACGCAAGCTTACCCGGCACGCTGCGCCGCTCTCGTCTTTGCGCTTGAGGTCGTGCGGAGTGAGCGCACCGGCCCCTGAGCGAGCGGTAAACACCGGGAATGCCGCTGAGCAGGGAAATCGTTGTGCGTTCGACAACGCGATGCACCTATTAGGACGGCTTTCAAACCCGTCGGCGCCTCTGGCGCGTCTTCTTGGCAACCCTGCGACCGGCACCGGAGGCACCGCCTAATCACGCAGCCTCCGCGTCTGCGAGGGCTGCGGCATGATGTCAGCAAGAATCGCTAGCTCGTTTGACGGAGGATCAGCAGCGGATGCCCCAACCCGTTCTCGCCGCACGACGTGCGACTCTCAGACTCATTCGGGTCAAGTTGGACATCGACGATCGTTTCGATGCCGCTGTGAGCGCAGAAGGGCAGGCTACGGACACGCGAGTCTCCCCCGCCGGAACCACAATCGGCGCCGATCGCATCTGAGTTTCGATCTGGTTCGTCAGGCCTCCCGGTGCGCCGACAGGGCCTCCGCCGCCAATCAGAACGGCACCACCGCAAGCTAGGTACGCCGTTTCCCACGAATCCGTCAACCCATCCGGCGCCACGTATATGGCGCCGTTGACATCAGGAAGGAGAGCGGACACGAGCATTCCGGGATGGGATCCGGTGACAGCCTTCCACGCCAGAGCCTGCACGATCAGGCCCTTCCCGATTCGACGGCCGCGTTCAGTGCCGTCATCCGCAATGCGTCTGACTTGCTCTCCGAGGATTTCAGCCAATCCTGCCGGCGCCGACTTTCCACGAAGCGCGGCACGAACGCCTTCGTCGAGCTGTTCAAGTTCGACCCGCGTCAGTTGCTGGCCCGCAGGGAGAAGAGAAACGGACGACCCGGATCGAGCCATTCGAGGCGTCTGACCATTCGAGGCTCGCCGGTCCCGAGCCAATCGCCTGTTGTGGATAGGAAGTTGCTCAGGGTATAGATGAACGCCCGAGGAGAAGGCCCGCTCCGTCGTTCGTAGCCCAGCCGGTCGCGATACATGCGAGCATTGGGAGCCGAGAAGCAGTGGGTTGTCTTGCGAGGAACTCCTCGAACATGTGCTTGACGTTCTCAAGCCCCTGCTCGAGGTTCGGGTGGTTGGTCAGCGCTTCGGCAAGCCATTTCGCAGTGTCTTTGCCCGCTATGCGGGCGTCTCCGGTGTATCCGATCGCGACACGTCCTCAATAGAACACCGCTTTGGTCGTGTTGTCGTCGCAGAGGGTGCCATCGAGCAGCGTCAGCCTTCGGTCCGACACTTGAACGATCGACTCGCGGGTAGCGCCGTGAGGATGAGGGTCAAAACGGCTCTTCGAGGTATCCGCCCAGCATGCGCTCGTCCACGAGGATGCAGAATTCGCACTCGCGACGAGCTAAGACGATCGATCCTCCCTCCGAGATCAGTATCAGCTCCCGGCCGGACAGCTCATCGGCAGGCAGGTGGCCTCGAATCACGTCATCCATCAGCGCCTTCGTTCGTCTCCGGCCGCAACGTGCCGAGCATTACGCCGATTCCGCAAAGAGCCTCCGCTGCGTCGTTTTCGGCATTGCACTTCTCCTAGCATGCCAAAGATGCTCGCGACCGATCCAGCGCTGACACGCCGCCGTCGAACAGCACTTGAGACGTACTTCGCCGATCACGTGCTCGATGGCGATCGGTTCTGCTGCAAGTCGGCCGCACTCTGTCGGCAGAGCGCAGAACGACGCCAAGGCACGGCCTTTTGGGAAGGACAGCTCTCATACCTTGGCGATCACTACGACGTCAGCGGTCGCGGTGCCGCTCGCGTGCTCATCGTTCCCATGGAGACGGGACGCCAACGCGAGCACGTGACGATGTCGGAGCGCGCACCAGAAATCCACGATCGCATCTCGCAACCCCTCCGTCAGCGGAACCCACACATGCGTGGCGTTCATTTGCGTTGCGCTCATTCGGCCAAACCCTCGGCGCCGATCCGGCCGGCGAACTGGTCTCAGCCCACCCGGCGGTGCACATGCTCGAGGCTTACGCGATGGCCAACCTGCTGCTGTGCTCCGCGGTAGAGAGAGGCACGACGACAAGTCGGTTCAGCCGCGGAGATGAGAGCCTCATGCGTTCGCCACCTCGCAGCCACGGTGCGCATCCTCAAGCCCACGCTTGTGATATCCAAGGCAGCCAGTTTGAGAAGGGAGCTGACGAACCTTTTCTCGCCGCGTTGGACCGATCACGAGCAACGCTTGGCCGAGGGGCACCTCGACGGTCAGCGGTTCGCGTGGGCAGCCCTTCACCATCCGTCGAGGCACTGGGACCCCTCTCCCGCACCTACCTCACCGAGATCGCCGCGCCAACGATTTCGAAGGCTCGTACCTCGCACTGCGCCATTCTCACGGCGCTTAAAAGCCGCAACGGCACCCACTGCGAGCGGTATATCTGAAATGCCGCTGACCAGGTGAATCGTTGTGCGCTTGACAACGCAATGCACCTAATAGGACGGCTTTCAAACCCCAGTAGAGCCTGGCCCGCCTCTTGCCTGACGGCGCATCCGACGACGTCTCGGGATCATTGGAGCGCTGGGCAGAGCCCATGCCAGTCTTGCTCCCGTGACGGGTGAGGGAGAAGCGGCCGACGTTGCGCGCTCCGCGCCGGAACCCGAGGATGAGCGGTGGCTGACGTCCGGCGTGGGCGGGATCGGGGCCGCGAGCTTGCTCGCAGACCTCGGCCACGAGGTACCGACGGCGCTGTTGCCGAGCCTACTGACGACGACCTCGGGCGCGCCCGCAGCCGCGCTGGGCCTGATCGAAGGCGTGGCGGACGGGCTCGCCGGCGGCGCACGTTTGGGCGGCGGTGCGCTCGCGGACGATCCGCAGCGCCGCCGACGGCGCGCAGTCGGCGGCTACACCGCCACCGCCGTGCTGTCAGCGCAGATCGGGCTCGCGAGCTCGGTCTGGCAGGTCGGCGTGCTGCGCGCCGGCGCTTGGACAGCGCGCGGACTGCGCGTGCCGGCGCGGAACGCGCTACTCGCGGATGTGGTGCCGCCTCGGCCTACGGTCGCGCCTACGGGTTCGAGCGGGCGATGGACAACCTCGGCGCGATCGGCGGCCCGCTGCTGGCGCTCGCCTTGTCGCCGTAGTAAGCGTCCGCACGGCGATCCTGGTCTCGGTCATTCCCGGCTTGCTCGCAGCCGGCGCGATCCTCTACGCGATCCGCGCTACACCGCGGCCGAGAGCGCGCGACCGACAGCCGATCCGGCTGCACGTCCGCCCCGTGCTGCACGCCGGGCTGAGTCCGCCTCTTCGTCGGCATCACGCTGTTCGAGTGTCGGCAACATCGCCGCGACGCTGCTGATACTGCGTGCGACCGAGCTGCTCGAGCCGAGTCACTCTCAGCACCGCGCGGCGACGCTCGCACTCCTTCTCTACGTCACTCTACAACGCGGCTGCGACGCATTGGTCAGCATTCCCGCGGGTCGTCTCGGCGACCGGCGCGGCTTCCCGCTCGTGCTGACCGCTCGGCGCCGTCGCGTTCGCGATCGCCTACGTCGGCTTCGCGGCCGGCGGCGCGCTGTTCGTGCTTGGCATCTGGTTCGTCAGCCGCTGGCGCAGGGATCGGCCTGCGTCGAAACCGCCGAGCACGCAGCCGTCGCGTCGCGCGCCCCACCGACGGTGCGAGGATCGGCATTCGGGCTGCTCGCCGGCGTGCAGAGTCTCGGCAACTTCGTCGCCAGCGGACTCGCGGGCATCCTCTGGACGGTCTTCTCCGCAGAGGTCGCGTTCGTGTACGCGGCCGCGTGCATGGTGTTCGCGCTCACGATTTTTGTGCGTCCCTCTCGAGCTTTGGTCACGACGGGTTTGAATGACGCCAGCTAGTTTGGGCTCCAATGCACCTAATAGGACGGCTTTCAAACCCTCCGCTGCCTCTCGCGCGGCTGCTCTGTCCCTGATCCTGTCCGATCTTCCGGAGGGATCTCGTGGTGGCGATCAGGGTTTCTGTCGGTTGATGGTGCGTCGGCGGTGTTCTTGGAGCCAGTCGTGGGCCCAGGCGCAGATGCGAGCGGTTTGCGCTGGGTCGGTGATTTCGAATCTGAGGCCGACGTGCCGGGCGCCGAACGGTAGCGGGGTGATACGAGCGATGCGTGCCTGGACCCATTCGGGATCGCTCGCGTCGTGCCGATTGCTGACGTCCCATGCCACTTGGACGACGTCGCCTACGAGGGGTGGCGGTCCTGGCCAGCTGGTGCGGCAGCCGCTGTCGGATACGTCGAGGCACACCGTATGGATGCGCTGGTCTTTGCGGAGCGAGCCGCTCTCGATGATCCTGACCAGCATCGGGGCGTTGTTGACGGCGGTGCGTAGCGACCGGCGGGTCGGGGCTGGTTCCCACTCGTTGCTCGGTGCGATCTGCCATCTCGCACGCGTCTCGTCGAGGCGCTCTAAGCGTGTGCGGGTCTGCCATCCGAGTTCGCCGTCGTCCCAGTGCAGGATTGCGTTGAGCGGGATCGGCACGCCGAGGTCGAATCGCAGGAGGTACTGACGGTCGTTGGCGATTTCGACTGCGGCAGTAACGCGGTACCTCGTGTCGGGATCCACGACCTCGACGACGTGTTCCTGGGCCGGGGCCGCTGGCGCGGGTTGCTTCTTGCTCACCCGTATGTTGTCGGACGAGTCGCGCTCGGGCTTGAGCGTCGTATCGGACCCGCGCAGGCTTACCCTCTAGTTCTGCCCGTTGGCTGCCGATATCGCAGGGTGGGTATGAGTTCGAGTCGCCGAGAGCGAGGCGCGGTGGGAGGGGCGGCCGTGGGTTGCCGGGCTTGTGCGTGCCTTCGTGCTGGTGGCGCCGATCGTGGCGTCGGTGATCTTCGTGCACGTGGCGAGCCAGCTGGTCGCTCCGCCGAGCGGATCGACGGTGCTGTACGTCGCCTGGTGGGTCGGTTTGAGCGCGCTTGCGACCGTGGTGCTGATCGGCATCGATCGCGTGACGCGTCGGCTGCTGCCGTTGGCGGCGCTCTTGAAGCTGGCGCTCGTCTTTCCGGACGAGGCGCCGTCGCGGTTCCGCGCGGCGCTGAGTGCGGGCACGACGGCTGATCTCGAGCAGCGGCTTGCCGAGGCCCGGCAGGGCCTGGATGGTGAGACGCCGGTCGAGGCTGCCGAGCGGCTGCTCGGGCTCGCGGCCGCCCTCAATGCCCATGATCATGTGACGCGCGGGCATTCGGAGCGGGTGCGCGCGTATTCGCAGTTGATCGCGAAGGAGCTTCGGCTTGACCGCGACGAGGTCGACCGATTGAACTGGGCAGCGCTGCTGCACGACATCGGCAAGCTGGAAGTGCCGGCGGAGATCCTCAACAAGCCCGGGCGGCCGACCGACGAGGAGTGGCGGCGATTCGCAGTCACCCCGAGCTTGGCGCCCGGCTTGCTGCGCCGCTGCGTGCGTGGCTGGGTGAGTGGTCGGACGCGATCGCCGATCACCACGAGCGCTGGGACGGCACGGGTTACCCGAAGGGTGCCGAGCGCGAGGAGATCTCGCTCGCGGGCCGCATCGTTGCCGTCGCCGATGTCTTCGATGTCATCACTTCCGCGCGTTCGTATAAGGAGCCGGAGAATCCCGCGGCGGCGCGCGACGAGATTGCTCGCTGCGCAGGAGTCCAGTTCGACCCGCGCGTCGTGCGTGCGTTCCTGGGGATCTCGCTGGTCGCCTGCGGCTCGCGATGGGACCGCTATCTTGGCTCGCTCAGGCGCCGATCCTGGGGCGTATCCCGCTCACCCCGGGCGTCGCGACGCTCGCGAGCACGGCTGTCGCTGTCGGCGGCGCGTTTGCATCGGGCCTCGTGGGATCACCGCCACACGTGCCGCAGATCACGCCCGGCGCGGCGGCCGCGACAACGCAAGCGGCGCCCGTCACTGCCCACGCCTCAGCAGGCGGCCGAATCGTCCTCACGGGCCCTCGCGGTGGAGGCGCTCGCGCGCGGCGCGTCGTCGTCCAACACACCAAAATCGCCGCAGCTGCCAGCCCGATTCCCGCCGCGGCGATTACCGTCTCGCCGCGATCCCCTGACCCACAGCCCACCACACCCGTGAACCCGCCGCCTGCGACCCCCGTCGCTCCGCTCTCGCCGCGGGCGCCGATTTGGCTGTGGCTGAAGATGCGGCGCCCCACCGCATCGCCGGCTGGGCGACCGCGATCCGCCGCCACACCACCTTCTCGACCGCGACCGACTCTTCGTCGCTCTTTGCTGCCAAGGCTCAGCCGGCGCTCGCGCCTGATGGGACGCTGACGTCACTCCAGCGCCCGACGCCAACGGCACCGCGCGCGTGACAGTCACCGCGCAGGGACACACCTCGGACGGCTCAGCCACGGAGAGGCTCACGCACAATTTCACGCTGACGGTCACGGCGATCAACGACCCGCCGAGCTTCACGGCGGGAGCCAACCAGTCCATCGCCGAAGACGCGGGAACGCAGGCGGTCGTGGGCTGGGCAAGCGCGATCAGCGCAGGACCGCGGGATGAAGGAGGCCAATCGATCCACTTCGCCGTCACCACCAGCAACCGGTCCCTGTTCGAATCGGGCGGCCAGCCAGCCGTCGCCGCAGACGGCACCCTCGTGTACGTGCCCGCCGCGTTCTCTTCGGGCACCGCGACGATCAGCGTGAGAGCCATCGACGATGGCGGCGCCGCGGCGGGCGGCATCGACACGAGCCCGGCGCAGACACGCTCGATCACGGTCGCCTCCGTCAACGACCCACCCTCCTTCAAGATCGGCGCCGACCAGACCGTGCTCGAAGACGCAGGTCCGCAAAGCCTCGCCGGATGGGCGAGCGTCATCCGCCCGGGCCCAGCCGACGAGGCCGGGCAAACGGTGACCTTCACCACCTCCACAACCAACACGGCGCTGTTCAGCGCCGGCGGCCAGCCGGCCGTAACGCCGAGCGGCACGCTCACCTACACGCCCGCCGCCGACGCAGCCGGAGTGGCCACCGTAACAATCCAGGCCATCGACGACGGCGGCACCGCAAACGGCGGCATCGACGCGAGCGCTCCCCAGACGATGCAGATCACGCTGACAGCGGTCAACGATGCCCCGTCCTTCACCGCCGGGCCAGATCAGACCGTCGTCGAGAACACCGGCGCTCGCAGCGTGCCCGGATGGGCGAGCGCGATCAGCCCAGGCCCAGCCAACGAAGCAGCACAGACCGTCACCTTCACGCTCACGAGCAGCAACCCCGCCCTCTTCTCGGCAGGCGACCAGCCAGCCGTCGCCAGCGACGGCACGCTCACGTTCACGCCCGCCACGGGCGCGCACGGCACCGCAACCGTCACCATCCGCGCAATCGACGACGGAGGCACCGCCAACGGCGGCACTGACACGAGCTCCGCGCAGACTTTCACGATCACGATCACAAACCTCCCACCGACCGCAATCGCCGACACCCCGAGCGTCGCCGAGAACGACACCACGGGTGTCACGTTCAACGTTCTCAGCAACGACACCGACCCCGAAGGCGACCCCCTCAGCATCGCCTCCTACGACGACTCCACGCTCGCAAACGGCAGCGTGACCCCCAACGGCGGCGGCAGCTTCACCTACACACCCGCAGCCCACTTCGCCGGCACCGACTCCTTCACCTACACGGTCACCGATGGCAACGGCGGCGCCAGCACGGCGCTGGTAACCATCACCGTCACGCCCGTACCCGACCCTCCTGCGACTGCCGACGACGCATACCTCACGCCCCAAGACACGACTCTCACACAGACAGCCCCCGGCGTCCTGGCGAACGACTCCGACTCCGGCGGCGGCTCGCTGACCGTCGACACCACCCCCGTCGTCGCGCCCAGCAGCGGCACTCTCAGCCTCGCCGCCGACGGCTCCTTCGTCTACACCCCGAACCCTGGCCAAACCGGCAGCGACACCTTCACCTACCGCGCCACCAGTTCGACCCACCGGCATCTCCTCGGATGCGGTGGTCACGATCACCATCTCCGCGACGTCCAGCACCTCGCAGCTCTACCTGACTGGCACCGGCCCATCGAGCAGAGCCTGGAACCTCGCCTCCACCGCGCCTGCACCCTCACTGCTCGTCCCCGACTACGACAACGACCTCGCACCGGGCCTCACGATAAAATCCAGCGACGGCAAGGACAAGGGCGAAGCCGCGAAATCCCAGACATGGCGCTACCCCCTCGCAAGCCCGCTCACGCTCAACGGCCCCGTCACCCTCCACCTCTCGAGCACGCAAACCGGCGCGCCCGGCGACGGTACCGCCTACGCCTATCTCTACGACTGCACCGCCGGCGGTGCTAGCTGCACCCAGATCGCCAACGGCACACTTGCAGCCAAACCGTGGAACAGCCTCGCGCAATGGGCACAGCACGACATCACGGTCGGCACCGTCAACCGCACCCTGCCGACGGGGCATGAGCTCCGCCTCCGCCTCTACGTCGGCCAAGGCGACCAGTGGATCGCCATGACCGCCGCCCTCCCAACCAGCCTCACCCTCACCACCCCGTAGACGGCGATGTCAGCGCGCACACGCCCCGAAACAAGCGCGCGTAACGAGTGGAGTCGACCGGTCACTCCGACTCCAAATCCAACTCCAGGCTTCCGGCTGCAGCGGGTTCTCGACGCTAGCGAGTGACCTCGAGCGAGCGGTACACCGGGCGTCCCACTGAGCAGGGAAATCGTTGTATCGTCGACAACGCGATGCACCTAATAGGACGGCTTTCAAACCCTCCGGCGTCCCTGGCGCGCCTCCTTCTCCGATGAGCAACCAGGCGCGCGAGTCACGTGCACTCGAGGGCGCCAAAATGAATCGTCGTCGGGCTTGAACGCGCCCTCGTCGACGATCATCTACGCCTCCCGTGCGATTGCGCTTCTGCCGCGGGCGATGAACCCATCCCTAGGAACCTGACCTACCCCAGGCTAGTGCTGCACCCGCGCGATGCACCTAATAGGACGGTGAGCCGTACTGGGTTCCACGGAGACTGTGATCTGCCCCTGGTTCGGTGGGGTCGGGTTCTGGAGTCAGGCGGCGTCCTTGGGTTTGGAAGTAGCGGTGTTCGTATTCGGTCGGGGTGAGCATGCCAAGGGCGAGTGGCGGCGGCGGGTGTTGTGGAAGATCTCGATGTAGTCGTGGATCGCTGAGGCGAGCTCGATGCGGGTCAGCTCATCGGGGTACTTCTTGGGACGCGCCATCACGGGCTCCTCTAGCAAGGACCGAATCCTCGCATCAGAGTCTCCGTGGAACCAGTACGGCTCACGGCCTTTCAAACCCCACGGCACCGCTGGCACAACTCCTCGAACATGGCGCCGCCTGACCGCTGACTCCGAGGCCGATTGGCGGGTCGGCCAGATCACGGTGTAACCCGAAGCGGGCAAGTCCAACTCAGACTCCAGTGGGCACCCCCACGGGGGTCGAGCCTTGGCTTACACCTCAGGAGATGCTCCGATGACGTGATCACGAGGCGCGACCGTGGGTTGCGCATCGTGCCGGGAGGACAGCCGTTCTGCGCCGACGAGGATCTTCCACGGCTCGATGCTCACGGTGCGGAGTCGACCTGTAGCCGCCCAGGGGTCGTCGGCGAGGAGGCGGTGGATCGCCGCTTCGCTGTCTGCATCGACGATCAGCAGCACGCGAACGCGCTCTTGCTCGCTTCCGGCGAGCGGACCGCCGAAGAGAACGAAGCGCTGGTCTGCAAGCGTGTTCATGAAGGCTGCGTGCTCGGTCACTGACGGCTGCTGAAAGATGCCACCGGCTTGCCAGGTGGGTCCCGCTTCGCGGATGACGGCGAAGAGACTCACGAGCCGGCGATCAGGCAGTGGTACCCGTTCTCGAGCTGGTAGACGTGGGTGCTCATCGCCGCTCCTTTCTAAGAGGCTACGAATCGTAGTTATAGACTATGATACGTAGCTTTGTCAACGAAGAGCTCACGCCTTCCCGTACGAGGTCCTCGGCCTCGTCGGCCGGGGCGCCGGCCCCGCAGCGCCGGCCGGATCTGACGCCTCGTAGTGACTCGAGCGAGCGGTGCACCGGGAATCTCGCTGAGCAGGGGAAAATCGTTGTGCCATCGACAACGCGATGCACCTAATAGGACGGCTTTCAAACCCCTCTGAACTTCTCGCACGTCTCATCAGGCTCTGAGTTCGCACAGCCTGCTGCCCTCCGGAGGGCAACCGAGAGACTCCGGACGGAGTTCTGTCGTCGTCGGACCCGTGGCGCAGTCGGATGCGGGAGTAAGTCGGATCGGTCGGCCGCCCGGAGTCATTTTCGGCCGGTCCCAGAGGTGCTTCTCAGGGCCGTCGCGGAAGATGGGCTGATCGGTCGTGATGAAGTTGGTGGTCAGACCCGCGTCCGACATCAGTTCATGCAGCCGGACGCCGATGGCGTAGTCGACGCCGATCTGGGCCCCGAATGGGAGTAGCGGACTAAACGCGCGGAGGAGCTACTTGGCGAGGAGCCTGAACTTCCCGATCTACGGGTAGCCCCACTTCCCCGCGTAGTTCAATGTCGCGTTGCAGTTCCAGCGTACGCGCCACTCGTAGTCCTGCGGGATGTCCCCCGCGTGGCGTCCCCGTCACGCTGGCGCCGTCGGCGGGCGAGAGCATCGTCGCCGCCTCCAAGACGTCGCCATCAACCCGGGCGAGCCCCGAAGTCGTCGAGGTACACAACACCATCAAGCTAGGCCGAAGAGTCGACTCCCACGCGATTCAGCCAGTCGGGCGAACGCACGGGCGGCGCCAGCGAGCGGGCGGGTCGCGGCGCTCGTGCTCGGGGGGCGCTCCTCGTGTCCTTAGCTCCGAGTATCGTCCGGCGCGCCTGCTTCCTAGAGCGCTGGCCGACGAGCGACGGCACGGGTGCTGCTTCGTGGGAGGGCGAGCGACCGCCATGAGGCCGACGCTGATTCCTCCAGGCGCGAGTCGTCGAGGCTGGCGATTCCGGATTCACGCGTCGGGTGCACGCGCAGGAGCGCGCCGAGGTTCGTGATCTCGAGTGTTCGGCGATCTCGCTGGCCGCGCTCTCGGCACGCGAAGACGCCGCAGTTCAGCATTGTCCAGCAGCGCGACGCCCGCGGACCCCGCCAGTACTGTCCGAGGGTCACACGATTGCGTTGGTACCGCGGCAGAGTCGTGCGGGGTCCGCGCCACGTCGAGGCTGCCTTGTAGACGCGCATCAGCGCGCGACCTATGCTCGACATATCCCAAGGGAGGACGAGATGTCGAAGAAGGTCGACTGCCCGTGCGGCGCCACCATGCGTGGCGACGATGACGACGAGCTCGTGACGAACGTGCAAGCGCACGTACGTGAGGAGCATCCCGAGATGGCCGACTCGATGACGCGCGAACAGATCCTCGGCATGGCGACCGAGGCGTAGGTTCGGCCCGCCCATCGAGCCGCGCAGGCTGCCTTACGCGCTGCGGACAACTTCGGGCATCCGAATCGGCGGTAGCTCGGTCGGAGGGTCATGAGAAGCGCGATGAAGCCGTCACCGCGTCGCGTTGGCGGGCGGGGGGCAATTTGCTCGCTCGCGTGACTCCCGGATCGGACGCGAGAGCGTCACCATCCTTGGTCTCTGCGTAACGCCCCCCCTTTCGGGTGACTATCGGCTCGTGCGAGGATCGCTCGCGGCACCTTTGCGAAGGAGGAGGAATGGGTACTACCGAGGTGACGCCGAGTTCGGAGGCGGTGCGCGAGTTTGCCGCTCGTGTCCGCGGCGCCGTGATCCGTCCTGGCGATGCGGACTACGACGACGCGCGCGCTGTCTGGAACGGGCTGATCGACCGCAAGCCGGCGTTGATCGTGCGCGCGATCGGCACGGCCGACGTGATCGAGGCGGTCAATTTCGCGCGCGAGTCGGGGATGGTGCTCTCGATCCGCGGCGGGGGACACAACGTGGCCGGCAATGCGGTCAACGACGACGGGATCGTGATCGACCTCTCCCGCATGCGCGGCATCCACGTCGATCCTGCGACGCGGCGCGTGCGGGTTCAGGGCGGGGCAACGCTTGCCGATCTCGACAGCGAGACGCAGCTCTTCGGGCTTGCCGTGCCCGCCGGCGTCGTATCGCCTACGGGCGTGGCCGGGCTTGACGCTGCACGGCGGCACCGGGCACCTTCGCCGCAAGTACGGGCTCACGATCGACAACCTGCTCTCGGTCGAGATCGTCACCGCGGACGGGCAGGTGCGCACCGCGAGCGCGTCCGAGAACGACGACCTCTTCTGGGCCGTCCGCGGCGCCGGCAGCAACTTCGGCGTCGTAACGTCGTTCGAGTTTCAGGCACACCCAGTCGGACCGGTGGTAATGGTCGGTGCGATCTTCTATCCGTTCGAGGCGGCGCGGACGGTGCTGCCGGCCTGGCGCGACTACATGGCGGCGGCGCCTGATGAGGTCAGCTCGGTCGCGCTCATCTGGAACGTGCCAGCAGGCGAGCCGTTCCCCGTCGAGCACCACGGGAAGCCTGTGTGCATCGTCGCCGCCGTCTACTCCGGCGCGGTCGAGGACGGCCAGCCCGTCATCCAGCCGCTGCGCGAGCTGGCGGAGCCGCTGATCGACATGAGCGGCCCGTGGCCTTGGCTCGGCCTGCAGAGCGGCTTCGACGCGCTCTTCCCAAAGGGCGGCCTCTACTACTGGAAGTCACGCTCGCTGCGCGACCTCTCCGACCACGCGATCGAGACCATCGTCGAGTTCGGCGGCCGCCGGCCGACGCCGCAGACCGACCTGATCATCTGGCATCACGGCGGCGCTATGCGCCGCGTCGGCGAGAGCGACACCGCCTACGGTGGCCGCGACGCCGGCTTCCTGGTAACCGGCGAGGTCAACTGGACCGACCCCGCGCAGACCGACGAAGCGCTCGCGTTCGGCCGCGAGTACTGGGACGCAATGGGCAAATACTCGACCGGCGGGCTCTACCTCAACTTCGCCGGCTTCATCGAGGAGAAGGAGGAGCTCGTGCGCGCAGGCTACGGCGCGAACTACGAGCGGCTCGCGCAGCTGAAGGCGAAGTACGACCCGACGAACCTGTTCCGGATGAACCCGAACATCACGCCCGCGGGCTGACCATGCCAGATGCGGATTAGCGGACCGTCCTGACGAGAGGAGTGGATTCCGGTGCGGGTGCATCGGCCGAGCCTCTGCCCTCCGGTGCGCGGCAACCTGCGCGGCAACATGCTTGGTCTGCTGCGCTCACACGGTGGCGGAAGGCCGCTTCGTGGCGGCTCCCGTGGGGCTCCCGGCGCTCCGCTCCGCAAAGGGCCCCGCCCGCGTCAGCCGGACCTTGCTGAGACGCGCGAACGGCCGCCTGAGCGGCCGTTCGGTTCGTTCGGTCGTGGCGTATCTACGCGTCCGGCGTGTCCTCGAAGGCGACGGCCTCGACTCCGTACTTCGGCGCGGCTGCCATCGTGCGGGCGATCTCGTCCTCGCCCACGGGCGGCGGAGGGCCGTCGTCGATCGCGGATCGCCCAGACTCGCGGAAGAACCCGTCCATACCGCCGGGCGAGAAGCCCACGAGGATGCGGCTGGGAGAATCCGCCATGTTGACGAAGTTGTGAACCGTGCCGCGGGGCGCGTAGGCGAACCCTCCTGGCCCGACGGCGTAGACCTCACCGGCGATGCGAATCTCGAAGGTCCCGTCGAGGACGTACCAGAACTCGTCCTCACGCGTGTGCATGTGCGGCGGCGGCCCGCCGCCGGGCGCAGTCAGGTTCTCGAGGAGCACGAGGCTTCCGGCGGTGCTCTCCCCGGTCGCCTTGAGCGTCATCGTGTCACCGACGATCCATATCCGCTCGCCCTCGCCGGCGGCGAGGGCGTACCCCCCGCTGATCTGGTGCGTCGTAGCCATGCTCGAACCTCCTTGGTGGTGTGGAAAGGACGGATCGATGCTGGCACCACCGAATCATGAGTTCAACTTCATTCGCTTCTAGGAGTAGTAGAGTATCTTCATGTTAACCGGCGACGTTCAGCGGCTTCGGGCGCTCGCGCTGGTGCTGGACCTGGGGTCCGTCTCGGCCGCCGCAGGTGTACTGGGCTACACCCAGTCGGCGGTGTCGCAGCAACTGGCCTCTCTCGAGCGCGAAGTGGGGGCAGCACTGGTCGACCGGTCGCAGCGTCCCCTGCGCGCCACGCGCGCGGGCACGGCACTGCGCTCGCACGTCGAGCGCGTGCTCGCCGCGCTCGCCGGTGCCGAGGCCGCGCTGCAGGACGTGCGGGGCGGCAATTATCGCCTGCGCCTCGCTGCCTTCACGAGCGCTCTGTCGTCGTTCGTGCCGGTGGCCGTGCGAGAGTTGCGCCGCGAGCACACGGAACTCGTGGTCGAGGTACTACAGGTCGAGACGGTCGAGGCGATCGAGCGTCTCCGCTCCGGCGATGCCGACCTCGCCGTCGTGCACTACCTACCGGGCATGGCGGTGCCGGAGACCGCAGGCTTCCAGCGCCGCCGCCTGCTGGTCGACCACCTCTACGTCGTGCTCCCCCAGGGCCACCGCCTCGCGCGGCGCGACGTCGTGAGGGTCGCAGACCTCGAGGCGGAGCCGCTGATCCTGCCGCGGCGCGACACCCCCGCCGGGCGCTTCCGGTCGGTCGTCGAGCACCTCTGCGCCGAGGCCGGGTTCACACCGCGGATCGCCTACGAGCTCGACGACCTGCCAGCCGCGCAGGCGTTCGTCGCGGCCGGTATCGCCGTCGTCCCCATGCACGGGCTGACCTTGGCGACCATTCCGTCCGGGGCTACTGTCCGTCCGTTCGCGGAACGACCGGCAGCGAGCCGGACGATCGAGGCGCTCGCACCGACCGCTGCGCGCACGCCGATGGTCGAGGAGCTTCTAGAGCGCCTCACCGACGCGGCACGTGCGTACGCTGTGGCGATGGGCCTGCGCGCGTCGCGCCGGCGGCGGTAGGACGACTATCAAACTAGCCTCTCCCGATGGCAGCGTTCTACGGTGCCTGGCAGCGACGACGCGGCCTAGCCTCAGCCCGCCGAAGGGGCTGTGGCCGACCGTATGATCGCGCGATGCGTGACGACGTCGAGTTGGATTGCGACCTGCTGGTCGTTGGCGGCGGCCTAGCGGGATCGGCTCTCGCCGTTGTGATGGGGCGCGCCGGCGCGAGCGTGGTGGTGGCTGAGCGTGAACGCGCGTTCCGCGATCGCGTTGCTCGCCGACGATCGGTGGACGGCAGCCGCGCTCGCGTATGCGTCCGTGCACGAAGACGCCTTCCAGCGTCTACGCAAGGGAGAACGCTTGTACGCCGAGCTCTTCATGGCCACCGGCGAGGAGGCTGATGAGCTACGCGGGCGGCTTGGACCGGTACTCGCCGAACACCCGAATTCGACGCTCGCGCTCTGCGGCCCGGAGATGGCGCACGAGCACCTCGAGGCCACTCTCGGCGAGAAGACACGCGGTCGACTGAGCCCGTGAGCGTCAAGGATGGCGATGCCCCCGGGAGGACTCGAACCTCCGACACACGGTTTAGGAAACCGTTGCTCTATCCCCTGAGCTACGAGGGCAGGCGGGCGGGACTTGCGGGCTCTCGCTCCGCGAAGCCTCACCTCAGTGCTCTGCATTCGGTATCGATGGTATCTGGGTAGGCAGCGGCTCACGCACGCCCCTTGCGCTGGTATCGGCGCCTGCGAGCGGCCTCGTGCACGGCGGTAGCATCGGGAGCGTGAGTTCGCTCGAACAAGCGCAGCAGGCGCTTTCGGCGGGGCGATTCGACGACGCACGTCGCGCCTTCGCGGCGGCGCTGGAGGGAGATCCGGCACCCGAGGCCCACGAAGGGCTGGCCTGGGCAGCGATCTGGCAGGACGACGTGGTGGCAGGTGTGGACTCGTTCGAGAACGCCCATCGTCTGTTTCTCGAGCGGGATGATCGCCGAGGCGCTGGTCGCGTGGCGCTGTGGTTGGCCTACAGCCACGGCTACATCCGCGGTCAGCCGTCCGTGGCCGGCGGCTGGGGAGAACGCGCCTCCCGCCTGCTCGATGGCCTGCCTCCTGGCCCCGAGCACGTCTGGCTTGCGATTGTCAGCGCCGCCTTGCGGAGCGGGTCCGACTCCGCGGAGACGCGGCGGCTGGCACGCGAGGCAGCGGGGATCGCGCGCCGGCTGGGACGGTCCGACCTCGAGGCGATGGGTCTCGCGGGCGAGGGCCTGATGATGGTGTACGAGGGCAACGTCGACGAAGGGATGCGCCTGCTCGACGAGGCCGCAGTCGCCGCCATCGCCAGCGGCAGCGCGGAATTCGCCGCCGTCGGGCACGCCTGCTGTGCGATGCTCGCCGCCTGCGAGGTCGCCGGCGACATCGAGCGGGCGAGCGAATGGTGCGAGCGTACGAGCGAGTACGCGAACGCGCTACGGCTTCCGGCCTCTGCAGGCCACGTGCCGGACGCACTACGCGGGTGTCCTGATCTGGAGTGGGCGCTGGGCCGAGGCCGAGGCCGAGCTGGTGCGCGCGGATCGCGAGTTCGCCCGCGCCCGGCCTACGTCGCAGGGCGAGGCGATCGTCCGGCTGGCCGATTTGCGCCGTCGGCAGGGCCGTTTCTCGGCGGCCGCAGAGCTGCTCGCTCAGGTCGAGGGTCGCGCCGCTGCGGTGTTGGTCCTCGCGGGGCTCTCCCTCGATGCCGGCGAGACGGAGCGCGCCCGCGATCTCGCGGAGCGCTACTTGCGCCAGACCCCGCCCACCGATCGCATGGCGCGCGCGCTGGCGCTGGAGCTGCTGCTGAGCACCACCGCCGAGCTGTCGGACTTCGCGGCCGCGGAACAGGCGCTCGACGAGCTCCGCGCGATCGCCGACGCCGCTCCGAGCGAGACGATCCAGGCCGTCCTGGCGCGCTCTGCCGGGCGCCTCGCCGCGGCTCGCAGAACGCCGGAGAGCGCACGACGCTACTTCGAGGACGCCGTGGACCGGTTCGGCAGGTGCGGCGCGCCGTACGAGTCGGCGCGGGCGAGGCTCGAGCTGGCGCGCTGCCTCGAAGCCTGTGGCCGCACGGCCGATGCGACAGCCGAGGCGCAGGCGGCCCGTGCGGCATTCGAGCGCCTCGGCGCCGGCCATGGCCTCGATCTCGTCACGAGATTCCTCGGCGCGAACGAGGCCGGAGCTGCGCCGGAGACCGATCTCACGGCAAGAGAGCTCGAGGTGCTCCGCCTGCTCGCGGACGGGTTGAGCAATCGCCAGATCGCCTCGCAACTCGTGATCAGCGAGCACACCGTGCACCGGCATGTCACCAACCTCTATCGCAAGCTGAACGTGTCTTCGCGCGCCGCTGCCACCGCGTACGCGCACCGTCACGCCCTCCTCTGACGCGGTGCCCGAAAAGGCCAGCTTGCGAGATGGCCTGTTCTCGCGAAGCGGCCCGCCCGCGTGCGTCCTAGCGTGGATTCACCCGAGTGAAGGAGCGAGCCATGGATGCCACATCCGCAGTCGCAGGCCCTGCCAATCTCGACGAATGGCGCCGTACCGTCGCTGAGATCTCGAAGGCGGTCGCACCGGGATGGGAGCGTCAGAGGGCGCGCATCGAGGAAGGCGTCGCGCCCGTACGCCAGTGGATGCTCCGCGAGCTCGCGCCAGAGCGCGGAGGCACTCTGCTCGAGATCGCGGCGGGAGTGGGCGACACCGGCTTCGAAGCGGTCGCCATCGCCGGCGGAGGAAGCCGCCTGATCTCGACCGACGTCTCTCCGGAGATGGTGGCGATCGCCCGCCGCCGCGGAGCGGCCCTCGCACTCCACAACGTGGATTACCGGATCATGGACGGCGAGCGGCTGGAGCTGGAGGCGGAGTCGGTCGACGGGGTGATCTGCCGCTTCGGATACATGCTCATGGCCGACCCCTCTGCGGCACTCGCGGAGACCCGCCGGGTGCTGCGCGAGGGCAAGCGCCTGGTGCTGGCGGTGTGGGCCGCGCCCGAGGGCAACCCCTGGATCACGATCCTCGCAGCGACGCTCGTCGAGCGCGGTCACATCCCGCCGCTGGACCCCGCGAGCCCGAACCCGTTCAGCATGGCGAACGAGGCGCGCACACGCGCTTCGATCGAGGCTGCGGGCTTCGCCACGGTGCGCACGCACGAGATTCCCATGCGCTTCGCGTTCCGCGACATCGACGACTACATGACGTTCGCGAGCGATACGGCGGGTCCCATCGCGCTCGTCCTCCGCGCGCTCCCGAGGGGCGAGACCGGGGCCGTCAAGGCCCAGCTCGGGGCGGCCTTCGCTCCGTTCGCCGTCGAGGACGGCTACGAGCTTCCCGGGCTCGCTCTCGCAGCCGATGGCGAGCTGAGACCGCAGCGGGCCCGCCCGGGCGCGGCCGACTTGGCCCCACCGCCTCCGGCCCCCTACGATCGCAGGCGTGAGCACCGCCGACGCCTCGACCCGCAGCCTGGCCGACAGCGTCGGCCCCGGCTGGGCCGACGCGCTCGCGCCGGTCGGCGACGTCATCGCCCAGCTCGGCGACTTCCTGAGAGCGGAGCGCGCGGCCAACCGGCCGTTCCTCCCGAACGCCACTCGCATCCTCGCGGCCCTCCAGCAGCCGCTCGACGACGTCCGCGTGCTGATCGTCGGCCAGGACCCGTACCCGACGCCCGGCCACCCCGTGGGACTGAGCTTCAGCGTCGGCGCCGACGTCCGGCCGCTTCCGCCGAGCCTGCTCAACATCCTCAAGGAGTACCGCGAGGACCTGGGCCATCCGCAACCGGCGAACGGCGACCTGACACCCTGGAGCGAGAAGGGCGTGCTCCTGCTCAACCGCGTCCTCACGGTCGCCCCCGGCGCCCCGGGCTCGCACCGCGGCAAGGGCTGGGAGGCCGTCACCGAACAGGCCATCAGAGCCCTGGCGCTGAGAGACCAGCCACTCGTGGCGATCCTCTGGGGCCGCGACGCCAGAACGCTCAAGCCACTCCTGACCCCGCACCCGTGCATCGAGAGCGCACATCCGAGCCCGCTCTCGGCGCACAACGGGTTCTTCGGCTCGCGGCCGTTCTCGCGCGCCAACGCGCTGCTGGCCGAGCAGGGCGCCGAGCCGATCGACTGGCTTCTGCCCTGAGCGCAGCGGAGCTCGGCGAGGACGGGGTACGGCGCGACGCGCAGCAGGCTGACGGTGCTCGTCGGCGCGCTCGTGTTCTTCGACCTCGTGCTCTGGTTCGCAATCGCCCCGCTGCTGCCCGGCTGGGAGGAGACGCTGCACCTCAGCAAGGCACAGTCGGGCATCGTCGTCGGCGCCTACAGCGCGGCCGTGCTGGTCGCCTCCGTGCCGGCCGGGCACCTGGCCGACCGCTTCGGACCGAGGCGCATGACCATCGCGGCGACGCTGCTGTTCGCGATCGCCGCGCCGCTGCATGCGTTCGTCGGCTCCTTCGCCGAGCTCGTCGGCCTGCGCTTCGCGGCCGGTGTCTTCTCCGCCGTCTCGTGGTCCGCGGCGCTCGCGTGGGCCATCGGGAGCGTCGCGCCCGCCCGCCGCGGGCGCACGGCGGCGCTGATCAACGCGGGCCTGCCGATCGGCGCGATCGCGGGGCCGCTCTTCGGTGGCCCGCTCGTGGATCTCGTCGGTCAGAAGGCCGCGATGGCCGGCCTCGGCGTCGTCGTGCTGCTGCTCGCGGCGATCGCGGCACGGGAGCCCGAGGTCACCACGGCCAAGCACGAGAACGTCCCCCTGCGCGAGAGCGTGCCCATCGTGTTGCGCGACTCCTGGCTGCTTTCCTCGATCACCGCGCTGATCGTGCTCGCGATCGCGGGGACGACGATGCAAACGCTCGGCTCCCTCCATCTCGACCGCGAAGGCGTCTCGCAGAGCGGCGTCGGAGCTGCGTTCACGGCGGTTGCGATCGCGGGCGCGGTGACCACGCTCACGATCGCTCGCATCTCCGACCGGCTCGATCGCCTGAGGCTCGTCAGCTTCGGCACGCTCCTTCTGGCACCCACGGTGGGCGCGATGGCGCTGCCGCTCGGCACGCCCGCGTTCGTCGCAGCGATGATCGCCTGCGGGATCGCACAGGCGATCGGCTTCACGGCCGCGTACCCGCTGGCGGCCGACGGGGCCGAGCGGGCCGGCGTCGGCCAGGGAGTCGTGATGGGGCTGCTGTCGGTCAGCTGGGGTATCGGCGCGCTCGTGGGCCCGGTGCTCACGGGCACGGTGGCCCAGATCGCGAACGACGCCACGGCGTTCACGCTCGCGGCCGGGCTGGCGCTTGCGGCGGCCCTGGGCGTGCGCTGGCGCACGCGCACGTGAGCAGTAGACTCGGCGCCCCGCGAGAGGAGGACTCGATGTGGCCCGACGGGAAGCGCGCCGCTGCGTCGTTCACGTTCGACTTCGATGCCGAGGAGGTCTGGATCGGCGAGGATCCCGAGAACGCCAACCGGCCGGGCGTGCTCTCGCAGGGCACCTATGGCGCGAAGGTCGCGGTGCCGCTGATCCTCGACCTGCTCGAGCGGCACGGCGTGACGGCCACGTTCTTCGTGCCCGGCCGCGTCGCCGAGCGCTACCCCGAGCGGGTGCGGGAGATCCTCGCGGCCGGCCACGAGATCGGCCACCACGGCTACACGCACACCTCGCCGATGAGGCTCTCGCCCGAGGCCGAGGAGGGCGAGCTGACGAAGGCGCTCGAGATCCTGCGCGCGCTGGGCGCCGACGTCGTCGGCTACCGCTCGCCGTCCTGGGAGTTCAGCCCGCTCACCATGGGCCTGCTCGAGCGCCACGGCCTGCGCTACTCGTCCAACCTGATGGACGACCTGCGTCCCTACAGGCACGAGGGCATCGACCTGGTCGAGCTGCCGATCCAGTGGATCCTCGACGACGCGCCGCACTTCTGGTTCGACGGCGGCCCGAGCTGGAACAAGCGCATCTCGGCGCCGAGCGAGGTGCGCGAGATCTGGGAGGCGGAGTTCACCGGCATCCGCGAGCTGGGCGGGGTCTTCATCCTCACGATGCACCCGCAGATCATCGGCCGGCCCAGCCGCCTCGCCCTGCTGGACGCGTTCATCGGCTTCGTGAAGGGCCACGAGGACGTCTGGATCGCGCCCTGCCGCGAGATCGCCGGGCGCGTGTGAGCTTCGCGGGACGCCGCGCGCTCGTGACCGGCGGGGCGTCCGGCATCGGGCTGGCGACCGCACGCCTGCTCGAGCAGCGGGGCGCGGCAGTGGCGCTGCTCGACACGCGCGCGGATGCGCTCGGGGCCGCGGCGGCGGAGGTCGGCGCGAGCGCCGCGCTGGTCGCCGACGTCCGCGACGAGGCGGCCGTCGAGGCCGCGCTCGAGGCAGCGACGGCCGCGCTCGGCGACTCCCCCGACCTGCTCGTGACCGCGGCCGGTATCTACCGCGTCGAGACGCTGCTCGAAACCGACGCCGCGCATTGGGACGAGGTGCTCGCGGTCAACCTGCGCGGGACGTTCCTGGTCGCGCGGGCGGTCGCCAGGCGGCTGGCCGCGAGCGAGCGGCCCGGCGCGATCGCGACGCTCGCCTCGACCGCCGCGCTCGCCGCCGACGCGGGCGAGCCGTCCGGCGCGCTACTCCGCGAGCAAGGCGGCGGTGCTCGCGCTGACGCGGCAGATGGCGGTCGAGTGGGCGCCGCTCGGCATCCGCGTCAACGCCGTCTGCCCTGGCGCGATCGAGACGCCGATGCTGCGGCGTCATGGACGACCCCGTCGCCGGCCGCGCCTTCCTCGACAGCGCAGTGCCGCTGCGACGGCTGGGACAGCCCGAGGAGGTCGCGGCGACCATCGCGTTCCTGCTCTCGGACGAGGCCTCGTACACGACCGGCGCGGCCTTGCCCGTCGAGGGTGGAACGCTCGCGCTCTGACATACACTCGCGGCATGCAGGGCATCCCGAGCGTGCGCGTGGAGGGTGGACCGCTCGAGCGCGGGCGCCAGTACGGCGAGACGACGCGCGAGCTCGTGCGGCGCTCGCTCGAGGCCTACGAGGGCGTGTTCGCGCACTACGGCGGCTGGGACTGGCCCACCGTCAGCGAGCGCGCCCTGCGCTACGTCGCCCCGATCGAGGCGGTCTGGCCCGCAGTACGTGCAGGAGATCCGCGGCATCGCCGAGGGCGCCGGCGTCGAGTTCGCCGACATCATGGCGATCAACACCCGCACCGAGGTGCTGTTCGCAGCCAAGGCGGCGCACGCAGGCACGGGCGCCTCGGCGCCGCCGGAGTGCAGCTCGTTCGCGGCGCTCCCCGAGGCGACGGCCGACGGCGGCACGCTGATGGGCCAGAACTGGGACTGGCTGCTGCACTCGGTCGACACCTGCATCCTGCTCGAGGCGCGCCAGGACGACGCGCCCGATTTCGTCACGGTCGTCGAGGCCGGCCTGCTGGCCAAGGCGGGCATGAACTCCTCGGGCCTCGGGCTGTGCACGAATGCGCTCGTGTGCGGCGCCGACCGCGGCGAGCCGGGTATCCCCTACCACGTCGTCCTGCGCGCGATCCTGGACGCCGAGACGATGTCGGACGCGCTGATCGCCATGCAGCAGGGCATTCGCTCCTCCTCGGCGACGTATCTCGTCGGCCACACCGACGGGCTGGCGGTCACCGTGGAGGCGGTCCCGGGTGACCACACGCAGCTGCACCTGCTGTTCGGCGAGAACGGCGTCCTGCTGCACACCAACCACTTCCTGTCCGACATCGGGGCCGCGCGCGACGTCTCGCCCTGGGCGTTCCCCGACAGCCCGTTCCGGCTCGATCGCCTGCGGCGCATCGTCGCCGACGCCCCCGCGGTCTCGCTCGAGCTGGCCGAGCGCCTGCTCGCGGATCACGCCAACTACCCCAACTCGATCTGCTGCCACCCCGACACGCGCTACGAGCCGGCCGAGCAGTGGGCGACGGTCGCCTCGCTCGTCATGGACCTCGACGCGCGGGTGCTGCACCTGGCCAGCGGTCAGCCCTGCAGCGTCCCCTTCGCCCGCCTCGACTACTCCGACTTCCTCGCGAAGCCCTCGCCCGTCGCGCAGCACACGGCGACGACGCGCGCGCATTAGTATCGGTCGCGCCGCAAGCGCGAGTAAGACCGGTCGAGCCACCGCTTTGCGGTCGGCGTTCCGCTGAGGAGGACGAATCATGAGCGAGCAGGAGCAGGCCCCCACCAGGAACACCGGGATGAGCCGCAAGAACTTCCTCACCGGCACCGTCGGCGCCGGTGCGGGGGGTCTCATCGTCGGCGGGGTCGCCGGCTATGCGATCGGCGACTCGGGTTCGTCCTCGTCTTCCTCGGGCGGCGACAAGAGCACGATCACGATCGGCTCGGCGAGCCCGATCACCGGGCCCTACGCGGGCGACGGCCAGCAGATGATCCGCGGGCAGGAGCTCGCCATCGAGGAGATCAACGCCGCCGGTGGCGTGGGCGGGCGCCCGCTGGAACTCGTCAAGGTCGACACCAAGGCCCAGGAGCCGGACGTCATGAAGACGGCGATCCAGAACCTGGTCTCGAAGAAGGTGGCCATGATCTTGATGCCGTTCTGCACGTACACGTCGGTCGAGTTCGCGATCCTGTCGCAGAGCAAGATCCCGACGTTCCACGTCAACACCTGGCACGGCAATGTCGACTGGGTCGCCGAGCACAACGCGACGAACATCTTCCAGGGCGACCCGAGCGAGCTCCGGTACGGCGCGGGAATCATCAGCGTGATGCAGACGCTGATCGAGGACGGCACGTGGACGCCGTCCGCCAAGACGGCGTACGTGGTCACGTCGAACGACCCCTACAGCCTCAACATTGCGAAGAGCTTCCGCACCGGCGTCGAGAAGATCGGCTGGAAGACCGTCGGCTTCGAGCAGTTCACGGTGCCGCAGGCCAACTGGGGCGGCGTGCTCGTCAAGATCCGCGACGCCAACCCCGGCGTGATCGTGTTCTCGGACTACGCCGCGGGCGACGAGGCCGCGTTCATCAAGCAGTTCGCACAGAACCCGACGAAGTCGCTCGTCTACCAGCAGTACGCGCCCTCGATCCCGCAGTACCTGCAGCTCGCGGGCGACTCCGCCAACGGCGTGATCTGGTCGACCGTGATCGGCATCCTCCAGAACGACCCGGTCGCGGGCCCGTTCATCAAGGCGTTCACGAAGAAGTTCGGGGCCGAGCCCGGGTTCTCGAATGCCGGTGATCAGTACGACCACGTCAAGCTCTGGGCGCAGGCCGTCGGGTATGTGGGCGATCCGTACGCGTTCGACAAGATCAACGCCCACATCAAGGCCACGCCCTACCGCGGCGTGTGCGGCGGCGTACTCGTTCAACCACCGCGGACTCACCTGCATCGCGTACCCGGACGACACGAAGGACCCGTCGCTCGGCCTGCCCCACCTGACCTTCCAGATCCAGGGCGGCAAGCAGGTCATCATGTCGCCGGAGCCGTACACCACCGGCAAGTTCGAGCTTCCCTCGTGGCTCGCCTGAGCGAGTCCGCGCAGGCAGCGGAACCGGTCCTCGAAGCACGCCAGATCACCAAGCTCTACGGCGGGTTGCGCGCGGTCGACGGCGTCTCCTTCGCCGTCCGGCCGAACGAGATCCTCGGCATCGCCGGGCCGAACGGCGCGGGCAAGACGACGCTCTTCGACACGATCACGGGCCACACGGTCGCGACGTCCGGGGAGATCGTGCTGCGCGGCGAGTCGGTGCTCGAGGCCAAGATCCATCAGCGCTGCCGGCTCGGGCTCGCGCGCACGTTCCAGCACCCGTCGCGGCCGAGACGCTGACGGCGCTCGAGAACGCCTACCTCGCCGCCAGCTTCCGGCCGGGCGCGCGGCGGCGGCGCTCGCGCGCCGGCGACGTCGCCGCGGGCAGGGAGGCGCTCGCCGTGGTCGGGCTCGAGGACTACGCCTCGACGCAGGCCTCGCTGTTGCCCGTCGCGGCCAAGAAGCGGCTGATGATCGCGACGGCGCTCGCCACCGATCCGCAGGTGCTCCTGCTGGACGAGCCGTTCGGCGGGCTCGGCGTCCACGACGTCGACGACACGGTGTCGCTGATCAAGCGCATTCGCGACACGGGCATGGCGATCGTCTGCATCGAGCACGTGATGCGCGCGCTGGTCGCGCTCGCCGACCGCGTGCTCGTCATGCACCACGGCGCGGAGCTGTTCATGGGCACGCCCGAGGCGATGATGGCCGACACGCGCGTGATCGACGTCTACCTCGGCGCGCGCGGCGGCGGCGCGACATGAGCGCACTGCTCGAGGCGCACGGGCTGCGGGCGGGCTACGACCGCAGCGTCGTCGTGCGCGACCTCGACCTCGTCGTCGAGGAGGGGGAGACCGCCGTCGTGATCGGCCCCAACGGGCACGGCAAGACCACGCTGCTGCGGGCGCTCAGCGGGCTCGTCCGCCCGAGCGCAGGCAGCGTGAGCCTCGCCGGCGAGCGCATCGACGGGCGCTCGGCCGAGGCGATCGCGGCGCTCGGCGTCGTGCACGTGATGCAGGGCGACGGCCTGTTCGCCGAGATGACCGTCGAGGAGAACCTGCTGATCGGCGCGTTCCATCGCGCCTCCTGGCGCGCCCGGCGCGCGGCGCTGAAGCGCGTCTACGCCGAGCTGCCGACGGTGGAGGCGAGGAGCGGCCAGAAGGCCCGCACGCTCTCGGGCGGAGAGCGCCGGCTGGTCGGGCTCGGCCGCGGGATGATGCGCCCGGCGCGCGCGCTCCTGATCGACGAGCCGTCGCTCGGCCTCGCGCCGGTCGCGATCGAGGCCGTCTACGCCGCGATCCGCCGCCTGCGCGCCGAATCGCCGGCCGCGATCGTGCTGATCGAGGAGAACTTCAGCCACGTCGAGGCGCTGGCCGACGTCGTGCACATCCTCGAGTCGGGCGCGATCGTGCGCAGCGGCGGCTACCGCGAGCTCGCCGACGACCCGACCGTCGTCCAGACCTACCTCGGATCGCTGCCGGAGGCGCGCCCGTGACCGACCTCGTCGCAATCCTCGCCAACGGCGTCGTCTACGGCTCGATCTACGGCCTCGTCGCGATCGGCATGACGCTGGTCTACGGCACGCTCCGCATCCTCGACATGTCGCAGGGCTCCATGGTCATGGTCGGCGGCTACGTCGGCTGGTGGGCGCTGGTGACGCACGGCGTGAATCCGGCGGTCGCGCTGGTGCTCGCGTTCGTCGTGACGTTCGCGCTCGGGACGGTGACCGAGCTCGTCTCCGTGCAGCCGCTGATCGCCCGCAGCAAGGAGCTCGACTTCGAGATGGTCACGTTCATCACGACCTTCGCGGTGGCGATCTTCCTCACGAACGTGGCGCTGCAGCACTTCGGGCCGTTCCAGAAGAACGTCCCGGAGATCGTCGGCGGCAACCTCGAGCTCTACAACGGCGTCGCGATCAGCTACCACGAGCTGCTGATGGCCGGCATCTCGCTCGTGCTCATGGGCGGGCTCGGGCTGCTGCTGGCGCGCACGCGCTGGGGGCTCGCGATCCGCGCGGTCGCGCAGGATCTCGACGCGGCGCGCTCGGTGGCCGTTCCCGTCACCCGGCTCTACCCCGCCACCATGGGCCTCGCCTCGGCGCTCGCCGGCGTCGGCGGCGTCTTCCTCGCCGCGCTCTACTTCGCCTCGCCGAACGCCGGCGACCTGCCGCTCCTCCAGGCCCTCATCGTCGTCGTGCTCGGCGGTCTCGGCAGTCTCACGGGGACGCTCTACGCGGCCTACCTCGTCGGGCTCATGCAGGCGTTCTGCGAGGTGGAGATCGGCACGACCTGGACGGTGCCGATCCTCTACGCCGCGATCCTGCTCGTCCTCGTCGTCCGGCCGAACGGCCTCAAGGGCAGCCCGTCGGAGGCGCGCCTGTGACCGGTGCGCTCTCCGCGATCTCGCCCGCGCGCTGGGCGGCGATGGCCGTCGCCGTGCTGCTCGCGGCCATGCTGCCGCTCGTCTACGACGACCCGTACTACATGACGATCATCGTCACGGCCGAGATCGTCGCCATCCTCAACATCTCGTGGAGCTTCGTGCTCGGGATCGCGGGGGTCTGGAACTTCGGCCAGCTTGCGATCTACGCGCTCGGCGCCTACAGCGCCGGCTGGCTGTTCCTGCACGCGGGCTGGCTCCCGGCGCCGCTCGCGATCCTCGCCGGCGGGCTCTTCTCGGCCGCCGCGGCGGTGCTCCTCGCGTTCCCGACGCTGCGCCTGTTCGGCATCTACACGTCCCTGCTGACGTTCTCGTTCGCGCAGGTCGTGCAGTACGTCGCGCTCAACGACCCGGGCGGGCTGACCGGCGGGTCGTTCGGCTTCCCCACGGTGCGCGGGCTGTTCTCGGACGCCGACCAGACGGCGTTCCTGCGCAACTACTACTGGGTCGGTCTCGCCACGATCGTGGCCTCGTGCCTCGCCGTCGCCTGGCTGCGCCAGTCGCGGCTCGGCATCGCGCTGCGCTCGAGCCGCGACGCGCCGGCCTACACCGCGGCGCGCGGGGTCAATCCGCGTGCGGTGCGCGTGGCCGCGTTCGGCCTCTCCGGCTTCCTCGCGGGCATCGCGGGCTCGCTCTACCTCTGCTTCCAGCAGTCGTTCACGACCAGCCAGATGGGGCTGACGCCGATGTCGCTCGACGTCACGATGCTCGTGATCGGCGGCCTCGGCACCGTCTTCGGGCCGCTGCTCGGCACCGCCGTGCTGACCGTGATCCAGACCTGGCTGATCGACTACCCCGGCTGGCAGCTGACGGTGCTCGGCGCCATGCTGCTCGTGATCGTGATCTTCGTGCCCGGCGGGCTCGTGGGCGCGATCAGCCGGCTCGTGCGCCGCGTCGGCGCGTGGGTCGCCGAGGACGAGCGGGGCCGCTGACCCGTGACGCTGGCCGGCATCGACGTCGGCGGCACGTTCACCGACGCTGTCCTGGTCGGCGACGACGGGCGGCTCACGATCGCGAAGGTGGCGACGCGGCCGGCCGACATCGCGGGCGGGCTCGTCGACGCGCTGCAGACGGTGCTCACGCGCGCGAGCGCCGACGCGGGCGGGGTCGCGCTACCTCGCGCACGGCACCACGACCGCGACGAACGCGATCGTGCAGCGCCGCCTCGCGCGCACGGCGCTGATCACGAACGAGGGCTTCCGGGACGTGCTCGAGATCGGCACGCAGATGCGGCCGCGCGTCTACGACCTGTGGACGCCGCAGCCGCGGCCGGTCGTCGCGCGGGAGGACGCGTTCGGCGTGCCGGGCAGGCTGGCCGCGGGCGGCGCCGAGCTGCAGCCGCTGGACGAGGCCGCGCTCGCAGAGGTGGCAGCCGAGCTCGGGCGCCGCGGGATCGAGGCGATCGCGATCGTCTTCCTGCACGCCTTCGCCGACGACCGCCACGAACGCCGGGCGGCGGAGATCCTCGCGCAGGCGCTGCCCGGCGTGCCGATCTCGCTCTCGTCCCGTGTCGCGCCCGAGTTTCGCGAGTACCTGCGCGCCTCGACGACGGCGCTCAACGCCTCGCTGCTGCCGCTCGTCGGCGGCTACGTGCAGGCGCTCAGCGAACGCGTCGCCGGGGCGGGCGTGCGCGTGCCGCTGCACCTGATGCAGTCGAGCGGCGGTGTCGCGACGGCCGATGCGGCCGCCGAGCTGCCCGTCGCACTGGCCGCCTCGGGCCCGGCGGCCGGAGTGATCGGCAGCGCGCGCCTGGGCGCGATGGTCGGCGAGCAGGACCTGCTGACGTTCGACATGGGCGGCACCACGGCCGACGTCGCCCTGGTCGTCGCCGGCCGGCCGCAGCTGCGCTTCACGAGCGAGCACGGGGGCGTGCCCGTCAACCTGCCGCAGATCGACCTGCTCTCGATCGGCGCCGGCGGCGGCTCGATCGCGCGCGTCGACGCCTTCGGTGCGCTCACGGTCGGGCCGCAATCGGCCGGTGCGGTGCCGGGGCCCGCCGCCTACGGGCTCGGCGGCTCCGACGCGACGGTCACCGACGCCCACGTCGTGCTCGGCACGCTCGGCGTCGAGCGCGCGCTCGGCTCCGGGCAGACGCAGCTCGACGCCGCGCTCGCGCGCGCGGCCGTGGAGCGCAGCGTGGGCGAGCCGCTCGGCCTGCTCGGCCGAGGCCGCCGCCGCGGCCGTCGTGCGCGTCGCGAACGCGACCATGGCGCAGGCGCTGCGCCTGGTGTCGGTGGCGCGCGGTCACGATCCGCGCAGGCTGGCGCTCGCCGCGCTCGGCGGCGCGGGCCCGATGCACGCCTGCGACATCGCCGACGAGCTGGGTGCGCCGCGCGTCCTGGTGCCGCGCTTCCCGGGCATCACCGCGGCGCTCGGGCTGCTCGTCTCGGACATCCAGCACGACGCCCGCAGCTCGTACCTGCGGCCGACGGCGCGAGATCGACCTCGGCGATCTCGCCGGGCGCATCGGCGCACTCGAGGCCGAGGCCCGGACGGTCGTCGCGCGCTCGGCGCACGGCGCGGCTCCCGTCGTCGCGGTCGACCTCGACATGCGCTACCGCGGGCAGGCCTACAACCTGACCGTCCCACTCGAGCTGCCGCTCTCGGCGGCGTCGCTCGCGGCTGCGGAGAGCGCGTTCGCCGAGGCGCACCGCGCGGCCTACAACTACACGCCCGAGGTCACGGACACCGACATCGTCACGCTGCGCGTGCGCGTGGCCGCGCCCGCTCCGGCCATCGACTGGGCCGTGCGCGCGGATGCGCCGCGGCGAGCCTGGCAGCCGCGACGTCTGGCGCGACGGCGCGTGGCAGGCGCACGCCGTGATCGAGCGCAGCGCGCTCGCGGAGGGCGCGACCGTCGAGGGCCCCTGCCTGCTCGAGCAGGAGGACGCGACGACCCTGATTCCCGCAGGCTGGAGCGGCGGCGTCGCCGCGGCCGGCACGATCGTGCTCTCGCGGAGGTGAGCGACATGCTCGACCCGGTCACGCAGGAGATCCTCACCAACGCGCTCTACGGCGTCGCCGAGGAGATGGCGATGGTCGAGTACCGCTCCTCGTTCTCGCCGATCATCCGCGAGATGCTCGACTTCAACTGCGGCGTGTTCGACGAGCGCGGCCGCATGGTCGCGCACTCCGAGCAGATCCCCGCGCAGCTCGGGCTGATGCAGTTCGCGCTGCAGGCGGCGCTCGCCAAGTGGGGCGACGACATCTCGCCGGGCGACGCGATCATCACGAACCACCCCTACATGGGCGGCACGCACACGCCCGACCTGCAGGTCTTCGAGCCCGCCTTCGCAGACGGTCGCCTGATCGGCTGGACCGGCTCGATCGCGCACCACATCGACATCGGCGGCCAGTTCCCCGGCACCGAGAGCGCGCAGACGACCGAGCTGTTCCAGGAAGGGCTGATCTTCCCCGCGATCAAGCTCGTGGAGGGCGGGCGGCGCGTGCGCGCGATCTACGACCTGGTTGCCGCCAACGTGCGCGACCCGAACTCGACGCTCGGCGACCTCGACGCGCAACTCGCCGCCTGCCGGCGCGGCGGTGAGCGGCTGGGGGCGCTGTGCGCGCGCCACGGGACCGACACGGTGCTGCAGGCGATGAACGACCTGCTGGAGCAGACGGCCGCCCGCGCGCGCGAGCTGTTCGCGTCGTGGCCGGATCGCCGCGTCACCGTCGAGGGCTTCCAGGACGACGGCGGCTTCGAGGGCACGCCGCCCATGCGCATCCGTCTCGCGCTCGAGGTGCGGGAGGGCGAGCTGCACGTCGACTTCGCCGGCACCTCCGAGCAGGTGCGCTCGGGGGTCAACGTGCCGATCTCGAGCACGCACGCGGGCGTCTACTTCGCCGTGCGCTGCTTCGCCGGTCACGCCGGGATCCTGCAGAACGACGGGCTCGCGCGGGTCGTGCACCTCCACATCCCGGAGGGCTGCCTGCTCAATCCGCGCTTCCCGGCCGCGCTCTCGGCTCGCCACCTGGCGGTGCAGCGCATCGCCGACCTCATGGTCGAGGCGCTCTCGGAGTTGCTGCCCGAGCGTGCGATCGCGGCCAGCCACGTCTCCTTCCCGGCCTTCGTCTTCCAGGCGCTCGATCCGCGCTCCGGCCGGCTGACGCTGCTCGCGGACATCATCGGGGGCGGGGGCGGCGCCCGGCGCGATGCCGACGGCGAGCACGCGATCGACACCTACACCTCCAACTGCGCGATCCTCCCGGCCGAGATCGCCGAGCTCGAGTACCCGTTCCTCGTCGAGCGCAGCGAGCTGGTCGACGGGTCGGGCGGGTCGGGTCGCCGGCAGCGGCGGGCTCGGCATCCGCCGCGACTACCGCCTGCTCGCGGACGCCGGCGACGGCATGTACTACGTCGAGCAGCGCGACCCGCGCTTCGCTCCCAGCGGTCGCGAAGGCGGCGGTCGCGGCGCCTCCAGCGCGGTGCGGCTGCTGCGCGACGGCGTCTGGCAGGACCTGCCCGGCAAGGGCTACCTGCTGCTGCGGCGCGACGACGTCGTCAGCTTCGTCAGCGCCGGCGGCGGCGGCTTCGGGGAGGGGTCAGCCGACTAGACGCGCCGGCGAGAGCTCGGGATTCCAGCTCCCGTCGACGATGCCCTCGGCCACGGCCTCGCCGCTGCCCAGGCTCTGCGTCACGCCCACCGAGCCGTGGCCGGTCGCGAGCAGCGAGGCCGCCGACGCCGGGATACGGGCCCGAGCAGCGGGAGGCCGTCCGGCGAGTACGGCCGCTGGCAGGAGCGCGTCTCGGCGATCGCGAGGCCGGACAGCGCGGGCATCAGCTCGACCGCCCGCCGCGCGATCGCCCGGCGCGTCTCGGGCGACTCGTCGAGGTCGGAGGTCGCGCCGTGCAGGCTCGAGCCCACCAGCACGCGGCCGCCGAAGTCCTGCTGCAGCACGCACGCGACGTAGGGCTCGGGCTCGCGCCCGTCGGCGACCTCGGCGAGCGTGGGCGCGGGCGGCGCCGGGCGCGTCCACTCCTCCTCGATCGCGTGCCGCAGCCGGAAGGGCGCCGGGCGCGTGACGATGATCCAGCCGCGCACGCCTCGCACGGGCACGTCGTACGGCAAGCGAGCGGCAGACGCGCCACGACCACGGCCCTGCGGCCACCACGACCGCAGCGGCCTCGATGCGGCCGTCGTCGGTGAGCACGCCGGTCACGTCGTCGCCGCGCCGCAGCAGCTCGCGCACGGCGCAGCCGGTGCGGATCTCGGCGCCGGCGGCGCGGGCGTCGTCGGCCAGGGCCACCGCGGCGGTGCCGGGATCGATGCGGCGCGCGTCGAGGTTCAGCTCCGCGTACTCGATGTGGGGCGCGAGCAGCGGCTCTGCGGCGCGCAGCTCGTCCGCGCTCAGCGCCTGGCCGCCCTCGGGGCTCAGGATCAGGCAGCCGTGCGGGTCGCGGTCGAACTCGAACGCCTGGCCGCTGCGCTCGTGCAGGTCGAGGAACAGCTCGAGCGAGCGACGGCCGATCGACTCCATGGCGGGGTGGTGCGGGCCGATCACGAGCCCGTGGTTGCGCCCCGAGGCGGCCGACGCGAGCCCAGCGGCCTCGCACAGCGTCACGCGCAGCCCGCGGCGGGCGCAGGACGCCGCCACGGCGATGCCGACGATGCCGCCGCCCACCACGACGACGTCGGGCGAGGGGCTCACTCCAGTCCGGCGAGCGCTGCGTAGCCGAGGCGCTCGGCCGCCAGCGCCGCGGCGTGCGAGCCGTCGGCGGCGGCGTCGATGGCCGTGCGCGCGACCTGCAGCGCGCGGCGGGAGCGCGAGGCCAGCGTCTCGGCCCAGGCCAGTGCCGTGGCCGCGCCCTCGCCGTCGGGCACGACCTCGTGGACGACGCCGAGCGCGTGCGCGGTGGGCGCGTCGAACTTCTCGCCGAGCAGGATCAGGCGCCGCGCGACGGCCGGGCCGAGCGCGCGCACGGCCCGCGCCGTGCCGCCGCTCGAGGGCAGGATGCCGCGCTCGACCTCGGGGAACCAGAAGCGCGCGCTCGCCTCGGCCACGCGCAGGTCGCAGGCCAGCGCCAGCTCCAGGCCGCCGCCCACGCACCAGCCGTGGATCTGCGCGATCGACGGGATGGCCAGCCGCGCCAGCTGCTCGTAGACGTCGCCCGAGTACTCGTAGTAGGCGAGCGCGCTCTCGGGCGTGGCGACGTCGAGCTCGCTCGTGTCGGCGCCGGCCGAGAACGCGCGCTCGCCCGCGCCGCGGATGATCAGCACGCGCGCCTCGCGCACCTGCGCGCTCGCGAGCGCCGCGGCCAGCTCCTCCTCGAGCGCGGTCGAGAGCGCGTTCAGCTGGTCGGGCCGGTTGAGCGTGAGCAGCGCGACCGGGCCGTCGCGCTCGCACAGCACGAGCGTCATGCGATCAGCCCCCGCGCGGGCTCGCCGCGCAACGCGGCCAGCGGCCGTCTCGGCGATGCGCTCGTACAGCGCCGCGTCGGCATCGGGCGAGTACCAGGCGGCGTGCGGCGTGAGCACGAGATTCGGGGCGTCGAGGCGGTAGTCGCCGGGCAGCGGCGGCTCCTGATCCCACACGTCCATGAACGCCCAGGCGGGCCGCTCGAGCGGCGAGGCCGTGGATCAGCTCCTCGATGTCGACGAGCTCCGCGCGCGCGGCGTTGACGAGAATCGAGCCCTGCTTGAAGAGCGGGAACTCCTTGCGGCCGAGCAGCGGCTTCGCGCCGCGCACGTGCGGCGCGTGCAGCGTGACGACGTCGCTGGCGCCGAGCAGCGCGCCGAGCTCGCTGCGCTCGGCGCCGGCCGCCGCGAAGGCCTCGTACGCTCGCGAGCGGGTCGCCGCCAGCACGCGCATGCCGAGCGCGGCGGCGTCGCGCGCGACGAGGCTGCCGATCTTGCCGAGGCCGATCACGCCCAGCACGGAGCCGCGCACGCGCCGCGTCGTGCCGGCGGCGCGCTCCTCCCACACGCCCGCCTGCATCGCGCGGTCGAGGCCGACGACGCCGCGCAGCCCGGCCAGCGCGCAGGCGAGCGCGAAGTCGGCGACCTCGCGGCTGCAGTAGTCGGGCGTGCAGTAGGCGGCCACGCCGGCGGCGCGCAGCTGCTCGAGGTCGAAGTGGTCGTAGCCGGTCGAGCCGGTGACCACGACGCGCGCGCGCGGGATAGGCGGCGAGCAGCTCGGCGTCGACGGTGATCCCGCCGCCCGAGACCAGCGCCACGACCTCGCCCGCATCGCACTCCTCGGCCGGGAGGGCGCGCGCTTCGTCGCCGAGCAGCGCGTCCAGGCGCTCGCAGTCGAAGTACTCCAGCACGGCCAGCTGGCTCACTGCGGGAGCTAACCAGATCCAAGCTAGCCTGGCGGCGTGCCGTCCCTGCCGCCCCTCACCACACGAAGCGCATCGAGGTCCGCTGGCGCGACATGGACGCGTTCAAGCACGTCAACAACGCCGTCTACCTCACCTACCTCGAGGAGGCGCGCGACGAGTGGTTCCTCGAGGTGCTCGGCAACGGCCTCCTGCTCAACGATTTCGTGCTCGCGCGCTGCGCGGTCGACTACCGCTCGCCGCTCACCCAGGAGGACGGCAACGTGGACGTGGAGATCGCGCTGCACGCGCGTGGGCCGCTCGAGCGTCGGGATGGACCGAGCGCGTGGTCTGCCGCGGCGACGGCCGCGTCGCGGCCGAGGCCGAGGCCGTGGTCGTGCACTACGACTGGAAGACGGGCCGCTCGCGCCCGCTGACCGAGGAGATCGCCACCGCGTTCACGCGCTGGCTGTCCGATTGAGACGATTCAAGGCGGCCCGGCCCCGCGCCGATGAGCGGGGTATGGAGCTCGCGCAACGACGAGCGGGGCTGCCGTTCGTCCGCGCAGCCGCGCAACTCGGCAACGTGCTGCTGTTCGCGGTGCTGCCGCTCGTGCTCGTGCCGGCGCTGCTGCACGCGGCCGGGAGCGACTACCTGTGGGACTTCCGCAAGGAGTTCCTGCCCGCGGGCCGCGCGATCCTGGACGGCAACTCGCCCTACCCGCACGCGCTGAGCGACCTCGCGTCGCACGCCAACTACGTCTATCCGCCGCTCGCGGCCGTGCTCTTCGCGCCGTTCACGCTGCTGCCGCAGGCGCTGGCCGAGGGGATCTTCGTCGCGCTCACGCTGGCCGCGCCCGCGCTCGCGCTGTGGCTGCTCCGCGTGCGCGACTGGCGCTGCTACGGGATCGTGTACCTGTGGCCGCCGCTGCTCGGCGGCCTTTCGCTGGGGACGCTCTCGCCGCTGCTCGCGCTGGCGGTCGCCGCCGGCTGGCGCTGGCGTCACTCCGCCCCGGTGCTCGGCGCGACGCTGACGGGCGCCGCCGTCGCCAAGCTGTTCATGTGGCCGCTGCTCGTGCTCTTCGCCGCCGGCGGCCGCTGGCGCGCGGGACTCGTCTCGATCGCCGCCGCCTGCGCGGCGGTGCTGGCGTCGTGGGCGCTGATCGGCTTCGCCGGGCTGACCGATTACCCGCGGCTCCTGGGGGAGCTCTCGCGCGTGGAATCGCCGCGCGGCTACAGCCCGACGGCGCTCGGGCTCGCGCTCGGGCTGCCGCGCGAGCGCTGCTCTGGCCTTCGCAGTCGCGGTCGGGCTGCCGCTGCTGGTCGCGGCGGTCGCCCTGGCGCGGCGGCAGTCGGGCGAGCTTGCCGCCCTGGTCTGCGCGGTCGCCGCGACGCTCGCGCTCTCGCCGGTCGTGTGGCTGCACTACCTCGTGCTGCTGGTCGTGCCGATCGCCGCCGCGCGCGACCGCCTCGGGCTCGTGTGGTTCGCCCCGCTGCTGTTCTGGCTCACGCCCGGGCACGGCCAGCAACGGCTCCGCCTGGCGCATCGTGCTGGTGCTGGGAATCGTCGCGCTCACGCTGGTGCTTGCCGCGGCGCCCGCGCGCGTGCTGCGAACAGCGCGCTGACGCCCTCGCAGGCGGCGCGGGCCGCCTCCAGCGGCGCGCTCCCTCCGGCGCGCGCGTGCGCGTAGCTGGCGAGGAAGGCATCGCCCGCCCCGGTCGGGTCGATGTCGGTCACCGCCTGCGCGGCGACGTGACCCGAACCGTCCGCCGAGGCGACCGCGGCGCCGCGGAAGCCGAACGTGACGAGCACCTCGGGCACCCCGCACTGCGCCTGGATGGCGCCGGCGTCGATCGTCGCGAAGGCCGCGAGCGCCTCCTCCTCGCTCAGCTTGAGCGCCTGCACGTGCTGCAGCAGCGCGCCGTCCAGCCGCCCGCTGAGCGCGATCGGCCCGATCTCGCGGCCGCCGCAGCGGGCCCTGAGCGTCGAGTGCGACGCGGCGGCCGCCGCCCGCCAGCGCCGCCAGCACCGCCGGCCCCAGGTCGCCGCCGCGCTGGGTGCCGGCGTGCACCCACGTCGCGCCGCGCAGCGCGGGCGCCGCCCAGCCGCGTGATGTCGTCCTCGCTCCACGACTCGCCGAGCCCGGCCAGCGTGTGGTCGCGCTCGCCGTCGTCGCGGTAGCGCAGCATCGCTCTGGACGACCGTGGAGTCGAGCCGCAGGCAGAGCGGCGCGGCCAGCTCGGCGATGGGCGCGGCCAGCGCGGCGTCGTCGCAGCGCGTGGCGACGCCCGGGCGCACGCCCAGCGCCGCGAGCGCGCGCGCGGCGAACAGCGGCGAGCCGCCCGTGCTGCGCGCGGGAGCGCGCCCGGGCAGATACACGACGTCCCGCACGGTCGATCCGACGAGCGCGACGGTCATAGGCGCGGCAGGATACGGGCGCGCCGGAGCGTAGAGCGTGACATGCGGCGCGCAACCTCCTTCCCGTTGCTCGCCGCAGAGCGGCTGCCGGGCCGCGTGCGCGCCGGCGGAGTGCGCCTGCTCGGCGCCTGCCTCGCCTTCTGGGGACTCGGCATGCTCTCGCCGGAGATCGACCGCGACCGCGCGATCGTCGTGCTGATCGTCGGCTGGGGCGTGATCGCGGCCGGCCTGCTCGTGCTCGCGCTCGGGACGCAGCGCGTGCTGCACCGGCTGGACGTGCCGCTGCTCGGCGCCGGCGTCGCGCGCGCCGCGGCGCTGGTGCTGGCCCTGCGGCGCGTGGGCCTCGTGCTGCTCGCGCTCGCGTTCTTCCTGTTCTGGACGCTGATCTACATCGGCGTCTGGCGCGCGCATCCCGAAGGGGCGTTCCGCGGCCTGCGCGGAGACGCCGACCTTCTCGGACTTCTTCTACTACTCCGTCTCCACCGGCTTCATCAGCCCGCCGGGCGACATCATCGCGGCCAGCAAGGGCGCGCGCACGGCGACCATGATCGAGCTGCTCACCGGCACGGCGGCGCTGGCCGCCTACCTCGGCTCGTTCCTCGACTTCGGCGCCTCGGCGGCCGCCGCGGCGGTGGCCGCCGGCGAGGACCGCGAGTCCCCTACCGCGCCGGCCCCTTGAGCTCGCTGGCGTCGTCGACGCGGACGTCGACCTCGCCCTGCTGGCCGTCGATCGCCACGATCAGCGTGTCGTCCAGCACCTTGTAGCCGCGCACGATGCCGCGTCCCTGCGGCGTCTTGACCATGCGCCCGACGGCCGGGGCGCGGTCGCGGAACGAGCGGTAGACCGGGTGCTCGAAGGCCAGGCAGCAGCGCAGCCGGCCGCACAGGCCGGTGATGCGGCCCGGGTTCATGGGCACGTCCTGATCCTTGGCCATGCGCAGCGTGATCGGCTGCTCGTGCGAGGGGAAGCGCGTGCAGCAGCGCACCGGCCCGCACATGCCGCCGCCGCCGCACTGCCGCGCCGCCTCGCGCGGGCTGACCTGGCGCACCTCGACGCGGACGCCGACGCGGCTCGAGAGCGGCCCGGCGACGCCGCGCAGCTCGCTGCGCTCCTCGGCGCGGTAGGTGAGCGCGACGCGCGAGGCGTCGAAGGAGACCTCGGCGCCGACCGGGCGCGCGTGCTCGATGCCCGCGCTCGCGCAGCAGGTCGCGGAACGCGAGCATGGCCTTGCGGCCGAGCGCGCGGTTCTCCTTCACGCGCACCTGCGTCGGCGGGCGTCGCGAGCCGCTCGATGGGGCGCAGCGGCTGTTCGCGCGGCGAGCGCTCGACCTCGTGGTTGGCGGTCACCACGCGCGCCAGCTCGGGGCCGCGCGAGGTGCTGCAGATGACGCGGTCGTCCCACGCCAGCTCGAGCCCGTTCGGGTCGAAGCTGTACACCTTCCCGCCGGGCGAGAAGACGACGTTCACGGCCCAGGCCATTTCGGCCCCTTCCAGAACCCGCTAGGGACGGGCTCTCATGCGTTCGCCTGCTCGGCCCGGGCGATCGTCCTCAGACGGTGGAAGAGCGCCTCGAGCGCGAGGGTCGGCGTAATTGTCAGCTCCAGCGCTCGGCGGGTGTCGCGCGCCGCCTCCAGGCAACGCGCGGCAAGCGCTTCGCGACCGCTCGCAGCGTCGCTCGCGACCTGTTCGCGGTGGTCCGAGTGTACCAGCGTGTCATCGGCTCCGAGCGTCGCCGCGAGCAGGTCGCGGTACCACGTCACGAGCGTCTCGACGGCCGCGCGGGCCTCGTCCACCTCGGCCGCGCGGGCGCGCCGCTTGGCCAGCGCCTCGCCCTCCTTGCGCACGCGCGAGGCCTCCGCGCGCGGCGGATGATCGCCCAGCGCCTCGACGCGCTTGGCGGTCTCGCCCTCGGCGGCCTCGCGCGCCTCCGCGCCCTTCGCGCTGCAGGCCTCGGCCACGGCGCGCGCGGCGGCGCCCGGGTCGAACTGCTCGTCGGCGTAGGCCGAGCGCGCCAGCGCCAGGTAGCGCTCGCGGCGGTCGCGCGCCTCGCCGCCTTCCATCAGCTCGCGCGCGCGCTCGAGATCGCCGCCGCTCGCGCGCGCGAGCGCGAGTCCTGCGGGTCCGCCGAGCTCGAGCGCGGTGGCGACCTCGACGGCGGCGAGCGGCGCGAAGCGCACCACCTCGCAGCGCGAGCGCACGGTCGCCAGCAGCCGGTGCGGCTGCGCGCACACGAGCACGACGACGGCGTGCGCGGGCGGCTCCTCGATCGACTTCAGCAGCGCGTGCTGCACGACCTCGGGCATCGTCTCGGCGTCCCAGATCAGGTAGACGCGGCGCTCGGCCGAGAACGGCCTCAGCTGGATGTCGCGCCAGAGCTCGCGCACCTGGTCGATGCGGATCTGCGTGCCCTCGGGTCGCACCTCGAGCAGGTCGGGGTGACCGCTCTCGAGCGAGCGCTCCGGCAGGCCGGCGAGCGCGCTGGCGAAGCGCCGCGCGTGCGCGCCGACGCCGTATCCCGGCCGGCCGAGCAGCAGATAGGCGTGGCCGGGACGGCGGAGCGCGACGCGCAGGCGCGCCCGGGCGGCCTCGTTGCCGATCAGGCCGGCGAACGGATCGACGGCCGTCACAGGCCCAGCGCCTCGCGCACGCGCGCGGCCACCTCGTCTGCGCGCCGGTGCCGTCGACGCGCACGCAGGCGCCCGTTGTTCGAGGCGAGCACGTCGTCGTAGGCCGCGATCACGCTGCGGTGGAACTCGAGCGGCTCGCGCTCGATGCGATCGCCGGAGCCGCAGGTCGACGCGCGAGGCCGCCTGCTCGGCGCTGAGGCTCAGGAGCACGGTGGCGTCGGGCGGCAAGCCCGCCCGTGCCGATGTCGTTGATGGCGCGCACGGCCTCGGCGCCGACGCCGCGCACGACGCCCTGGTAGACGAGCGAGCTGCCCACGTAGCGGTCGGCGATCACCGTCGCCCCGCGCCCGAGCGCGGGCGCGATCACGTCCTCGACGAGCTGCGCGCGCGCCGCGGCGAAGAGCAGCGCCTCGGCACGGGGACTGACCGGCGCCGATGCCGTCCAGCACGATCGCGCGCACGCTCTCACCCGTCGGCGTGCCGCCCGGCTCGCGCACCTCGACGACCTCCCGGCCGAGCGCTCGCAGGTGCGCGGCCAGCAGCCGCGCCTGCGTCGTCTTGCCCGCGCCGTCGGCACCTTCGAACGCGATGAACCGGAGGCTGTCATGCTGAGGGCTCTCCCTGCCGATGGGGAAGACGATAGCCGCATCGCGCAGGAGCCTGAACGCGCATGGCGAAACGTGAGCCTCACATGTCTGCCGCCCCTGCATACATCGTCTACGGGCACCGCCACGCGGTGCGCCTCGTGAGTCGCCTGATTGCCATCGGATTGCTGGCCGCCGCCATCGCGACGGTCTTCTTCGGCATCGTCTGGCAGCGCGACTCCCCCCCACGCCGACGGCCTCCGCCGGCATCCACGGCGGGGCCGCCGCGGCCGTCGCCGTCACGCACCAGCGCGGAGACGCCTCCGCGCCGGTCGAGCCCGCAGTCACCGCGCCCGCGGCGACGCAGCCCAGGAAGCACAAGCCGGCCAAGCCGATCCCGCCGAACGCGAAGATCCCCGTGATGGTGCTCAATTCGAACGGCATCAGCGGCGTGGCGCACCAGCTGGCGGCCAAGCTCCAGGGCGCCGCGTACCCGATCACCTACGTCGGCAACGCCCAGAAGCGCGGGCTGCCCACGATCATCCAGTACTCGAAGGGCTACGGGCCCGCCGCGCGCAAGCTCGCGAAGCTCGTCGGCAATGTGCAGTTCGTGACACCCCTCGACGGCATCACGGCCGCCGAGGCCAAGGGCGCGAAGCTGATCGTCATCCTCGGCACCTGAGCGCCTGCTCTAGCTCGAGTCCGCGGGCAGGCGTCGCTCGCCGCGATCACGTCCTCGTCGGTTCCGTCGAAGACGGTGTCGTGGCCGGCGAGCGCCCGGGCGCGCGCGAGGCTGGCCCGCCAGCCGCTGTCGTGCCAGCAATAGCGCTGGTAGCCGGCCAGCGTGAGCCAGGTGCCGGAGTCCTTGGGCGCGAGCTCGAGCGCATGGTCGACGGCGCGGCGCGCGTCGCGTGGCCGGCCGAGCGACTGCAGCAGGCTGGCGCGCTCGAGCTGGGCGTCGACCGAGGTGCGGTCGAGTGAGGCGGCGAGGTCGGCCTCGACGCGCGCCTCGTCGATGCGCCCGGCCTCGCTGAGCCGGTCGGCGCGAGCGAGCGCGCGGTTGCCGAGCACGGGCAGTGCCGTCGGGAGCGCGGCCAGCGCAAACGCCGTCGCCGCCAGGACCGCGAGGCCGCGGCGCGGCGGGCGGCGCGCCACGGCGCCGCCGGCCGCGCACGCGATCAGCACGGGCAGCGGATAGGCCAGGACCGTCAGCGCGGTCTGCTTCCACTCCCAGTCGATCTGGTTGTGCAGCGCGAACGCCCCGACGCCGGCCGTCAGCGCGAGCGCGGCGGAGCGCTCCGGCGCCGCGCAGCCGGGTGACCGCGGCCGCGCAGGCCGCGGCGGCGGCGAGGGCGATCGCCGCCGGCAGTGCGCCCAGCAGCCCGAGGCCCGGAGAGCACGTGCAGGAACGCCGAATGCTCCTGGCCGGCCTGCTGGAAGTCGGGACGCGCCAGGCGGTCGATCGTCTCGAACGTATCGGCGCCGTTGCCTCGCCAGGGCTGCGCGCGGAAGCCGTCCCAGGCCTCGCCCCACCAGCGGCCGCGCAGGTTGGTCGAGAGCTGGGTCAGGTGATCGGTCGAGCCGACCGCGCCACCGCCCGAGAGCTGGTGCCAGACGTGGCTGAGCGCGCCGCCGGGGCCGCCGTGCGAGGAGGAGAGCCGCACGGCCGCGACCAGCGGCTCCGACGACCAGCGCGGCGAGCCACCGCCAGTCCGCAGGCGCGGCGCACGCGCGGGCCGGCGCGCTCCGCGAGCTCGACGGCGGCCGGCCCCAGCAGCGCTGCCGCGAGCACGGCGGCGGCCGAGTACCACGTCAGCCGCGAGCCCGCGGGCACGGTGAAGGGCACGTCGAGCGCCTTGAAGGAGTGCAGATCGAGGCCCCAGCGCGCCACCGGCGCGCTCGCGACCAGCGCCGCCAGCAGCGCGGCGCCGCTCTCGGTGCGCCGGTCGCTGACCGCCAGCCAGGCGGCGCAGCCGATCACCGCCGCCAGCATGCCGCCGCGCGAGGAGGCCAGGGCGAGCGCGAGCACGAGCAGCGCGAGCGTCCCGCAGCCGGCCGCGCGGCGCGCGCGCTGCGGCGAGCCGGCGAGCCAGAGCGCGGCGGGGGCCGCCAGCGCCGCATAGGCGCCGATCGCGTTCGGATATCCGAGCACGCCCTGCAGGCGCGGCGAGGTCTGGAAGAAGACGCCGTGCGCCCGCTGCTGGATGGCGTAGGCCACGAGCGGCAGCGCGGCGGCGCAGAGCACCCACACGGCCGATTCCAGGGGACGGCGCAGCAGACCGGCGAGCAGCACCCCGCAGGCGGCCGCGGCCGCGGCCACGAGCCAGCGATCGGCGTCGCCGTAGGAGGTCTGCGGGGTCAGCGACCAGCCGACGGAGGCGTAGGAGGCGAGCCCCACCGCCGCCAGCGCGCCGATGTAGACGAGCACCCGGCGCGGAGGCGGAGCCCAGGCGCGCAGGCCGCCTGCGGCGGCGACTGCGGCCAGCGAGCAGGCGCCGAGGCAGCCGGCGGCGGCCAGAGCGATGCCGCCGCTCGATGCGCCGCCGCCTCCGGCGACGGCGACCAGGCCGGCCAGCGCCAGCCAGAGTGCTGCCGGCCAGGCGCCCGCCGCGTCGCGCAGGGACGCCGTGAGAGCCCGCACAGCGGTAGGATATCCGCGCACCGGCGGGAAGAACTCGCAGCGAGCGAGGGAAGCCGGGCACCAGGGAAGACGATGCGCGACCCCAGAGCGCACAACGTATGAAATCCGCTCAAGGTCGAATGGGTGACAGCCGATACCTCGGTCGAGTGACGCCTCCAGCGCTATGAATCTTCACGAAACACTTACCAACCGCCATTCCATCGCGCATGAGGTCCCGGTAGCGTTCCGTGAACGGCGGGGCGACGCGCGTCCGAGCGCTCCCCCCACCCAGCCCATGGCCCGCACCCCACGCCACCCCATCCTGATCGGCCTCGCCGTCGTCCTCGGCTTGCTGCTCGTACCCACGGGCGCCTCGGCGGCCAAGTGCGACTGGCGGAACATGCTCGACGCCGCGGCCAACAGCCGCACGATCAGCGTGCACACGGCGCCCTGCTACAGGCAGGCGCTGGCGCATCTGCCGGCGGACGTCGACGGCTATCTGCCCGCGGTGCGCACCAACCTCCTGCGCGCGATGCGCCGCGATGCGGTCTCCGTGGTGCTGCGCCGGGGCGGGCAGCCCAGCAGCCGCGATCTGGCGAGCGTCAACGAGCCCGCCGTGGCGGCAGCGGTGCGCGGCCCCGTGACGGATCTGCTCGAAGGCCTCGGCCCGGCGCACGTCGACCAGGTGCCCGTGCCGGTGCTCGCGCTCGGCAGCGTGGCCTCGCTGCTCCTGCTGGCCGGGCTCGGAACGTCGCTCGCGCGTGCGCGCACGCGGCGCCTGACGCGCTGACCGAGCCGCTGCTGAGCGGCGCTCCGCCGGGCTCCGTCCGATGCCGCTGCCACTGTATCTGGCGTGCTCGGGGGGGATGCAACGCTGGATCTAGGGGCGCGCAGATGATCTGCGCGACCTGCGGCACCGCCGAGACGCGCGTGCTCGAATCGCGCGTGAGCGACGCCGGCGAGGCCATCCGCCGCCGTCGCGAGTGCCTCGAGTGCCACGCGCGCTTCACCACCTTCGAGCGCGTCGAGCAGTCGGCGCTGTGGGTCGTCAAGCGCGACGGCAGCCGCCAGCCCTTCGATCGCTCGAAGCTGCTGCGCGGTCTCGAGCGCGCCTGCGTCAAGCGCCCGATCGCGCTCGACCTGGTCGAGCGCATCGTCGCCGCCGTCGAGGCGGGCTTCCGCAGCGACGGCCTCTCGGAGGTTCCGTCGGAGGCGATCGGCGAGGCCGCGCTGCTGCATCTGGGCGAGCTCGACGGCGTCGCGTACGTGCGTTTCGCGTCCGTCTACCGGCAGTTCGAGAGCACGGACGAGTTCCAGCGCGAGCTCGAATCCCTGGACTTCGAGGGGCGAACACTTGTTCGCTCCTCCGTCCGATAGTGCGATAGAATTAACACCCCAGCAGAGGAGGGGATCGACCCTTGGCGACCACTGAGACCACGGCCGCGATCGCGACCGAGGCACCGCAAGTCCCGCTCGATACGACTCGCTCGATCGGCGTCACCCGGCGCAACACGCGCCCGGGCGTCGACCCGTACGACGAGGTCGAATGGGAGGTGCGCGACGCCCTCATCCCCGGCAAGGACGGGCCCGCCTTCGAGCAGCGCGAGGTGGAGTTCCCGGTCTTCTGGTCGGCGACGGCGACGAACATCGTCGCTCAGAAGTACTTCCGCGGACCGCTCGGAACGCCGCAGCGCGAGCGCTCGGTGCGCCAGATGATCTCCCGCGTGGTCGACACGATCACCGCCTGGGGCCGCAAGGACGGCTACTTCGCCGACGGCGACGAGGCCGACGCGTTCCACGCCGAACTCAAGCACCTCCTGGTCAACCAGTACGCGGCCTTCAACTCTCCCGTCTGGTTCAACGTCGGCTTCGAAGATCGGCCGCAGTGCTCCGCCTGCTTCATCCTCTCCATCGACGACTCGATGGACTCGATCCTCAACTGGATCGTCGAGGAGGGTCGCATCTTCCGCGGCGGCTCGGGCTCCGGCATCAACCTCTCGCGCGTGCGCTCCTCGAAGGAGCAGCTCTCCAAGGGCGGCTACGCCTCCGGGCCCGTGTCGTTCATGCGCGGGGCCGACGCCTCGGCCGGCACCATCAAGTCCGGCGGCAAGACGCGCCGGGCGGCCAAGATGGTCGTCCTCGACGTCGATCACCCCGACATCGAGGAGTTCATCTGGTGCAAGTCGCGCGAGGAGGAGAAGGCGCGCTCGCTCCAGGAAGCCGGCTACGACATGTCGCTCGACTCCCCGGACTGGGCTTCGATCCAGTACCAGAACGCCAACAACTCCGTGCGCCTGACCGACGAGTTCATGCGCGCGGTCGAGGCCGACCGCGACTGGAACCTGACGGCGCGCACCTCCGGTGAAGTCGTCAAGACCGTGCGTGCGCGCGACCTCATGCGCCAGATCGCCGAGGCGGCGCACCGCTGCGCCGATCCGGGCATCCAGTTCGACACGCTCATCAACGACTGGCACACGTGCCCCAACACCGGGCGCATCAACGCCTCGAACCCGTGCTCGGAGTACATGCACGTCGACAACTCGGCCTGCAACCTGGCGAGCCTCAACCTCATGCGCTTCCGCCGTCCCGACGGCGAGTTCGACGTCGACGGCTTCCAGCACGCGGTCGACATCGTCTTCACGGCGCAGGAGATCCTCGTCTCCAACTCGTCGTACCCGACCGAGCAGATCGGCATCAACGCGCACAACATGCGCCAGCTGGGCCTCGGCTACGCCAATCTCGGCGCGCTGCTGATGGCCCGCGGGCTGCCCTACGACTCGGACGAGGGTCGTGCCTACGCCGCTGCCATCACGGCGCTCATGACCGGCCGCGCCTACCGCAAGTCGGCCGAGATGGCCGCGCGCATGGGCCCGTTCGCCGAGTACGAGCGCAACCGCCAGCCGATGGTGCGCGTGATCGAGAAGCACCGCGCGGCGGTCGGCAACATCGAGGATCGCGAGACGATCGCCGACGATCTCGTCGAAGCGGCGCGCGGCGCCTGGGACGAGGCGCTCGAGCTGGGCCGCCAGCACGGCTATCGCAACGCCCAGGCCACGGTGCTCGCGCCCACGGGGACGATCTCGTTCCTGATGGACTGCGACACGACCGGCGTCGAGCCCGACTTCTCGCTCGTCAAGACCAAGCGCCTGGTCGGCGGCGGCGAGCTCACGATCGTCAACGGCACCGTGCCGCTGGCGCTGCAGGTGCTCGGCTACAGCCAGACCGAGGGCGAGTCGATCGTCGCCTACATCGCCGACCACAACACGGTCGTCGGGCGCGCCGGCGATCAAGCCCGAGCACCTGGCCGTGTTCGACTGCGCGATGGGCGATCGCGCGATCGACTACATGGGCCATGTCTCGATGATGGGCGCCGTGCAGCCGTTCATCTCGGGCGCGATCTCGAAGACCGCCAACATGCCGGAGTCGGCCACGGTCGAAGACGTCGCCAAGCTCTATCTCGACTCCTGGAAGATGGGCGTCAAGGCACTCGCCATCTACCGCGACAACTGCAAGGTGGCGCAGCCGCTCGGCGCCAAGCAGGCCGAGCTCGTGCACAAGCCGGTGCGCAAGACGATGCCGATCGAGCGCATGGAGATCGGCCGCAAGTTCCAGGTCGGCGAGTACGAGGGCTACATCCACGTCGGCCTGTTCCCCGACGGCACCCCGGGCGACGTGTTCGTCGACATCGCCAAGGAGGGCACGACGCTCGCCGGGCTCATGAACGCGCTCATGATCTCGGTCTCGCTCGGCCTCCAGTACGGCGTGCCGCTCGACGTCTACGTCTCGAAGTTCAGCCACATGCGCTTCGAGCCGTCCGGCCTCACGAACGACCCCGACATCCGCGTCGCCAAGTCGCTCGTCGACTACATCTTCCGGTGGCTCGGCAAGAAGTTCCTCGACGCGGAGACGCAGGCCGAGCTCGGCATCATGTCGGCCGAGGTGCGGGCCCGCCTGCAGGGCATGCCCAGCGAGGCGGAGCCGCTCGCCGACGGCACGATGTACGGCGACCTCGTCGCCTCGCCCGAGGCCTCGGAGGCGCGTTCCGTCGTGCCCATCCAATCCGCCGGGCAGCAGGCGCTCTTCAACGCCTGGGAAGACGCGCAGGAGTGCGCGAAGTGTGGCGGCCGCAAGATCCGCACCGGCTCGTGCTACACGTGCCGCGACTGCGGTGACAACTCCGGCTGCGGCTGACCGCGCCGGCGTGAGAGAGCTGGAGCGTGCGCGGGCCGGGGCGGCCTCGCACAGTCTCCGGTGTTCCCAGGGAGCACGAGCGAGCGCCGGCTCTACTTCGCCGTTGAGAACGTCGCGTGGAAGCACCGGAATCACTTCAAACGCAGGCTGCTCGCGGCCAGATCGCCGAGAACTGGAACTTGTTCGGGATGGAGGCCGAGGTCCAGCGCATCCTTGGAGGACGGCGCCGCTGCGCGCCGTTGACCTGGGCGCGCCCGCGCGCTAGCGTCGTCGCGCCGTTGCCCTTGCCCAGCCCCCGTACGGGCGGCGGTAGGTGAGGCCCGCAGGATGCACAGCGACGGCGCAGCGACGGATGATCGGCCGGATGGCCGGGCCGCGGCTGCGCGGCGGACCGTGGCTGCGCGGGTCGACCGCCTGAAGGTCCTGTCCGACGCGCTCGGCCAGTTGCCCGTGACGGTGCGCTTCTGGGACGACAGCACCGTGGTCGCGCGCGACGATCCCGACGCGCCGGTCGTGCTCATCCGCGACCAGCGGGCGATCGCGCACTTCCTGCGCGCGCCCAACCAGCTCGGGCTCGGTCGCGCATGGGTGTCGGGGGCGCTGGACGTCGACGGCGACCTCGAGAAGGTGCTCGGCCTGCGCCACCGCGTCCGGGCCTCTCACTCGGGCCGTTCGGCCGGGCGCGGCTCGCAGGCGCCGCGCTGCGCGTGGCCGGGCCGCGCGCGCTGCGCCGGCCGCCGATCCCTCGCTGCGAGGCCGAGCCTGCCGGGCGGCTGCACTCCCTGCGCCGAGACCGGGCGTCGGTGCGCCATCACTACGACGTCTCGAACCGCTTCTACGAACTGCTGCTCGGGCCGAGCCTGGTCTACTCCTGCGCCTACTTCGCGAGCCCGGACGATTCGCTCGAGACGGCCCAGGAGCGCAAGCTCGAGCTGATCTGCCGCAAGCTGCGCCTCCAGCCGGGGGAGCGGCTGCTCGACATCGGCTGCGGCTGGGGCTCCCTCGTCATCCACGCGGCGGCGCACCACGGCGTGCGCGCGCTGGGCGTGACGCTGTCGGAGCCGCAGGCGGAGCTGGCGAACCGGCGCATCGAGGCGGCGGGGTTGAGCGATCGCGCGGAGGTGCGCGTGCTCGACTACCGCGAGATCGAGGAGCAGCCGTTCGACAAGATCGCCAGCGTCGGCATGTACGAGCACGTCGGCCGCTCCCAGATCGACACCTACGTCGATGCGGTGCGCAGGCTGCTGCGGCCCGGCGGGCTGTTCCTCAACCACGGCATCACGCGGCTGCACGCCGCGCCGTCGCGCGGGCCGACGTTCATCGGCCGCTACGTGTTCCCGGACGGCGAGCTGCATCCGGTGAACGACATCATCGGCGCGCTCGAGGCCGGCGGGTTCGAGATCCGGGACGTCGAGTCGCTGCGCGAGCACTACGCGCTCACGCTGCGGCGCTGGGTCGCGAACCTCGCCGCCGGCCGCGACGAGGCCGTGGCCGAGGTCGGGAGCGAGCGCGAGCGCGTCTGGAGGCTGTACATGCTCGGCTCGGCGCAGGGCTTCGAGGGCGGCGAGATCGGCGTCTACCAGACCCTCGCAGCGCTCGACGGCGCCGCGCACGCGCTCCCGCTCGACCGCGCCGACCTGATCGGCGCGGCCGCGGGGCCCTAACTCCAGTCGAACGTGATCTGCTTGGTCTCCGTGACGGCGTCGGCGATGCCGTCGGCCAGCTCGCGGCCCGAGCCCGAGCTCTTGGCGCCGCCGAACGGCGCCATCTGATCCCAGTAGTTCGTGCTCTCGTTGACGTGCACGGTGCCGTGCCGGAGCTCCGAGGCGGCCTTCCAGGCGTCGTCGAGCGAGTTCGTGAAGACGGCGGCGGTAAGCCCGAACTCGGTCTCGTTGCCGATCGCGATCGCCTCGTCGAGCGAGTCGAAGCGCATGATCGGCGCCACCGGCCCGAACGTCTCCTCGCGCGCGATGGCCATCGTGCTCGTGACGCCGGTCAGGATCGTCGGCTCGTGGTACATCCCGTTCGCCGCGCCGCCGTAGACGACGGCGGCGCCGCGCTCGACGGCGTCCTTGATGTGCCGCTGCGTGCGCTCGAGCGTGACCGAGTTGCACATCGGGCCCATGTCCGTGGCGTCGTCGAGCGGATCGCCGATGCGCAGGCGCTCGGTGCGCTCGATCAGCAGCTCGACGAAGCGGTCGTGCACGTCGCTGTGCACGAGCACCCGCTCGGCCGCGGTGCAGACCTGTCCCGCGAGGTAGAAGCAGCCCATCACGGCGGCGTCCGCGGCGGCCTCCAGGTTGGCGTCCGCCAGCACGATCTGCGGCCCGTTGCCGCCCAGCTCGAGCACGCGGTTCTTGAGGCCCGCCTCGCGCGCGACCTTCTCGCCCGTCGAGACCGAGCCGGTGAAGACGACGGAGGCGACATCGCGATGGCGCGTCAGCATCGCGCCCACGTCGCCGCGGCCGTGCACGAGATTGACCGTCCCCGGCGGGAAGCCGGCGTCGTGCAGCACGTCGACGAACATCTCGGCACACAGCGGCGCGAGCTCCGACGGCTTCCAGACCGTGGTGCAGCCGAAGGCGAGCCCGTAGACGATCGGAATGCCGGCGATGTCGACGGGGAAGTTCCAGGGTGAGATGGCCGCGACCACGCCGACGGGCTCCTGCACGACGAGGATCCGCTTATGCGTCCTGCCCTGCGTCGAGGGCAGCACCCGGCCCGTGTGGCGGAGGACGTCCTCGCTGGCGCGCCGGAAGTGGTCGGCGGTGTACTCGACCATCTCCTCGCGCGACTCGCGGATCGTCTTGCCGGTCTCGCGGGTGATCATGCGCGAGATCTCCTCCGCGCGGTCCATGCAGATCTCATAGCCCCGCCGGCAGATCTCGACGCGCTCGAGCACGCTCGTGCGGCGCCACGACTCGAAGGCCTCGGCGGCCGCAGCCACCGCTTGATCGACCTGTTCCGCGGTCGCTGCCCGCACCGCCCCGAGCGTCTCGCCCGAAGCCGGGCTGCGGATCTCGATCTCCTCGCCGTCACCGGACACCCACTCGCCCCCGATGAACGCCCCGCGCTGCGTCAGTACCTGAGCCATCTCGACCTCCTCGCGCTGCGCGACGGTCCGCCGCGGCGATCAAGAGTAACCCGCCCCCGACACGCCTTGCAGCGTTCATGGCACGACTCGGTACGCTGCGCTGAGGCATGGCGATCCCCGGATACCAGGACATCATGCGTCCCCTCCTTGCCGCGTACGCAGACGGTCAGGAGCGCTCCATCGGCGATGTGCGGGCGATGCTTGCTGAGCACCTCGAGTTGACGCCCGAGGAACTCCATGAGCGCCTACCCAGCGGCCTCGCACGGACATGGGTCAACCGAGCTGGGTGGGCCACTATGTACCTCAACCGCACTGGTTTGCTGGAGCGCACACAGCGCGCCGTCTACCGCATCACGGATCGCGGACGTGAGGTGCTCGCGGCGAACCCGGAGCGCGTCGATCTCGCTGTGCTCAGTCAATTCCCGGAACTCGGGGAACTTCGCCGGCGAAGCGCCGGCACCGCCGCGCGCGCGACTCCCCTGCCCGACGCCGAGGAGCGCACTCCAGAGGAGAGCGTCGAAAGTTCATATCAAGAGTTGCGAGCTGCTCTCGCAAGTGACTTGCGTGAACGAATTTCGGCTAAGCCGCCCGACTTCTTCGAGGATCTTGTTCTTCACGTTCTGCAGAAAATGGGCTACGGAAGCGGCCTGGAGGATGAGCGCGAGCGACTTGGCAGATCAGGGGACGGTGGCATCGATGGCGTCATTCGAGAGGACCGGCTGGGTCTCGACCTGATCTACGTTCAGGCCAAGCGATGGGAGGCCTCGGTCGGCAGACCCACAATTCAGGCATTCGTCGGCGCGCTTCAGGGCGCGCGCGCCACGAAGGGCATTCTTTTCACCGCCTCAGCCTTCACCGCCGACGCTAAGAGCTACGCGGAGAGCGTCTCTCCTCGCGTGATTCTGGTCGATGGTCTGAAGCTGGCTGAACTCATGATCGACACGGACGTCGGCGTCACCGTCAAGGCTCGATACGAGGTCAAGCGCGTGGATGAGGACTATTTCGCAGACGAGACATGAGCCGGCTTCAAACCTCAAACCGACGCCGGCGGGTACGTGGCACGCTACCGCCATGCCTCCCCTCAACATCGCCTCGCCCGAGTTCCAGTACGACGACAACGACCCCGAGGGCTTCCGCAGTGCGCTGTTCCGCATGGGCCCGATGGTGGGAGCGAAGACCAGCGGTACGAGCGTCTACGAGTTGCCGCCGGGCCAATCCATCTGCCCGTACCACTACGAGTACGGCGAGGAGGAATGGCTGCTGGTGCTGGAAGGACCGGTCACGCTCCGCACGCCCGGCGGCGAGGAGCAGCTGCAGCCCTGGGACGTGGTCTTCTTCCCGCCGGGCCCGGAGGGCGCGCACGCCGTGCGCAACGACACGGAGTCGACCGTGCACGTGCTGATGTTCTCGACCCGCAGCGAGGTCGCGGCGGCGGTCTACCCCGACAGCAACAAGATCGGCATCTGGACGGGCAACGCCGATGACGACCTGCTGGTGCGGAAGACGAGCGGCGTCGGCTACTGGGACGGCGAGACGGGCACGAAGCGCTAGCGCGCGGCGAGCTCCGCGAGGCCGTGCTGGGTCCCGATCACGGTGACGCGGTCGCCCGGCTCGAGGCGCTCGTCAGCGTCCGGCGCCCACTCGAACGCGCCATCCCGTTGCCGGCTGATCACGCGCAGCGCCCCGTTGCGCTCGACCTCGCCGACCGTCGCGTCGAGCGCATCCGTGCGCGCCACGAGCAGGAGCCCGCGGCGCGTACGGATGGCGTTGGTCACGTCGCGTCCGAGCGCAGCCGCCGCGAAGGCCGGGGCGGCCAGGTCGGCGACGCTGCGCGAGACGCCGAGGCCGGCGACGCGCTCGACGCGCTCGGCCAGGTCGGCGTCGAAGAGGCGCAGGACGATGCGCAGGGCGGGATTCTCGGCGCGCGCCACCAGTGCGGCCTCGAGGTTGGCGACGTCGTTGTCGGTGACGCAGAACAGGTATTCCGCCTCCTGCACGCCGAGGCTGCGCAGCGTGGACGCTTGCGCTGCATCGCCGAATGCGGCTGCGATGCCCGCGGAGCGAGCGCGGGCGAGCCGCACATCGTCGTCGAGGTCGACTCCGCAGACGTCGATCCCCTCGGCCAGAAGCTCGCTGCCGATGCGGTAGCCGACGGTACCGAGGCCGCACACGATGGCGTGGCCGCGCAGGCCCCGCGGCAGGCCGCCGAGCGCGTGTGCGAGCCGCGTGGACACGATCGCGTCGGTCAGCAGCGCGATCACCAGAGCGAGTGCAGCGACGCCGACGAGGAGGACGCCGCTGTCGTAGAGCTCCAGCCAGCCGGGGGCATCCGGCTCCAGCTCGTCGCTGCCGAGGATGGCGGCAACGCTGCGGTGCAGGGCTTCGGTGAAGGCGAGATCCTCGACCGAGGCGTAGAGCGCCGTGGTCAGGGCGAGCAGCGCGACGAGCACGGCGGCCAGCAGGCGCAGGCGCCGGTCGGCGAGCAGGACGCGCGCCACCGTTGCGACCTGCCCGCGCCGGGGGCGGCGCGCCGGTGGCCGCGGGCGAGCGCGCGGCTGGCCGATCACGCTGAACGCGTCATTCGGGCCGGCGGGCAGCAGGCCCTCGGCGGAGTCGAGTGCGAGCAGGGCGGAGCTGTCGCCACCGGGCAGCACGAGCAGCTCGTGACCCTCGACGCGGATGCGCTGCGCGTAGTCGTCTCGCAGCGCCGCCTCGACGAACGCCGGAGCCGCCAGCTGCGAGGCCGAGAGTGCGCGGCATCCGAGCAGCCGCTCCGCCTGCGCGCCCAGCTCGAGATTGAACAGCCGGACGATGAGGCGCAGGTCGGGGTGCGCCTCGCGCGCGGCCAGGGCGAGGTGGAAGTTCGCGATGTCGTCCTCGTCGCAGAGCACCAGCGCCTGCGCGTCGGAGTGCGTGAGGCGCTCCTGGAGCGCACTCACGTCCAGCCGGCCGAGCTCGACCGCCTCGACTCCGAGCAGGCGCAGCTGCTCGGTCGTGCGCACGGCGAGCCGCTCTACGCCGTGGACGAGGACGGACGTGGTCATGACTGCACCCGCGGTCGCCCTTCAGGCGTCCCGCGCACGCAGATACAGATCGATGCGCGTGAGTGCCTCCGGCGAGGCGTCCCGTACGCGCGACCAGTCGAGATCGCGCGTCCCGGGCGATCCGTCCCCGAGCAGCCAGAGGCCGCGGGCCTCCTGGCGCGGGGTGTTCGGAGCCGTCAGGAACTTGTGGGCGCGCTTGCGTACGGCCTCGAATTCCGCCTCGGTCAGGCGCCGGCGCTTGCGGGGACTCATGCGGGCCATGCTAGCGGCCCGCTGCGGCTCGCTACAGGCGCCCGACGGCCGGCGCGCCGAGGCCCGCGAGCGCCGCGTCGTGCGACGCGTGCACGGTGAACAGGCCGGCGATGCCCGTGATCTCGAACAGGCGCGTGACGTACGCGGCCTCCGGCGGGATGATCAGCTCGCAGCGCCCTGCGCGCGCGGCCAGCGTGCGCTGGGTGGACAGCAGCAGGCTGATGATCGCCGAGTCGACGAAGCTGCAGCAGCTGAGGTCGACCACCACGTGGCGACCCTCGGCCGCGTAGGCGAGCGTGGCGCGGAGCGCGGCGCGGGAGTGGAGATCGTGCTCGCCCACGAGCGCCACGATCGCCGTGTCGCTCGACGAGAACTCGACCTTGACCGTTCCCACCTCATGCTCGGTGCTCACTCAGCCCCTCCGTCGCGGTCGCTGTTCAGGCGAGCAGGCGGCTGAGCGTCACGCTCGTGCCGTTCTCGTTGTGGTCGATCGTCGTCATGTCCATGACGGCGCGCATGAGCGGGATGCCCCGCCCGCGCTCGAAGCTCGGCGCCGTCGGACGCCACCCGCCGCGGTCCTCGATGCGAATGGCGAGCGTGCCTTCGTGATGCTCCAGGAGCAGCCGGATCAGGCCCGGCTCGAGCCGGTAGGCGTGCTCGATGGCGTTGTTGCAGGCTTCGCTGACGGCCAGGAGGGCGTCATCTCGCTCTTCGTCCGCGAGCCCGCGCAGCTCCAGCCACGCGCGCAGGCGCCTGCGCAGGCCGACCATCGTTGCGGGCTCGCTGGGCACTTCGATGTCCATGCGCTGCGGCACCTCGAGGAGGCGCACGATCAGGAGCGCGATATCGTCGGACGAGCCGATGCGCGGCGCGACCTCGGCGAAGATCCTGTCGGCGAGAGGCTCGGCAGCGAGTGCGCGCGAGGATCCGAGCACCGAGGCCAGCAGGTCGATACCGGTGTCGATGCTCCAGCCGCGGCGCTCGACCAGCCCGTCGGTGTAGGCGACGAGCGTCGCGCCTGCCGGCAGCTCGACCGTGGCCTCGCGGATCGCCGAGGCCTGCACATAGCCTAGCGGCGGCGCAAGCGCGTGCCCGAGTCGCGTGACTCTGGCCGCATCCCCATCCACGAGCAGCGACGGCGGGTGCCCGGCGGACGCGTACGTCAGCTCCTGGGTGTACGGGTCGAGCGTGAGGCAGAGGGCCGTGGCCATCTCGTCGTCGTCGACGTGACGAAGCATGCGGCGCAGCACGGCGGCAGGCGAGGTGTGCTCGTAGGCGTGAGCGCGGAAGGCGTTGCGTAACTGACCCATCAGCACTGCCGCGGTGACGCCGTGACCTGCCACGTCGCCGACGGTGACGTGCACGATGCCGTCCGACCGGCGCACTGCGTCGTACCAGTCGCCGCCGATCTCGAGGCCGGCGCCGCCCGCGTTGTAGCGCCCGATCAGCTCCACGCCCTCGACCTCCGGCAACCGGTCCGACAGCAGGCTGCGCTGCAGGCGCACGGCGACCTCGTGCTCGCGCTCGAACGCGGTCGTGCGATCGAGCGCCTGCGCCGCCTGTTCTGCGTACCAGGTGACCTGAGCCTGCTCGCTCTCGCTCAGCGGGTGCGCGTGGGCGAACAGGAGGCAGAGCGCGCCGACCCGGCTCCCGCCGGGGGTCACGAGGGGAGTCGCGTAGAACGACTGCGCTGCTCCGAGCAGCGCCTTGTGGACGCCCGGGAGCGTCGCGCGCAGGCTCGACTCCTTGCCGACCACGATCGCGGTTCCGGAGTCGTAGGCGAGTGTCGCCGCCTGAGAGACGACGACGTCGAGCGCGGCCTCGGTCGACGGGAACTCGCCCTGACTCGAGGCAGAGAGCGCCAGGCCGTGGTGATCATCCGCCTCGAGCGCGACGATGCACAGGGCGCCCGGGAAAGCGTCGGCGAGCCCGGCGACGAGGCCGTTCGAGACCTCACTGCCCGCAGACGCGCCGCCGAGGATGCGCGTGAGCTCGCGTCGCTGCCGTTCCCGCCGGCGATCGCGCTCTGTCTCGCGGCGCATGCGTACGAGCATGATGGCGATCAGGAAGAGCACGATCGAGGCCGCCGAGGCGACGAGCGCCAGCTCCAGGAGGAACCCGCGCCGTGCGTCCGCGAAGAGCTCCGAGCGGGGGCGGTCGATCACGATCATCCAGCCGGGGATCGCGGACGCGCTGTACGCGAGTGCGTGCCCGGGGGAGCCGTCGAGCCCGTGCGTGTCGGCGATGACGCCCGTCCCGTGCAAGACGCGCGCCACATCGATGTTGCGCGGCTGGGACGATCTGCTCATGATCGAGCGCCCGCTGCGGTCGAGAATCGCCATGCCGTGCCCGCCCAGGTCGAGTGAGCCCTTGGAGATGGCGAACGGCTGCAGCATCAGGGCGCCTGCCAGCACCCCGGTCAGCCGTCCTCTCGCGTCACGGGTCGGGACGGCGACGACGACCACGCTCTTGCGGCTGACCCGCGATATCACGGCTTCGCTCACGAATGGCTTGCCCGTGGCCATGACGTTCCAGAAGTAGGAGCGATCGGACAGGTTCAGGGGGCTGGCAATCGTGCGAGGCTGCGTCGACACACGCGCGAAGCCCTTGGCGTCGAGCCAGCCGAGCCCGGAGTCGAAGGCCTGCTCGTTGCGACCCTGCAGCCGCTTGAAGTAGCGCTGCATGGCCGGGGCATCGCCGCCCACGACCGGAGGCGAGCTCGCGATCGACCTCAGTGCGGCCAGTTCTCCGCGGAAGTACGCATCGATCACGCTGCCCGCGAGTACGGCGCGGGCGCGCTCGTTGCCGAGAGCCGTCCGCTGCGCGTCGCTGTACTGACCCCAGGCCAGAGTCCCGGCGACGGCGACGAGCACGAGCACCGCCAGGAGTGCGCCGATCGCGAGCTGGCGGCGGTAGGTGCCGCCGCCGCTGCTGAAGGCGTCTTCGACGGCCTGCGGCCCCCGGGATTCGCTGTCGGCGTGGGTCACGCGAGGCCCCAGCGGCAGGCCCGCGCCTTACGCGGGGGGGAAGCGGCGGGCGAGCGTTCGCGCCGGGAGGAAACAGGAGATCGTCGCATCAGGGAACAAGCGGGCGTTTCTCACGCTAGTCGAAGATTTCCCGCGCGCGAGTGCACGCGAGGCACGCGCGGGCTCCGGGTACGCTGAGCGCTCGCCAACCCGACGGAAGCTGGTGCTTGATGAAGGCCCTCGTGATCGTCGACATGCTCGACGACTTCGTCACCGGCGCCCTCGCGAATCCCCGCGCAGAGCGCATCGTCGAGCCGCTGGCACGGCTGCTCGAGCACGCGCGCCGCGACGCCGATTGGGTCGTCGTCTTCTCCAACGACGCTCACGAGCCATCCGATCCCGAGTTGCGTGTGTGGGGCGAGCACGCGCTCGCGGACAGCGCCGGCGCGCGCGTGATCGCCGCGCTCGAGCCGCGGCCCGGGGCCGCGGAGATCGTCTCGCCGAAGCGCGCCTACGGCGCCTTCGACGGCACCGGGCTCGACGAGCAACTGCAGGCTCTGGGCGTCGACGAGGTCGTCATCTGTGGTCAGCACACGCACATCTGCGTGCGCCACAGCTCGTACGGGGCGCTCGTACGCGGCTATCGCGTGACCGTCCCGCGCGACGCCGTGTGCGCCTTCGAAGGGGTCGACGAGGACGACGCGCTCGACTATCTGGTGATGGCCTACGGCGCGACCTTGACCGATGTCGCGGCCCTCGCGGGCGCGGGCGCGGGCCTGCGCGAGTAGCGCTCGAGCGTCAACCACCCATCCGCAGCGCGAAAACCGCAGCGAGCTTGACGGTACCTGCGGTCCGGTCGTAGCTACACGCGCCGATATTCAGGGTACGCCTAGAGCGACAGCGGTCAAAGAGCGATTCGGAAGGGAGCACCATGCGTGGGCTCGTCTCCAGATCCAAGATCCGTCGTTCGATGGCGTGGATCGTGCCCGGGGGCGCGCTGCTGGGGGTCAGCGCCGTTCTCCTGGTGGTCACGGCATTCTCGGCTGCTGCGTCCCCGACGCACAAGCCGGCGAACAAGCCGAAGCACCAGGCCGGCACGAAGCACCACGGCAGCAAGTCCGGCGACGTCACCGTCAGCAAGGCGCCCTACGGCACGCTCGACGACGGAACCGCGATCGAGCAGTACACGCTGGCCAGCAAGAAGGGCTTGACGGTCAAGCTCATCACCTACGGCGGCATCGTCACCGAGATCAACACGCCCGATCGCAAGGGCAACGTCGCGAACGTCGCGCTCGGCTTCGACAACCTCGCCGCCTACGTCGCCAAGAGCCCGTACTTCGGCTCGATTACGGGCCGCTATGCGAACCGCATCGCCAACGGCACGTTCATGCTGGACGGCGCCACCTACACGCTGGCCAAGAACAACGGGCCCAACTCGCTGCACGGCGGCATCAAGGGCTTCGACAAGCGCGTGTGGGCGGCCACGGTCGTGCCCGGTGGCGTCAAGCTCAGCTACACGAGCCCGGATCTCGAGGAGGGCTACCCGGGCACTCTCACGACCGACGTCACGTACACCATCGTGAACGGCAGCAATCTCAAGATCGACTACCACGCCACCACCGACAAGCCCACGGTAGTCAACCTCACCAACCACACGTATTTCAACCTCGCGGGTGAGGGCTCCGGCAGCATCTACGACCATGTCCTGTGGCTGAAGGCGCACCGCTACACGCCGGTCGACCCGACGCTCATCCCGACGGGCGCACTCGACCCGGTCGAGAACACGCCCTTTGACTTCACGAAGCCCACGGCCATCGGCCTGCGCATCCGCGATGCGCATGAGCAGATCGTGATCGGGCAGGGCTACGACCACAACTTCGTGATCGATCGCCCCGCGGGCGATACATCGCTGATCCTGATCTCGAAGGTCGCCGACCCGGCCACCGGCCGCGTGCTGAAGATCTGGACGACCGAGCCGGGAGTCCAGCTCTACACGGGTAACTTCCTCGACGGCACGCTCGTAGGCCCGAGCCATCACACCTACCGCCAGGGCGACGCCTTCGCGCTGGAGACCCAGCACTACCCGGACTCCCCGAACCACCCGGCGTTCCCGAGCACCGTGCTACGCCCCGGCCAGACCTTCGCGAGCACGACGATCTACGGCTTCGGAGTGGGCGGACACAAGTAACCTGCCCAGCTGATCGGCCTCGCAGCCTGCGCGGGCAGGCGGGCTGTGAGGCCGGTCGACACCCTTCATATGCCGAGGCCGCAGGCCTCGAGCGACGTGCGGATCCAGGTCGTAACGCGTTCGACGAGCACTTCGTCGACCGGCGGAGCAGGTTCTCCGAGCCTCCACCCGACCTGCGAGAAGGGCAGAACGAGACGCCACCCGACGTAGCGGCCGAGGCCCGCTCCGCGCTGCCAACCCGAGAACTCGAGCTCGGCGTCGCGGTGGATCAAGAGGTAGAAGGCAGGCTCGGACACGGAGATCAGAGAGGGATGGCCATCCGGGTGCGTGGCGAACGCATGCACGTCGACGAATGGCTTCTCCGGCCGGCGGAAATGGATGTGAAAGCCGAACGCGTCCTTCGTCTTCTCGGCACGTGTCAGCTGGGGCTGCCCGCGCAGCCAACTGCGGTCTCCGTGTGCGGCGCTGAGGACACTCGTTCCCCAGGCGAGCGCACGACTGGCGTCCTCTCGCGTGAACGCAGGGCCGAGGCGGCTGACGTGCAGCGTGAGCGCGTGCAGAAAGTCGTCGAGAACGACGCGGATCTCGGGCTCGACCGACTCGGCGATCGCGGAGAATCGATTCCCCAGCTCGCGCCACGTCACGTTGCGGGCTTGCTCGATGCCGCGGGCTGGGCCACTCGGCTCGAGCCCGGGGACATCCCTGCTGAGGAGGCCCACGAAGCGCGCGTCGGCCTCCGCGGGGAGCAGTGACCAGGCCCGACGGTAGGCCTCTTTCTGAATGACGCTGACCACTTCGCCGGAGTCGCCGACGACCGTCTCCGCCGGGACGCCTTCGGCCGGCAACAGCATCCAGTGCTCGGAAGCAGTCACCTTCACCTCGATCATGAGCTGAAACGAGCGGTTGGCGCCGGCAATCCAGATGTCCGGGCGGTAGGGCCCCTTGGCGCCCGGCGGTGCTGCCAGGCCGATCCGCGTGGACGCGCCGATTCGTCCGTCGGCGGCGGCGAGAACCTGCTGCGACTGTGCCTCTGTGAGAAAGAGCGCGACCGTAGCTTCGGCCAGCGCGCGTGAGCGGTCGACGAGCCAGCAGAGCGCCTCGCTGATCTGGTTCTCGCGCGGCTGCTGCCCTGCCGACGGATACGTCATCAACCCGGCGATGAGGCTCGGGCGCTCGCGCTCGGGATCAGCCGGGTCGACGTACGTCCGGCTGTGCACCCCGCTTTACTCGCGCACGGCGTTGACGACGCCGTCGCAGAACTCCGCCACGGCGACCTCGTCGATCAGCAGGTTCCAGCCGGGCTGGTCGAACGGGACGGGCAGACCGTGGTTCGTCAGCAGGATGGCGATCAGCTCACGCTTGGGGTCGATCCACATGAACGTGCCGGCGCCGCCGGACTTGCCATACGAGCCGGGCGTGAGCCGCATGCCGCCGGGCGAGAAGCGGTGCGTCCAGAGCTCGAAGCCGTAGCCCTTGGGCGTGAGCAGCAGGTTGAAGGTGGGATCGGTGTCGGTCGCAGCTTCGGTCACCTGCGGCGTCTGGTTGGCGACCATGGCGGCGACGAGCTTCTTCGGCAGCAGCCGCACGTCGCCGTAGGAGCCGCCGTTCAGGATCATCTGGCTGAAGATGGCGACGTCGCGCGCGGTGGCGAACGCGCCGTCGCAGCCGACGATGCCGCCCACCTTCCAGTCCTGGTCGTCCTGGACCGATCCGCGCAGCGGGCCGGGGCGCAGGAGCAGCGAGCCCGGGCCGGTCGCGGCGCAGCGCGGGACGAGCGAGGCGGCCGGGTTGAACGTCGTGTCGTCCATGCCCAGCGGGCCCCAGATCTCACGCTTGGAGAAGCTGTCCAGATCCGTGCCGGCCACCTTCTCGAGCAGGCGGCCGAGCAGGCGGTAGCCGAGATCGGAGTACTCGACCATCGATCCGGTCGGGTATTCGAGCGGCGTCTCCTCCATGAAGCGCCAGATGGCGTCGACGTCGTCGGTGTCGACCTTCTGGTTGTCGACCGGGAGCCCCGAGGAGTAGCGCAGCAGGTCGCGCACGAGCACGCCGCCCTTGCCGTTGGTCGCGAAGTGGGGCAGGTACTTCGCGACCGGGTCCTTGAGCGAGAGCTCGCCGCGATCGACGAGAATCATCGCGGCGGTCGCGGTCGTCAGCACCTTCGTCATCGATTCGAGGTCGTACAGCGTGTCGGTCGTCGTTGCCTCGCTCGAGCCGGCCAGGCGGACGCCGAACGCGCGCTCGCCGACGACGACTCCGCGGCGGGCCACGAGCGCGACCGCGCCCGGGTAACGGCCATCCGTCGCGCGCCGCGCGACGCGGGCGAAGGCGTCCTCGAGCGCGTCGGCGTCCATCCCGACGTCTCCGGCACGGCCGTCGACCAGCACGTGGGAGCGGTGCTGCGGGTGATGCGAGTGACCGCCGGTGCGCGCCGCCGCCACCTCCGGCGCGACGGCCAGGCCGAGCGCCGTGGCTCCGGTCATGCGTGCAAGCGCGCTGCGGCTGATGCGTGGCCCGTGCTCGTCCATGCCCATCCCTCCTCGTCAGGGCGAAAGCATACGCCCGGGCCCCGCCTGCAACCGGTTCGAGTGCGCTACTTGACGGCGCCCATGGTCAGGCCGCGCACGAGGTGCCGCTGCACGAGCAGGGCGAAGACCACGATCGGAACCGCGCCGACGACGCCTGCGGCGCTCATCGCGCCCCAGTCGACGTTGATGCGCCCGATCAGGGTGGCTGCACCGACAGGCATCGTCTCGGCGCTCGGCGTCGAGGTGAGCACGAGCGCGAACAGGAATTCGTTGTAGGTCACGATCACGGCGAAGATCGCCGTCGCAACGAGCCCCGGCCGGGCGAGCGGCAGGACGATGCGGCGGAAAGCCGTCAGGCGCGAGTCGCCGTCCACCATGGCGGCCTCCTCGAGATCGACCGGGATCTCGCGGAAGAAGCTCTCCATCATCCAGACGACGAAGGAGACGTTGAAGGCCGAGTAGATGACGATCAGGCCGAGCCACGTGTTGAGCAGGTGCAGCCGCTGGATGATCAGGAACGCGGGCACGATGATCACGATCGGCGGCAGGATGCGCAGCGTCAGCAGGCCGACTCCGACGTGGCGCTCGAGGCCCCAGCGCAGGCGGTAGCGCGCGATCGAGTACGCGGCCAGCGAGCCCAGCACGAGCGAGATGACCACGCTCAGCGCCGTGATACCGATGGAGTTGGTGAGGTAGGAGCCGAAGTCGCGGCCCGAGAAGAGGCTGCGGTAGTTCTCCAGCGTCGCGTCGTGCGGGTAGAGCGTGCCGTCCTGCGTGATCTCGCGGTTGGACTTGAGCGAGGTCTCCGCCATCCACACGAGCGGCGCGAGCGCGACGATGGCCGCGAGCACGAGCGCGACGTGACGCAGGCCCTTCATGCCGCGGCCGCCTGCCGGCGCATCAGCCGCACGGCCAGGAACGCGCAGGCCAGCACGACCAGCGCGACCATCAGCAGCATCGCGGCCGCGTAGCCGTACTGCTGGAAGCGGAAGAAGGTGTCGTAGCCGTAGATCGAGATCAGCTGCGTCGAGGTGCCCGGGCCGCCGTGCGTGAGCACGTAGACCTGGTCGAACGTGGTGAACGCATCGATCGTGCGCAGCACGATGGCGACGACGAGCACCGGCGTCAGCATCGGCAGCGTGTGATCCACGAACGTGCGCCAGGCGCCGGCGCCGTCCACGCGGGCGGCCTCGAACGGCTCGACGGGCAGCGACTGCAGCCCCGCGAGCAGGATCAGGAAGATCAGCGGCGTCCATTCCCAGACGTCGAGGAAGACGAGGCCCCAGAACGCACGGCTCTCGCTGTCGAGGATGCCGACCGAGCCGCCGCCGACGAGGCCCGAGACCGACGACAGCAACCCCACGTCCGAGGCGTAGATGAGGCGGAAGACGATGCCGACGACCACGGGCGTGACGACCATCGGCACGATCAGCAGGATGCGCATCGCGCGGATGAACGGCAGTTCCCGCACGCACAGGAGCGCGAGCCCGAGACCGAGCAGCGTCTCGATCGCCACGGCGGCGGTCACGAACTTGAGCGTCGTCCAGAGCGCGCCCGTGAAGAGCGGGTCATCGAAGGCCTGGCGGTACTGGTCGAAGCCGACGTCCGAGATCGCCGTGCCGAAGCGGTAGAAGCGCGTGCTCGTCTGCACGCCCGAGATGAGCGGGTAGACGACGACGGCGAGCACCAGCAGCACGGCCGGGGCGAGCAGCAGATAGGGGAGGCAGCGATCGAGCCCCGCCCCCTGGAGCCGCGCCCTGGCCGTGCGCTGGGCCGCCATCAGCTGTAGTAGCCCTGCCGCTTGAGATAGGCCGTGGCCTGCTTGGCGGCGCGGTCGAGCGCGTCGCCGCCGCCCTGGCCGTCGACCAGCGCCTTGTTGAGCTCGGTGCCGAGGATCGACTCGACAGCCGACCAGTCCGGCGTGCGCGGACGCGCCTGCGCGCCGGCGTTGATCTGGGCGAGCACCGTCGGCAGCAGCCGGTGCGCCTTGACCGCCTTCGGGTCCTTGAGCGACTTGGTGCGCACCGGTACGTCTCCCGCGCGCGCGAGGGCGGTCTGGGCCGCGTCGGTCGCGAACCACTGCATGAACTTGATCGCGTTGTCCATGTTGGGCGCGGAGGCCGAGACCCCGTGAATGAAGATCCCGATCTGCGCGATCGCCTTGGACTTCTTGGGAACGACGGCGAAGTCGAGCTTGCCGACCACCTTGGACTGCTTGCGGTCGTCCGACTTGATGGCGTTGCCGGTGTACTGGATGATCGCCCCGGCGGTACCGCCCAGGATCGCGGCGCCCTCCTGGTCGGAGTCGTACTCGGCGACGCCGGTCGGAGCGATCTGCTTCAGCTTGCCGACGAAGAACTCGGCCGCGGCCTTGCCCGCGGGGCTGTTGAACGTGACCTTCCAGTTGTTGTCGAAGAACCTGCCGCCGTAGCTCAGGAAGATCGGGTACCACGAGGTCACGATCGGGTTGCCCTTGACGCCGCGGAACACGTACGCCACGTCGATCTTGCCCGCCTTCATGGCCGCCTGGCCGACGGTCACGAGCTCGTTCCAGGTCCTGGGCGCGCGCTTGTAGATGTCGTTGCGGTAGGTCATGGTCTGCAGGTCGCCGATCGTGGGCAGGGCGACGAGCGCGGGCTTCTTGCTCTCGAAGCCCTTGACGCGCGGCCCGGAGCGCGGGGGCCAGTAGCCGAGGTCGATGAACGGCTTGGCGAAGCCGCCGTCGGCGGTGATGCCGTGCTTGCCGAGGTCCTCGAGGATGCCCGCCGCGGCGTATTGCGGGATCCAGGGGTCGTCCATGATGTAGATGTCGTACTGCCCGGCCTTGCTCTGCCCGTCCTGGAACGCCTTCGAGAAGAACGAGTCGTAGGGCGAGGTCAGGAACTGGATGTCGATCCCGGTCTGCTGCTTGAAGAGCGGGATGATCCGGTCCTTGAACGGGGTCAGCGCCCCGTCCTCGAAGGCGCCGATCACGAGCTTCCCGGCGCTCGAGGTGGCCTGGTCGCCGGGGCGCGGCGAAGGCGGGCGCCGTGCCGAGCAGCGGGACGGAGGCGAGCCCGGCGCCCGCGCCCAGGGAGGCGCGCAGCAGGTCGCGACGGCTGAGTGCACCTTCCTCGCGCGGGGCGGAACCCTCGGGCGGCATCTCGCGTGTCATACGGACATCTCCCTTCGCTGGCTTGCCCGGTCGCTCCGGTGGAGCGCCGTCGTTCCGTCCGGCCCGAAGAAGCACGCGCTCTTCAGGGCCACGCGCACGCCGATCGGCGAGCCGATCGGCGCCGCGAATTCGCGTGCGGCGCGCGCCATCACGCGCTGGTCGCCGATGCGTACGTCGACGAGCGTCTCGTTGCCCATGGGCTCGACCACGTAGATCTCGCCGGCGAGCGTGCCCTGCGTGCCGGCGGGCAGGATCTCGAGATCCTCCGGCCGCACCCCGAGCGCCGAGGCGCCGGCCGCGTTGCAGGCGGCGCCGAGCTCGTCGCCGAGCGCGAGCCGCTGCTCGCCGAGCACGAGGCTGCGGCCGTCCGCGTCGAGCGCGGCCTCGAGCACGTTCATCGGCGGGTTGCCGACGAACGCGGCCACGAAGCGGTTCGCGGGGCGGTCGTAGATCTCGTCCGGCGGCGCGAGCTGCTGCAGCTCGCCCGTCGCGCAGCACGGCGACCAGGTCGGCCATCGTCATGGCCTCGGCCTGGTCGTGCGTGACGTAGAGCGTCGTCGTACCGAGGCGCTTCTGCAGGCGCTTGATCTCGCCGCGCATCGACGTGCGCAGCTTGGCGTCGAGGTTCGAGAGCGGCTCGTCCATCAGGAACACCGAGGGCTCGCGCACGATCGCGCGCGCCAGGGCCACGCGCTGGCGCTGGCCGCCCGAGAGGTGCCGCGGGCGGCGGTCGAGCAGATGCGAGATCTCGAGCGCCTCCGCCACCTTCGCGGCGCCGGCGCGCTGATCGGCCTTGCTGAGGCCGCGGATGCGCAGCGGGTAGGCGACGTTCTCGGCCACCGTCATGTGGGGGTAGAGCGCGTAGCTCTGGAACACCATCGCGACGTCGCGGTCGCGGGGCTGCATGCGCGTCACGTCGCGGCCGCCGATGTGCACCGTCCCCGCCGTCGGCAGCTCGAGCCCCGCCAGCACGCGCAGTGCCGTCGTCTTGCCGCAGCCGGACGGGCCGAGCAGCACCAGGAACGCGCCGTCCGGCACGTCGAGGTCGAGCGAGCGCAGCGCCAGAGAGTCGGCGTCGAAGCGCTTCTCCACTCCGCGGTAGCTGACCTCGCTCATGCCTGCCTCGGCGGGCCGGTCGACTCGCGCACGATCAGCTCGCCGCGCAGCAGCTCGCGCTGCTCGACGTGCCGGCCCTCGTTGACCGCGGCGAGCAGCAGCTCCGCGGCGCGCGCGCCCATCGCGGCGGCGTCCTGGCGCACGGTCGTCAGGCGGATGCGGTTGTGCGAGGCCAGCGGCACGTCGTCGAAGCCGGTCACGGAGATGTCCTCCGGGACTCGCCGGCCCCGGCGCTCGAGCGCGTCCATGAGGTCGATCGCGACGCCGTCGTTCATGCAGCAGATCGCGGTCGGATCGGCCTCGAGCCCGACCTCGCGCAGGCGGCGGCGGCGCACGGCGTCCGTGAAGGCCTGCGGCCGGCGATCCACCTCGGCCTCGCGCGCATGCTGCCGCGCGAACGCAAAGCGCTCGTGGCCCAGGTCGGCGAGGTAGCCGATGACGGCCTCCATCGCCTCCTCCTCGTCGATGTCGATCGCGCCGGCGCGGCGGTCGAGCGTGCCGCCGAACGAGGCGAGCATCGTGGGCACGCCGCGGTCGAGCAGGTCGCCGAGGCTGGTCGAGTCCTCTGCCAGGGCGGCGAAGATGACGCCGTCGACGCGGCGCGCTGCGAGCGCGCGGCACTGCGCGGCCTCGATCTCGGGATCGCCGTCGGTGTCGGCGATCAGGACGGCGTAGCCGTCGCGGCGCGCACGCCGCACCACCGCCTGCGCGAGCGTGGCCGCGAAGGGGTTGACGGTGTCGGTAATGACGAGGCCGAGCGTCCGGGTCGCCCGCTGCTTGAGCGCGCGCGCGACCTCGTTGGGCCGGTAGCCGAGCTCGGAGATCGCGGCCTCGACGCGCCTGCGCGTGACCGGCGCGACCGGCGTCGCGCCGCGCACGACGTTCGAGACCGTCGACTTGGAGACGCCCGCGCGCCGGGCCACGTCGTTGAGCGTCACTGCCATGCGAGCGCCTCGCGCAGCGCGAGCGCCGAGGCCTCGATCGAGGCCTCGGGCGTCAGCGTCGGATCCTCGTGCTCGATCGAGACGACCCCGTCGTACCCGCTCCGGCGCAGGGCCGAGAGCAGCTCGCCCCACTCGCTCGGCGAGCGGCCCCCGCCCACGGCGGTGAAGTGCCACGCGGCGGTGTCCGGGTCGATCGGATAGCGCGCGTCGAGCAAGCCGTGCAGGCGGATGCGCTCCGGGTACAGGCGCGTGTCCTTGCCATGCGCGAAGCCGATCGCCTCGCCGTGCTGCTCGATGATCGCGATGGGATCGACGCCCTGCCACCAGAAGTGGCTGGGATCGAGGTTGATGCCGACGTTCGGCCCCACCTCGGCGCGCAGGCGCGCGAAGCTCTCGGCCCCGAAGACGGTCACGCCGGGATGCAACTCGAGGCAGATGCGGACGCCCGGAGCCGCGCGCGCGGCCCAGGTCGAGAGCTCGCGCCAGTAGGGCGCGACGTGCTCGCGGAACTGCCACTCCCACAGGCTCTCGTCGTCGCAGCACAGCCAGGAGACGGCGAATACACCCGTCGAGCCGCCCGCGCCGCGCCCGCCGGGGCAGCCACTCATCGTCACGACCGTCTCCACGCCGAGCAGGGCGGCCAGCTCGATCGCGCCGCGCAAGGCCGCCTGGGCCTCGGCGCGCGCGGCGGGCTCGGGGTGCAGCGGGTTGCCGGCGGCGTTGATGCAGGCCAGCTGCTGGCCGTGCGCGCGCAGCTCGCCGGCCAGCAGGTCGCGCTCGGCCGGCTCCGCCAGCAGACGCGGCAGGTCCAGGTGCGGACGAGGCGACCACGTGCCCACGCCCAGCTCGAGATCCTCGATCCCGCGCTCGGCGCACCATTCCAGTACCTCCCGCCGCGGCAGATGGGCAAGGCCGTCCGTGAACAGGCCGACTCTCACGGTGCAGCCCGCGGCACGGTTCTGGAACGCTCCAACAACGGGCCGATTGAAGCGCCCGCCCCTGCCGTTGTCAAGGGGCGGAGCGGGCGCGCGCGACGGCGCGGCGGTAAGCGTCGATCAGCAGCGCCACGTCCGCGCGCCCAGCCTCCACCGGAGTCACCACGGGACCCCGGCCCGCGCAGGCGTCGGCGAAGGCCCGCAGCTCCTGGCGAAAGGCCTCCTCGTAGGAAACGTGATGCACCGTCGTGCGCAGGCCGATCGCGCCCTCGGAGCGGTACTCGACCAGGCGCGTCGGCTGGTGGCGCAGGTAGGGAGACGGGAACGTCAGCTCGAGCACGCGATCCGCGCAGTGCAGCGTGAGGCGCTCGCAGTAGTCGTTGACGCCGCGCAGGTTGTGATGCACGAGGTGCGCCCGTCCGCCGCCCGGCAGCGTCGCAGAGAGCGAGACCGCCCGCCCGCCGTCCCACCAGGCGCCGTCGTCCGCCTGCTCGCACCAGGGCGCGCCGAGGTGCTCGAGCACGCCCTGCAGCAGGCTCACGTCGTGCACCAGCGAGGAGAGGTAGGCCTCGAACGCGCGCGCCCCGCCGGCCGGCGGCTCGCCCTCGGCGGCGTCGCGGATCCGCGTGGCCATGCGGGCTCGCAGTTCCGTGCCGAGCTCGGGCGCCAGATCGGAGGCGGCCGTCATCGGGAGGTGGGCGACGAAGGGCCCCTGGTCGGGGTCGCGCACCTCGACGGAGAGATAGAGCACGTCCGAGGCGCTCGCGGGCAGCAGTTCGAGCAGGCGCAGATAGGCCGGGTCGAAGCGCTTCATGGTGCCGACCTGGAGTACGCGGCCCGAGGCGTCGCGTGCGGCCGCGATGCGGTCGCATTCCTCGAGCGAGAGCGCCAGGGGCTTCTCGCACAGCACGTGCAGCCCGGCCTCGAGGCCGCCGCAGGCGATGTCGGCGTGGAATGCGTCGGGCACCGCGACGACGATCGCGTCCAGCCCGAGGCCGAGCACGTCGTCGAGTCCGGCATGGCGCTCGGAAATGCCGTAGCGCTCGCCCACGGCGGCGCGCACGGCCGCCGACGGATCGGCCAGCGCCACGAGCTCGAAGCGTTCGCGCTCGTCCCAGAGGAAGTGGGCGTGAGCGGCCTGCCCCACGAGGCCGGCTCCGATCAGCCCAACGCGCAGCCGCGCCCTGTCCGTGCCCACGAGCCCTCCCTGGAACGTTGCAACAGCGTGCGTACGATAACGCGCGGCGCTTTCGCCCGCACGCCCCAGGCCGCCGGCTCTTGGAATCGCGCCTGAATGGGCATCACCCCGCGATGAGTCTCTTCGGCCGCGCGATCGCCCTCCTCGACCGCTTCCAGCAACGGCACCCCGTCGTGGGCTTCCCGCTGGCCGTGCGCCAGAAGTACGCCGAGGACCAGGGCGGCTTCCTGGCGGCGAGCGTGACCTACTACGCCTTCTTCTCGATCTTCCCGCTGCTGCTCGTCCTCGTCACGCTGCTGGGCTACGCACTCGAGGGCGACCCCGATCTCCAGCGCCGGGTGCTCGACTCGGCCCTGGCCGACTTCCCGGTGATCGGCCCGCAACTGCAGACCAACGTCCATTCGCTCACGGGCAGCATTCCGGCGCTGGCAGTCGGCATCGGCATCGCGGTCTGGGCCGGCACGGGCGTGGCCCTCGCGCTCGAGAACGCGCTCGACCACATCTGGGGCGTCCCGATCAGGCGGCGTGCGAATCCCCTCCTGGCCCGCCTGCGCGCGCTGCTCTGGATCGCCCTGCTCGGAGGCGTCACGCTCGTCGCCACGGTGCTCGGCTCGGCGAGCGCGTTCGCGACCTACGGCCCGGCGGTGCGCATCGTCGCGCTGATCGTCTCGTTCGCAATCAACCTCGCCGTCTTCCTGGCGGTCTTCCGCGTGCTCACGAGCCACACCCCGTCCTGGCGCGCCGTGCTGCCGGGCGCGCTCGTCGCCGCGCTGGCGTGGGAGATCCTGCAGACGGTGGGCGGCTACATCGTCGACCGCCAGCTGCGCGGCGCGTCGAGCACCTACGGCGTCTTCGCGATCGTGATCGGCATGCTGTCGTGGCTCTACCTGGCGGCGAACGTGACGCTGCTCTCGGCGGAGATCAACGTCGTCACCGCGCGCAAGCTGTGGCCGAGGAGCTTCTCGGTGCTGGGGGAACAGCCGCTCACGGCCGGAGACGAGGATGCGCTGCGTCAGCGTGCCGGCGTGGAGGAACGCCGGGCGGACGAGGACGTCCAGGTGGAGTTCGACCCGCCCGCGCGCAAGGTTTGACGGAGCTTCGCTCCGGCAATCACCCTGCATGCCGCGCGCACTCTGGAGCGGAGCCATCTCCTTCGGGCTCGTGAACGCGCCTGTACGGATGTACACGGCGATCAGCGAGCACAACGTGCATTTCCACCTCCTGCACGAGAAGGACGCCGGGCGCATCCACTACAAGAAGGTGTGCGGCGCGAAGAAGCACGAGGTGCCGGACGACGAGATCGTCAAGGGCTACGAGGTCTCGGAGGACGAATACGTCACGCTCAGCGACGACGAGCTCGCCGCCGCGCGCATCGAGGCCGACAAGGTGATCGAGATCCACGATTTCGTGCCGCTGGACGAGATCGACCCGATCGTGTTCGAGCGCACCTACTACCTCGGTCCGGCCGAAGGGGCCGAGCGCGTCTACGCGCTGCTCGCCTCGGCGCTCGAGTCGTCGCAGCTGGTGGGTATCGCGACCTTCGTGTTCCACGACCGTGACCAGCTCGCATGCCTGCGGGTGAAGGACGGGGCGCTGCTGCTCGAGCGCATGTATTTCGCCGACGAGATCCGCGACGGCGACGGGATCCTGCCCGACCGGAAGCCTGCGATCGACAAACGGCAGCTCAAGCTGGCGGTCGATCTGATCGAGCGCATGCAGGGCAGCTTCGACCACGGCAAGTACGAGGATCACTACCGCGACCGCCTCATGGCGATCATCAAGAAGAAGCGCAAGGGCGAGACGATCAAGGCGCCCGAGGTCGAGCAGCGGAAGGCGCCGACCGACCTCATGGCCGCTCTCGAGGCGAGCCTCGAGGCCGCGGTCAAGCCGCGGCGCGCGCCGGTACGCAAGGCCCCTCGGCGCAAGGCCAAGGCGAGCAGCAAGGCCAAGCCGAAGAAGTCCCGCAAGGCCCGCGCCGGCTGACGGCGGTGACATGCTTCGGCAGCGATCGTGGCTGACCTCGAGGAGTACCGCAGAAAGCGCCGTCCCGGCAAGACGCCCGAGCCGCTCGAGCCCGCCGCTTCGGAGTCGGGTGCGGACCCGGTCTTCGTCGTCCAGCGACATGCCGCGCGCCGCCTGCACTACGACCTCAGGCTGGAGCGCGACGGCGTCCTCCTGAGCTGGGCGCTGCCGCGCGGGGTGCCGCTGCGCGCGGGCGAGCGCGCGCTCGCCGTGCACGTGGAGGATCACCCGCTCGAATACGCCGACTTCGAGGGCGACATCCCGGCCGGCCAGTACGGGGCCGGCACGGTGGAGCTGTTCGATCGCGGCACCTACGAGGTCGTGCGCGAGCGCGCCGACGGCACGCTGACCGTGATCCTGCACGGGCGCAAGCTGCAGGGCGAATGGGCGCTCGTGCCCGCCGGCCTGGACGGCGAGGAGCGCAACTGGCTGATCGTGCGCGCGGCCAAGGACACCGCGGCCGGGCCGGCGCGGCAGTACGAGCCCATGCGCCCGCGCTCCGCGAAGCGCGTGCCCAGCGGCTCCGGCTGGGTGTTCGAGATCGCGTGGGACGGCGTGCGTGCGCTCGTTGCGATGGAAGGCACCCGCGCACGCCTCGTGCCTGCCGGGGATGACGCTCTGGACGCGCGCTGTGCGCCGCTCCTGGGGCGCATGCCGCGCGCCCTGCGCACTCCCGAGTGCGTGCTGGACGGCGTCCTGGTCACGCTCGAGGAGACGATCGTCTACATGGTCGTCGATCTGCTCGAGCTGGAGGCGGTTCCGCAGCTCGAGCAGCCCTGGTCGAAGCGTCGCAAGCGGCTGGCAGCGCTGCTCGACGACAGCGTCCCCGAGGTACGGCTCTCGCGCGCCTACGACGACGGGCGCGCACTGCGCACGGCGGCGCGCGCGCAGGGACTCGGCGTCGTGGCCAAGCTCCGGGACTCGCCCTACCGCAGCGGAGAGCTCAGCGACGACTGGCGCCTGCTCACGTAGAGGGTGGTGCTCACGCGGACGCTGCTTCGCCCAGCTCGAGCAGCACGTCCCGCACGCGCCGGCGGGTGCCGGTCAGATCGTCCTCGAGCTCCTCCAGCGCCGCGCGCCTGGCCGCCACGAGCGCGATCTGCGTCTCGATGTGCGAGAGCGCCTCGTGGGCGATCTCCACCCGCGTCGCGTCGTCCATGGGCTCGCCGCCGTGCCAGCGCTCGCGCAGGCTGGCGCGCGCGGCCTCCGCGTCCGACCAGGTGCGCAGCTCGCTCAGCGAGAGGCCGAGCAGCTCCTTGACGTGCAGCAGCTCCCTGAGGCGCTCCTCGTCGCGCACGTCGTACATGCGGTGCTGGCCGTGCGGCCGCCCGCGCTCGGGGAGCAGCCCGAGCTCCTCGTAGTAGCGCACGGCGCGCGGAGTGGCGCCCGCCCGGCGGGCGAGCTCTCCGATGCGAAATTGCTCCGTCGCGGCGGTCACGCCTTGCATGCTCCTCCTAAATCGAACGTGTACGTCAGTTTATCACGCGATGGATGCTGCGTCCTCTCGAATGGAATCTGACGTATACTGGAGATTGTGTCGCCGGGGAGGATGGCGCACTCGCGCCCTCGGCGTGGAATCACGACCGTCTAGGGTGTCCGGATGCCGGCACAGGCAGCACGCTCATGACCGCCACCGCGCTGGCGCGCCGCCCCCACTACGCGCTCACGTTCGCAGTGCTCCTGCTGGCCGCGCTCGCGTTCGCGCTGCTGCAGTCCCTGGTCGCGCCGGCGCTGCCCCAGTTGCAGCACGCCCTCGACACCTCGCCCACGGGCGTCAGCTGGATCTTCACGATCTACCTGCTGGCCGCCTCGGTCGCCACGCCGATCGCCGGCCGGCTCGGCGACATGTTCGGCAAGGAGCGGGTGCTCGTCGTCGTGCTCCTGGCGCTCGCCGTCGGCACCGTCATCTCGGCGCTGGCCACCTCGATCGCGCCGATGATCGGCGGCCGTGCGCTGCAGGGCATCGGCGGCGCCGTCTTCCCGCTCGGCATCGGCATCGTGCGCGACGAGTTTCCGGGCGCGCGCGTCGCCACCGGCATCTCGCTGATCTCGGCCACGTTCGCCGTGGGCGGCGGCATCGGCATCATGCTCGCCGGCCCGATCGTGAACCACCTGGACTACCACTACCTGTTCTGGATCCCGCTCGTGCCCGTCGTGCTCGCACTCGCCGCGACCTGGCTGTTCATCCCCGAGTCGCCGGTCCGCAGCCCGGGGCGGGTCAACTGGCAGGGCGCCGTGCTGCTCTCGGGCTGGCTCGTCTGCCTGCTGCTCGGGCTGAGCGAGGCGCCCACCTGGGGCTGGCTGTCGCTGCGGGTGCTGGGGCTGTTCGCGCTGGCGCTGGTGCTGCTGCCCGCCTGGATCCGCGTCGAGGCGCGCTCCGCCGAGCCACTCGTCGACATGCAGATGATGCGCGTGCGCGGCGTCTGGACGGTCAATCTGGCCACGGTGCTGATCGGCTTCGGCATGTACAACTCGTTCCTGCTCATCCCGCAGTTCGTCGAGTTGCCGACCTCGACGGGCTTCGGCTTCGGCGCCAGCGTCACGGGCGCCGGCCTCTTCCTGCTGCCGAGCACGATCGCGATGCTGATCTCGAGCCCGATCGCCGGCCGGCTGGCGGGGCGCATCGGATCGCGCATACCGCTGATCGCGGGCGCGGCCTTCTCCGCTGCCGCATTCGTGCTGCTCGCGGCCGCGCACTCGGAGCGCTGGCAGGTCTACCTCGCCTCGGCCATCCTCGGCATCGGCATCGGTCTGGCCTTCGCCTCGATGTCCAACCTGATCGTCGAGGCGGTCTCCTCCGAGCAGACCGGCATCGCGACCGGCATGAACACGATCATGCGCACCGTCGGCGGCGCGCTCGGTACGACGATCGCCGCCAGCGTCATCGCGGCCAGCCTCGGCTCGAGCGGCTTGCCGCACGAGAGCGGCTTCGTGATCGCGTTCGTGCTCTCGGCCTGCGCCCTGGTCGTGGGCGTCGTAGTCGCCGTGATCGTGCCGCGCCCGGCGCGCGGCGCCGTGCACGCGGGCCCGTCGCCGCGCGCCGCGCCGGTGCTCGCCGACGACACCGTCTAGACAACCCGCCTGAGGCCCTGCGGCTTCCCTCGCCCGGGGGATGCGAGCCGAGGCCGCCGATCTCGATCCCGTTTTCGTGAGCGCGACGCTTGAGCGAGGAGTGCGCGCGCCCGGAATCGCACAGGCGTGGGGGCGTGTCCTCTTGCTCGGCTGGCGCGCCCTGCTGCCCTGCTTCTTCGCGCTCTACGTCGTCGAGAGCATCCGCAACGGGCAGCCGCCTGGGCGATCGACTTCAACGGCAATTTCCGCCTGCCCGCGCAGGAGATCCTGCACGGCGTCTCGCCGTACCACCCCGGCGAGCTCGCGCGCGTGCGCGAGGCCGTCGCCGCCGGGCACAGCCCGATCGAGTACCAGCACGGCGTCTTCGCGACCTATCCGGCGCCCGGCCTGCTCGCCGGCGTGCCGTTCACCGCGCTCCCGCTCACGCTTGCGGCGTGGCTGTGGGTCGGCTGCCTCGTCGCCGCCGGCGGCCTCGCGCTGCGCCTCGCGGGCGTGCGCGACTGGCGCGTGTACGCGGCCGCCGCGATGGCGCCGCCCGTCGCCACCTCGCTCTTCTTCGGCGCCGTCGACCTCGTCTGATGCTCGGGCTCGCGGCCTGCTGGCGCTGGCGCGATCACGCCGGGCGGGCGGGCGCCGCGCTGGGCGCGATCGTCGCGCTCAAGCTGGTCGCGCTGCCGCTCGTCGTCTGGCTCGTGGCCACGCGGCGCTGGCGCGCGGCAGCCGTGAGCCTCGCCACGGCGGGCTGCCTGTGTCTCGCGGGTTGGACGCTGATCGGCTTCGACGGGCTCGCGGACTACCCGCGCCTGCTCTCGCTGCTGACCGATATCGAGAGCACGCGCGGCTACTCGGCGGTGGCGTTCGCCTCGGCGCTCGGAGCCGGCGCGAGCATTGCCGCCCTCATGCCGTACGCAGCCGGGGTGTGCCTGCTGGCGGCGCTCTGGATCGTCTCGAGGCGCGGCGCGCGCAGCGATGCCGCCACGTTCCTGCTCGGCGTCCTCGCCGTGCTGGCCTGCTCGCCGATCGTGTGGCAGCACTCCTTCGCGCTGCTGCTCGTCCCGCTGGCCGTGTTGTGCCCGCGCTTCCAGCTCGTATGGACGCTCCCGGTGCTGTTCTGGAGCGCGCCGGACAGCTCCGACCCGTGCACCCGCTGCAGCTGCTGATGTGCTTGCTCGTGGTGGTCGCGATCAGCGCCATCGCACTCAGGACACGTTCCCGCCGGAGCGAGCCGGCAGGGCAGCGCGCATTCGGATCGGCGCTCGCGTGAGCACCACCCTGCAGCGGCGCGCAGTACGCACGCCCGACCTCGCGCGCGCCGGCCGCCGCGTCGTGGCGGTCGCGCTGTTCGGCGCGCTGCCCGCGCTGATGCTGCTGTCTCGATCCTCGTGGGCAGCTTCCACAGCGGAACGGGCGCCTGGGCGATCGATTTCCACGGCAACTTCTTCGTGCCGGGGCACGAGATCGCCCAGGGCTCTCCCCGTACCACCCGGACGAGCTCGTCCGGGTACGCCACGCGGTTGCGGCGGGCCATCTCCCCGACGAGTTCAACGACGGCGTGTTCGCCGCCTATCCGGCGCCCGCGCTGCTGTCGGGGTGCCGTTCAGCTTGCTTCCCCAGGCCGTCGCGGAATGGCTCTGGGTCGTTGCATGCTCGCCGCGGGCTGGCTCGCGCTGCGCCTCGTGGGCGTGAGCGACTGGCGCGTCTACGGAGCCGCGCTGCTCACCCCGGCAGCCATGAGCTCGGTGCTGCTGGGAGCGGTCGACTTCCTCGTCATCCTGGGCCTCGCGGCCTGCTGGCGCTGGCGCGACCGCGCCGGCCGGGCCGGGGTCGCGCTCGGCGGGATCATCGCGCTCAAGCTGATCGCGTTGCCGCTCGTCGTCTGGCTCGTGGCCACGCGGCGCTGGCGCGCGGCGGCGCTGAGCCTCGCGACCGCGGGCGCCATCATCGCCGCCGGCTGGGCGCTGATCGGATTCGACGGCCTTTCGGGCTATCCGCATCTGCTCTCCGTGCTCACCGACATCGAGCGCGACCGCGGCTACTCGGCAGTGGCCTACGCGAACCTGATCGGGATCTCGGGCGATGCGGCGTCGTATGCGCCGTACGCGCTCGGCGCGTGCCTGCTGGGCGCGCTCTGGGTCGCGAGCAGGCGCCGCGAGGGCGGTGACGAGGCGGCCTTCATGCTCGGCGTGCTGCTCCTGCTCGCGTTCACGCCGATCGTCTGGCACCACTACCTCGTGTTGCTGTTCATCCCGCTGGCGGTCTACTGCCCGCGCTTCGCGCCCATCTGGATGCTGCCGCTGGTGTGCTGGGTCGTCTGGCGCGGCGCGTTCTTCTACACGGGCCCGATGGAGCGGATCGTGTTTCTCGCAGTGGTCGCCGGGATTGCCGCATGGGCCTGGCGCCGCGTGCCCGCAGGCTCGGGCGTCCCTCGTCCGAGGGATCCCCGGATAGCTCTTCCGGGTCGATCACGCTCGTGTGAGCGCGGCGCTGCAGCGGCGATCGATGCGCGCGCCGGAGCTGGCCCGCGCCTGCGGCCGCGTCCTCGCGATCGGCGTGCTCGGCATCCTCCCGCCGCTCTTGCTGCTCGTCCTGCTCGTCGGCGGCTACCGCAGCGGAACCGGCTCCTGGGCGATCGACTTCGACGGCAACCTCCTCGTCCCGGCGAGAGAGATCGTGCACGGGCTCTCCCCGTACCACGCCGATGAGCTCGAGCGCGTTCGGGCGGCCGTGGCGGCCGGGCGCCGGCCCGACGAGTTCCAGGACGGCGTGTTCGCGGCCTATCCCGCGCCCGGCCTGCTGCTGGGAGTGCCGTTCTCGTACCTCCCCGCCGCTCTGGCCGAATGGCTCTGGGCCGGCTGCATGCTCGGCGCCGGCTGGCTCGCGCTGCGCCTCGTCGGCGTGCGCGACTGGCGCGTCTACGGCGCCGCTCTGCTGACGCCCGCCGCGCTCAGCTCGCTGCTGCTCGGAGCGGTCGACTTCGCGCTCGTGCTGGGGCTCGCGGCCTGCTGGCGCTGGCGCGATCACGCGGGGCGCGCCGGCATCGCACTCGGCGTCATCGTCGCGCTCAAGCTCGTCGCGCTGCCGCTCGTCGCGTGGTTCGTGATCACGCGCCGCTGGCTCGCCGCCGCGACCGCCGGCGCGGTCTCGCTCGCCCTGCTGCTCGTCGGCTGGGCGGCGATCGGCTTCGACGGACTCGCGGGCTATCCGCACCTGCTCTCGCTGCTGACGGAGATCGAGAGCAAGCGCGGCTACTCGGCGGTCGCGTACGCGAACCTGGCCGGGATCCCGGAAACCGCCGCGTCGCTCGCGCCGTATCTGCTGGGTGCCTGTCTGCTCGCGGCGATGTGGGTCGCAAGCCGGCGACGCGAGGGCGCCGACGCGGCCGTGTTCCTGCTCGGCGTGCTGGCCGCGCTCGCGTTCTCGCCCATCGTCTGGCACCACTACCTGGTGCTGCTGTTCGTGCCGCTGGCGATCTATTGCCCGCGCTTCGCGCCGATCTGGCTGCTGCCGCTGCTCAGCTGGGCGGCGTGGCACGGCGCGTTCCTCTACCCGTCGTGGGGTGATCGCCTCGTGTTCCTGCTCGTGGCCGCCGGCCTCGGCGCCTGGATGCTGACGCGCAGCCGCGCCGCTCGCTCCGCCGCCTCGGCGCCTGATGGCACACTTCCGGCATGGCGATGACGCCCCCCCACCGCATCCGCATCGAGTACTGCGTTCCCTGAGGGGCGATGCCGAACGCCGCCGGTCTGGCGGCGCGGATCATTCAGGGCTGGTCTCCCGTGCTCGAGGTGCTGGAGCTGGTGCCGGGCTCGGGCGGCGTCTTCGACGTCGACGTGGACGGCGACCGCGTCTTCTTCAAGAAGATGATCGGCCGCTATCCCCAGCCCGACGACGTGCTGCCGCTGCTGCGCGAGCGCATCGGCGACGAGGTCATGTAGCTACGCGAGGTCGCCCTGCAGCGCGCCCGCGTCCACGACGACGCGGTCGTCCAGGGCGATCGTGCAGCCGCGCATGGGCAGGTCGAAATGGCCCGCGGTGTAGCGGCCGGCGGTCTCGTTGGCGCCGGTCGAGAAGAGGAAGTTGCCGGCAAAGGCGCGCGCCTCGGTGCCGTTGATCTGCGCCTTGTCGTAGAGCTCGAGGTAATCCCAGCGCGCGGCCCGGTTCATGCCGAAGCCGACGTGGCTGACGGCGTAGCTCTCGCGGTCGCCGAACGCGGCCAGGTACGAGCGGAAGAGGTCGGCGTCGAGTCCGGCGCCTTCGATCGCCACGACGTGGTCGTCCTCGATGCGCAGCGTCACCGGCTCGCGGATGTAGGTCTTGAAGGTGAGGTTGATGTCGCCCGGCGCGAGCACGACGACGCCCTCGACGCAGTGCGCCGCCGGGAACGCCAGGCACAGCCCGCCCGGCCAGTGGGCGATCGTGCCCGGCTCGGTCGTGACGCCGGACGACCCCGCGCGGAACGCGCCCGCGAGCCTGGCCGTGAGATCGGTGCCCGCGGGCGATGTCACGCGCAGCTCGCCGGCCGCCTCCAGCAGTGCGACGCCGCGCGCGACCCGCTCGCCGAGCGTCGGGTCGTGCGCGTAGCGCTCGAAGTTCTCGGGATGCTCGTTGCTGATCATCAGCACGCGCGCCCCGCCCTGCAGGATCTCGCCGAGCTCGGGCGCGTGCAGCAGGCCCTCGACGGTGCAGTCGATCACGAGGCCGGCCGCGGCGAGAGCGGCGATCGCGCCGGGGTTGCCGGCCAGGGCGACCGAGGCCCCGGTCGAGCGCAGCGCCACCGGGCCGGAGTTGGGCGGCGTGGGCACGACGACGTCGTAGACGCGGCCGCCCAGGCTCTGCGCGGCGATGCGGCTGGTCTCGACCAGCTCGGGCCGGCTGGCCGACTCCGAGAGCACGGCGACGACCTCGCCCTCCGTCAGCGCGCAGGCGCGCAGATGGCGCGCGAAGACGTCGATCCAGCGCCACTCGGTCATGACGCGGCCTCGACGGCGCCGAGGTGGGCGCGCAGCGCGGCGTTCACGGCCTCCGGCGCCTCCGCGCTCGAGATGTGGCCGGCAGCCCGGGATGACCTCGCAACGGGGCGCCGGGAATGCCCGCGACCAGCAGCTCGGCATACGAGAGCGGGGTCTCGGTGTCGTGCTCGCCGACGAGCACCAGCGCAGGCGCCGCGATCTCGCCCAGACGCGCGCGCACGTCGTGCGAGGGCAGGCACTCGATGGCAGCCCGCAGCCCCGCGGACGAGATCCGCGCCATGGACGCAGCGATCGCCGCGACCGCGCGATCGTCGACGCCGGGCGCCATGATCGAGCGCAGGACGGGCTCGGCCATGCTCGCGGGCGTCTCGCCCGCGTCGAGCAGGTCCAGGCGCCGCCGTTTCCACTCCTCGGGCGGGGTGCCGTCGAGGCCGAACGCCGGGCTCGAGTCGAGCAGGACGAGCGAGCGCAGGCGCTGCGGGTGGCGCAGGGCGGTGTGGAGCGCGATCTGGCCGCCCAGCGAGAGGCCCGCGAGGTGCACGCGCGTCTCGCCGAGCGCATCGATGAGGCCCACGACCGCGTCGGCCAGCAGCGGGAACGAGAGCTCCGAGGCGGGCGGCGGCGAGGCGCCGTAGCCGGGCATGTCCCAGGCGATGCAGCGGTAGCGGTCGGCCAGCGCCGCGAGCTGGGGATCGAACCCCGTGCGCGTCATGCCGAGGCCGTGCAGGAACAGCACGGGCGGCCCGGAGCCCGCCTCGCGCCAGGCCACCGGCAGCGCGTCGACGTCGCGCAGATCAGACATGACGGTGATCCTCGATCTCCTCGTAGAGCCCGAAGCGGCCCAGCAGCTCGAGGCACACCTCGGCGCTCCAGGGCAGCATCACCGAGCCGCAGCGGGCGTCGCGGTAGTGCTGCTCGAGCGGCTGGTTGCGCATCAGCGAGCCTCCGCCGCAGGCGCGGATCGCGAGCGCGGCCACCTCGGGGGCGGTCTCCATCGCGGTGTACGCCGCGGCCCAGGCGCGGCGCAGCTGATCCGGCGTCGGGTCGAGGCCCGCCTCGGCGACGGCGCACTCCCAGAGCGAGCGCGTGCGCTCGTAGGCGATCTGGATCTCGGCCCAGGCCCACTGCTTGGCGGGCACGTCGCGCCGCGCCGGAATGCCGGGCGGCGGCGTGCTGCCGAGGTAGCCCTGGACGAAGTCGACGACCGCGCGCGTGAGCCCGATGTACGTCGGCGTGAGCGAGAGGTAGACGTGCGGCCAGCGCGCCGCGAGCTGGTCGAACAGCCCGGTCGGCAGCAGCTCGTCGTCGGCCGCGACGTAGGCGTCCTCGAACACGAGCGTGCGCGAGTCGGTGCCGCGCATGCCGAGCGTGTCCCAGTCGCCCACGATCCGCACGCCGGGGTTGTCGGAGCGCACCGAGAGGAAGCGCAGCCCTTCCTCGCCGTCCACCCGGCAGGTGAAGTTGTAGGCGTCCGCCGCCCCGGCGAGCGACGCGAAGATCTTGCGCCCGTTGACGTGGAAGCCGCCGGGCACGGGTGTGGCCGTCGTCGCGACCCCGGCCGTCGCGCCGCGCGCGATCCCCTCCGAGAGCGGCTGGCTCATGATCGCGCCGTCCTCGAGGATCCAGCGGTAGAGCTCGCTGCGGATGCGCTCGTGCCGCTCGCGCACGTCCGGCGGCATGTCGAGGTCGTCGGCCAGGATGCCCGTCCAGAGCACCGTCTGGCTGTGCATGTTGTAGGTCAGCGCGGTCGTCGGGCAGAAGCGCGCGAGCTCGGCGGCGATGTACATGTAGTCCTGGAAGCTCGCGCCCATCCCGCCGTAGCGCTCGGGGATGCAGAGCCCGAGCAGCCCGGCCTCGCGCAGGTCGGCGTAGTTCTCGAACGGGAAGGCGGGCGCGCGGTCGTAGCCGGCCGCGCGCTCGGCGAACGCGGGCCCGAGCTCGCGCACGAGCGCGAGCACGCGCTCGCGGCGGGCGTCGCCCTCGCTCACGAGCGCCAGACCACGTACCCCAGCCGCGCGATGCGGAACCCGGCGAGCTTTCCGCGCACGTAGCGGCAGGTGACGCCGTTGACCGCAGAGCGGCAGCGGATCGGGCCGATGTTGACGGAGCGCCCGTAGCGGAGCGTCGTGCAGTCGTTGAAGCAGCGCGGCCCGACGTCGCCCCGGCAGGCGCCGAGACTCACCTTGCGTCGCGCCAGGCCGATGTTGTACGGCTCCCAGTCGAGGTCGCAGCCTTTCGGCCGGGCGGGCGTGTGCGGCCAGCTCGCCTGCCGCGACATGCACTCGACGAACACGGGAATCGACCCGCCGACGCTGCCGATGCAGTTGATGTTCCCGGACGGCGTCTTGAAGTGGACGAACGGCGGCGCCGCCGCGGCGGGCGCGGCGCCGAGGGCGATCAGCCCGAGGGCGGCGATCAGGAGCGCGCGTCGCACGAAGAGGAACTCTAGAGTGACGGCGTCCGGAATCGAGTGACGGCCGTGAACCCGCGCATCGCGTGCCTGCAGCTCGCCGTCGGCCCCTCGCCCGACGACAACCTCGCCTCCGCCGAGCGACTCGTGTGGCGCGCCGCGGCGGCCGGTGCCGACATCGCGCTGCTGCCCGAGCGCTGGGACGCCTTCGGATCGGCCGACGAGATCCGTGCGGCCGCCGAGCCGATCGACGGGCCTCGACTCACCGCCGTGCAGGGCTGGGCGCGCGAGCTCGGGCTGGCCATCGTGGCCGGCTCCGTGGCCGAGCGCGTGCCCGGCGACGTGCGCCTGCGCAACACGAGCGTCGCGTTCGACCGCGACGGCCACCGGGTCGCCGTCTACCGCAAGATCCATCAGTTCGACGTCGATCTCCCCGGCCAGCGCGTGCGCGAGTCCGACACCGATGCGCCGGGCACCGGCGGGGTGCTGGCGACGCTCGGCGACGTCCAGATCGGGCTCACGATCTGTTACGACCTGCGCTTCCCCGAGCTCTATCGCGCCTACGCCGTGGCGGGAGCCACGGTCGTGACGGTGCCCGCCGCCTTCCTCGAGCGCACCGGCCGCGATCACTGGGAGGTGCTGCTGCGCGCGCGGGCGATCGAGAACCAGTGCTTCGTCGCCGCCGCCAACCAGAGCGGCGCGCTGCCCGCGGGCATCACCGCCTACGGGCGCTCGATGGTGGTCGACCCGTGGGGCACCGTGCTCGCCCAGGCGCCCGACGGGGAGGGCCTGATCGTCGCCCAGTGCGACCACGACACGCTCGCCCGCGTGCGCGCGCAGGTGCCCTCGCTCGCCCACCGGAAGCCGGAGGCGTACGAGCTCCTACAGATCGAGCGCGGTGCCTGACGGCGTCGAGCCGGCGCCTGGCGCACGATCGACCCTTGCTCCTTCTGCAGGAGCTCGTACGAAGTCCCGTCCTGACCTGCGCGTCGCGGCGGTCGCGCTCGCGGTCGGCCTCGTGCTCGCGGACGCCTCCGTCGTCATCCTCGCGCTGCCGGCGATCTACCGCGAGTACCACGCGGAGGTGGCGGACGTGGCCTGGGTGGTCACGGCGTTCAACCTCGCGATCGCGCTCTCGGCCGTGCCCGTCGCGCGCCTGGCCACGCGCCGCCCGGCGGGCCAGGTGTGCGCCGGGGGCCTCGTGCTCTTCGCCGCCGCCTCGGCCGCCTGTGCGCTCGCGCCGTCGCTCGCCTGGCTGATCGGCGCGCGCGCGGTGCAGGGCATCGGCGGCGCCGCCGCGGTGTGCGCGGCGCTCGAGCTGCTGCCGGCGCTCGCGGGCAGCGAGCGCCGCGCCGTGCGGGTGTGGGCCGCCGCCGGCGTGGCGGGCGCGGCGCTCGGGCCTGCGATCGGCGGCCTGCTCACGCAGCTCATCTCGTGGCAGTCGATCTTCGTGGCGCAGGTGCCGCTCGCGCTGCTGCCGGTGCTGTCGTCGCTCGGCCGGGGCGCACCCGTCGTCGCCCGCCGTGCCGGGCGTGCCGCACATCGCGGCCAACGTCGCGCTGGGGTTGCTGTCGTCCGGCCTCGCCGCGGTGCTCTTCCTGCTCGTGCTGCTGCTCGTCGAGGGCTGGCGCATGCCGCCGATCAGCGCTGCCATCGTCGTCACGGCGATGCCCGCGGCCGCCCTGGCGGCCGGGCCGTTCGAGCGCCGTGTGGCCGATGCGCGGGTGCGCGCAGCGGCGGGCACGATGCTCGGGGCGGGCGGCGTCGCGGGGCTCGGGCTGCTGCCCGGCGCGGGCTGGGCCTGGACGCTGGCCCCGCAGCTGCTCGTCGGCGCCGGGCTCGCGCTCTCGCTCGGAGCGCTCACCGAGGCCGCGCTGGCCGGACGCTCGCCCGCGGCCATCCACGGCGGCGTCACGATCGCCTCGCGCCACGCCGGCGTCGTGCTCGGGCTCGTCCTGCTCACGCCGGTGTTCGTCGGCGACCTCGACCGCCAGCGCGAGCGCGCGACGCAGAAGGGCGCCGAGCTCGTGCTGGACGCCCGCATCGACGCGCTCACCAAGGTCGATCTCGCTGCGCGCATCGCGAGCGACATCCAGCGCGAGCCGGGCCGGCTGCCCGACATCCACCGCTCATTCGCCGCCGTGGATGCGAGCTCGCGCGAGCAGCCCGAGCTGCACAAGCTCGAGAGCCGGCTCGACGACCAGCTCGACCGCGCGGCGACATCGTCGTTCGAGCGCTCGTTCCTGTTCGCGGCGCTGCTTGCGATCCTGGCCCTCGTGCCCATCGCCGCTGACGCGGCGGGTGGAGCTGTGATGCCGACGCGGCGCACACTGGCGACGCTCGCCTGCTCGGCGGCCCTGGCGGTGTCGGTGCCCGCGGCGTACGTCGCGCTGGGCGGCGGCTCCTACGAGCCCTCGTCCGTGCGCAACCCGTGCGCGCAGCGCGACTGGCGCGATCCGGGCGGCGTCGAGGCGGTCGCGCAGCAGATCGCGCTCTCGGCGCTCGACGGCGCGGCCTGCCACTTCGGCGTCTCGCGCGAGACGCTCACGCTCGCCCTGGCGACGTCGAGCTCGCGCGCCCGCTTCGCGCGTCAGCACAACATCGACAGCCACGAGCTCGAGAACGCCGTGCGGCGCGGCCTCGAGCGCTCGGTCGACGATGCCGAGCGCGCCGGCGCGATCGGCGGCCTGCGCGCGACGGCGCTGCGACTTCGGCGCCGAGCACGTGCCCGTGGAGGAGATGGCGACGCTGGTCGAGACGGTCCAGTCGCTGGCCGACCGGTTCTGAGGCTCTGAGCTAACGGGGCGCTCATGCGCGCGCGCATCGGCGCCGAATGCGAGAGGCATGGGCTGTGAGAGGCATTCGTGAGCGGCTGCGCCTCGCCGGCAGACCGTCCGGCCTTGCTCGCGCGGCGAGCCGGCTCGTCGGCCCGGTGCTCGTCGCGGCGGCGGTGCTCGCCTGCGTCAAGCTCGTCATGACCGCGCCCGACGGCGCGATCGACTTCCGCACCGGTATCTGGCAGCCGGCCTTCGACATCGCTGCACGGGCATGCGCCCTACCCGGCCGCGGGCAACACTGGCGCATCCAGGACGGCATGCCCTCGATCTATCCGCCCTTCATCGCCCTGCTGGCGGTTCCGCTCGGCCTGCTCTCGTTCGCGCTCGCCTCGATGCTCTGGGCGGGGCTCATGATCGCCGCGCTCGCGCTCACGCTGTGGGTGATCGGCGTGCGCGATCTCGCGCCTCTACGGAGCCGTGTTCCTGCTGCCACCCGTGATCGACGCAATCGGCCTCGGGCAGGTGGAGATGCTGCTCGTGCTCGCGATGGCGGTCGTCTGGCGCTACCGGGATCGCTGGCTGATCGCCGCGCTCGCGCTCGGTGCCGCCCTGGCCGTCAAGCCGCTCATGCTCCCGGTGCTCGCACTGGCTGCTGATCACGCGCCGCGTCCGGGCGTCGCTTGCGAGCGTCGTCGTCGCCTTCGGCCTCGCGCTCGGCAGCTGGGCCGTGATCGGGTTCTCGGGCCTGCGCTCGTATCCCGCGCTCCTGCAGGCCTGGGATCGCATCTACGGTGGCTGCGGCGTCTCGATCAGGGCGCTGGCGTCCAAGCTCGGCGCGCCGGATCTCCTGGCGACGTCCCTGCCGCTCGCCGTCGCCGCTGCGCTGCTCGTGTGCGCGTGGCGGCTCTCGCACGGCCTCGAGGGCGACCGGCGCTCGTTCTCGGCGGCGATGGGCGCGGTCGTCGTCGCAGCGCCGGTCGTCTGGTCGCACTACCTCGTCTACCTGATCGTGCCGCTGGCGCTGGCCGCTGCCGCGCCTCGAATGGCGCTGGCTGCTGCTCGCCCTGCCATGGGTGTTCGGACAGGAGACCTCGCTCACGATGTACCTCGCGCACACGGGTGGCCGAATCGTTCCCACGGCGTCCTTCGTCGGCACCGACACCTATCCTGGTGATGCTCGAGTACCTGCTCGCCGACCGCTGCGGTCGTGCTCGTCACGATGCGCGCCAACGCAGCTCGAGGGTCGCGGGCCGCCGGAACGCGAAACCGGTGGGCTCGGGCGCGTGCACCAGCTCCAGCTCCGGCAGTCGCTCGAAGATCGCCGTGACGGCCGCCTGACACTGCATGCGGCCGAGGTTGAAGCCGAGGCAGTGGTGATGCCCGTGGCTCAGCGTGAGGTGATGGCGCGCGTTCCCGCGGCGCACGTCGAAGCGATCGGGGGCGGGGAAGACCGTGGGGTCGCGGTTGGCCGCGACGGTGCTCACTCCCATGAACTCGCCGGCGCCGAGCTCGATGCCGCCGAGCGCGCAGGGCACGGCAGTCCAGCGCTCGATGAAGGCGACGGGCGGGATCAGCCGCATCCCCTCCTCGATGCTGTTGCCCGCGAGGCCCGGGTCGTCGCGCAGGATCGCGCAGCTGGTCGGGATGCTGGAGCAGGAGCAGGACCGCGTTCGCGATCGTCGACTCCACGGTCTCGATGGCGCCGAACAGGATCACGCGCAGCTGCGCGACGATCTCCTCGTCCGCGAGCCCGCGCGCGGGATCGTTGGCGACGGCGCTCGTGATCGAGTTGCCGGGCCGGCTGCGCGAGCGCCGCACCTCCTCGAGCAGGATCGCGTTGAGCGCAGCGCGCGCGCTGTCGGCCCGTCGCTGCGGCTCCGGGTCGCCGTCGTAGACCATGGCGCCCGCGAAGGCCTCGTAGAACTCCTGCACGCGCGCGACGTCGTCCAGCGGGAGACCGAGCACCTCGCCCGCGAGGCCGATCGCGAAGGGCGCTGCGAACTCCTCGACGAGCTCGCAGCCGCCGCGCGGGGCGAGCCGCTCGATCAGCGCGTCGATGTGGCGAGCCACGGGATCGGCGAAGCGCTCGCGCACCGGCCGCACGCGGAAGGGCTCGTCGAACGGCTTGCGCTGCCGGGCGTGCTCGGCGCCGTCGCTCGTGAGCATCATCACGCCGAGCGACGCCCGCACGAGATTCGGCTCCGCCCAGACGGTGAACTCGTCGCCCCTGCCGAGCAGCTCGCGCGCGAGCTCGTGCGAGGTGACGAGCCAGCCGCCGAGCGCCGGGACCCACGAGAGCGGCTCGAAGTCGCGCAGGCGGTGGAGCGCCTCGACGCGGCTGTCCAGCTCGAGATCGGCGAACTCGATCGCCGAGCCGATCGGGAAGCGCGCGCTGCGGGCGGCGCTCTCGGCCTCGTCGACCACGGCCTGGGGGATCAGGGCCTGCATGGGCGCCGATGCTATCCCGCGGCGCGAGCGATGACGGCCGCGACGGCGCCCGGGTGCGTGATGTGCGAGAGATGGCCGGCGCCCGGGATGATCGTCATGCGGGCATGCAGCGCGGCTGCGGCGCGCCGGCCGCTCGCGACCGGCACGGAGCCGTCGTGCTCGCCGAATACGACGGCCGCGGGCACGCGCACGCGCGCGAGGTCGGCGGGCTGCAGTCCCTGGATGCCGTTGCCGAGCATGCGCGCGAGGGCGCCCTCGGTGCCGTCGACCTGCAAGGGCCGTCGCCAGCGCTCCAGCTCGCGGCTGTCGATGTGGACGGGGTCGGGCGAGTAGGCCTCGCGGATGATCCGCCGCATCGCCCAGTCCCAGTCCTTGACGATGCGGAAGACACTCGTGCGATACGGATCGACGATCAGGTCGCGCAGGATGCCCGGGCCGCCGCCGCCCGCCAGGGCGTCGCCGTCGACCAGCACGATGCCGCTCGTGCGCCCTGGCTGCGCGAGTGCCTCGGCCGCCACCACGCCGGCGCCCAGCGAATGGCCGACCAGCAGGGCGCGGGAGAAGCCGAGCGCGCGGGTGAAGGCGTCCAGCTGACGGCGCCAGTCGGCCAGGCGGTAGTGCCCGGAGCGCTCCGAGTAGCCGAACCCGGCGAGATCCATCGCGACCACCCGGTGATTGCGCGCGAGCCTGCGGGCGACCGCGTCCCAGGTGTCGCTCGGCTCGAGGAAGCCTCCGACCAGCACGATGGGCGATCCGCGCGGTACCGAAGCGCTCGTAGTGCGTCAGCACGCCGCCGGCCTCGACGAAGCGACCCGACGGCGCGAGCTCGCGCGCCGGGCTCGTGCCCGGCGAGGTCACCGCGTCATAGATCGCAGAGCAGCCCGTGACCCCGAGCGCGAGGCCGAGCACCCAGATCCCGACGAGCTTTGCGATGTGCCTCGCGCGCGCCACCGGCTTCACAGTAGAGCGGTGGCCGGCGGCGAGCGCCCTCAGCGCTGGCGCGCGGCGGCGCGCCTGAGCGCGGCGACGTTCGAGCGTGCGGCGCCACTCGCCGCGCTCCTCGACGTCCGCGCGGCCGTGCGGCTGCGGCCCCGTGTCCGTGCGATCGGTCGCGGCGCCGTAGATGAAGAGCGAGAGCGCCCCGCCGACGGCGATGCCGCCGAGGGCGACGATGAACCAGCTCCACCCATTGGCCGGGTACCAGGTCGAGACGAGGACGGCATGCGCGGCGAGCGCGAGCAGCAGGCCGGTGAGCATGCCGGCCGCGAGCGTCATCCTGAAGCGCCTGCCGAGCATCGACGGGCGACGGGTCTCGCGTCGCGGTCCCCTGCGGCTCTCCGGCGTCGCTCGGTCTCGGCTGCTGAATGTCGGTGCTGGTCATGGGTCTGACGTCCTGACTGCCCTGCTGGGGCGTTTCCGCGGGCGTGAGATCGGGCGGCGGGAGATTCGGCGGCTGCGGCGTCGGAGGCGCTTCGGGCGGCTCCGCATCCGGATCGTCGTCGTCGATTGCGAGTGGCGGCGACACATCCAGCCAGCGAGGGTCGGTCGAGGTCATCTGCCCGTCCTGTCCGTCCAGGGTTTGCACGTGTTTCTCTCTTCCTCCTCGGAGAGCAGACAAAACCTCCGCGGGCCGTGGTTTGGCCGTCCCTCGGCGGGGAGAGCGCCGGAGTTGCGTGTTCCCACGAGAAGGTCGAGGGATGCCGAGGCTCGCGCGCGCAGGCGCCCGAGCGCCCGGGAGCCGAGCGCTTCGTTCCCGCGAGCGGCGAGCTCGCGGTCGTCCGCCGGGCGGCCGCAGGGCTGCCGCGGCTGCGAGCTCTGGCAGGACGCGACGCAAACGGTCTTCGGCGAGGGCTCCGAGCATCCCCAGCTGGTGCTCGTGGGCGAGCAGCCCGGCGACCGCGAGGACGTCGAAGGCCATCCGTTCGTCGGGCCGGCCGGCCACGTGCTGGACGTCGCGCTGGAGCGCGCCGGGCTGAGCGACGTACGCATCTACAAGACGAACGCGGTCAAGCACTTCCGCTACAAGCAGCGCGGCAAGCGCCGCCTGCACGAGGCCCCGCTGCGTTCGCATGTTGTCGCCTGCCGGCCGTGGCTGCGGGCGGAGCTCGAGATCCTCTCACCGCCCCTGCTCGTCCTCCTCGGGGCCGTGGCGGCGCAGTCGCTGCTCGGGCCCGGCTTCAGGGTGAGCACGCAGCGCGGCCTCGTGCCCGACCCGCCCGACGGTCTCCCCGCCGTGATCGCGACCGTCCACCCATCGTCGATCCTGCGCGCTCCCGACGAGCAGCGCGAGCAGCGCATGAGCGAGTTCGTCGCAGATCTGCGGCTCGCCGCAGCGAGGTTCGGTTAACCCCACGTCCCGGCCTCGCTGATGCGGCAATACTGCCGGGCTACTACTCCGTGAAGGGATGCCCATGTCGTCGGAAGCCGCCGATCCCCGCCGCTGGATCGCCCTGATCCTGCTCTGCGCGACGCAGTTCATGCTGATCATCGACGTCTCGATCGTGAACGTCGCGCTGCCGACGATCGAGAAGGACCTGCGATTTCACGGATTCGAGCCTGCAGTGGGTCGCGAGCGCATACGCGCTGACGTTCGGCGGGTTCCTGCTGCTGGGAGGGCGCTGCGCCGACCTGCTCGGGCGGCGCCGCCTGTTCATGGCGGGGCTGGCGCTGTTCACGATCGCGTCGCTGGCCTGCGGCTTCGCCAACACCAACAACCTCCTGATCGCCGCACGTGCGGTGCAGGGGCTGGGCGGGGCGATGATCGCGCCCGCGGCGCTCTCGATCCTCTCGACCACGTTCTCGGAGGGCGCGGAGCGCAACAAGGCGCTCGGCGTCTGGGGCGCGGTCTCGGGCGCCGGCGGCGCCGTCGGCGTGCTGCTCGGCGGCGTCCTGACCGAATACGTCGGCTGGGAGTGGGTGTTCTTCGTCAACGCGCCGATCGGCCTGGCGGCGATCCTGCTGGCCCCGCGGCTGCTGAACGAGAGCCGCGTCGAGGATGCAATCCGCTCGTTCGACGTGATCGGCGCGATCCTCGTCACGGCCAGCCTGTCGCTGCTCGTCTACACCGTCGTCAAGACCGACGAGTACCACTGGTTCTCGGGTCGCACGCTCGGCTTCTTCGCGATCTCCGCCGTCCTGATGGCCGGCTTCCTGCTCAACGAGCAGCGCACGAGCAACCCGTTGCTGCCGCTCTCGATCTTCCGCCTGCCGACGATCGTGGGCGCGAACGTCGTCGGCTTCATGCTCGGCGCGTCGATCTTCGCGATGTTCTTCCTGCTCGCGCTCTACATGCAGGGGCCGGCAGGGCTGGGCTACAGCGCGATCCGCAGCGGTATCGGCTACCTGCTCGTGGCCTGCACGATCATCGTCTCGGCCGGCGCGTCGCAGGCACTGGTCGGGCGCTACGGCGTGCGCAACGTGCTGGTCGTCGGCATGGTGCTGCTGACGCTGGGACTGCTCTTCTTCACGCGCGTCTCGCCGCACGGGAGCTACCTCGGCGACCTCGCGCCGGGCTTCCTGCTCGCCGGCATCGGCCTCGGCTTCGCGTTCATCCCCGTCACGATCGCGGCGCTCATGGGCATCAGCGACGACGAATCCGGGCTCGCGTCGGGCCTCATCAACACGTCGCAGCAGATCGGCGGCGCGGTCGGCGTGGCGCTGCTCGCAACCGTCTTCACGAGCCGCACGGCCGATCAGGTGGCGGCCGGGGTGCAGCCGGACGTGGCCTACACCGACGGCTTGTCGCGCGCGTTCCTCGTCGGCGCGCTGATGACGGTCATCGGGCTCGTGGCGGCGCTCGTGCTGATCCGCCAGACGCGCGCCGAGGAGGCCGAGGCGGCTGCGGCTGCCGGCGTCGAGGTAGGCTGAGGCCACCGAGCTGGTTGCCGTTGCAATAATGCAGCCGCGATGCAGCTCGAAGGCGTTCACCACATCACGGCGATCACGGGCGACGCGCCCCGCAACGTGGACTTCTACGCGCGCCTGCTCGGGCTGCGGATGGTCAAGAAGACCGTCAACCAGGACGACCCCAGCGTCTACCACCTGTTCTACGCGGACGAGCGCGGCAGCTCGGGCGCGGACCTGACGTTCTTCGAGTATCCGGGCGCGACGCCCGGCCGGCCGGGCCCGGGCATGGTGCACCGCATCATCTCCCGGGTCGCCTCGTCCGAGGCGCTCGACTTCTGGGCCGAGCGGCTGGGCGGAGAGGGCGTCGCGACGGAACGCAGCGGCGATCGTCTGCGCTTCGCCGACCCCGAGGGCATGGCGCACGAGCTCGCGGTCGTGGACAGGCCCGACCCGCCGCTGGTCGCGCTCCACCGTGAGATCCCGCCCGAGCTCGCGCTGCAGGGCTTCGAGGGCGTGCGCGCCTCCAGCATGCGCCCCGACGCCAGCCGCCGGCTGCTCGAGGAAGGCCTCGGCTTCGTCCCGAACGGCGAAGGCTGGGAGGCGCGCGGCACGACCCGCGGCGGCACCTACGCCTATGACCCGCTGCCCGACGTCCGCGGCGTGCCGGGCGCGGGCACGGTGCATCACATCGCCTGGTCGTCGACGCCCGAGGATCACGAGGCCTGGGGAGAGCGCGTGCGCGCGCTCGGCCTCAACCCGACGCCCGTGATCGACCGCTTCTACTTCCGTTCCATCTACTTCCGCGAGCCCGGCGGCGTGCTCTTCGAGATCGCGACGATCGGGCCCGGCTTCACGGTCGACGAGCCGCTGGAGTCGCTGGGCGAGCGACTCTCGCTGCCGCCGGCGTTCGAGCATCTGCGCGAGCGCATCGAGCCGGCGCTGACCCCGCTTCCCGACATCCGGGCCTGGCGGCCAGTCGCGGCGTGAGCGGCGTCGAGGCGTTCGTCCATCGCTTCGAGCCCGGCAGCGGGCCGGTCACGATCCTGCTGTTGCACGGCACCGGCGGCGACGAGCACCAGCTGGTCGACCTCGGCCGCCAGGTGGCCCCGGAGGCGGCCCTGCTCAGCCCGCGCGGCCAGGTGCTCGAGGACGGCGTGGCGGCCCGCTTCTTCGCCCGGCGCGGCATCGGCGACCTCGACCTCGAGGACCTGCGCCGGCGCGGCGACGAGCTCGCGCAGTGGATCGGGTACGCCTGCACGCACTACGAGCGCGACGCCGCGCAGGTGATCGCGCTCGGCTACTCGAACGGCGCCAACATGGCGGTGGAGCTGCTCTTCCGCCACTCCGGCCTGCTGCGCGGCGCCGCGCTGCTGCGCGCGATGCTGCCCTACCGCCCCGAGGCGCCGCTCGACCTGCGCGGCACCGACGTGCTGATCGCCGCCGGCGCCAACGATCCGTACAGCCCGCCGGAGCAGGTGGCGGAGCTCGCCGCGCTGCTCTCGGCGGGCGGCGCCGACGTCCAGGTCGCCCACGAGGGGACCGGCCACGGACTGACGCAGGGCGACCTGAACGCGCTCGCCGCCTGGCTGCGACCGCGCGCGGCTGCCGCATGATCGCGCCGGCGACGCAGATGGGCGCGGTGCACCTCACGGTCGCGAGCCTCGAGCGCTCGCTCGACTACTACCGCTCGTCGATCGGCCTCGACGTGCTGGCACAGGACGGCGGCCGCGCGACGCTCGGCGTGGGCGGAACGCGCCTGCTGGAGCTCGTCGAGGAGCCCGGCGCGCAGCCCGCGCCCGGCCGCACCGGGCTCTTCCACTTCGCGCTGCTGCTGCCCGACCGGCGCAGCCTGGCGCGCTGGCTGGCGCACGCCGTGCGCGAGCGCGTGCGCCTGACCGGAGCGTCCGACCACTTCGTCAGCGAGGCCATCTACCTCAGCGACCCCGATCGGCACGGCATCGAGATCTACGCCGACCGGCCGCGCGCGCTCTGGGAGGGCCAGGTGGCGGAGCGCATGGGCACCGATCCGCTGGATCTCGACGGCCTGCTGGAGGAGCTCGGCGATCCGGCGACGGAGCCCTTCGACCGGCAGCCCGATGGCACGACGATGGGGCACGTCCACCTGCAGGTCTCCCAGATCCCGCCGAGCGTCGAGTTCTACCGCGACGTCGTGGGCTTCGGCCTGATGGCGGAGTACGGCGGACAGGCCGCCTTCCTCTCGGCCGGCGGCTACCACCACCACGTCGGTGCCAACACCTGGCGCAGCGGCGGCGCCGGGCCGCCTCCGCCCGGCGCGGCCGCCTTGCGCCACTTCGAGATCGTGCTGCCCGATGCGGGCGCGCGCGACGCGCTGGCCGAGCGCATCGCGGCGGGCGGTCACGCGGTCGAGGACGACCCGGCGGGGCCGCTGGCGCGCGACCCCTCGGGCAACGCGTTCGTCCTGCTGAGCGCTGCGCGTTCAGACGCGGCGCCCAGTGCGAGACCTGCTTCAGCTCAGACGGTGCCGAGCGCCGACAGGCCGAGGCGCAGCGCGCGGCGCGGTCTTCGTGCGGCCGCCGGCGGGCAGCACGACCTTGCGCAGCCGCACGTGCGTGGGCGTGACCTCGACGGCCTCGTCCTCGCGGATGAACTCCAGGGCCTGCTCGAGCGAGAGCAGGCGCGGCGGCGCCAGGCGCACGAGCTCCTCGGCGTGGGCCGAGCGCATGTTGCTGGCCTTCTTCTCCTTGGCCACGTTCACGTCCAGGTCCTCGGGCCGCGCGTTGACGCCGATCACCATGCCCTCGTAGACGTCCACGGCGGGCCCGATGAACAGCTCGCCGCGCTCCTGCAGGCTCATCAGCGCGTGCGAGGTCGAGACGCCGAGGCGGTCGGCGACGAGGCTGCCGTTGGGGCGCGTCTTGAGGTCGCCGAACCAGGGCTCGAAGCCCTCGAAGACGTGGTGGAGGATGCCCGTGCCGCGCGTCTCCGTGATGAACTCGGTGCGGAATCCGATCAGCCCTCGCGCCGGCACCAGGTAGTCCAGGCGCACCCAGCCCGTGCCGTGGTTGACCATCTGCTCCATCTTGCCCTTGCGCAGCGCGAGCAGGCCGATGACCACGCCCGAGTACGCCTCGGGCACGTCGATCGCGAGCCGTTCGACCGGCTCGCAGAGCACGCCGTCGATGCGCCGCGTGACGACCTGGGGCTTGCCGATCGTGAGCTCGAAGCCCTCGCGCCGCATCTGCTCGACCAGGACGGCGAGCTGCAGCTCGCCGCGGCCCTGCACCTCCCAGGCGTCCGGGCGATCGCCCTCGAGCACGCGCAGCGAGACGTTGCCGACCAGCTCCTGGTCGAGACGGTTGCGCACCTGGCGGGCCGTCAGCAGCTTGCCGTCGCGTCCGGCGAGCGGCGAGGTGTTGATGCCGATCATCATCGACAGGCTCGGCTCGTCGACGCTGATCACCGGCAAGGGGCGCGGATCGTCCGGGTCGGTGAGCGTCTCGCCGATGGCGACGTCCTCGATGCCCGCGATCGCGATGATCTCTCCGGGCCCGGCCTCGTCCGCGGCCACGCGCGTGAGCTCCTCGGTGACCGTGAGGTCGGTGATCCGCACGCGCTCGGTGGTGCCGTCGATGCGGCAGCGCAGGACGCTGTCGCCGCGCCTGAGGATGCCGTTGCGGATGCGGCAGAGCGCGAGGCGGCCGAGGTACGGCGAGGCGTCGAGGTTGGTCACGAGCGCCTGCAGCGGATGGCCCTCCTCGTACGAGGGCGGCGGCACGGTCGTGAACAAGGTCTCGAACAGCGGCTCGAGATCGTCGCCGGGAGCGTCGGGGTCGAGCGTCGCCTGCCCGGCGCGGGCGTTGGTGTAGACGATCGGGAACTCGATCTGCTTCTCGTCGGCGTCGAGGTCGAGGAAGAGCGCGTAGACCTCGTCGACGACCTCGCCGATGCGCGCGTCCGGGCGGTCGATCTTGTTGACGACGAGGATCACGGGCAGGAACAGCTCGAGCGCCTTGCGCAGAACGAAGCGCGTCTGGGGCAGCGGCCCCTCGCTGGCGTCGACCAGCAGCAGCACGCCGTCGACCATCGTCAGCCCGCGCTCGACCTCGCCGCCGAAGTCGGCGTGGCCGGGCGTGTCGATGATGTTGATCTTCGTCCCGCCGTGCCGCACGGCCGTGTTCTTGGCCAGGATCGTGATGCCCTTCTCGCGCTCGAGGTCGCCGGAATCGAGCACGCGGTCCTGCACGGCCTCGTTCTCACGGAAGGCCCCGGACTGCCAGAGCATCGCGTCGACCAGCGTCGTCTTGCCGTGATCGACGTGCGCGATGATCGCCACGTTGCGGATGTCTGCGCGCTCTGCCACACCTGCAGTGTCCGCGACCTGCCCCCTGCGGGCGGCAGAGCCGTCAGCAGGAACACGGCGATCGGCGAAGCTCGTCGAGACGAGCGCGCCGTTCGTGCGCCTCGTCTGCACGCTCGCCGAGCTGACGCTGGGGAAGCCGGCTGCGAGGTCGACGCCGGCGCTGCTCGTGGACACGAACGCCGGGCCGGGGATGCCCGCCGTGCGTCAGGCCCGCGCCGGCGAAGTTCGGGAGCGAGCTCTGGGTCGCCAGCAGCCGCGCAGCCGGTGATGTCCTGGCCGAAGTTGACGTAGAAGACGCCCGTCGAGGCGTTCACGGCCGTGACGCCGTCGAGCTGGAGGCGTTGACGCGTGCCGTCGGCCCTGATCTGCGCCCACAGGTTCGTCGCGGACTCGCCGTCCAGGCCGTCCTCGCCGTCCAGGCCGTCCTCGCCGTCCTCGCCCTTGCGGCCCTTCCGGGCCGCCGGCCGCGAGCGCCGTGAAGCTCCTTGCGTGCGCTCTTGCTGAGGTCCGAGAGCGAGATCGAGCCCGGCTTGATCTGCTTGGACGACGTGATCATGAAGCCCGTGGCCGCGACGGATGTGCCGATCATCGCCATGGCCAGGGCCGCCGACGCGACGACGAGCGCCGCAGATGGTCTGCGCATGACTGCCCCTCTTCCGATTCGAGCGCGCACCGCCCGTCTGCGATCGGTGCGCCGTCTGGTCGCACTCGAAGGCGTCCGCACCAATCGGGCTCGGACCCCGGCTTGTGCAGCCACCAACCGGCTTCCGTCCGGCCCGCGGGCGCTTGATAGAACTTTATGTATGACGCCGACCGACCCGACCCCGGAGCAGATCCGGCAATACGAGCGCGACGGCTTCCTGATCGTCGAGCGCTGGCTCTCCGACGAGGACGTCGAGCGCACGCGCGAGCGCTTCCACGCCTGCTTCGAGCACGAGTGGGAGACGGGGCTCGCGCCGGACGAGGTCAACTACACGCCGGGCGTCACGCCGCCCGATCGCACCCGGCAGCTGTGCAACGTCTGGAAGGCCGATCGCTGGCTCGCCCACATCACCCTGGCCGAGCGCAACGCGCGCTTCGCGGCCAAGCTGGCCGGGGCGCCGGGCATGCGGCTGCTGCAGGACAACATGATCTGGAAGCCGCCCTCGGGCAAGGCGCTGCTGGCGCATCAGGACGCCGCCTACGTGCCGTTCCTCGAGCCGCCCAACATGACGACCTGCTGGATGGCGCTGGACGAGACGGCGGCCGACACCGGCACGATCTACTACGCGCGCGGCTCGCACGCCTGGGGCCAGTTGCCGACGGGCGACACGTTCCACGCGCCCGAGGACTGGCTGGGCTGGATGCACGAGGTCAGGCCGCCGGACGTCGAGACCGAGATGGTGCCGATCGAGGTGCCGCCCGGGGGCGCGGCGTTCCACCACGGGCTCTGCTTCCACGGCTCGCCGCCCAACGAGCGGCCGGATGCCGACCGGCGCGCGATCATCAGCCACATGGTCTCGACGGACACGACGTGGCATCCGACACGCCGCCATCCGCTCTACTCGCGCTACATGCGCCCGGGGGTGCTGGAGCTGGACGAGGTCTACTTCCCGATCATGTGGCGGGAGGACGGCCACCGCACCCCCTTCATCGAAAGCCACTTCGCCGCGGCGGCCTGACGTGAGCCCGGTCACGCCGGGGGAACTCACGCTCTGCTGCTCCGACATGGCGGCGCCGCCGCTGTTCTGGACCGAGCCCGACGGCGCCCGCCATGGCTACGAGCCGGCTGCGGCGCAGGCGGTCGCCGGAGCGCTCGGGCTCGAGCTGCGCTGGGTCTTCCGCCAGTGGGCGGACTTCGCGCGCACGCTCGCCGACGGCGAGTGCGACGGCATCTGGTGCGGCTCGGCCATCACGCCCGAGCGCGAGCGGCACTTTCTCTACACGCGGCCCTACGCCGTCTTCGACGAGGCGGTCGCAGTGCGGGCAGGCGACGCGGTGGCGGCGGCGGACGACCTGCGCGGCCGGCGCGTCGGCGCCATCGCCGGGAGCACCAACCTGGCGCTGGCCGCGACGTTCGCAGGCGTCGAGACGGTGCCGTTCGACGGCGTCAGCGACGACGTCTTCGGCGACATGCTGCGCGCGCTCCTGACCGGCGAGGTCGACGCCGTCGTCGACGACGACGTGGCCTTCATCGGCATCGACCGCATGCACCCCGGCATCCGCGTGGCCTTCACGGTGCCCACGCGCAACCCCTGGGGCTGCGCGCTGCGGCTGGGCGACGACGAGCTCAAGAGCCTGCTCGACGAGGGCATCGCCCAGGCCGATCTGCCGGCGGCCTGGCGCCACTGGCTGCCCACGCTGACCTACCCGTTGTGAGGCCAATTGGGGCCAGCCAATTGTGCGGCGAGGCGTCAATTGGGGCAGGCCCAATTGCACGTCAGAGCTCGCCGTCGAAGTAGTCGAGCTGCGGGGTGCGGCGCACGATGATGCGCGTGGAGCGGACGAGCACCTTGTCCGAGTCGGGGAACTCCGCCACGTCCGGATGCACCTTGTTGCTGATCGCGAGGTAGGCGAACGGCACGTCGCCCGGGTTGAGGAACTGGTGGGCGATGCCCGTGCCGGCGGGGAACGCGACGACGTCGCCCGGCCCCAGCTCGATCATCTCCTCCTCGCCCTCGCCGTCGCCCTGGCGCAGGAGCCCGCGTCCCTCCAGCACGTAGAAGGCCTCCTCCTCGCCGTGGTGGAAATGGAACGGGTACGAGCGCGACCCGGGCTCGACGAAGGTGACGCTGTAGCCGAGGTCGCGGGCGCCGACCGCCTCGGCGATCTCGCGGCCGCTCACCTGGTAGCGCCCGCTGGGCTCGGAGTAGTCCTCGGGCGGGACGTCGCGGGCGTTGATCACGTTGTTGAAGCGGCTGCGCACGCTCAGCTCTCCGAATCGGTTGCTTGCAGGGCCGCGCGCACGGCCTGCGCGGCCTCCTGTCCGCTCGAGATCGCGGTGTCGGTGTAGACGCCGCCGAGGTAGTCGCCGGCCAGATGGACGCGGCCGAGCGGTCGCTCGAGCGCCGGCTGCAGGGCCGAGCGCCCGGGCGCCGCGTAGGGCAGCATGCGCGGCAGCTTGAGCAGGATCGTCTCGCCCACGATCCCGCGCGCATCGGGGTAGATCGCGTAGAGATCGTCGAGGAAGGCCTGCTCGACGACGCTGTCCGGCTGCTCGAACATCTCCAGCGCCGCATGGCCGGAGCGGTAGACCATGAGGCTGCCGCCCGGTGCGCGCAGCGCGCTGCGCGGCCGCAGCACGTTGACCGTGTTGAAGAGCATGCTGAACGCGCGCTTGGGCGTGGCCAGTGCGTAGAGGTCGTCCCACGGCATCGGCCGCGTCTCGTTGGTCAGCATGGCCATGACGACGGTCGGCCCGTAGGGGATGGAGGTCAGGGCGCTGCTGCGTGTCGCCGGGCAGGTCGCGGATCAGGCGGGCCGCGTCGAACGCCTTCGTGGCCACGATCGCGTGCCGCGCGCGCAGCTCGCGCTCGATGCCTGCATGGCGGTAGCGCACGCGCACGAGCTCGCCCTCCTGCGCGATCTCCGACACCTCGGCGTCCGTGACGACGTGCCCGCCCAGCTCGGCGGCGATGCCATCGATGAGCGCGCCGGCGCCGCCGACGATGTTGCGCGAGAGGCCGGAGCCCGAGCTCCAGACGAGCGCGAAGTAGCCCGTGCCCGCCCCGGCGGTGATCTCCTCGGGCTCGGCCGTCGAGCGCGTCACCGTGGCCCGGAACATCAGGTCGGCGTCGCCCGGGAGCGGGCCCAGCCAGTCGGCGAACGTCTGGTCGTCGCCGTGAGCGAGCAGCCGCCGGCGCGTCTCGGCCGGCGATTCGCCGGGTCTCGGCTTGGCGACGCGCGCGATAGCGCGCGGCCGCGATCCGCAGCCGCGCCCCGGCGCGCATGAGCGCGACGCGCTCGGCGCCCCGCAGCGGCAGGCGCAGCGGGTACAGCTCGGGCCGGCCGCCGACCAGCAGGCGCCCGTTGAGCTCCAGGGCGATCAGGTGCCCGGGCACCGGCACGGACTCCACTCCGACATCGGCGACCAGGCGGCCGGTCGCCGACCCGGGGCCGCTGAAGACGTGCGCACCGAGGTTCAGCCAGTACGGCGCGCGCGGCTCGCTGCGGATGCGGCCGCCGAGGCGCCCGCTGCCCTCGAGCACGACGACATCGCGGTTGCGCAGATCCCAGGCCGCGGCGAGGCCCGCGATGCCGCCCCCGATCACGACTGCGTCGCGCACTGGCTCGTTCTCGTGCTCTCTCGGGGCGTCGGCGGGCAGGCCGCCGAGTCTAGCGTGAGCGTGACGCACCGCCCTGTCCTAGTTTGCCGGTGTGGCGAGCGAGGAAATCCTCCAGCGGCGCTTGACGCGAGCGCGCCTCGCGCTCGGCGCCCTGGGCATGGTCGTCGCGGTCTGCGTGATCGCCGTGGGCGCGACGATCTGGTACTGGCTCTCGTTTCTGCGCGGCCCTTCGGACACGCCGTTCACGCGCGGGCCGTACCTGCTGCGCGTCTCCGGGAGCGAGGCCGCGCTGCGCTGGAGCGTGCGCGGCGAGCAGCCGGTGAGCGTGACCGCGGTCGCGCCGGACGGCACGCGCGGCCGAGGTCGAGCGGGGCGTCCTGCGCGGCCTGCAGCCCGACACCCGCTACGCCTGGACCGCCAGCGTCGACGGCACGGCGCGCGCGAGCGGCTCGTTCACCACGCCGCCGCAAGCGCTGGAGCGGCCGCTGCGCTTCGCGGTGCTGGGCGACTACGGCTCGGGGAACGACGACGAGTGGGCAGTCGGCCGCGTGCTCGCGGCCCAGCGGCCCGAGTTCACGGTGACAGCGGGCGACAACTCGTACCTGGTCGCCGCCGAGGTGCTGCTCGACCGCAACATCTTCCGCCCGCTGGCCGACCTGATGGCGAGTGCGCCGCTGTACGTCTGCCTCGGCGATCACGACAACTTCTTCCCCGGCCCCGGCGCGATCAGCCGCGCGTTCGACCTCCCCGAGGGCGGCCGCTTCGCCGTCCGCTGGGGCCCGATCCAGGTGGTCGTGCTCGGCGACGAGCCGAACGACGAGGCCGCCATCGCCTTCGCCGGCGCTGCGCTGCGGGAGCCCGGCCCCGAGCTGCGCTTCGTCGCCTGCCACCGCCCGCTGCAGGTCGGCGACGCGATCATGCCCGTGCTGCGCGAGGCCGGCGCCACGGCGGTCTTCTCGGGCCACCTGCACCGCTACGAGCGCCGCATCGTCGGCGGCCTCAAGACGTTCACCGTCGGCACGGGAGGACAGGGGCCCGGCTCGCTCGCGCGCACGCTGGCGACCCCCGGAGCGGCCAAGAGCCTGCTCGACATCGGCGCGCTCATGGTCGAGGTGCAGCCCGACCGCACGGTCGGCTACACCTATCTCGACAAGCACGGCAGCGTGCTCGACCGCGGCGTGCTCTGAGTGCTGCGGGCGCTGCTGGCCACCCTGCTCGGCCTCGGCGTCGCCGGCCTGGCCGTCCTGCCCGAGCCCGGGTCGCTGCTGCTCGCGCTCGTGGTCATGCTGCTCGCCTTCCTGCTCGTCTGGGCGAAGCTGGCCGTCGACCTGATCGAGCTCGTGGCCGCCGAGCTCGTCGCCGACGCGCTGGGGCTGCTCGCGCTCGGGCTCGCACTCAGTCGCGTGACGGCCGGCAATCGCATGCTGACCACGATGCTGATGGCGGCCGCGCTCGCGGCGCAGGCCCTGCCGCTGCTGACGCTGCGTGCGGGCGACCGCCACGGACCAGACCGCGTAGGATTGGCCGGTGTCCGCCTCGCTGGATATCGCCTCCGAGACCGCCGGCCTGCGGCTGGCGCGCGTCGAGCTCGCGGCCGCCTTGCGCGCCGCCGCCCTGTACGGCTTCAACGAGGGCATCGACAACCACTTCAGCCTCGTCGTCCCGGGCCGTGACGACTGCTTCCTGCTCAATCCGTACGGCCCGCACTGGTCCGAGCTGCGCGCGAGCGACCTGCTCACGATCGGGCTCGGCGGCGAGCGGCTGTCGGGCACGGGCGAGCTCGACGTCACGGCCTTCACGATCCATCTCGGCGCGCACCGCGCGCGGCCGGACGCCGCCTGCGTGCTGCACACGCACATGCCGTACGCCACGGCGCTCGCGATGACGGAGCGCGGCTTCGACACGCGCGCGAGCCAGAACGCGATGTACTTCCACGGCCGCGTGGCGCGCCTCGCCTACGCCGGCCTGGCCGAGGCCGAGGAGGAGGGCGCGCGCATCGCGCAGGCCCTCGGCGACGGGATCTCGGTACTGCTCATGGACAATCACGGCGTGCTCGTCGTCGGGGAGTCGGTGGCCGACGCGTGGCACCAGCTCTACTTCCTGGAGCGGGCCTGCCAGGTGCAGGTGCTGGCGCAGTCGACCGGCTCGCCGCTGCTGCGCGTGCCCGAGGAGGTCGCGCAGCACACCGCGGCGCAGTTCAGGGGTGTCGGCGGGCAGGCCGAGCTGTTCGCCGCGGTGCGACGCGAGCTCGACCGCGTCAACCCCGGCTACGACCGCTAAGCGCCAGCGTCCTCCCGCGACCTGATGCGCACCGTCATCGTCGACGACTACGCGGCGCTGAGCCAGGCTGCGGCGGACGCGATCGCCGCGACGCTGCGCCGCCGGCCCGACGCGCTGCTCCTGCTCGCGACCGGCGACACGCCGATGGGCGCCTACCGCGAGCTGGCCGAGCGGCACGGCCGCGGCGAGCTCGATACGTCGCGCTTGCGAGCGGCGCAACTCGACGAGTACGCCGGACTTGCCGAGGGCGACCGCCGCTCGCTCTACGGCTGGCTGCTCAGCTCGTTCCTCGAGCCGCTCGACGTGCCCGAGTCGCGCGCGATCCGGCTCGACGCGCGGCTGCCGCCCAGCGTCGCCTGCCGGAGGTACGACGCGGCCGTCGCGGCGGCGGGAGGCTTCGACCTCGCGGTGCTCGGCCTGGGGCCCAACGGCCATCTCGGCTTCAACGAGCCGCCGATCGAGCGCGACGCCCCCACGCGCCTCGTGCCGCTGACGCCTGCGAGCGTACGCAGCAATGCGCGCTACTGGGGCGGCGACGAGGCCGTGCCGCGCGAGGCGCTGACCTGCGGCCTCGCGTCGATGCTCGCGGCGCGGGAGATCCTGCTCGTCGTCTCCGGAGCGCACAAGCGCGAGATCCTGCGCAGCACGCTGACCCCGCCGCCCTCGGCTGACGTGCCGGCGTCGTGGCTGCAGCAGGCAACCGGCGACGTCGTGGTGCTGGCCGACCGGGACGCGCTGCCGGCAGGCTGAGCTCGCTCGCGATCCGCCGCCCGATCTGCGGCCAGTACTCTCCCGGAGTGGCACGCATCCGCATGGCCTACATCGGCGGCGGCTCCACGCGCGGCGCCGGCACGATGGCGAGCTTCATCCATCAGGGTGAGAACTTCGACGGCTCCGAGGTGGTGCTCATCGACCTCGACCCGGAGCGGCTTGGATCTCATCCGCCGGCTGGCCGAGCGCATGGCGAAGGCGCACGGCCTCGACCTCACGATCGAGGCCACGACCGATCGCCGGGCGGGGCTGGCCGGCTGCGACGCGATCCTCTCGAGCTACCGGCCCGGCGGTTTCGCGGCGCGCGTGCTCGACGAGCGCATCCCGCTGAAGCACGGGATCATCGGCCAGGAGACGCAGGGACCGGGCGGCTTCTTCATGGCGCTGCGCGCCATCCACGCGATGCAGGGCATCCTCGCCGACGTCGAGGACGTCTGCCCGAAGGCGCGGATCTTCAACTACACGAACCCGGTGAACGTGCTGGCACAGGCCGTGACCACCCACTCGGACGTGCCGTTCGTGTCGCTCTGCGAGGGCCCGATCTACTTCGCCGAGCAGATCGCCGAGGCGAGCGACCTCGACCCCACGCAGCTCGACACCGTCATGGTCGGGCTCAACCACGCCTGCTGGAGCGTCGTGCACTCCTACAAGGGCGCCGACGCGATGCCGCTCGTGGCCGAGGCGTGGGAGCGGCGCAAGCACGACCCGGAGCTCACCGGCGGACTGCGCCGCCAGCTGCGGATCGCGGCCGAGATGGACGCCATTCCCGCGGATTACTTCCAGTACTACTACTGCCAGGACGAGGTGCTCGCCGAGCTGCAGGCCAAGCCGACGACGCGCGCCGAGGACATCCTCGGCTGGTCGGCCGGCTACTGGAAGCACTACGAGGAGCAGGCCGAGAGCGACGATCCGCAGCTCGACCCGGCGTTCTCGCGCGGCGGCATCAACGAGCTCGAGCTGGCCATCGACGCCATGGACGCGGTCTTCAACGAGAAGGACGAGGTGCTCACGGTCAACGTCCCGAACGCCGGCGGCGCGCTGCCGGGGTTCGACGAGTCACTGGTGGTCGAGCTGCTCGGCCGCTGCGGCGGGCCGGACGGCTGGATCGAGCCGCTGCCCGCGCCCGCGCCGCTGCCGGCGCACGTGCGCGGCCTCGTGCACGAGCTGGGCGAATACCAGGCACTGACGGCCGAGGCGGCCTGGTCGGGCACGCGGCGCGACGCCATTCACGCGCTCGCCGCGCACCCGCTGATGATCGACCTCGACCGCACCGAGCGCGTCTACGACGAGCTCGCGCACGCGCACCGCGAGCACCTGCCCGAACGCCTCCTGCCGTAGCGCCGCGCGATGCTCTATCTCGGGGTCGACGGCGGCATGACGAAGACGGTCGCGCTCGTCTGCGGGGCCGACGGGCGCATCTCCGGCCACGCGCGCGCGGGCAGTAGCGACGTCTATTCCGCGACCGACCCCGCCCTCGCGGTCGGCGAGGTCGCGCGCGCCGCGTCGGCCGCGCTCGCGGCGGCGGGCGGCGGCGAGCCGGCCTGCGCGTACTACTCGCTCTCGGGCGCCGACTGGCCGGCCGACATCGCGTACTACGAGAGCGAGCTGGCACGCCTCGTGCCGGCTGCGCGCACCGTGGTCGTCAACGATGCCATCGGCGCCATCCGCTGCGGGGCCGACGACGGCGTCGGCTGCTCCTTCGTCTGCGGCACCGGCTCAGCCATCGGCGCGCGCGCCCGCGACGGCCGCCTCTGGCACATGAGCTTCAACGCCGCGCCGACCTTCAGCACCGATCTCACGCCGCGCGACGCTCGACGCCGCCGTTCGCAGCGAGCTCGGCCTGCTGCCGCCGAGCCTGCTCTCCGCCCGCGTGGCCGCGGTATTCGGCGCGCCGGACGCGATCGCCGCGATCGAGCGCGTGACCGGGCGCGGTCCGCGACCGGCGCGCGTCTCGCTCGGCGGCGTGTTGCTCGATTGCGCCTCCGAGGGCGATGCGCTGGCGCTCGAGCGCTTGGCCTGGGTGGCGGGCGAGGTCGCGGGCTACCTGCGCGTGGCGGCCCGCAAGTGCGGCCTGGGCGAGCCGACGCCCGTGACGCTGGCCGGCGGCGTGATGCGCCACCCCTCGACGTTGCTGGTCGACGCGGTGGCCGCGGCGCTGCCGGGCTGCGAGCTGCGGCGGGCGCGGCGCGAGCCCGCGCACGGGGCGCTGCTCGCGGCACTGGACGAGGGCGGCGCGGCACGCGGTTACACTCGACGACTCGGCGCTTCCGGCCGACCTCTTCACGACCGCGTGAACGAGCTATCAAGTCTCCCGCCGCACGGCCGATATGCGAAGCGTGATGACCCGAATGCGCACCAGCCGAGCAGTCCGACTCCTCGCCGCCGCGGCCTTCGCGGCGCTCGCCTCGACCGCCACGGCGACCGCAGGCACCGACCAGTACAAGATCCAGCGGACGACCGCCGGGGATGCCGCCGCTCGCGCGGTCGCCCTCACGCAGGCCGGATGTCGGCTCTGCGACCGGCTGGACGGGCGGCCCGGTGAAGCCCGACCTCTCGGCTGACAAGGGCTGCCCGAACTATCACCCCAAGCGCTCGGATCTCGTCGTCACCGGCGCGGCGGCAGCGGACTTCAAGCATCTCGGGCTCGAGATCCACAGCGAGTCGCAGGTGATGCAGACGACGAAGATGGTCGAGCTCGACTGGAAGCGCTCCCTGCAGGCGCCGCACTTCCTCGAGTGCGCCCGCGCGAGCCTGAAGAAGGCGCTCAACACGACGACGCAATTCGTCTCGCTCAAGCCGCTCAAGATCCCGAAGCTCACGGCCTACACGGGCGCCTTCCGCACGGTCTTCGACGTCAAGACGTCGAAGGAGACGATCCGGATGGCGTTCGACGTCATCTACATCGGCCGCGGCAAGACGGAGATCACGCTCCTGACCACGACGCCGCTGGCCGCCGTCGCGATGGTCTGGCCGATGGAAGTCGGCCTGGCCGGCACGCTCGCCGGCCGCATCCGCGCCTGACGCCGCGACTGTCACGTGCACATCCGCCCGGCGCTCGCATGGAGCGCGCAGGCGCCGCCTGTCGATTCCGTGCCGCTCCGTTCGTCCTCGCTACTGTCACCAGTTCCGCGAGCAAGGAGCGCCACCGTGCAGTACATGCTTCTGATCCACGACGATCCGTCGGTCTGGGCGGGGATGAGCGAGGAGCAGTCCAAGGCGGTCATGGGCGAGTACTTCGCGTACTCGGCCGCGATTCGCGAGGAGGGGATCTTCGTCGACGGCAACGCCCTTCAGGGCGCGTGACCTGGCGCGCACCGTGAGCGTGCGCGACGGCCAGCGGGTCGTCAAGGACGGCCCGTTCGCCGAGACCAAGGAGCTCGTCGGCGGCTACTACGTCGTCGACTGCGCCACGCTGGACCAGGCGATCGACGCCGCCGCGCGCATCCCGAGCGCCCGCTTCGGCGCCGTCGAGGTGCGCCCCGTCGCGCAGATGTGAGCACGCCACCGCCGCTGCAGCGCGAGGCCATCGGCTGGCTCTACCGGGAATGGTTCGGTAGGGCGGTCGCTGTCCTCGCGCGCAGCGTCGGCGATCTCGATCTGGCCGAGGAGGTCGTGCAGGACGCTTTCGCGACGGCCGTCGAGCGCTGGCCGCGCGACGGTCTGCCGGACGACCCGGGCGCCTGGATCATCCGCACGGCGCGCAACCGCGCGATCGACCGGCTGCGCCGCCGGCGCATGGCGAGCGAGCGCGAGCGCCAGGCGGTCGAGCTCGAGGCGCTGCGCCGGGCGATCGAGCCCGAGCGCGACTCCTCGATCCCGGACGAGCGCCTGGGCCTGATGTTCGCCTGCTGCCATCCGTCGCTCGCCCCCGAGGCCGGCGTCGCGCTCACCCTGCGCCTGGTCGCCGGGCTCACCGTCGAGGAGATCGCGCGCGCGCTGCTGGCGACGCCGCCGGCCATCTCCCAGCGGCTCGTGCGCGCCAAGCGCACGCTGCGGGAGCAGCGCGTGAGCATGGACGTGCCGGCCGACCACGAGCTGCCGGAGCGTCTGGGCGCCGTGCTCGCGGTCGTCTACCTGGTCTTCAACGAGGGGCACGCCGCGAGCGCGGGCGAGTTGCCCGTGCGCGCGGAGCTGTGCGCCGAGGCGATTCGCCTCGCGCGCGTGCTCGCCCGGCTGATGCCCGACGAGAGCGAGGCGCGCGGCCTGCTGGCGCTGTGCCTCGCGACCGACGCCCGGCGGGCGGCGCGCTACGACTCCCGCGGGCGCTACGTGACGCTCGAGGAGCACGACCGCTCGCTGTACGACGCCGCCGCGGCTGCAGAGGCGGATGCGCTCGTGCGCGGGACGCTCGCGGAGGGGCCCGGCCCGTACGCGCTGCAGGCGGCGATCGCGTCGCTGCACTCGCTCGCGCCCACCTACGCCGAGACCGACTGGGACCAGATCGCGGCGCTCTACGGGCTGCTCTCCCGCTCGGACCCCTCGCCCGTCGTGGCGCTCAACCGCGCCGTCGCGCTCTCGCTCGCCGATGGCCCCGAAGCCGCCCTGCCGCTTCTGGCGGCGCTGGAGCAAGCCCTGGCCGGCTACGCCTCGTTCCATGCGGCCGCTGCCGACGTGCAGCGGCGCTCGGGTGACGAGGCGAGCTGCGCGCGCTCCTACGAGCGCGCGCTCGAGCTCACCGCCAACGCCGGCGAGCGCGAGTTCCTGGAGCGCCGGCTGGCCGAGCTCGGATAGCGCTCAAGCTTTCGAGCGGCCAATTCGATCGGGTATGTGATGCGGTATCGGACGAACCAGGCGCGCCGCCCGTGCGGCGCCTTCTCGCTGTGCTCCCGATCCTGCTCGCGCTGGCCACCCTGGTGCCGATGGCGGGAGCCGTGGTCGGCGGTACCGACAAGACCAGCGACGACTTCGCCGCTCCGCTGGCCTTCATCGAGATCGCCGATTCGAAGGGCTCCGCGACCTGCACGGGAACGCTGATCTCGCCGACCGTGGTGATGACG